>URSA01000007.1 GCA_900550475.1 uncultured Lachnospiraceae bacterium
TCTGTCTGTCTGTCTGTCTGTCTGTCTGTCTGTCTGTCTGTCTGTCTGTCTGTCAATAGCGTGTTACCCGTTTCAGCAAATGTCAAGAGCAAATCGCGATAATATTCATATTGCTTCTGACGTGCTTCAATTTCGGCTGGCAAGCCAATGTTTAGATCAGTGCAGATGGCATCGAAATGTTCAATTACCTGTACCAACCTTTTTTGCGTATCAAGCGGTGGAACAGAAATGAGCACTCTTCCAATATCATCCTTATTTATTTTTGTAGGTGTTGCATCCCACAAAATCCATTTACTTAATTCTCTTCGACCCCAACCGCTTTCCAGATAATACTTCAAATACTTGCTATCAAGAACTTCTGTATTGGGACGCAACAATGCAAGCGAAACATAATAGGCTAAATCATCATCGCGATCTACCACTGTACATTTTCCGATAATGCCTGCAGTAATCCTTGTCATAAAAACATCACCTATGCGAGGTTTAATTTTATATTTCGCATAAGCCTCTGGTGAAATGAACTTTTGTGTTCCGTACAAATCATCAATATTTTCTACGCTCACAAACGGTATTCCACTGTTAGTATATTTGGGTGTTTGATGTGTTCCGTCATAAATTTCACAAATAGTATTCAGCTTAACTTTTTCAGAATTACACTCTTTTTGTATTAAAGTGTCCCTGTAAAAATTATACTGTTTCTTCCGAGCTGTTAGCTCGGCTGTAAGTTTGTCGGTTAGCTCGGCTGTAAGTAACGTGAAAGAGTCCAAAATATGGACTATTTCACGTTGTACCTCCAGAGGAGGTACAGGGAACTTAAACTTGGCAAACTTTTTCATGTCAACGGATGCAAAACTCGATTGATTCAAATTTTGCAAACAGTACTCGTCAAGTTTGTAACAATAATAAAACAAAAATTTAGGTATAAATCTATCTTCATATTCGGGTTTAACCATTAGATAGGTAAATCTCTGATTTGCAAGTGATGGAACTGTTATAAGTGCATGTTCTCCAACAGTTGCCGAAGTTGCTACTATAATTGAATTTTCGGGAAATAATTGTCCTTTTACTGCACATTCGTTCACATGCTGAAGTGCATCAGATAATATATTACCATTTGCTCTTATATCGTCCATCTTAAACCAAGGTACTGTTCCATTTTCCCAAAACTCACTTTTGGATTTAGAAGGCGTGTATCCATTTCTCGTAGTAAATAATTCTTGAAGTTCATGTATTTCAACCCCATCCGGACACAATTTCGCAATTAACTCATCTAATCTGCTCATGCATCCACCTCAATTTCTGCGATAATCTTATCAATCTCATCACGGAGCACTTGCTCACGAGCAACAATTTCCTTGATTTCCGCATTCAACTTCACAATGTCGATTTTCTCTCGGGTGTCCTCGGCTTCCACATAAGTGGACACAGACAAATTGTAATCATTACCGGACACTTCCTCATAGCTTGCCAAATGTGCAAAATGCTCCACTTCTTCCCGTTTTGCAAACACATCTACAATCCGATCGATATTCTTTGGCGTAAGCTTGTTATTGTTGGTAACCTTCACACATTCATCGGTAGCATCAATAAACAACGTCTTGTTGTCCGCCTTGTTTTTCTTCATTACCATAATGCAGGTTGCAATTGAAGTACCGAAAAATAAGTTGCTGGGCAACTGAATCACGCAGTCTATATAGTTATTATCAATCAAATACTGTCGGATTTTCTGCTCTGCTCCGCCACGATACATAATGCCTGGAAAGCATACGATAGCGGCAGTTCCGTTGGCGGCAAGCCATGACAGGCTGTGCATGATAAATGCCATATCAGCCTTGCTCTTCGGTGCCAGAACTCCTGCCGGAGCAAAACGAGGATCATTGATGAGCAAAGGGTTTTCATCCCCCGCCCATTTGATGGAATACGGTGGATTTGAAACAATCAGCTCAAACGGTTCATCATCCCAGTGCTGCGGACTGAGCAGGGTATCTTCACAGGCAATATCAAACTTATCAAATCCCACATCATGCAGAAACATATTAATGCGGCACAGGTTGTAGGTTGTGATATTGATTTCCTGCCCATAAAATCCGTTGCGGATTGCATCCTTGCCGAGAATTTTCTCAGCCTTCAACAATAGCGAGCCGGAACCGCAAGCCGGATCATACACTTTATTGATTTCTGTTTTTCCCACAGTTCCAAGGCGTGTAAGCAGTTCGGAAACATCTGCCGGAGTAAAAAACTCTCCACCCGATTTCCCGGCGTTTGATGCGTACATGGTCATAAGATACTCGTATGCATCACCAAAGGCATCAATGGAATGGTCTTTGACATCTCCCAGATTCATTTCACCTACGCCGTTCAGCAGCTTTACAAGTTTTTCATTACGTTTTGGAACCGTAGATCCCAATTTGTTGCTGTTTACGTCATAGTCATCAAACAGTCCGGCAAAGTCACTCTCTGCCTCACTGCCTTTTGCTGATTCCTCTATATGCCGGAACACACGCTCCAGTGTTTCGTTTAAGTTATCATCGTTCGCAGCATTGGCGCGAACATTGCAGAACAGTTCGCTCGGCAGGATAAAAAAGCCTTTTGACTCCACCAATCCTTCTCTTGCTTCTTCCGCATCTTCATCCGGCATTTTTGTAAAGTCAAAATCGGTATTGCCTGCATCAATCTCACCGCTGTTTATGTAGTTACACAAATTTTCGGAAATGTAACGATAGAACATCGTACCAAGAACATAATTTTTGAAGTCCCAGCCATCAACCGCCCCACGCAGTTCGTCCGCAATAGCCCATATTGCGCGGTGCAGTTCATCTCGTTCCTGCTCTTTTTTGGTATCTACCATCCTTTTTTCCTCCGTTATCTATCCCCTGATATAAATCACGAAATTCCGTATATGCCACAGAATCGAACATGATAAAATCATATCATGGAAATGTATTTTTTTCAATGAATCCGTCGGACACCGTGCTTTTCTGTTTTACATTAAAAATTAACATCTCTTTAAAAACCTCTATGTAAAACGTCCACTGATCCGCTTTTTAAAAAAATTTTTTTGCTTGCGATTGCTTGCATTTGCCTGTAATATTGGATATGCTATATGAAAAGGAGTGTGAATTTTATGGCAAATACATCAGCCGTTTATGCACGTATTGATACAGGACTAAAAGAAAATGCAGAAAATATTTTGGCGCAGTTAGGTATTTCTCCCTCCAGCGCAATTCAGATGCTTTACAGCCAGATCGTTCTTACAAGAGGTCTACCTTTGAATCTGCATCTCCCATCTGTAAGACCGACAGCAATCGGAGACATGAAGCACGCTGAATTGGATGCTGAATTAAGGAAAGGTGTAGAATCCTTAAAATCCTCCTGCAAGCTGGGGTAAGACCGTTTCTGGTCCTACCCCATTTTTTAATGCCGTGATAGTCTTATTCATTCCCCCGGCTTGATCTCGACGGTTCTGCCGCCCAGATTTTCATAAATGCGGTGGGAGATGGAAAGCACGGTGCGGCCTTCGGACGCGCGGCGGAGCGCTTTCAGTACACGCGCCTCGGTTTCCGCATCCAGATTGGCGGTGATTTCATCAAGGAGAAGCACCGACGGATTCGCCGCGGCGGCGCGGGCAATGGACAATAGCTGCCACTCTCCCTGCGAAAATATTTCGTCCGTGCATGGTGTTGCGTAACCGTCGGGAAATGACCGGATGGTCTCGTCAATTCCGGCAAGCTTTGCCGCATTCTGCGCCATTTCCTCCGTGATACCGGGATCTCCCAACGTAATCTGCTCCAATATGGTGCCCTGCACACGAGAGAAATGCTGTTCCACACAGCCGATACAGGAGCGCCTTTCACGGTCGGTAATTTCCGCCACATCCACCCCGCCGATGGTGATGGTGCCAGCCTCCGGCCGGTAAAGCCCCAGCAGCAGACGGAACACCGTACTTTTCCCGGCTCCGGTTCTGCCGATCAGCGTCACCTGCTCGCCCTCCCTTACGGTCATGGAAAAATCACGCAGCACGGGTTTGTCCCCATAGCCAAAAGTGACATGGGACAGGACAACATCTCCTCTCGCCGCATCTTCGCGCTCGGATGGAATCGCGCGTTCCGGCTGGTCGAGAAAGGCATCGATCCGCTTCACACCCGCCATTGCCGACTGGATCGTCTGTATCTCCATTCCGAGACTTTCAATCGGGGAGAAAATCCGGGAAATGTAGTTGATAACGGCAACGGAAGTACCGACCGACATGCCGAACAGCGCCAGAACCTCCGCTTTGCCGGAGGCGGAAAGCAGCATCACAATTCCGACCACTGCGGCGTTCAGTAAAAACACCACGGGGGAGTATATTGCGTCGTAGAAGTTCGTTTTCTCCACGGCGGCGTAGCTTTCGCCGATGCGCCGGTCGTAGCGGCGCTCCATGTAGGTCTCCATTCCGAGCGCGTGTATGGTGCGGATATTGTGCAGCGTTTCCGGCACCTGTCCGGATACTGCGGCAACAGCGCGGCGATTGTCAAGCTGCGCCACAAGCATTCTCTTTTGCACATGGCGTGTAAAGACGGCAAAGAGCGGAAGCACCACCAGTAAAACAAGGGCAAGTCCGGTATTTTTTACCGCTATGACCACCAGAATTGAAAGGATACGGCAGGCATCCGCAACCATGCTGATGATGCCGGAGGTAAAGAGCGCTTCCACAGTATCCACATCACCCGAAAAGCGTGCGGCAACTTCGCCGGGATTTTGTGCAACCAGCGTGCTTGCAGGCAGGCGTGTGAGCTTTTGCGACATTTCGGAGCGCAGGGCATGGGTCATTTTCTGACCGAACAACACAAGAAGGGTTTCCTGTGCCGAGGAGAACACACCCTCCAGCACCAGACTTCCGAAATAGAGAAGCACAGCGGTAAATGTCAGCGGAAGCCCTCCCGTCAGGCGGTCGATCACCCGGGCAAGCAGCAGCGGAGGAACTAAAGAAGCAATCACCGACGCCGCCACACACAAAATAGTTCCCACGGTGAGAATACGATGTGTAAACGCCGCCTCTTTGACAGCCGCAAATACACCTGTTTTATTCTTGTTCTTCATGTCGGTCACCTCCTGTCTGGCTCTCGTAAAGCCTTCGATACGCCGGAACGGACGCCATCAGCTCGTCATGCGTGCCGACGGTCGTTTTTCCGTCCTCCATAAATATCACCTTCTGCATCTGCGGAAAATGATACAGCCGGTGGGAAATCAGGAAAACCACCTTATCTTTTCCATATTCCCTGAGATTTGAAAATACTGCATCCTCCGTCCTGCGGTCAAGCGCGGAAAAAGGATCGTCCAGAATCAGCACCGGGCGCGGGTGTGCCAGCGTTCTTGAAAGCGCCAGCCGCTGCGCCTGTCCACCGGAAAGACGCACGCCGTTGTTTCCGACCACGGTTTCAATGCCTTTTTCCATGGACAGCACTTCGTCTTTCAACATGGTTTCCGCAAGATATGGCATGGCGTCCTGTTCGCTGCCGCACAGAACATTATTTTTCACAGAATCGGTGCTGAGTTCGGGATCATGTCCCAGATATCCCACCGTCCCGGCAATTTCCCGTGGAGAAAAATCCGAAAACTCCCTTTTGCCAAAACGAACCGAGCCGCCATACGGCGCTTCGCAGAGAAACACCCGTCCAAGTGTAGACTTGCCGCATGCAACGGGGCCGGTCACACCGATTATCTCACCGGGGTGCGCCGTCAGGGAAAGCCCTGAGAAAATCGGTTCCTCCCCGTAAGCAAAGGACAGATTCTCAAGGGTCACATCCGCAGGCGAAGGGATCTCCAGCGGCTCCAGCGGTTCGGGCAATTTCATCAACGGCCGGATCCGCTTCCATGAAACCTCGGCTTTCTGCACGGAGTTGAACAGCTTTGCAACCTTGGAGGATTTGACCGTCAGCTTTGTAAAGCAGGAGAGGAAGGTCGTAAACGCCGCAATGTCCCATGTGTTCCACCCGGTTCCCAACACATTTTTCGCGCCGAGCCACAGGATAAACAACACGCCCGCCTCCGATGCAGCCAGATACAGAGGCGGCAGTGCGTACTGCCAGACATTGGAGCGCACGGCTGTCTTTTCATAGTTTTTCAGCGCATCTTCGTAACGCTCCGCTCTTGCGTCCTCGCAGCCGTATATGCGGTAGGTCACGGCATTTTCCGCACGATCCAACGTGGCGGCGCTGAGTGCCCCCGCCGCTTTTTTATAGGTTGCCCCGGCACGCTGCACAGGCTTCTTCATCCACGCCGCGCAGAAATAGGAAATGGGGGTAAAGAGCAGACTGAGCAGCGCCAAACGCCAGTCATACACAAAAAGCATAACCGCATAGCCGACCATCACCACACCGGTATCGAAAATTTCAGTGGTGAATTTCCGCATTCCCTCCACACAATCGTCCACATCGGAGATGGTCTTTGTCATCAATTCCCCGGCGCCTTCCTTTTCCAGAGAAGCACGGCTCTCCCGCACCAGATTGGCATAAAGCACGCCCTTCATCCGGCGGTTGATATTGTTGGCAAAACGCCTGACGTAAAAACGCTTGATAAACCGTGCCCCCTGAACGGTCAATGTGACGATCAGATAGGCAAGCACTAACATTGCCATTGTCCTGGCAGTTTCGTTTCCGCCGAGGATATCGGCAAGGCACTGGGCAAGCCGCCCCTCAAACCATGGCGTCGCAAGCAGTCCCACATTATAGAACACCCCGGAAAGCGTGACAAAAGTCAGGGACAGCCATTCTATACGAAAATAGGACAGAATTTTGTCCGGGCAAAAAGTCTTTTTGTTTTTCATTGGCATATCACTTCCTTTGCTCATTGATCAGGTGCGGAAATCCCGCAC
Organism: uncultured Lachnospiraceae bacterium; assembly: GCA_900550475.1. Taxonomy (GTDB): domain Bacteria; phylum Bacillota; class Clostridia; order Lachnospirales; family Lachnospiraceae; genus Acetatifactor. The sequence goes on from URSA01000007.1 coordinate 6,854, forward strand.
GACTCTCGGTTTTTGAAGCGGCATACAGCTTATTCAACATCGCTGCAAAGTTTGCTGCTTCCTCCTCGGTCAGCACGGAGGTGATGTATTCATAAAAGGATGTTTCAATCTCCGCTCTGGACGATTTCAGTGTTTCCGCCTTTTCGGTGGGATAGAGCAGCTGACTGCGCCGATCCGTCGGGTCGTCCTTTCGTATCAGAAATCCCTTTGTCTCCAGATTTTTGGTTCTCCGCGCAATGGCGGCCTTATCCGCATGCAGCAGCTCTGCAAGTCTTGCCTGTGTGCAGCCGGGATTGTGGCGCAGCGCATGAATCAGGTCAATTTCCGCCGTACCCACGCCGTCCTCACGCAGGGAAAACAAGACCAGCTTCTCTGCCTCTCTTGCAATTTTTGTAATTTTTCGTTCCGTAATATCCATTTTCAACCTCGCCTCTCCGCAATACCATTTAGTTGTATATACATCGTTGTATCTGCAACCATTATAGATCAAAACGGTTTCTTGTCAAATATGCAGTGATTCCCGTTTGGCAAGCGAAGATTTTCTTGCATGCAAAATTCTGCGTCTGCGGCGGGTCACTCTTGCGACATGCTACCTCTCTGCCGCGGGGCTTCTTTCACCATAGGAAGTTACGAAGTGATTTCCCAATAATAAAATAGGAGCGAGGACTTTCAAATCCTCGCTCCCGGTACATTTCTTCTCTTGTTCCGTGCTTTTATGTGGTCTGTTTTTCTGCGGTTTTTACGTTCTTCGCACGTTTTTTAATGATCAATACCGCAATCAAAATAATCAGAACCACGCTGATCGAAGCGCCCACAATCAGCTCGATCATAACAACGCGATCCGCGTTGGGCTGTCTGTCGGTGGTAATCTTTGCTTTTTCTTCATCCGCAGAGACCGTCAAATATCCGAATGCACCGTTTTCCGTGCTTCGCCACAGATAAGTGCCAAACTGGATATCCCGCAGCGTTCCTTTTCCGCTTGCATTCAGGGAAACCTTGTTCATAATCTGGCTGCCCCGGTATACCATGATCTCCTGTCCGGCATATTCCTCCCCGAAATTGACGGTAGCGTCCCGGGACACGGGAACTACCTCCACCTGCTCAATAATGCCGCAGATTTCCTCAGCTAAGGTGGTGTCACTTCCCACCGTGGAAAGGCTTCCTCCCATGTCCTCGCACATGCTTCGGAATTCCTTTTCCGCAGTCCAGCCGGGATCCGTCGCAATGCCGTACAGATTAATATTGAACTTCTCCCTTACGGCATCGCCTTCCTCTGTTGTCTCACTGTCCCCATTTCCTGTATCGGTTGTCCCGCCGACCGGCATTTCGCTGTCCTTCGCGGACAACAGCATGACCGTCGCGTCAGAAGAATCAAATGACGGCATGCCGTAGGAGGCGTCTCCCGTGATTCCTCCGTATGTCGCGCTCTCATACTCTTCATTGCTCTCATATATGTAAGAATCCAGATCTACCTCTGTACTGCCTGTGCGGAACGCCTCTTTCACATCATCATAGGTGTACCCTGTGATGGGTTCGGGAGAGAGCGGCTCGGCATCACCGATCAGAATGACCACATGCTGGGCATCCCTGCGCCAATCCAGTGACGCCGCCAGCATCAGACCGGAGTAAACGGTTTCCGGTCCGTCTCCTCCGTTCCCCAAGCTAAGTCCATCAATGCCTGCCTGGATTTTGTCCCTGTCAGAACAGAAATCCAACTGTAATTTTGCGGGATAATCTGTCCAATCTCCGCTTCGGGACGCAAAATCCCGGTAATCTACAATGGCAATTCTGTAATCGCTGCTTTTCTCGGAAATACTGTCGATAATCTGGGACATGTTCTCCCTCGCGTTGCTGATTGCGCCGGACATGGAGCCCGTCGTATCGATCACGAAACAGACATCCAGACCCACCTGTTTCACCACGGTGCGGTCTTCTTCCTGTACCGTTATGATCGGCTTTGTAACGTCAACCTCATAATCATCATCCGCCAGATCCCGAAGTTCTTTGGAGGAAGTGGCAATATAACCGTTGCGCAGGACTTCCGCCGCTTTGGCTTCCATGCCCATCTTGTCATAGGTTTCCGCCAGCATCCTGTAAGCGTCCTCATTCCTCGGATCAATGTTGATTGCCTGTTCAAATGCGGCTATTGCCTGCTCATAATCAAGCGCATCCAGATACCTTTCACCCAGAAAGGCGTGCAGGTCTGACGAGTTATTCCAGCCCGCGGCAAAAGAGGACACCAAAAGGATTCCAAGCAACAGTAGAACAACCAGGATAATACTTCCGGCTAACTTTTTATGCTTCATCCTCTTTTACCTCCTTCCCCGCCATCTTGATGATTGCGCTGACAAAAAACAGGACTAACGCCAAAAACAGCATGACAAGCCCACCCATAAAACGTGCCGGTGAAATCGCATCGGCAAGCAGCTTGTAAATGCTGTTTGCGGAAAACAGGCTGCTGCGAAGCAAGAGCAGAGCCACGCCCGTCACCGCAAAACAGATTCCCGAAACCATCAGGGTGTTTCTCAACCTGCGGGTAAACAATGCCAGCAAAATTCCCATGCATACTGTCAATACAAAGGCAGCCACCGTAAATACGGGGGAAAAGAAAACTGCGCAAAGGGTGAGATACGAATTCCCCTTCAGCATTTTTTCCGGATTGAAAATTGTCACGACATTCTTGTTTTCCTCAATTCCTAACTGCGCCATCAGCTCATCCGGTATCTCATATCCTATGTAGTCCGATGCCGTGTCCTTGGTCTGCTCTATCAGATTTTTCAGATTCTTCGTTGAAACGCCGTTTTCATCTTTCCCTGTAATTATGTAGTAGGCGTAATGATTGACCGTCATGGCAAGAAAGGATTTGACTGTGGAATGTTCCGTGATATTTTCCATGACCTTCGGCGTGAAATCCGCAAAACCTATTGCCCTGCTCATCACATCATAGACTGAATTATCGCCCTCCGGAGAAATTGTCACCCCCGCAGCAGTCAGTTTGTTCTCCGGGAAAAGATCCGTAATGAATATGTCGTTGAGATCCGCTCTGTTCACGGCATCAAACAGGGCGTTGCTCTTTACGGTGTATTGCACAATCAAACTGCAGACAGTCATGAGCAGAAAAGCGAGCATCAGGATTCCCATGAGCAGGGACACAACTGCTGTGGGAATCGGCTTCATCCGCTTGGGGTGGAACACCGCCCGGTGAACCGCCTGCTTCCTCCGCCTCTTTTCCAGCTTCCGTTGCTCCTTCTCGGAAAGAACCGGTTGCGGCTGCACCGCACTTTCGGGCTGCGCTGTTATGGTTTCGGGCTGGACTTCTATTACATTTCCACAATGGGGGCAGAATTTTGCCTCATCACTGATTTCTCTGCTGCAATTTTTACAAACCATCTTTTCTCCTTTGCAGGTCAAAAGGTCGGGGCTGTCGTCTCCACGATCAACAATCATGGAAACAACAGCCCCCGCTATAAATTCCGACTACGCCCTTTTTCCTATCTTAATCAGTCTCATAATGACTGAACTTAACACAATATTAATCCCCATCTCAATTAAAAAGTTCACACCGACCAATACTAGAATCATGTATGCTCCTGCGGATGCATATCCTGCTGCCGCAGACCACCCGTTTATGGTGTCCATGAAAAACAGCCGGCATCCCACCAGAAACAATCCGGTATTTACCACTGGACACACAATGGCAGAGGCAATCACCGCAAGTAACTGGCTTTTCTTTTGAAGCCACAGATACACAAGCCCTGCTGCCAGTCCTGCTGCCGTTCCCTTCACCAGAACCGTGATAATGGTTCCCGGCGCGTTGACCGCCATAAATGCCGCTGAGTCATTGATCAGCACCACTGCACTGAATACAAATCCAAGCCATGCTCCCACCTTGTAACCATATAATGCCGCACCGACTACTATTGGCACAAGAACCAGAGAAATGGTGAATAAGCCTGTGGGACGAATTACAACCGCAAGCACCTGAAGCACCACAACGATTGCCGTGAAGAGTCCCACTCCCACGAGTTTCTTTGTTTTCTGATCCATATTCAATTTTCCTCCTTGTTATCATTCTTCCATCCAAGGGAAGATACAATACGGGGTTATAGTAACATCAGAAGAGATTTTTTGCAAGGATTTGTTTTTATTATGAAGTAATAATAAAGTGCATTATGAAGCGTATTTATAAGACACAGCAAGATGCAACTGACACCGCAAAATCCGGCGGATCGAAATGACATGAAGTGTTTGAAAAATGCCACGGGTACAGGAAGCACTTTTCGTACTCCTGTACCCGATCAACGCACAAAATCCGCCTTCTCACGGGTACAGATGACCTCTTTTGCCTTTCTGTACCCGGTTTTCGTCCAATTTCCTGCAAAAATCGGGTACAGATCGCACATTTTCTTCTCCTGTACCCGGCCGACGTGCAAAAATGAGCATTTCACGGGTACAGACAACCACTTTCGCTCTCCTGTACCCGGCCGACATGTAAAGTCCGGCAATATTAAAAATCAATACCTTACCTCAACATCACCTTAAGACCGACAGCCGACACAAACACAAGTCCGACCCGCCGCATTCAAAATCAATCCCTTTCACCGCAGCCTTTCAGAATGTCGCAATACCTTTGATCCTTCATGAATTATTGGCTTCAAAGTAATCGGTGATCTATTTACAATCAATATAATTTCTTTTGGGGCCGATATCCGACCCGGTTACGATCAACTCGTTGGTTATTGTGAAGGTTACGGATTCATCATCCTTAAGAGCGACCGTATATTGCATCTCATCCCTTGTGATTTTGTTTTTTTCCAGAACAACAAATTCTGCACTGAATCTGTTGTTCAGGTATCCCAGCACTTCTTCCTCGGTATATAACTTTGTACTGCCGCAGGAACACAAAAGTAATGAAATTAATATAATCGAAAATATTTTAGAATTGTTTTCATGTTTTTCATTCCCCCTCAAGTCTGGTGCTTTGATTTAAAGTTATAAAATGCTCTCTCGATATACTTTTTATCCTGTCAATTCAACATAGCACAGCCTGCGTAAAATTGGCTTTTGACGATGGAATAGAGATTTCTATTGACTGCACCGCCGTCAAAAATAAAATTGCCGACAACCGCTTCCAGCGGTCAGAGCTGGATTATCTGACTTACAACAATCCACTTGATTATGCAACGGCGATCTCGAAGTCTACTTGAACGCTGTGACAGAATACAAACCTCTCAATACCCACCTATCATTGTATTTGCTACAATCACTCCCGTTGTCATCAATCTAACTGCTACCAAGCAAATCAACAGAACAATACTCCACCTTATGAAATATCGTCGTTCTCTCTTTTTGATAATTCCTCGAATAATCATAAATAAAGAAACAAGAGATAAAACCGCACCACTGCACAAGAAAATTATATAGAAAAATTCTGGGATAATCAACATCATACACTCAAGCTCCTTTCTCAAATAAAGTTTGGTTGGTAAACCAAATTTTCAACCTTGCTCCATATTTCAACGCCGATGGTTTCATCAATCTTGCTGTCCTGAACCAGACAATACTCCATAGTAAAGTCTTTTAAAACAACAATCAAATTTTCGCTTTCTTACAGAAAAACAAAATCACCATATTAAGCAGGATTATGATTATTTTGAATATGGTGTATACCCACTGTATGATACCAAACCCCACCAGCAACTCGGTCATAAGAGCGGAAGTCATGATGAGACAGCCTACGATTGAACAGATGATGATGAGAATGGGATATGCCATTTTCTTCTTTGCATTAAGCAAAAGAGCAAAGAGGAAGGATAGCGTATCTGGAACACAGGATAGAATATACATTCCGATCGCAATCGGTACCATGAACAGAAACCACCCGGAACTGCTGCCGGTTTCACTGTTGACAAGCTGTGAAATGAAAATGCCAATTACAACGCAGATTGATATCAGACAGAATGCATAATTGATAATGGAAACAACCAGTCCGGCTTTTGCAGCGACTATCAGATTTTTGTTGCCGGGTGATATGTCATATTGTTGTTGACTCATATTTTTCTCCATTTCCGCGCATGTGTTTTGCGCATAGCAAGTTTGTGTCAAGTGCACGCAGACACAAATTCCGTTATACTGCTCTCCTGTAAAACATTTTATCACAAAATAGTCTGCTTTTGTTGTTTATCTGTAAAGATTTATGATGCATGGCTACTCGGTAAAATGCAAGCACATTTGCACTTCATTTCCGTTGACAATATGATCCGATTTGGAAAACCAGACCTTCGCATAAGTCCTATTATTTTTTGTCAATGCCTCCGTTCCGTAGCCCTTGTCCTGATGTTCAGGGGGAAACATAATCCGCCGTTTTCATTTCAAGTCACCCATTTCCCCATTTTACAATAATGTAAACGTTTTCATAAAATTATGGAAACCATTCCTTTTCTGTGCTATACTCTGCTTAGAAGCTACAAATGATTCAAAAGGGAAGGTATGGGGTTGCTTATGATTAAGAAGAAAAAGGGAACTCAGGAGGCGGAGATTGCCAAACTCTCAACCGCCGTGAATGAAAAGCAGGCGCAGATTGATGCGCTGCTTTCGGACAATAATGTTTTTGTTATGAAGCTCAATGATTCCATGACACGTATCGGGGACAGCTCCTGCGTGAAGGAAATGATTGAGCAGGTGAACTCCCAGACGACCGCCATCAACGACATGAAGGGCTCCAGTCAGGATCTGGGCGAATCCATCCAGAATATTCAGAACGCCGCCCACAACATTCAGGAGAGCTCCCATGATGTGATCCAAAATGCCAATACCTGCATGGATGTGATGAAGGACAGCATCCGCATGATTGACGATTCCTCCAAGCAGGTGGAAAGCATCAATGAGCAGGTGGCGGTTTTCAGGGAAAAGGCGGTAAAGATCCACGAAATCATTGACATGGTAAAGAAAATAGCGCAAAAGAGCGGTCTGCTTGCCCTGAATGCGTCCATTGAGGCGGCGCGTGCCGGGGAGGCGGGAAAGGGCTTCGCCGTGGTTGCGGGTCAGATCAAGGAGCTCTCCGCCAACACCACAGCCTCCGCAGAAGATGTGGTCAAGTATGTGGATGAGCTTATGGAGGGCATTTCCGGTCTCGCCGATTCCGTGGAATCCACCACGAAGCAGCTCGGCGAGGGCAATGCAAGCGTACATAAATCCGTGGATGATATGGCGGAAATGACCGAAAGTCTGCACGCCATTACCAAGGAGATCGACGGCATTTATGAGGAGATCAATACCCAGTCCGCACTGACTCAGTCCTTTGTGGCGTCCATCGACTCCATAGCGGCAAGCTATGAGATCTTATCTCAGGAGTGTGTGGGTACAGGCGCCCATCTTTACCGGATCTCAAGGGACATCGACAAGACCAGAAGCGATATGGCGCGGAAAAACTCCAGACTTTCCACTCTGGACTGGATCAAGGTTTTCGAGGTGGATCATCTGATCTTTACATGGCGGCTGTATAACAATCTTGCAGATTTTGAGACATTGCAGCTTACGCAGCTCAACAATCCGCAGGGCTGCAAATTCGGAAAATGGGCGGCGGCGCAGACCGATACCCGCATCATAAACTCCTTAGCCTTCCGAAAAGCGATGGACTGTCACGCGGAAGTGCACAAATACGCCTGCGATTCCTGGCAGGCAAAGGATAACGGCGACCGCGAGGGCGCACTGAAATGCTTTACACAGGCTTATGAAGCTTACCAGCGTTTCCAAAAGGCGCTTGAGGATCTGCGGGAAGTGATCCGCTCAACAGGGGATGACGCCGTGACCGTAATCTGATAAAATGTAATTACATTTTTGAGGAGGAGCATTCCATGAAGGTATTGAGGGGCGGCTGCGCCAGCAGACACGAGGCATCCTTTATATTATCCCGTCCGCAGGGACAGGACAACCACGTTATCCTGCTGCTTCGCAGCAAGGGTGAGTTCTGGATCGACGACAAGCACTATCTCCTCGACCCGGGACATGCCATCATCATTGCGCCCAGAACCTGCTATATGTACTACAATCCTGACGGCAATTATGCCGATGACTGGATTCACTTTAAATTGGAAGAGAGGGAGTCCCTGCCGGACTCCCTGACATGTAATGTGCCTTTTTTGCTGAATGACCTTGAGACCTGCTCTGTTCTGATCAGACAGCTTCTCTGGGAAAACGCATATACATCGCAGCTCTACGCCGCAAAAAATATCGACGCCCTTTTCTCAGTCCTGTTCAACCACCTCTCCGCGGCACTCCATTCCAGGGAAAAGGTTGAGGTATCCAACCCCTACGCGCAAAAGCTCCGCGTACTCCGTCTGCAGATGCAGAATACGCTGACGGAGGATCATTCCATTGCCAAGCATGCGGCGGAATTGTGCATCAGCACCTCCCATTTTCAACATTTGTACTCACAGCTTTTTGGAATTTCTTTTCAGAATGACTTGATCAGAATGAGGATCGCTTACGCTGAAATCCTGCTGCAAACCACAGACATGCCCATAGAACGTGTGGCGGAGACCTGTGGTTATACAAGTTGTGTCCATTTCTTCAGACAATTCAAGAAGATAAAGGGGACGACCCCGGCAAAATACCGAAATGCCAAGCCATCCCCCGAAAACCTCTAAAAGAAAGCTTCTATTCCTTCAAAATTCACTTTTCGCACGCTGCCGTTTTTGAGACAGATCGCGGTCGTACCGTAAGCGCCTGTGTGCGGCGTGTCTTCATATACAATCTCACGAACCGGAAAGATCTCATCATCCGCAAACACGCAGGTTTCCTGATTTTCCGGCACCTCCGCCGTGATCACCTGAGAGATCAGAAGATAGGGCTCTGCGCTTCCGTACTGCTTGCGGCTCTGCATGGAAGCATACACCACAATGGATTCCTCCGAATCGGGATTGGTTCCCCTGCTGTGTACCAGATCCATGGACTCCCATCCCGTATAGCAGGTCATTGCCATTTGTCTTTTTCTTCCGGTGTGATCCCTTCCCATCAGAATGATTGCCTGTGCAAGGCTGCCGTCCGGCAGGGTCTCCTGTTTTCTTATGATCTGTGTGGCTTTACCGTCAAATCCCGGATTGTCCGGGAAACCGTACGAACCCAGAGTAATCGTGACAGGTCTTCGGATCAGCCGCAGCTTGTCTGCCCGCATGATGCCTCTTTCCACAGGGAAGTCCGCAAGGTTGATTGCCTGAAACCAATGCTGCTCCGTCTCAAGATTTCCGCCAAAAAACTGCCGGCGGTACAAAACTCCCTCTCTCTCCCCGCAAAAGATAGTCAGGTTCGCCCGGGTGGGTTTTTCCTCACCCGTGTCAAACAAGAGATACTGCTGGGATTCGCAGATTTCTCCCTTTTCGTCAATAGGCGTTGACTCCCACGGGTATTTTGTATTGTAGCTCAGCTTTCCGTAATTCCAGATGCCGTGAATATCCTCCGCCGTCTTGTATACCTTTGCGCTCCGCAGGATCGTTTCCCCGTTGGCGGCATGGTTGGTGTAACAGAGTGCTGGCCCCGGCAGCAGGGTTTCCTTGACTTCGTTTTCTTTCAGCTTTTCCCATGTACCATTATGCTCCGTGGCACTCCAGAAGGGGTGCTCCTTTGGAAGCTCCAGACACAGGAATGCCTTTCCAAGCCACAGAGGGGATTCCGCACAGGAATATCCCTGCACAAGGGGCGTGAACTGGCCGTAAAAGCCCAGTGTGGGAACGCCTTTATAAAGAAAATCATCCCTCGTAAGGAACTGGAGGAGGGAACCGGAGGCGATACGCCTTGCCAAACCGGGATCCGATGCAGCATTTTTCAGGAAAAAGTTTGCGGCAAGCGGACTTGTCGCCGCGTTCCTGTAAATGCCGCTCCTTCCCCACATATTTGTAAATCCGTCCCTGTCAAAAAAGTCGGGATAGGTTTTCATAAGCTCATTGGAACACTCTTCAAAGCGCCTTGCAAGATAAGGCTCATTCTCATAGCCATACCACTCATTCCAGATCGGCGCATATAAATTGAACGCCCAGCAGGAATAATAATCAAAGCTCTGGCCGTCACGATACCAGCCGTCCCCCACCGTATATTGCAGGAGAGCCTGCGCATGATCCACCATGATTTCTTTGTCGATCTCATACCCTTCCCGGTACAGGAAAGCCAGATCCAACATATTAAAAAAGCGCCAGTTCTGCGGAACAGTGTTCGCATGGGCGAAGCCGGACAAAAGCGCGGCAATGCAGTCCTTTTCTTCTTTTGTGTAATCCGCCCAGACCTGCTCCCTGCAGGCATGAAGTCCTATCACCAACGCGCAGCTTTCCACCGTCTGCTGATAGCAGCGGAACGGATCCTTGTTGCCCACAAGCTCCTGCATATCCCGGTAACCGCCCACATACAGGGCATCTCCCTTTGTGCACGCCCGGAGAATATGTTTTTTGTAGTAATCCCGCAGCCGGATCCCGTTTACTTCGATCTCCGGCTCATTGCGGATCATGACCGAGGCGATAAAGAAGGATCTTGTGAGACCTTCAAAAATTTCCGCTCTTCTTTCAATCTCCTGCTGTTCCTTCGATGCATCAAGATGGGGATATGTGACTTTTGTTTCCTTTCTCGGCATCACCACGGGATCATCCATGCTTTTGATATTGCCGAAAATGCCTTCAAGCAGGTAACGTCCCGCATCAAGCCAGTGCTCTCTCGTCATGCCCGTATAAGGGCTTTTATTGTAATCCGGATTCTTTACCTCAAATACCATCATCTTCTCCATTCCACTCTACCAGATGAACAACTCGTCGCCCGTCAGACGCAGGATTGCCTCGATAAAGTAATAATCTCCGTAAATAATGGGATATTCGTGATCTTGATCGTGGTACGCCGCCGTACATTTTTCCAGCAGCTCATCCCTGTCTGTTCCGAAGCTGCATCTCTTCTCAGCAAGCGCGGTCAGCATTTTCAGCGCGGCGTCCTCCGCATTTTTTGCTGCCTCCTCATCCTTCACTTCTGCATCGGAATCTTCACCGGATAACATTTGGGATAACAGGAGCAATCCGCTTGCCGCAATGGCTGCTGCCGTGGAATCCTCCCACACACTCTCCTTCGGCTGTCTGAAATCCACAGGAATCAGACCGCTTTCCGGAATATTGGAAATAAAGTAGGACGCCACCTTTTTCGCGGTATCAAGATATTTCTGATCCCGGGTATGTAAGTAGCTTAAGGTAAATCCGTACAGAGCCCACGCCTGCCCTCTTGTCCAGGAGGAGCCTTTTTCATAGCCCTGTCCGCCAAAATCCTGCACAAACGCACCGGTAGCAGGGTCAAACTCCACGATATGTCTGGAGGAACCGTCCTCCCTGATGAAATATTTCATGGCGGTGTCTGCATGTCTGACTGCAATCTGATAAAACCGGGGATCCTTTGTCACCTTTGTTGCCCAGTAGAGCAGGGGCAGATTCATCATACAATCGATAATTGCCCACCCCTCATTTTCACCGGTTCCGTTGTCATTCCATGCCCGTATGAAATTTCCCTGAGGATTAAAACGTCCCGCCAGATTTGCCGCAGCCAGCAGACCACGGTTTTTTGATTTTTCCCTTCCGGTTATCCTGAAATCGGCAACCGCCGTAGGAAGAAAGCGGAAGCCACTGTCATGATCCATGCCGTTATAATTCAACAGAACGGCGTCCAGCTTATCCTCCAGGTTTTCTGCCTCTTCTTTGTAAAGGGTATCGCCGGTCAGGCGGTAAAGCTGCCAGAGCATACCGCCGTAAAAACCGTTCGTCCACCAGCAGATATCCTTTCCGCTTAAATCATCGAATTTTCCCTCTCTTGCGCGGTACGGCACCTTTCCTAAATTGCGCTTTACCACCTCAGGATATTTCTCCCTGATCTTTTCTGCTATTGACCTTGCCCATACTGTTTTTTCCATAAGAATCTCCATTCCCTTCTCTTTATAAAGTAGGTTCATGTTACCCTTTCATGCTATCATTTTTTTGCATGCACCGGAATGTCTTAATATTCCAAAAAACTAACTTATCCTGCAAATTGATTATTTATTGTAAAAAAATCACTATTTTATGAAAAAATAGTGATTTTTTAAACTTTCTGTATCTATTTTTCACTGTCACGGAAAAAAATTACTCGTCCTCGCTCTCTTCTGTGGGGAAGATCAGATTTTCTTCCGCATCATCCTCCGAAAACTGCTCGGGATATCTTTCCTCCTCGGGAATCTCTTCCATAGCATCCTCTATGTTTTCAAATTCCTTATCGCCGTTGGAAATTTTTTCTCTTACTTTTGCAATCTGTGCAACCTTAACGCCCTGATCCAGATTGATCATCTTGACGCCGGAGGTAATTCTTCCCAATGTGGAGATTTCCTGTACGCGGAGCTGGATAATGATACCTTCCGTGGTGATCATCATAATCTCGTTGTCGTCATTTACTGCCTTGACGCCCACCACATCACCGGTCTTTTCCGTGATCTTGTAGCATTTCACGCCCTTGCCGCCGCGCTTCTGCACGGTAAACTCGTCTAAGAAGGTTCTCTTTCCGAGTCCGTTTTCGGAAACGATCAGAAGGGAATCACCCTGACTCTGGAGCTGCATACCGATGATTTCATCCCCATCGGAGAGATTCATACCGATCACACCCATGGAGGATCGCCCTGTTGCGCGCACATCCGTTTCCTTGAAGCGGATACACATACCAAGCTTGGTTACAAGGAATATCTCGCTGTTCTTGTCGGTCGTCTTGACCTCAATCAGCTCATCATCCTCCCGCAGATTAATGGCAGCAAGTCCATTTTTGCGCACATTGCTGTATTCCATAAGGGAGGTTTTCTTTACGATACCCTTCTTTGTCACCATAAAGAGGTTCTTGTCTTCCGCATAATCCTTAATTGGGATCATCGCCGTAATCTTCTCGTTCGGGTTGAGCTGAAGAAGATTGATGATGGCGGTTCCTCTCGCCGTTCTTCCTGCCTCCGGGATCTCGTATGCCTTCAGGCGGTAGACGCGACCCTGATTGGTGAAGAAATTCAGGTAATGGTGGGTGGTCGTCATAAGCAGATCCTCGATGTAATCTTCATCGATTGTCTGCATACCCTTGATTCCCTTTCCGCCACGGTTCTGCGCCTTGAAATTATCCACCGTCATTCGCTTGATATATCCAAGTCTGGTCATGGCGATTACGGTATTGTCCCTGGGAATCAGGTCTTCCATGGAAATATCAAATTCATCATATCCGATCTTACTTCTTCTGTCGTCGCCATACTTCTCGGCGATTGCCGTAATCTCGGTCTTGATCACGCCAAGCAGAAGCTTCTCATCCGCAAGGATCGCCTTGTACTCTGCGATCTTGAGCTGCAATTCCTTATGCTCCGCCTCCAGCTTTTCTCTCTCCAGACCGGTCAGCGCACGCAGTCGCATATCTACGATTGCCTGTGCCTGCGCATCGGAGAATTCAAATCTGGCAATCAATCTTTCCTTTGCAATCTGTGCATTCTGGCTGCTTCTTATAATGGAGATCACTTCGTCGATGTGATCCATGGCAACCAGAAGACCCTGCAAAATGTGATCTCTTTCCTCTGCCTTATTCAAATCATATTTGGTTCTTCTGGTCACAACATTTTTCTGATGATCCAGATAGTAGACCAGCATATCCAGAAGGTTCATTACCTTGGGCTGATTATCGATCAGGGCAAGCATGATGATGCCGAAGGTATCCTGAAGCTGCGTGTGCTTATAGAGGAGATTCAACACAACATTGGCGTTTGCGTCCCGGCGCAGCTCAATTACAATACGCACACCTTCCCTGTTGGATTCATCGCGAAGATCCGTGATGCCGTCTATCTTTTTCAGCTTTACCAGCTCGGCAATTTTCTGGATCAGGTTTGCCTTGTTTACCATGTAAGGAAGCTCTGTCACAATGATCTGGCTCTTGCCGTTTGGCATCGTCTCGATATTGGTAACAGCGCGGACTCTTACTTTTCCGCGTCCGGTACGGTATGCTTCCTCGCTTCCTCTTGTGCCAAGAATCATTGCACCTGTGGGGAAATCGGGTGCCTTGACAATGGGAAGAATCTCATCGATCTCCGTTTTTCTGTCCTCTTCTACCTGATTATCAATGATCTTGACAACTGCGCTGATCACTTCACGCAGATTGTGAGGGGGAATATTGGTCGCCATACCAACCGCAATACCTGTGGTACCGTTTACCAGAAGGTTGGGGAAACGGCTGGGCAGTACAACGGGCTCTTTTTCCGTTTCGTCAAAGTTGGGTGTGAAATCAACCGTATCTTTGTTTATGTCCGCAAGCATTTCCATGGAAATCTTGGAAAGTCTTGCCTCTGTGTAACGCATTGCCGCAGCGCCGTCGCCGTCCATGGAACCGAAGTTTCCGTGTCCGTCAACCAGAGGATACCTGAATGACCAGTCCTGCGCCATGTTTACCAATGCACCGTAAATGGAGCTGTCACCGTGGGGGTGATATTTACCCATTGTATCACCGACGATACGCGCACTCTTACGGTGCGGCTTGTCAGGGCCGTTGTTCAACTCGATCATGGAATAAAGCACACGTCTTTGAACGGGCTTTAATCCGTCCCTCACATCCGGAAGGGCACGCGCTGCGATTACACTCATGGCGTAATCGATGTAGCAGGTCTCCATGGTTTTTTTCAGATCCACTACATGGATTTTGTCAAATTCCCCGCCGGTCTGAATTTTATCGAAAATATTATCATCCATTGTTAAGCTCTCTTTCCGTCTAAAAGCTAGTTAATATCGAGATTCTTTACGAATTTTGCGTTTTCTTCAATGAACTCTCTTCTGGGCTCTACCTTATCTCCCATCAGTGTGGTAAAGGTAAGGTCGATCTCGGATTCCGTTTCCTCATCAATATTGACTCTGAGGAGGATTCTTCTCTCGGGATCCATGGTAGTCTCCCAAAGCTGCTCTGCATCCATCTCTCCCAAACCTTTGTAACGCTGGATCTTGTTGTTCTGGTCGCGTCCTACTTCGGATAGAATTTGATTCAACTCGTCGTCACTGTACGCATACCACACTTTTTTGTTCTTCTCAAGCTTATAGAGAGGAGGCTGCGCAAGATATACATGCCCCTGCTTAATCAGCTGCGGCATAAAACGGTAAAGGAAGGTCAAAAGCAGGGTACTGATGTGCGCGCCGTCCACATCGGCATCAGTCATGATGATGATTTTGTGGTAGCGCAGCTTGTTGATATCAAAATCCTCATGAATACCCGTACCGAATGCGGTAATCATTCCTTTTATTTCCGCATTTGCATAAATCTTGTCAAGTCTTGCTTTTTCAACGTTCAGTATCTTTCCGCGCAGAGGAAGGATCGCCTGCGTAGCGCGGGATCTTGCCATCTTTGCACTTCCGCCTGCGGAATCACCCTCCACGATATAGATCTCGCAATTTTTGGGATCTCTGTCGGAGCAATCCGCTAATTTTCCGGGAAGGGAAGTATTTTCAAGCGCCGTCTTTCTTCTGGTCAGATCCCTCGCCTTTCTTGCCGCCTCCCTCGCTCTCTGGGAAAGAATGGATTTCTCACAGATCGTCTTGGCAACGTTGGGATTCTGCTCCAGAAAGTACGTAAGCTGTTCGGAGACAATGCTGTCAACTGCGCCTCTCGCTTCTGAATTTCCAAGCTTCTGCTTGGTCTGTCCCTCAAACTGGGGCTCCTCAATCTTCACGCTGATAATTGCGGTCAGACCCTCCCTGATATCCTCACCAGCCAGATTTGCTTCGTTGTCTTTTAACAGCTTTGCACTTCTGGCATAATCGTTGAAGGTTTTTGTGATGGCATTGCGGAATCCCTGAAGATGCGTACCACCTTCGGGGGTGTTGATGTTATTTACAAAGCTATAAATACTTTCCGCATAGGAATCATTGTGCTGGAAAGCCACTTCCACATACACATTGCTCTTGGATCCCTCAAAATAGAGAACCTGCTCATAGAGCGCTTCCTTGCTCTTGTTCAGATAAGTGACAAATTCTTTGATACCGCCCTCATAATAAAATTCCATCACTTTATCTTTCTTTTTACAGCTCTGCTGCTCTTCGACCGCTTCCGCCGCCAACATATCCTTCTCTTCTGCGGGAAGATCGTTATCCTCCTCCTCAGCCTCTTCAAGCTCTGCCTTCTGGAGCAGCTCATCTTCCTCCGCACGCTCAAGCAGCTTTGCAAGGGAAGGGTCTTCTATTTCAACCTTTTCATCCTTACGGGTATCCTTCAGTATAATGCGGAGACCCTTTGTCAGAAATGCCATTTCTCTCAGACGGGTCTTTAAGATGTCAAAGTCGTAAATTGTTGTTTCCTGAAAAATGGTGGGGTCCGGTTTGAATGTTACTTTCGTTCCGGTTTTTTCCAAAGGACAGGTACCGATCTCTTTCAGTGCATAACAGGTATGTCCTTTTTCGTAACGCTGCTTATAAACCTTTCCGTCCTGGCAGATTTCAACCTCCAGCCAATCGGAAAGAGCGTTTACAACGGACGCACCTACACCGTGCAGACCGCCGGAAACCTTATATCCTCCACCGCCGAATTTTCCGCCGGCATGAAGGATGGTAAATACCACCTCAACTGCGGCAATTCCCGCCTTGTGGTTGATTCCCACGGGAATACCGCGGCCGTTATCGGTTACGGTAATGGAATTGTCGGGGTTAATCACAACCTCGATGGTATCACAATAACCCGCAAGCGCCTCATCCACCGCATTGTCCACAATTTCATAGACAAGATGGTGGAGACCTCTTGAGGATGTACTGCCTATATACATACCGGGTCTTTTTCTTACAGCTTCGAGTCCTTCCAGAATCTGTATCTGATCCGCGCCATATTCATTTTCAACTGCTGTATTCTGTAAAGATTCTTCACTCATTCTTCTATTCATTCCTTCCTGATCATTCCTGCTTCCGTCAGTTTTCGGACGTCACCACTCCGTTTTTTACCTTGTATATCTTGTTTACCTCAAACCTGTTGTTTACAAATTCTTCCAATCCGGTACAGGTTATGATCGTCTGGATATCACCGATACTGTTCAACAGATAATTCTGCCTGTTGCTGTCAAGCTCAGACAAAACATCATCCAATAGTAAAATAGGGGTATCCTTCGCAATCTTTTTGACAAGCTCTATTTCCGACAACTTAAGCGACAGGGCAGCGGTTCGCTGTTGTCCCTGAGATCCGTACTTTCTGATATCCACATCTTTATTGAGAAAAGCAAAATCATCCCTGTGCGGGCCTATCGAGGTCTGTTTCATCCTTATATCCCTGTCCTGATTGTACCTGAGACTTTTTTCAAATTCTTCTATGGCTACATCAGGTTCGTAGGAAATGATAAGCTCCTCTTTCCCGCCGGAGAGCTTCTTATGTATCTCATATATAATCTCATTGAGCTGATCCACAAAAAGCTTTCTTCTCTCAACTATCTTACTTCCGAAGGACACAAGTTGGGAATCCCAGATTGCCAGAGTATCCTTTAATTCGGGATTCATATACATATCCTTAAGCAGCTTATTGCGCTGATTTACGATCTTATTGTAATGGTTGAGATTATAAAGATAAAAACTGTCAAGCTGGCACAACTCCATATCCACAAATCTTCTTCTCTCCGCAGGCCCATTCTTGATGATGGATAAGTCCTCCGGTGAAAAGAAAACCACATTGCAAAGCCCCAGCAGTTCGGCAGCTTTTTTTATTTTCTGGCCGTCTATGGCGATTCCCTTTGACCCGGCTTTTCTGAGATGCATATCCACTCTCGTACCGATGCCCTCTTTTTCAAGATAGGTGCGGATATGAGCCTCCTCTTTGCCAAAGCCTATCATTTCCTTGTCTTTGCTTCCCTTATGGGATTTGGTTGTTGCCGCCATATAGATGGCTTCCAGAATATTTGTCTTTCCCTGGGCATTATCACCGTACAGAATATTAGTACCCTTATCAAATTCCAGATCAAGGGTCGCGTAATTCCTGTAATCTGCCAGCTCCAGTCTTTTGATGATCATGGATTCTGTCCTTTTTCTATCTTGATTTGTTTACCCTCAAATTCCACGATATCCCCGTCATACAGCTTTCTGCCGCGGCGCTCGTCCACCTCACCGTTCACTTTTACCAATCCGTCCTGAACGGCAAACTTCGCGTCAACGCCGGACTCACACAGACCTGCAGCCTTGAGCGCCTGTCCCAGTTTAATAAAATCATCCTTCAGATAGAGTGTTTCCATTATTTTCCTCGTCTAAACAATCATTAGCTCACCGTGGTAAAGTTCACGGGAAGGATCAGATAAATATACTTCTGCTCCTCATCTCTGATAAAACAGGGAGCCTTGGGATTAACAAGATAGATATCAATCTCCTCATCATCTATCACGCGGAGCGCATCTATCAGGAATTTTGGATTGAAACCGATCATCATATCCTTACCGCTCTTTTCAATGTCTATATCCTCGTTCATGCTTCCGATAATGGAATTGATCTTAAGCTCCATGGAGCCGTCGGTAATATTGATGATAATGGGCTTTTTATCTCCCTCTTTCACAAGAAGGGTTGCTCTGTCAATACAATCCAGAAACTCTCTCTTATTAATTTTTACTTTTGTCTCGTAATCACTGGAAAGCATCTGATCTATCTTGAAATACTCTCCCTCGATCAATCTGGAAACCACAACCGTGTTGTCAAACTCAAAGAGAGCCTGCTTCTGGGTAAAATAGATATTCACATCCTTACCCGCATCGCCGGGCAGAATCTTGCTGATCTCACTCAGGGTCTTTCCGGGAACCACTACCTTTTTCGGTTCGTAGGAGTTCTTCATCTGGATCTTACGGATGGAAATGCGATGCCCATCAAGGGAAACCACCTTAAGCTCCGAACCGTTGATATCAAAAAGCTCACCTGTCATCAATTTATTATTGTCATTATCCGCAATGGAAAAAATAGTCTGTCTGATAACTTCCTTCAGAGTAAACTGTGATACAATCACGCAGTCATTCTTCTCAACAGTGGGAAGATAAGAAAAATCATCTCCTGACTTTCCGATAATGTTGAACTTTGCTTTCTCACAGGTAATGGTAGCCTTGAAAGAAGAATCCGTTTCTATCATAATGTCGCTGTCAGGAAGCTTTCTTACGATATCAAGGAAAATCTTTGCATCCAGTGCAATCATTCCCTTTTCCACAATCTCTCCCTCTATGATTGTCTCGATTCCAAGCTCCATATCGTTAGCGGTAAGTTTGATTTCACCACCGGTTGCATCAATCAGGATGCACTCCAGGATTGACATGGTAGTTTTATTTGGAACTGCTTTTGATACAATCTGAACACCATTCAGAAGACTGGATTTAGAACATACTAATTTCATTGTGTATAACTCCCTTCGTGTAGAAATGTGACCTTCGGATCGCTTTATATAAATATAAATTTAAAAGAATTTCATATTATAGATAATAATGGATGTTAATATGTGTAAAACCTTTTCTATTATAGCATTTATAAAGGAAAAATGATAGTAAAACGTGGTGTAAAACTCAGAATAACTTATGGATAACTTTAAGGTTGTCCACATGGCTTAAAAAGCGGAAAAATTGCTTCTGATAATTATGAACCTTTCATCCACATTCTGAACACACATATGAACCGGAACATGTGGATTAAGAGGGGTTTATTTTTTTCTTGATGATGTCAACTTTGTTCTTTAATTCCTCGTTTATGCTCATTTCTTCTGCTATCTTATTGGCACCGTGAAGAATAGTGGTATGATCCTTCTTGCCAAGGAGCTTACCTATATTAGCATAGGAAGTATCCGTAAGTTCACGGCAAAGGTACATCACAACCTGTCTCGGCATTACAAACTCGGAATTTCTCTTTTTGGAAGTGATATCCTCCGGTTTTACGCCGAAATGCTCTGAAACTACATTAATAATAAGCTGGGGCGTTACTTCCTTTGGCTTATCCGGGGAAATAATATCCTTGAGTGCCTCCTCCGCAAGGGAGAGAGAAGGATTTACCCTGTTTAACTTGGAGAAAGCGATGATCTTATTGAAAGCGCCCTCCAGCTCTCTGATATTTGACTTTATATTGGTTGCAATGTATTTGATGATCTCCTCATCAATCTCAAGATCGCAGCTTTCCGCATTCTTTCTCAGAATTGCCATTCTGGTCTCATAGTCGGGTGGCTGGATATCCGCAATCAGTCCCCACTCAAAACGGGAGCGGAAACGTTCCTCTAAGGTTTCCATTTCCTTCGGGGGCTTGTCCGAAGAAAGAATGATCTGTTTTCCTGCAGCGTGAAGCACATTGAAGGTGTGGAAAAACTCCTCCTGCGTACTCTCTTTTCCTATAATAAACTGCACATCGTCTACCATGAGCACATCCACCGTGCGGTATTTTTCACGGAGCTTTGTCATGGCAGCGGCATTACCGCTTCGGATGGATTCGATCACTTCGTTGGTAAATTCCTCTGAGGTGACATAAAGCACCTTTGTTTCGGAGTTTTGTTCCAACACAAAATGACCGATGGAATGCATCAGGTGGGTTTTGCCCAGACCTGCTCCTCCGTATAAATAAAGAGGATTGTATGCTTCGCCGGGGGATTCCGCAACGGCGAGGGAAGCGGAATGTGCAAATTTATTGTTGCTTCCTACCACAAAGGTATCAAATTTATATTTAGGGTTAAGGTTTGCATTTTCATAATTGATATTATAGACAGGCTTGGAGGAGACGGTATTGCTCGCTCCGGCATTGGATAAAGAAGGAATATCTTTTTCCATCACAAAAATCACATCATAGGTGTGGTTGAACATCTCTGATATGGTTACCTGAAAGAAAGTCTTATACTTTGTATTAATATAGGTAAAAGCATTGGATTTATCGTTTGGAATCAAAATATAGACAACATTGTCTATTACGCAGTTCGGCTCAAGCGGCGCAATCCACGTATCAAAAGAAATGTTGGAGAGACTGTATTCCCTCCTAACGGTTTCCTTAATTTCATTCCACTGCTCTTTGATTAATTCGATCGTATCCATTTATTTACCTCTTTCCGAAAATCCACCTACCTAACATATTAATATAAACAAGAATATATTTCAAATAGAAGTTAATAACATAGTTATCCACATATTGTTGATAAAACGGTTCATAAGTCAACAAAACGACATTTTGGAATGAAAAGGATGTGTATAACTTTATTTTTTTATCAACAGCCAAAAATAGCGCAAAATAAAGGTTTGTCTAAAATTTTAAACCATAATTCACATTGACCTGCAAAGTTATCCACATTTTATTCACATTTTGTGGAATTATTTATGTTAATGTGGATAACTTTTTTTTTTGTAAAAAATTTTTTTATCCCTTATTTTGCTTGACATTGAGGCACTTATCCAGTACAATCAATATGTTATTTTCCAATAATATGACTATAGGAAGACTTTATATATTTAAGGTCAGAAAAGAGGAGGTGTATCAGATATGAAGATGACGTTTCAGCCGAAGAAGAGATCCAGATCTAAGGTTCATGGATTCAGATCCAGAATGAGTACTCCGGGCGGAAGAAAAGTTCTGGCAGCAAGACGAGCAAAAGGAAGACATAAATTATCCGCATAGGTCACAGCAATGTGACCTTTTTTTCTCCGTAAAAGATTGATCGGAAGAGAATAGGTGTCACAATGGAATTTTCGGAGTCTTTAAAAAAAAATCGTCAGTTTCAGTTTGTATATAAAAACGGAAGATCCCGGGCGAACAAATACCTCGTAATGTATGTTAAGGAAAATGGCCTTGGTATGAATCGGATCGGAATCAGTGTGAGTAAGAAAGTTGGAAACAGTGTTGTAAGACATCGCATTACAAGACTGGTCAGAGAAAGTTACCGATTACATGAAAACGTATTCAATAGTGGTTTGGATATGGTAATCGTTGCGAGAGTGAGTGCGGCGGATGTAGGGTATTACGAGATTGAAAGTGCTCTTTTGCATCTTGCAAAGCTTCACGGTGTGGTAAAAATTTATTTATGAAAAAAATTTTGATTGCTATCATAAAATTTTACAGGAAATATCTTTCACCTTTAAAAAGTACCAGATGTCCCTATTATCCCACCTGTTCGGAATACGGACTTGAGGCTGTGGAGAGATACGGCGCCGTAAAGGGAGGTGCTCTTGCTGCGTGGAGGATATTGCGCTGTAATCCCTTTTCAAAGGGCGGTTATGATCCTGTCCCCGAAAAGGCATGGAGGAAAAAATGAATTATATCTTATTGACAAAGAGCACGACTCCCATCATCGGCTGGATTGCCAGTCTGTTGGGATTCATTATGGAAGGAATATTCAATCTGCTTGATCTGATCGGTATTCCCAACATAGGTCTTTCCATTATTTTATTTACAATCGTTGTTTATTTGCTGATGCTTCCCCTTACCGTCAAGCAGCAGAAATATTCCAAGCTTTCTTCTAAAATGAATCCTGAGCTTCAGGCTATTCGTGAGAAGTACAAGAACCGCAAGGATAATGATTCTGCCATGCAGATGAATGCGGAAACACAGGCTGTCTATGCAAAGTACGGCGTTTCTCCTACCGGAAGCTGCGTGCAGCTTTTGATCCAGATGCCTATTCTGTTTGCGCTCTATCAGGTTATTTACAGGATGCCTGCATATGTAACCAAGATCGGAAATGCATTCGGAACTCTTGCGGATTATATTTTGAATAATGATCTGGTTCAGAAGGTAAAGGATTTGAGCCAGGCTGCCGCCTATGCGAAAAACTTCGATGCGAGTGCGAAAAATGCGATCATTGATGTTTTCAACAGCATGAATTATACGGATCTGATCCAGTTTGCAGAGGAAAACGGATTTGCGGATCTGCAAATGAACGGACATTACATTCTTTCCCATGGCGGAGAGAGAGGTCTTTTGGAGATTTACAATAATTTCCTCGGACTGAACATGGCAAATTCTCCTTCTTCCATTGTTAAGACTGCAATCAACAGCGGAGCATGGCTTATGGTAGCTGCCGCTCTTGCGATTCCTGTTCTTTCTGCCGTTACCCAGTGGATCAACGTAAAGCTGATGCCCCAGCAGCAGCCCGGTAATAAGGACAAGAAGAGTACCAGCGATATGGAAGATACCATGGCTTCTTCCATGAAGACCATGAATATGATCATGCCTCTTATGTCCGCATTTTTCTGTTATCAGTTCCCTGCAGGTCTGGGTCTTTACTGGATCGCAGGTTCTGTTGTGAGAAGTATCCAGCAGGTGATCATAAACAAGCACATTGACAAGATGGACTTGAATGAGATCATTGAGAAGAATAAAGAGAAGAGTGCGAAAAAGATGGAGAAGGTCAAGGAAAATCAGGCCAAGCTCCAGCAGTATGCAAATATGAGTACCAAGGGAATCAACGGTACTGTGAATACGAAGACCTATACCGATAAGGCGAAGAATGCAGCGGAAAGAACCGCAGAAGCGGAATCTCCTTCCGCAGGTACGACTTCAAATGCTAAGCCCGGAAGTCTTATGGCAAGGGCTAATATGGTAAAGGATTACAATGAACGTAACAATAAAAAATAAGAGGAGGAGATTTTGAGATGGAGTATAAAGAGTTTTCCGCAAAGACAGTAAACGATGCGATTACGGCAGCATGTCAGGAATTTACGGTTACAAGTGACAGACTGGATTATGAAGTAGTGGAAGAAGGTTCTTCCGGTTTTCTCGGTATCGGCGCAAAAGCCGCAGTGATCAAGGCAAGAATCAAAGAAGAAGTGAAGGAAGAGGTTAAGCCTGAGATCAAAGAGGTAAAGAAAGAGAAGAAGGAAAGCGCTTCTTTGAATACAGATCCCGCACAGCTTTGCGAAGTTGCAAAGGATTTCCTCAGAGATGTTTTCAAGGCAATGAACCTTGAGGTGATCGTAGAGGCTTCCTACAACGAGAAAGAGAAAGAAATGGATATCAATTTAAGCGGTGACGAGATGGGTATTTTGATCGGAAAGAGAGGACAGACCCTCGATTCCGTACAGTATCTGGTGTCTCTTGTTGTAAATAAGGATCAGAATGATTACATCAGAGTAAAGGTTGATACTGAGAATTATCGTGAGAGAAGAAAGGAAACTTTGGAGAATCTGGCAAGAAACATCGCTTACAAGGTAAAGAGAACAAAGAGACCTGTTTCTCTTGAGCCCATGAATCCTTATGAAAGACGAATCATCCATTCCGCATTGCAGAATGACAGATATGTTACAACCCACAGCGAGGGAGAAGAGCCCTTCAGAAGAGTTGTCGTTTCCTTAAAAAAAT
The DNA here is from genome assembly GCA_900550475.1 of uncultured Lachnospiraceae bacterium. GTDB lineage: Bacteria > Bacillota > Clostridia > Lachnospirales > Lachnospiraceae > Acetatifactor. The sequence continues at coordinate 31,147 of URSA01000007.1, forward strand.
AAACATCCTGTAAATGATATAGAGCTGCTGCATTAAGAAAACGGGGAAACTGTCTGCTTAATGCCGCAGTTCTTTCTTATTTCATAATATATCGGAGATCGTTTATGAAAACAGATACAATTGCTGCGATTGCTACTGCTCTTTCGGATTCCGGAATTGGCATTATACGTATTAGCGGGCCGGATGCCGTTGAAATTGCAGATCGTATTTACCGGTCTAAGGGAGGATCGGCAAAATTGAAGGATGCCAAATCCCATACGATTCACTACGGTTTTATTGTTGATGGTAAAAGCGGTGAGGTTTTGGATGAGGTTCTGGTGAGTGTTATGCTTGCTCCAAAAACTTATACGGCGGAGGATACGGTTGAAATCCATTGTCATGGCGGCGTTTTCATTATGCAGCGCATATTGGAAGAGGTGTTGAGTGCCGGTGCGGTAAATGCAGAGCCGGGAGAGTTTACAAAGAGAGCCTTTTTAAACGGCAGAATCGATTTGTCGGAAGCGGAAGCGGTGATGGATGTGATTCATTCTCAAAGTGAGCTGGCATTAAAAACTTCACTGTCCCAGTTAAAGGGTTCTATATCGAAAAAAATTGCAGGAATAAGAGCAAAAGTTTTATACGAAATAGCGTTTATAGAATCTGCCTTGAACGACCCGGAGCATATCAGTCTTGAAGAGTATCCGGAAAGATTGGACGGTATGGTCTCCGGACTGATTGAGGAAGTGAAGGCTCTTTTATCTTCCGCTGACAGCGGACGCATCATAAAAGAAGGAATCAAAACCGTCATTGTGGGAAAACCGAATGCGGGAAAATCTTCTCTGCTCAATTATCTTTTGGGTGAGGATAAAGCAATCGTGACGGAAATTGCCGGTACTACAAGAGATGTGCTGGAGGAGACGGTAAGGATAAATGGGATTCCTCTTTGTATTATCGATACGGCGGGGATTCGTTCTACCGAAGATATTGTGGAAAAAATTGGCGTGGAAAAAGCAAAGAAATATGCTTCTTCCGCAGATCTGATTTTATATGTGGTTGACAGCTCTGTTCCTCTGGATGAAAGTGACAGAGAGATTATGGAGCTGATCGGTTTAAAAAAATATATTGTTTTATTTAATAAGACAGATCTTTTGCCGGTTGTGTATGAAGATGTGCTGGCAGAGGAACTTGGAATTGAAAGATCTTGTATTGTAAAGACATCTATCAAGCACGAGACCGGAATCGATCTTCTTGAAAAAAAGATCAAGGATCTGTTTTTTGAAGGAGATATTGCATTTCATAATGAAGTTTATATTACAAATATCAGACATAAGGAATTGTTGCAGGATACCTTGCAATCCTTGATGCTTGTGAAGAAAAGTCTGGACGACAGAATGCCGGAGGATTTCTATTCCATTGATCTTATGAACGCCTACCGTTCTCTTGGATTTATTTTGGGAGAAGAGGTGGGGGATGATCTTGTGGATGAGATTTTTTCTAAGTTTTGTATGGGAAAATAGTTGAAGGTAGAAGAATGAGTGAGATGAAATCTTTTGTGATGGACGAAGTGGATGTTTGTGTGATCGGGGCAGGGCATGCGGGCTGCGAAGCGGCGCTTGCATGTGCCAGACTGGGACTGGAGACGGTGATTTTTACGGTCAGTGTCGACAGTATTGCCCTGATGCCCTGCAATCCCAATGTTGGCGGATCTTCCAAGGGACATCTTGTGAGGGAAATTGATGCTCTCGGCGGCGAGATGGGTAAAAATATTGATAAAACCTTTATTCAATCGAAGATGCTGAATGTCTCCAAGGGGCCTGCGGTTCATTCGCTCCGCGCTCAGGCGGACAAGGCAGAATATTCCCGCTCCATGCGCAAGGTTTTGGAGAATCAGGAGCATCTCACCATAAAGCAGGCGGAAGTATGTGAAATATTATGGGAGAAAGAACCGGACGGAAAGAAGAAGGTGAAGGGTGTCAAAACCTTTACCGGGGCGGAGTATCTTTGCCGTGGTATCATTCTCTGTACGGGAACTTATCTCAGAGCTCGCTGTCTCTGCGGGGAAGCCATCACCTACACAGGCCCCAACGGACTTCAGGCGGCAAACCATCTGCCGGATTCCTTGAAGGAAATGGGGATTGAGCTGCGCAGATTCAAGACAGGCACACCTGCCAGAATGGATAAGCGGAGTATTGATTTCACCAAAATGGAAGAACAGTTTGGGGATGAGAAGGTTGTGCCGTTTTCTTTTTCTACGGATCCGGCGTGCGTGCAGAAGGAACAGGTTTCCTGTTATCTGACCTACACTAATGAAAAAACCCATGAGATCATCCGTGCCAATCTGGATCGGTCGCCGATCTATGCCGGAATTATTGAGGGAACGGGCCCCAGATATTGTCCTTCCATTGAGGACAAGGTCGTGAAGTTTGCGGAGAAGGAGAGACATCAGGTCTTTATTGAACCGGAGGGACTTCATACAAATGAAATGTATGTGGGCGGAATGTCGTCCTCCCTTCCTGAGGATGTGCAGCTTGCCATGTACCGGACTGTTCCGGGATTGGAGCATTGCAGGATCGTGAGAAACGCTTATGCAATCGAGTATGACTGCATCAATGCAAAGCAGCTTTATCCGTCCTTGGAATTTAAGAATGTAAAGGGTCTTTTTGCGGGCGGGCAGTTTAACGGAAGCAGCGGTTATGAGGAAGCGGCCGCCCAGGGTCTGATGGCGGGGATCAACTGCGGACTTTCTCTTTTTGGGAAAGATCCGGTTGTGCTGGACAGATCGCAGGCGTATATCGGTGTTTTAATTGATGATCTTGTGACAAAGGATAACAGGGAGCCGTATCGGATGATGACCTCGAGAGCGGAGTATCGTCTTTTGCTCAGACAGGACAATGCAGATCTCCGCTTGCGTGAGATTGGATATCAGGTTGGGCTTGTGTCCAAGGAAGAATATGAAGCGCTTTTAAAAAAGAAGGAAATGATTGACAGGGAGATTGAGCGTCTGAAGAATACCAAGCTGGGTGGATCTGCATCGGTGCAGGCATATTTGACGGCGCACGGAAGCAGCACTTTAAAAACAGCGGCTTCTCTGGCGGAGCTTATGTGCAGACAGGAGCTCTCCTATGAGATTCTGGCGGAGGTTGATCCTGAGAGGAGCACTTTGCCGGAGGATGTGGTACAGCAGGTTGAGATTGAAATAAAGTACGAGGGCTATATTGAGAGGCAGCTTCATCAGGTAGATCAATTCAAGAAGATGGAGAAGAAAATGATTCCGGCGGATCTTGATTATGACCTGGTACCCAGTCTCAGAATTGAAGCAAGACAGAAGCTGAAGGAATACAGACCGGTTTCTGTGGGACAGGCATCCCGTATTTCGGGAGTTTCGCCTGCGGATATTTCGGTGCTTCTGGTTTACCTGAGTGCAGGAAGTCATAATTAGCAATTAACAGATGCGGAGGTAGGAATGGACAATCAATTTCAGAAGGATTTACAGGAACTCCAAATTTCACTGACCGATAAACAGCTTTCCCAGTTTCAGACCTATTATGAAATGATCGTTGATTGGAATGAGAAGATCAATTTGACTGCAATCACGGAACGGGCGGAAGTGGAAAAAAAACATTTTGTGGATAGTCTGTCTCTGATAAGAGCATGCGATCTGTCCGGGGATCTATCTTTGATTGATGTGGGAACGGGAGCGGGCTTTCCCGGAATCCCTTTGAAGATTGCATTTCCGAATTTGAAGATTACCCTTCTGGATTCCCTGAATAAGAGAATTTTATTTTTGAACAGAGTAATTGAAGAACTGAATCTTTCCGATATAAACACTGTTCACGGGAGAGCGGAGGATTTTTCCAAGGAGAACCTTCTTCGGGAAAAATTTGATGTGTGTGTTTCCCGTGCAGTTGCAAATATGACAACACTGTCAGAATATTGTATTCCCTATGTGAAGGTAGGAGGGTTCTTTGTTTCATATAAATCGGAAAAGGTGACGGACGAGCTTGCAGGTGCTGACGGAGCGATCCGTGTTTTGGGCGGAGCTGTGCAGAGACAGGTAGAGTTTCATTTACCGGATTCCGATATTTACCGGAATCTGGTCGTGATTGAAAAGAAGAAACCGACACCGAAGAAGTATCCCAGAAAGGCGGGTCTGCCTGCGAAAGAGCCGCTCAAATTCTAGCTTGAAATTTTAACTTTCCATATGGGATAAAATGAGATATATTATAAGTATAAAGTACCATATTTGATAGAAGGCGATAAAATATATGGCTGAAAAAAATGCTTCCTCTTTAAAGGAAATGTATGACGGTTTTCTTGATGAAGCAAAAAAAATAGAGAAAAAGATTAATGAAAACCTGACCGGTATTTCAGAGATAGATGAATACTTAAATTCTGTATATGCCCATGAGGATGAGGACTTCAAAGTTTTTTCCCCGAGAAATGTGGACAGTATATATAAAGAAGATATCGATGCGCACAAGGAAAAAAAGTATGAGTTGGAAAGCAGCAACCGATTACTTTACAGCCGGTTGAACAGACTGCATTCTTATCTGGATGTACTAAAGAGAGAAACGGAGGATTCGTCCTTGCAGTCTTCTGTTTCCCGTAATCTTCAGGTATTGGATATTCAGGAGAAAGAAAGACAGCGTATTGCCAGGGATCTGCACGATACCTCGCTCCAGAATCTGACGCATCTCATACATAAAGTAGAACTTGCAAATATGTATCTGGATAAAGATGTGGTGAAGGCGAAGATGGAGCTTGCGTCCGTAAGTAAAAGTCTGAAATCTGTAATAGAAGAGATGCGCAACATTGTATTTGATCTTCGTCCGATGCAGTTTGATGATCTTGGCTTGAAAGAGACATTTGAAAGAATGTTTGCAAAATTAAAGGAGGTAAACAGATCCTTTGATTTTGAGACAAAAATAGATTCTATTTCTTGTAAGAACGATTTAATTCTCATGACTATTTTCCGGGTAGTGCAGGAGGCATGTGCAAATGCCATAGAACATTCCGGCGGAAACCGAATCTGTGTTGTGATAGAGCAGAAAGTAAATAGCTGTCATATGATAATCAGAGATAACGGCAAAGGTTTTTCTCATGATGAGGTTGCTGGGGAGGACGAGAAACATTTTGGTATTCTGATTATGAAAGAGCGTGTTCATCTGCTTGGCGGCAAGATTGATTTTCAGTCCGATCCGGGTGAAGGAACGAAGGTTGAAATTGAGATACCGTTGGAGTGAAGAGTTGTTCCGCTCCGTTTTATGTATGGATCGAAGTTAATGTATTATATTTTTTGATTCCGGCGATTGCAATTTGTATTCTTGGTAAGATTGTTAAGAAAAGTCGGAAGGGTGATTTGTCTGAAAAGTAAATTCAATTTTGAAATGGGGAGAGAAAATGAGCGATAAGATAAAAGTCATGTTAGCTGACGATCATGCCCTGATGCGGGAGGGTATTAAACAGCTTTTGGAATTTGACGGAACTATTGAAGTAATAGCAGAGGCAAGTGACGGAGTTAGTTGTCTGGAAAAACTGGAGCAAGTAAAACCCGACGTCTTGTTGTTGGACATCAATATGCCAAATAAAAATGGAATTGAAGTTCTTGAGATAATTCGGAATCGCGGGATGGATCTGAAGGTTTTGATTCTGACTGTCCATAATGAAGTGGAATATTTATTGAAGGCTGTTGATATCGGTGTGGACGGATATCTGTTGAAGGACACAGATTTTTATGAATTGAAGAAAGCAATTATGGGAGTTCTGCAAGGGGAGAGTTACATTCAGCCCAGTTTGATCCCGGCACTCAATTCAAGATTGGTTGCGAGAGACGCTGATAAAGAAAAAATAGATTTATTGACGAAACGTGAACTTGAGGTACTGATTGAAGTAGCGAACGGAATGTTCAACAAAGAGATTGCAACTTCTCTCAATATAAGCGAACGTACAGTGAAAAATCATATTTCCAACATCTTTAAGAAAATAGATGTTGCTGATAGAACACAAGCCGCTGTCTTTGCAATAAGAAACGATATAATCAAGCTCTTTTAGAAAAACGGAACGCCCGGACAAAAAAAGGTTTGGGCGTTTCAATTATGTTTCACGTGAAACATTTGTGGTTTTGTATTACTTTGGACACAAGATAATGTTTCACGTGAAACATTTTCACCCTAGATATTGTTATTTTTCCGTGAAACATTTCATAAATGCCCATTTTATAAGGGTGTGAAACATTTTAAGGTGGCTATTTTTATGATCTGAAACTAAATTCTTATAGATAATAAGAAAAAACAATGATATAATGGACAAGCAGATTAAAAGTAAAGTATGAGCTGGAGGCAATAAGATATATGGGTAAGGTAATTGCGGTTGCAAACCAAAAAGGGGGAGTTGGAAAAACCACAACTTCTATTAATTTATCTGCTGCACTTGCAGAAAAAGGAAAGAAAGTATTAGTGATCGATACAGATCCTCAGGGAAATACCACCAGTGGATTCGGTGTTGAGAAGAATGATTTGGATAATACAATTTACGAATTGATTCTCGGAGAATGTTCTATTCAGGATTGTATTCTGAAGGATGTCATTAAAAATGTTTCGATTCTTCCCTCCAATGTCAATCTGGCAGCAGCGGAGATTGAGTTGATCGGTGTCGAAAAGAAGGAATACATATTGAAGAATGAGGTTGACTGGATTAAGGATCAGTATGATTTTATAGTGATTGACTGTCCGCCTTCCCTGAATGCACTGACAATCAATGCTTTGACAACAGCGGATAGTGTGTTGGTTCCCATTCAATGTGAGTATTACGCACTGGAGGGATTAAGCCAGTTGATCCATACGGTAAATCTGGTAAAGGAAAGACTGAATCCTGAATTGGAGATGGAAGGTGTTGTCTTTACCATGTTCGATTCCAGAACAAATCTGTCCATGCAGGTGGTGGAAAATGTAAAGGGTCATTTGAATCAGACTGTATATAATACGATGATTCCCAGAAATATCAGACTTGCGGAAGCACCCAGCTACGGTATGCCGATTCATCTGTACGATCCGAAATCAGCGGGGGCGGAAGCGTACATGAATCTTGCCGACGAAGTGATCAAGCACAACAAACAAAAGTAGAAGGAGAAAGAGTATGGCAGCGAGAGGGTTAGGAAAAGGATTAGGCAAAGGGTTGGACGCTTTGATTCCACCCAGTCCGGTTGTTGAGAAAGCAGAGAAGGGCGAGCAGAAGAAAAATGATCTGCAGCAGGGGCCTGTAACATTCGTTAAAATTACAAAGGTTGAGCCGAACAGGGAGCAGCCCAGAAAGAATTTTGATGAGGATGCACTTCTGGAACTGGCGGATTCCATCAAACAGTATGGTGTGATTCAGCCGATTGTGGTGCAGGACAGAAAGGATCACTATGAAATTATCGCCGGAGAGCGTCGTTGGAGAGCAGCAAAGCTTGCAGAATTGAAGGAAGTTCCGGTTATTATCAAGAATTATACGGAACAGGAAATTGTAGAGATCTCCCTGATCGAGAATATCCAGAGAGAGGACTTAAATCCCATCGAAGAGGCGCAGGCATACAAGCGTCTGCTCACAGAGTTTAACCTGAAACAGGATGAGGTAGCAGAGCGGGTATCCAAGAGCAGAACGGCTGTTACCAACTCCATGCGTCTGTTGAAGCTTTGCGATGAAGTACAACAGATGGTAATCAACGATATGCTGAGTACCGGACATGCGAGAGCGCTTCTTGCCATTGAAAATCCGGAGGAGCAGTACACCATTGCACAGCAGGTTTTTGATGAAAAGCTCAGTGTGCGTGATGTGGAGAAGCTGGTAAAAAATCTGCATAAGCCCAGCAAGACGAAGAAAAAGCTGGATGATAAGGCACTTGAAATTATCTACAAGGACATCGAGGACAAGCTGCAACAGGCATTGAGTACAAAAGTATCCGTGACTTCCAAGGGTGATGGTGCGGGAAAACTGGAAATCGAGTTTTTCAGCCATGACGATCTGGACAGATTAATGGATCTTTTATTGACGGAGAAGACAAGATGACAAGCGAATTATTTACGAAGATGGGATGGGCAAAGCTGGATATCGGTTATCTTTTCATTGGGATGGCGGTGTGTATTCTTATTTTGCTGATTCTGTTGATTTTTCAGATTAACAAGACAACCAAGCTGAAGAATCGTATCGATAAATTTACAACCGGCAAAGAAGGCAAGAGTCTGGAGAAGGATATTGTTGCACTGTATGAGGACAATAAATTTCTGAGGATCAACGTAGATAAAAACAAAAAAGATATCCGGACTTTATACAAGAACATGGAATCTGCTTTTCAAAAAGTGGGCATTGTAAAGTATGATGCATTCCAGCATATGGGAGGACAGCTCAGTTTCTCCCTGGCGCTTCTGGATGAGAATAACAACGGATTCGTTTTAAACTCGGTTCACAGTACGGAAGGCTGCTATACTTATACAAAGGAGATCAAGAAGGGAGTATGTGCCATTTCACTTGGTAAAGAAGAGGAGCAGGCTCTTTCCATGGCAATGGGAGATGAATAATGCGTTGTGTAACATTGGAGAAATTGACAGGAAAAGAAACACTGGCAAGGGCGATACTGTCGGAGGATTACGCCACAATCCTGCCGGCAGGTGCAGTTCTGAAACAGGAGTATGTTGCGAAACTCAAGGAATTGGGGATAGAAAAAGTTTATATTGAGGACACCGACTCCATGGCAAAGGAAGTCGTCATACTTCAGGCGGAGATGGAGGATCACGTAAAGGAAAAGATACGTGATATTCTGGAACGCCATACTTATCATCACAACGAGGAGCTGGCACAGCTTTGCGAGACAGCGGACAATGTGATGAGCAAGATCACCGAGGAAACGGATGTGCTGGAACAGGTGTATGATATCAAAGAGCGGAGTGCCGACATATACGAACATTCCCTCAGCATCTGCACACTGGCAATCCTGATTGGACTAAAAAGGAAGCTGCCTCAGGAGGTGGTACACGATATCGGCGTAGGATGTCTGCTGCATGATATCGGTCTGAGATATCTGGCAAGATCTTATCAGAATGCAGAATTGTCCGCACTTTCCGAGGGTGATATGACAGAATATAAGAAACATCCGGTTTACGGATATTCTGCCCTCAAGGATGAATCATGGATATCTGATATAAGCAAGAGCATCATCCTTTACCACCATGAGAGGATTGACGGATCCGGTTATCCGCTCCATGCCTCCAAATTGTCGGAGCCGATCCAGATTGTGAATGTCTGTGATGCGTTTGACGAGATGATCTGCGGGATTGGATGTAAAAAGGTGAAGGTGCATGAAGCAATAGAATACTTAAAGACCTTTAAAAATATTAAGTTTAATGGTACAATAGTAGACGTGTTTTTGCAGTTTACCGCCGTATATCCGGTCGGAACTAAGGTTCTCACCAATGAGGGAGAGATCGGGACCGTGATCCGGCAGAACAAGGATTTCCCGGACAGACCTGTGCTTCGCATTATCGTGGACAAGTCGGGGAAAGAAAAAGATGAAACCAAGGATCTGGTAAAGGTAAACCATGTATTTATTGAAAAGGTTATGGACTAATAAAAGGAGGTCTACACATGATAGACATTAAATTTTTAAGAGAGAACCCGGATGCAGTCAGGGAGAATATCAAAAAGAAATTTCAGGATGCAAAGCTTCCCCTTGTGGATGAAGTGATCGCGCTGGATGCGGAGAGCAGAAAGACCCAGCAGGAAGCGGACGAGCTGCGTGCAAATAAGAACAAGATCTCCAAGGAGATCGGAGGATTGATGGCGCAGGGCAAGAAAGAGGAGGCCGAAGCAAAGAAGGCTGAGGTTGCCGCACAGTCCAAGCGTCTGGCAGAGCTGGAAGCAAAGGAGCCGGTGCTGCAGGAGAAGATCACAAATATCATGATGAAGATTCCTCAGATTATTGATCCTTCCGTTCCCATTGGAAAAGACGACAGCGAGAATGTGGAGATCACAAAATACGGCGAGCCCGCAGTACCGGATTTTGAGGTTCCCTACCATGCAGATATTCTGGAAAAGATTAACGGACTTGACAAGGACAGCGCCGGAAGAACCAGCGGAAACGGTTTCTATTATCTGATGGGAGATGCGGCGAGAATCCATTCCGCAATGATCAGCTACGCAAGAGATTTTATGATCGATAAGGGATTTACCTATTGCATCCCTCCTTTTATGATCCGCAGCAATGTGGTGAACGGCGTTATGAGCTTTGACGAAATGGAAGCAATGATGTATAAGATCGAGGGCGAGGACCTGTATCTGATCGGTACATCCGAGCATTCCATGATCGGTAAGTTCAAGGGTCAGATTGTGAACGAGGCAAGTCTTCCCATCACCATGACCTCCTACTCTCCCTGCTTCAGAAAAGAGGTAGGTTCCCACGGAATCGAGGAGAGAGGTGTATATCGTGTTCACCAGTTTGAAAAGCAGGAGATGGTTGTGTTATGTAAACCTGAGGAGTCCATGGACTGGTACAACAAGATGTGGTCGTTTACGGTAGAGTTTTTCAGAAATCTGGACATTCCCGTGCGCACGCTGGAGTGCTGTAGCGGAGACCTTGCCGATCTCAAGGTGAAATCCTGTGATGTGGAGGCATGGAGCCCCAGACAGAAGAAGTATTTCGAGGTTGGTTCCTGCTCCACACTGGGCGATGCGCAGGCAAGACGTCTCGGCATCCGCACAAAGGGTGAAAATGGTACTTACTATGTGCATACATTAAATAATACAGTATTGGCAACGCCGAGAGGTCTGATCGCGTTCCTGGAGAACAACGTGAACGAGGACGGAAGCATCCGTATCCCGGAGGCATTGAGACCTTATATGGGCGGCAAGGAACTGATCACCTGCAAATAGTGGGAGCAGGGAAAAGAAAAAGGAAAGAAGGTGAGATCCTTGCATAAATATATGAGAGCAATCGGCTTTAGCAGCTTTCCCAACAGAAAAGCGCTGAAGAAGCTGCTTACGGAAGTAGTGGTCAATTCCACCGAGAGAGCTTACACAACCGGACCGGATGGAATATTGATAGGTGAGTTCCGCAAGGATTTTGCCGAAAATATGGGTATCGCTGTCTGCGGAGAGTTTGATGAGGAGGATGACGACAAGTTCATCTATGATTACTACTATCCTTATCTCCGGGGAACAGGCGTCACCACCACGGAGGATGTCTCCGTGGAGCGTCACGCAGAAAAAGAATCCTATGCCGGTGTGTGCGATGATATAAAGGTGGGCGTGTCCCTGATCTTTTATCTGCAGAACCGCATCCCTTATGTGAAGGCACAGGCGCAGGGCAAGCTGCCGATCAGAGGCACGACCCTGACGCTTTCCGCACTGTCGGTCAAGGGAACGGTGATGATGCCGATCCAGAAAAACGAATACCAGCGCAAAAAAATCCAAAAGGAATCCCGAAACAGAAACAACCTGATCGCCGCCGCCAGACGGGGCGACGAGGACGCAATCGAGACGCTCACTCTGGAGGACATGGATATGTATACTACCATATCCAAGAAGATTCAGAAGGAGGATGTCTTTAGTCTGGTCGACACCTACTGCATGCCCTACGGCGTGGAGTGCGACCAATATTCCATTCTGGGCGAGATCACTTCCTGCAGAACCGTGAAAAACCGCCTGACAGGAGAGGATATCTACCAAATGACGGTCTACTGCAACGAGCTGTCCTTTGATCTCTGCATCAACACGGCGGATCTCTACGGCGAGCCGGAAGTGGGAAGAAGATTCAAAGGAATCATCTGGCTTCAGGGATTCATCAACTTTCCGGAGATATAGCAGGAGTATAGCATAACGGAAGCATAGCCGTTTTTAATCATTGACGGGTATCTCCGTTTTTGCTATAATCTTTCATGCAGGGTTATGGGTTCCCATAGTTAAATGGATATAACAAGCGCCTCCTAAGCACTAGTTGTGGGTTCGATTCCCGCTGGGAACATTCGCGTAAGCTATAAGCCGTGCAAAGAGAGACAATACGACTCGAGTGAGTTACTCACCACGAAGCGGATTGTCTTTTTTTATTGCGATAATATCAGTGCTTATGGGGACGTTTACAGCGAAAAAGCTTGACATCTGGGGCGGCGGTAAAAAAAGTAATAACTTCCAATTTGCCCGGCAATGAAAATTGGGACCGACTTGCCTGAAGGGTACAGAAGCACAAAAACTGCTTTCTGTACCCTTGAAAAACCGGATTTTGCTTGCTGGACGGGTACAGGAAAGCAAAAGAGCTTGTCTGTACCCGTGGCAACTCTCAGGCTATGAATTCTTTGCTTGAGGAAAAAGGAAACAATTCTTAATAAATTCGTGGGTCTGGTTCCCGCCGGGAGCAATCGACAGAAGCAGTAATGATTGGGGAAATTGTTGCTGCTTTTTCATATTAGAAAAATAATGTATATGTGAAAGTTTTTTTGAAATATGATCATATTTTTTAATATCAATTTTTTTTCGATTCCAATGGTAATTTTCATTGACATACGGTATAATTATCATTAACATTCAAAAGAACATTATTTGTCAGGAGGATACAAAATGGATAAGGAAAAGAGAAGCAAAGATCAGATTATTGAAATTATTGTAGCGGTCTTGCTGGGTGTTACTGCACTGGCGACTGCATGGGCATCATGGATCGGGTCGCTCCATGGCGGCAATCAGGCGACGAACTATACTACGAGCAACAATCTGTCAGCAGAGGGCAATTCGGAGTGGAACGAAGCATCCCAGATGCTTATGCAGGACATGATGACTTGGAACACGATTAGTGATATCTATATTGACATGGCTTATGCAGAAGAAAAAGGTGATGAGTTGGAATATGAAAAGTTGTCCTACAAGTATGACACATTACTCTATGACAACTGCACCGAGGATTTTCAGGCAGCTATCGAGTGGGCGCTTTCACAGGAGGAATGGACATCGCCCTTTGAGTATACATATGAAGATGGGACGACCTATCGGGATTCCTATTTTGACAATGCCCGTGAGGTTATTGCGGAAGCAGATCAGATGCTGGAACAGGGAAAAGCTGACAACACGAACGGAGATGCCTTCAATCTGGTGACAGTCATTTATTCGGTTGTGTTGTTCCTGCTTGGTATTGTCGGTGTATTCAAGAACCTGCCAAACCGGATCGCAATCCTTGGTGTTGCAGCTGTAGGTTTCTTAATCGCAACAATTTACATGTTTACGATACCTATGCCGACGGGATTTTCCCTCATGTCTTTCTTTAGGCACTGAATAAAGTAAAAAGTGATCTTATGCGCCATTCCAATCTGCTTATTGGTGCAAATATAAAATGAAACAGGAGGTTTTCATATGGGATTTGGAGAAATGATGGGCGTGAAAAACGTCAAGCTGGAATTGAAAGGAAATTATGCCACTTTGGAGGAACTCTTAGGTGCGATGAAGGACGTCAAGTTTGAGGCGGGCGTTCCCGAACTTACAAAGCACGGCATTGGCTCTGTGATTGTATTCCCGCCGGTTGACCGCAACAACCAGGTCTGGATTACAGGTGCAAAGGGGAAGTTTACCATCATGCGCAGTTCAGAGGTGGCAGGGCTTGGAAATATGGCGAAGAACGCGGCGCTTGACGCTTTAACTGATGGATGGAGCAGCGTGAGCGGTGCCTTCGGAAGCAAGAAAAAGCGCTGCATGGAATTGGTGGATATTACCGCCAAAGAAATGGAAGCAGCAGGGATTTAGAGCCTATTTGGATCGTTTGTCGGACCTGTCCATGGTATGGGAAAGTCCGGCAAGCAAATTTGCCGGAACGAAAAACAGATAAGCAGATTGGAATGGTGCATAATTAATTTTCTTATTATGACATGGATTTACAGGAAAGCCGGTAAAATCAGGGCTTTCCTTTTTTGTCCGGCTCGGAAAATGGAATTGAATTGCCTCAAGGGTACAGGAGAAGGAAAAGTACGATCTGTTCCTGTACTAGAAGCTTTGCAAAAAATGTCGGACAATGAAAGCTTTGAGGTAATAAAAGCTATCATTATTGCGGTGCTTGTCTTGCTGGTGTTGAAGAAATGCGGCGTCAAGATTATCAGAGCGCTTGGCGTAGGATATATGCTGTTTTTGTGTTATGATAGATAACAACTATAAAAGAAATAAAGTGAGGGCACCCGGATGGAATATGTAAAAATCAGTGAAAACGGAATCAACATTGTTTTTGGAATTACCGACAAGAATCAGATCAAGCTGCTTCATTTTTCTAAGGCGGCATTCTGCGAGGAGGATATATGCAAATTCGGAGCGGAATGCAAGGCGGAAGATCTGGTGAGAAAGAATCAATTTATCGATGAGGCATTTCAACTGGTGCAGATCAATCTGGCAGGGTACAACCGTCCGTATGAAAAGCACGGAAACAAGCATATCTGCACAGCGCCGGGATATCTGCTGACCTATGCCGGCATGGAAGATTACGAGAATGAGATTGGACGGAAGCTCGTGATTTATCAGGAGGATAAGGAAGAAACTCATGTCCGCGTAAAGACAAGCATGCAATTTTACAAGGGAACCTCCGTGATTCGTATTGTGAACAAGGTAATCAATGAAGGGGACAGCACGCAGTGTCTGGAGTATTTGTCCTCCTTCTGCTACACCGGAATTGAAAAAGAAGGAAAAAGTAATTCCGACGCCAAAATGCGGGTACGGATTCCCTACAACGGCTGGCAGAAGGAAATGAGCATAAAGGAATACAGATTTGGCGAAGTGGGATTGGCGCAGACACAACCGGGCGTTTATCAGCGGACTTCCCAGGTGCTGGAGGTGACCAACACCGGAAACTGGTCGACGAAGAAGTATCTGCCGTTAGGCTATGTGGAAAACAAGGAGGCGCACACAAGCCTGTTCTGGCAGATCGAGCATAACGGTTCGTGGCACTACGAGATCAGTGATCAGGATACGCATTTCTATGTGTGCGTCAGCGGGCCCACCGAGGTACAGTCCCATTGGTTCAAAAACCTTGCGCCGGGCGAGTCGTTTGAATCCGTTCCGGTTGCCGTAGGTGTGACGGAGGACAGTTTTGAAAAAGCAATCGGAGAGCTGACAAGATACCGCCGCATGATCCGCAGACCCAACAAGGACGACGAAAATTTACCGGTGATTTTCAACGATTATATGAATTGTCTCTTTGGAGATCCCACGACTGCAAAGGAGCTTCCGCTCATCGATGCGGCTGCGGAGTGCGGCTGTGAATATTACGTTATTGACGCGGGATGGTATGCGCCCGGCGAGTGGTGGGACAGCGTCGGCGAATGGCAGGAATCTAGGGAGCGTTTTCCGAACGGAATCAAAGAGGTGACGGATTATATCCGCCAGAAGGGAATGATTCCCGGCGTCTGGCTTGAGCTTGAGGTTATGGGAATCCACTGTGAGAAGGCGAAGAAGGTGCCGGATGACTGGTTCTTTGTGCGTCATGGAAAGCGCGTGTACGACCGCAGCAGGTATCAGCTAGACTTCCGGAATCCGGCGGTTTTGGAACATGTCAACGAAGTGATTGACCGGGTGGTGAACGATTACGGCGTCGGATATATCAAGATGGATTACAATATTGAACCGGGGATCGGCACGGAGATTGGAGCCGAGAGTGTCGGGCAGGGACTTCTGGAGCATGAGAAGGCATATCTGGCTTGGCTCGATGATGTATTCGCGCGGTATCCGGATCTGGTGATTGAGAATTGCTCCAGCGGCGGACTCCGTATCGATTATGCCCTGCTTTCCAGATACAGTATTCAGTCCACATCCGATCAGGAGGACTACCGGAATTATGCGACCATAGCGGCAAACGCCGCGTCGGGCGTTACCCCGGAGCAGGCGGCGGTCTGGTCATATCCGATGTGCCAGGGAAATAAGGAAGAAGTGATTTATAACATGATCAACGCTATGCTGCTTCGTATTCACCAGAGCGGCCACCTAGCAGAGCTTCCGCCGGAACGCCTTGCGCTGGTAAGGGAAGGCATTGCATGTTATAAGGCAATCCGCGGGGACATCAGATGCGCCGTACCGTTCTGGCCGCTGGATATTGCAGATAATGAAGATATGTGGGTATGCGGCGGACTGCAGTTGGAGAATAAGGCATATCTGGCGGTCTGGAAGCGCCGGATGGAAGGAAAAAATAATGACAGATATGTCAAGTCCGGCATAAATTGCTCGGACGATACATTATCCATACCGTTGGGCAGCCTTCCTTTTGCCAAGGACGGCGTACAGGTGTCCTGCATTTATCCGCAGAATGAGCCGGTTGCCTTTGAAGTCGCCGGAGGTGTCCTGACCGTTCATTATGACACACCTGTCATGGCACGGCTTTTCGAGGTGACCGCTAAGAGATAGGCGGGCGGTTTTGTGCTGCTGTACCCGAGAAAGGAAAAATACAGATTCAAGGATATGTATTCCGGAGGATTTCACCTGTATGGGACACTGGAGGAATACCGGGGCTACTGGAGCCGCTATATTTACATCAACCGGTATATGGACGCACCGAAGCCGGTCTACCGGAAATTGTATGAGCTGGTAAAAGAAAAGGATTATTTTGTGCTGACCACCAATGTAGATCATTGCCTTCAGAAAGCGGGCTTTGACAAGCACAGACTGTTTTATACACAGGGAGATTACGGTCTGTTCCAGTGCAGCAAGCCTTGTCAAGAGGAGACTTACGATAACGAAGAGACAGTAAGAAACATGGTGCTTAGTCAGGGTTATCGGATAATGGATGGGGAGCTTGTAAAACCGGAGGGAATCGAAGTGAAACGTACCGTGCCGGAAGAATTGGTTCCATACTGCCCGCATTGCGGCAGACCCATGAGCATGACCCTCCGAATGGGAAAAGGTTACAGTCGTCCTAACCTGAACAACATGAGAAAGTTTTATCTCCGGTACCCAAATTGTCAGACAGTGTCTGACAATTTGAGCTGGTCACATATTTGTGAATTGATTACGATTGATGATGATTTGGAGCGTCAATTTTATGAAAACGAGTGCATCAAGGAAAGATGGGATGTCCGTACTTTAAGGCGGGAAAAAGATGCTGCATTATTTCTTAGGCTGGCTTCCAGCAAAGATAAAGAGGGGATATTAGCTCTTGCTCAGGAAGGAATCACGTACCAGACACCGGAGGATGTGATCAAAAATACTTATACCCTTGATTTCCTAAACATTCCGCAGATGGCTATGTATAGTGAATCCGAGCTTGAGCAGAAGATCATTGATAATTTGCAACAATTTCTGATGGAGCTTGGCAAGGGCTTCACCTTTGTCGGCAGGCAATATCCGATGACGATAAGTAATGTCACATATCATTGCGATCTGGTATTCTATCACAGAATCCTGAAGTGCTTTGTACTGATTGACCTAAAAATAAATGCGGTAAAACATCGTGATATTGGTCAAATGAATATGTATATGGGATATATTGCAACGGAAGAAAATATGCCGGATGATAACCCGCCGATAGGCATAATTCTCAGTAAGGAAAAGGATGAATTGCTTGTGGAATATGCTACCTACGGTATGGATAGCAACCTATTTATTTCAAAATATGAGTTGTATTTGCCAAACAGAGATGAGTTAAAACGTCTGGTTGACAGAATCATCGAAGAAGATATTCAAAAGTGAAACATACGATACCGGGCTGCTCACATTTTCCAATGTAGATGTAAAATATGAAAATGCATTGCTCTTACTTGCGCCAAAGCTCGGTATCTGTGAACAACGAAAACGTATTTACATACTCCCCCAAATGGACTATGATAGGGTCAAATGAAAGTATGGAGAGACCGGACTTGGAAGCCGGTCGGAACGGAGGATAAAGCGATGTTTGAAATGAAGCCGGAATACTATATCGGAATTGATATGATTGATCAGGAGCATGCACAGTTGTTTGCATACGCGGACGAGGCGTATGAACTGCTGCATGATGAATTTACGCCTGATAAATACGACAAGATCAACCTGATTCTGGAGAAGCTCCGCGATTATACGAAAAAGCATTTTGCGGATGAAGAAGCATACATGGAATCCATCCATTACAAGAAAATCTTTACGCAGAAGGTGCAGCATCAGCAGTTTATTGAAAAGCTGGATGAATTTATAAAAAAACATAACGAAGAAACCGACGATCAGGACGAACAGATCACGGGAATTTTAACCTTCCTGACAGATTGGCTGATCAACCATATTTTATATGTGGACGGCCAGATTCCGAAGGAAGAATAAAATCCCTCTTACCGGCGGGTCTGTCCGGCGATAAGAGGGACAGATCCGTCAGATAAGCCCGATCAGCGCCACGATTCCTCTTGGGTGATGATGCCTTTTTCGACGGCGCACTCCCTGATGGCGGGCGGATAGTTGTAGAGCTGGTGCTTCGCGCCCTGAATCTTGAACAAAACCAGCATGAATGCGGAATATACGAGGGTGTAAAGGATTGCTTCGATTGTTATTTTTGCTGCCATATGGATTCTCTTTTGTCAAGGCTCATTTTTGCATTGCGGCATAGCTGTATATGCAGTCAAATATCAGGTCAATGTTTGTCTCAAAAACATCGCCAAAGAAGGTGTCCCGGTTTTCTGCCATGCTGTATATGGTTTTGAAGAAATTGATCAGGATCCTGATGTCAAGATCCGGTCGGATGCCGTCTACATAGGCCAGATAACGCAGTGCCTCCCGCTCGTCGTGGGAGGGGCTGAAAAGACCGTCCTTTGTCCGGTGAGCCTTCAACCAGATCCAGTCGTCCGTCGTCAGCTCCATCAGAAAATTATTCTGTGTCCGGAAGGAATCACGGAACCAGCGAACCGCCTGCTCCAGGGTAAGCTTGCCGGAATCCTGAAGCAGGGGTTTTAATTTCTCCTGCATTCTGAAATCCTGCTCGGCAATCAGCGCCTCCACATAGGCTTCCTTGGAATCAAAGAAATGGTAGAATGTTCCGGTCGCAATGTCTGCGCGTTCCGCAATCATAGCTACCTTCATCTTTTTCAAGCCTATTTCCCGGATCAGATCATAGCCCACGGCAATCAGCTTTTCCCGTATGATTTGTCTTTGCTCCTCCGTAAAATTAGCGGGCATGCGGTTTCTCCTTTTGACCTTGCATAATCATGTCGCGTTGCAATGAACATAATTATAAAATATTCATTGAGAGAATCATATCACACCTTACAGCAGAATGCAAGTGTCCACCCAATCCACATAGCCGGAATGGTATTCCAGCTCTTGCAGGGACAGAGCCACCGCACTGTGATCGCTGCCTGCTGCCGGGTACACCCGCTCAAACCGTTTCAGGGAAACATCAAGGTAAACCGTAACATCGGGATTGACCGCAAAGGGGCAGACACCGCCGGGAATATGTCCGATATAGTTCTCCACCTGCTCCCATGGGATCATTTTTGCTTTCTGATGAAAGGTTGCCTTGTATTTCTTGTTGTCCACCTTCGCATCGCCCGCGGTAACGATCAGAATGGGCTTGTCATTCAAAAGGAAGGACATGGTTTTTGCAATCTGCTTCGGCTCACAGCCGATAGTCTCGGCGGCTTCGGCGACGGTTGCGCTGGATCTATCAAATGTGAGCACCTTCTGCCCCAATCCCGCATTGTCAAAGTATTGTTTTACATTCTCAAAAGACATGTTGATCATCCTCTCCTGTTTTTTTCTAAGTATACACCTTTAGTAGGATTTGTAAATCGTTGTATTTTCCGTTATATAAACAAAAAAATAATTGCATTATCGGTTGTATTATGGATCGCCTGATGCTATATTTTAGTTAGTGTAAACTAACGAGAGTATGAAAAGGGAGATGATCTGAGAGAAATTGCAAATGATGTGTTGTCGACGCCGTTATTAAAGGTGATAGGATTGTTGATCAATGCAAACAAGCCCTCCGGGATCAAACGGATCCGCAGGATGATGGAAAAGGACGCGGAGGTGCTGCCGGTCATGTGTGACATTGATCACAAGACAGCCGCCCTCATGCACGCAAAGCTGAACAGGGAAAATACGCTGGCAGGCGGCGGAGCAGTGTGCGATTACTGGTTTGTCGGCGATAAAACCCGCTATGCGCAAAAGACGTGCGCGGAAAAGGAGAAAAGGATGAGCAACGAAAAAATAAAACCAAAACTGAACGGTACGGCGGAGACCATGCTTCAATGCTTTTATGCCCGTGCCATGCACAGTAAAAATCCAAAGAATAAATTCCACGACGCAAAGGCGGAGGAGCTGATCGATAGGCTGGACTATGATTTCAGCAAGGCACAAAACGACTCCGCCATGAGCGGAGGC
Organism: uncultured Lachnospiraceae bacterium; assembly: GCA_900550475.1. Taxonomy (GTDB): domain Bacteria; phylum Bacillota; class Clostridia; order Lachnospirales; family Lachnospiraceae; genus Acetatifactor. The sequence continues at coordinate 51,445 of URSA01000007.1, forward strand.
ATCGTGGCGAGAAGCGTTGTGTTTGATGAAATTGTCAGTGATTTTATTTCCAAATACCCGGACTGCACGGTGGTGAACATTGCCTGCGGTCTGGATACCCGTGCTTACCGCATGGATAACGGAAAGCTTACCTGGTACAATCTGGATCTGCCGGAGACAATTGAGGTGCGGGATTCCATTTACAAGGAATCGGGCAGGATTTCAACCATTGCCTGCTCCGTGCTGGATCCGGCGTGGGCGGATCAGGTCAAGGTGCGCGGCAAAATGCTTTTCATCATTGAGGGGCTTACCATGTATATGACCGCGGAGGACGTAAAAACCATGCTTGGGATTATCCGGGATCATTTTGACAATGCCTATGTCTGCATGGAAACGCTGTGTCCCCTCTTTGTGAAAAAGGAAGGCATCGAGAAATCCATAAAAGCGACGGGCGCAACCTTCACATGGGGCGCAAATAAGTTTGACGATCTGGGCGACATCGCTGCAGGGTTCAAAAAAGTAAAGGACGACAACATCGCCCGCGGAATGTCGACGCTGACGCCGTTGTACGGACTGATAGAGTGGATGCCGATTGTGAAACGCTTTGCGGAAAAGATTCTGATATTTGAAAAAGAAAATTAAAAGATAATCGGGGAGAAGGAGCCGAATATGAAGAAAGCGATAGGGAAGCTGAAACGTGCTTTCCCGAATGCGGAGGATCATCCCTTTATCTGCTACGGCCACGGTGAAATTATGAGCCACCCGGATATCATGGCAGAAAATATTGTGAAATTCATGGAGAGAGTATGATTGTAAAAACGTTGGACGAAAACAAAATTTATAAGATCGGGCATGCCTTCGGCTACTACGATTACGGAACGGAAACGGGTATGGTGTCCCTGTATTCCGGCAGGGAAGCGGTTACGGACTATATCTGCGGTTATGTGAGAATGGCGCTTGCGGGGAATTTCCTCTATGCCACAAGTGAACAGGGAGAAGGCTATATTGCCTACAAGCTGCCCGGACAGAAGGTGAGCTTCAAGGCGGCAAAGCCGTTGATCAAGGCACTGTTCAGATCCATGTCGTTGAAGGAGCTGATACGCTTTTTCAGGGTCATGTCCAAGGGAGGTCCGGGGCTTCAAAAGAAGATGGACAAAGAAAAAAAGCCCTATATCTTTGTAGGTCTGGTCTGTGTTTGTGAAAAATATCAGGGACAGGGATATATGCGAAAGGCCGTGGAGCTGGCGTTTGCGGAGGGAAACCGCTTGCAGGTTCCCGTGATTCTGGAGACCGATGCAAAATCCAAATGTGACAAATACATGCACCTCGGAATGGAGCTGGCGGGAACGCGCAGCCTCGGCGAGTACGGCATGCTCTATGATCTGATCAAGTACCCGGATCCCGCTGTTTCTGAATCAGAATCCCACGCAGCGGGCGTCACGTTGTAGGTTTTTTTGAACAACTGGATAAAATGGCTTTCATTGCAGAAGCAGAGTTACAGTTATCTTAGGAAGCGTGTTGAAAAAGTTTGTGAGAAGGAGGCATTATGTGGAAAAGTTTGGAGGAAATGTGCAGGCTTGTGACTGAGTACGGCACATGGCACATGGCTGCCCGAGGCCAAAATATCCGCAAAGGGGTATCTGCTGGGCTACCACGATCTAAAGGTGCCGTCGGTAATCCAAGGGTTTCATTCCGTAAAACTGGCGGAATACCTTGGCAAAACGACCTTGATTTGCATAGCCGCAGGCTTTTGCGATTTCCGAGATTCCAAACTTGGAGGTTGCCAGAAGCTCTGCGGCATATTTCATGCGCATTTCGTGCATGTAGGCGGACACGTTTGTGCCGTAAACGGCGCGGAAATACCGTTTCAGGCTGGATTCGCTGACACCCAGAGCCTCGGAGACGGATTTCATGGAAGTATGCCTGCCCGGATCCTCCGTCAGCATCTCCTGCGCCCTTTTGGCGAGCATGACCTGAACCCGGGAGAGATAAAGAATATTCGGAGTGTTTTCGGGCTTGTGATCCCCGATATATTTGAGCAGATGCAGGGTACTTAAGCGGAGCTGACCCAAATTGTCCGCGCCGTGGCTTTCCGAAATCCGGTTCCAGAGCTTTAAGAGCGTGTCGGAGACATAGAATGCGGCACCCTTGGTATACAGACGGATCAACTCCTCTATGTCGATCCCGAACAAACGCAGTATATCCACGGTTTTGTCCGTGAACCGGTCGGGAAGAATATAGATTTCATACCCTTTGTAAAAGGAAGAAGGGTAGTAGAAATGATCCTGAACCGTTTTAGAGGAAATATTCATCAGACGGTTGTCCAGATAACTGTAATTGTCCTCATCAATCCGAAACTCACATCTGCCCTCCATGCAGTAATTGATCAACAGGATATCCGGTGTCAGCTCCGCGTGGGTGCTTGGCACGACCTGTGTGTGGATGTCATTCAAGGTCAGGTAAATCCCTGGAAGAATATAGTAAGCCGTCAGATCCATAAAACCGTCGGCGGTATCCTGATGAAAGACACTCATGTCCTGCGCGCCTGCCATAAACTGCGCGATCTGATTCATATCACTTTCTTTTTTCATAAAGGCACAGGCTCCTCTCCCAGATAAACATGTGGCTAAACAGACCTTTTTGACTGAATAGGGCATAGATATATTTTCGTCCAAATTGTAAAATGAGACAAGTTAGACATGGCGAACTAAGAACATTATATAATGTCGGAGCCATGCAGACAAGAGGAGGACGAAAGATTATGAAGCTATCGGAGGCAAGCGCCGGATACCGCGGAACCGTACATTCCGTGAGAGGAAGTCACCATCTGATTTCGCGCCTGATTGGTGTCGGAATTGTGGAGGGCAGCTCCATTCAGGTCATCCAGAACCTGAAGGATCAGCCGGTTTTGTTTTATTGCAGGGATTCTGTCATTGCGTTGAGCAAGCAGGACTGCGACAAAATCGAGGTGGAGGGAGGTGCCGGTAAATGAGCAGAACGATTGCTTTGTTAGGGCAGCCCAACTCAGGAAAATCCACCATATTCAACGGCCTTACGGGCGCGCATCAGCATGTGGGTAACTGGCCGGGAAAGACGGTGGAGCGCAAGGAAGGCAGCTTCCGCTATCAGGAGAACGATTACCGCATCATAGATCTGCCGGGAAGTTACAGCCTGTCGGCGGGCTCGGATGAGGAAAAGATCACGGCGGACTTTATCAGATCCGGCGCCGCAGATCTGGTTGCCATTCTGGTGGACAGCTCCCAGTTGGAGCGTTCCCTGTATATGTATACGGACTACATCGGCACAAAAACCCCGGCGATTCTGATTCTGAACCTGATGGATGTGGCGGAGAAAAAGGGAATCAGCATCGATACCAAAAAGCTCAGTGAGCGGATCGGGATTCCGGTAATGAGCTTTGTTGCCTCGGAGACAAAGAAATACGGGGCGCTCAAGGAGCAGTTTGCAAAAGCCATAGATGCAGGAAAAACAGCGGACTCTGCGGGACTGATGAAGTATTATGAACAGGATCCGGAGCTGTCCTTTGCCTCCATGGTCGACGGACAGAAGGAGGAGAAGCTGCTGACGGCGGGAAAACTGGCTGTCTGCGAACTGGAAAAGACCGACCGGGGGCTTATGATCTCCGGCAGACATAAATATGAGTACATAGATGAATTGCTTGACGGCGTGGTAAAGAAGCCGGACAAGGAAGTCGGATTGTCGGGATTTGACAAAAAAGCGCTGGGCAGACATTCCGGCAAATGGCTGGCAATCGGCATCATCGTGGCGGCGCTCTCGGTGGCTATGCTGGTGGCAGCTCCCATTATGGGTCTGGGCTTCGGGTTTGCGGGCGTCATCGGCGCGCCGCTGGAGAAGCTGATGGCTTCCATGAATGTATGGCAGCCTCTGGCGGAACTGATCTATGTGGTACTGCCCAACGTGCTGGCATTCACCATATCCATGGCGGGATTTGTTCTGGGCGTTTCCTTCGCCTTTGCCATCATAGAAGATGTGGGGTATATGGCGAGGATCTCCGTCGTGTTCAACTCCGCAATGGAGAAGCTGGGCTTGCAGGGAAAGAGCATCTGCTCCCTGTTGATGAGTATGGGCTGCAACATGGCGGGCGTGGCGGGAAGCCGTGTCATTGACAATTCCGGACAGCGCTTCCTCACCATGATCCTTGTATGGAGCATTCCCTGCGGATCGACCCTTTCTTTGGCGCCGATGCTTGCCACAGTGTTTTACGGGCCTGCGGGGGCAATGGCGGTTGTGCTTATCATGTTGCTTACCACGGTCGGCTCTCTGTTTCTGGTTTCCCGGATTTTCAGGGGAAAGCTCATCAGTAAGCAGGACAAGGGCGGCATTGTCATGGAGCTTCCGCCGTATCATAAGCCCAAATGGAGACACATTATCCGGGAAACGCTTATGAAGGCATGGGATGTATTCAGCCGGGCATTCTGCGTGATCACGCTGGTATCCATCGTGTTCTACCTGCTCTCCTACAACTGGTTCGGCGGTGAGTACAGTATTCTTTCCAAGATCGGACAGGTCATAGAGCCTGTAACTTCGTGGTTCGGTATGACCTGGCAGATGTTCATGGCGTACATTTCTTCCATGATCACAAAGGAGTCACTGCTCGGCGTGATCAATGCGCTATACAGCAACACGGACATGGTGAATGCCGCTTTCAATGCAAAGTCCATCGGCATGACGGAAAGCATGATGGCGCTTCTGCCGCAGGTGATCACCAAGGCACAGGCATTTGGCTTTATCATGGCAATCGTGTTCAACGTACCCTGCACCATGACCGTGGCGGCAACCTTCCGGGAAAACCACTCCAAAAAGTGGGTGGCGCTGTCCGTTGTGTACTATCTGGTATTCTCTCTGGTGCTGGCGTTTGTTTTCTACCACATAGGACTGCTGTTTTTGATGTAAAAAAGATTACGGAGCAATTTCAAGATTCAGATATTTTTTGTAGACATAGCCCTCCAGATCCCCGTGCCGCAGCAGAACCCAGTCGCCCTCTATACGGATCACGTCGCCGGATTCGCCCTGCTTCAGATAGCTGATGATGTTGGCGTCTAAGGAGGCGTCGTCCCGGATATAGAGTTTCTTGGATTGATGGATGGCGGTGTAGGTGTATACGGGCTCGGGTGCGGGCGTCTCAGCGGTTTCCGTGCCCGTCTCCCCGGCGGAAGTCTCAGGCAGCTCCGGCAGTGTGGGAAGCGTTTCCTCACTGCTTTCGTCCTGCGCCCGTGTAGGTGCGGAGATCGTTGCATTCCCCGTTACGGGTGAGGGGGAAGCGCCGTATGCCGGCTGATACCGGAAATAAGGAACATTGAAAAAAACAACAATGCCGGCAACACCGATCACCAGATATAAAAATAACAACAACATAAAACCATTATCTCTCTTCATTCTGATCCTCATTTCGCAGACTTCATGTCTGTTCTTAACGGCCGCTTGCGGGAAGCTGGATATAGATACCCATTCCCTTGCCACTGTTGCTCTTGGCGTAGATGGTACCGCCGTAATATTCCACGATTGCCTTTGCCTGTGTCAGACCCAGACCGTTGCCGCTGACGCGGTTGGAGCCCTGATAGTTCAACTCAAAAATATGGTCGGTCTCATTGGTGGCAAGCCCTTCCCCGTTATCCTTGAGGACAATGAAGAGATCGTCGCCGATGTTGGAAACGGTTATCACCAGATTGCCGTTGCGGTGCATGTACTTAATGGAATTATCAATGATATTGCGGAATAGAATGCGTATGAAGGAAGCGTCCGCGCGAACCATCAGCCGGTCGCTTGCACTGGAGAGCAGAAGCTGGATGCCCGCCCTGCGGCCGTAGGGAGCCATCTCCTCCATCACCTTGTTGACCACATCGATGATGTTCAGATCCACGGGAGTCTCCTCCTGCGGCAGCAGCTCGCTCAAAAGCTCCGACTTGTCGGCGGGAGTCTGTACCTGCTCTAAGGAGGCGGTGAGGGAAGCAACCTTCTGCTCTAACTCGGTGCATTTTGCGGTAAGCGTATCCTTCTCCTCTGAAAGCGTATCCCGCTCCTGTTTCAGGGAGACATTTTCCTGCCTGTACTGGGACATCATCTGCAATTCATCCTCAAGCGGCAGGGAGGAACGTTCATTCCGTTTCAGGGAAACGCGGGTCATCCGGTCATAGCTGACCAGAAGGAAGGCCATGGAAACACAGCTATACAGGACAAAAAGCAGGATAAGCGGCGTCCTAAGACCCGCAACCAAAGTGACAACCGTCCCGAAGTAGCACAGAAGAAGAATGATGAGCAAAAGAATTTCCGAGATGGACATACGATCCGAAGTTTTGTTTTTTTTCATAAAATTCCTATCCCCTTTTAACATTGCCAAGTCTTTCTTTACTTTATATTAAAAAAAGTGTAAAATAAAAAAAAATTATCGTCAAGCAGTTTTTTCTGATCATAAGAATGAAGAGAGAATGAGGGAAACGTGAACGTAAAAAAACCAAAACAACGCCCCGACACAGAATACTATGCAGACACGCTGGAGCAGGAGGAAAAGAAGCAGAAACAGCTTCCGCTGAACCGGGAGGAGGGTATTCTGGTCAACAAGCTTGCCGATGGGCTGAACACGGAGCAGAGTATATTTGACCGCACGGCGCTTTTTTTGACAAAGCAGGGGGAACAAACGTGATTAAGGAACCGTCAGAGACAAGGATACTGCTGGTGGAGGACGATGCAGAGCTTTCCGCTGTTACGGCGATGCAGCTTAAGAGCCGGGGGTACCGGATGGAATGTGCATTGAACGGAGAACAGGCAATGGAGGCGCTGCTTTCGAGGCAGATGGATCTCATTCTGCTGGATGTGGATGGGCATGAGCTGTGCAAGAGAATGAGAGGCGAAGAAGGCGGCTACGGAGGGCCGATTATTTTTATGAGCTGTCTGGGAGACAGCGTCAATATCGTGGATGCCTTCCGGGAGGGCGGCGATGATTACATCGTGAAGCCCGCCAAGCTGGAGACGCTCATAGAGCGCATCAACAGCAACCTGAAAAAGGATGAAGAGAAACACGAAAAAGGAAGAAGGCTGTGGTTCAGGCAGTTTATGATAGATACCGGCAGCAGGAGCGTATACCGTATCAGGGATGATGCCAGGGGGGAAAAAATTGACCTTTCCAAGACGGAATACGACATATTGCTGGCACTGGTCAGCAGACCGGACGAGATACTGCTATACAGACAGATCTACCAGACCGTCTGGGGACAGGAGGATCTGGGCGATGTGCGGACGCTGATGGTACATGTGTCCAATCTGCGCAAGAAGATCGATGAGAACCGCACGGAGGTCATCCGCGCCATACGGGGCGTGGGGTATCTCTTTCAGGATGTGTAAACAGCGGGGGAAATACAGGGGATAAGGACATGAAATCAAAGCACAAAGGGAATTTTTTCTGGAACCGTGAAAAGCAGACCATGCTTGAGCGGGAACAGGAAGAGCATCGCGAACTGGAGCAAAAAAGGCAGGAGGTAGAAAAGCTTACCAACGACGTCGTGTGGTTTAAAAGACTCATGGCGCATAACCTGCGTATGCCGTTTGCGATCATTACGGGGTACGGGGAGCTTCTGTTAAGCGGAAGCTGCGCAAGCCGTGAGGAAGAGCTGGATTGTATCCGCAAGATTTGTAACAATATCGATTATCTCAATACACTTTCCAAGGTTCTTCTGGACGATGATCAGGAAGAGCTTCTTTCACAAAAGGAATATTTCGATGTGCTCGCCTGTGTGCGCCGCGTGTCGGAGTATGTCAGAACCATTACCCAAAAGGCAGGAATCAGGATCGTGGTGAACAGCAGCCGTGAAGAGGTGCTGTTTTTTGGCAACCGCATTTCCCTGATGAGAGCCTTTTTTAACTTAATCGAAAATTCCGTCCGCTACATGAACAGACAGGGAAATATCGTGATTACGGTGGAGGAAACCGGGAAGGAGATCCTGATTGTGTACCGGGACGACGGAGAAGGAATGTGCCCCGAGGAGGCGGAACACATTACGGAGCTGGATTTTCAGGGGTCAAACAGAAAGAAAGAAGGAAACGGGATCGGCATGTATCTGATCCGGCGGATGGTGGAAGCCGAGGGAGGCAGCATGGAGATCAAGACCGGAGAGGGGGTCGGCATGGGAATCTATATGTCATTTGCCAAAAACCAACAAAAAAATCTTTAACATATCTTTAATCTACAAAAAAATCTTTTATGGTAAAATAATACAAACAGAACACTACACTTCAGGAAAGAGGGGATGGATCAGTGAAAAACAGCGAATTACTTCCATTTAACAGAAACCGGTATTACAAGGGAAAGATGTTGACATCCGCAGATTTTGAGGCTGAGCAGCTTTACATGAACAATAAACGCAGGTTCGTGAACCAGATGTTGGGCGGCAGCGGTATTGTCTGCGGACTGAACGTAATCAGTCTGGACGATTTATCCATTATGGTGGAGAGCGGCGTTGCCATTGATGATGCGGGCAGAGAGATCGTGGTGGACAGCTCTGTTGTGAAGAAGCTTTCCACAATTGCAGGTTTTGAGCAGCTCCGCACCAATCAGGCGAGCCTGTGCCTGCGCTATCATGAGGAAGAAAACCAGCCTGTCTACGCCATCAACAGACAGGAAGGCCAGAAGGAATACGAATATAACCGCATTGAGGAGGCGTACGAGCTTTTCCTGCAGGATACGGAGGATGCGGACGGCGTTTATGAGATGGAGACGGAGTTCTTTGCGGGCGGCGTCCTGTTTGAGAATCAGGATTACAGGGTCAGCTTCCGGATTCCGGCAAATATCTGTGCGGGCTATTATGTAAAGGCTGCGATAGAGGTGGAGAAGCTCAGCGCGGAGAAAACAAACCTCTATTACGAAGCCGTGCTGCAGACCCCGGCGCTCGGTACGCCGGACGGCAGTCAGGAGCTGAATATCCTGTTGGAGAACGTTACGCTGGAGCAGGGCAGGAAGATGGAGAAGGAATATTGGTTTCTTGCCCAGACGGAAGAATTAAATGACACAAGTGTCATGGTAAAATCGGGAAGCGCCAAGGTGATGATCAACGGCGTGGATGTGTCAAACGGCGGCAGCTTCAACTGGAAGATCAATATTGTGGACGAGGCACCCTCCCTGCTTGCGGCGAAGGAGACCGGAAAAGTCAGCATGGAGTTCCGCAGCATGGGCGCCAACAGCGGCGTGATCCGGCTGGCGGATCTGAAGCTTGTCCGCACGGAGTCCGCTTACCTGATCGAGGCGGTGCAGGAGAAGGCGGTAAAGCGCTACATTCCCACCATGCGGGATGCGGGACTGCGTCAGGAATACACGGAATATTTCCACAAGAAGCTGCCCTTCTATCAGGCGGGAGCCGCAGGAAACAGCTCACCGGCAAACCGTGAGGAATACAGAGAGAGAAGGGAAACCTCCTTCCCCAGAATGGAGACGGGCATTGTGGAGATACCTCTCGGCGAGAATGCGAGAAAGGGCGATGTGTGCTACTCCGGCGAGATCATGCACGGTCTCGGCAAGGGCAATGTCTATGTGGAAGTAGGCTATGAGGGACTGGAGGACGACATGGTGCTTGGAAAGAGCGCCAAGACCACCGTGTTCGGCAATTCTTCCCTGTTTGCATCCGGTCAGACGGGTGTGGCGGCGGAGACCGCAGTCAAGGTGCTGAACGACAAGGGCAGCTTTATCGTGGCGCTGCGGCTTCTGCAGGATGTGAAGCAGCTTGTGCTGACCTATCGCTGGGTGGCGATCCGCTACGCTTCGGATGAATTGCAGGAGGAGTTCCCGGATACCGGAAACCAGAGCATTGCCGCAATCACCCCGACAATCGTGGTGGGAACCAAGGAAAGCTACTTCTTCCAGATCAAATACAACAATATGAAGCCCTGCTCCGTGGCGTATGAGCTGACAGAGCCGGACAGCGGCGAGATTACGCCGGACGGTATTTACACGGCACCCGCAAAGGAAGGCGTGTACGAGATCCGCATCTACTGCACGGATAAGCCTCTGATCTGCACATATGCATACGCAATAGTAAAGAAAAAGGTGACGGGCGAGGAGCAGACTGAAAACTAAGAGGGGGTATCTATGATATACCAATCAGACCGCATGGCGCTGCGCAGTGTCATGGATGTGTTTCAGGGAGAGATCAATGATGTAATGATCTGCGAGGAAATATACGGCACAAGGGAGTGCTATTACACCCTTGTGGCGGTCAAAGACCATGAAACCGTCAAAAAACTGCTGCGGATCATAAAGCATTCGGAAAAGGGAGAGGACTGCTGCGTGGATATGTTCAGCAGCAACAACCGGTTCTGTATGGTCTTTCCCTATGTAAAGGAGAGAAGGCTGGCGGATTTTTACATGGCGAAGGCGATTCCCCTTGAACAATGCGAAGAAATCTGTCTGAATCTGCTTCTGCAATGCATGTCGTCCCCACTGCCCTACCCGCTTCTGGAGCTGGTTTTGAAGCAGGGACAGATACACCTTCTGAAGGACGACAGCATTGTGCTGGGGTACTGCATGGATCTTGCGGAGCTGAACGAAAACAGCACGCAGAAGGAATGTGTTATGCAGTGCGCCATCAGGATCCGGGAGCTATTGCAGGAAAAGACCACAAAGAAAAACGTTAGCTACCAGCTTTTATTAAAGAAGATCCCCAAACAGAGCTATCAGGATTTCCGGGAATTATACAAGGACATCCGGCTGTCCACGACCCACGTGGGAAAGCGCTCGGTCAGACAGCGGCTGAGGGATTTCTGGGCGAGGAATCAGGAGGGCATCTTCCGACTGCTGCTGCATTTGTCGGCAGTGCTGGCAATACTGGTGCTGGTGATGTTTTTATCCAACGTGATATGGGGAGATGTGCCGTTTTTGAGGTTGTTTGTCAACACGTTCAAACAGATCGGAACAGAATCCTTAACGAAGTAGAGGAATAAAGAATGATACAATTACTGGTGTTTGGAATCGTAATATTGCTGTTCATCCTGGCGGTCATGCTGTTCAGCCACTCCCAGTCGCTGCAAAGATTTGCGGTGATGGAGTTTCTGCTGGTGGTGGCGGTGACGGCGGTGGCGTATATGGGCTTCACAAAGGCCAAGAGCTTTATGACATCCCAGTACCTGTCACTGTTCGGCGTCTATATCAGCGGAGCGCAGGATTACGCGGGAGAGCTTGAGCAGCTTACCTCGCTGGATTCCGCTGCGGCATGGCAGACGGAGGGCGACGACCTGCAAAACCTGTTGGAGCAGAGCCTGCCCGTGACGACGGTGGACGGCGAACAGTCCTGCTACCTGACGGCAGCGGTTTACGAAAGGCTTTCCGGGGGTGAATACGCCGCAAGGGTGCTGCGCCAGACGAAGAATAAAGGATGCCTTTCCGAGGAGGATTGCAGATATTATATAGAACAGCTGGCAAACACGGCGATCCAGTCAAAGTCGGTAGTCAGCGGGGAGACAAAGCAGGGCACGGGAGTGCTTGTGTATGCGGACCGCCGCAGTGTGGCGCCGAAATACATTCTCCTGACGGAGATCTCCCTTGCGCCGGTGCAGGCGGACATAGCGAATATGCAGAGAGAGTTTTTGGTGTACGGTGCGGCATTTCTGCTGGTTACCTCACTTTTGCTTGCATTGGTGATCTTCTTGCAGGGACGGCAGATGCGCAGTCTGGTGAGGGTGACGGCGCGTGTGGCGGAGGGAAAAGAGGACTGGGATTCCTTGAAAAACAGCGCTGACGGCTTCTGGATCGAGAGCAACGAGATGCGCCGGCTGAAAAACAGTCTGGGGCAGATCTCCACGGATGTTGCCAGAATGAACTACATCAAATACAAGGTGCTGCAGAACTATTACCGCTTTGCACCGAAGCAGATCGAGCAGATCCTCGGCAAGTATTCCATCTTAGAGGTGGAGCCGGGCGACAACGTGCATGTTACCGGGACGCTGGCGTTCGTGGCGTATCCCGAAAACAGGGGGCTGGGCGAGGATCAGCACCTGCGCCGGATGGACAGGGAATACAAGCGCCTCGGGGAGAAGCAGAAGGAGTACGAGGGCATTCTGCTCTCCGACAACAGCGATCTGACCACCCTGCAGCTTCTGTTCCGGGAGGAGACGAGGAAAGCACTCTATTTCGGACTGGAAATAGCGGCGCCGCAGGAGGGAGAGGTTCAGGAGCCCGCGTTTGTGCTGCTGCACCGCACCGCCTTTATGTACGGTGTGATCGGCAATGACGAGCAGGCATTCACCTACATGCTTTCCCGGGAAATGAAGATGCTGGAAAAATACGTGGAGCAATTCCGTTCCATGGGAATCCGCATGGCAGTTACGGATGCGGTGTACGAACTGGTGGAAAAAGAGACCACGGGCAGATATATCGGATATCTGGAGGAGGGCGGCTGCACCTTCAAGCTGTACGAGATTCTGGATGCTTACCCGGCGAAGGAGCGTCAGCGGAGGCTGGACACCAAGGACAAATTCCGGAAGGCGCTGAACCTGTTCTATCAGGGAGACTACTATCTGGGACGCAACCTGTTTACGGAAGTGTTGAAGGAATGCCCGGATGATGAGGTGGCAAAATGGTATCTTTTCCTGTGTGAGAAATGTCTGAATACAGACTATGGAAGAAAGGTTTCCTGTGCGTTGTTTTCCGAATAAATGCCCGGGAGCTGAGAGAGAGAGGAATCCATGAACAATCTGATATCGGTACTGCTCAGTACGATAAAGGCGCGTATCACACCGATATGGACTAAAATCAAGTACTGGACCAGTTGGAGTTTCATAAAGGCAAACATCCTGACCAAAATCAGGTCGGCACTGACCAGTGTATTCAACGTCAAGCCGAGGAACAAGACGGATTATTATCCCCTGTTCGGCTTCCTGATCAGCAAGCGGCTGGCACACGCTGCCGTGGTCGTGGTGGGAATCCTCTGCCTGTGCTATCTGATATGGGTCAATCCCTTCGCAGGCATTGGGGAAGGCACAGACGGTGCGGGCGCGGCGAAGGTGTATTCCTACAATTCCCTGTCGCTGCGGTTTGCCAAAGGGCCGGTCAAGATCAGGGCAAAGGCGGGATATATTGCCTACGAGGGCAATGTGGAAAAAGGATATGCTACGGGCTACGGACAGCTCTACAACAAGGACGGCGGTCTGGTATATCAGGGTAGTTTTGAAAAGAATATGTTCTCGGGACAGGGAAGCCTCTATTATCCCATCGGACAGATGCAGTACGAGGGCGAATTTCAGAATAACGTATTTGAAGGAGAGGGAACCCTCTACCGAGAGAGCGGAACGAAGAAATACAGCGGACAGTTTTCCAGAGGAGCGTTTGAGGGCGAGGGAACCCTGTATGACGCCGCCGAAAAGGAAGTGTTCAAGGGAAGCTTCCACAACGGGGAGCTGGTATATACACAGCTTCTCGGAAAGAGCGCGGAGGAGATAGCAAAGCTGTATACCGGCAGCAGGATCCTTTATCAGGACGGTACGGACTCGGTGGTGATGCTGGAGGATATCGACGCATTCTATGTGCAGTCCTCCGAAAACAACAGTCTGGACGACACGGCAAAGGCCGACAAGATCTATGTGGGCAAAACGGAATTTGTCTACGGCGATTACCGGATCTCCACCGTGGAGGAACTGCGGAAGATACTGGGAGCCCCTGTTTTTGAGGGCAACAGCTATGTAACCTTCCCGGAGGCTGCAGCCATAGACCGGATGCAGAAAAAGGGAGCGGATATACCGTTAGAAATCGGCATGAAGGCAAGAAAGCCGTATGACGAGGTAAATGAAGTAACCGAATATGCCACGGACGCGCTGGTTTACCTGTATGCATTTCAGGTGGAGGATGTGACCTACACCTTCGTATGCACAGAGAGGGACGGCGGGTTCTGGATGTACTCACTGGAACAATAACGAAGAAATAACGAAGGGAGTGAAAGAAGTGAAACCGAAAAGCGCATCAAACAGAATATGCCGCCTGCTTTCCGTTCTTACCGCGTGCAGCCTGCTTCTTGCCGGTTTCACTCCGATCAAGGCGGAGGCGGCTGCCGTGCCCGCACCCACCGACAAGACACTGACGGTGGCAACGGCGAAAAGCATGGCGCTTGCGCAGAGCAGCGAATACGTCCAGCTGAAAAACAAGCTGGATCTGGCAAAGCTCCAGTATTCGCAGGCGATCAAGGCGATCAAGCTCAAGGAAAAAAACCAGAGAACCTTCCGCTGGTCACCGCTTTTAAATTTCAAATTCCCGGAGAAGCCGACTTTGTCGGATCAGATGGAATATACCTACAAGCCGCTGGAATTACAGTCCCAGATCGACACGCTCAACCACAGCATCACGGACTGCGTTTACGGCATCTATGAAGAAGTCGGGCTTTGCTTTGTTGAGGTCTATGTGCTTCAGGAGCGGATTGCCTTCAATGAAGAACGGATTCTCTCCTATGAGACATCCCTTGCGAAAAACAAAGCGAGACTGGCCGGCGGGCTTGCCACACAATCGGATGTGGACGCCATTGAGAAAAAGCTGGAAACCTTAAATTCCACCCTTCTTTCGGATCAGCGCAGCTTTGAAGCCGCAAAGGAAAAGCTCGGGGGATTGATCGGAATCGACGTGTCCACCTCGTACTATTTTGAAATTCCCTTTATCGACGCGGATCTTGACCGCGGGATAGAGGAGGAGTTGATCGCGTACACATTGGAGCATGACGACGCTTTCTACCAGACCAGGACGGCAACCTCCAACGGTCTTTTGCAGTTGAATACCAACTACAACCTGATGCAGCAGCACTACGGCTCCTCCAACATGCGCATCATCGACAGCTTTGTGGCACAGGCAAAGCGGGGAGAGAAACTGGACTCCGCAGCCTTCAAGCTCAAATTTGAAGAGTTTTTGAACGCGGTGGACAGACCGTGGCAGGGAAAAAAGAAGATCCTGTTCATCAAGATCCCCAGAGAGTGGTTCAAGGGTTCCATAGACGGCATCCGCTATGTGGAGGACAATCCGTATGTCCTGTACGAGTCGGCGCTGGAGTACCAGTCCCTGTATGCGGAGGAGCTGGCGCAGAAAAAGGAATTGACGGATTCCGTCAAGACCTCCTATGACAATTATGTTTCCACCAGAAATTCCAGTCAGGCATTGGAACAGGAAGTGGCGAAAAAGACGGAGGAGCTGCAGAGGGCAGCCATCCTCAATTCCACCGGACAGCTTACCTTCGAGGAATACGAGCAGGTACAGGCGGAATACGAGGAGCTGCAGATGGACAGTCTGGATGCAAAGTCTGCATACAGTCAGGTGCTTTACAGCTTTGACAGACTGACCTGCGGGGCGGTCAGCGCCTACCTGAAAGGATCTTCCTCAGACCTTACCGCCGCGGAGGGCGGACAGAGCTATGTGGTGGAGGATGAAGGCGAAGGCGTCTACTATTTCATTCACTCCATGGTGGAAAACAACCTGTTTGAAATAGGGCTTTCCGTGCCGGAGGATTTTGACATTTCCATCAGCGATTTTGAGCTGTGGGTGGACGGCGTGCAGGTCGGGGAGCGCACCAATGTAAGCAAGACCATCCGCCATCTGGCGCTTGATGTAAAGGATGTAAACAGCGTCTTTATCCGCCTGTACGACGGAGAAGACTTTGTGGATGACTGTAATATCGATGCCTCGGTGTACTCCGATAAGCTGACAATCCGGTCTTACCGGGTCGAGACTACGGAGAATACGCAGATCGGAACCTATACGGCGACGGTAAACAGCGTCACCGGACTTCTGGAGATCAACCTGCAGATACAGCCGGATCAGGGCGTGGCGTCCTACAATATCAAGACCGGGGACGACAAATACCTGATCAGCGACAAGAAGATTGCGGCAGGAGAGACCTTCCGGTATCTGCCGGCGGCGGAGGGCAGTCTGGACGACCTGATCCTGCGCCTGTATGACGACAGCGGACAGCTTGTCTGCGAGGCACGGTTCAACAGCAGCGACCAGACCATTCACAAGAAATAAACGGGGGTAAAAATGCGGGAGAGAACGGAAAAACAGCATAAACAGCATAGAGTGAAAAAAAGCATCCGCTTATTTTGCCTGACCGCAGTGGTTCTGCTGTTTGCCGCAGGCGGCACGGCGGTGGTACGGGCGGCGCTTGAGAGCGACAAGAGCACCTCTGTACGCTCCGTACATATGCAGGATGCCCGGATCGAAAATTCCACGATCATCATCGGCTCCCACCTGATTCACATCAGCGCATTGACGGATGAGCTCTATCAGGTGGCTCTGGATTCGGCAAATGATTTCAATCAGACGCAGATGTACTACAAATCCGAACTGGCGGACGGCACATGGTTTGAGATATCCGAGGCGACCTCGATTGCGGACATCACTACTTCGGGAACCCCGGTGAGCAAAAGCGTCATTGAAAATCTGGAGTTTACCCACCAGACCAAGTCGGACGGCATTACCATAGACCTCCGCACCGGCAGTGCGGTGTCCGTGTTTGACATCAGCAATCCCTACGATTTAAGAACCATGGAGGAGTTGGAGCCCCTGCGGATCCAGTATCAGATATTGCAGGAAAAGACGGACAAGAACGAATCCGATCAGATTTATCTGAGCATGGTGGGAGCGCTTTTTGACAAAGACATACAGAACGATGCCACAAGGAACTGCGACGCATCCCTGCAGGCATTGGGAAATTATAAAAACGGGCTTTCCTCCCGGAACAAGCCGTCCCAGTGGACGCAGAAGACGGAGGATATCATGACGGCGGTGGATGCTGAGCGTCGGGTGATCTCCCTCACCAATCTGGAAAAATATCTGGATGCGCTGGAGAACGACGCAAGCGGCATGGGCGCAAGCAATCAGAAACAGAACAGCGACGGAGAAACCATACCGGCGGATTTTGTGGTCAATTCCGAAATCGTGTCGGCGATCGGCGATTCCATCAGCAATGTGCAGGAGAGCATCAGCAGCTACGAGGCAAAGCGCATGTCGGCTTCAGGCGAATCCGTTTCGGCGGATATGGAATACCAATACAGTCAGGAGCTGATCTCCAAGGCAGGGAGCGGCGACACGGCGGGCTGTGACAGCATCATGGAAAAGCTCTGTAACCTGCAGAATATTTTAGACGGCGTTATCGTACAGCAGGACAGCGAGCTGGCAACCCTGACCTCGGATCTGGTCAGCGCGGCATTTACGAAATATACCTCGGATCTGCGGGCGGGCGTAAACGAGGAGTACCGCACCGCTGTCGGGGAGGGAGCGGCGAAATCCGTTCTCCAGAAGTACCTTTCCCAGCAGAAGACTGCGGCAAACGCGGACCGCATGGAGTACCAGAGCATGCTGGAGGCGCAGTTCAAGAGAATGGACAACGCGGCGGCACAGACCTATGTGCTCCGGCTGATTGACGGCGTAGCCCAACTGGAAAATTCGGTTTTAAAGGACGATGCGGCACCGTACCTGTTAGACACGGTGGCAGCGCATCTGATCTGGCTCCGCAAAAGTTATGGGGATCTGGTGAAAAATGCATCGGACGCCACCGAGATGGTAAAGCTGGAGCAGGAGAAGGACGCGCTGGAGAAGCAGCGTCAGGACGCACTTGATAAAAATGATCTGGCAGAGGCAAAGAAGCTGACGGCGCAGATGGAGGCAAAGCAGAAGGACATCGATGATCTGGCGAGCAGACTGAATGCCATCCTCAACTCACCGAGCAGCAGCGAGTCGGACAAAGCAAGAGCGGCGGCAGGACTTGGAGAAAAGAATGTCGCATCAAGGATCGCGTCCATGGCGGACGATCTGACCGAAGCCATCCGGAACGCGGACGATGAGACCTCCCCGGTGGATCTGCAAAACCAGTTGACGGCGCTTGCGGCGGCGGCAACGCTGGATCCCTCCGCAGGGCAGGCGGCGCTTTCACAGGTACAGGATGCCCTTGACAATGCAGCCGGGCTGAGTGCGGACGCGGCGGATGCGCTGGGAGCGGCGCTTTCAGATGCCATGGATGCCATAGCGGGCGCGGGAAGTAAAGATATGACGGCGGATGCGCTGGGAAGCCTGCTTGACAATATCCTGAACGGCATGTTTGGAAACGGCGGCTTTGAAAATGTGACCTCCGGGCAGCAGGCAGCAGCCATGATCGCAATGGAATGGTACGGACAGGAAAAAGGAAGCGCTGCGGCGCTTGACCTTGCGGCAAGCCTTGCAAAGCAGACGGCGCAGGAGAAAAATCCGTACATATACGATAAATACACCGGAAAGACCGACGCATATATCTCCCTGCAGGCGCTGGGCGGGGTGCTGGGCTACCGTTACATATTCAACGATTCCCACAATACCGTAACCCTGCAAAAGGCAAAGGAGTATTACCTGTTCACGCTGGCGCAGAAGCAGTACGAGACTACCGGAGGCTCCGAGAAGGAACTGACGGCGGCGCCGGAGCAGATGCAGGGTCTGTATCTGAATGGAGCGGACAGCGAGGTCTTGTTTGATACCAAGGCGGAAAATTTTGAAAAAGCAGCTTACGGCGCGGTGGGAACACCCACGGTGGAAACCATCGCCGAACAGATCTATGAACAATTACTGGAAGGGGGCGCATAAAAATGGCAGATTATACCATTATTGCGGATGTCAGTGCATACATTGTAAAAACCCTCAGGGAAAAGATGTGCCCGGAACCCGTGCCGTCTCCCAACAATATCGAGATCTCCTCGCCCGCATCACAGGATGTGGACTACATCGTGGGACTTTACCTGTACGAGATCAAAGAGGAATCACAGATTGCCCGTCCGCCGGTGGTGGATCGCGGCAAGATACAGTTGTTACAGCCGCCAAGACCATATAGTTTATATTATATGGTATTTATAAACGGTTCTTCCCAGATGGGACTAAAAGCACCGGATATACAAAAAATTATTGGCAGGGTGGCACAGATCGTCAATGACAACAGCTCTGTGCGGCCTCAGGAGCTTCAACCGTGGCTGGATGGCTCGGAACCTCCCATTGTGCTGTCTCAGGCGAAGATGGCACTGGAGGAGAAGGTAAGGGTGTGGCAGGCGATCAACAAGCCCTATGAGATCAGCCTGTTCTATAAGGCGGCACCTGTATTTCTGTCCAGCGAAGTGGTGGTTGAACCTCCTCGCGTCAGTGAAGCATCCTTCGGGATCAACCTTATGGGAAAAGAGAGGGGGAGTGAGCGATAAGTGGCAGATGCTGAGATTCATTACAAACTGGACTTGATCGTCCGGCTTGTGGACACCACAACCGGAGCATCCATCCGGCAAAGGCAGGTTGCGTTTACCGTGGAAGACAGAGTCATTCCTTTCCTGCGGCGTGACGAGGGACTTTACGTTCTGTTGAATCGCGGCAGGAACGACATGGATCTGACGATTCAGGTGACAGGTTTTCTGCCTGCGGTGGTAAAGATCCGCTACGCAGAGCTGTCGGAAAGCTTTCCCGAGGTGGAGGCGGCCATGATTCCCGAGATCAGCACAAGCGGTTTTATCGATATGCTGACGCTCGAAGGGCATTGTCCCGGCATGGAATCCATTGCAGCGGTCTCTCTCAAAAAGGCTTACGGAGCGGTGGACAGCTATCAGGAAAAGAGACAGACCCTGCGGCTGTACTACACCAAACCACTGGAGGAGATGTCCTACGCGGTCATCCACGAACAGCAGCAGGAATTTGAAGAATTTCAAATCAAGAAGAGGCTGGACAAGCTGAATATCAAGCTGACAAAGCCTCTGCAGACAGCCTGCAGGTCGGAGGAAAAAATTGTCCGCATTGTGAGAGGCATGGTAGACGAGTCAGGAAAATACCTGCTTCGGATGCAGGACGACGGTGACGGAACGGAGTATCTGATCCGTTACGTGGTGGACGGAAAAGCGGCCTTTAAAAAAATCTCTACCGAGAGTCTTCAGCCGCTTGGAGAGACTGAGGAAAGGAGGACATAGGAGATGGGGATTTTAGCAGTGACAGGCGCAACCTGTATGTGCAGCTTTGGCACGGCACCCTGCACTTTGCAGGCAACTTCGCAGACGACCTGCCTCGAGGAAGGAAAAACGGTCGCAACGATAAAGGATATGCAGCCAAACGTAAACCTACAGCCTTTTGGAATGTGTACTTCACTGGCAAACCCGGCAGTAGCAGCCGCTACGGCAGCAGCACTCGGAGTGCTGACACCGCAGCCCTGCACCATGGTTCCGGCGGGGCCGTGGATACCGGCAAATCCCAAGGTGATGGTGGGGGGAGCCCCCTGCCTGACCAACGAGGCAACTTTGATGTGCGGCCTAGGAGCCGGAACAATTAAAATTACCGTACCGGGGCAGACCAAGGTACTGGTATAACAAGGAAAGGGAATAGAAAGGAGCTAATAAAATGGCAGAATATTTTTCACCCGGTGTATATGTGGAAGAATATGACAATTCTCCCAGATCAATGGAAGGCGTAGGAACTTCCACCGCAGGCTTTATCGGTTTTGCGGAGAAAGGACAGACACTCGGAGCACCGAGTCTGGTAACAAGCTATCGCAGCTTTGTAAAGCAGTTCGGAGGACCCTTAAGCGAGTTCGGATACGGTGAGTACCGTTATCTGGCGCCCAGCGTGGAGCAGTTCTTCGCAAACGGCGGAACACGCTGCTACGTATCCCGTGTAATCCCCGCAGATGCAAAGAAGGCATCCACCAAGAAGGGCTTCCTTACCGTTACGGCAGCAAACGAAGGTAAATGGGGAAATAAGATCCAGATTACCCTGAACACCGTAACCAAGCGTAAGATGCAGCTTGTCGGAAAGAACGGCGACGCATACATCGCAAAGACAGTGGAAGGCTTCCGTGAGGGAGATCTGGTAATCGCAGGAAAAGAGTACAACCGCATCAAGAGCATTTTCGACAACAGCATTGTATTCGAGCAGGAGTTCAAGGGCAAGGTAGTGGATACCGCACTGATCCCTACGACGGTTGTTTATCTGGTAGAGACCGACATGAGCATCCGCTACGCTGAGGAAGTAGAGAACTACGCAGGCCTGAGCACAAACGTTGCAAACCCGAACTTCTTCGGTTATCGTCTGGTAAACAGTGAGCTGGTAAAGGCAGAGGTTGAAGTATCCGACGCCATCGGCAACCCGGTGGAAGCAATCCTTGGCGAGGGCAACACCAGCGGCATGTTCACACTGGACGGCGGTCTGGACGGTTCCATGAACAAGGTAAATGCAGGAACCTTCATCGGCGAGGACAACGGTCCCGGAAAGAGAACCGGTCTTGCATCCTTTGAGGAGAACAGCACCGTAAGCATGCTTGCAATTCCCGGTGTCACCATTCCCGAGGTAGTGGTAGCACTGGTAGGACACTGCGAGAACTTAAAGAGCCGTTTCGCAGTTCTGGATATGCCGAAGGACATGTATAAGACAAAGGATCTGCTGCAGTACCGCGAGATGATCGACAGCACCTACGCTGCAATGTATCATCCCTGGATCCAGGTATTTGACCGTTCCTCCAACCAGCCCGACTTTATCCCTCCTTCAGGTGCGGTAATGGGCGTTTACTCCAGAACGGACAACAACCGCGGCGTACATAAGGCACCTGCAAACGAGACCGTATTCTGTACCGGACTGAATGTAAACTACAACAAGGCAGAGCAGGATATCCTGAATCCCGCCGGAATCAACCTGATCCGTGCAATTCCCGGACAGGGCATCCGCGTATGGGGCGCAAGAACCGCAAGCAGCAATTCCAACTTCAAGTATGTCAACGTAAGACGTCTCTTCATCTATGTGGAGGAGAGCATCAAGGCAAATACCAACTGGGTTGTATTTGAGCCCAATGATGTTGCTTTGTGGCAGAGAGTACAGATGACCATTTCCAGCTTCCTCGACACCATGTGGAGAAACGGCATGCTGGCAGGCGGTTCCGCTTCCGAGGCATACTTCGTGGAGATCGGGCCTTCTACCATGAGCAAGGACGATATTATGAACGGACGCCTCATCTGTAACGTAGGTATCGCACCTTCCCGTCCCGCAGAGTTTGTGATCTTCCGTGTAACACAGCACACGGCTGAGAGCGCAGGCGGCGGAGAGAGCGCAGAATAAAAGACAAACGCAGATAGAATAGAAAGAAAAAACAGAAAAGGAGTAGAAGATTATGGCAGCAACCGCATATCAAACCGAAGGACAACTGTACTATCCCTTGACAAAAATGAACTTTCTGGTTCATGTGGATCAGGTGGAAGGAACCGCTGCTTTCAGCGAGGTGACAGGCATCGAAGCAACCGTTGATGTGATCGAGTTCCGTCAGGGAAATGCAAACAGCCTTGCACCGGTAAAGATTCCGGGACTGGTAAAGCACGGAAACGTAACGTTAAAGATGGGATACACTCTGGACAGTGCATTCAAGACATGGATTCAGGAGTGTGTCAGCGAGACCAGAGGCCAGATGCCCCGCTACAATGTGCAGATCGAAATGATCGACATCAACGGCGGCGCACCCCAGACGGTAGCAACCTCTGTGACCGGCACCAGAGTATGGCAGCTCACCAACGCATGGGTAACCAAGTATACGGCACCCGATCTGAACGCGCTGCAGAGCGAAGTAGCAATCGAGACAGTTGAGATTGCATACGAAGAACTGATCATCCCCAACTAGGGAGAATACACAGGCGTCCGGGGCTTTGCTCCGGGTGGCCTGATAGGAGGAGAAGCAGGCGGCTTCTCTTTCTATCAGGTCAGGAGAACACAGAAAAAGATCCGAGAAGCGGACAGGAGGAGATAAAATGGAAACAGTTTACGAATTTACACTTCCCAAGGGTTATGTGGACAGCAGCGGAGAGGTACACAGAAGAGGAAAGATGCGCCTTGCCACGGCGGGAGACGAGATCAGTGCAACCAGAGATCCCAGAGTGTTGAGCAATCCTTCCTATCTGACCATCGTGGTGTTGGGCAAGGTGATCACGGAGCTTGAAGGTCTTACCATGGTAACGCCCAACGTGATAGAGAAGCTGTTTACGGCTGACCTTGCATTTTTGCAGGATATGTACCAGAAGATCAATGATGTGGAGCCTCCTGTGATGAAGGTGGTATGTCCCCACTGCGGAGAGACGATTGAGACACCGGTAAATTTTACTATGGAGGGTTAAGGCTCTATCCCAAGGATGCGATGTATCAGGAAATGGCGTTTCTGTCCTACTATTTCCATTGGGGCAGCGAGGATGTGATGCAGCTGGATCACCGCAGCAGACGGCGCTGGTGCCATGAGATTTCCGAGATACACAAGAGCATTAATCCCTCGAAAAAGAGCAAAGAAAAAAGTATTCTGGATATGAAACCCAGCAGATAGCACAGATAGAAGGAGGTGGGGCATATGGCAGATGAAAATCAGCAGAAGCAGGACAATATAACATCCATCAGCGGGCTTCCCGGCGGTACCAAAATCGGGGGCAGAAAAGACTGGGGCAACAAGCTGGTGGTCAATACAGGAAGGACTCCCGTTGTCAACTTTGCCTTTATGCTCCGGGTGGAGGGTGTGTTTGACCTGCCCTGCAAGGCGGTCAAGGGAATCCACAGGGAAAATGAATTTGACTATATTCAGGAGGGCGGACTGAACGATTACGTTCACCTGAAGCGTAAGCCGATCAGCAAGCCGTTCACCTTTCAGGTAGAGCGCTATGTGGGCGTAAACTGGGTGGATCCTCTGCCTTTGGGAACCGAGCTTCTGCTTCCGGTGATCCTGTTTGTGAACAAACACGTTTTTCCGGGCTTGCAGCCGGTGCGCAATTATGTGTTTACCGGATGTACCGTGATCAGCAAGGATTACGGGGAACTGAATGCGGAAGTCAGCGGACTTCTGCTGGAGACCGTGACCATAGCCTACCGCGAGATGGTATGTCTGGACATTCCGTCCGAGACCTTCGAGCAGGACAAGAACAGCGGAAAAGTATGGAAATTCGACGGCAAAAAGCGGGAGGGCTCCGGAGACCGGCACTACAACTCCAATCTGTATAACAAAGAATGGGAGACCTCATACAGCTCCCGGAAGAAGATGGAGGAGAAGGCCGAGGCGGGCAAGTGGACGCCCCAGAAGGATACGGACGGCAGACTGAAAAACAAGCACGGCAAGAATTACGAGAGCTTTGTGACGGATTACAACAAAGCCATCGATCAGGAGATTGCGTCGGCGACCACGGAGGAAGAAAAGGAAGCGGCGAAAGCAAAGAAGATCGCCATGTCCGCCTCCACAAAACGGTTGTGGCCGGAGCAGTCCAGCGCCACCAAGCAGGAAATGAAAACGCCGGATGCGAAGCAGTATCAGCATTCGGAAAAGGCAAAGCAGTACAGCTCCGCCAAGCATTTGGAGGGAGAACCCAGCCGCAGCGATATGGAACAGAAGGCGGACGCCGACAGATGGAAGCCGGAAAAGGATACGGACGGACACTTAAAGACAAAGCACGGAAGAGATTATAAGAGCTTTGCCACCGACTTCAACAAGGAAATCGAGGCGGAAATAAAGACGGCGGAGACAGAGGAAGCAAAGCAGGAGGCGGAGGCAAAGAGGATTGCCCTTTCCGCAGCGGCAAACAGAATCTGGCCGGAGCAGTCCAGTGCAACCAAGCAGGCGATGAAAACACCGGACGGAAGGGTCTGGCCGGAACAGTCCAGCGCCATCAAGAAGGAAATGAAAACGCCGGACGGAAGGGTCTGGCCGGAGCAGTCCAGCGCCACGAAGAAGGAAATGAAAACGCCGGACGGAAGAAGCTGGCCGGAACAGTCCAGCGCCACGAAGAAGGAAATGAAAACGCCGGACGGCAGAGCATGGCCGGAGCAGTCCAGTGCAACCAAGCAGGCGATGAAAACACCGGACGGAAGAAGCTGGCCGGAGCAGTCCAGTGCCACCAGACAGGAGATGAAAACGCCGGACGGAAGAAGCTGGCCGGAGCAGTCCAGCGCCACCAGACAGGAAATGAAAACACCGGAAGCAAGACTGTGGCCGGCGAAGAAGAGCGCGAAACAGATCACGGATTTTCTGAAAAAGCATTGACAGAATTAAGAAAGCAGAAAGGAGGGAAAAGACATGTTGACGATCCATACACCGATAGAGCTGACAGTCGATCCCTCTATTTTGCAGCTTAACGATAATTTTACGGAGCGTCTCACCGGCAACTACAAGATGATCGGAAGCGGTTTAGAGCCGGAGGATATGCTGCATTTCATGTCAGAGCCGCCTGAGATTTATCTGGAAGAGGGCGGCATGACGGCGCTGATTGACAATAAGACGGTCTTTGAAAACCGCACCCTGAAAATGGACGTCATCAACAACGTGTTAAACCGGATTCTGGTGTCGGATACCTACCGGATGACCTATCAGGATAAGGTATTTATCGAGTCCGTACTGTCAAGGGTGGGCGTGACGGATGTAAAACAGTTTATCAGTCAGGTACAGAATATCCGGCAGGAAATGAAGAATGTAAACCGTCTTACCGACCTGTACTGGTCGGAGAGCGAGATCCTTTCCCAGCTTTTGGAATACCGTCAGGAGAGGGCGAAGGACGCGGCGGTGAAGGAGGCAGATGAGGAGAAGCGGGAGGAGGAGAACATTCTCTGGCTTCACCAGAATATCATGAACCGCCTGCAGACGGGAGCCGTCTATCAGGAGCTGAAAAATTACCTCTCCGCAACCATAAGCCATCACAAATACATCACAGACGCGGAGATGCAGATCAGCGAGCAGACCGTGACGGCGCAGAATATCCTGCTGAACAAGCTGAAAAATTACACCACCACGGAGGAACAGCCCCTTGTGTACCATTACCTCAATACCTATGAGATGGGGGATGAGACACAGGTAAACGAGAGCCACACGCAGACGGTGAACCAGATGGTGCAGGCAGTTCTGTTGAATGCGCTGCATCAGATGTACGCACTCAGGACGGAGGAGCTGCTGTCCCGGAGCCATGTCTGGTATGAGCTTGCGGGAGCCGTCTATCAGGCGACGGAAAATACCTTCCGGCGGTTTGAGGCATACCATGAACGCAACTATATCAGCCTGCGGGATGCGGACACCTACACCAAAACGGTGCAGGAGTACCAGACCAACGAGATCCGGGCAATGGAGCAGTTCTTTACGGACAACCGCCGGATCCTTGCGGTAACCCGGGCGGAGGGCAGGGTGCCGGAGTCGGAAATGACCTACGCCGCACAGGACGGCGGGGACGACGAGGCGCAGGACGGAATTGTCAGCGCATTGCCGGGACAGGTGATCCAGAATACAGAAAAGACAGAGATGCATGGACAGCAGATCCAGTCCATCACCAGACAGGAAATGCTGTTGAAGCAGCAGCTGGAGCAGATCAACCAGAACAACATCAAAAACAGCCGGCTTTTACAGCAGATGGTGGAGGGGCATACCGAGAGCAGGGAAGCCGGAAGGATCAACCGGGAGGCGGCGAGAAAAGACGCCCTGCGCGCGCTGACGGAGCCAAAGGAAGTGCTGCTTGACTATCTGGAGCGCGAGACAAGAGAAGAACAGAGAGAAGAGCTGGTGCAGGAACATCTCACGAAGGTGTTCGGGGAAGAGACCGTAAGAATCTTTGAGACGCTGGAGAAATACCAGAAAACACCGGAGCTTATGACAGCCTCCGGGCAGGTGATGCCCGATGCGGCGGATATGCTGATCCGGGATATCCAGTTTGAGAACAGCCGGAGTGAAACGGAATTGATCCACAATATACAGGAGCTTTCCGAGGAATCGGTCTACGAGACACAGTCGAGACAGGTGCTCAGGGAATATCTGCCGGAGCAGGTAAAACAGATCCACCGGGAGACCCAGAAAAACATAGAGCGCGTGGAGCTGCTGCACCGTCAGGAGGAAACCACTCTGGAGGAGGAAATGCTGGAGGAGATCAGGGGGCTGCACAGAAGCAACCGCATCGAGAACCGGCAGATCACCGAGGAGACGGTGGAGAGCAGTACCACGCAGCAGGTCATCAACAACAGGATCAATGAAATCCAGACGAGACAGAATGAAGAGATCGCGAGGATGATAAACGAAAAGGTACAGAGACAGCTCGGCGACATATCCGAGCAGGTGTACGGAAAGCTGGAGAAGCGAATGGACACGGAGCGGCGCAGGCGCGGGCTCTAGGAGGTAACAGTCAATGGGTTTAGGCGATTTGGGTCAGTCGATTAAGCAGGATGCCAAGGGACTGGTCGGAAATATAGCAAAAGCCGTGCTGGTTTTTCCCGACACGGCGCCCAAGGAGGTCGACTTGAAGGATCCTGATGAGGTGCTGGGATTCGGACAGTCCGTGGGAATGGGCAGGGTGAAAACCGTCACCACCGCAATGAATATGAAGAATGCCGGGCTGCAAAAATTATCCAAAGCGGCGGTGTCCACAAGCTCCATCGTGCATGCCACGGGTCAGCTCGGTGCAGATACCGAGAGTCTGGTCAATGCGTTGGAGAGCAAGGCATTAAGCGGAAAGAAATTTACCGTGCAGTTTAATCCCTCCTCCCTGCAGGTCATAGCCAGAGGCGGAGGACGCTCCCCCATCAGCAACTACGGAACGGTAGGAACCAATCAGGCGGGGCGGATCGAGTACCGCGCCCTTGATCCTTACATAAACGTGAATTTTACATTGATCTTCGATGCCACCAACATTGCGGACGCCTTTATGGAAGAGAGGCTCACGCTGGGGGCGACCACCCTTGTAAAAAACGTGGCGACAGCCATAAAGGGGAAGGAATACACCGTAAGACCCCAGGTGGAAGGCTTTCTGGCGGCTCTGCGGGATGAGGATCACAGAATGATGATCTTCCAGTGGGGAACGCTGCGGTATACCGGAGTCCTGAACGCCGTTTCCGGGCGGTACACCATGTTCAGCACCACGGGAAATCCCATCCGCGCCGAAGTACAGATCGGCATGCTCATGGGAAGCGCCCCCAAGGACAGCATGGACGGCGCAAGCTATCTTGATTACTGGAGAAAACGGTATACGGACATCCTGAACAAGAAAGGAAACCGGGATGAGGAGGGAAACCTTACCTCCATGGCGACGGGAAACCTGAAAAGCCAGTACAATAATCTTATCAATTTGTAGAGAACAGGAAGAGATCTATGGCATATGGTGCAGGTACGATAGCGCAGGGGCTGGTTTCCGGCGTTACCGGAAATATCAACAAAGCTTATATGTTAATGCACAGACCGGAATTGATCCCCGATCTGGATGATATGACAGGGAAAAAGAATCTGGGCAGCCTTACCGGATTGTCCGCCGCGGCGGCAAAGCTGCAGGAGAACAATTATGCGGCGTCCGGCAATATGTTCAATGCCCTGTCCATGGACAAGACGCTGGCAGGCGTGGTAAATGAGGCGAATTATATTCTGGTACCGGTGCAGTTCAACCCCTCCAGCATCGCATTTCAGGGCATGGGCGGCGAGATCCGCAGGGAGAGCGTGGGCGGCTCCGGCGAAAACCAGTTCCAGCAGTTTGACATACCCTCCGAGACCACTCTGGCAATGGAGCTGATCTTTGACGATACCAACAACAAGGACGCCTTTATGATGGATGCGGAGATGCCGCTCCTCAGTGAGATCGCCTCGGTGGGCGGACTGACGCAGCGGATCGAGCAGGGCATGAGCGCGCTTGCGGGGAAAAAATATTCCGTGCAGGATCAGACAGAGCTTTTCATTGCCGCCATGGTGCAGAACTTCACCCGTCTGGTGGGATTTGCGTGGAACAAGATGATATTCTGGGGCGAGCTGGTGGGTGTCAATGTGCAGTACACCATGTTCAACAAGGCGGGTGCTCCCATCCGCGCCAAGGTAGCCATACAGATCAGACAGGATCAGGCGATCGGCGGCGATGAGCCGTACCAGACGGAGAAGAAGTGGGAACAGGCATTTGAGGACATGTTCAAGAGCAAGTAAAGGGAGAAACCAATGGCAGCTTATGAGTTTGACGAGTTGAAAAAGAAATATATGCAGTTCCAGCATCCGGTGGCAGTCATCAAGGTAAACGGCGAATCTCTGGCGGACGCAAAGAAGGGATACCCCGTGTCCGACATCAGGATCGATCTGACCTGTGGCTTTGAAGCATCCGTGGCGGAGTTCTGCGTCTACGACGTCTACGACGAATCCACGGGAAGCTTTGAATTTCCAAAGAAAAAGACCAAGCTCCAGCTCGGCTGCCGCGTGGAGGTATATCTGGGCTACGGCGGAACGGCGACCTGCGTTTTTGTGGGTGTGATCACCCGGATGAATTACCTGTTTGAAAAGCATGATACCCCCTGCGTGCGCGTGACGGCGATGGATGTGAAGGGCATTATGATGGCGGGCAGCTATTCCACCCAGCTCAAGGCGAAAAACTACTCGGATGCCGTGAAGGAGATTCTGGATAAGACCGCCTACGAAAAGCTTGGCTCCCAGGGCGAGAGAGTCATGCGCGACATCAAGGTGGACGTCACGCCGGATAAGCAGAGAGCGCTTGCAAACGGCGGCGCGGGAGCGCAGGACAAAACCATTGAGATGGTGGCGGAGAGCGATTATGAATTTGTGGTAAAGGCGGCAAAAAAACACAATTTTGAGTTTTTCACCGAGTGCGGAGTGGTATATTTCCGCAAGGCAAAGTCCGACACCTCCATTCTGCTGGAGATCGGCCCGGCGACGGGCATGCACAGCTTCGACATCTCCTACGATCTGACGGGGCTGGTGGAAAAAGTGGTGGTGCGGGGCATGGATGTGTCCAAGGCAAAGCTGATCTCCGCCAAGAAAAAGTTTTCCAACAAGATTTCGGAGGGAAGCAAGGCAAAACCGCTTTTAAAGGACAGCCAGAAGGTCTACATAGATTCCACCATAACCTCCAAGGAGGAGGCGGAGGACAGGGTAAATTCCCTGATGGAGACCATGTCCTACCGCTACGGCACCATGGAGTGCGAGATGGTGGGAGTCCCGGAGCTTCTGCCGGGGCATTTTATCAAGCTGACAGGCCTGGGCGAGCCTGCGGAGAACACCTTTTATATCAACAGGATCTGCCACGTTCTTGGAAAAGATGGGCAGTACGACACCCGGATCACGGCGGTATCCGCAGGAATGGGAAACAGCGTGTCGGGCAATATATCGGGACTGTCGGGCGGGCTTTTGTAGCACCGCAGCGGACGGACAGAGGAGAAAAGCATGGGCTTGTATGACATTATGGACGAGATCGCCGCAAAGCAGGTGACGAAGTCCGAGACGGGAGACAATCGGATACTGGGCGTTGTGGTCGGGATCGTGGCAAAGAACTACGATCAGAATATGCCGGGTCGGATCTGCGTGCAGGTTCCGGTCAGGGACGACGAGGCAAACGAGCTGCAATGGGCAAGGCTTGCAATGCCGTCCAGCGGAAAGAAATGGGGACATTACTTCCTGCCGGAGGTGGGCGATCAGGTGCTGCTGGCATTTGAGCAGGGCAATATCGAAAAGCCCTATGTGATCGGCTGCGTACCCAAGGACAGCAACCCGTTCCTCACAAAGGCGGTGCATGAGAAGAACCAGTATAAAAAGATCATCACCAAGAACGGCAGCACCATCCAGTTTGACGACTGCGAGGAAGAAAACGGCGCAAACGACAAAATTTCCATCTATACGCCCGGACAGGCGCACAGACTTCTGTTCGACAATGAAAAGAAGCAGATCCTCATGGGCGATAAGGACGGAAAGAACCAGATCTCCATCAAGACGGAGGACGGCAGCGGAAGAATCGACATCAAGACCGAAAAGAAGCTGACCATATCCGTCGGAGACAACATCGAAGTGGTAATGAACGCCGACAGCGGCACGGTCAGCATCAAATGCGGCAAATTCAAGGTGGAGGCAACGGACGGCAGCCAGATCGAAACCAACGGAAAGTTAGGGCTCTCCGGCGGCAATGTGGCACTGGAGGCGTCCTCCATGTTAAAGGCGTCCAGCAGCGGCACCACCAGTATCGGAGGAGCGCCGATCAAGATCGGATAGAAGGGGGAGTAACCATGGAAGAGGAAAAGTTTCTGGGAACGGGCATGAAATTCCCGCCGCAGATCAATCCCACCACAGGCAGATTTACCTGTGTATCGGGAAAAGAGAGCATCCGGGAGAGCGTCTACCTGATCCTGATGACCCAGCGGACAGAGCGCTTTATGAGACCGGAGTTCGGCAGCAGCGTGATGAGCTATGTGTTTGCACAGACGGACGACACCACGCTGAACCTGATGGCACATGAGATTGCCTCGGACATTATGCGGAATGAACCGCGCGTGGAGCAGGTCAATGTGAACATGGATCAGAACAGCAAGCCGGGCTGCCTGTTCGTCAATATAGACTACATCGTGCGGGGCGAGAACGTGCGGGAAAATATGGTATTCCCGTTCTATCTGGGCGAAGAGCCGGAAGAAGAGAGTGAAGCATATGAGACAATGGAAGAGCGTAACGACCAGTGATTACATCATAGAAGAACAAAAGAGAGCGGACATTATCGCCAGGATCAAAAGCCTTGCGGCGGCATATGTGCCGGAATGGCAGTTTGACGAGGAACATCCCGACATAGGCTCTGTCATTGCCTTTTTGTATGCGGATGAGATGGAGGAGAATGTCAGACGGTACAACACGCTGCTTGAGCGGGATTACATCGAGCTGATGAACATGCTGGGAATATCCTTGAAGCCCGCGTTCCCCTCCCACAGCATCGTGCTGATGCGTCTGGCGTCGGAGACCATTCCCGGCTTCAAGCTGAAAAAGGGAATCAAGCTGTTGGGCGGGCCGGAGGATGATGCCAATCTGGTATTTGAGACCTCCCACAGCGTTTATATCACGGAATCCCGGTTGTGCAGCGCATTCATGGCGTCGGGGAAAAACGGAAAGGTCATCCCCCTTCTGGGCAGCTTTGCGCCGGTTTCCTATGTGGATCAGGCGGCACGGGTCATGGACGAGGACGAGGCGGAGGAGGAAGCGGAGGACAGCTCCGCGACGGAAGAAAACGCACCGCTCTCCGCATATCCCTTTTCCCTGTTTGATTTCAGGGGGGAGGGCTACGGAAAATACGGGCTGCTCTTTTACCACCCCCATCTTTTTGATGTGCAGGACAACGATATTCTGATGGAGATCGGCTCCGCGCCGGAGCTTGTAAAGGAGATCGCCGAGGGAAAATACCATCTGTATTACTATACAAAGGAAGGCTTTGCACCGGTGGAGGATATCAGACAGGAGAGCGAAAGCTGTCTTGCATTCCGCAAGTCCGGGAAGTGCTGCAAGGTGACGGAGCAGGGCAGGGAGTATTCCCTTCTGCTTTTAGAGCCGGAGGGCATACCGGACAAGAGCGTCATGGTGTCGAAGATCGGTTTTTCCTCTGCAGGGGAGGGGCGCGCCCCCGAACTTTTGTGGAACGGAACCACCGAGCTTGCCACGGATACCTTCCGCCCGTTCGGGGAGACCATCTCCCTGTATCAGGAGCTCTACATCGGAAATGAGGAGTACTTCTCAAAGCCGGGCGCCCGGATCACCCTCCGCTTCCGTCTGGATTTTGAGACCCATCTCATTGAGATCTCCAGACAGCAGGAGACGGCGGAGTTAAAGATCATCAAGAAGAAACCCAAGAAGGATGCGCAGGGAGCGCCCGCAGAGGTGTTTGCGGATGAAATATCCTTCTCCTATTACAACGGAACCGGCTGGCGCAGGCTTGTGACCGAAACGCCGGTACAGCAGCTTTTCAGCACCGGAAAATCCGGGGAGTGCGAGATCAGCTTCGTGTGCCCGGAGGACTGGCAGCCGTTGGAGGCAGGCGGCTTTGACGGCAGGAGCATCCGCATACAGGTGACGAGGGCGGACAACTGCTTCTCCCAGCCGGCGCTGCACCACTACCCCGTAATCCGCAGCATGGAGATTTCCTACAGCTACGGAAACCGCTTTGAAAGACCGTCCAGACTGGTGAGCTTTCAGGGAAGCCGCAAGAGAGAGCTGACGGAGGCAATGGCGCAGAACCCCATGGTTCCCATCTTTTCCATCAGCCGTTATCAGGAGACGGCGCTCTATCTGGGTTTTGACAAGAAGATGGAGGACGGCCCCGTGAGCCTGATGATCCGGGCGCAGGAGGTGGAAGGGTATCAGTCGGGCAGGCTCACCTTCTCCTACTCCACAAGGGACGGTTTTTCCAGACTGAAGCTCTCCGACCGTACGGAAGGCTTGAGCCACACCGGAACGCTGCTGTTCATGCCCCCCTCGGACATGGCAAAGAGAACGCTGGAGGGACAGGAGGCGTACTGGATCCGCATTGCGGATGAGAAAGAATATCTGGAGGATCACCCCGCCAAGCGCCCGCTGATCCGCGACATCAAAATCAACGCGGTCGAGGTGGACAACATCGATACCATGACGGAGGAGTCCTACTATATAGATGTATTCGGGCCCAATATGCAGTTTGCACTCAATGCGCAGAACATCCTCTACATAGACCTGTGGGTCAACGAGATCGGGCTTTTCTCGGAGAGTGAAATGAAGCGCATGCTGACGGAAGATCCCCTGCACACAAGAGCGGAGTATTCCTTCCTCGGTGAGATAGAGGAGTTTTACGTAAAATGGGAAGAGGTGGACAATTTTGACCGTTCCCTGCCGGGAGACAGACATTATGTTGTGGACCGCATGAACAGCAGGCTTCATTTCGGCGACGGTGTGCATGTCCAGATCCCACGCAATACAAGGGGTGTGGCTTTTCAGGTGGTCATGCACCGCTGTGACGGGGAAACGGCAAATATCGAGCCGGGCATGATTCAGGATTCCCTGGGCGGGCTGTTGTTTGTAGAGCAGATCTTCAATCCCATCCGGGCATACGGCGGCATGAACATGGAGACGGTGGAGGAGGCACTCCGCCGGGGAACCACCACCCTGAACGCCAGAAATCGTCTGGTTTCCGTGCAGGATTACGAGAGGGAAGCGCTGAATTTCTCAAGACAGATCGCGCAGGCGAAGGTCATTGTAGGAAGAAAGAAGGATGGCAGCTTCGCCCCCGGCGCTGTCACCATGGTGATACTGATGCAGGATTACCGGGACGGAGAGCAGTCCTTCCTGCATATGCGCCATCGTCTCAAGGAGCATTTACGGGAGAGATGCGAGCTGGCAGCCAGCGGAGGAGAGCTGGAGATCGTGGAACCCATTTTTGCGGAGATCTCCGTGGAGGCATGGGTGCAGGTGATCCGCGCCGACGATACCTTTGAGGTACAGCAGGATCTGAGGCGTGTTCTGCAGGAGTATCTGGATCCCATCAAAAACTCGGGCTGGGACATTGGCAGAATGGTGAAGAAAGCGCAGATTGAGCTGCGGCTCAACATGGAAAAGGGAAAGGCACTCCTGCACAGACTGATGGTTACGGCAAGATATCAGGATGAGACGGGCCGTCATGAGACGGATACAGAGGCGCTTGAAGGAAATCCTTATGTGCTGGTTACCAGCGGCGTTCACAAAATACATTTTGAACAGAGCAATTAGGAGCAGAGAGTATGTTAAATCCAAAGAGTATTCCGGAAAAATCGCATGAACAGCTCATGGAAGAGAATATCGGAAAGATTCCCATCTATTCGGACGAATGGA
The DNA here is from genome assembly GCA_900550475.1 of uncultured Lachnospiraceae bacterium. Classification (GTDB taxonomy): domain Bacteria; phylum Bacillota; class Clostridia; order Lachnospirales; family Lachnospiraceae; genus Acetatifactor. Next base: position 85,998 of record URSA01000007.1, read on the forward strand.
CAAATTACAATCCGGCGGACCCGGGAATCACCATACTGGAAAATCTGTCTGCATTCCATATCCTGCAACAGAATCAGATGGACGAGGTGCCGGATCTTGTGCGTGCCAAACTGCTGCAGCTTATGGGCTATAAGCCCATGAAGGGAAGTGGCGCCAAGGTGTATCTGGAGCCCCGGAATGTGCGCGAGGATTTTCTGATTCCCGCAGATCAGCGCTTCCGCGTGGGCAACATCAGCTTTGAGACCACGCTGGAGCGGGAAATGACCGCCAGCCGGGTGATCGGCATCTACGGGAAGGACGAGAACGGACTGCGGGATTACCGCTTTGTGCTGAACCGGGATGTGGACATTCAGGCATTTGTTTTCGGGGAGAAGCCCAAGACCGGAATGGAGCTGTATGTGGTGCTGGATAAGCCGCTGACGCCGGGGGAGCAGGGCATCCTGTATGCGGAGATTTCTGACCGCTACCGGAGAAATGCGTTTACCCCGGAGAGCAGACAGCTTTTCGGAGAGCTGGAGTGGAGCTGCTATACCGCAGAGGGCTTTGTCCCCATGGAGGTGGAGGATGAGACCAACGGCTTTCTGGCAACGGGACTGATCCAGTTTACCCAGCCGGAACAGCCCATGGAAAAGTACGAGGAAAACGGCGTTTCCGGGTATGTCTGGCGTGCGGTGCTGCGCCGTGCGGAGTATGACATTGCCCCGGCGTTAATTCATATGAGTGGCTTTCTGTTTCCCGTGATCCAGAAAGAAACGCTGGTTATCACCCACTCCTTCCAGAAGGCGGGGGACGTCACGATCAACTGTCCCATGCTGGAAACCGGATATGTGCGGGTGTTCTGCAAGGAGCAGAAGGGAACCTCATACAGGATGTACCGGGAATGCGAGGGAGAGCCGGAGCAGGGGCGGATGTACCTGCATGAGCGGAATGCATACGGGGAGCACACCTTCCGGTTTGACAAAAAGCTTTTCGGCTACGCGCCGGAGCATGTGAAAAATGCGGTGAAAATTGTCATCTACAACGAGGAGATGATGCGTAAATATTATCTGGGGGAGATCTACGGCTATGACGATCAGGAGATCGTCCTGCCTGGACAGCACATTGTGACGGACACTTTCTCCCTGATTGCTGAGAGGGATGCCGAGGACGGCGGAAAGCGGTACGACTTTGTAAAGCCCGGCAGAATGGGAGAGCAGGAGCTTTCCTATTACCTGTACGAGAACGAGGGAAAGATCGTGATTCTGGACGCGGGAGATTATGTGGGTGCGAAGCTGTATCTGGCTTCCATCGCGGTCACGCTGGGCGGGGAAGGCAATGTGCGCGCCGGAAATGAGTTTGTGCCGGAGGGATACCGGGATACGGTGCGCTTCTATAACCCTGCGGCGGGAAGCGGCGGCAGATTTCAGGAGACAATTGAGGATGTGAGAAAGCGTTTTATAGCGGATATGAACACCCCGTACACGGCGGTGCTGGGAAGCGATTACGAGGCGCTTGTCCAGGCGGTTCCGGGGCTTTGCATCTCCAAGGTACATGCGTGGATGGACACGGAGAAGAACGAGGTGCAGATCGCGGTGCTGCCCGGGATGCCGGATAAGTTCCCGAAGCTGCCGAAGATTTACAGACGGGAGATTGAAAACTGGCTGGAGGAAAGAAGGCTGCTCTCCACCAGAGTAACCGTGCGTCAGCCGGTTTATCAGGCGGTTGCCACGAGCGGCACGGTCTATGTGAAGCCCCATTACGAGGATTGCAGGGAGCAGATCGAGCAGGTGATCCGCAGGGAGCTGGACTATGTGCGCGGCGAGCAGAACTTCGGCGAGCTGCTGCGGTTCGACAGGCTCTTCCACGCGGTGGAGGCGCTGGAGTGTGTGGCATACCTTTCAGAGTTCAGCATCGCGGCGGAGGGCAGCGTCTATGCGGCTTCCGAGGGCGCGGATATCAGACCGGACGAAAATTGTCTGCTTTATCCCGGAAAGATAAAGCTTGAGATACGGTCCATGTTAGAGGATGGCAGGTAACGGAGGAGACTATGGCGGGAATACAGTATTCTATCAGGCAGAACAGACTGAAAAAGGCGCTGTTTCAGGGGATGGAGCCGACGGAGGACGACGGTGTGCGTTCCGGCGCGGAGGGCGGAGACCACTATGTGGTGCTGCCCTGTCTGGACAGCGGAATGGCGGATTGTCCGTGGGGCAGGCTGCATTTTGACATGACCTTGCCGGAAAACTGTGTCTGCTACCTGTATGTTGCGGCGGCAAACGAGGTGCAGGGGCAGGAGCTCATGCTGGATGCGGGCAGCAGTCTTCTGGATAAGAAGAGGCTCTTGCAGTCCATGGGCGGGCTTCGGTTTATTAATAAGCCGGATGTGCTCCTGTATGAGATCACGGGGCGCTACCTGTGGATCATGGCGGAGGTGATCGGCGAGAACGTGACCATCCGCAACATCAGGGCGGAAGCGCCGGGCGATAATTTCATGCAGACATTCCCCGAGGTATACCGGGAAAAAAACAGCTTTTTCCACAGGTATCTCTCGGTATATTCCAGCATTTACAATGATTTTCAGGAAAAACTGGACAGCCGCAGCGAGCTTCTGCCGGTGGAGACCGCACCTCTGCGGCTCCTGGAGCTGTATGCAAAGTGGCTGGGAATCGATGTCAACGGCGGCTATCTGGGAGAGGAAACCTTAAGGACGCTTTTAAAGGAGGCGCCCGAGCTTCTGCGCCGGAAGGGAACGCGGTACTGTATCGGACGGATCTGCGAGATTCTGCTGGGGGAGACCCCCGTCATCGCGGAGCAGAGCCAGATGCAGCGCTATATCCGGAGAAATGAAAGAAAGTTGTATGATGGACTGTACGGGGACAGCCCTTATGATGTAACATTGTTATTGAAGCATTATGTGGAGGAGCGGAAAAAGGAGCAGCTCCTACATCTGCTCAGTCAGTTCAAACCGCTCCGCAGCCGGCTGCATATCGTATTCTTAGAGCCTACCGGCGTTCTGGATGAGCACAGCTATCTGGACAATAATGCCGTTACCTTCACCCAGAGCGAGGGCATGTTGGACGCTGCCCGGATCGCGGACGGAACCATTATATTACAGTAGAGAAACGGGAGGAAACGTAACTTGGAACAGAAGAGGATCAGGTGGTCGCTGTTTATCGGCTCGGCGCTCACCGTTATGCTGACAATGGGCTTTTTGTGGATATTGAACAGCAATGACTCGCCGCAGCTACAGCATATGCTGGGACTTTGCATCTTGATTTTGGGCGGAAGCGCGGTGGTCTCCCTTTTCTTCTTTTTCTGGAAGGGACCCGTTTTCCATATCAGGGGACGGATCGAAAGCGGAAATATCATGGCGATGCTGATCGCCGTGCTGGTTGTGATCCAGCTTGCATTTGCGTTTGCCGCGTACTTCCAGAAGGAGCAGTATCTTCGGTTTGAATTGTATGACCGGCATCTGGATGAGGCGGTGATCCGTGCGGAGCTTTGGAGCACGGCGGTGGATCTGGTGACGACGCTGGTGATCTCCGTCTTTTTTTCAGTGGAGATTGTCTGGCTGATGATCAAGCTTACGACGGAGCGCAAACAGCAGGAGGACAGAATACAGCCCACGGCGCTGTCCTATGTGCGGCAGATCGCCTTTGTGTTCTATTTTGCGTCGAGATTATCTTCCGCGTTTATCCCCATCATGGCAAAGAGCTTCGGTGAAACCTTCCTTGGCATGAGCGCCAACGGCGCGGCGGCACTTCCGCAATCTGCGGAAACCCTGCTCACCTGTGCGGCAATCTTCATCACCACGGAGATCCTTACCAGAAAGGGCTGGAAGCTGCCGTTCGGGATCGGACTGCTTCTGGTGGCGCTGGGCACCTTCCTTTCTGCAATTTCCCCGACGCTTCCGATATTTATCGGCGCGCGTGCGGTGGTGGGTCTCGGCTACGGCTTCTGCTGGATGACGCTCCGAAACCTTGCGCTGTTCGGGAAAAATGACAGCGAGCAGGCATGGGGCTTCTCCATGCTGAATGCGGGACTGTATGCGGGAATGAACTGCGGTTCCTCCTTAGGCGCTATTTTAGCGGAAAAGTTCGGCTATCAGAATGTATTTTTCATGGCGGCGGCGCTGACCCTTTTTTGCAGCTTTATGATTATCCGCATGGAAAACGCGGTGCTTCAGAAAAAGGAGGAGACGGTCATAAAGGAGAAAGTCCGGGAGGGCTTTTCCGTGTGGGACAAATTACAGGTGGTCAGCTTTTCGGTATTTATGATCGCGCCCTCCTGTATCGTCGCCTCTTATCTGGGATATTTTCTGCCCCTCTACTTCGAGAGCATCGGCAGGGGCGTTGCGGATGTGGGAAGAGCGCAGCTGTTGTACGGCGTGATTATCGTCTATGTGGGGCCTAAGCTCTCAAAGCTGCTCATCGAGCGGGACAAAAAGCTGATCACTTCCAACTATATATACAATCTGCTCTTTTCGGCAGGACTGCTGCTGGTGGGCTGCTTCGGCGGCATGACCACCGCGATTATCGCGGTGCTGTGTCTTGCCGTGGGTGACAGCTTCGGTTTCAGCGTCCAGAACAACTATTTTCTGGCACTGCCCTCGGTAAAACGCATGGGAGCCAGCGAATCCCTGTCCTATCTGAGCTTTTTGAAAAAGATCACCGAGATGCTTGGCCCCACCATGTTTGCACTGGTGATCGCCTTAGGCTACGAGCGGGGCGTGCGTCTGATGGGAATTGTGTTTATAGCGGCTGTGGCAGTATTCTTTGTGACACAGCTTGTATATAAGAAAATGAAGGGACAGGAGGATAAGGCAGGTTGAAAGTAGCAATTGTATATGGCGGGTATTCCAGTGAAAAGGATGCTTCCACCGAAAATGCACATTACATAAACGAGGCACTGAAGGAGTGTGGCTACGAGACGCACATGGTTCCCTACGGAAAGAATCTGGTGGGAACGCTGCGGTCGCTTGACACTGATATGGTGTATGTCTGCGTGCAGGGAAAAGGGCATGGGGACGGAACCATACAGGCGATTCTGGAGCAGGAGGGAATCCCGTTTACGGGAAGCGGCTCCCATGCGGCGGCGATCATCAACGACAAGATCCTCTGCAAGCTCCTGTTCGACCGCTGCGGCATCAGGACGCCGAGGTGGCAGATGCTGACAAAGGAAGAATTTGACAAAGGAGCCTTCGATGCGGACGGATTCGGCTATCCCTTCGTGGCAAAAGCTCCCTCCGAGGGTGGCAGCTTCGGAATTGCCCTCATCCGCAATAAGCAGGAGCTTTCCAGAATAAACGAAGTGTTTTCCTACGAATCCCCCATTCTGATCGAGGAATTTGTACCAGGCTCCTTCTACACGGTGGGTATTTTAGAGCGGGACGGAGAAATCACAGCGTTTCCCTGTGTGAAGGGCGTGGAGATACAGGACGGCAGGGATATGGATGACCCGGAGAGCCTCAAGGTATTTACCGGGGACTACGGCGTGAGGGAGGCGGATCTGCCCGGGGAGCTGCTCTCGCAGATGGCTGATATGGCAAAAAAAATATTCCGGCTCACCGGAGCGGAGGATGTGGCGCGCATTGACTTTATGGTATCGGAAAAAGACGGGCTTCCCTATACGCTGGAGATCAACGCCGTGCCGGGATTGAAGCCGAGAAGCCTTCTGCCCGGAGAGGCGAGGGCGGCAAAGCTGTCCTACCGGGAACTGGTGGAGGGAATCTTACTTTCCGCATGGAAAAAGACGAAAGCGGGGGAGAAATAAAAAATGTTCAAAAACATGAAAATCGGAATTAAAATTCTGCTGGTTATTCTCCTGATGTCTCTGGGAACCCTGATGATTATATCCATCAATTCCTACATGCAGATGATGAGGCTGACCAATGAGTTTCAGGATGTGAACACCACGCTGGGAAACACCGCGTCTGAGGACAGCAAGCTGGCATTGCAGTCCCAGATGGAGGGCAACCTAGGAAGGATTGCCGTAAAACAGGCGCAAATTTCCAATGAGAAGCTGATCAGGCTCCGGAACACCATCGACTGCGCGGCTGCCTATATCAGCAACCTGTACGCAAACGAATCCGAGTTTCCCGGACATTCCCTGCCCCTGCCCTACGAGACGGAGGATGGTGTCGCCTGCTCCAAATACATGCTTGCCCCGGGAGTGGAAAATACAGCCCGGCTGCAAAGGGAAGTCAGGCTTTTATCAAACTGTGAGTACATATTTGCACCGGAGCTGGAAAACAATTCCATGATGGACAATATCTATCTGGGAACCAATGACGGAATCTACTACCGGTATTCCAGATCCAACCTCTACAATGCGGACTACGATCCCCGTCAGAGAGACTGGTTTATCACGGCGTCCAGGGAAACTGATTCCATCTGGATGGATACCTATAAAGACTTTTACGGAAAACTCTGCGTGACCTGCTCCCGAAGCTTTACGGGCGAGGACGGCAAGATTAAGGGCGTGGTGTCCATGGACATTACCGTTCAGGATATGCTGGATGAGATCGTGTCAACCAAGATCGGCGAGAGCGGCTGTGCCTTCGTGCTGGACCCCAACCTTACGTTTCTGGCACACCCCGATTTTATGAAGGAGGATTTCGACCAGCAGCTTGGCAGCCATATCGAGGGAGATGCGGCAATTCTGGATACAATCCGGGACAACGACTCCGGCGTGGTGCAGGCGCAGCTCGACGGCGTGGACAGCTACATAGCATACGCAACGCTGGAGGAGACCGGATGGAAGCTGTGTATCTCTATCGATGTGAATGAGGTCATTGCGCCCTCCATCGCCACCAAGCAGGAGATCGATGACATCACGGCGGATGCCCAGCAGATGGTGAGCAAGACGCTCTCCAACGTGATGATCCGCTTTATCATCTTCTTTGCACTGGTGGGAATGATCGTCATTATGATCTCCTTTGCGGTGGCGGGAACCATCACCAGACCCATTCAGGAGCTGGCGCAGAATGTGGAGAAGATCGGACAGGGAAATCTGGATGTGCGGATGAAGGTGGAATCCGGTGACGAGGTTGGAGAGCTGGCGCAGACCTTCAACGAGATGCTTTCGGATCTGCAGCTGTACATCAAGAATCTGTCGGAGGTGACGGCGGAGAAGGAGAGGATCGGCGCGGAGCTGGATGTGGCAACCAACATCCAGGCAAGCATGCTTCCCTGCATTTTCCCCGCGTTCCCGGAGCATAAGGAGATCGACATTTACGCTTCGATGGATCCGGCAAAGGAGGTCGGCGGAGACTTCTACGACTTCTTCTTAGTGGGAAAAGACCGTCTGGCGCTGGTGATGGCGGATGTGTCCGGAAAGGGCGTTCCGGCGGCGCTGTTTATGGTGATTGCAAAGACGCTCATCAAGAACCGGGCGCAGCTCGGGGAGGAACCCGCGGTGGTTCTGGAGAGAGTCAACAACCAGTTGTGCGAGAACAACGAGGCGGATATGTTTGTCACGGTATGGCTCGGCATCTACGAGCTTTCCACAGGCAGGCTGACCTATACAAACGCCGGTCACGAATGTCCGGCGGTGATGCGTGCAGGCGGAAGCTACGAGCTGATCCGGGAGAGCCACGATTTTGTGGTCGGCGCCATGGAGGGTATGCCGTATACCCGGCATGAGATCACGCTGTACCCGGGCGATAAGCTGTTCTTGTATACGGACGGTGTGCCGGAGGCCACAAACGCGCAAGAGGAGCTGTTCGGAGAGGACAGGATGCTGACGGCGCTGAACCGCTGCCCGGATATAACGCCGAAGCAGACACTGGCAGAGGTAAAGAAGGATATCGATGAATTTGTGGGCGAGGCGCCGCAGTTTGACGACCTGACCATGCTTGCATTTGAAGTCAGAACAAGAGAATAGGAAGAGAGGGAAAAAGAATGAATGTAATTGCAACGGATTGTGAAACCTATATGAGACTGATGGTGGACGGAAGAGTGGACACCAACACCAGTCCCCAGCTTCAGCAGGCGATTCTGAATGCCTTTCAGAAACAGAAGGACGTGGTGGTGGACTTTCTCAATGTGCCGTACATTTCCAGTGCGGGACTGCGCGCCCTTCTGATCGGACAGAAAACAGCCGCCTCCAAGGGCGGAAGCATGAAACTGACAAACGTGTCGGATGTTGTGATGAACGTTCTGGAGATGTCAGGCTTCAGCAAAATACTTGTGATCGAATAAAACATGATACGGTTTGAGAATGTTACCAAGACATTTGCGGATACACAGCAAACCGCCCTGTCGCAGGTGAGTTTTCACATCCTGCCCGGGGAGATGGCATTTGTTATGGGGAAGAGCGGTTCGGGAAAAACCACACTGATGCGGCTCCTGCTCCGGGAACTGATCGCGGATGAAGGAACCGTGTGGGTGAACGGACAGGACATTGGAAAGCTGAAACGGGACAAAATCCCGGTTTACCGCAGACGGATCGGCTTTGTGTTTCAGGATTTCAGACTCATGCATGACCGGACGGTCTATGAGAATGTAGCGATCGTGAAGCGCGTTGCGGGTGCGAAGGAGAGGGATACCCGGACGCAGGTGGCAATGGCGCTGCGCGTGGTGGGCATGGACGGCGCGTATGACAGACCGGTATCGGAGCTCTCCGGCGGGGAACAGCAGAAGGTCTGCGTGGCGAGAGCCATTGTGGGCAATCCGTACTGTATGCTGGCGGACGAACCCACCGGAAATCTGGATCCGAAGCAGGCGCGGGAGATCATGCTGTTGTTTGAAAGGATCAATTTTCTCGGCATCACGACGCTGATCGCCACCCATGACAGGGACGCCATTGAGGGCATGGAGCACAGAAAACTGTATCTGACGGATGGAACATTATACAGTGGGGAGTAAACATGGAGGACGCTATCATCAAAAAGACAATCGAGCTGGAAGCGCAGAAGGAAGAGCTGGATAAGCTTCTGGAAATTATAGAGACGGATCTGGAGAGCGTCGGCTGCCCTCCGGAGAAAATGACGGTGACGGCGATCTGCGCGGAGGAAATCTTTGTAAACATCGCAAGCTATGCTTACGGGGACGAACCGGGAGAGGCGTGGATCGACGAGGAGATTGAAAAGGGAAGGATTTCCCTGTGCTTTCAGGATTGCGGAAAGCCGTACAATCCCTTGGAAAAAGAGGATCCCGACACCACCCTTTCCGCGGAGGAGAGGCAGATCGGCGGGCTCGGCATATTCATGGTGAAGAATATGATGGACACGGTGACATATGAATACAGGGAAGGCAGGAACAGACTTACCATGACGCTTTCATGGTAGCGGGGAAGACGAGGATGAGCATGAACAACAGATTCAATGAGGATTTGCGAAAAACACCCTTCGGCAGCTATGAAGAATATATGGATTATGTCTTTGCGTGTGTGAACACAAGGCTTGCCGACTACATCAAGACCCTGATGGGAAAATATGCCGCAGGGCAGGGACAGTACAAGAACATAATGTACCCGGACATCGAGATTGCCTACAATCTGTGTAATGACCGGGTGGTACAGTTTTCCGCGCCGGAGAGCGGGGAGGAAGCAGAGACGGGTACTGCCAAGGCACAGGAGAGCATGGATGATGAAATGCTGGAGCTTCTGGGCGCTCTGAGCGAGGAGAGCCATGCGGAGAGCCAGAAGGCACAGGAGGGAGAGGATCTGCATGTGGAGGAGATGCTTGCCTTCGTTGACGAGCGCATCGCGCTGACGGAGGCGGAGGAATATCCCTTCTACCGGCTGTGTAAGAAGCTTTCGTTTGACCACTTTACCACATTTGCGCTTGCGGCTGCCCTGCTGTCCTCCACACAGACCAGCTATGCTTCCGTATTCCAGATCGTGAACGAGAACGCTTCCCTGACGGCACCCACGGTGGAATCCGCCGCCAGACTGTATTTCGGAAAGGAATTTTCCATCACCGCCGCCTCCGGGCACATGTCGGTGTGTCTGGAGAATCTGCAGCCGATCATGGATCTGCGTGTCAATTCCAATATGCCGTTTTCCACGGTCCTGACGCCGGATAAGAGAATCATCGACTTTCTCTTTGGCAAGAATCCCCTGCGTCTTGACGAAAACTATCAGCGTTTCTTCCATATGCTGACGGACGACAAGGAGCTTGACCCCATCATGGCAAACACCACCCAGCTTGAGGCAATGGAGATCTCCTATGAGCAGGGCGTGCGCATCTTCAGCTGGTACGGGGACGAGGGCAGCGGACGCAAATTCTTTATCAGGCAGTTCTGCAAAAAGAAGGGCATCCGGGCAATCACCTTAAACTGCAAGAAATTGTTCGTCTATGACTTCGCCTTTGTGGAGAAGGCGCTCTGGGCGGTGCGCAGGGAATGTATCTTCACGGACGCCTGCTGCTGTCTGAATGAGCTGGATTACAGGGAGGACGAAAAGGAAAAATACATAGGCTACATGGATCTGGCGGTTTCCAGATTGCAGGAGCATGACATCCTGATCTTTTTGATGAGCCGGGAGAAGCTGCCCTTAAAGAGCGTGACCGACATGGAATTTACGGAGCTTGAGCTTCCCACGCCGGGCAATCAGGAGAGGGAGGACTGTTGGCGATACTTTTCCAAGGAATACAGTCTGGACAAAGATGTGGAGCTGCCCGAGATGGCGACCAAGTTCCTGTTCACCCCGGGAAAGATCAAATCGGCGTTGAAGCAGGCAAAGAGCTTTTCCATTATGAACCATGAGATTCTGATCTCGAGGGCGAAGCTGTTTGAGGGCTGCTACAACCAGATGAGCTCGGAGCTGACCCAGAAGGCGACCAAGGTAAAGGCAAACTTTGGCTTTGAGGACATCGTCATGAATGCCAGCCAGAGGGAGACTCTGGAGCATGCCATCGACCAGATGAACTTCCGAAAGCAGGTGTACGACAACTGGAATTACACCAAGAAGTACCCCTACGGCAGAGGACTTTCCGTCCTGCTTTTCGGGGCGCCCGGTACAGGTAAGTCCATGTGTGCGCAGGTAATCGCCCATGAGCTGAATCTGGAATTGTACCGCGTGGATCTGTCCAAGGTTATCGACAAATATGTGGGTGAGACGGAAAAATCCATCTCCATGATCTTCCGCGAGGCGAAGAAATGTAATGTGGTGCTGTTCTTTGATGAGTGCGATACCCTGTTTGCAAAGAGATCCGACGACGGCGGCTCCAATCAGGCGTCCAACAACAATAAGACGGCGCTCCTGCTGCAGGAGGTGGAGGCGTATGACGGCGTTTCCGTGTTGGCAACCAACTACAAGCACAATATTGATCCTGCGTTCTTCAGACGTATGAAATATATCGTGGAATTTCAGTTCCCGGATCCGGACACCAGAGAGATGCTGTGGCGTACCACGATCCCCAAGGGAACGCCGCTCGCGGATGATGTGGACATCCGTTTCCTCGCGGAACGGTTTGAGTTCGTGGGTGGTAATATCAAGAACTGTATCTTGAACGCCGCATTTCTTGCCGCCGCGGACGGCGACGGAAAAGAGGTCGGCATGAAGCATTATCTGATGGCGATCAAGTACGAGTTTGTAAAGACCGGAAAGGTGTTTACCAGAGCCGATTTTGAGCCGTATGCTTACATGGTCGGTCTGGGAGATCAGGAAGAGGATTAAGAGTAAAAGGAAGGAGAAGCGGAATGGAAGAATACTTTTTGCTGGAGGGAGACCGGATCGGTGCTTACGCGCACATGATACCGGAATGGCTGTTCACAAGGACGGAGAAAGGAACGGAAGTGCAGTTCTGGGGAATGTCCGACATGGGAGAGCCCTGCGGCGTGGCAGTCTTAAGCGGGGAGGACGGTGTGCTGACCTTGCAGTACATATATATTGAAAAAGCACACAGGGGACAGGGCAAGGGACAGCGGTTCTTCGCAGAGCTTCTGTACCGCGCCTACCATTCACCCAACCGGATCTTACGGGTGAGATATATTCCCGGCGAATATCCCAAGCTGGAAAGACTGCTCTCGGGTTATCCCTTCGCGCAGGGGGAGGAAGAAATCGGAAGCTTCTCCTGTACGCTGGGAGAGCTGCTGGGATTAAAGTATCTGCAGGGGGCCGGCAATAACGTAAAGGCGCTCTCGGAGTGTACGGAGGAAAGCCTGAGACCGCTCTATCAGGAGATTACGGAGCGGGAGGACGATCTGGTGGAGCTGCCGCTTGACAGACAGGCGTATGCGGCGGACTGCAGCGCCGTGGCGATGGATAACGGAAAGCCTGCGGGGCTTCTGTTAGTCAGGGAGGATAAGCCGGGGGAGATGAGCATTCCGTTTATGGTGAATTACTCCAAAAATATCACGGCGCCGGTGGATATGATCCGTTTTGCGGTGCAGACCGGTGGAAAAAAGTATTCTCCGGAGACCATATGCAGATTTGCGGTTGTCAGCGAAACGCTGCTCCGCCTTTTGGAAAAGATGGGAATGACCTTCGGAAAAAAACGGCAGCAGAGCACACTGGAGTTGTCCTATTTCGACCGGTACGAGCAATCGGCGCAGATTGCGATCGACGAGGCAGCAGGCACAATATAAAGGGGGAAAAAGTACATGGATAATATGTTTCATCTCAGACAGGATATGACAAACGAGGAGCTGCAGAGGTTCGCACAGGATCGCATGCAGAAGGAAGATACGATAGCGGATTACATGAAGCAGCGCGAGGCGCATGCGCAGATGGATCTCGCACAGCTTACGCAAAAGCCGCAGGTAAAGCAGGTGGCACAGAAGCCCATGGCGGCGGATATGCCGACGCTGGCAGCGGATGAAAAGGACTGGAAACGAAAGAGGAAAATGAAGCAGACCATGCAGCCTCAGGCAGCGGTTTTGCAGGAAAAAGGGCAGGAAATACAGCAGAAGTTTGATGCCCGTGTCGCTTCCATCCAGCAGAAGCAGGCAATAGATGCGCAGGGGAAGGCAATGTTCGAGGCAACGCTCCGGGCGGATATGCTGACGCCGAAGTATGTGATGGAGCATTTTTCAGAGGTTCGGTACATGCTGGACAACTGGAAAAGACATATTGCGCTGTTCGACGAAGGCGGAGCGGCAAACGGCCTTATGGCGGAGGATCAGAAGATCCGTCTTGTCCACATGAAGGAAATGTATCAGCAGGGCGAGCGTGCATTTGAGACGGCGCTCGGTGCGCTGGGCTTTAAGTATCACCCCGAGCTGGACGCGAAAAAACAGTTTGAGGAGCTGACTAAAGAGCAGCAGGAGCAGGCATTACAGGATAATATAGCGGTTCGTACCACCCTCGCAAAAGATGCGGCAAGCATGGACAGAACCGTTGCAAATGAGCTGATCGAGAAGGAGGTGCAGCGCCGCAAACCGGAGATTCAGGCATTCCGGGAGGAGATGCGCGAAAAATACCCCTTTATTGAGTCGGAAAACATGACCCACGACTATGAGTATGATGAGACAGCCAAGATCAAGGAAATGTTTGAGAAGCATCCGACGGAATATGAGCAGAACAAAGAAGTGCTGGATAAGCTCTACAAGGAGTTTTTCAACCTGATGGAGTACAACGGAACCTGCTATGAGGTTTCCCGTACCATCGGCGCGATCCAGTTTGACGACCGGACCGTATCTTCCAGTAAAATGCAGATGCTTGTCAATATCAGGCTGGAGGATCAGGAGAAAAAGATGGCGCGGATCCGTTCCCGCGCGGCGTCGGTCATGGACGGCATCAGACACATTGTGCTGGGAAAGAAGCTGCCGGAGTCATCCTATCATTCCCTGAAGGATTTCATTCCGATAGAGTACAATTTCAGTCAGGAGGCGCAGACCACGAAAGAGCAGTCTGCGGTTTATTCCACGCGCTATGAGGAAAAGAAGGAAATCTTTAACAGACTGGCAGGAGAGATTTACGGTGACCGCGCACAGGAGCTGACTGAAAAGGAAGCCGGAAAATATATGCTGTTTATGGAAAACGACAAGCAGGAGCAGAACGAGGCGGTGGTTCGCGCCCTTCTGTCGATCCGTGTGAACGAGACCATGCAGGGGTCGGACGACGAGGCTGCGGAAGAAAGTGCCAAGGAAATCGGCAGGATTATGAAGCCTCTGGTGATGCCCTATCTGGAACGCATGAGAGACTATGACACAAGGGAGCTGGGTCACTACACGGAAGAGGAGCTGATGGCAAGGAATGAGGAATTGCAGGAGCTTTCCCTCATCAGCATGCAGATAGCCGAAGCGGCAAAATACCGCGACCCGGACGATGCGGAAGGCCGTTCCATCCGGGATGCATTCTGCGCGGACAAAAAAGAGCTCTTTGACATGAAATGCAGCGTCATCCAATCCTATGCCCAGAAGGCGAGAGGGCTTTACCTGGTGAAAGCGTACAGTCAGGGCAGTCTGGATGAATCCTGTTTTATGGCTGCGGAGCGGGAGGAAATGAGAAAGAAAGCCGGCTTACAGCCAACGGATCCCCTCACCATGGAGCAGATGCTTCAGGGCGCCAAAGAGATAGTGGAGAAGGCGGATGTAGCGCGTGCAGCAGCTTACAAAACCTATTACATGTCACCAGCCGTACAGGAATCCTATACGAATATAACCAGTCCGCATGCGGAGACAACGCACCCTGAATACCACAAACAGCGGATGGATGTTTACAAGGCAGGTCTGCGCATGCTGAACGCGCCCGGCAAAACGCTCAATTCCGGACAGCTGGAGGATTTTTACAATCTGTGCAGCAAGAAGATCAGGGATCTTAAGAAGGAGCTGGATGCGCAGGAAGAGCCCGGTATGGGGACACTGGAGATCCGGGCGCAGATAGAGGAGCTCGAGCGGTATCAGGAGTATACCAGAATGCAGTATACCCTCACCGGCAAAGCATATGTGAGGACGGGAGACGAAAACTCGTTGCTGAGGGAGCCTATTTTCCGTTCTTACGACAGCGCGGAGAACCTGCCCGCGTTCCAGAACATGAGCGATGCTGACTTTGCTGTCATGTGTAAAAAGCTGGCGGCGGGAACCTTTGCGGAGGACAAGGAGAATCCGGAGCGTTTTGAGGCGTACTATGAGGAAAATATGGAAGGTCTGCGCATGTATAAGCAGCGCATGTCCGAGCATTATGAGATGCTGGAGACCATCTTCCATCACCGCATACCTTCCATCGAGTACATACAGGAAAACAGGCGCCAGCTGGAGCAGTGGTTTTCCAATATCCAGGTGGATAACCATATGGTTGAGTACATGCGGGATCTGATTGATCTGACTGATCCGGCAGACTTAAGGCTTTACAATCTGGTTGTCACCTATAATGCCATCGGCGGTTATATAGTGAGTATCTCAACCATGATTGCCCTGGTGGGTGCGGATTACAAGGAAGCGGATGCGGCATCCTCCCTTCCGTCGATGGAGGCCGCTGAGTTTACAAAACAACTGGATCAGGAGCAGGCGCCGGTACAGAAGGACAGAGAGACACTGGAAGCAGAGCTGGCGGAGCTTGAGGAGAAGAAGGACACCTACGCGGATCAGAAGGAGTGGCTGAAGAAGAAAGAGGCGGCACAGTCTCCGCTCATGATCGAGAAATTCCGGAAGATCGCGGAGGATGCGCGCCATATCGGGCAGGAGGATGAGCAGACCCAGCTTGTGTTCCTTTCCCGGATGAAGGAGCTTGCGGACTATATCAAAGAGTACGAGGGAGTACCGTCCATGAACATCAAGCAGTTCAAGGGATGGCTCAATACGGCACAGTGCAGGCTGCCGTTCATCGTAAAGGGCATGTATTACTCCAGGCCGCAGGAGAGCGATCAGGTAAACATGCTGGATTCAGCGGATATTTTACGGAAAGAGCTGGAGTCCGGCGATCCGGAACGCTTTTTCAATGCCGTTCTGGAAGTGGGCAAAATGCATACGCTTTTCTCGTCCGCGGATGTGGACAGCTCGGTGCTTAATATGCAGGACAAGAACAGCGCGTGGACAGAGTGCCATGAGACGGAGCTTACCCTTGGTCTGGATCGGATCGAGTTCATGCCGGAAACGTTCCAGAAACGGTTTATAGAGGCGTACTACCGGAAAAAAGAATCCCTTATGGGCAGGGTGAACGAAGCGGTTCAGAACCTGGTGCGGGAGCTCCCCGAACAGATGGAAGACAAGGATGGGTACGCTACTTACCTGATTATGCAGACCCAGCTTGGAAGAGAGTACGAGGCACTGCGCGTTATGCCGGGAACCTATTTCCGGAATGAGCCCATGATGGAACAGACGGTTGCCTTCAAGGAGAATCATGAGGATCTTTTGCAGAGCACCGGGCAGATGGATGAAAAGATAGTAGCCGTGAATAAGAAGTATGCCCCCGAATTTGAGAAGATCGGATATACGAAAGCCGTGGGCGCGGAATATCTGGGTGCTTTCCGCAGGCAGTTTGTGGAAAAGGAAGCGGCGGCAAAGATAGAAAACCCCGCAGCGGGCGCAGACAGCTTTGACATTATGGAAGCACGGAATATCGCGAGGGATGTGGCAGGACAGGGCACCTTACCCGAACTGGCAAAGCAGCTCAGTGAAGTACGTCTGACGGAGGAGATGCTGACGCCGGAGTATATGACCCTCCATGCAGTGGATCTGTTTGCCTCCTTTAAGACCATGGATGCGTACGAGGCCATGCTCCGGGAAAATCCGGCGCTGGAGGAGACCGTTCCGGCGGCACAGAAGTTCATCTGGGAAAAGAATAAGAGATTCTATACGAAATACCGGAGCTATGTGGAGCAGTTTGCCCGCAGCCGCTGTGTGGACGCGGTAAACGGAGAATATCTGACCAAGGAGACCTACGAGGCGGAAAAAGAGGAGATCGCAGAGAACCTGTCCAAGGAAAAAGCAGAAATGAGCAAGCTCATGGGCGGCTTCGGCGACTATTCCCAGAAGGTAGGTGCAATCTCCAAACAGGTTGAGGGCATTGAGAAGCTCAAGAAGAAAGACAAGACCGCCGTGCTGAAATCCCTGACGGAATGCGGGGACTGGCTGAAGGATCTGACAAGATATCTGGCACAGCCGCTTACCCTCTCCCCGGAGGACTTCTTTGACGCAACGCTTATGACGCTGATGAGCATGTTCGGTTACATCGAGAAAAATCTGCGGGAAGCGAGAAACGTGCTGGAGAGAGCGGAGAAAATCGGCGATGTGAGCGGACTGGTTTCCGGTATTCAGGAGATTTCCGGCACCTTTACGGAGTTTAAGGAGCGCATTCCCGGAATTGCACAGGAGTTCAGGGCGAAGGCAATGGAGGCAGGCGGCAACGTACCGCTGACCCTTTTAGATGTTGTGGTGGAGGCGCAGGAGATCAAGACCTTCCACGTAGAAGGACAGAGGCAGAATGTGGGACAGGGCGCTTCTGACGTCAAGCGGCTGCAGGAGGGAGAAAAGGTATTCTACTTCAAGGGGGATGAATACCTGAAAGGCTTCATAGAAAGTGCAAACGAGCTGCTTCCCATGCTGCAGAATGCGGAGCTGAGAGAGGTGATGGAAAAGAGACTGAAAGCCCTCGAAAAACACGGAACCGACGTGGATATGCGTACCTTTGCCAATATGATTGTATTTGTGAGAGACAACGGAACGATCAACGAGTCCAGATATACTGAGTGGAACGAGCTTTTCAGAGGAAATCCCCGTGAGTTGATAGAGGCAGACCTTGAAAACTGGAAAGAGTTTGCAAAGGGCGTATCCCAGAAATTTGTGACGGTGGACACCGCACTGGCGGAAAGCCTCCTGCTTGACAGGAACGCCGACATGACGGCGCGCAATTTTGCTTCCGAGCGAGTGGCGGAGCTTTTGGGACAGAAGGGTCTCATCGTGCGCAACAGGGACGCGATCGTGGTAAATGAGGACGGCGTGCAGAAGAAAGGCTTTATCATGGATCAGGCGGAGGGTGTTCCGGCGTACCGTATGCGTGAAATGGCAATGGAGCTGGGGTATGAGGTTCACTTTACGGCGGAGGCACAGAAGAAGCTGTTGAACTTCCAGATCGTCGACATGATTACCGGACAGGTAGACCGTCATGCAGGAAATTACTTCGTCCAGTACGACAGGGATGATGAGGCGAAGACGCTGACCGTGAAGGGCGTGACCGGAATTGACAACGATTTTGCGTTCGGCAGATCCGTGCAGATGGACAGCGAGAATACCGGCAGCATTTTCACGGACGACGGAAAATACAAATTCGGCATGATGGACAAAGAGATGTACCAGACCCTGATGAGTATGTCACCGGAGCTTCTCGCCACCAATCTGGAGGGTGTGATCGAACCCAGATATATGGACGCGCTGAAAGAAAGGTTTGAGACTGTCCGTCAGAGACTGAAGGCGGCAAAAGAGGAAGCCGACAAGAACGGAGGCGACTTCTTCCGGGAGAGGGGCGGCTGGAATGCAGAGTCCGAGCGGATACTGTGCGAACAGCCTAACAAGGCCTCTTATGTGAAGAAGATCAAAGTGGGGTAAGTGATTATGGGTGATAGTTTTACAAAGGAAGCCTATGAAGTAATTTACCGGCATCCGAAGTGGAAGGAAGAAGCGACAAAATACGAGGATCATCTGGCAGCAAAGCTGTTTCATATGTCCTACACCAAGCAGGCGGTCAAGACCGCCATGGGTAAGATCAGCCGCATTCTGACCGCATACTACGGGGACGGCGAGAGAGTACCGCAGGGGCAGGAGCAGCAGAACATAGAAGCTGCGGAGAGCCTGACGGATTTTGCGCAGATCTTCAACGGAGAGGACACGGATGTCAAGATCAACAAAACAGTGGTGGAAGCTCTGATGCAGGGGCGCCGTGATAACAGCGGCGCCGGGCAGGTAAAGAAGGTTCTGGCGGGCGACAAGAAAGAGGACGGACAGGAGTACACGCAGGAAGAGGCGGACGAGGCAAACAAGGAGATGCTGGATGAGGTCATCAACGGCGACGGCAACGTGAGAGAGCAGATGACCCTCCTGTATAACGGCATGTTTATCAACGGCGGCCATACCAAGGAGCAGATTGCCCGGGGAACCTCCTTCAAGGGCGTTTTGCAGGGAATTACCCGGGAGAAGGGCATGATGACCCTCTCCCCCGACCTGTGGGGTATCAATTACGACCTGCTGGAGGGACAGTCCCGCTATCAGGAAGGAAAAGACGTCTTTGATACCAAGAGCATGGCGATGGATCTTGTGAGGCGCGATGAGGAGCTGCGCGGCAAAGGCACCGCACTCTCCCGCTGGTGGCGCGGCATCAAGCGTATCTGGAACGCCACCATAGGCAACCAGTTGAAGCGCAAGAAGCGCACCGATACCCTTGTGGAAGGAGAGAAAGGTCTTGGCCTGAGCCATTATGAGAGGCTTGGCATAGAGCCCAGCAGAAGAGAGCGGGATTTCTCTGTCGTCAGAAATGAGAAGGGCGAGGAAAAGCTGCAATGGAAGGAAGGCGCTGCCTACTTCAAGATCGACAAAGATGTGACGGCGGAAGGTATGCTGCAGACGGCGGGCGTCTCCGGTACGACCCTTCGTATGCTCGGCGCATACCGCCTGATGGGTGCGAGCCAGAAGGAGCTTCTGGACTTCCGTCTGGCGCTGATCGCATGGATGGTGTCCTCCCACGACCACTCCCTTTACGAGATATTGAAGGGCTCCCACAATGCGGGCGTCAGGGGAACGGAGTCTCTGGATGAGGCAGCGGTCATGTATACCAACATCGACCCGCTGGATACCGGGATCCTGCGTGATAACTTTGCGGAAAACAAGCAGTTCCCCCATGAGACCGTGTATAAGATCCAGTTGAATGAGCTGAAGGCGGCGAGAGAGGAGCATGAGCGAAAAATCGGGCGCAACGTGGAGAGGCAGGACAGGATCCAGCAAAGCAACGAACTGAAAGAGCAGACCGATGTCTACAATGAGGTGCTTCGTGCCAGAAAGAGCTCCCTCAAATCACTGGAGCGCAAGATCAATAAGGCAATTACACGCCTTCTGCTGAAACCAGAGCAGGGCTTCAAGGGTGATAAGGACGGCACCCAGCGCCGTGCGGTAGAGCAAGAGCTGATGAGGGATCAGGAGACATTGTTCTATTTAAAGGAAGATACCGAACTGCTCCAGCAAAAATACAATGAAATCAACGGCGTGAGATCCAAGACGGAGCTTTTGCCGGAGCTGACCCTCTTTGCCAAGAGTGCGGTCACGCAGGGAACCGATGCAATGGCATTGCAGGCGCAGGATCTTGCGCTGAACATCTATACCACCGGAGCCTATATGACCATGAACGTGGGCAGCAAGTGGGGCGGCATGTTTGGCAAGATGAAGCTGAAGGACAAACGTGTGGACGAAAAGAAATTCGGCAGCTATCAGGCGTCCTATAAGGCGGAGACCAAGGACGACAAGCTGTTGAACCAGATCTTTGACCTGACAAGAGTGTCGGCAAGAATGGCACAGGACGCACTGGAGGAGCGCGGAGGCCGCGAGAAAGAGAAAGGAAGCACGGAGGCGGATTACATGCATGCAGCCAATGTCAAAACCTTCCGTGGTGAAAAGAGCGGCGGCGGCAGCTACCAGACGCGGGGGCAGGAGTACGATACAAGATCCCTGACCAGTACCTCAAAGAGAATAGAAAAGGCGTTGATGTATTTCGGAAAGAGCGTGGAAAATGCCGGTTACGACAAGGCGGTGCTGGCGCTCTACGAGTTGAACGGAAAGGGTGCGGTGGATATCACGCAGCTCTCCAAGGTTGCCAACGAGGAGGAGGTGCTGGTGCCCTCCGGTACGAGATTCCGGGTGGAGAAAGCGCTGGTGAAGAATGTCTCCGTGGAGGAGCTCAGGAGAAATCCTGACAATCCGGTGTCGGATAACGTCAGCGATGATCTGGTGGCGGAAGAGTTTACGCTGAACGAAGAAGGCAAGGTAAATTACGGCGGCATCAAGCATGTGAACGTGGTGAAGCTGGTGGAGGTAGACGGACCCGGCGCAAGGCGCAGGAGAGCGCAGGAAGCGTCGAAGTGGACGAGACAGATGATCCGGGAATCCCTGGCGCAGAACCCGTAAGAAAGACAGAATAAGGATTGGCAGTTACGATGAACGAGAAACAGTATTTAGAATTGGCAACGCTATATTTTCAAAATCTGGACGACAGCCCGTACCGCTCCGTCGAGGAGCAGTACCACGACTGGATGCAGTTTGTTGACATGCTTTGCAGCATGCAGCTTGTCATAAAGGAAAACAGTCTGGAGAAAAGCTTTTGCAGGATCGGAACGGTATTCCGGGACGAGGAGCTGATGCGGGCGCTGGAGCCCCGCCCCTTTTCCCCGAATACCGGGACGGAGGATGTGATTCTGGGAATCTTCCAGACCCTCTTAAAAAAGGGAGAGACGGCGGCGCAGAACGGCATATTTTTTCCCTTCGACGTACTGCGGATGCTGCATGAATTTACCTATCCCGAGATCATGGCGGTTGTGCTTTCCTTCATGCCGGATCTGAACCGGAAATACGAGCGTATCTACGGCGTGCTGCAGGAGGAGCCGGCGGAGTCCATACGTCCCACAGTGGGCTTCGTGTACGACATCTGTGCGCTGTTCATGCCTATGCAGTATGAGGATATTGCGCTGCTCTCCGATGAGGACGGCTATCTGGGTACCTTTGTGTTTGACCGGCGGTTTCAGGGAAAAGCGGACGAATCCAGCCTGTCAAAGCGTCTGTGCTTAAATGAGAGGATCCGGGACTTTCTGATGGGAAATCCCGGAAAGATGGGAAAGCTCTATCCGTATGCAAGGATACTGGCAGGGGAAGAAGGGCAGGAGGCGCCCATCGCCGGGGATGAGACGGCGGCGCAGATGCTGGAGCTGATGGGAGGATTAATTGAGAGAGAAAAGCGCGGCGTGATCCTGCTCTCCGGCGAGCAGGGAACGGGAAAGAAATTTCTGCTCCGCTATCTGGCGGGACTTACCGGACAGAGCTTTTTAAGCGTCGATCTGCCGCTTCTGCTCAACATGGAGTACCGGGACAGGGAAGCGCTTCTCTATGACATTATCGGCAAATGCATGATCGAGGGCGTATATCTGCATCTGGATCATGTCCCCTATGAAGAAAAAGACAGAAAAGCGGTGCAGGAGGTTCTGGCGCTGCTGCAAAAATATATCATGCTGCTCTTTGTGTCCTCGGAGCAGGAGGAGCTGTCCGAGGCAGTGACGGATGGAGTCTGGTTCTCCGTGGAGTTCCACAGACCCTCCGCGGGGCTGCAAAAGGAGTTCTGGAAACATTTCGGGGAAGAAAAACAGCTGCATTTCTCGCCCGAGCTGGATCTGGACGTCATAGTGTCCAAATATTCCCTGACGCCCAAGGCGATCTGCCAGATCGCAGACCGGCTTTCCGTGAGCGGCGAGGAACAGATAGACGAGCAGATGCTTTCGGAAGCGATCCGCAAGGAATGTAAGGTCAATTTCGGCAGCAAGGCAAAGCGGCTGCAGACCGGCTTTACATGGGAGGACATGGAGCTCAATCAGGAGAGCGAGCAGGAGCTTAAAAGAATTGTGGCATATGCAAAGAACCGGGCGGTGGTGTATGAGAATTACGGCTTTGCAAAGAAGATGCCCTACGGGCGGGGCTTTTCCGTCCTGCTGTACGGCCCGCCCGGAACGGGAAAGACCATGGCTGCGACTGTGCTGGCAAACGAGCTGAAGCTCGATATTTACCGCATTGATCTGTCGCAGATCGGAAGCAAGTATATCGGCGAGACGGAGAAAAACCTTTCCGCCATCTTTGAGACCGGAAAGCATGCCAACGCCATCCTCTTCTTTGACGAGGCGGACGCGCTCTTTACCAAGCGGACGGAGGTTTCAAGCTCCAACGACCGCTACGCCAACGCGGAGATCGCGTATCTGCTCCAGAAGATCGAGGAATACGACGGAATCTCCTTCCTTGCGACCAACAACCTCAACAATTTTGACGCCGCCTTCCGCAGGAGACTGACCTTTATCGTGCCCATGAACCTGCCGGATGCGGAGATCAGACAGCGCCTGTGGGAGAAGGTGTTCCCGGAGGAGATGCCGAAGGAGAATATCGACTTTACCGCAATTTCCAAGCAGGCAGAGCTGTCCGGCAGCAGCATCAAGTCCGCCGCCCTGCAGGCAGCGTACCTTGCCGCATGGGAAAAGCGCCCGGTCACAAGACTCGATGTTCTGGATGCTATTGACCGTGAATACAAGAAGAACGGCGCCCTCAGCATCCGCCAGGATCTGATCCGGGGAAAGTTTTAGAGAATGTTTTGCAGAATCGCACGATTTTCTTGATGAAATCGTGCGATTTGTATATAATAATATATAGGAGAGAGAAATTCTCCCCGGGAAGGAAGGTGAGAAGAAATGTCAATTACCGCAACCGAATTGAAAATGAATCTCGGAAAATATCTTATACTGGCTGAAACAGAGGATATTTATATTACCCGTAACGGAAAAGTAGTTGCAAAATTGTCCAATCCGTATCAGGACAGGGTGGATGTTGCCAAATCTCTGTTTGGTGTGCTCCCTGCGGATATGACTTTGGAAGAAGCAAAGGAGGAGAGACTGAATAATATATGAGAGTTCTGATGGATACCTGTGTAATTATCGACGCCCTGCAATCCCGTGTCCCGTTTGCGGAAGCGGCACAAAAGATTTTCCTGTATTGCGCCAACAGGCAATTTGAGGGCTACATTACGGCAAAGGCGGCTGCAGATATCTATTACCTGACGCACCGCCTGACCCATAATGACTCGGAAACGAGAAAAATTCTAAGTAAATTATTTACACTTTTTCATTTGTTAGACACCACATCTATGGATTGCCGCAAGGCAATTTCTTCGGAAATCAGCGATTACGAGGACGCAATCATGGTGGAAACGGCAGTCCGCTCGGAAATGGACTGCATTGTTACCCGCAATGCGAAGGATTATGAAAAGTCCTCTGTCACAGTATATGATCCCACGGCATTTTTAACATTGTTACAGACAGAATGCGAGACGGAATGACGGTCTAAAACGGTTCGACCGGTACCGCAATCTGCGTGACATAGTCCTGACTGTTCTTTCCGCGGTTGGGCGGGCCCTCCAGATAGATCGAGCGGTACGGCCCCGTCACGGAAATATGGTTCTTCTTCACATATTCAACCAGAGTACCCATTGCATTGCCGATTCCCTCGTAAGGCCCACGGTAATAAATACCTATTGCAGGTGTTTCCACAAACTCCATACGCTCCTCTCCCGAGTAGCTGTCCTCCATCGGAATGCAGCACAGAAGATCCAGCGTATTGCAGTCCTGTGCCATTCGCATGGTGAACATTCTTGCATACAGGGGCATCTTTCCTGTTCTGGCGGCTGCAATGTAAGTGTCATGCAGACGGAGTGTGGCTTCGGCAATGTCCTCGCACAGATACCGGCGGCAAAAGCATACCTGTCTGGGCAGGGTCAGACGGTGAACCGTCAGATCTCCGCGCTTTGCGGCACGCACCTGAAGCATCTGGATATTGCGGTCCAGTGTTGCGCGCAGCTCCATCAGCCGCTCCAGATGCTCATCAATATTTTCCGTACTGTAATAGTACTCTTTGATTTCCTGCAAAGACAGACCCAGCGCCTGCAAGGAGCGGATAGAGCGTATCTGCGTCATGTTGTCGGCGGAATAGTAGCGGTAGCCGCTGTTCAGGTTTTTGACCGCAGGCGTCAGCAGCCCATTGTATTCGTAAACCAGCAGGGTTTTTCTCGTCACTCCCAAGATTTTCACGATTTCCCCGATTTGAAAAAGTTGTCCTTCGTCCTGTTTCATTTTTTCTCTCCATTTTTTATGCAAAGACTTGACTTGTCCCTTAAGGTACATGATACAATCATCGTACCAAAATGTAGATTTATTTACAAGGAGGAGTTGACATGAAAATGAAAAAGAAAATAAAGAGAGGAATCGCGGCCCTGTCGGCGGCGGTCATGTTTCTGGGACTGCTTCCCCTGACGCCGGACAACACGATCACGGTGCAGGCAGCGGGCAATGAGCCCAGTCTGGCAGCCTATGCAAGCAAAGACCAGTTGATGGACAATACATTTGCACCCAAAGCAGACGGAACCGCAAACAATGTCTGCAAGATTGCGTTTGGTCAAGACGAAAATAGGAGCGAGCTACAATGGTATGTTCTGGGTAAGGATGATGGCGTGAATGGTGACAATACAGTTATTTTTGCTGCAAGTCCGATTGCAATTGACGTTTCATTTAACTATGATGCAGTTGAAAAAGATTATTCCGGAGAAAAAGTATATGCCAATCATTACGGAGCAAGTGATTTAAGAGACAAGTTACGGAACATGGTTGCAGGCACTACCTATTTCTCAGAGGCGCAAAAAGCTTTAATACAGGAGACAACAGTTACACTGGAAGATACAAAGAATAACAAGATTTATACGACTACTGACAAGTTGTACGTTCCTGTTACAGAGATTAATAACAATACTGTAAAAGTAGGAAGCTCCAATGGGAAAATATTATCGTGCAGTGCTTATTGGAGCAAGGGAAGTATTTTCTGGACGCGCTCGATTGGTACGTTAGGTGAGGAAAATGACTGGATACTTGTTGCGAATCCTGAATCGACAAGAACTAACGGTAACCTTGTCGATTCCACCGCAGACATCCGCCCCGCGGCAAATCTGAATCTGACCAACGTTCTGTTTGCTTTCGCCGGGAGAGCGGCAGAGGGAAATACGACGGTTTCCACTAGCAGTCCTATGATCCTGAGACTGGACGGAACCGGAAAGAGTATCGGAACCGTTACCTATAATGCGGAAACAAAAGTGATCACCGCCAAAAAGGATACAGCCGCAACAGGAAATGTGTATCTTATGGTACTGGGAAATGATAATGGAACGGATAAGCTTTACAGCACGACGATTGGCCCCAGCACGACAGTAAACGTTGCCACGGCGCCGTGGTTGGAGTATGTCGACCTGTCAACATGTAAGATATGGTTGGAAAATGTATCGGACGGCATGCTTTACGCCGTTACTGCAACACCTGAACCAACCGCACTCGAGCAGATTTCAAGCGTAGAAGTTACGATTGACCCTCCGACAGCAGGCAACTGGCTCGCCGCGAATGCCGCCTGTGCAACGACCGGCGTGAGCAACACTAAACCGGTGCTGACATGGACGCCGAATGATGACTCCGTAGTAGGTGGAAGAGAATATACTGCAAGCGTGAGGCTGACGGCTGCGAGCGGATATGAATTTACGGACAGCACAACCGCAACGGTGAACGGAGAGCAGGCAACCGCCACCAAGAATGGAGATGGAACACTTACCGTGACACACAGCTTCACTGCTGCGACGGTAAAGGACAAGCTTAAGGAAATCATTGCGCCCGACCCGGTCACGGTAACAAACGGAACAAACTACTGGATAATCGAGGACATGTTGCCTAAAACGGTGAATATCTTGACGGAAAATCAGACAGTGACATCGGCAACGGTAGAGTGGAACAAGGATCCTTTGGAAAATGGTGGATATAGCGCTACTGAGACTAAGGAGCAGAGAGTAACCCTGACCGGTACGGTGACCTGCCCCGATACAGTGGACGCAAACGGAGTTTCATTGACTACCTCCATCACCGTGATCATAAGCGGGTCAGGAAGTACCACTCCGATTCAGATTTCAAATGTAGAAGTTAAAATTCCTGCTCCGGTACCGGGTTCCCCTATTCCCACTTATGTTGACGCAACCTGTGCACAGGAAGGAGTAAGCTGCACTGCAATGGGCTGGACGCCGAATGATAAAGTTGCACAGTGGGGAACGCAATATGGGGTAACTGTAATGCTGAAGGCTCCGAGCGGATATGAATTTACGAACAGTACAACCGCAACAGTGAACGGAGAGGCAGCAACCCAAGTCTGGAAGGAAGAAAACTTCGGAAATCTTTACGTGTCATATGAGTTTGCAAGGACGCCGGCAGCGCCGGGGGGAAAGGACAAGCTCATGAGCATCACCACACCTGCGACGATCACAGTGGCAAACGGAACAGCCGCAGATGAAATCATTAAAAAACTGCCTGCCACGGTGGGTATCGAGACAGCAAACAAGACGGTGGCATCGGCAACGGTAACATGGGATACTGAGCCCCTGAAAAAAGTTTATAGCCCCAGTGAGACTGAACAGCAGGGAATAACCCTGACCGGTGATGTGATCTGTCCCGAAACGGTGGACGCGGGCGATGTTCAATTGTATATTTCAATCACCATAATGATAAGCGCCGCAGGGGCACCCCCCGCGACACCGACGCCTGCGCCTGTAACCCCGACACCCGCTCCTGCAACACCCGCAACCCCTGCACCGGCAACCCCGGCGCCTGCCTCCTACTACATCATGGATGGCGCAAACAGCAGCTGGGTACGGAATGAGGACGGCAGCATGGCGATCAGAGGAAACGGCGAGTTCTCCAAGTTCACCGGTGTTAAGGTGGACGGCGTTCTGATCGATCCGGCAAACTATATCGTGACGGAGGGCTCCACTATTGTTACACTGAAACCGGAGTACTTAAACACCCTCTCCGAGGGCAGCCACAGCTTTGAGATCATGTGGGCGGACGGCTCCGCAGCCACCGACTTCACGGTGACTGGAAACGCGGCGGACTACATCGCAGTCAACGCACCCCAGACCGGCTACGACAGCCACATAACGCTCTGGACGCTCCTTCTGCTTGCAGCCCTGTCAGGGCTGCAAGCAATAAGCATCACCAAGAAGTCCAAAGTAAATCAATAAGCAATTTAAAGATTTCAACATAAACCCGGGGCGAGTTTCCTCGCCCCGGGTTATAAAACTCAAAAACTCAAAAATAACTCAAATTTTTTCTCAAATAATTTTAGTTTCTCAAATTTTTTTCTCAAACAACTCAAAACAACTTAAATATTTTCACTATAAAACAATTGTTTTGAACTTCTTGGCTTTTCCGGATTAGTCATTTTAAGCATTCCGCTTTCTACCAACGGCATTACATACGTCTGAATAGCATAAGCAACTGACGACAATCCTAGATATTCACTTATTTCCTTTCTGGTGCGTGGTGTTTTACAGAATATCAGCAGATTGTTTATACTTTCTATTTCCGGTTCTGTTTTGGGAATTTGATCAGCCTTATAAAAAGTCACCATAAAACTGCCCCTCTCATCTGCAAATTTTGGTTCCTTCAGATTATACTTTTCCAGTTCTTTGCGAATTGTCGGTATTCCGGAGTATCTGTTTTCTGTGATGCGTAATGTCTCCAAAGCCGACGCTAACACAGGATTTCTTGTATCCGGCTGCATTTTTCCCAACTGGTCAACTTTAATTCTTCCGTATATGCCTCCTGGATTTTTGATCTCCATTCTATCCTCATACATAATAATCTGTATTGGCATACCTTCTGTGTGGATACTGTAATCGCGGTGAACCAGTGCGTTGATAATTGCTTCTCTGACAGCAGTAATAGGATAATCGGTTCTATCCTCGCGTACTCCGGTTGAAGGATCAATAATGGTCTTGTTTTTCATGTTCTTTTTTACGAAACGAATTGCTTCGTCAAGCATTTCTGAAATGCTGCCTTCAATTCGTTGATTATCCAGAAAACGCTCTCCCGAATCTCCCAAATCCCCAATTTCAGTCCCCGGCACAGCAATTGCAGTAATGCATAATTGTGGAAAATATGCCTGTGGATACGGACTGAAAATAATTATTGCACTCAATGTTATTTCATTATTCCTTGTGATACTCATCAGATCATAAATGCGTTCGTTATCCAAGCTTGCCAGATTAGGTTTTCCTTTTTTTAACAAATCCGTATAAAGAGCCAATTCATCTTGGTTCAGAGACGCCAACGTTGCTCTTGGCACTCCACGGACATCATCTTGATATTTTTTTCTGTATGCCTCGTAACTATAAACCTCATATTCGGTCATGGGTTCATCACTGTCCCCCACTCGCGTATATGAGCCCTTTAAGCGTCCTTTACCTCTATAAAATACGGGTCTGTCTGCCAAGTCTACTCCCGGAATTTCGGCTGATACAAAGGATTTCCCATCCTTTTCCACAACTGTTAGCAATGGACGAACAATGGGTTCCATTTGTAAACATTGTTCATTTATTTTCTTTTGTATATCCTGTGGGTCGTATACACCTACTTCTTTATAATCCTGTTTTTCATCAATTCCGAAAATAATAGTTCCACCTTCGTCTTGATTTGAAAAACTGGATAACGAATCATACAAATGCTGCGGACATCCTTTTTCCGCACTTTTTATTTCAAGTGTATTTGTTTCCGATTTCATTTTTTGAATGATATAAAGTCTGTAAATCAATTCTTCTGCTGTCATTTAAGTTCCTCCATTTCTCAATTTCTATTTTAACATTCTTTTTACTTATATGCAAGAAACTCAAAAAAAGTCAAAAACTCAAAAATAATTAAATACAACTTAAAAATAACTCAAATTTTTGTCAAATCATTTCACTTATTTTGTTAAAAACTCAAATTCACTTATTTGATAAACTCAAAAATTTTCCCCTTTTCCCCTCTTGACGCCCACAAAAAATAGTGCTATTGTGTCAAACAAACAGAAAGAAAAATTCTATGAGCAGAACAGGGCTCCTCAGTATCAGTGCATTGCAGAGAGCCGCCGGACGGTGTGAGGCGGTATGCGGATCGGGGCAGCTATCCTCTGTGAGAAGTGCATTGAAACCTTCGGGCGGTAGGTGTCACCGGTTTCCCCCGTTAAAAGGACGCCTGTTAAAAATGCAGTTTGGATTGTGTTGAGACGGGATTGAGCGGTCGCGGATTATGCGGCAAACAAAGTGGTAACGCGGAAGGATAAGCCTTTCGTCTTTGCGTACAAGTAGTTGTATGCGGGACGGAAGGCTTTTTGATTTCATGGGAAAATTACGGAGTAATTTCCCATGAAATCAAAAGCCCTCCGGGCAGGATCGCACTGCGGCGGAGAGGTAGCATGTCGCAAGAGCGACCCGCCGCAGGCGGAGAATCCTGCAAGCAGGATTCTATTTTGTATCATAGGAAACTACTTTCTGCTAAAAAACAGCCGGAGTACGGCGGATTGGAGAACAGTATGAATAGTTTAGTAATTATCCTGATTGCAATTGTGGTTCTGGGTGCAGGATACCTCTTCTATGGAAGATGGCTTGCCAAAAAGTGGGGCATTGATCCGAAGGCAAAGACGCCTGCGTACACCCATGAGGACGGAGAGGATTACGTGCCCTCCTCAAAATTTACGGTATTTTCCCACCAGTTTTCATCCATTGCGGGTGCGGGCCCTGTGACGGGACCGATCCTTGCCTCGGTATTCGGCTGGGTGCCCGTGCTCCTGTGGCTCTTGGTGGGAGGCCTGTTCTTTGGTGCGGTGCAGGATTTTGGTGCGCTGTACGCCTCCGTTAAAAACGAAGGAAAGTCCATGGGAATGATTATCGAAAAGTACATAGGAAAGGCGGGAAGAAAGCTGTTCATGCTTTTCTGCTGGCTGTTTACGCTTCTGGTTATTGCGGCGTTCACCGACATGGTGGCGGGCACCTTTGTGGGAACCGGCATTGAGGACACCTCCGTGGCTTACGCAAATTCCAGTGCAGCGTCTATTTCCATGCTGTTTATTCTGGTTGCGGTCGTGTTCGGTCTGATTCAGAAAAAGGTCGGCAGGATGAATGAGCTTGTCAAGGCGGTGGTTGCCATCGGACTTCTGGTAGTTATGTTCGCCGTCGGCATGAAGCTTCCGCTCTATGCGTCCAAGACCGCATGGATCTACATCATCATGGCATATCTGTTTCTGGCGTCCGTTATGCCCATGTGGCTGTTGATGCAGCCCCGGGATTACATGACCACCTTCATGCTGCTCGGCATGATCATCGGCGCGGTGCTTGGCGTTGTAGTAGCGCATCCTAACATGGAGCTGAATGCGTTCACCGACTATACGGTAAATGGCAGCAGCTTATTCCCCACCCTGTTTGTGACGATTGCATGCGGTGCGGTTTCCGGGTTCCACAGTCTGGTTTCCTCCGGTACATCCTCTAAGACCATAAGCAATGAAAAGGATATGCCGATGGTGGGATACGGCGCAATGGTGGTGGAAAGTCTTCTGGGCGTGATTGCGCTCGTGGTAGTCGGAGCGGTAGCGGTCGGCGGAACCAAGCCTGAGGGAACGCCTTTTGCCATCTTCTCCGCAGGCGTTGCGGGATTTTTGGAAAAGATGGGTGTGCCGGTTCAGGTGGCAACGGTGTTTATGACCATGTGTGTGTCCGCGCTGGCGTTGACCTCGCTGGATTCTGTTGCCCGTATCGGTCGTATGTCCTTTCAGGAGCTGTTTTTGGGTGACACCACAGATCCTTCCAAGATGTCACCGCTTCAGAGGGTTCTTACCAACAAGTATTTTGCGACCGTGGTCACCCTGTTTTTCGGCTATCTGCTGACTCTCGGCGGTTACAACAATGTATGGCCGCTGTTTGGCTCCGCAAACCAGCTTCTGGCAGCGCTTGTGCTGATTGCACTTGCGGTGTTCCTGAAAACTACCGGCAGAACGGGCTGGATGCTGTACTTCCCCATGGGAATGATGCTTGTGGTCACGTTTACCGCGCTGGTGCAGAAAACGATTGCCTTGGTGCAGAATGTGGCGGCAGGTCAGGCGACCTTTCTGGTGGACGGACTTCAGTTGATTGTGGCGGTATTGCTCATGGTACTGGGCGTGATGGTTGCCTTTAGCTGCCTGCAA
This sequence comes from uncultured Lachnospiraceae bacterium, assembly GCA_900550475.1. Taxonomy (GTDB): domain Bacteria; phylum Bacillota; class Clostridia; order Lachnospirales; family Lachnospiraceae; genus Acetatifactor. The sequence continues at coordinate 117,662 of URSA01000007.1, forward strand.
AAACTTTTTGGAAAAAAGAAGGCAGATAATTGCAATGAAAACTGAAAATTGTCTTGAAGATATTGAGGAATTCGACAAAATATTATATAATTAATGTCAAAAGGAACAATAAGGGGGATTACCATGAAATCCATTAAAGCGAAGATTATTGTAAGCATTGTAGTGTGTACCTTGCTCTCCTCCGTCACCATCGGACTTCTGAGTGTGTACAACGTTTACCGGATGTCCAATGAGGATGCGGGGAAAGAGCTTGCCCTGATATGTGAGAAAGGGGGCAGCGAGATTGATGCGCAGATCTCCAGAATTGAACAGTCCGTGGATACCTTGAGCAGCATCGCCATGGACAGGCTGGATTTCTCAAAGTTCAAGAACAATGACAGCTATGTGACCCAGTATACCAACGACTTGATGGATGATGTTGTGAAGTTCGGCGAAAATACGGAGGGCGCAATCTGTGTTTATGTGCGGTACAACCCGGATTTCACTGCCCCCACATCGGGAATCTTCCTCACAAGAAACAACACGGAGGAAGCGTTCACAAGTTCCACGCCAACGGATTTCACCATGTACGACAAGACGGATCTGGCGCATGTGGGCTGGTATTACATTCCGGTGCAGAACGGGGCGCCTCTGTGGATGGAGCCGTATCTGAACGGCAATGTGAACATTTATATGATTTCTTATGTGGTTCCCCTGTATGTGAACGGCGAATCCGTCGGCATCATCGGCATGGATATTGACTTTTCCAAGATCACGGACATGGTGGAACAGACCTCCGCATTTGAGACGGGCTACTCCTTCCTTTATAACAGCGCGGGAAATGCGATGTTCCATCCCGTTTATGAGAGCGGCACGGATCTGGTCGATACGGGCATGGGCGAAGCCGTGAAAGAGGAGCTCTGCAATCCCGAAAATGCGGGAAAGATTCTGAGTTATTCCTTAAAGGGTGCGTCCAAGAGCCTCGTGTTTACCGGATTGCGCAACGGTATGTACCTTGCGCTGGCAGCGCCGGACAGTGAGATCAACGCGGCTGCGGTAAAGCTCTCCGGGATGCTGATCGGCATTTGTGCGGTCTGCCTGGTTCTGTGTATCGGGCTGGGTGTTTTCCTCAGCTTAAACATAGCAGCGCCGATCTCCAAGATTACGGGAATTGTGCGTCAGACCGCCAATCTGAACTTTAAGAAATCCGGAGCCGGGGACATTCTGGCGAAGCGCAAGGATGAAACTGGTGTTATGGCGGGCGCTGTATCCGATATGAGAAAAGTGTTCCGCGGACTCGTCGGCGATATGGAAAATGCGGAGAACACGATTCTCTCCGATATGGATAAGCTGGATGCAATCATGCGCCAGACCAGCGAGATGGCGGAGGACAACTCGGCTACCACGCAGGAGATGGCGGCGGGAATGGAAGAGACCACCGCAAGCGCCACCATGATCACGGAGAATATCAACCGGATCAAGCAGAGCACCGAGGATATCCGGACGCTCTCCAAGGACGGACAGGAAACCTCCGGTCAGGTCAAGGGCAGAGCGGAACAGCTTCGCAGTACCACGATTTCCTCCAGCGACAAGGCGCTCGGCATCTACGGTTCCATGAAGGAGAGAACGGCATCGGCAATCGAGCAGTTGAAGGCGGTGGAGCAGATCAACGGTCTCACCGACAATATTAAGGAAATTTCCGAGCAGACCAACCTGCTTGCCCTGAACGCTAACATTGAGGCGGCGAGAGCGGGCGAGGCAGGAAGAGGCTTCGGGGTAGTGGCAACAGAGATCGGCAATCTGGCAAACCAGACCTACCACACGGTGGAGGGAATCAACGATATGGTGGCGGAGGTCAACAGCGCTGTTTCCAACATGACGGACTGCATCGAAACCATTATGGATTTCTTGGAAAATACAGTGGTTGCGGACTACGAGGCGTTCAGAAAGATCGGCGAGGATTATGATATGGATGCCAACACGTTTGCGGATTCCATGAACCGTATCTACGGCGAGATCACCGAGCTGGATGAGAAGATCAGCGAGATCACGGATGCGATCAGCAATGTCAATGAGACCATCAACCAGTCCGCAGAGGGCGTGAACATGATTGCGGAGAAATCCTCGGATGCCGCCGCAAAGACCACGCAGGGTTATGAAGTTCTCAGCGAGAGCAGGGAGAGTCTTGCAAAGCTGAGGGAATTGATCGGAAGATTTGAACTGTAGGCGGGGAACAGGGGAAAGAAATTTGGATGAAGGAACAATATGCGATACATGAGGTAGCGGCGTTGCTGGGTATTTCGGCGGATGCGATCAGGCTCTACGAAAAGGAGGGTCTGGTGCATCCGACGAGAAACCCGGGCAACGGATACCGCTACTATAATTTTCAGGAAATACAGCGGGTCATGGGAATCTCTCTTTACAGGCAGCTTGGCATCGGTATCAACAAGATCCGGCAGCTTGTGCAGCAGCAGTCCTTTGACGAAGTGGAGGGGCAGTTTGACCGCCTGATCGAGGAGAACGAGAGAGAGATTCTGGTGCTGCGCACCAGAGTGGAAAAAATGAAATATATGAAACAGCATCTGATGAATCTGCGTGCGGGTCTTAATGTTGTTTCCGTCAAGGAATTGCAGGACTGCTACATTCTCTACCATCAGGACAGCCCTTCCCTGCAATACCTGTCCATGAAACAGATCCTTACATCCCCCATCTTTTCCTTTGGAAATCTTTGTCTGGGAATCACGCAGGGGGAGGATGGCGCCTACGACAGCACGAATCTGGAGTTTATTGTGCGGGATTTCATGCTGGATCTGACGCCATGGAAGAAGGATTCGGAAAGCCTGCCCGTGCATCCGGGCTGCCGCTGCGTATATACGGTGGTGAAAAGCACCAATCCCGGTGAGGAAAAGTGGCATCTGACAGAGCTTCGGGAGCAGGCAGAGCAGATGGGGCTTGCCTGTGGCAGCGAGGGATTTGCTTTCTATGTTTTCAGTTTCGTAAATGATGAACAAATAGACAATTATTTTGAAATTTACCTACCAATAGTGCAAAAGTACTAAAATTTTTTAAAAAATTCTTGACCTTAGACCTACTACAACCTTTATTCTGAAATTACAACAACATCGATCGGATCCTATTTCAGAAGGAGGGTACATTTTATGGATGAGGTCAATCTCACATTAGAACAGCGGTCTTTAAAACGCGCCAACCGTGCGCTTGCACTGACGATTTCCATTGATTCCGTCATTTTGATCGTCGTGCTTCTCGGCATGATTTTACAGGGAAACAACCCGGTAAAAATGCTTCTCACGGCAGATGCGCTTTTGCTTGCCATCGTGGTTGCAATCGCAGGGTATCTGAAAAATCCCTATTCCACAAAATATCACTATCTTGCATTTCTGATCTTTTTTATTGCTTTTGAGTTGATGTGTCTGACCTCAACTATTTTCATGTTCAATCTGTTTATTTACCCTACCCTGATCACCATGATCATGTTTTTTGACAAGCCCATGGAAATCCGGGCAAATATCGTGGTTCTGGCAGCATGCTTTTTCAATGCGGTTTACTCCTATGTCGGACAAGGTATGAGGGATGTGGTGGAGCTGAACAGAACCTTCATGGTCTGCCTGCTTGCGAGTGCGCTCAGCGTGGGCATCTACAATGCGGCGAAGGTGGCGGGAATCCATATGAAGGACGAGCTTGAGGAGTTTGAAGCGGCGCACAAGAAGCAGGATGCCATGATGCAGTCCATTCTGTCGGTGGGCAGCGCTGTCAATTCTTCCACCAGCTCCATTCGTTCTCTGGTGGAGGAGCTCACGGAGTCTACCAACTCCGTCAATACGGCCATGACCGACATCGCAGTCAGCATGGAAAATACGGCGACCAGCATTCAGGAGCAGGCTGAGGTCACCAACCACATTCAGGACATTATCGATGAGACGATGGAAGTGGCGGATGAGCTGGAAAAGATTTCAAAGGAGACCAGAGCCAGCGTGAAGGAGGGGCAGCAGCTTGTGGGCGATATTGTGGCCCGCACGGAGGAGATCGAGCAGGAAAACAATATGGTGAAGGACAACATGGCGCAGCTCCATACGCACACGCAGGATATGCAGAAGATCACGGGCATCATCCAGCAGATTTCGTCCCAGACCAATCTCCTTGCGCTGAACGCTTCCATAGAGGCGGCGAGAGCCGGGGACGCAGGCCGCGGCTTTGCGGTTGTGGCGGAGGAGATCCGGGTGCTCTCCGAGCAGACCAAGCGCTCCACGGAAAGCATCGAGCACATTATTTCCATGCTGGATAAAAATGCGGCGGACACCATATCCTCCATGGATGTGGTGATGGGTAAGATAAGCGGCCAGATCTCCATGATCCACGACATCGAGGATAATTTCGCCAATATCCGCACCGGCATGACGGGGCTCAAACAGACCTCCATCACCATGAGCGAAAATATCCGCACCCTGAAGGAGTCCAACGCAACGCTGGTGGACGACACCAACAACCTCTCCTCCACCGGTGAGGAGGTGAGCGCCTCCGCAGAGGAGACAAACGCCATGTGCGCAAACAACGCGGAGCGGTTTACGGTAATCGGAAATGTGCTGCAGGAGCTGGCGCAGCATGCTGCTGAGATGGACGGCTTTATCGAGGAGTACGAGAGGACGCATAAGGGGGCTGCGGGACAGTAATAATCAAGAAAAGAAAGCAGGAGGGGCGGAATTTCCGCTCCTTTGTTTTGAACAAAATTAAGAACAAGAAAATCTATTGACTTACCGGGATTATTGAGACTATGATAAAAAACAGGGTATACTAGGATCGGAGGCACAAATGCTGAATCAATTTTCCAGAACACAGCTTTTAATAGGAGAAGAAGGAATTGTGGCTCTGCGCGACGCGAGGGTTGCCGTATTCGGCATCGGCGGCGTGGGCGGCTACGTGGTGGAAGCGTTGGCGCGCAGCGGCGTGGGGCACTTCGACCTGATCGATGACGACAAGGTTTGCCTGACCAACATAAACCGGCAGATCATTGCAACCCGGAAGACCGTGGGGCAGTACAAGGTGGATGTGATGAAGGATAGGATTCTGTCCATCAACCCGGATGCGGAGGTGGTGACGCACCAGTGCTTCTATCTGCCGGAAACGGCGCCGGAGTTTGACTTTGCTTCCTATTCCTATGTGGTGGATGCCGTGGATACGGTGACGGCAAAGATCGATATTATCATGCAGGCGCAGGCGGCGGGCGTTCCGGTCATCAGCAGTATGGGAGCCGGAAACAAGATGGATCCCACAAAGTTTGCGGTGACGGACATCTACAAGACCACCATGTGCCCGCTGGCAAAGGTGATGCGCCGGGAGCTGAAAAAGCGCGGCGTGAAGAAGCTCAAGGTGGTGTATTCCACGGAAAAGGCAATCAAGCCGAAGGAGGACATGTCCATCAGTTGTAGGACAAACTGTATCTGTCCGCCGGGCGCCGCCCATAAATGCACGGAGCGGAGGGACATTCCGGGAAGCATTGCATTTGTGCCGTCCGTGGCAGGTCTGATCGTGGCGGGCGAGGTCGTGAAGGATCTCATCGGTTACAAGGAACAGAAATAACAGGATACAAAACGAAAAGGATTGGTGAAAAGAATGGAAAATGCGGTGATAAAGCAGGAATTTCTGACGGGGGAAAGAGCGCTGTTTCAGGGGAAGAATCTGGATATTTACGATACCATTTTTGCGGATGGGGAATCTCCCTTGAAGGAAAGCCGCAACATTACATTGAACGGCAGCATGTTCAAGTGGAAATATCCGCTTTGGTACAGCAAAAACATAACCGTGGAGAGCTGCACCCTCTTTGAGATGGCAAGGGCGGGAATCTGGTATACGGACAATATCACCATGACGGATACGCTGGTGGAGGCACCGAAGAACTTTAGACGTTGTAAGGGCGTTGCCCTGAAAAACGTTTCGTTCCCCAATGCAGCGGAGACGTTTTGGAGCTGCGATGATGTGACCATGGAGCATGTGAGTGCGAGAGGCGATTATTTTGCCATGAACAGCACCAACATGAAGATACAGAATTTTGAACTGGTGGGAAATTATTCCTTTGACGGAGGAAAAAATATAGAAATCCGCAACGCGCGGATGCTTTCCAAGGATTCCTTCTGGAATACCGATCATGTGACCGTATATGACTCCTTCATTTCCGGGGAGTATCTGGGATGGAACGCAAAAAATCTCACGCTGATCAACTGCACCATCGAGAGTCTGCAGGGAATGTGTTACATTGACAATCTGGTGATGAAGAACTGCAAGCTGATCAACACCACGCTGGCGTTTGAGTATTCCACCGTGGATGCGGAGATTACAAGCAAGATAGACAGCGTCCTGAATCCCTCAGGCGGCTGCATCCGTGCAGAGTCCATCGGGGAGCTGATTCTGGAGAAGGACAAGATCGATCCCGGCAAGACCAAGATTATTTGCAGGGAGTAGTGCGAAAGGGCATGGGTGGACATATGACATACGATTTTGACTCGTTGGTTGACAGGAGAAATCAGGGATCCCTGAAATGGGATGTGGGAGAAAAGGAACTGCCCATGTGGGTTGCGGACATGGATTTCCAGACAGCGCCCGCAATCCGGGCAGCGCTGGAGAAGCGTGTGGCGCACGGCGTCTTCGGATATTCTGTTGTGCCGGACGAATGGTACGATGCATATACAGGCTGGTGGGAGAAGCGCCACGGATTCCGCATGGAGCGGGAGTGGCTGATCTTCTGTACCGGTGTGGTTCCTGCGATTTCCAGCATTGTCAGGAGACTGACCTGCGTGGGAGAGAAGGTGCTGGTGCAGACCCCGGTCTACAATATTTTCTTTAATTCTATTGTCAACAACGGAAGAAAGCCGGTAGAGTGCCCGCTGTCCTATGACGGAACGGAGTACAGCATCGATTTTGAGGAGCTGGAGAAGCAGCTTTCGGATCCGCAGACAAGGCTTATGCTTCTGTGCAATCCCCAGAACCCTGTGGGAAAAATCTGGGACAGGGAGATCCTTGCGAGGATAGGGGAGCTGTGCGCAAAGCATTCCGTGATCGTGGTTTCGGACGAGATCCACTGCGACCTGACCATACCGGGCAGGGAGTATGTACCGTTTGCTTCCGTGTCGGAGATCTGCAAAAACAACAGCGTCACCTGTCTTGCGCCCACAAAGACCTTCAATATTGCGGGCTTGCAGACGGCTGCCGTATCTATACCGAACCCGGCGCTGCGCAGCCGCGTTGACAGGGGATTGAACAACGATGAAGTGGCGGAGCCGAATGTGTTTGCCGCGTGTGCGGCAGTTGCCGCCTTTACGGAGGGAGCGGACTGGCTGGACGCCCTGCGCGGCTATCTTTTTGAGAGCAGACAGCGTGTGAAGGAGTTTCTGGAAAAGGAGCTTCCCTGCATCAGGCTGGTGCCCGGGGACGCAACCTACCTGCTGTGGCTGGATTGCAGCGCGGTCACGGAGGACACGGAGCAGTTTGCGGAGGAGATCCGAAGAAAGACGGGTCTGTACCTCTCCGCAGGAGGGCAGTACGGAAAAGGCGGCGAGCGCTTCCTGCGCATGAACATTGCCTGCCCCCATTCCGTTGTCGAGGATGGACTGCACAGGCTGAAGGCTGCATGCGAGGCGCACGGAACCCACGGACAGGTCATTATGCGGGACGGAGTCCCCTTTTCCGTGGAGATTCCGGACAAGCTCGTCACCGGAGATTCTCTGTCAGAAGCGGAATTTGATGCTATGATGAGTACCGGTCTCGCGCAGGCGAAAAGAGATGATTCTGTTTCAGTGGAAGAAGCGTTTAAGCGACTGAAAACGGAGATGTAATGCATGGAGAAGAAATACGAAGTAAAGATAACCCGGCATGCATTGGCACAGATGCAGGAAATTGACTGTTATATTTCCAATGATCTTCTGGCATCGGAAGCTGCGGACAGTCTGATGAATGATATAAAAGATATAAAAGAGACCAATTACAGCAGTTGGCAGGCATGAAAATGAAATAGCTGGGTCAAAACCTGAGATAAAGTCGGTAGTTTATACCGGCTTTATATTTTTTTTATAATTTTATTAGCACTCACCTCTTGACAGTGCTAACAATATGTGTTATATTACAGCTAGAACAAAGGAAAGGGAATAAAAAGAATCCCGATCCGGAAAATAAACAGACAGTTGAAATGGAGGAATGACTTATGTTACTGCCCAGCATTTTTGGTAACGATTTGTTTGATGATATGTTTTCAGATTTTCCTTTCTACAATGACAAGGACGAGAGGAAGCTTGAGAAAAAGCTTTACGGCCGCAGAGGCAGGAACCTGATGAAGACGGATGTCCGTGAGACGGATCATTCCTACGAAATGGAAGTTGATCTGCCCGGTTTCAAGACCGATGAGGTCAAGGTTTCTCTGGAGAACGGCTATTTGAACATCACAGCCGAAAAAGGCCTGGAGGAGACCGACAATGAAAAGAAGCACGGCAAATACATTCACAGAGAACGTTTTACCGGATCCTGCGAGAGAACCTTCTATGTGGGTGATGATGTAAAGACCGAGGATATCAAGGGTGAGTTCAAACATGGTATCCTGAAGCTGTCCATTCCCAAGAAGGACGCAAAACCCGCAGTGGAAGCAAAGAAGTACATTGCGATTGAATAATTGATAAATTGATGGATTGTGCAGCAAGCATGAAAAAGAATGGAGGAATGACTTATGTTACTGCCCAGCGTATTTGGTGAAAACCTATTTGATGAGATGATGAATATGAATGATTTCTTCGGAGATCAGAGCCCTCTGTACGGGAAACATGCAAAGAACCTGATGAAAACCGATATCAGGGAGCATGAGAGCGGTTACGAGGTTGACATTGACCTGCCCGGCTTCAAGAAGGACGAGATCAACCTGCAGCTGGACAACGGTTATCTGACCGTTTCTGCAGCCAAGGGGCTTGACAAGGACGAGCAGGCAAAGGATGGTACCTACATCCGCAGGGAGCGTTATGCCGGAAGCTGCTCCAGAAGCTTCTATGTAGGCGAGGGCGTTACCGAGGAGGACGTTCACGCGAAGTACGAGGACGGTATTCTGAAACTTGCCATTCCCAAGAAGGAAGACAAGATACCGGAAGGAAAGAAGTATATTGCGATTGAAGGCTGATGCCGGTCGTGTGGGCTGCCGCTTCATTTTGAGGCGGCAGCCTTTTTTCTGCCTTTTTCCCTCTCCCCCTGATGAGAATTTTCAATAGAAAGATTTCAGTTGAAATATGAGACACCCCGTTATAAGATAAATACAGAGTATTCCGCGGCGGGAACGAAGACCGGGGGAGGAAAGAAAGAGGATATCGACATGAAATTCAAAGACATGCCCTACGAAAGAGTGGACTTTGCGCAGGTTGAGAAAGAGATGAATGCGCTGATCGCAGAGTTTGATTCGGCAAAGAGCGGCGAGGAGCAGTTTGAGGTACACAAAAAGTTTTACAAGCTGTGCGACCGCGTAGGCACCATGATGACCATTGCAAGCATCCGGCATGATGTGGACACAGCAGACGCTTTCTACAATGCAGAGCAGGATTACTATGATGAGAACGGCCCGCTGTGGAGCAAGCTGGCAAACGAGTATCAGAAGAAAATGTATCATTCCCCCTACCGCGCATATCTGGAGGAGAAGATCGGCTCTGTTGCCTTCAAGAATCTGGAGCTGGCAATGAAGTCCTTTGATGAAAAGATCATGCCCCTTATGCAGGAGGAGAATGCGCTGACCACCGAGTACAGCAAGCTCATTGCAAGCGCTAAGATCGAGTGGGAGGGCGAGACTCTGAACCTTTCCCTGATGCGCCCGTACACCACCCATGTTGACAGGGAGATCCGTAAAAAGGCAAGCAAGAAGCTGGTGGCATTCTTTGAGGAGAATGCGGAGAAGCTGGATGAGATCTACGACAAGCTGGTGAAGAACAGAGATGCGCAGGCGAAGGCGCTGGGCTACGACAATTATCTGGAGCTCGGCTACTACCGCATGCAGCGCAACTGCTACACCAAGGAGGATGTGGAGCGCTTCCGCAACCAGATCAAGAAGGATTTTGTTCCCTTTGCAGAGAAGCTGCATGAGCGCAGGAGACAGAGACTGGGTCTGGACAAGCTGTATTTTTACGACGAGAGCGTTTATTTTGTAAACGGCAATCCCAAGCCCATCGGAACGCCGGACGAGATCATGCAGAGCGGACAGAAGATGTACGCGGAGCTCTCCCCCGAGACGAAGGAGTTCTTCGATTTTATGATGGAGAACGAGCTGTTTGATGTTCTGGGAAGAAAGACCAAGAGAGCCGGCGGCTATATGACCTACCTGCCTCTGTATAATGCGCCCTTCATTTTTGCCAACTTCAACGGCACGGACGGGGATGTAAACGTGATCACCCATGAGTGCGGACATGCATTCCAGGGTTATATTTCCGGCAAGGATCCCATTCAGGAGCACAGGGATATTACCATGGAGACAGCAGAGATCCACTCCATGTCCATGGAATTTTTCACCGGAAAGTGGATGGAGCTGTTCTTCGGCGACAGGGCGGACGAGTACCGTGCAATGCATCTGGAGGATGCGGCGGCATTCATTCCTTACGGCTGTATGGTGGACGAGTTCCAGCATATCGTTTATGAAAATCCGCAGATGACGCCTGCTGAGAGAAAGGCGGCATGGATGAAGCTGGAAAAGGAATACAGACCGCACATGGACTACGCAGACTGCGAGTTTTATGCACAGGGCGGTTTCTGGCAGAAGCAGCAGCACATCTACACCTACCCGCTTTACTACATTGACTACTGCATCGCCCAGACCTGCGCTATGGAGTACAAGGTGATGATGGATCAGGACTACAAGGCAGCGTGGGAGAGCTACCTGAAGCTCTGCAAGCTTTCCGCCAGCGACTTCTTTACCAATCTGGTAGAGCAGGTCGGTCTGGAGAATCCGTTCCACGAGGGATGTATCAAGGACATTGTGAGCAAGCTGGAAGAAAAACTGGCATAAGTGACATACAAAGAGAAGCCCGTATTCGGTATCAAAGCCGGATGCGGGCTTTTTGATATCACAGGGAAATTATTTCCCAATTTCCCTATGATATCAAAAACCCTCAGGGAGGACTTATATTGTAAAGGGTAGTTAAGAAAAAAGCACAAGAAAGGACAAAAAATGAGAACAAAAAAAGCAGAAAATGAAAAGATTACTGCCCTCTACGAAAGACTTTCTCGTGATGATGAAATGGTAGGGGACAGTAACAGTATCGTCAACCAGAAGAAGATGCTTGAGGACTATGCAAAACAGAATGGCTATACCAACATAGAGCATTTCACAGATAACGGTTATTCCGGCGGTTCATTTGACAGACCGGACTGGAAAAGAATGGTAGCAGGAATTGAGGACGGAAGCATTGGCACAGTTATTGTAAAGGATATGAGCCGGATAGGGCGTGACTATCTGCAGGTGGGCTTTTATACGGAGGTCATGTTCAAGGAAAAGGAAGTCCACTTTATTGCGATTGCAAACGGAGTTGATAATCAGAAAAGAGAGAGCAGTGAGTTCGCCCCGTTTCTAAACATCATGAATGAGTGGTACATTCGTGACTCCAGCCGGAAAGTGACTACGGTGCTTCGTGCAAGGGGAATGGAGGGAAAACACACCACCAATAATGCCATTTACGGTTACCGGAAAAGTGAGGAAGATAAAAACCAGTGGGTAATTGATGAAGAAGCTGCCGAGGTGGTACGCAGGATATACCGGATGTCTCTGGAGGGGAAAGAACCCTATGAGATTGCAAGGATACTTTCGGAGGAACAAATCGAGCGTCCATCCTATTATCTTGCCAAGCGGGGACTTGGAACCTGCCGTTCCAACAATGATACTGCAACCCCTTATGTGTGGCGTGGGGCAACGGTGAGGGATATTCTTTCCAAGCCGGAGTATATGAGGCATACCGTAAATTTCCGCTCTTATAAAGAGTCCTACAAGGATAAGAGGGCAAAAAAGACACCAAAAGAGGACTGGGTTATTTTCAAGAATACACAGGAAGCAATCGTTTCTGAAGAAATGTGGAATAAGGTGCAGGAACTGAGAAAGACCGTCCGCAGGACGGATACAGTCGGCGAAGCCAATCCGTTTACGGGGCTTTTGTATTGTGCTGATTGCGGTGCGAAAATGTACAACCATCGTGGCGGAGCAGGAAGGGCAAGAAATTGGAAAGGGGAATTAAACGGAAAACGCAGACCGGATCGTGATGAGTATAACTGCTCCACCTATAACTTAAGCAGACAGAGTTATGATAAACAGTGCAGCCAGCATTATATCAGGACAGAGGTTGTAAGAAAGCTGGTGCTGGAAACCATCAAAGCGGTCAGTGATTATGTGATTACCAATGAGGAGGAATTTATCAACAGGATATATTCCTCTTCGAGAGACAAGCAGAAAGAGAGCATAAGGTCTTTAAAGCGAAAAATTGCACAGGATACCAAGCGTGTAAACGAGCTGAATATGCTGATGAAGAAACTGTATGAGGATAATATCAGCGGAAAGCTGTCTGACAAGCGTTTTGAATTTATGCTCAGCGAGTTTGAAAATGAACAGGACACCCTTGAAAAATATCAATGGAAAATGCCAAAGCCGAGATTGAAAAATATGAGAGTGATACAGTCCGGGCAGACAAATTCATAGAACTTGTGAAACGCTATACGGATTTCAGTGAATTAACTACCCCCATGCTGAATGAATTTGTGGAAAAGATACTTGTCCATGAAGCGGATTATTCCAGCGGTGAAAGGGTACAGGAGATAGAGATATACCTGAACTTTATCGGGAAGTTTGAACTGCCTGTAAAAGAACCGACTGCGGAAGAAATTGCAGAGCATGAAAAGCTGAAAGCACGCAGGGCAAAAAAAGCAGAATATAACCGCAGATACATGGAAAAGCGGAGAAAGCGTATCGCAGGGGAAGAACAGAAATTAAAGGAAGTCACAGTAAACGGTTAAGGGTATGGAGGATAGAGAGCTTATGAAACAGGAAGAAATCAGAAAGTGTACAAAGGTTGTGGAACTGTTCCGCAGTATGATGGATGAATTGGGAGATATGTGTGTGGTATATGATGTTAGGTTCGGCTTTATTGTACTGGAGTAGCCCCATCAAAATCCGAACTCAGCGCCGACGCGATCTCGTCAAGCGAGATTGTCTGCGTCCCATGCTGATAGTTGTAGGTCAAGACCAGTTTATCATCGAACACATACACGGCGTTTACAAATGTATCAATCAGGCGTTTCTGAAAATCACGGTTTGCTGGATCGCCATGACGGAACTGCTCAAACCATGCCGTCATCTGTTCGCGGGTCAGCTTTGGCTTTTGCAGTTCAGCGGTCTGGATATTCACAAGGATTTCTTCTTTTCGTGCTTCCAGCTCGTCAAGCCGCTGTTTGGTGGACGGCGTGAAAATGCCCTGCTCGATTGCTTTCAGAATGTTTCCAATGGAGGACTCGGTTTCCGCAAGCTGTGAACGAAGCGCAGGGGTTGTTGTGTCTTCCTGCTCCTGCATAACAAGAATTGCATCGATGAGCCTGTTAATCTTCTCTTCATCCATGACGCGCTGCATGGTCAGGTGGACAACAACACGTTCAATCCAGTCTTTGCGAACAGCCTTCTTGTCGCAATCCTTCAGGCGCTTCGCACCGCTGCACTTGTAATAATAGTGCATAGCGCCGGTATGGCTCTTACCGCTTTCACCAACCATCATGCGCTCACACTTACCGCAGAACAGCTTTGTTGTCAGCAGATAGTCCTCTTTGGCTTTTGCCATCGCTGGCGCATGGCGGTTCTTCTCCATGCGCTCCTGCACACGGTTGAACAGGTCTTCCGGAATGATGGCGGGAACGCCGCCCTCAATCACAACATCCTGATAACGGTACTCGCCAATGTATTTGCGGTTTTTCAGCAGAGAGCTGAAACTATTGATATTGAACGGCTGTCCCTTTTTCGTTCTGAGTCCACGGACATTGAAATCTTCCACAATAGAACGAACCGATTTGCCGTCAGCATACTTCTCAAATACCTCAACCACTAATGGCGCAGTCGTAGGATCAATCGCAAGCTTCTGTGCCTTCTTGTCCAACAGATAGCCGAGCGGAACGCCACCGCCGTTGTTTTTCCCTTTCAGCGCATTCTCTTTCTGTCCGCGATGGATTTTCTCTGATAGTTCAGCAGAATAGAACTCGGCATAGCCCTCCAGCATTGCTTCCAGAATAATACCCTCCGGGCCTTCGGAGATATGCTCTTTCGCAGAAATAACCTTTACGCCGTTCTTTTTCAGAATGTGCTTGTAGTGAGCGCTGTCGTAACGGTCGCGGGAAAAGCGGTCGAGCTTCCATACAAGCACAATCT
>URSA01000008.1 GCA_900550475.1 uncultured Lachnospiraceae bacterium
TTCTGGACAAGCTGGAGGACGGCGTGGAGAAGGAGATCATCATCCGCAAGCTTAGAAAAGTATATGGGCTGTCGCAGGACGAAGCGGAGAAATATATAAAAATGTTCTAAGCTGCAACCTTACATCGAGGACGATAAACAGCAGTATTACGGATGCGATCAGGAATCTGCAATCAAAACCCATATACAGACGGCTGGAATAACAGCTATCTGTATATGCGGTGGAGCGAGCGAGACGGAATGAGAAGTGGAGGTCGGAATACATGAAGGAATTACTGCATGATGATGACATGAGGGAAGAAGGAAGAGAGGAAGGCCTGGAACGGGGAAGAGCCGAGGGACTGGAGGAAGGACTCAGGCGTGGAATAGAACAGGGGATCACACAGGGACTGGAACAAGGGATAGAACAAGGGATAGAACAAGGGATAGAACAAGGGATAGAACAAGGGATAGAGCAGGGTATCAAGGGCTTTGTTATGGACAAACTCGAGGACGGCGTGGAGAAGGAAATCATCCTTGGCAAGCTCAAGAGGGTATATGGGCTGTCGGAGGACGAGGCCGAGAAATACATCAACATGTTTTGAATGATTTGTACGCCCGAGAAGGACAGACTGGTAGTTTTTGTGCGAAAAGGAACATATTTGAATAAAAAATTAGTTAATTTGCATAAATGCTTGCACTATTTTGGTAAATGAGGTACGATAAAAATAATTATAAATGATGAACGGCAAAGAGCAGTGCTAAGGGGAGAAGGAAATGGCAGCATTCGGCTACGAGGCAATCAACAAGGAAGGAAAAACCACTAAGGGGAGTATAGAGGCAGATTCCGCAGAGGCTGCAAAGCGGGAGATCAGGCAGCAGGGACTGACGCTTCTGGAACTGAAGGAACAGAGCATTTTTACAAAGGATCTGAATATCGAGATCGGCGGATATCCGAAGCCCAGAGACTTGAGCGTATTCTGCCGGCAGTTCGTCAGCATGACGAAAGCGGGCGTTTCCATTCTGGAATCCCTCAAGATGCTGAGTGAGCAGACGGAGAATAAAAAACTGAAGGAAGCCACGGAAGGTGTGCGCGTCAATGTAGAAAAAGGTGAGACGCTGGCAAAATCGCTTGCGCTCTACCCCAAGGTGTTCCCCAGCCTGATGATCAATATGATTGCGGCGGGAGAATCCTCGGGAAGCCTTGACACCGCCATGGAACGTATGGCAATCCAGTTTGAAAAGTCGGCGAAGATCAATGCGATGGTGAAAAAGGCGATGATTTACCCGGTTATCGTCTGTATTGTTGCGGTTGCAGTGGTGGTCGTCATGCTGGTAAAGGTAATCCCGTCCTATGCGGTGATGTTTGACGATCTGGGAACAGAGCTTCCAGCGCTTACCATAGCGGTGCGATCCCTGAGTGATTTCCTGTTGGATACATGGTACATACAGCTTCCTATCCTGATCGTTGCGATTATAGCGCTCAAGGCGTTTGCGGGGACGGATGTGGGAAAACATATTTTCCACAAGATCCAGCTAAAGATTCCTGCCATCAATAATATGGTGGTGAAGAAGTCGTCCTCCCAGATGGCGCGTACCATGAGCACCCTGCTTGCAGCGGGCGTGCCTTTGGTGGAAGCGGTGGATATTGTGAGCAATACCATGGAAAATGTCTATTTCAAAGAGGCGCTGGATGAGTGCAAGAATCAGATCATCATCGGACAGCCTCTCTCGAGACCGCTGGAAGATACCAAGCTGTTTCCTCCCATGGTGTACCACATGGTTCGCATCGGTGAAGAGTCCGGTAATACGGAGGAAATGCTGACCAAGCTGGCGGATTACTATGATGAGGAAGTGGAAATGGCGGTGCAGTCGCTTATGGCAGCCATGGAGCCTATGATCATTCTGGTTCTGGCGGGCATCGTGGGTATCATGATTGCAGCCTGTATCGGGCCTATGTTCAAGATGTATAGCGCACTGGATACACTGTAAAAACAAACAACACAGAATTATATGCTCCGTTGTAGGGGCGGAGATATAAGATAAACAAATTACAAGTAAAAAGGAGAATGGGTATTATGAAGAAGAAAATGAACAACAAAGGTTTTTCCCTGGTAGAGTTGATTATCGTAATCGCTATCATGGCAGTGCTGATGGTGGTACTGGCTCCCCAGCTTTTGAAGTATGTAGAGAAAACCAGACTACAGAAGGACAACTCTGCAATTTCTGAGATTGCAAATGCAATCAAGGTTGCATGTGCTGACGAGACAATTATTCTTGATGTTTCTAACGCAGGCGGACGTAGCTATTCTACTGTAGCTACTGCAGGTGCAAAAACTCTGTCATTTAATTCATCCAGTACAGATAAGCTTGAAGTGGAATTGGCAGACGTGATTGGAGCATCAGTTACAACTTCCTCAACAACGTATTCTAAATCAACTACTGCTATTACAATTTCTGTTTCGGTAGACGGAGAGGTAACTGTGACCGGATTCATTAGTGAACCTAACAGCACCACAACCGAGACAAAGAATTTCTAACAACCCCTGAAAGGACATTCCCATGAACGATATCCCTACATCCCTGACGGTGGCATGTTACATAGTGATGTTCCTTTACGGAATCGTGATCGGCAGCTTTGTCAATGTGTGCATCTGCCGGATTCCCAGAAAGGAAAGTATCGTCAAAGTGCGTTCACATTGTGAAAACTGCGGGTACACGCTGAAATGGTATGATCTGATTCCTGTATTCAGCTACCTGTGTCTCGGTGGGAAATGTCGAAAATGCGGTAAAAAGATATCCGTTTGGCACCTTCTTATGGAGGTGTCAAACGGTGTTCTGTATGTGCTTGTGTTTTTTGTATGCGGATTCAGCGTAGAAACCCTACTCTACTGTCTGATGGGCAGTGCCCTCATTGTGCTGGGCATGATTGATTTTAAAACATATGAAATTCCGGTGGGATGCAACTTCTTCATTGCAGCGTTGGGGCTGATCAGGCTCGCAACGGATTACCGCAACTGGGCATCCTATGTCATTGGTTTTTTTGCAGTAAGTGTTTTTCTGTATCTGTTGTATGTGCTGAGCAAGGGACGAGCAATCGGCGGCGGCGATATCAAGCTGATGGCGGCAGCGGGGCTTTTGCTCGGGTGGAAGCTGATTGTTCTGGCATTTGTACTGGGCTGCATTCTCGGTTCGGTCATACATCTGATACGCATGAAGGTTTCCAAGGAAGATCATGTACTTGCCATGGGCCCTTATCTGGCAATCGGCATCATGATAGCAGCCCTTTGGGGAAATACCTTTATACAGTGGTATCTCGCAAGCATGGGGCTGTAAAAATTTGAAAATCAAAAGAGGGAATTAGAAAGGGGCATTTTATGGCTAAGATTCTCAGTATGGAGGTTGGTCATTCCACGACCAGAATCTGTGAGATGGATTATCGGGTGAAAACCCCAAAGGTATATAAATATGTAAGCATCCCTACGCCTGTCGGTGTGATGGATGATGGGTTTGTGGCGGTAAACGAAGAGTTTGCCCTGGAGATCAAAAAGGTTTTACTGGAGAAGAAAATTAAGACAAAGCAAGTGGTGTTTTCCGTAACATCCACCAAGATCGCAACAAGGGAGGTTATGCTGCCCGCAGTCAAGATGTCACAGGTTGACACGCTGGTGAAGGCAAACGCATCCGATTATTTCCCTATCGATCTGACGGATTATGAGATTGCAGGACTTGTTTTGGGTACACATAAAGAGGAAGGGCAGTCTGACCGGTACCGGGTACTGGTGATGGCTGCGGAAAAGAAACTGGTGGATGGCTATGAGAGGCTTGCGGATGCGGTTGGACTGCATCTGATCGCAATGGACTACTCGGGCAACAGCATTTACCAGATCATGCGCGGAGAGTGCAAGGAAGAGACCGAGATGGTTCTCAAGGTGGAGGAGAGAACCACCGTCGCTACGATTATACAGGGGCAGAACATGGTGCTGCAGAGAAACCTTGCCTACGGTGTGGATGAGGCGATTCAGACGCTGATGAAAAACAGCGCGTTTGAAGAAAGCACTTACGGGGATGCACTTGCCCTGATGAAACGCAGAACCTGCATTAAGAACGTGTTAAGTGAGAGTACCAAGGTAATCGAGGCGGAGGATGCGCCCGATGAAAATGAGAAGATTACCGCTGCCAAGAAGGAGATCACAGCGGCATTTATGACCCTTGTGAGCAATGTGCAGCGGGTTGCGGACTTGTATCAGTCCAAGAATCCGGATCATCCCATCAAGAAGGTGCGCCTGATCGGACTCGGCGGAGACATCAGCGGACTCTCCAAGCTGTTTACCAACGAGCTGGGGATTTCTACCGCTGTGATGAACAACCTGAATACCGTCACATGGAACCGGGCTGACGGGGAGGGAAATCCCGGAAGGTACATTGCCTGTGTGGGTGCGTCCATCGCGCCGGTTGGCTTTGTGAACGAGGAAAAGAAGAAATCGGAGCTTCAGAATGTCAATTACCGCAATGTGGCGGTTTTGTCGGGCATTTTCTTTGCGGTACTTTCTGCTGCATTTGTGATCATGGGAAAAGCCGAGCTTGGTGATGTGAAGGCGGAGCAGAAGAGACTGCTGGATCTGCAGAAGCAGTACGAGGAGGCAGAAAAGGTCTACAATACCTATAACAGCGTGACTGCCTTCTATGAGGCGGTGCGCGAGGCGTATGCACAGACACAGAATCCCAACGACAATCTGCTTGCTTTCTTGGCTGAACTGGAAGAGAAGCTGCCGGCGTCCTCCGAGGTGACGGATCTTTCCTCCGACAGCGAACAGGCAGTGATCAGCCTGAAGGTGCACAGCAAGGAAGAGGCGGCGAAGGTGATTCAGACCCTGAGAGGCTTTGACAGCCTGATGGATGTGGCAATCGGCGGTGTAAATAAGGAAGATCAGCAGACGCAGGACGGAACAGAGGAAGAGGAACAGGAGCCTTATGTGGTGTTCAGTCTGGTCTGCACTTACTATCCGGTCAATGTGATCGGGGAAACAGTGACGGAATAGGGGGAGCGGGCGAATGAAAAAGATTACGGCAAAACAGGCAATGACATATGTGCTGCTCTTAGGGCTGCTCCTCTTTATCGGAGTATACTTTCTGGTGTATCAGAAGGATCTGGAACAGGCGGATGCGATCAGAAGTTCCAACGCTGCACTGCAGGTTCGGGTGGATGAACTGAAAACCTACTATGATAACATGGAATTTTATCAAGAGGAAATTGCCCGGATGGATACGCAGGCTGCGGAGTGGCTGGATGAGTTTCCGGCGGATGTGAAGGAAGAGGATATTATTGTTCTTGCGATCGACACGGAGAGAAATGCGGCAATCGGTTACAGCAATATCAACATTCAGGGAAGGGAAGCGCTTGCAACAATTCCTGCTGATACCGTAAAGGCGGCTCAGATGGAGCAGTATACGGATGAGATTACGTTGATGCAGAGAAAAACCAGCTATGTCAATATAACGGATTACACGAACCTGAAAAATTGCATCAAAACCATTAACGATCAGGACGACCGTATGACGATCAGCAATATCTCTTACAGCAGCAATAAGGAAACCGGAGGAATTGAGGGAACGATTGAGGTTACGTTCTACGCAGCTTACGGAACAGGGAAGGAGTATGTACCTCAGGTTCTGCCTGCATACGAGAGCGGTCTTTACAATCTGTTTGGGGTAGTCAATGTTCAGGAAAACAACTAAGCAAACAAAAAATAAGTTGAATAATCGCGGAATCAGCCTTGTGGAAATTCTGGTGGCGATTACCATTCTGGCGGTTGCGGCAGGTGCCCTGCTGCATGCTTTTATCACCTCCACAAAGATCAATATGCGCGCGAAGGAACAGCAGCGTGTCACAACGGCTGCCCAGAGCATCATGGAGGGACTGAAGGCGTATACGCTGGAGGATATCTGCTGGCAATTCAACAACATTGCGGGACATGATTTCAAGATTTATTCCGCAGTGGGGAGCAGAAAGGAAGTTCCCGCCGGAGATGCGGCAGCCACAGGGATCACTCCGGCACTCAGCATCAGACAGTGGGATGAAGGCGGTGTGATACAGCAGGAGTATAAGCCTGACGGAGACGGAAAGTTTCTTTTTGTGATGCAGGACATTTCCTATGAAGGACAGCTCTATGATGCCAAAGTGGAACTGGAACCGATGGCGGGAAAGCAAACGGTTTACTACGCCAGAGAGATGGATTCCACCACGGATGCGGTGTGGAAATCCCCACAGGGACTGGATGCTGCGGCACAGTCGGTCATTTTGCAGAATGTTCTGGATAAGCTGAATGAAATTGATGAGTTTTATGAGTATGAAATGATAAATCTGGACACTTCCAAGATTGTCATTGACAAGACGACCTATATTACGATCGGGGGAACGGAAGGAGCATACACCGCCTCCGTGAAATGTGAGTATGCCTATAAGGTAGTGGATTATCCCTATTATGATGCGGCGGAGGTAGAGCATATATGGAACTCTGAGGAGATGGAGCCTTTTACGGCAATCACCTCACTGCCGGATACCGCCTTTTACAGCGGGGCTTCACTTGAAAATGTGTATCTGTACTATTATCCGGCTTATGCAGGCAGTCTCAGTGATGTGCCGGTGAACAGTGATACCATAAACATCACAAACAGCACCTCGGGGGCAAAAACGGTATTTCTGGTGAAACAGGTTCCTCCCGGACTGGATGAATCGGGAAAAATCAAGCTGCTCACCAAGGAAAACAGCTACGCGCCTGCGGTGAATGGAAGCGGCAGCATTACTCTGTACCATAATCTGGGTGACAACCTGGCGAATCCTTCTTCCTCGGTGGGACCGTACACCATCTCAGGCTGCACCGTCCCCGGCGGAAATGGGTTTTTAAGACCGGAGGATGAGTATCTGCTTTACAGGGCTAAGGTTTCTGTTTATGAACCGGGTGCAGTAGCAGCGGCGGAGACGGCTGCATGGACATTTGGGGATGCTATTTTTGAACTGGACGGTTCCATTAACGGAAAGTAGATGTGTAAAATCGGGTAACGAGGGATCAGAATGAAGAACAGGAACAGAAAAGGGAGACTGAATGACCGGGGCGCCGCACTGGTAACAGTGATCGTGGTGGTCGCGTTCATCAGCATTCTTGCCACAACTTTTCTTTATCTTTCCGGCATGAACTTCTTTATGAAGAAAACGGATCAAAAGACAAAGGAAAGCTTTTATGAGGCGGAGACGGCACTGGAGGAGGTTCGCGCTGAACTGATGAACCTTTCCTCACAGGCGGCGAAAACGGCATATGAGAATATTTTGGTGCAGTATGCCTCCATGGACAGCTATACCAGATATTCTGCATATCAGAACAGCTTCTTTCAGGAGTTGAAGAAGAGCTGGGATGCAAAACGAGATGTGGAAATTCCACAGCTTTCTTATGAGGATATGATCAAGAGGATCACAGCACCGGCGTATCAAACCTTCGTGGGGCTGGATCCAGAGGTGGCGGATGCGGGGGAAGTGGATCTCTCCCATGCGTCCGAGGGCTATGTGCTCATAAAGGGAATCTGTCTTACCTACACCAACAGCGATGGGTATACCACCATTATCAAGACGGACTATATGGTGAGAGTGCCGGAGATCAATTGGAGTGTGGGAGAGTCGGCACCGGGTGCCACACCGCCGCCGGGAGACGGAAGTGTGGACTTGTCAGAGTGCGTGCAGTATTATAATTGGGTGAAGCAGTAAGGAAACTATGATGAAGAAAGATAACAGAGGGCTGTCCTTAATTGAACTGGTGGTTGTGATTGCCATTATGGCAATTATGATGACGAGCGTCGGAATCGGTATCAGCGCCGTTTCCAGAAAATCCGTAGATAAATGTGCGGAACGCCTGAAGCAGATGATGCAGAGTGACAGGGCTGCCACCATGGGACGCTATGACAGTAAGCTTGAAGTGTATATAGACGGCAACACCATTTATGCCAGAGAATATACAAAGCGGGATGCCTCCTCGGCATATGTGGGCGGAACCCCTGTAGAGTTGGGCGTTTCGGACATAAAGGTGGAGATCGAGGTAGAGGGCAACCGGTATGCATTGGGTGATCCGGGCGGTATTTCAAAACTGATCATACAGTTTGACAGAAGCAGCGGCGGGCTGAAAAAGCTGCCGGTGGAGATGGGAACCGCATTGTCGGGAAAATATTGCTCCAAGATTATTATCAGCAGGGGAACAAAGAGCAAGGAGATAGAAATTTCGTATCTGACCGGGAAGATGGAACTCAGGTAATGGAAACGGAGGAAGGTCTATGAAAAGAGCATGGACAAAAAAGCATGACAACAGGGGATTGACTTTGGTTGAGCTGCTTTGCTCAATTGCAATTTTAAGCGTGTTGGCGGCTGCCGTGGGAAGCGTACTTGTAGTGAGTGCCAAGAATTATCAGAGGGGAACCTCGGAGATCAATTTGCAGCAGGAGGCACAGCTTACCGCAAATCAGATCGCGGATCTGATTATTGACACGACGGCTCCGCTCCAGTATGACGCTGCCGCCAATACACTGACGGTGAACAAGGCGGGAGTGGAGTATCAGGTTACCTACGAGGCGGGAGAGCAGAAATTGTATTACTCCGACGGCTCGGACGGAACCGGAAGACAGCTGCTGGCAGAGTACATTACCAGATTTCAGATAGTGCTTGGCGCGGGAGATACCAGCGAGAACAAGGGCGGGGTACAGACACTCCAGCTCATGCTCGGACTTGCCAAGGACAGTAAGACCTATGAATCGGAATATACCATCACGACCCGAAACGGCGTGACCGCGGTTGGCGGTGCGGAGGAAGCGGCGACGATCAATGTGGCGGAGGACGCCATTGTGTTGGAACCCAACCAGCAGTATGAGCTGGTGGCAACTGTAACCGGAGTTGCGGATACGGCAGTGGTATGGACGGTTGCGGGAAACAATTCCTCCGATACACGGACTTACAAGGATGCGGACGGAAAGTGGATGATAGCTGTAGGCAGCGATGAGACGGCTTCGGACATGGTTCTGCTGGCAAAGACCAATGCAAAAAGAAGCGACGGCGTGACACCACTGGATCAGAAAACCGTTGCATTGAAGATCAGGCGCGTGACGGCAATTTCTCTTTCGGTTACCAAATTGTCCGGCACGGAACTGACAAGCGGGGCAAAGTACCGCATTGATGTATCCTACGAAGGAACCTGGCTGGACAGACAGCCCTGGGTCAGCGACAACGACTATATAGACCCGCGCAAGGTGGATTGGAATACGATTTATACCATCGGCGGCAAGGAAGTGGGCGGCGCTACATGGGAGTCATGGCAGAGACCGGTCTCTCAGGCGGAATGCTATACGGTTTCCGATCAGACGGACAGCTCCCTGACCATCACGTTAAAGAGAGATTTTGACTCCACATCCCAATTGACTGTAACGGCGGTCGCAAAGCATCCGGAGGGCGTGGATCCGACGGACAGCACGGTAAAGACAAATAAGACAGGCGTATCATACGGTCATGTCTATGCGACCTATACTTTCCAGAAATCGTTGATCAACAGAACCGGAGCCATCATTTACCGTGGTTCCGATGTGAATCAGGGAAATGTGGATATTAGTGCGTTGCAGGCAATTACCAATGCTATGTATAGCAATAATTATTGGAATCAGAACGACCTTTGGAGAAAGTTCCGCTATCGAGAGGTGATAACGGACCCGGAGACCGGAAGCGTCTCCTACGGGCCGTGGACGAACTGGCTGTTTACCACAGTCGAGGCCGGTGTTTCTTTCAACATTCGTCCTGCGGACACCAAACGTTTTGAACCGAACAAGGATTATGAGGTGGAGTTTAAGTTCGAGGCGCATAAGGGCGGTGCAATCATCTGGCCCACTGCTGACACGGATCCCGAGGCATATTCCTTCCGGGGAAGAATCGACCATACGAAGCTGGCATTCAGCTTCCCGGATCTGGGAATTGAGGGCGCCTGCGGCATCAGCAAGGACACACCCATGACGGTGAGCCGGGATGCAACCTATAAAATCAATTACTATTCCGTTTCGGATGATGTGATCGGTATCAAGTATGACCTGTTCCAGAACGGACTTCAGATCAGAGCGGAGAAGCTGGTGGACGGCGTCTGGGCGGAGGCAACGGCGGCGGACTGCAGCCTTTATATTCAGGGCAATATCGGACAGCAGCACAGCGTGACCTTCTATACGGCGGGAACCTATCGGCTGGAGACCGGACTGAAGAACCAGACACACCGCACGGGCAACTTCAGCAGCCCTACGGATACGGTGCAGGATTATTGGCTCGGCAATGCGGCAAACGGAGACAACTATTATTATTTCAATGTAAACTAAAAAAAATATAAATTATCTTGCGCCCCCGGTTTTTTTGGTGTATAGTGTTACCCGATTACTGTGACAAAGTGCAACCGGGGGATTGAAAGATGGCAAAGTATTTGGTAATTGTGGAGTCACCTGCCAAGGTGAAGACAATTAAGAAGTTTCTGGGTTCTAATTATGAAGTGGCGGCAAGCAACGGACATGTGCGGGATCTGCCCAAGAGCCGGCTCGGAATTGATGTGGAGCACGGCTATGAACCGAAGTACATTACGATCAGAGGCAAGGGCGATATTCTGGCGAACCTGCGCAAGGAAGTAAAGAAAGCGGAGAAGATCTATCTCGCAACCGACCCTGACCGCGAGGGAGAAGCAATTTCATGGCATCTGTATCACGCCCTGAAATTACAGGATAAAAAGACGTACCGGATCACCTTCAACGAGATCACGAAAAATGCAGTGAAGGAATCCTTGAAAAATGCCAGGGAGATCAATATGGATCTGGTAGACGCACAGCAGGCAAGACGCTGCCTTGACAGAATGGTGGGATACCGGATTTCCCCGCTCCTCTGGGCAAAGGTAAAGAGAGGGCTCTCGGCAGGGCGTGTGCAGTCCGTGGCACTGCGCATTATCTGTGACAGGGAGGATGAGATCAACGCATTCATACCCGAGGAATACTGGACGCTGGATGCGACCTTTGATGTGAAGGGGGAGAAGAAGCCCCTGACGGCAAAGTATTATGGAAATGCGCAGGGAAAGGCGAACATTTCATCCCGGGAAGAGCTGGATCAGATCGAGAAGGAGCTTGCGGGTGCGAAATACAGCGTGACAGAGGTTAAAAAAGGCGAGCGCATCAAGAAGGCGCCCATGCCCTTTACCACCTCCACCTTACAGCAGGAGGCCAGCAAGGTATTGAATTTCTCCACCCAGAAGACCATGCGTCTTGCGCAGCAGCTTTACGAGGGCGTGGAGATCAAGGGCGAGGGAACCATCGGTCTGATCACCTATCTGCGTACTGATTCCACCCGTGTGTCGGAGGAAGCGGAGAGCATGGCGAAGGAGTACATTGACAAGGTGTACGGCCCTGAGTATGCGGGAGAAGGAACGGAGAAGAAGGCAGGACAGAAAATACAGGATGCCCATGAGGCGATCCGTCCCACAAGAATCTCCCTGACACCTATTGAAATCAAAGAGGAGCTGCCGAGGGATCTGTTCCGACTGTACCAGCTTATCTGGAAACGGTTTACGGCAAGCCGCATGCAGCCCGCAAAATATGAGACAACCTCCGTGAAAATCGGGGCAGCCGGACATATTTTCACGGTTTCCGCGTCAAGGGTACTCTTTGACGGATTCATGAGCGTGTATACGCAGGAAGAGGAAGAAAAGGAAGAGAATGTGCAGCTTGCGGGCGCACTTGACAAGGATTCGGTATTGAAGTTCAAGGCGTTTGAGGAAAAGCAGCATTTCACACAGCCGCCCGCCCATTACACCGAGGCTTCTTTGGTTCGCGCACTGGAGGAGCTTGGCATCGGCAGACCCAGTACCTATGCGCCCACCATTACCACAATCCTTGCAAGGCGGTATGTGGCAAAGGAGAATAAAAACCTCTATGTGACGGAGCTGGGCGAGGTGGTCAACAACATGATGAAGGAGGCATTCCCCACCATCGTGGATGTGAACTTTACCGCCAATCTGGAGGCACTTCTGGATGGCGTGGAGGAGGGCAGCATCAACTGGAAGACTGTGGTTTCCAACTTCTACCCGGATCTGGATGAAGCGGTGAACAATGCGGAGCAGGAGCTTTCCAAGGTGAAGATTGCCGATGAGGAGTCTGACGAGGTCTGCGAAAACTGTGGCAGAAGAATGGTGATCAAATACGGCCCTCACGGAAAATTCCTTGCGTGTCCCGGATTCCCGGACTGCCGTAACACAAAGCCGTACTTTGAGAAGATCGGTGTGGCGTGTCCCAAGTGCGGCAAGGATATCGTACAGAAAAAGACCAAGAAGGGAAGGAGATACTACGGCTGTATCGATAACCCGGACTGCGATTTCATGGTATGGCAGAGACCGGCATCCGTAAAATGTCCCAGATGCGGCTCCCTGATGCTTGAGAAGGGAAACAAGTTAGCGTGCATGGAGGAAACCTGCGGCTATGTGATGGATAAGCCGAAGGACGAGGCCGCCGGAGCGAAAGAAGAGTAAATTTTCAGAAAAAAGACTGTATTTGCGTTGTATTTCAGATTTGTGTGTGGTAAAATAAACGTAATCGGAAACTTGACGTTTATTTTGCACAGCCGTCGATGTTTTACACCAGACGGCGGAGGAAACTGAATGAGTAGTGTACAGTTGTTGGATAAGACGAGAAAGATTGGCAAATTGCTGCACAACAACAATTCCAGCAAGGTGGTTTTTAATGATATCTGCAAGGTAATGCGTGAGATCTTAAATTCCAATGTGCTTGTGATCAGCCGGAAGGGAAAGGTGCTCGGCGTCGGAAAACTGGACGGAATCGAGCCGATCACGGAACTGATCGACGAGAATGTGGGCGGATTTATTGATGCCATGCTCAACGAACGCCTTTTGGGAGTGCTGTCCACCAAGGAGAACGTGAATCTGGAAACGCTGGGCTTTGAACATGTGGATGTGAAGAAGTTTCAGGCGATCATTACCCCCATTGAGATTGCGGGGGAACGGCTGGGAACGCTCTTTATTTACAAGTGTGACGAGCAGTACGATATAGACGACATCATCCTCTGCGAGTACGGGACGACGGTCGTGGGACTTGAGATGCTCCGCGCGGTCAATGAGGAGAGTGCGGAGGAGAGCAGAAAGCTTGCAGTGGTCAAGTCGGCGATCTCTACCTTGTCCTTCTCGGAAATGGAGGCGATCACCCATATCTTTGACGAGCTGAACGGCATGGAAGGAATTTTGGTCGCCAGCAAGATCGCGGACAGGGTCGGAATTACCCGCTCCGTGATTGTCAACGCTTTGCGGAAATTCGAGAGCGCGGGCGTGATCGAGTCAAGATCCTCCGGCATGAAGGGAACCTACATCAAGGTTTTGAATGATGTGGTATTTGATGAGATAGAAGAATTGAAGAAACAGAACCGGCGATAGTTTCGCCGGTTCTTCTTTTTCGACAAAAACACTTGTGTTTTTCGCTAAAATATTTATAATAGAGAGTAGTGTAGCGTAATATGGAAGGGAGTATGGGAATGATCAACACCAACGCATTTGATTATGTCAATGTATTAGACAAAGCAGCAGATGCAGCATGGATGCGAAACATCGCGATTGCCAACAACATGGCAAACGCCACGACCCCGGGATATAAGCGGCAGGATGTCGCATTTGAATCGGAATTGAAAAAGGCGCTCGGCAGGAGCAGCGATACCTCTCATATGGATCAGAGGGTTGCAAGGGTCAGGACGGCGCAGTTGAAACCGAAGGTATACACAGATCTTGAAAATTATTCTTACAGACTTGACGGGAACAATGTGGATCCCGAGACGGAGAACGTCATGCTGGCGGAAAACCAGATCAAGTATCAGGGACTGCTTGACAGCATTACGCAGGAGTTCCAGAATCTGAAATCAGTGATGAAGTAGAGGGAGACAGACAATGGGCATGTTTACAGCTTTTAATATCAATGCATCCGGCATGACGGCACAGCGCTACCGGATGGACATTATTTCTGAAAATGTGGCGAATGCCAACACGACCCGGACACAGGACGGAACGCCGTACAGGAGAAAGGTTGTGGTGTTTGAGGAGAAAGGTACCGGGACTGGCAGCTTCGGCAGCGTGTTCAAGAACGCAAGCAATAGGCTTCTGGGCAACGGCGTGAAGGTTGCCGCAGTCAAGGAGGATACCTGGACGCAGATGAACAGAGTTTATGATCCTTCCCATCCCGATGCGGACGAGAACGGTTATGTGACATATCCCAATGTCAATTCCATTACGGAGATGACAAACCTCATTGACGCCAGCAGAGCGTATGAGGCAAACTCCACGGCGTTTGCTGCCAGCAAATCCATGGCTCTCCAGGGCTTGAACGTGGGTAAGTCATAATTTTTTAGACAGAACAGATAAGGGCGGGCCGCCGGGGGACAGGGAAAAGGCGGCAGGGAAAGGGAGCATATGAACATATCATCGACGCTTGCTGCGATCAACACGGACGCAGTTGCACAGAATGCCAGAAATATCGGCTTAAACTCTTCTTACGGACTGATCGGAAACAAGATCAGCACATCTGACACCCTCTCAGCGGAGGGAACCATGTTTGATGCGCTGTTAAACACAGCGATCAACAACATCCAGACAACCAACGGCTATCTGTCGGATGCGGAGAACGAAAAGATCAGGTTCGCTCTCGGCGAGACAGAAAATACCCACGATCTGACGATTGCCATGGACAAGGCTTCGACCGCGCTGCAGTATACGACAGCCATCCGCGACAGATTACTGGACGCCTACAAGGAAATCATGAATATGCAGATTTAGTGCAGACCTAAGGAAATTTGTAGGTAAGGAGAAGGAATCATGCCGGATAAAATTAAAGAGATATTGCAGAAAATATTGGCGTGGTGGAACCAGTTCACGGCAAAGCAGAAAACGATCATCATAGGAGCCACGGCGGCAGTCGTGTTTACTTTTGCTATCCTGATCTGGATTTTCACCAGACCGCAGTACATACAGTGGCAGCAGTGCTCCACAACCGCGGAGGCGGCCGAGATCATTGAAATATTGGAATCCAATTCCGTCGACTACCAGACCTCTTCGGACGGACTGAACATCAAGGTGCGCAACAGTCAGGTGGGTACGGCAAACCTTGCGCTGGGCGCAGCGGGCTACATGCCGGACGATTACACCATAGACGAGGCGCTGTCCGGAGGCTTTACTTCCACTCAGTCAGACACCCAGAAACGCTGGATCCGCTATCTGGAAAAACAGCTTGAGAGCAACATTACGGAGAATGAAGCGGTAAAGAGCGCAAAGGTGATGCTGCATGTTCCCGATCAGACGGGAACCCTGATTGCCAGCAGTGAGGAGTCGTCCGCATGGCTGCAGCTTACCCTTCGCGATAAGCTGTCGGCGGATCAGGCGGCAACCATCGCAAGAGCGGTGGCGACGGCGCTGGGTAATGACTCCACCGCAAACATTACGATTGTAGACCAGAATACAAATCTGTTGTTTTCCGGCGAGGAGGACTATACCACTGCGGGAGTTGCCGGCAACATGCTGGAGCTGCGCTCCCAGGCGGAGACCATGGTGGGCGCCGATGTGAAGAAGGTGCTGATCGGCTCTAAACAGTTTGATATGGTGGAGGTCGCATGCCGACTGGACATCGACTTCGCAGAATATCAGAACACGGTGCATGAATACTACGCAAACGCGGGACGGGAAGAGGGTATGCTGTCCCACCGGGAGCAGACCAAGGACGAGAACAGCAGTGGAAGCGGCGGCATTCCCGGCACGGACTCCAACAATGAGACTACATACCAGTACCAGACGGGCTCAGATTCCGAGAGCTCTTCCTCCTCCCTTTACGAGGACTTTCTGCCGAACGAGGCACTCTCCGTGAAGAATCTGCCCGCAGGTGTGATCAATTACGACAGTTCCTCCCTTTCCCTGACTGCGATCACCTATGATATGATCAAGGAGGAGGATGCAAAGAGACAGGGGCTTCTGGACGGCATTTCATGGGATGATTACAAGGCTGCCAACAGCGCTTATGTGAAACAGGATGTGGATCCCGACTTCTACGGTCTGGTGTCCAATGCCACGGGCATCCCGCAGGACAGCATCACGATCATCGCATACAAGGTGCCCCAGTTTATCGACAAGGAGAGTGGTCCTCTCAGCACCACGGACATCATTTCCGTGGTGATTATCCTGATCATTCTGGGACTGCTTGCCTTTGTGGTGATCAGAAGCATGGTGGGACGCAGGGAGGTGGCACAGGAAGAGGAGCTTTCCGTGGAGAACCTGTTACAGTCCGCACCGGCTGAGGTGGAGGATATTGAGGTGGAGACCAAGTCCGAGACCCGCAAGATGATCGAGAAATTCGTGGACGAGAATCCGGAGGCGGCGGCAAACCTGCTCCGCAACTGGCTGAGTGAAGATTGGGGGTAATCGTATGGCAAGACTGACGGATGATAAGCTGAGTGGTCTGCAAAAGGCTGCGATCCTGTTAATCACTCTGGGACCGGAGCGCTCAGCGGGAATTTTTAAGCATTTGAAGGAAGAAGAAATAGAGGAACTGACTCTTGAGATCGCCAATACCAGAAGCGTGACACCGCAGGCGAAGGAAGAGGTTATCAACGAGTTCTACGAGGTATGCCTTGCCCAGCAGTACATTGCGGAGGGTGGTATCTCTTACGCAAAGGAGCTTTTGGAGCATGCGCTCGGCAACGAGAAGGCAATGGAGGTGATCGGCAAGCTGACCGCATCCCTGCAGGTAAAGCCGTTCGAGTTCGTGCGCAAGACGGATGCGGCACAGCTTCTGAACTTTATTCAGGACGAGCATCCGCAGACCATCGCACTGATCCTGTCCTATCTGTCACCTTCCCAGGCGGCACTCATCGTATCGGCGCTGCCTCCCGACAGACAGGCGGATGTGGCAAAGCGTATTGCGGTAATGGATCGGACAAGCCCGGATGTCATCAAGGACGTGGAGAAGATTCTCGAGTCCAAGCTGTCCTCTCTGGTAAATCAGGATTACACCATTATCGGTGGTGTGGATGCCGTGGTAGAGATCCTGAATACGGTGGACCGCGGTACGGAAAAACACATTATGGAAACTCTGGAGATCGAGGAGCCGGAGCTGGCAGACGAGATCCGCAAGAAAATGTTTGTGTTCGAGGATATTCTGCTTTTGGACGACAGGGCGATCCAGCGTGTGCTGCGTGATGTGGATAACAATGATCTGGCGATTGCACTCAAGAGCGCAAACGAGCAGGTACAGAATGCGATATTCAACAACCAGTCCAAGCGTCTTGCTACCATGATCAAGGAAGACATGGAGTTCATGGGGCCTGTCCGCATGAAGGATGTGGAGGAAGCACAGCAGAAGATTGTAAATATCATCAGAAAACTGGAGGATGCCGGCGAGATCGTCATCTCCAGAGGCGGAGGAGACGAGATCGTTGTCTAGTAATTTATATAAATCGGGCGCGACCTGCATCAAAGAGGAAGCCGCCCGCGTGATTGATTCGGATGCGCTCATGGCGCAGAAGGCTGCCGCACTTGCAAGGATAACACCGAGGCCTGCCGACAAGGATGGCTTTGCACAAGGGCTTTCCGCAGATGTGCTGGATGTACTGACCGCGGAAGATGCGGATGCGGGCACGTCCGCGGAAGGGGAACAGCATGCGGATGAGGCGCCGAAGGCGTCGCCCGTACCCAAGGGGCCTACGCCGGAGGAATTGAGACAGCAGGCGATGGAAGAGATCGCAGGCATGAAGGCGGAGGCTGAGGCACAGCTTTCGGCGGAGCGGCGTAAGGTTCTGGAGGAAGCAAAGAATCAGGGCTATCAGGACGGACTGACAAGGGGAATGCAGGAGGTCGAGGGACAGAAGAGACAGCTTGCAGAGACCGAGCAGAAGCTGCGGAAGTCATACGAGGAACAGATCGATCAGTTGGAGCCTCGTTTTATCGAGACGCTGACCGGCATTTACGAACATATTTTTCATGTGGAGCTTTCCGG
Source organism: uncultured Lachnospiraceae bacterium (assembly GCA_900550475.1). Taxonomy (GTDB): domain Bacteria; phylum Bacillota; class Clostridia; order Lachnospirales; family Lachnospiraceae; genus Acetatifactor. The sequence continues at coordinate 18,054 of URSA01000008.1, forward strand.
CTATCGGGACATTATTGTCCATCTGATCGCGGACACGCTGCGCAAAACAGAGGGAGGCAGGGACTATATCGTCCATGTTTCCAAGGACGATTACCCATATGTGAGCATGCAGAAGAAGCAGATCACATCGGGAGTGGTATCCTCCAACACGACCATTGAGATCGTGGAGGATGTGACCCTCTCCAGAAATCAGGCCTTGATCGAGACGGACAGCGGCATTTTCGATTGCAGCCTCGGCACCCAGCTTGCAGAGCTGAGACAGAAGCTGGAGCTTTTGTCTTACGAAAAATCGGCGGAGGAGAGTAGCGACGGGCAGTGACAATTGATTTTTCAAAGTATGAGAAACTGAAAGAGGAGACCTATTTCCATAAGCTGGGCAAGGTGGTCAATGCGGTGGGACTGACTATTGAGTCCGCCGGGCCGGATGCCAGACTGGGAGATCTGTGCGAGATCTTCCCGGAGGGCGAGGAGACCAAACCTGTCATGGCGGAGGTGGTAGGCTTCAAGGACAAGAAAACCCTGCTGATGCCCTACGAATCCGTGGGAGGCATCAGCTTGAATTGTATGGTGCAGAACATGGGTGTTCCGCTCTCCGTTGAGGTGAGCGACGATATGCTGGGGCGCACGCTTGACGGTCTCGGCAGACCCACGGACGGGATGCCTCTCTCAAAAGGGAAAAGTTATCCGGTGGAGGCGATGCCGCCCGATCCCATGAGCCGCGCCATTATTGACGAGGTGCTTTCTCTGGGCGTCAAGGCGGTGGACGGACTTCTGACCATCGGAAAAGGACAGAGGATCGGTATCTTTGCAGGCTCCGGTGTGGGAAAATCCACCCTGATGGGTATGTTTGCAAGGAATACAAAGGCAGATATCAACGTGATCGCCCTGATCGGCGAGCGCGGCAGAGAGGTGCGCGAGTTTATCGAGAGGGATCTCGGCGAGGAGGGCATGAAGCGCTCCGTGGTCGTGGTGGCAACATCGGATAAACCGGCGCTGGAGCGCAACAAGGCGGCAAAGACCGCCACCGCCATTGCAGAATATTTCCGGGACAAGGGAAAGGACGTTCTTCTGATGATGGACTCCCTGACCCGTTTTTCCATGGCACAGAGAGAGATCGGGCTTGCCAGCGGCGAGCCTCCGGTTTCAAGAGGGTATCCGCCCAGCGTTTATTCGGAGATGCCGAAGCTTCTGGAGCGGGCGGGCAGATCGGACAAGGGCTCCATCACAGGACTGTATACCGTGCTGGTGGACGGTGACGATTTCAATGAGCCGATCACGGACACGGCCCGCAGTATTTTGGACGGACATATCGTGCTTGACAGAAAGCTCGGACATAAGAACCACTATCCGGCGATCGATGTATTGCAGAGTATTTCCCGATGCATGAGCCAGATCGTGGACAGGGAGCACAAAAGGCTGGCGGGCAAATTGAAAAACGTGCTGGCAACCTACAACGAGGCGGAGGATCTGATCAACATCGGTGCGTACAAGGCGGGGTCAAACCCCTCCATCGATTACGCGATCAAGAAGATCGATGCGGTCAACGCATTCCTTTGTCAGGATGTGGATGAGAAGTTTGACTACGAACAGACCTATGAACTGCTGAAAAAGTTGTTTGAGGATTAAGAATGGCAAGATTCAGATATCGCATGCAGAGCATATTGGATGTCAAATCCAAGCTGGAGACGCAGGCGAAGCAGGAATTCGGGGCGGCGAAGGCGGCGCTTGACGAGGAGCTTGAGAGGCTGGAAGGGCTGAAACGGCGCAAGGGCATCTACGAGGAAAAAGAGGAGGAGCTTCTGCACGGTGACCTTCGCATGAAGGATATCATAGAAAACAAAGAAGCGATCCTCCGGATGGACGATTTTATTGATGAGCAGCTGAAGCGGGTCCGAGCCGCAGAGAAGAAGCTTGAGGAAGCAAGGGAGAAGCTGCGCGAGGTCATGCAGGAAAGAAAGATGCATGAGAAATTGAAGGAGCATGCCTTTGACGAGTTCCTGGCGGAGGAAAAGCACCAGGAGGGCAAGGAAGTGGATGAGCTGACCAGCTATACCTACGGGCAGCGGATTCTTCTGGCAGGCGGCACGGCGGGCGCAAACGGGCAGGAAACCAAAAAAGAGGGTGAGTAACGGATGGCAGGCAGCAAGGATACTTCCGAAAAAAAGAAAATACAGGATCAGAAAAAGAAGCTGAAACAGGATCAGAAGCAGCAGAAAAAGGAAGCGAGGGTGCGCGCCAAGGAGATCGCGGCGCAGGAGGCGGCGCTTTCCGATGACGAGGAGGGCGGCGGATTCTTTACGTTTCTCGCCACACTCGCAATTATCGCAATCTGGATTGCCATTGTCTGTGTTGTGATCAAGCTGGATGTGGGCGGCTTCGGCAGCAATGTGCTGACGCCGATTCTAAAGGATGTGCCGGTGGTCAACAAGATTCTCCCAAGCCCCAAGACGGATACGGGTGATCAGCAGCCGGCGGACGATGGCGGCTACACAAGCCTGTCGGATGCGGTGGAGCAGATCAAGCAGCTGGAGCTTCAATTACAGCAGGCACAGACGGAAAGTGCGGCGAAGGATGAGGAGATTGCCAACCTGAAGGCGGAGACCGTGCGCCTGAAGGAGTTTGAGGATAAGCAGGTGGAGTTTCAGCGCCTGAAAACAGAATTTTTCGAGAATGTGGTTTATGCCGAGAAGGGACCCGGCGCGGAGGAGTACAAGAAGTATTACGAGGCTATGGATCCCACCACGGCAGAATATCTGTATAAACAGGTTGTGGCACAGCTTGAGGAGGACGGGCAGATCACAGAGTACGCTTCGACCTACTCCAGCATGAAGCCGAAGCAGGCGGCGGCCATCTTTGAGAAGATGACGGACAACCTGACGTTGGTGGCAAAGATATTGAATGCCATGGACACGGACAGCCGCGGCGCGATTTTGGGAGCGATGGACGCAGATGTGGCGGCGAAGCTCACCAAAATCATGGATCCGGAGTCTTAAGTGAGTATCACTTTTGACCGATATAAATGTATGAGGTGGCACCTTGAAAACTGAAGAAAGGAGGAATGCAAATGACGAGTACACCTGTAAGTGTCGGCACAAGGAATTATGTTCCGGGACAGATGCCGACAGTCGTGTCGTCAGGTAACGATACGACAAGCAGCTTTTCTGATGTACTCAAGAATCAGAAGAGCGGACAGAAAACGGAAAGCGACAAGCAGCCGGTGAGCCAGGACAAGCAGGAAACCCGTATTGCGGACAGGAATACCAAGACGGTGCGGGATGTTGTGAAGCCTGACAGGACGCAGAAAACGCCGGAGGAGGCAAATGTTACGGCAGAGAATGTTTTGCGGGAGGCCGCGGGAGACATGCTGGAAAAGACAGCGGATGAGCTGGATATTCCGGCGGAGGAGCTGATGGAAATCTTAAACAGCCTTTCCCTCACCGCGATGGATCTGTTACAGCCGGAAAATCTGCAGGCGGTTGTGATCGCAGCAGCGGGAGAGACGGATGCGTGCAGTCTGGTCACCAACGAGCAGATGTTTGCAACGCTTCAGAATCTCACGAACGCACTTGCCGATACGGTGGAGGAGGTGGCGGAGGCTGCCGGGCTGAAACCGGAGGAGGTGCAGAATTTGTTTGCACAGCTTAAGCAGGCGGCACAGACGGCGGAAACCGTGGAGAGCGGAATGGAACAGCCTGTGGTGCAGGATGGGGAGGAAGAGCCTCTTAAGACCACAGAGCATCAAGAGGAGAACGAACAGACCGGATCCATACCGGACGCGGAGAATGACGGCAGCAGGATTATGCTGGAGCGCAGCCTGAGCGGCGGACAGGAACAGGGGAACGGGAACCCTATGGAAAATGAAACCCGGAATCCGTTCGCACCGGTACAGACGGTACAGAATCAGGCACAGGAAATTGCACAGACCGTAGAGACGGCGGCACCCACAAGGTTTTTTGATGCGGACACGGAGATGATCATGCATCAGATCACGGACTACATGAAAGCACAGGTGACGGAGGGCGTGTCGGAGCTGGAGATGCAGCTTCACCCCGAATCGCTGGGAAGCCTGCACATCAAGCTAACGGCGAAGGACGGAACGCTGACGGCACAGTTTGCCGCACAGAACGAGACGGTGAAGGCAGCGCTTGAGAGCCAGATGATCCAGTTGAAGGAAACCTTCCGGGAGCAGGGCATTTCGGTGGAAGCCATCGAGGTCACTGTGCAAAGCCATCGCTTTGACCAGCAGTACAGTGGCGGGAACAGCAACATGCAGGGCGAGGACAGACAGCCCGGCAGGCCTGCAAGAAGGCGCATCAACTTAAACCTCCCCGCAGAGGAGGAACTGACGGAGGATGAGCAGCTTGCGGCAGACATGCTCAGGGAGAGCGGAGGCACCGTGGACTACACGGTATAGAAATACTAAAAAACAGGAGAAAGGAGAGGAAAACATGGCATTAGTAGCACCGGTTAAGGACGGACAGCTTGTGGCAAACGGAACGACCGAGACAGACAGCACAAGCAGCGCATCTGCCACCAAAAAGAGCAGCGGCAGTACTTTGGATAAGGAAGCCTTTTTACAGCTTCTGGTTGCACAGATGAAATATCAGGATCCTTTGCAGCCGACCTCCAATACCGAGTACATTTCGCAGTACGCACAGTTCTCACAGGTTGAGGCACTGCAGAACGTGAGCACGGGAATGGATCTCCAGCGTGCAAGCGCATTGGTGGGAAAGGAAGTCTATGTAAAGACCACCACCAGCAGCGGAGAGACCAAGTACATACAGGGACAGGTCGACTACGTGACCATCGAGGGCGGGAAACCTTATGTTTACATCAGTGAGGAAGCATATCCGCTTGATGAGGTACAGACCATCGTAGATCCTACTTATCTGAAAGCCTATGACCTTGCGATGGAACTGGTAACGGGAATCAACAAGCTGCCGAATGTAGGCGGAATCGATCTGACGGACGGCGAAGCAATCGACAAGCTGCAGGATATCTACGAGAACATGACGGATTACCAGAAGACCTTTGTTGCAAAGGAGAAGGTGACAGCCCTGCAGGAGTACATTGACAAGATAGCGGAGCTTAGAAAGCTTGCCGAAGGAAGTACCGACAAGGCGGAAGGCGCCGATAAGACGGAGGAGACCGACAAGGCAGAGGAGACGGAGGAATCGGACGGCACGGAGAGCGTGTAAAGGACACAGGGAGGTGTTTGCATGAAAGTGCAAAAAGGAAACTTTCTCTCCATTGAGCAGTTACAGGAACAGTACCTGCGCCAGACGAAGCAGACGGCGACCCGCACACAGAGCGGACTGTCTTTTCAGGATATTTTAAGGGAAAAGCAGAATGACACGGCCACAGAGGCGTCGGACTTGAGATTTTCCAAGCATGCGGCAGGAAGACTTGCCGACCGGAACATCGAGCTGACAAGCGGGCAGATGGAGCGGCTCAGCAACGGCGCAAGGAAAGCGGGAGAGAAGGGAATACAGGAATCACTTGTTGTGCTGGACGGTCTTGCCTTTATCGTGAACATACCGAATAAGACGGTGGTTACGGCGATGGAACAGGCGGAGACGCAGGACAACGTATTCACAAACATAGACGGAGCGGTTTTTATGTAGCCGGACCTTAATGGAGGCAGCGGTTTCCCGAATGACAGACGGAAACGAGCGCTTCGTTCTATTTACAGGAGGTCACTTAATTATGATGAGATCACTTTTCTCTGGAGTGTCGGGACTTAAGACACACCAGACCAGAATGGACGTTATCGGTAACAATATCGCAAACGTCAACACAACAGCATACAAATCAAGTTCCATGGTGTTCAGCGACCTGATCAGCCAGACGACACAGAAGGCATCGGGTCCGAACGCCACCACCGGAACCGGTGGTACCAACGCAAGACAGATTGGTCTCGGCGTAAAGGGAGGTGCCATCAACACCAACATCAGTACACAGGGTGCGGCACAGTCCACGGGAAATCCCTTTGATATCATGATCAGCGGAAGCTCCTTCTTTGTAGTGAGCAACGGCAGCGAGAACTTCTTCACCAGAGACGGTTCCTTCTATGTTGATGGCGCCGGAAACCTCTGTATGACCAGCAACGGTTTCAATGTCATGGGCTGGCAGGTGGATGAAGAGACCATGTCCATCAAGCAGGATACGGTTTCCGCGCTGCGTATCATGAGCGCCGCAAACATGACCTATCCGCCCGAGGCGACCAGCAAGGCGTATGTGTCAGGTATCATCGATAAGAACAACAAGGATGTAACAAGCTCGGCAGGCAAGGCGATCAACCTGAATTTCTATGACGCCCTCGGATATTCCTATACGGCAAAGCTGGTAATCAAGCAATCTTCCAACACCAATGAGTATAGCGTGGAGCTGTCAAAATTGTTGGATTCCACCGGCACAGAGATCGATATCAGCGGCGTGACCTTCGGTTCCGCCACCTCACAGAAGATCAACAATACCGTGACGTTGGATACCACGGCTTACCAGTGGGCGGGCAATGTACTCCAGACTCTGAGCGGTACGCAGGTCTGCAATCTGGCGGATCTGTTTGCTGCCGGCGCCACCATGGACAACCCGGTACTCAAGACGGATGATGAGGCTGCCATGGCAGCACTCGGGGAACTGGCAAAGGCATACGGCTACGAGGGCTCCACGGAGGAATTTTTGAACCTGACCGTCACCCTGACCAACGATCCCACCGGAGGAGCTACCTTTACCAGCGGTACCTACACCGTACAGCAGCTTTTGCACAATCAGGCAAAGGGACTGCAGCCCAGCTTCAGCACTCCTGCGGCAGCAATCCAGGAGAAGATTACGAACTTCGGTCTGGACTGCTTCGATACCACCGGACGTAACTTTGAGGGTGCTACGCTGGTATACAATGACGGCAACCTGACGGGCGAGAAGGGACACTTCGTGGGAATCAACGGTATTTCCACCGTGACGGGCGTCACACTGGGGCTTTCCGCTCTGGGCGGCAACTTTTCGGATATTGTGATCGACTTTGCAACAAGCTCCATGTACGACAACAACGGTACCTGTACCGTGGCAGCGACGGCGGGAGATACGGACGGACTCGGCATGGGACGTAAGCTCGGCGACATGAGCGGCGTTTCCATCCAGACAAACGGTATGATCTACGCTTCCTACGACAACGGTATGACGAGACTTTTGGGACAGATCGCGGTAGCGGAGTTCCCCAATGTGTCGGGTCTGGAAAAAGCGGGTGACAATCTGTATTCCGCAACCTTGAACTCAGGTGCCTTTGACGGTATCGGCGTTGATATCACGGCGAACGGCGGAAAGATGTCGACGGGACAGCTGGAGATGAGTAACGTGGATCTTTCCGCAGAGTTTACGGAAATGATCACGACCCAGAGAGGTTTCCAGGCAAACAGCCGTATCATTACGGTATCCGATACACTGCTTGAGGAACTGACAAACCTGAAGAGATAATTGAATAGCAGATAAACGCAAAGGGTCAGACGATTTTGTGTGACCCTTTGCTATTGAGAGAACACATTCTGGAAGAGGATAAAACATGATCGAAATAACAAAGATGAATGGGCAAAAAGTACTAGTAAACCCAGATCTGATCGAACTTGTAGAAGAAACGCCGGACACGGTGGTGACATTGACCACCGGTCGAAAAATAATTATAAAAGAAAGTAGACAAGACGTGAAAAATCTTGTAAAATTGTATAGACAGGATATTTTTGCGGATTAGTGCAAAATTTTGATTCATTTGCACAAATTAAGTAGAAAGTAGAAGGTGAATACGAGTGGATATTGCGTCAATAGTGGGATTGGTAGTTTGTTTTGCGATGTTTCTCGTGGGAGTTGCGACCAGTGGCGGTATTGCTTCACTGCCCAGCTACTGGGATCTCCCTTCCGTTTTGATCACATTCGGAGGAGCCTTTTCCGCTGTTCTGACATCTGTTTCCGTTCAGGATTTTGTCGGCGGTATCAAGAGCTTTTCCCTTATACTGAAAACCCCTCAGAACAATACGGCTGAGATGATCCGGAATATTATCGATCTGTCCAACGTGGCGAGAAAGGAAGGACTTCTGTCCCTGGAGGAGGCAGCCAATGATCTGGAGGATGCCTTCCTGAAAAAGGGAATCCTGCTGATCGTGGACGGTACGGATCCAGAGCTTGTGCGCGCGATCATGGAGACCGAGCTGGTCAGCATGGACGACAGACACAAGGCTAGGATCGGCTTTTGGGAGAACGTTGGCTCCATGGGACCTGCCTGGGGTATGATCGGTACTCTGGTTGGTCTGGTAAACATGTTGAACAACATGGATGATGCGGCGGCGATCGGTCCCGGTATGGCGACTGCTCTGATCACCACACTGTACGGCTCCCTGCTTGCCAACATGATCTGTACGCCGGTTGCTAACAAGTTAAAGACCCACAATGCGTTGGAAATGATGCAGAAAGAGATTATGATCGAGGGTCTCCTTTCCATTCAGGCAGGAGAGAACCCCCGCGTAATAGAAGAAAAACTGAAGTCCTTTATGGCACCCATCGATCGTATGACGGGTAACGAAGACGGAGGTGAAGAGATTGGCTAAGCGCAAGGAAGAAACGCCGCCACCCGGAGCGCCGGCGTGGACAGCGACCTTCGGCGATCTGATGAATCTGTTACTCTGTTTCTTCGTGCTACTGTTTTCCATGTCCACCATCAGCGCGGACAAGTTTAAGGCTGTTGCGGAATCCTTCAGCCAGACCTTCTCCATTTTCAGCGGAGGGGCAACCGCCATCGGCGACGGTACACTGATCAGCAACGGCGTCAGCCAGTTGAATGAACTTGACCAGTACATAAACAGCACGGGAAAGACGGCGGACAGCGAGGATGACAACGCCGAAAACTTCAACGAGTACGACCAGATGGCAGAGAAGATGGAAAAGGCACAGTGGCAGGCGTCGGAGCAGCTCGCCGAGAAAGTTACGGAGAGCATCGACGAGAGCGATCTTGCAGGTGCCATTACCATAGATTTCACTTCCCAGTATGTGCAGCTTACCCTGAAAGGCGCGCTGCTGTTTGATTCGGGAAAGGCTGAAATCAGGGAGGATGCGCTCCCCATTGTGGACAAGATCGGTGTGATCTTAAGCAAGTACGCCAGGGGCGTGATTGAAATCGAGGGGCATACGGACAACATTCCACAGAACGGAACCAAGTACGCCGACAACAGCGAGTTAAGCTGCGGACGTGCGCTGGCGGTGTTCAACTATCTGGTGGATACCACGAATCTGGATCCCTCCCGCATCAAGTATTCGGGCAGGGGAGAATATCTGCCGATCGCAGACAATTCCACGGAGGAGGGCAGGGCAAAGAACCGCCGCGTGGAGATAAGGATATACAATGATCTGAGCAATTACGAATAGGTTATTCTCAAGAAAGGGCGCGTTCGGCGCAGGTGATTTATTATGAAGAAAAATCTGATGTCCATTCTGATACTGGCGCTTTTAGTGGTCAATATCGTCCTGACATCCATTATGATGTTCAGCGTGGTGGGGGCAAACAAGAGCACCACGGAGCTGGTGAAGAAAATCGCAACCGCGATCAATCTGGAACTGAATCCCGGCGGAAGCGAGACGGAGGTTCCCATCTCCGACATGGTTCCTTACAATATCGCGGATGCCATGACCGTCATGCTTAAGAGCACGGATGAGAACCAGCATTATATGCAGCTTTCCGTGACCCTGCAGATGAACAAGAAGAACAAGGATTACAAGAAATATGCGGAGACGCTTTCCACGAATGAGCAGGTCATCAAGGGCTGCATCAATGAGGTGATTTCCTCCCATACGCTGGAGGAAGTCCAGAACGATATGGACAGCCTCCGCAGCGAGATTCTGACGCGGATACAGCGTGAATACAACAATTCCGAGTTCATCTACAAAGTCGTATTCAGCGACGTGAAGGCATACTGATGAGAGGATGTTTTAGGATGGGAGGTGAGCCGGAATGGGCGAGGTATTGTCCCAAAGCGAAATAGACAATCTGCTCGCGGCACTTTCAACCGGCGAGCTGGATGTAGACCAGATGCAGGACAACGGGGACAAACAGGTCAAGGACTACGATTTCCACAGACCCGCCAAGTTCTCCAAGGAACACCTGCGAACGCTGGAAATTATATTTGAACATTACGGACGTCTGATTTCCACCAATCTTCCGGTTTATCTGCGGAAGAATGTGCAGGTCAGTGTGGCGAGCTCCGAGACGGTTACCTTTTCGGAGTTTACGAACGCTCTTTCCAACCCGGTGATTCTGGGGATCATCACATTTGCCCCGCTTGCCGGAAATATTATTATCGATATGTCAACCAACCTTGGCTATGCCATGATCGACCGTATGCTCGGGGGACCGGGAGAACCGCTTGAAAAGAGCAGGGATTTTTCCGAGATCGAGCTGGCGATCATAGAAAAGATGCTGATTGTGTGCATGCAGCTCATGCGGGAGCCTTGGAAGAATGTGCTTGACATCAACCCCGTGCTTGACAGGGTGGAGACCAATCCCCAGTTTGCACAGATCATCTCGCCCGGCGACATGGTTGCAATCGTGACGCTCAATGTTAAGATCGGCGAGGTACAGGGATTTATGAACATATGTCTTCCTTATTTCACACTGGAAGATATTATGGATAAATTGAACACAAGATACTGGTATGCCAACATGCAGGAGCGGAAGGACGAAGACTACGAGGAACATATCGAGTCCCTGATCCGCAGAGTGGACATACCGATCAAGGCAGTTTTGGGCAAGAGCGTGATTTCCGTCAACGATTTTGCAAATCTGCAGGTCGGAGATGTGATCCGGCTGGATTCCCATGTGGACAGCGAATTGTCCGTGTATGTGGGGAATATTAGAAAATTCACGGCATTACCTGGTGCGAGCAAGGACAATTATGCAGTCAGAGTGACCACGGTAATCAGAGAGGGGGAGTAGGACATGGATAGCGGCATGTTGTCCCAGGATGAAATAAATGCGCTGTTGAACGGCATGGATCTGTCGGACAGCGGCAAGGATGAACCGAAAAAGAAGTCCGATCCGGCACCAATTGATGAGAGCCTTCTTACGGATGTGGAGAAGGACGCCATCGGCGAGGTTGCCAACATCAGCATGGGCTCGTCGGCCACGACGCTGTACTCACTGGTAAACAGAAAAGTAAACATTACAACACCGGTGGTTACACTGGCAAACTGGAATACGGTGCTGGGAGATTACGAAAAGCCCTGTGTATTCATCCAGATCAAGTATACAAAGGGACTGGACGGAACCAATATCCTGGTTTTGAAGGAGCATGATGTAAAGGTCATCACAGACCTGATGATGGGAGGCGACGGTACCAACACAGACGGTGAGCTTGGCGAGATGCACTTGAGTGCCATCTCCGAGGCAATGAACCAGATGATGGGATCCGCGTCGACTTCTCTTTCCACCATGCTTGGCAAGCTGATCGATATCAGCCCGCCAGAGGCAAGCCTTCTGGATCTGACGGCTTACCATGACGGAAAAGATATCTCGCCGTTTTTGGGCGGCACCTTTGTAAAGATTGCATTCCGCATGCAGGTGGATGATCTTGTGGACAGCACGATCATGCAGCTGTATCCGATCGAATTTGCCAAGACCATCGTGGAAACCTTTATGAATCATCAGATGGAGGAGAATGCGGCAAACCAGCCGGCACCTCAGCCCGCGCAGCCGGAAGCGCCGGCAGCCCAGCAGCCCGCTGTGGCAGCACAGCCGATGATGGGACAGCCCATGGCGGGGCAGCCTATGATGGGTCAGCCCATGATGGGACAACCGATGATGGGGCAGCCGATGATGAATCCTATGTACGGCGCGGCTTCCATGATGGGAATGCAGGGTGCGCAGCCGGCGATGTTTACGCCGCCGCAGGCAGCTACACCTCAACAGAACGTTAATATTCAGCCGGCTCAGTTCCAGACCTTTGGGGGCAATTTCAATCCAACGGTTTCACAGGAAAACATCGGATTGATCATGGATGTGCCTCTGGAAGTGACGGTAGAGCTTGGCAGAACCACTAAGTCGATCGCTGAAATACTTGATTTTGCACCGGGGACGATTATAGAACTTGACCGCATAGCAGGCGAACCGATAGATGTACTGGTAAACGGAAAATTTGTCGCCAAGGGCGAGGTGGTTGTGATCGAAGAGAGCTTCGGTATCCGTGTAACGGAAATTATCAAGTAAATCATTATGAGAGCGAATAAGGAGTGAAGAAGATATGGCAAAGAATATTTTAATCTGTGACGATGCAGCGTTTATGCGTATGATGATCAAGGACATCCTGACCAAGAACGGCTACAATGTTGTAGGAGAGGCAGAGAACGGCGCAAAGGGCGTGGAGAAGTACAATGAACTGCATCCGGATCTGGTGCTGATGGACATTACCATGCCGGAGATGGACGGTATCGCAGCCCTCAAGGGAATCAAGCAGCTTGATCCCAACGCGCTTGTGATCATGTGCTCCGCAATGGGTCAGCAGGCAATGGTAATCGAGTCCATTCAGGCAGGCGCCAAGGACTTTATCGTAAAACCTTTCCAGGCGGATCGAGTGCTGGAGGCAGTAAAGAAGGTAGTCGGCTAATGTTGTTGACCGTGTATGACCCGGCGGACGGCTTTGCACAACTGATTACGGTATTGCTTATTTTTGTGTTCGTGCTGGGGCTTACCTGGTATGTGACCAGATGGATCGCCAGGTACCAGCGTGGACAGAAGCACGGGAGCAATGTGAATATTGTGGAGTCTTTTCCTGCGGGGAACGGCAAGTACATACAGATCGTAAAGATCGGTGAGACGTACTTCGCAATCGCTGCATGCAAGGATACAGTAACTCTGCTGGGTGAGATTTCCGCAGATCAGCTCCATTACGCCGAGGAAGGAAAAGCGGAGAGCGTCTCTTTTAAGGATTTATTCCGCAAGGCGGGCTCTGCCTACAAGAACGGCGGACAGGACGATAACGCATCAAAGGAAGAGTAAGCGTGAGAGAACACAAGAGAGCTTTCGGATGGAAAACATGGATAAAAGGAATATGCCTGCTGGTTACGGTAGGCATATTGTGTGTTATGCCCGTACAGGCGGTTCATGCCACGTCCGATACGGGGCTGACCGGAGAGAACGGAACTTCCACAGTGATTGCGGAGCCGGGCTCGGCGGAAACCTCCGATGATCTGAACCAACTGAATATCGCCAATCGCGTTTCCATCCAGTATGAAGGCGGAAACGGTACGCTGAATGCGTCGCTCAGAATCCTTTTGATCCTGACGCTTATTGCGGTTGCGCCGATTCTGATCCTCTGCATGACGTCCTTCACAAGGATCATCATTGTGCTTCATTTTACAAGATCGGCGCTCAACACCCAAACGGCACCGCCCAATCAGATTCTGATAGGGTTGGCGCTGTTTCTCACTTTTTTTATTATGACGCCCACATTTTCAAGCATCTACAATCAGGCGTACCTGCCCTTTGAGGCGGGAGAGCTTTCGGAGGAGGAAGCCCTGACGGCAGCGGTGCAGCCGCTGCGTGAGTTCATGTACGGGCAGACCCAGTCGAAGGATGTGGAGCTTTTTATGGGAATTGCGCGGCTTGAGTGGAACGGGGAGCTGGCGGATATCCCGTTGACGGTTCTGGTGCCGAGTTTTATGATCAGTGAGTTAAGACAAGCGTTTTTCATGGGATTTTTGATTTATATCCCGTTTATTATCATTGACATGGTGGTGGCATCCACCCTGATGAGTATGGGTATGATGATGCTGCCGCCCACTACTATCTCCATGCCGTTTAAAATTCTGTTGTTTGTCATGGCGGACGGATGGAGTCTGGTGATCGGTGTGTTGGTGAAAACCTTCAACATCTAGCAGCAAAAATCGGAACAGGAGGAGCGGATGAACGTTGAAATCGTATCGGAAATAACAAATAAGGCACTTTATCTTGTGATCAAGATTTCCATGCCGCTGCTTTTGGTGTCTCTGATCGTGGGACTGTTGATCAGTATTTTCCAGACGGTGACCTCAATTCAGGAGCAGACGCTTACTTTTGTGCCGAAGATCATCTGTGTGTTTCTGGCGCTGATGCTGTTGGGACATTGGATAATGAACCAGCTTATCGAGTATATGACGGATCTCTGGCTGAATGTCAACAATTATCTGAACCTTTAGCAGGGGGAGAAGAGTATGCTTGATTTGTCTTTTTCCTTTTTGGATCTGGAATATTTCCTGCTGATTCTGGTAAGGGTGTCGTGCTTTGTGTTCATTGCTCCGTTTTTCAGCATGAACAATACGCCCCGGATGGTCAGGATCGCAATAGCGTTTTTTACCGCGATGCTTCTTTACAGTACATTGACACCCGCACAGGGCGTCGTATACAACACGGTGGAGGCATACGCGCTGATTGTGGTAAAAGAGGCGGTAACGGGGCTGCTGATCGGCTTTTCTGCCAATATCTGTACCGCCATTGTCAGTTTTGCAGGGGCGGTGGTGGACATGGAAACCGGTCTGTCCATGGTGACGCTGATGGATCCCACCAGCAGGGAACAGACCAGTATCACCGGTGTGCTTTACCAGTATGTGATTATGATGATGCTGCTGGCAAGCGGTATGTACCGTTATCTGCTGGGGGCGCTGGCGGACAGCTTTCTGCTGATTCCGGTAAACGGCGCCGTAATTAAGGGCGAGAATCTGGCTGCCGCCATCACCTCTTTTCTGGGTGACTACATTACCATCGGATTCCGGATCTGTCTTCCCGTGTTCTGCACCATGATACTGCTGAATGCGGTGCTGGGCGTGCTGGCAAAGGTGGCACCGCAGCTCAATATGTTTGCGGTGGGCATCCAGCTCAAGGTTCTGGTGGGACTCGGCGTGCTTTTTTTGTCCTGCGGCATGCTTTCCGGCGCTGCAAGCTTCATTTTTACGGAGATCAAGAAGGTGACGGTCACATTTGTGGAGGGTATGATGTGAGCTTGAAATATAATCTGCAGTTCTTTGCTGCAGATGGTCCCGGCGGAGAAAAGACGGAGCCGGCAACAGAAAAAAAGCTGTCGGATGCCCGGAAAGAAGGACAGGTTGCCAAGAGCCGGGAGGTCGGAAACGCACTGGGGCTTCTGGGAATGTTTGCAATATTGAAATTCTGGGTGGGAAACATGGCGAACAGCCTTCTGTCCCTGTTTTCCCAGATCTACGACGGCATCCCGGAGGCATCCATGAACTGGAGCGGGTATCTGCCCCAGAAAAGCATGCTGTATGTATACCGGCAGATTCTGTTAAAAGTGCTGTTGATTGTGGGACCTGTGTTTGCAATCGCATTTCTTCTGGCTTTTCTGGGTGATGTGGTGCAGGTCAAGTGGAAGGTCACCACGAAACCGCTGCAGCCCAAGTTTAATAAACTGAATCCTATCAGCGGCTTCAAGCGGATTTTTTCCGTAAACTCCCTGATGGAGCTTCTGAAGGCAATTTTGAAGATCCTCCTGATCGGATATGTGGCGTTCCGCTATCTGAAGGACAAGTGGCCGTACCTTTACATGCTGTACGATATCTCGCTCATGCAGGCGATCCAGTTGATCTGGCAGCTTGTCACGGAGCTTGGGCTGCAGGTTTCCGTGGTCTATGTGGTCATTGCGGCGGCGGACTATATTTACCAGAAGGTGAAGTTCTCCCGGGATATGAGAATGACCAAGCAGGAAGTAAAGGATGAGTACAAGCAGCAGGAAGGTGATCCGCAGGTCAAGGGAAAGATCCGGCAGAAGATGCAGGAGGTCTCCAGACGGCGTATGATGCAGAACCTTCCGCAGGCGGATGTGGTCATTACGAACCCGACCCATTATGCCGTTGCCATCAAGTATGATCCCATGGTGGCGGACGCCCCCATTGTGGTGGCGAAGGGCGAGGATTATCTGGCGAGAAAGATCAAGGAAGTGGCAAAGGAAAATAGCATTGAAATTGTGGAGAACAAGCCGCTTGCCAGAATGTTGTATGCCAATGTGGATGTGGGGGCAGTGGTTCCCCCGGAGCTTTATCAGGCGGTGGCGGAGGTGCTTGCCTTTGTGTACCACCTGAAAGGAAAAATATAAGAAATAAACGAAGGATAGGAGGTGAGGAATGTGAAGCTGAAAAAAATGGATGCCGTGATTGCAATCTACATGCTGGTTGCGTTTGTGATGCTGATTGTTCCTCTGCCGTCCTGGCTTCTGGACATATTTATGGCATTCAATATGGCGATTGCCTTCACCATATTGTTTGTCTGCATGTTTGCAAAGGAAGTGCTGGACCTGTCATACTTCCCCACGGTGCTTTTGTTTACCACCATATTCCGTATCGCCATGAACGTTTCCTCCACCAGATTGATTCTGACCACCGGAAACGCGGGCAATGTGGTCACCACCTTCGGACAGTTCGTGGGAGGCGGCGACCTGATCGTGGGCGGTATCATCTTTATCATACTGATTCTCGTACAGTTCCTTGTGATCAACAAAGGTACAGAGCGTGTGGCTGAGGTAACGGCTCGATTCACACTGGATGCCATGCCCGGTAAGCAGATGGCAATCGACGCCGATCTGAACACCGGTGCCATCGATGATGCGGAGGCGAAGAGAAGAAGAGATAAGATCCAACAGGAATCCAGCTTCTTCGGTTCCATGGACGGTGCTGTGAAGTATGTAAAGGGAGATGCCACGGCAGGTTTGATCCTGACGGCGATCAATATTATCGGCGGTCTTGCGATGGGTATGACCAGAGAGGGCATGGACATCAATGCCGCCATCCAGAAATACGGCGTGCTGACCATCGGTGACGGACTGGTGAGCCAGATCCCCTCGCTGCTTGTGTCTCTTTCCACCGGTATTCTGGTGACGAAGGGAAGCAAGGATGCGGACTTTGGCCCCGCCATCATCAAACAGCTTTTCGGTATTCCGAAGGTAATGTATCTGGTGGGCGGAACGCTTGCCTTTCTGGGCGTGGTGACGGATCTGAATACGATCCTGTTCCTCGGAATGGGTCTGCTTTTCATTGTTGGCGGCAGAATGCTGGCTGGCAATCTGGAGACGGCGGAGATCGAGTCGCAGATAGATGCGGACGAGGTGGCGGCGGATGAGATCAGGCAGCCGGAGAATGTGACCAGCCTGCTGCAGGTGGATCCGATTGAGCTGGAGTTTGGCTACGGTATCATTCCCCTTGCGGATGTGAATCAGGGCGGCGACCTGCTGGACCGTGTGGTCATGATCAGACGGCAGATCGCGGTGGAGCTTGGCTGCGTGGTTCCCATTATCCGTCTTCGGGATAACATCCAGTTAAACCCCAACCAGTACATCATCAAGATTAAGGGAATACAGGTCAGCGAGGGCGAGATCCTGTTTGACCATTACATGGCAATGAACCCCGGGTATGTGGAGGAGGAGATCACGGGTATCCCCACTTTTGAACCTTCCTTCCATCTTCCTGCCATCTGGATCACGGAGGGACAGAGGGAGAGGGCGGAAAGTCTGGGGTACACGGTGGTGGATCCCCCGTCCATCATTGCAACGCACCTGACGGAGATCATCCGCCAGCACATTGCGGAGCTGCTCACCAGGCAGGAGGTACAGAACCTTGTCAACAACTTAAGGGAGACCAACCCGGTACTGGTGGAGGAGCTGATGCCGAAACAGCTCGGTCTGGGCGAGATCCAGAAGGTGTTGCAGAATCTTCTGCGGGAGGGCGTTTCCATCAGGGATCTGCTCACGATATTCGAGACGCTGGCGGACTATGCGCCCACAACAAGGGATCCCGATATCCTGACGGAATATGTAAGACAGAGCCTGAAACGTGCAATTTCGGGAAAATACTTCCCGCCTCATGAGACGACCAATGTGGTGACGCTGGATCCGAAGATCGAGCAGGAGATCATGGGCAGCGTGAAGCAGACGGAGCAGGGCGCTTATCTGAATCTTGACCCCGACCGCACCAGAAAGATCATGGATGCCGTGGGGGCGGAGATCCAGAAGCTTGAGAACCTTGGAAAGACCCCGATTATTATTACTTCTCCCATTGTCAGGATGTACTTCAAGCGCCTGACGGAGGATTATTATAAGGACTTGGTGGTGATTTCCTATAATGAAATCGAATCCGATATCGAATTACAGTCAGTAGGGATGGTGACCGCATAATGATCATAAAAAAGTATCAGGGAAAAACGGAAGCGGAGGCGACGGAGCTCGCCAAAAAGGAACTGGGCGACGCCGTCGTGGTGATGAACGTGAGAAGTGTGAAGAAGAAAGGCTTTCTCGGTCTTTTTTCACATCCTGCCACGGAAGTCACGGTAGCACTTGAGGAGGAGCCGGAGAGATCCGGCGCATCCGTGCGCGAGGCGGCACAGAAGCCGGGGGAGAGCCTGAAGAAGGATACACCCATAGCCAGCGCATGGCAGGGGCAGCCCAGAGCACTCTACGAGAAGGGCACATCGTCCGATATCGGCGCAATCGAGGAGAAGCTGGACAGTCTTCAGTCCCTTCTGGCACAGCAGATCAAGACAAGCGAAGCGGAGAAGCCGGAGGTAAAAGAGGAGACACCCGACGAGAAGGAGGAGGCGCCGCAGAAGGATGCGGAGCTTGACCGCTTCATGAAGCTTCTCTACAGCGTGATGTCGGACAATGAGGTGGACGAGAAGTACATTAAGCAGATCATGGAAGAGATCGAAAAGGTACAGAAGCCCAACATGCCCTTCGACTACGCATTGGCGGTGACCTACCAGAAGATGATTCTGAAGTTTGGCAAATCCGTGGAGATCGAACCGGCGGAGAAAGGTCCCAAGGTGGTATTTTTCGTAGGACCCACCGGAGTGGGAAAGACCACTACCATAGCGAAGGTGGCATCGAAATTCCGCGTGGATGAGAAAAAGCAGGTGGCACTTCTGACAGCGGACACCTACCGGATTGCAGCGGCAGAGCAGCTCCGGACATACGCAAATATCTTAGAGGTGCCGTTCCGGGTGATCTATACCATGGAGGAACTTGAGAACGCGCTGAGGGATTTCAAGGAGTTTGACTATATCTTTGTGGACACCACGGGGCATTCCCACCAGAATCGGGCGCAGAGAGAGGCAATGACCGCACTGGTCAACTGCGTGGACGGACTGGTGGAGAAGGAAGTGTATCTGGTGCTGAGCGCCACTACAAAATACAAGGATCTGCTCAGCATCGCGGACAGTTACCGGGATATGGCGGATTACCGGCTGATCTTTACGAAGCTGGATGAGACCACGGCGTTCGGCAATCTGCTTAACATGAAGCTTTATACGGGCGCAAGCATGTCCTATGTGACCTGCGGGCAGAATGTACCGGACGATATAGAGGTATTCAATCCGCAAAAGACGGTGAAAAAGCTCTTGGGCGGTAAGGCATAGAACAGGGGACGGGGAGTATTCAGAGTATAAAAGGGCGGACGATACGATCAGGAGGAAAGGAATGGATCAGGCAGAACAGTTACGCAATATCATAAAGGCAGCAAACCAGTCGCGCCCGCTTGCGAGAGTTATTACGGTGACCAGCGGAAAGGGGGGCGTAGGAAAATCCAATACGTCCATCAATCTCGCAATTCAGTTTAAGAAGATGGGACAGCGTGTTATCATTCTGGACGCGGATTTCGGTCTGGCAAATATCGAGATCATGTTCGGCACGGTGCCCAAGCACAATCTGTGCGATTTGATCTATCAAGGGAAAAAGATTCAGGAGATCATCACCTGGGGACCCATGGGTGTGGGCTTTATCTCGGGCGGCTCGGGTATCGCCGGAATGGCGAATCTAAGCCGGGATTATCTGAGTTATATCATACAGAATCTGGCGGAGCTGGATGCCATTGCCGACATTATCATCATTGATACGGGGGCAGGCATCTCCGATGCGGTGCTGGAGTTTCTGGTGGCAAGCGGAGAGATTCTCCTGGTGACCACCCCGGAGCCCACCTCCATCACGGATTCCTATTCCCTGTTGAAGGAGCTAAGCTGGCACTCACGGTTTTCCACGGAAAACACGCAGATCAAGATGATCGCAAACAGAGTGGAGAAGGAGGAGGACGGACAGGTGCTGTTCAACAAGCTGAATGCGGTTGTGGCGCGTTACCTCAAGATCCCGTTTTCCTATCTGGGCGCGGTGCCCTATGACAATCTTCTCTCCAAGGCAGTGATGCAGCAGCAGCCGGTATCTTTACAGAATCCTTCGGCAAAGTCCAGCCTTGCGTACGAGGCGATGGCAGCGAAACTGATGGACAGGGAGGTGCCCGTTCCGAAGAGGGGCATGGCGGCATTCTTTTCCCACATTATAAACGGAAAGAAAAAGGGGTAAAGGCTATGTTATCTAAATTCATTGAATCGGGTTGCAAGGTTGAACTGAGAGCCATCACAAAGCCGGGGGACGAGAACGGCAGCGAGGAGACCAAGAAGGTATATGCCAGCCAGGTGTATGATATCCTGACGGAGGACCGGATGGAGATCACCATGCCCATGGAGCAGACCAAGCTGATCCTGCTGCCGGTGGACGGTGAGTATGACGCCGTGTTTTACGGACAGGGAAACCTGTTCCAGTGCTTTGTGCGCATCATCGACAGATACAAGAGCAACAACGTCTACATCCTTCTGGTGGAGATGACGACTAACTTAAGAAAATATCAGCGCAGGGAGTATTATCGTTTCAGCTGTGCGCTGGATATGTGCGCAAGACCTCTCATGGAGGAGGAAATCAAAGCGGTTGAAAAGCGGGAGCCCTATAACATGACGCCGGGTCTGCCTTTGAAAAGGAGCGTGATCGTGGATATCAGCGGCGGCGGTCTGCGTTTTATGAGCAACCAGAGATACGAGCCGGAGAGTCTGATCTACTGTACTTACAATCTTCTGATGAACGGGAAGAACAAGGAGTACGAGATCGTGGGGAAAATATTGAGTGTAAAAGAGCTGGAAAACAAGAAGGGGACCTATGAACACCGCGTGCAGTATGTGAATCTGGATGTGGTGGACAGGGAAGAAATCATCAAATATATCTTTGAGGAAGAACGCAAGAGCCGTTGGCGTGAAAAAGGCTGATAACGGCGAGGAGTGACCATGAAAAAAATACTAGTTGTAGATGACTCTGCACTCATGAGAAGAGTGTTGTGTGATATAATCAACAGTGATGAGAGATTCCATGTGGAGGATCGCGCTACAAACGGTCTGGAGGCTTTTGATCTTTTGAGCCGCAAGACCTATGACGCGGTGGTTCTGGATGTGAATATGCCCAAGATGAACGGGCTTGAGCTTTTGCGGGAGCTGCAGAAATTCAAGATTTCCGCGAGAGTCATGATGGCGAGCACCGATACCCGGGAGGGCGCAAAGACGACCATGGAGGCACTGGAGCTGGGTGCACTGGATTTTATCCACAAGCCCGACAATGCGGTTGACTGCCGGACAAATGCCTTCCAGGCCCGCATGCTGGAGATTCTGGCGACGGTGGCGGATTCCAAGCCGACGCCCATTGTCTCCGCGGAGAGTGTGAAGGAAGAGCGCGCCGTCACGGTGAAGGTCACGGAGCTGGTGCGCAGACATGCGGCGCAGGTGACGGGCAGAAAGGTCGTGGCGATCGCAAGCTCTACGGGTGGTCCCAAGGCTCTGCAGTCCGTGATCCCGTTTCTGCCGGAAAATTTGCAGGCGCCCGTGCTGATCGTGCAGCATATGCCGAAGGGCTTTACGGCATCACTCGCCGAGAGGCTGGATGTGCTGAGCAGGCTCAAGGTGAAGGAAGCGGCGGAGGGAGATGTCCTTGAAAACGGACATGTCTACGTGGCGATGGGCGGCATGCACATGAACGCGGTGACGAAACCGGACGGCAGGTGCGTGATCCACTATTCGGACGAGCCTCACAGAGAGGGCGTGAAGCCGTGTGCCAACTACATGTTTGAATCCCTGCAGAACAGCCGCTACGACGAGGTTGTCTGTGTGGTGATGACGGGCATGGGCGCGGACGGAACACAGGGAATTACCCATCTGAAAGAAAAGAAAAAGACATATGTTATTACACAGGACAAGGATTCATGTGCCGTTTACGGTATGCCGAAGAGCGCTTTTGAAGCGGAACTTGCGGATACGACGGTGCCGCTGGATCAGATTGCACAGGAAATTATTTTAAACGTGGGGGTAAAGTGAAATGGACGTAAGCCAGTATCTCGAGATTTTCCTTGACGAAACAACAGAGCATTTACAGAGCCTGAATACCCAGATCCTGAATCTGGAGCAGGACCCGGATAACATGGATACCATCAATGAGATTTTCCGCGCAGCGCATTCCCTGAAGGGAATGGCGGGGACCATGGGCTATAAGCGCATGCAGAATCTCACGCACGATATGGAGAATGTATTCTCCGAGGTGCGCAACGGTACGATCAAGGTGAAAGCCGACATGATTGATATCCTGTTCCAGTGTCTGGATGCATTGGAGGAGTATACCACCAATATCAGGGAGACCGGGGATGAGGGCACCAACGATAACGAAGCGCTGATCAAGCTGCTCAATAATGCGCTGAATGCTTCCGAGCAGGCGGCGAAGAAACCGGAACAGCCTGCAGAAGAGACGGCTGCGGAGCCTGAGAAAAAGGAAGCTGCTTCCACAGACAGCGGGAAGAAGTGGTTGGATATCAAGCTTGACAGTACGGATCTTCTGGTTCTGCGAGAGGCGAAGAAGCAGGGCAAGAATGCTTTCGGGCTTACCGTTTCGGTACAGGAAACCTGCCTTTTGAAGGCAGCAAGGGCATTTTTAGTATTCAAGGCGTTGGAGGAGCTTGGCGAGATTATCGTATCCAGTCCTTCCGCACAGGATATCGAGGATGAGAAATTTGATCTGGACTTTTCCCTCATTATCGTTACGGACGCGGATCTTGACAAGGTGAAGGCCGCTGTCAGCAACGTGTCTGAGATCCATTCCGTTGAGGGCGATGTGATCGATCCCGACAAGGTGGAGCTTAACGAGGAGAGCAAGGAACAGGCAGAGCATACGGAGAACATGCATAAGGACGAGAAGGCGGCGGACAAGCCCGCAGTGGCAGCCGCACCTGCACAGCTTTCCGCAGCAAGTGCGGACAAGAAGCAGGCTCCGGCAAAGCAGAATACCGGAAAACCGGTGGTAAACAGAACCGTCCGCGTGGATATTGAAAAGCTGGATATGCTGATGAATCTGGTCAGCGAGCTGATCATTGCAAAGAATTCGCTGGTGGCAGCTTCCGCTGCAGGTACCGCACAGGGCGGCACGGCAGCGCAGAACAATAACGTAAACGAGCAGATTGAATATCTTGAGAGCGTGACCACTAACCTTCACAACTCTGTTATGAAGGTTAGGATGGTGCCTATCGAGAGCGTAGTCAATAAATTCCCCCGCATGATCCGTGACCTGTCCAAGAAGCTGGACAAGAAGATGGAGCTCTACATGTCCGGTGAGGAGACAGAGCTTGACCGTACCGTGGTGGATGAGATCGGAGATCCTCTGATGCATCTGCTCCGCAATGCAGCGGATCACGGTCTGGAGTCCGCTGAGGTTCGTGCGGAGAGAGGAAAGACGGCAGTCGGCTCCATCTGGCTGGACGCATATCAGGACGGAAACAATGTTGTGATCGAGGTGCGGGACGACGGTAACGGTATCGACGCCGAGGCGGTGAAGAGAAAAGCCATCGAGCGCGGTATCGTGACACCGGAGCAGGCGGCGAATATGTCCGAGAAGGAGATCATCGATCTCTTGTTCCTTCCCAGCTTCTCCACCTCCGAAAAGGTTACGGATGTATCCGGCAGAGGCGTTGGTCTTGACGTGGTAAAGAGCAAGATCGAAGCACTGAGCGGCGAGGTTGAGGTGCGCACAAAGCTGGGAGAGGGAAGTACATGGATCATCAGGCTTCCTCTGACGCTGGCGATCATTCAGGCGCTGATGGTTGTGGTCGGCGGAGAGAAGTATGCCATCTCCTTAGGCTCCATTCAGACAATCGAGGATATTTCACCGGAGGACATCAAGCTTGTGCAGAACAAAGAAGTGATCCATCTGAGAGGCAATGTGATTCCGCTCATCAGACTGGACAAGGAGCTTGATGTGGTAAGCAGCAGGGGCAAGGACGAAAACATGACGGTCATCATCGCAAAGAAGGGTGATAAGACCGCAGGTCTTGTGGTGGACGAGCTGCTCGGACAGCAGGAGATCGTAATCAAGTCCATGGGCAAATATATCGACAACAAGTGCAGGCTGATCAGCGGCGCGACCATTCTGGGCGACGGCGAGGTGGCACTGATTCTGGATGCGAATGCATTGATCTGATGGGGAGGAAGGCAAAATGGAAGAATTAAAAGTTGCAGGTGAAACAAACCAGTATATCGTCATTCGGTTAGGGCATGAACAATACGGAATTGATATCCGGTACATAGACAATATCGTGAGAATGCAGCACATCACCCGCGTTCCTAAGCTGGCAGGCTATTTGCGCGGTGTGATCAACCTGCGCGGTGAGGTGATCCCCATTATGAGCATGAGGCTCAAGATGGGACTTCCTGCAGACGAGGAGACCAAGGCGACCAGAATCATCATTGTGAAGCTGGAGCAGTTCGGCACCATCGGCATGATCGTGGATGAGGTCAAGGAGGTTGTGACCCTCGATATGGCGGAGCAGGTGGAGAAGATGGCATACGACAAGGACGAGAAAAACAATTTCATCATCGGCGTGGGCAAATACGAGGGCGGACTGATCTCCCTGCTTGATCTGAACGCGGTAGCACAGGAAAAATAACAAAAGGAGTCACGCACGCATGGCAGATATCAGTTTGGAAAACGTTACACAGAATTATTTTGACGTTCTGAAAGAAATCGGAAATATCGGAGCGGGAAATGCAATGACGGCTCTGTCCCAGATGCTCCAGTGCAAGGTCGACATGAAGGTTCCGCAGGTGAGACTGTTAGAGTTTCAGGAGGTCGGTTCCATGATGGGCGGCGAGGAGCAGCTGATGGTGGGGGTGTACCTTGCCGTTGAGGGCGATATTACCGGCAGCATCATGTTTTTGGTAAAGCAGGACAGCGCAAAGCACCTTGTGGATAAGCTGATGATGGGGATGGGAAGCGAAGGTCCCGGACTCAATGAGATGGAGCTCTCCGCCATGCAGGAGATCAGCAATATCATTACGGGAGCGTATTTAAACTCGTTGTCCACGCTGACAAATTTAAAGATTTATCCTTCACCGCCCGCACTGACCATGGATATGGCGGGAGCGATATTGAGCGTGCCTGCGATTGAGTTTGGCACCATCGGGGACAAGATTCTCCTGATACAGTCCCAGTTCT
Source organism: uncultured Lachnospiraceae bacterium (assembly GCA_900550475.1). Classification (GTDB taxonomy): domain Bacteria; phylum Bacillota; class Clostridia; order Lachnospirales; family Lachnospiraceae; genus Acetatifactor. The sequence goes on from URSA01000008.1 coordinate 43,400, forward strand.
ATGATGAGGTTGAGATTGACGGATATTTTATCCTGATTCCGGATCTGGAATCCTACGGAAAGATTCTGGCCTCGCTTGGACTGATGTAGGCTGCTTGTCAAACGCAATGATACCGAGGGAAAGATACTTATGAGTGAAATTATAAAGGTGGGAATGGCAGACTTGAGGGTCTGCAAGAGTCCGGACGGGGTGACGACCCTTGGGCTCGGCTCCTGTGTGGGGATTGCCATCCGGGATACGGCATTGAAAATCGGAGGGCTGGCGCATATCATGCTGCCGGACAGCACGGCAATCAAGGGCGGAGAAACCAACATCCCCAAGTTTGCCGACACCGGAATCGCAGAGCTGGTGAGACAGCTTGAGAGCATGGGAGCGAAGCGCAGCCGCATGACGGCGAAGCTGGCAGGCGGAGCGATGATGTTTGCTTTCCAGAATAAATCAGATCTGGTACGTGTGGGGGACCGCAATGTGGAGGCGGCAAAGGCGACACTGAAAAAGCTGCAGATCCCCGTACTGGCAGAGGATACCGGGGAAACCTACGGACGCACGGTCGTTTTCTATCCCGAGACGGGTAATTATGTGATCAGGGCGGTAGGGAAGCCGGAAAAGGTGATTTGATTTACAGAGAAGGACGCATGTAAGGCATGCGGATGGGAACGGACATGAACAGAAAGAATATGCCGCTGATTCTGATGCTGGTGGCGGGAGTCGTTACCAGCATCATTACCTTTATCAAACAGTATACGATGGTTCAGAAGCTGTTTGCCCTGTTGGTGACGCTGGTTGTATTTTATGCGCTGGGAAGCCTGATCAGATGGCTGCTTGACACATTCCAGGCGCAGAATGAAAAGGCGGCGCTGGATGAAGGCGCTGTGCTGGAGAAGGAGAACAGCCAGGAATCCGATACCGGCAAGGATAAAGATAAGGATAAGGACAAAGAAAAGAGCAAAGAGAAGGACACGGATAAGGACAAGACCGGGGAGAAAGACTCCGCAAAGGATGCCGGCTGATCTGCAATGGGGCAGGGCGGCGGAGACTAGGAGGACACCATGGACGAGGCAGGCCGGAGAAGGTTGTGGGAGGAGTACGGAAAAGACCGAACTCACGAGCTGAGAGAAAAACTCATACTGGAATATGCTCCGCTTGTGAAGCTGGTTGCCGGGCGGCTGAGTATGTATCTGGGGTACAATGTGGAATATGATGATCTTGTAAGCTATGGTATCTTCGGACTGATTGACGCCATCGACAAGTATGATTCCATGAAGGAGGTCAAGTTTGAGACCTACGCGAGTCTGCGTATCAGAGGAGCGATTCTTGACCAGATCCGCAAGATGGACTGGATTCCCAGAACCATCAGACAAAAACAGAAGAAAATAGATGCTGTGATCAGACAGATCGAGGCGGAGAACGGGCGGACAGCTACGGATGAAGAGATTGCCGCATCCCTCGGCATCAGCGACGAAGAGTATCTGGAATGGCAGTCACAGCTTAAGATTACCAATATTGTTTCCCTCAACGAATATATGGAGCAGGGGAGCGAGGTTCCTGCGGAGCCGAACCGCCACACCACGGCAAGGTTCGAAAGCCCGGAGGAAAATATTGAGAAGGAAGAATTGAAGCAGGTGCTGGAGCAGACACTGCAGATACTCACGGAGAAGGAGAAAAAGGTGATTCTTCTCTATTATTACGAGGATCTGACGCTGAAGGAGATCAGCTCGGTGCTTGAGGTTTCGGAGTCCCGTATTTCACAGCTTCACACAAGAGCGCTCCAGAAGATGAAGGAGAAGATGGGAAGCTACATGGGTATTCTTACCGACAGGTAAGAAATAAGGAGGGGAATATGGCAAACGGCTTTTTTAAACTGGTGAGTGACCAGACCGGATACGGACTTTTGCTGAAGGCACCCACGGAAGGCGGGGAGCCGGTCAGAGTCAGCGAGGCGACGCAGTATCTGTCGGAGCGCAGCATTGCCTGTGATGCGGTTGCACTGGCGGAGGCGATCAGCAGCAACAGGGACAGGGTGCTGCATCTTGCCATCGGGGAGTGCCCGAAGGAGGATATGGCGTTCCGCGTGACGGTGTCGGAGGACGGGATGCGCGCCGTGGCGAGATTGTTTGCGCCCTCCGAGAGAGGAAGCATGCCGTCTGTGGCAAACTTTACAGAGGATCTGCGGCTTCGGAATCAGGTCACGTTCGGAGTGAATGAGGATGTGATTAAGGAGGCGTTTGAGAAAGAATTATTCTGCACGGACATTACGGTTGCGGAGGGCAAGGCACCCAGACAGGGTGAGGACGCCCGGATCGAATATTTTTTCAACACAGATCTCAGGGCGAAGCCTACCGTGAATGCGGACGGGAGCGTGGATTTCTTCCATCTGAACACGATCAACCACTGTCAGCAGGGCGAGGTTTTAGCGAGGCTGATCAGGGAGGATCCCGGAGAGAGCGGCATGAGCGTGCAGGGCGCGCAGATCAAGCCGAGGGATGTGAAGAAGTTACAGCTGCGTTATGGCAACAACATTGAGCTGTCCGAGGACGGCACGGAATTGACTTCAAAGGTCAACGGACATGTGATGCTTGTGGAAGGAAGAGTGTTCGTCTCCAATGTGCTGGAGCTGGAGAATGTAGATACCTCTACCGGAAATGTGGATTATGACGGCAGCGTGACCATCTCGGGAAATGTGCAGTCCAACTTTTCCGTGATTGCAAAGGGAAATATCGTGGTGAACGGTCTGGTGGAGGGCGCCTATCTGGAGGCAGGAGGCGACATCATCATTGCACGCGGCATGGTGGGAAGATCCAAGGGAGAGCTGAAGGCCGGCGGCAATGTGGTGGCAAAGTTTCTGGAGAACACCAAGGTTGTGGCGGAAGGAAATATTACGACCGAGTCCATCCTGCACAGCACGGTCATGTCCGGCAAGGATATTGCCGTGGACGGACGCAGGGGCTTTATTGCGGGCGGACGGGTGTGCGCCGCCAATCAGGTGGATGTGAAAACGTTGGGATCCCAGCTTGGCACGACGACCATCGTCGAGGTGGGAGCTGATCCCGTGACAAAGCGCAAGTTTCAGGAGATGCAGAAGACGCTTGCGGAGCTGACCCGCATTGTGAAGAGTCTGGACCCCATCATTGCCACCTACGCACAGAAACGCAAACAGGGTGAAAAATTTACGCCGGAGCAGGTGAAATATATTTCCTCCGTCTTAAAGCTCAAGGAGCAGAAGTCGGAGGAGCTGGAGAATGTTTCCAGGGAGACCAGGGCCATGCAGGAATTTTTGGAGCAGCAGGCGAACGCGCAGGTGATCGTGCGGGGCGAGGTGTTCCCCGGAACCACCATCGTGATCGGTGATGTGTCCATGGCGGTGCCCAGCGACATGAAGTATTGCAAGTTTATCAAGCAGCAGGGCGATGTGAAGATGGTGGCAATATAACAATATAAGGTGAACGCACAGCGTACAAAGGAGTGGTCATATGGCAATGGGATCAATCGAGCTTGCGACAATCGCAAGACTGCAGGACTATACCACGATCAAACAAAATGAGGATAACAGAGGACTGGCGCAGCAGAGCAATCTGGTACAGCAGATGGATCACGACAATCAGCAGAAGACCAGACAGGTCACGGAGAGTGACAATGCCCAGTGGCATCAGAAAAATCCCGACGCAAAGGAAAAGGGTAACGGCAACTACGCGGGAGACGGCGGCAGGAACCGAAAAAAACAGAAGGAGTCAGACGGCAGGGTGCTTGTGAACGGCAGAGAGCACTTTGACATCAAGATCTGAGGAAAGATAACATGACAGCACTGGAGATAATACTGCTCATATTGGGCATTGCCGCATTCGGGCTCAGCTTTATCCTGCCTGCGGGCAGTGAAAAGACGGACGCGGGAACGCGGGAACTGGTGGAGAAGGAAGCAAAGGACGCGATAGCGAGGGAGGTTGACGGCGCCAAGGAAAAGATCGACGAGATGGTGGAGGACACGGTGAACTATGCTGTGGAGAAAACGGAACGGTCGCTTGAGAAGGTTTCCAATCAGAAGATTATGGCGGTAAACGAGTATTCCGAGACGGTTTTGGAGGACATCAACAAAAACCACAAAGAAGTCCTGTTTCTGTATGATATGCTGAACGACAAGGAGAAAAACATTCAGTCTGCCGTCAGCAAGGCGGAAAAGACCGTGAAGGATATGCAGGTTCAGGCAGATGCCACGGATGAGGAAAAGCCGGTGGAGGAGTTTACGGAGCGGAAACCGAAGAAAATCTCCGAAGCTTCCGGGGCTGCAAATCCGGAGCGTGTGGAGGAGCCGGACATAAGCTTTACGAAAGAGGAAGGCTCTGAGGGCAACCACAACGAGAGAATACTGGAAATGCACAAGCAGGGCAAATCGAATGTTGCCATTGCGAAGGAGCTTGGTCTCGGGGTCGGTGAGGTTAAGCTGGTGATCGATCTGTTTGAAGGAGTATAGGGAAGTGAAACGGAAATATTATTTGCGCGGACTGGGAACGGGTATTCTGGTCACAGCGCTGATCTTGATCATAGCGTCGGGACAGAAGGAAACCATGACGGACGAGGAAGTGAAAGCGAGAGCGAAGGAGCTGGGCATGGTGGAGAGCACGCTGTTATCCGATCTGGCAAACCAGACACCGGCGGCAGAGCCGGAAACCATGGCAGACCCGGCAGCCACGGCAGAACCGGAGACCGCGGAGAAAGCAACGCCGGAACCTGCGGCAGAACCGGAGACCGTGGAGAAAGCAACGCCGGAACCTGCGGCAGAACTGGAGACCACGGAGGAAGCAACGCCGGAACCTGCGGCAGAACCGGAGACCACGGCAGAGCCCACACCCGAGCCGACAGCGGAGCCGGAAGCAACGGCAGAACCCACAACAGACCCTGCAACGGAACAGGAATCCATTCTGATTACGATACGATCCGGAGAAAGTTCGGTTTCTGTGAGTAAGACGTTAGAGGAGGCAGGGCTGGTTGCCTCTGCACAGGAGTACGACCGTTACCTCTGCGAAAACGGATATGATAAGAAGATCCGGAGCGGGGAACACCGGATTCCGTTGGGCGCGGACGACGCGGAGATTGCCGCAATCATCACAAGCGGAAAAAGATAGTTTAAACATAATACCTTTTTTGTGAAAACCCCTTGCAATGGGGTTTTTCCTATGTTATAATCCGAATGTTGTGACTAAAAAACACGCAAATCTATTTGCAGTTGGTGACGCGAAAGCGGATGGCTGCGGAGCCGCTGTATTTTGACGCAGATACGGTGGAAAGATTTGCGGAAGATCAAACCAAACGGAGGGAAAGACATGAGCGTTATTTCAATGAAGCAGTTACTGGAAGCAGGTGTTCATTTCGGACATCAGACAAGAAGATGGAACCCTAAGATGGCTCCTTACATCTTCACCGAGAGAAATGGTATCCACATCATCGATCTGCAGAAATCCGTAGGCAAGGTTGACGAAGCTTACAGAGCAATTTCCGAGATCGCTGCACAGGGCGGCACCATTCTTTTTGTAGGTACCAAGAAGCAGGCACAGGATGCTGTCAAGACCGAGGCTGAGAGATGCGGTATGTACTATGTAAACGAGAGATGGCTCGGCGGTATGCTGACCAACTTCAAGACCATTCAGTCCCGTATCGACAGACTTCATGCAATTGAGACCATGTCTCAGGACGGTACCTTTGACGTACTTCCCAAGAAGGAAGTAATCGCACTGAGAAAAGAGTGGGATAAGCTGGAGAAGAACCTTGGCGGTATCAAGAACATGACCAGAATCCCCGATGCTATTTTTGTTGTTGATCCCAAGAAGGAGAGAATCTGCGTACAGGAGGCACATTCTCTTGGCATTACCCTGCTTGGCATCGGCGATACCAACTGTGATCCCGAGGAGCTGGACTACATCATCCCCGGAAATGACGATGCAATCAGAGCCGTTAAGCTGATCGTGTCCAAGATGGCAGATGCCGTAATCGAGGCAAATCAGGGTGAGGCCGTTTATACAGAGGCAGAGGTGGCAGTTGATGCTGAGAATGCTGATGTAGAAGAGATTGCAGCAGACGCAGAGTAAGAAACGATAGAGCAAAGAGAAAGGTGATAAGAAAATGGCAGATATTACAGCAGCAATGGTAAAAGAACTGCGTGAAATGACCGGCGCAGGTATGATGGACTGTAAGAAGGCTCTGAACGAGACCGCCGGCAACATGGATGAGGCAGTTGAATATCTCAGAAAGAACGGACAGGCAAAGGCTGAAAAGAAAGCAGGCAGAATCGCAGCAGAAGGTCTTTGCATGGTTGTGAAGAAGGACGATCAGACAGCAGCGGTTGTCGAAGTAAACTCCGAGACAGATTTCGTTGCAAAGAATGCTGATTTCCAGGCATATGTAAAGGCTGTTGCAGATCAGGCAGTAGAGTCCGATTCCGCAGACATCGACGCATTCATGGCTGAGAAGTGGAATCAGGATCCTTCCAAGACCGTGAAGGAAGCACTGGTTGAGAAGATTGCTGTTATCGGCGAGAATCTGAATATCAGAAGATTTGCAAAGGTTACCGCAGCAAACGGCTGTGTTGTGACCTATGTGCACGGCGGCGGACGTATCGGCGTTATCGTTGAGGCAGAGACCGACACAGTGAACGAGGCTGTAAAGGAAGCCCTTACCAACATTGCAATGCAGATCGCAGCTCTGGCGCCCAAGTATGTGTCCAGAGATGAAGTAAGTGCAGAGTACATCGCACATGAGAAGGAGATCCTCCTTGCACAGATCATGAACGATCCCAAGGAGTCCCAGAAGCCTGAGAAGGTGATCAACGGCATGATCGAGGGTCGTGTAAGCAAGGAACTGAAGGAAGTATGTCTGCTGGATCAGGTTTATGTAAAGGCTGAGGACGGCAAGCAGACCGTTGCACAGTATGTTGCACAGGTTGCCAAGGCAAACGGAGTGAGCCTTTCCATCAAGCGTTTTGTTCGTTTCGAGACAGGCGAAGGTCTTGAGAAGAAGGAAGAGAATTTTGCAGAGGAAGTTGCAAAGCAGATGTCCGGAAAGTAAGACACGGCATTTTGTATGAAATGACAGGACACCATTACTTGCAGAAATGCGGGTAATGGTGTTTTTTGATACGTCTGCCCCGCAGCAGACGATATTGTATTTATTATGGAAGGAATATGGTTATGTACTCATTATTGCTTGCATTGATCTATCTGGCGTTTATCAGTCTGGGACTGCCGGACTCTCTGTTGGGGGCGGCATGGCCCTCCATGTACCCGATGCTGGGAGTTCCGGTCTCCTTTGCGGGCATCGTTTCCATGACGATTTCCGTCAATACGGTGATCTCAAGTCTGCTTAGCGACAGGGTGACCAGGCGGTTCGGCGCAGCAAAGGTAACGGCGGTCAGTGTGGGCATGACTGCGGCAGCCATGCTGGGGTTTTCCTGGTGCCGCCATTTCTGGCAGCTCTGCGTATTGGCAGTTCCCTACGGTCTCGGAGCAGGCAGCGTGGATGCAACGTTGAACAACTATGTGGCGCTGCATTATAAAAGCAGGCACATGAGCTGGCTGCACTGCATGTGGGGCGTGGGAACCATTGCGGGTTCCTATGTGATCGGTGCCGTGCTCTCGGGAGGGAAAAGCTGGGGAATGGGATATCGTGTGGTCGGCGCAGTCCAGGTTGTCTTGACACTTTTTCTATTCGTTAGCATTCCTGTGTGGAAAAAAGCAGAAGAAAAAAAGAATGCTGTACAGGGAACGGAACGGTGGGATCCGGGTTCTCCTTTACCGTTGAGGAATATTGTGAAGCTTCCGGGTGTAAAGGAAATGATGATGTCATTTTTTTGCTATTGTGCGCTGGAACAGATGGTAATTTTGTGGGCAAGCAGTTATATGGTGCTGTCCGGAGGAATTGACACGGCACTTGCCGCCAAACTTGCCGGACTCTTTTTTATCGGCATTACTTTGGGGCGTGCCATAGATGGATTTCTTATGATGAAATTCAGCGATACACAGATGATCCGGGCAGGTCAGATAGGAATCGGGTGCGGAATTCTGCTCATGGTGCTTCCGCTTGGAAACGAGATCACCATCGCGGGTTTTCTTTTGGTCGGGTTTGGATGTGCACCGATCTACCCATGCTTTATTCATGCTATTCCGGCAAGATTCGGAGAGGACAAGTCCCAGACGCTGATCGGGGTGCAGATGGCCGCTGCCTATGTCGGTATCAGTCTGATGCCACCGCTGTTCGGATGGATTGCAGATAATATCAGTATAGGACTCCTGCCTTTGTTTCTTGCTGTTATACTGATACTGATGATTGTCTCCCATGAGTGTCTGGTTTGCAAGACGGAGAAAAAAAGCTGATGTGCAGGAGAGATATGGCCGACTACTGTGCGGCGGAGATACAACAAAAGATAGTGCAGATGCTTTCGGAGAAAGAGCATGTTTTTGTGGCAATCGACGGAAGGTGCGCGGCGGGGAAAACCACGCTGGCGCAGGCACTCAACAAAAGATATGGCTATCCGGTGGTTCACATGGACGATTTCTTCCTGAGCCCCTCACAGCGGACAGAAGAGCGGCTTGCCCGTCCGGGGGGAAATGTGGATTGGGAACGTTTCCTTGAAGAGGTGGTTCCGGGGGCGTCAGGAGGAAAAGCCTTTTCCTACCGCCCCTATGATTGCGGGAGAGGAGAACTGTCCGAGAGAGTGGAAATTCCTGCGTGCAGGGTTCTTGTGGCGGAGGGCGCATATGCCTGTCATCCCATGCTGAGAGGGTATTACGATCTTCGCGTTTTTCTTGATGTGGCGCCGGATGAACAGCAAAAGCGCATTTTACAGCGCGAGGGCGCGGGAAGGGCGGAGCTATTCAAGAGCAGGTGGATTCCTCTCGAGGAACGCTATATAGAAACGTTCCATGCGGACGAAACCTGCGAGATGTATTTCCGCGTTTAAATTTTGTTAAAAATTGATATGCAACTCTTCGAGGGTGTGTTATAATATACCATATTATCAGCCATGTCTTTACGGCTTTTACAACGGGGAGAAGGAGGGGACTTTATGCTGGTAACGCTGATTCCTTTGTTTGATGAGAGCATGACGGTAAGTGCATACTCTCTGTTTACGCAGAAAAAAAATTATTTTTTGAATCCCAGTTTTCTGGGAACGGGACAGTTTGACGGCGCAGCCCATGTGGACGGACTTGAGGTCATAAAAAGTATGGGGATGGATACCATATCGGATGATAAAGAGGTATTTGTGCCGGTGGGCAACATTTCCCTGTTTTCGGATATTTCCGAACAGTGCGATGCGCCGCACGAGAGAATTGTGCTGCTGGTAGACAGTTCTATTTTGCCGGAGGAGATGTATGTAAAGCGTCTGAGAGAGCTGAAGGAGGCAGGCTACAAGCTCGCCATGCGCAAGCTTGAGGTTGCCAAGTTTGAGATGTACCGGGAAGTCTTGCTTCTCATGGATTACATTCTTCTGGATCACAAGCGCATTGACATCAGCAAGGCGAAGATCTATTTCGGTAAGATTTACCCCGACATCAGGCTGTGTGCCGGTAACATCGAAACCATGGAAATATTCGAGAAACTGAAGGAGGAGGGCGGCTACCAGTTCTACGAGGGAAAGTTTTTCCGTATTCCCATCAACAAGGGCGAGCATGAGGTTTCCCCTCTGAAAGTGAATTACATCCAACTGCTTAATATGGTAAACAGCGATGATTTTGAGCTGACGGAGGCTGCGGATGTGATCGGGCGTGATACGGCGCTTGTCATTTCCCTTTTAAAGATGGTGAACCGCATGAGCATCAATTCCAAGATTACCTCCATACGCCACGCGGCGGCAATGCTGGGTGAGAAGGAACTGAAAAAGTGGCTTATGACCGCGGTGGCGGGCGAGCTCTACACGGACAAGCCCAATGAGATTACAAGGCTTTCCCTGCTGCGCGCCAAGTTTGCGGAAAATCTGGCTCCCGCATTTTCGCTGGCATCACAGTCCTCCGAGCTGTTCCTGATGGGACTGTTCTCGGTTCTGGATGTGATCCTTGATCTGCCGATGAAGGAGGCACTGGAGATCGTCAAGGTTTCAAAGAATGTCAGCGATGCGCTGGTAGACCACAAGGGTGCGTTTGCCCTGCCGCTTGAGTTTATCTCGCGGTATGAAAATGCGGACTGGCAGGAGGTATCCCGTCTGATGGTAGTACACAATATCGAGATGGATACCGTATATAATGCGTACATTGATTCCCTCAGATGGTATCGTGATATGGTCGCGGGGAACGTGGGGCGGCAGGAGCAGAGCTAAGGATATTTTTTGATAAAAACAAAAGAACAAAGAAAGGAAGACACTCATGAGTAGCATTAGTATCAAAGGTATTATTGAAAAAACAAGAAACAAACCGATTGCACTGAAACTGAGAAAGGTCATCCGCATTATCGTCGGGTTCTATGTAGTCACCCTGATTATAGCAATTGTCGGTCTTTTCTTTACTCCGACGATTGCCGGAAAACTGACGTCAGTAGCGTTGCTTCTGTTGGTCAGCCTGACCGGAATCTTTGCCACGCTGGCATTGGGAACTGGCGTTGCAAACGAAATCGTGAAACCAATCGAGGAACTGAAGCGCGTGGCGGATGAGTTTGCGGAAGGACATTTTCAGGTGGAGATTAATTACCACTCCGAGGATGAGCTGGGGCAGCTGGCACATAAGTTCCGCAAGACCTCCAGAATCTTAAGCGAGCTTGTGGAGGATCTGAACTATCTGATCAATGAGATGTCCAAGGGCAATTTTGACGTACATTCCCAGAAGAAGGATGTTTATGTAGGCGATTTCCAGTCGATCATGGAGCAGTTGATCGGCATGGTGCAGAGCATCAGCAATACGCTCCGGGATGTGAGCGATTCCGCAAATCAGGTATCCTGCGGTTCCACGCAGATGGCAGAGAGCGCACAGAGTCTGGCACAGGGTGCTACCGATCAGGCAGCGGCAGTACAGGAGCTTCTTGCTACTGTGACAGAGGTTACCGGTCAGGTGGAAGAGAATACCAAATCTACGGATCGTGCCCATGACAAGGCAAAGATCGTGGGCAGCGAGGCACTTGCAAGCCAGAAGAAGATGGGCGAGCTGACACAGGCAATGCAGCGCATCTCCGCTACCAGCGAGGAGCTGAAGGGCGTGATTGCAGAGATCGAGGGAATCGCGGCACAGACCAACCTGTTGTCCTTAAACGCATCCATCGAGGCTGCAAGAGCAGGAGAGGCAGGAAGGGGCTTTGCGGTTGTGGCAGAGCAGATCAGGAAGCTGGCGGAGGACAGCGCACATTCCGCAGAGACCTCCAGAAAGCTGCTTGAGAACTCCCTTAAGGAAGTGGAGAACGGCAATGCTACGACGGCTGAGACCGCAGAGGTTTTAGGCAGAGTGATCAACGAGCTGGACGGCATCATTGCAGAGGTTGCAAACATCAGAGAGGCTTCCGACAGACAGGCTGTTTCCGTCGAGGAGATCGAGAAGGGCGTTGAGCAGATCAGCGAGGTAATCCAGACCAACTCTGCAGCAAGCGAGGAGACCTCCGCTACCAGCGAGGAGCTTTCCGCCGAGGCACAGAATCTGGATGCGGCAATCAAGCAGTTTATTCTGAGGGATGCTGCCAAGTAAGGACGCGGTATCGCAATACAGGACAGTATAGAAGGACAGAGAGGATTTAAAATGTCAGACATAGACCAGAGCAGAATCAGGAATTTTTGTATAGTTGCCCATATTGATCATGGGAAATCTACCCTGGCCGACAGAATAATAGAAAAAACGGGTCTGCTCACCAGCAGGGAGATGCAGGCCCAGGTGTTGGATAATATGGATCTGGAGCGGGAGCGCGGCATCACCATCAAGGCGCAGGCTGTGCGCACGGTCTATCAGGCGAAGGATGGTCACGAATACATCTTCAACCTGATCGACACGCCGGGACATGTTGACTTTAACTACGAGGTCAGCAGGTCTCTGGCGGCCTGCGACGGAGCCATTCTTGTTGTGGATGCGGCGCAGGGAATCGAGGCGCAGACTCTTGCCAATGTTTATCTGGCACTGGATCATAATCTGGATGTGTTTCCGGTGATCAACAAGATTGATCTACCCAGCGCGCAGCCGGAGAAGGTGATTGAGGAAATTGAGGATGTGATCGGAATTGAGGCGCAGGATGCACCGTTAATCTCGGCTAAGAACGGTATCGGGATCGATGAGGTGCTGGAAGCGATCGTGCAGAAGATTCCCGCTCCTGTGGGGGATCCCGGCGCGCCGCTGCAGGCGCTTATTTTTGACTCCATCTATGATCCGTACAAGGGCGTGATCGTCTTTGTCCGTGTGAAGGAAGGCTGCGTGAAAAAGGGCACCACCATACGGATGATGGCGACGAAGGCTGTGGAGGAAGTGGTGGAGGTAGGCTATTTTGGTGCAGGACAGTTTATCCCCTGCGAGGAGCTGACGGCAGGTATGGTAGGCTACGTCACGGCGTCCATCAAGAACGTGAAGGATACCGCAGTGGGAGATACCGTGACGGATCAGAACAATCCCTGCAGCGAGCCGCTTCCCGGCTACAAGAAGGTAAACTCCATGGTTTATTGCGGCATGTATCCGGCAGACGGAGCGAAGTACCCCGATCTGCGGGATGCGCTGGAAAAACTGCAGTTAAACGACGCCTCGCTGAATTATGAACCCGAGACCTCCATTGCACTGGGCTTTGGTTTCAGGTGCGGTTTTCTCGGTCTTCTGCACCTTGAGATCATTCAGGAGAGACTGGAGAGGGAGTATAATCTGGATCTGGTCACCACAGCTCCCGGAGTTGTCTATAAGGTTCACAAGACGAACGGCGAGGTGATCGAGCTGACTAATCCCTCCAATCTGCCGGATCCTTCGGAGATCGAGTATATGGAGGAACCCATCGTCAGTGCGGAAATTATGGTGACAACCGAATTTATCGGTCCTATCATGGAGCTTTGTCAGGAGAGGCGCGGACGCTACCTTGGCATGGAATACATGGAGGAAACCAGAGCGCTGTTGAAGTATGAGCTTCCTTTAAATGAGATTATCTATGATTTTTTTGATGCGCTGAAATCCCGCTCCAGAGGTTATGCCTCCTTTGATTATGATCTGAAAGGGTATGAGCAGAGCAGGCTGGTAAAGCTTGATATTCTGATCAACAAGGAGGAAGTGGATGCGCTTTCCTTCATCGTACATGCGGACAGCGCCTACGAGCGCGGCCGGAAGATGTGCGAGAAGTTGAAGGATGAGATTCCACGCCATCTTTTTGAAATTCCCATTCAGGCTGCGGTGGGCGGCAAGGTCATCGCGCGGGAGACGGTAAAGGCCATGCGCAAGGATGTGCTGGCAAAGTGCTACGGCGGCGACATTACCCGTAAGAAGAAGCTGTTGGAAAAACAGAAAGAGGGTAAGAAGCGCATGCGCCAGATCGGCAATGTAGAGATTCCGCAGAAAGCATTTATGAGTGTTCTCAAGCTGGATGATAAATAACAGGCATATCATGAAGTCAATCAGTATCTATATTCATATTCCATTTTGTGTAAAAAAATGTAATTACTGCGATTTCCTTTCTGCACCGGCAGGCCGTCCGGTGCAGGAGGCTTATTTGCGTACCCTTGAGGAGGAGATCCGGTCGGAGGCGAAGCACTATGCGGACTACCGGGTGGATACCGTCTTTGTGGGCGGCGGGACACCGACGGCGGTAGACCCGGAGGCACTCTGCAAAGTTCTTACCGCAGTAAAAGAATCCTTCTTTCTTGCGAAGGGCGCGGAGGTGACGGTGGAGGCAAACCCCGGGACGGTGAACCGGGATACACTTTTCATGCTCAGAAATGCCGGTGTGAACCGGCTGAGTATCGGATTACAGTCCACGGACGGAGAGGAGCTTTCCCTTTTGGGGAGAATCCATACCTATGAGGATTTTCTTGCCACATACCATCTGGCGGTAGAGGCGGGCTTTCGCAATCTGAACGTGGATCTGATGATGGCGCTTCCGGGGCAGTGTGTCTGCGACTATGAAAAGACGCTGAGGCGCATTCTGTCCTTACAGCCCCTGCCCACCCATATCTCCGCATACAGTCTGATCATTGAGGAAGGCACGCCGTTTTTTGAACGGTACGGGGAACAGAGCAGGGAGATGGAGCGGACGGGGGAGGCTGCCGTGTTCAAGGCGCCGGAGGGCGGCATGTGCCCGGAAACGCCCAAGGAAAGGCAGAACCGCCTGCCGGATGAGGAGGAAGAGCGGATGATGGACGCGCTCACCGAAAAGCTGCTTTTACAGGCGGGATACAGAAGGTATGAAATTTCTAACTATTGTTTGGATGGCTTTGCCTGCAAGCACAACACTGTGTACTGGAGGCGGGGAAACTATGTGGGATTTGGGCTGGGTGCCGCATCCTTGGTGGAAAATGTCAGATTCCGCAACGCGGACAAGCTTTCGGATTATCTGGATGCCCCATGCAAAACAGCGGAACGCACGCCTTTAAGTATACCGGAACAGATGGCGGAGTTTTTGTTTCTGGGACTGCGCCTGACGGATGGCGTTTCCAAATCGCGGTTTGCAGAGTGCTTTGGCGTCTCCATGGAGGAGGTATACGGGGAGGTTCTGCAAAAGAATGCGATGGACGGACTGCTTGAAAACGGGGAGCGGGTCTTTCTGACAGAGCGGGGCAGGGATGTGAGCAACTACGTCATGGCACAATTTTTGCTGGATGATTATTGAGTGGAAAGGCACTGCGGGGACGGTTGAGACATAGAATATTATAAATCTGCTTTGGAGGGTCGTTTTGAAAACTTTCAAAAAGCCTTTATCCGCAGAGGAAGAAGCCAGATATGTCCGCGCACTGCAGGAGGGAAGCAGAGAAGAAGCCGCAAAAGCCAAGGAAGTCCTGATTGAACACAACCTGCGTCTTGTGGCACACATTGCAAAAAAGTACCAGAACGTGGAGGAGGACATGGAGGATCTGATTTCCATCGGCACGATCGGACTGATCAAGGCGGTGGACACGTTTGATGCGGGAAAGGGCAGACTGGCGACCTACGCCTGCCGCTGCATTGACAACGAGCTTTTGATGATGCTGCGCGCCAGAAAGAAGGTCTCCAAAGAGATCTCACTCTACGAGCCCATCGGCACGGATAAGGAAGGGAATGAAATCAACCTTCTGGATGTGATAGAGGGACAGCAGACGGATGTGGTGGACCGACTTACCCTGTGCGAGAATCTGCATAGGATGTTTTTTCTTCTGGATCATTGCCTGACACAGCGTGAACGGGAAATTTTGTTCCTGCGGTACGGGATTATGGGTGGAAAAGAACAGACCCAGAGCGAGATTGGAAAAAAACTCGGTATTTCGCGAAGTTATGTTTCGCGTATTGAAAAGAAAGCATTATTAAAACTGCAGGAAGAATTTGAAAAACCGTTTGCTATATGATATACTGAAACGTGTATTGTTCAAGGGGGTAACGAAATGCATTTTTTACAGACAGATCACCTGAAGCCCGGTGTGCGGCTTGCGGGTGCGATTTACGGTAAGCAGGGAGAGATTTTATTTGAGCGCGGCAGCCGGCTGACAGAGCAGGGTGTGGATCACATCAGCCGGCTGAAGGTGTTTGGCGTACCTGTTCTGGACGCTGCGGAGCCTGCGCCTCCCATGACGGAGCAGGAGCAGGAGCTGGAAAATTTCAGGGCGGTCACGGCGGCTGCCGTGCAGGAGGAATTGGACGGCATTCTGCGCACAAAACGGGCAAACCGCCTGACGACCGTGGCGGAGAATATTATTCACAGTTACGGTTATCTGGAGAAGCGGATCGAATTTTTGCAGGACGTCCGCAGCCGGGAGGATTTTGTCTGCAAGCATATGCTCAATGCGTCGATTCTGTGCACTATGATTTCCCATATTATGAATGTGAGGCTGGATGAACAGCTCGCAACGGTGCAGGCGGCGTTATTGCATGATGTCGGCAGACTGGCGATGGCGGATCGCGCCTTCGAGGTGGGAGATTCCATGCAGGAGGCGGAAGGGGTCTTGAGAGATGCGCAGATAAGCATGCATCCTCTGATCGAAGCCATTCTTCCGGAGGGAAAGGTGGTCCGCAGGATCTGTGTGCAGGCACAGCAGGCAATCGACCGTATGGAGCAGGAGGATGTGCAGGAGGCAAAGCATGTGACCGGCGCCAAGATTCTTGCGGTGGCGGATATGTACGACCGCATGACGGCGATGGGGCAGTGGAACATGCCGATGTCGGCAGTGGCGGTACTGAAGCATATGCGGAAGTATCCGAAGTGTTTTGATGCATCCGTGCTGGATGCGCTGACAAATAGCATTCATTTTCTGAAACCCGGGGACAGTGTGGTGCTGACTACGGGGGAGAAGGCACTGGTGATACAGGAGAATCAGGCGGATGTTCTGCGTCCCGTGGTCATCAGCATTGCCGACAACAGCATTATCGATCTTGGGGACAGAAAGGCGTACGGGGATATTGAAGTGGAGGATGTTCTCAAGACTTTGGACAACCGGGTAAAAATACAGTAAAAAGGAGATATGGGGATGCCTGAGATAAGGGAAATATTGGAGAAAGCAAAGGCGGCAGGAGCGTCGGACGTACATATTACGGTGGGTATTCCGCCCAAGATGCGCGTCAACGGCAAACTGATCACTATGTCGGAGTACAACAGACTGCTTCCGGCGGATACGCTGGAGATCGTGTTGAATATTATGACGGAGAATCAGCGCAACCGGTTTGAGGAAAGGGGAGAGTACGATATGTCCTTCTCCATCCCCGATCTGGGACGCTATCGTGTCAATGCATATAAACAGAGAGGTTCTGTGGCGCTGGCATTCCGTCTGGTGGGAACCAAGGTTCCTTCACCGGAGGAGCTTGGCGTGCCGGAATCCGTGATTGACCTTTACCAGAGGAAGAGGGGGCTGGTGCTGGTAACGGGACCTACCGGAAGCGGTAAGTCCACCACGCTGGCGGCAATCATTGACAAGATCAACAACTGCCGGGATGCCCATGTGATCACGCTGGAGGATCCTATCGAGTATCTCCATCAGCACAAGATGGCGATGGTCAACCAGAGGGAGATCGGACTGGACTCTGACAATTACGCAAACGCCCTCAGGGCAGCACTCCGTGAGGATCCCGATGTGATTCTGGTGGGAGAGATGCGTGACCTGGAGACGATCAGCGTTGCCATTACCGCAGCGGAGACCGGACATCTGGTGCTGTCCACGCTGCATACCATCGGCGCGGCAAGTACAGTGGATCGTATCATCGACGTATTCCCGCCCCATCAACAGCAGCAGATAAGGGTGCAGCTCTCCAACGTGCTGGAGGCTGTCATTTCCCAGCAGCTCATTCCCACCTCGGACGGCAAGGGGCGTGTGGCGGCATTTGAGGTTATGCATGCAAACCATGCGGTGCGCAACCTGATTCGCGAGGGAAAGTCCCACCAGCTCACCTCCGTAATGCAGACAAACCGGAAGCTCGGCATGATCACCATGGACGAGGCAATCCAGCAGCTTTATTTCACCGGACGGATCAGCCGCGACATGGCGGTTCAGTTTGCACAGGATCCGGACGGCATGGAGACCAAAATCTGATCTTTTCGCATTTCTTTCCACCTCGGGGCGCCTCCGCAGCCGCGCTGCGGCCCCGGAGGCGGTTTTGGTTCGAGGCATTAGCGGGGGCAATTTCACTCGGCATCTTCCCACGCCATTTTCACTTTGTATTTGCAACCGTCGGCTATGCCTGATGACTTTCCCCAGTGTCTTTGGCTGGCAATTTCCCTTGGCAGTTTCGTCCGGCAATTTTGTTTGGCAAATTCACTTGATATCTTCATTTCCCGGTATCTTCATTTGGCAATTTCTCTCGATATTTTCAACCAACAACTCTACCCGGCAACTTCGCAATTTCCTGTCAATCTCACTTTCCCTTTAATATTCCCTCAAAACTCAAAATCATTTTCTTGATGCTTTTCAAAATTTTTCTGACAGATCTTTTCATATATTTCTTGTTTTTTTTCAACTGCTTTTTAGGTTTCCAAACAAATATAGTTTATTTGAAAGAGGAGGAATGTTTATGTTTCATGCCATGATTTCAGGAGGTATTCAGGGAATGCGTGCCTATCAGGTGCGGGTGGAGGTGGACGTTTCCAGAGGATTGCCCTGCTTTGACATAGTGGGAAGCGCGGGGAGGGAGGTAAAGGAGGCACGCGAGCGGGTGCAGGTCGCATTGCGAAATGGAGGTTACAGTCTTCCCGTTGCAAAGATTATTGTGAATCTTTCTCCGGCACAAATCGCGAAGGAGGGGACGGGATATGATCTGGCGGTGGCGGCAGGACTGTTGGCATGCATGGAGGTCTGGCGGCCGGAGGCGCATCCTGATATTGCGTTTCTTGGGGAACTTGCCTTGAACGGCGAGGTCAGAGGAATAAAGGGCGTGCTGCCTATTGCACTGGCGTTAAGGGAACAGGGAATCCGTCACCTGTTTGTGGCGCCGGAAAATGCGGGGGAATGCAGGGAGGTGCCGGACATCAGACTGATCGGGGTGCGGAAACTGCAGAAATTGGAGGAATTTCTGAAAGCGGAGGAATCAGAATGGGAAAGAATGCGCGAGGGGACACAGCAGGAGAACCCGGAGGGAGAGGGACAAAGAAGCAAAATTCCGGACTTTTCCGATGTGTCCGGTCAGGAGGTGGCGCGGAGAGCTGCGGAGGTTGCAGCGGCAGGTTTTCACCATATTCTGTTTGCAGGGGCGCCGGGAGCGGGGAAAACCATGATTGCAAAAAGAATCCCGGGAATTTTGCCTCCCATGTCTTGGGAGGAGCGGCTGGAGGTTGCCAGCATTTACAGCATTGCGGGTAAGTATGGGAATGGAAATATGGGGGAGGAAATGTCGCGGCCGTTTCTGGCACCGCATCATACGCTGTCCCCGCAGGCACTTGCCGGAGGTGGCAGGATTCCAGCACCGGGTCTGTTGTCCTTGGCGCACCGCGGTGTACTCTTTTTGGACGAGCTGCCGGAGTTTTCGCAGGCATCCTTGGAGGTGCTGCGTCAGCCGCTGGAGGAGAAAAAGGTGCAGATCGCCAGAAGCAGGGGAACCTATGTCTATCCGGCAGATTTCATGCTGGTGTGCGCCATGAATCCGTGTCCGTGCGGCTTTTTCCCGGACAAAAACCGCTGCACCTGTACGGAACCGGAGATCCGAAGGTATCTGGGAAAACTCTCCGGGCCGGTCTTGGATCGGATTGATATTGTCACGGAGGTTTCTCCGGTTAAGATGAAGGAATTGTCCGGCGGTGGTGAGTCCACCGGAAAGATCAGGGAACGTGTTATGAAAGCAAGAGACCGGCAAAAGCTCCGGTATCAGGGGACTTGTTATCGGTTCAATAGTGAACTTGCGGGAAGAGATGTGGAAAAATTCTGTGGGACGGATGAAGAAGGCAGGCGTTTTTTGGAGAAAACCTTTGAGAGCGGGCATATGAGTGTACGGGCTTATCACAAGGTTCAGAAACTGGCGCGTACCATTGCCGATCTGGAGGGGGATGCGAAGATCAGAAAACCGCATTTGGCGGAGGCAGTATTTTACAACGAAGCGAGAGGGCGGTTCTGGAAATAAGTCTGATATGCAGCTAGGGAGTGGGGGAAACTTGATTCGACAGATCGGGAGGAGAAATATTATGGAGAAAAGTTTTGAGTTGCGGCGGGAATGGATGGAGGAACAGCAGCCCTTTGCCTGCTGGCTGCACGGGGCGGCGGGGAATGGAGGTAAGTGGAAGGAAAAACTGCTTGTCACGCTTGGAACGCCGCAGGAAGTTTATCGTGCGGACAAAGAGACGTTGGAGAAACTTGTGGGAGCGGAGAGGGCGGCGCGGTTGTGTGCGGCAAGGGGGAAGGATGTGCGGAAAGCGTATGAAGACATGCAAAACTGTGGAATTGTCTTTTATCCATTTTATCATCCGGAATATCCGAAACGGCTTCTTGATATCCCGGACAGACCCTTTGGTGTGTATGTGAAAGGGAAAATAAGGGACGATGGTCCGCGGGTCGCAGTGGTAGGCGCACGGGACTGCTCGCCCTATGGAAGCTATGTGGCAGAAACGTTTGCCCGGGGGCTGGCAGAAATGGGGCTGCTTGTCGTCAGTGGCATGGCTAGGGGAATTGATGGAATTGCACAGAAGGCGGCATTGGACGCAAACGGGAGTACCTGCGCTGTGCTGGGATGTGGCGTTGATATTTGCTATCCGGCATCAAATGAAGCACTGTATCGGGAAATTTGCAGTAATGGTGTCGTCCTGTCGGAATATCCCCCCGGCACGAAGCCACAGCCCTCGTTGTTTCCGCCGCGAAACAGAATCATAAGCGGGCTTGCAGATGCGGTGCTGGTCGTGGAGGCGCGCAGAAAGAGCGGAACATCAATCACGGTGGACATGGCATTGGAGCAGGGAAAAGAGGTCTTTGTCATACCGGGAAGAATCACAGACAGACTGAGCGATGGGTGCAACAATCTACTCTTGCAGGGCGCCACGATCGCATTGTCCCCCGCACAGGTGGCAGAGGAAATCCGGACGATCTGGGAGCAGAACAGGTGGCAGAGAAAGGATAGGGAGGAAATGCGGGACGACAACATAACAGAAGTATTTTGGAAGCGGAAAGATGCGAAAAATGTATGGTCAAGCTACGCGGAGAACGACTGTCGGTGTGAAAGCGAAAATGGCAAGCACGGAGCTGGAGAAATTGAGGTGGGAAGTCAAATAGATTGTTCGGATGAGGAGCAGGGAGATAGACGGGGAAAAGGAAAAAGGTATCGAAGGAAAGATAAAAGCGTGATCACCTTACAGCGAGGTGCGAGGATGGCGGCTCTGAATGAATTGGATCAGGCGTTGTTGTCTCTTCTGGACTTTTATCCAATCTCTATTGACCGACTCAGAACGGAAATGCAAACGAAGGATGCGCTATGCAGCATGACACTGTCTCAGACATACGAGAAACTGATTTCTCTTGAGAGTGAAGGTTACATAAAGCAGGAGGGAGGATACATCTCCTTAACGCAACCGTTCTGAGGTGGTATTTATTTTGCAACATCAAAACTGCGGCAAGGGTACAGGAGAGGAAAAAGTGTAATCTGTACCCGGTTTGAACAGGAAAAACGACAGAGAACGGGTACAGGAGCAGGAAAATGGTCGTCTGTACCCGATTTGAGCAGGAAATCGGACGGAAACCGGGTACAGGAGAAAGAAAAGTGCCATTTGTACCCTTGTGGAGCAGTATGGAGGAGGGGGAGGCAAGTCGACAGATGCGTAAGGTGGAAATGGAAACAGGATTGTGGTATAGTGATAGTGGTGGCGTTGACAAATGATCTGCACGCGAGGCAGAAGGCAACTATGGAGAAAGGATGAAAATGGGAGCAATGCAGACTAAAAAAACAGGAGCAAGAAGAGGCGGGAGATTTCAAGCTATGCGGCTGCTCATGGTGATGGTTTTGATGTTAGGGGCGCTGTGTATCAGCGGTTGTTCCCTTGACTATACAGATCAGGCGGATATGGGAGCCTTTTCCTTGGCTTACGGCAAAAGGCAGGCATTTATCAATGAATACCGATGGGACGGCAGTGAAGAAAACAGAGTGATCAGGATTCCTGAGGAATATGAGGGAAGGAAAGTTACGGCGTTAGGCGGGTATTTTGGAAGAGGGCTTCCTATGCCGTTCTATATCGACATGCAGGAGGCCTATGGGAACGGAAAGACAGAGAGCGACTGGGGCAGTCAGGATTATACGGTGGACGCAGATGAGATAATCTATGAGGATTTTACACTGATCCTCGGGGCAGGTATAAAGGATGTGGAATATGTCATAGCAACCGTGAAATTCAAGGATGAGAACGCGGTGGTGGCGGTGGTTCCGAGAGTGTATGTTGTATGTGACGAAAACAATAAGACCTATTATTCGCAAGACGGGAAGCTCTATCACAGGCAGGACGGAACACTGGTGGAGGAGCTGTTTTATACGCAGGAGGAAGAATAGCCTGCAAAAGCGGAAACGTTACATGTAAAAGCAGAGACGCAGCACGCAAAAGGTTGATGTGTTACGTAGAAAGAGCAGAGACACAGAGTGAAAGAAACGGAAGGCACTGCAAACAAAAGCGGAAGTGTGGTATGCAAAGCAAAAGTGCGGCATACAAAAAAGGCGGCAGAAAGAGCTATGGCGTGAATGCGGCAGCTGTGCTACAATGAAAAGGCCGAGCGGGTTTAGCCGGCGCGTGGAGGAGAGAAGATGTATCGGGATCATACAAGGACAGTGAAGATAGGGGACAGAGTGATCGGCGGGGGCAACCCGGTGCTGATCCAGTCCATGACAAATACGCCGACGGAGGATGTGGAGGCTACCGTGGCGCAGATCAAGAGGCTCGAGAAAGCGGGATGCGAGATTATCCGCTGTACCGTGCCGACCATGGAGGCGGCGCTTGCACTTAAAGAGATAAAAAAGCAGATAAAGATTCCGCTGGTTGCGGACATACACTTCGACTACAAAATGGCGATTGCCGCCATGGAGAACGGCGCTGATAAGATCAGAATCAATCCGGGAAATATCGGCAGCAGGGACAGGGTACTTGCAGTGGTAAAAGAGGCAAGGGACAGACAGATTCCTATCCGGGTCGGCGTAAACAGCGGCTCGCTTGAAAAAAATCTGATTGAAAAATACGGCGGTGTGACAGCGGAGGGGATTGTGGAGAGCGCACTTGACAAGGTGCATCTGATTGAAGATATGGGATATGACAATCTGGTGATCAGCATCAAGTCCTCGGATGTGTGTATGTGCGTGAAGGCACATGAGCTTCTGGCGAAGGAGACAGCTTACCCGCTGCATGTGGGGATTACGGAGTCCGGTACGGTCTGGTCGGGAAACATCAAGTCCGGCGTGGGACTGGGAATCATTTTGTATCAGGGAATCGGCGACACGGTACGTGTTTCCCTGAGTGGAGATCCGGTGGAGGAGGTCAAGTCCGCCAAGCTGATCCTGCGCACGCTCGGACTCAGAAAGGGCGGTGTGGAAGTGGTGTCCTGTCCTACCTGCGGACGAACCAAGATCAATCTCATTGAACTGGCAAATCAGGTGGAGACTTTGGTGGCGGATTATCCCCTTGATATCAAGGTTGCGGTCATGGGCTGCGTTGTCAACGGACCCGGTGAGGCGAGAGAGGCGGATATCGGGATCGCAGGCGGCATCGGAGAAGGTATTCTTATCAAAAAAGGCGAGGTTATCAAGAAAGTGCCGGAAGCGCAGTTATTGAATGTGTTGAAGGAAGAATTGGATCATTGGCATGAGTAAATTATTTTCTGAAGTGTTTCCCACCCTGAAACTGGACAGCCAGACTGGGCAGCAGTTTGAACAGGTGGAAGTAGAGAGAGTGACATCAACGACCCGCAGGGATTATCTGCGGGTTTATATTACCAGCGGGCATCTGATTGAGAAGCATGCGGTACGAAAAATAGAAGAAGAGATCAAGAAACAGTTATTTCCACAGGCAGCCATGACGGTTCGTGTGTTTGAACATTTTACGCTGTCGGCCCAGTATACGCCCGAAACACTGTGGGAGATGTACAAGGAGAGTATCCATGAGGAAATCAGGGAGTACGATCATGTATTATACAGTGCGCTGAAGGGAGCGGATATCCGTTTTGAAGAGAAGGGCAGAATGGAGCTTGCAGTGCCGGATTCCGTCCTGATCCGTGACAAGGCGGAGGAGATGGTACGCATTCTGGAGAAGATTTTTAACGAGAGATGCGGCATTCTGACTACGGTGGCGCTTTCTTACAAGGAGGCGGCGGAGAGCCGTTTTGAAGAAGAATCGGAGCAGAAGATTGCGCTTCAGGTGGCACAGATTTCAGCAAGGCTCCGGGGACTTGAGGGCGAAGGAAACGGCGGGGAGCCGGGCGGAGCACAAGCGGAAAACGGATATGAGGGCGGCAACGGAAGCGGACAGAGCGGAAGCGGAGCGGGTGCAGGAAACGGACAGAACGGAAGCGGAGCAGGTGCAGGAGGCGGACAGAACGGAACCGGACAGAGCGGAAGCGGAGCGGGTGCAGGAAACGGACAGAACGGAATCGGAACGGGTACAGGAAAAGGACAATACGGAGCCGGAGCAGGCACAGGAAGCGGGAAGAACGGAACCGGACAGAGCGGTGCAGGAAACGGACAAAATGGCACAGGAGCCGGACGGGGACAGGGCGGATTCGGACAGGGCAGGACGGCAGCAGGCTTTGACGGTAACGGCAAAGGATTCAAGCGGGAGAACGGGGACTTTAAGCGTGGAATCAAGCGCTCCGATAATCCTGATGTGCTGTACGGCAGGGATTTTGAAGAAGAGGCAATGAAGATCGAGGACGTCATCGGCGAGATGGGCGAGGTGGTGATCCGCGGCAAGATCATGAATTTTGACAAGCGGGAGATCAAGAATGAGAAGACCATTCTCTTTTTTGATGTGACGGATTTCTCGGATACCATGACGGTAAAGATCTTTGTCCCGAATGCGTTTGTAGGCGAGCTTTCCGACGCATTGAAGCCCGGCAGCTTTATCAAGATCAAGGGAATCGCCATGATGGATAAGTTTGACCATGAGCTTACCATCGGCTCCATCGCGGGCATCAAGCGGATCCCCGATTTTACCACAAGCCGTATGGACACCTCCGTCCGGAAGCGTGTGGAGCTGCACTGTCATACCAAGATGAGCGATATGGACGGTGTTTCCGAGGCAAAGGACATTGTCAAGCGCGCGTACAAGTGGGGACACCCTGCGATCGCAATCACGGATCACGGCGTGGTGCAGGGGTTTACCGACGCAAACCATGTGTGGGACGATCTGTGGGGAGCGGAAAAAAAGAAACGCAAGGAAAACGGAGAGGAGAACCCTGACAAGCAGGATTTCTTCAAGGTGATCTACGGGGTGGAGGCATATCTTGTTGATGACTTAAAGGAGATTGTGACCGGCGACAAGGGCCAGTCTCTGGAGGAGACCTATGTGGTGTTCGATATTGAGACCACAGGATTCTCTCCGGTGAACAACCGCATAATCGAGATCGGCGCGGTGAAGGTGAGGGGGACGGAAATCCTTGACCGGTTTTCTACCTTTGTGAACCCCAAGGTGCCGATTCCGTTTGAAATTGAGAAGCTGACCGGCATCAACGACACCATGGTTGCGGATGCACCGGAGATTACGGAGGTATTGCCGCAGTTTCTTGCGTTCTGTGAGGATGCGGTTCTGGTTGCGCACAACGCTTCCTTTGACATGAGCTTTATTATCGAAAATTCCGTAAGGCAGGGGTATCCCACGGACTATACCTATGTGGATACCATGATCATTTCAAGAGTGCTGCTTCCCCACCAGAACAAGCACACGCTGGATGCACTGTGCAAGGTGTTTGACATCTCTCTGGAAAATCATCACCGGGCGGTGGATGATGCGGAGGCGACCGCGCATATCTTCCTGAAATTTTTATCCATGCTCAGGGAGGAGAAGGTGACCACACTGGCGGAGCTTAACACCTTTGCAAAGCCGTCCGTGGAGAACATCAGCAGACTGCACCCGTATCACTGTATCATCCTTGCAAAAAATGATCTGGGGCGGATCAACCTGTATCGGTTGATTTCCATGTCCCATCTGAAATATTTTAACCGTCAGCCCAAGATACCGAAGAGTGAAGTGTTAAAACTGAGGGATGGGCTGATCATCGGCAGCGCCTGCGAGGCGGGAGAATTGTACCGGGCGCTCTTGGAGGGCAGGGCGGATTCCGACATTGCCCGGATCGTGAGCTTTTATGATTATTTGGAGATCCAGCCCTGCGGCAACAATCAGTTTATGATTGCGTCACCGAAGCATCCGAATATCAATTCCATCGAAGATATTCAGGAGATGAACCGCA
Source organism: uncultured Lachnospiraceae bacterium (assembly GCA_900550475.1). GTDB lineage: Bacteria > Bacillota > Clostridia > Lachnospirales > Lachnospiraceae > Acetatifactor. The sequence continues at coordinate 69,339 of URSA01000008.1, forward strand.
AGGTGGTGAGGCTGGGAGAGCAGTTCAACAAGCCTGTGGTGGCGACCTGTGATGTGCATTTTCTGGATCCCGAGGATGAGGTGTACCGCAGGATCATCATGGCGGGAAAGGGCTTTGATGATGCAGACAATCAGGCGCCCCTCTTCCTGCGCACCACGGAGGAGATGCTTGCGGAGTTTGCCTATCTGGGTGACGATAAGGCGGAGGAGATTGTCATAACCAACACGAACCTGATTGCGGATATGATTGAGACAATCGCACCTGTCAGACCCGATAAGTGTCCGCCGGTCATTCCGGACTCGGACAAAACACTGACGGATATCTGCTACAACCGCGCCCATGAGCTGTATGGCAAGGAACTTCCCTCCATTGTGGAGGAGAGATTGCAGAAGGAGCTGCATTCCATTATCACCAACGGATTTGCCGTGATGTATATTATTGCGCAGAAGCTGGTGTGGAAGTCGGTTGAGGACGGATATCTGGTAGGATCGAGAGGTTCCGTGGGTTCCTCGCTTGTGGCGTTCATGGCGGGAATCACGGAGGTTAATTCCCTGAGCGCCCACTACCGGTGCGGCAAATGCTTCTATTATGATTTTGATTCGCCGGAGGTTAAGGCATTTGCGGGAAATGCGGGATGCGATATGCCGGACAAGATCTGCCCCAGGTGCGGGGAGAAGCTGATTAAGGACGGATTCGACATTCCTTTTGAAACCTTCCTCGGTTTCAAGGGAGACAAGGAACCGGATATCGACCTGAACTTTTCGGGAGAATACCAGAGTAAGGCGCACAAATACACCGAGGTGATCTTCGGCGCGGGACAGACCTTCCGTGCCGGTACGATTGCAACCCTGGCGGATAAAACCGCATTCGGCTATGTGAAAAATTATTACGAGGAGAGGGGAATCCATAAGCGGACCAGCGAGATCAACAGAATCACGGTGGGGTGTACCGGTGTGCGGCGAAGCACGGGTCAGCATCCGGGCGGTATCATCGTGCTGCCCATGGGACAGGATATCAATTCCTTTACCCCGGTGCAGCACCCGGCGAACGATATGACCACGGACATCATCACCACACACTTTGATTACCATTCCATCGATCACAACCTGCTTAAGCTGGATATTCTGGGGCACGATGATCCTACCATGATAAGAATGCTGCAGGATCTGACGGGAATTGATCCCACCAAGATTCCTCTGGACGATAAAGGGGTAATGTCCCTGTTCCAGAAAACGGACGCTTTGGGGATTACGCCAAGCCAGATCAGCGGATGCCCTGTGGGTTCGTTGGGGATTCCGGAGTTCGGCACGGACTTTGTCATTCAGATGCTTCTGGACACAAAGCCGCAGCAGTTCTCGGATCTGATCCGCATTTCGGGTCTGGGTCACGGAACCGACGTGTGGCTGGGAAATGCGCAGACCCTGATCCTGAGCGGACAGGCGACCATTTCCACCGCAATCTGCTGTCGTGATGATATTATGATCTATCTGATCAATCAGGGAGTGGAGAGCTCGCTTTCCTTCACCATCATGGAGAGTGTGCGAAAAGGAAAGGGACTGAAGCCGGAGTGGGAGACTGCCATGAAGGAAAAGGATGTGCCGGACTGGTACATCTGGTCATGCAAAAAGATCAAGTACATGTTCCCGAAGGCGCACGCGGCGGCGTATGTTATGATGGCATGGCGTATCGCCTACTGTAAGATCAATTATCCGCAGGCGTACTATGCGGCCTATTTCAGTATCCGCGCAAAGGCGTTTTCCTATGAACTGATGTGTCAGGGACAAACGCATCTGGAGGCGGTCATGGCGGATTACAAGAAGCGGGCGGATACACTGTCGAACAAGGAAAAGGACGCCTACGGTGATATGAAGATTGTGCAGGAGATGTATGCGAGAGGATTTGAATTTATACCCATCGACATTTTCAACGCCCAGTCCAGACTGTTTCAGATCGTGGACGGCAAGCTGATGCCTTCCCTGAACAGCATAGACGGTCTCGGAGAGAAAGCGGCTGACGCCATTGTGGAGGCGGCGAAGGACGGCCCGTTCTTGAGCAAGGATGATTTCAGGCAGCGGACGAAGGTGAGCAAGACCATCATTGACCTGATGGACAGCCTGAATCTTCTCGGAAACCTGCCGGAATCCAACCAGATCAGCCTGTTTGACTTCGTGTGACAGCAAATTTTTTGTATTGTTTAAAAAAAATATTCAATTTTTTAAAAAAAGTACTTGCATTCTTTCGGTTTTTATATTACTATAAACGAGCAGAAGGAAAACAGATATAAAGACCGTGGCTTGTTGGTCAAGCGGTTAAGACGCCGCCCTCTCACGGCGGAAACAGGGGTTCGATTCCCCTACAAGCTGTTGACTATTTGAAAGAATAGCCCAACCCGAAAAAACAGAAACCGAAAGGTTTCTGTTTTTTTGCGTTTATGGGTGAGCGAAATAAGAAACTCACCCCATGATGTGCTTTTTGAGGGCATCAAAGCTCTTACGGCTGATGTCGTGCTCAATGCGGCAGGCATCCTCGGTGGCGGTGGTCTCGTCCACGCCAAGCTGTATCAGCCAGGAGGAGAGGAGCTTATGACGCTCGTAGATGGTGTCGGCGATCTCTTTTCCCTTTTCGGTCAGGTAGATGTAGCCCTGATCGGTCATGGTGATATATCCGTCCTCCCGCAGGTGCTTCATGGCAACACTGATGCTGGATTTCTTGAAATTCATTTCCGTGGCGATGTCCACGGAACGGACCACCGGAAGGCGTTCACTCAATATCAGTATGGTCTCGAGGTAATCCTCAGCAGATTCTCTTATCTTCATAATGGGTTCTCCTGCTTCATGTCAATAGGTACATATTGGTTATTATAGCACAAGTGTTTCCAAAAAAAAATGAAAATCTTTTTGGAATGGGAGCTTTTGGGTTAGAATAAAGGCAGGAAATTCAATTTTTGTTGAAATTTTCATGGGACATGGTATGATAAGTTAGTGGTTTCTAAGTTTTGGAAAAAGGAGACAGATTTATGCTGCGTGCAGAACATCTTTCCTTTTCGGTGACGGAAGAGGGAAAGAAAAGAACGATTATAGATGATATATCCTTTGAGGTGGAGCCGGGCGAGATGCTGGTGATTACCGGACCGAACGGCAGCGGGAAGTCCACGCTGGTCAAACTGCTCATGGGAATCGAACCGGCGGATCAGGGACGGATCTTTTTGGATACGAAGGAGATCACCGGGCTTGAGATCGATGAACGTGCGAAGGCGGGGCTTGGCTATGCTTTCCAGCAGCCGCCGAGATTTAAGGGTATGACGGTGAAAAAGCTGTTGTCGCTTGCCTCCGGCGGAGCGCTTGACGAGGCTTGCTGCTGCGAACTGCTCTCCGGCGTGGGACTGTGCGCAAGGGAATATCTGAACAGGCAGGTGGATGATACGCTCTCCGGCGGTGAGATGAAGAGAATCGAAATTGCAACGGTGCTTGCGGGACAGCACAAGGTATGCCTGTTTGACGAGCCGGAGGCGGGGATCGATCTCTGGAGTTTTTCCATGCTGGTCAAGCAGTTTGAGAAGATACACAAGGAAAAGAAGGAGAGCATCATCGTGATTTCCCATCAGGAGAAGCTGATCAACATGGCGGACCGCATTATGCTACTGCGCGACGGGAAGGTGGAAAAGATCGGAAAAGGCGGGGAGATCGCGCCCCAGTTGTTTTCCTGCGGCGGTGCGTTTGGTTGTAACAAGGCGGACTAGAGAATAAGATAAATCATATGGAGATAACAATGGAAATCGATCAGGTAACACAGGGAGTGTTAAAACAGATAGACGACAGCGGCTTTAAGCAGGAGGGTGCATACAATCTGCGGTATAACGGGTACGCGCTCTGCCACGGCGACTCGGAGCATATCAAGATAAAGAAGCGCGAGGACGGCAATTCCGGGATCAATGTGTATATCAGCGGACAGACTCAGGGAGAGGAAGTGCATATTCCCGTGGTGATTTCCTCGTCCGGCATGAAGGATGTGGTATACAACGACTTTTATGTGGAGGAAGGGGCCAGAGTGACGATCGTGGCAGGCTGCGGTATTCACAATGCGGGCTGCAACGAGAGCAGACATGACGGCATCCACACCTTCCATGTGGGACGCGGCGCGGAAGTGACCTACACGGAAAAGCACTACGGGGAAGGAGAGGGAACCGGGGCTCGCATACTGAATCCCGTAACGAAGGTCATTCTGGAGGAAAACGCGATTTTTACGCTAGACACGGCACAGATCAAGGGCGTGGATTCCACTGTGCGGGAGACCGAGGTGGAGATGGGAGCCGGAGCCAGACTTTTCGTGACCGAGCGTCTGATGACCCACGACAAGCAGACGGCAGTCTCAAACATGGATGTCTGCCTGAACGGTGAGGGCAGCAGCGCCCAGATCGTCTCAAGATCTGTGGCAAAGGGGGAGTCTGTGCAGACCTTCCATCCCCGGGCAATCGGAAATGCTGGATGCCACGCGCACATACAGTGCGATTCCATCATTATGGAGAGGGCGAGAGTGTCCTCTATCCCGGAGATCAATGCCAATCATATTGACGCGGCAATCATCCATGAGGCTGCCATCGGAAGGATCAACAGCGACCAGATCATGAAGCTGCGGACGCTGGGGCTGTCTCAGGAGGAGGCGGAGAGCGTCATTGTGGAGGCGTTCCTGAATTAGAATCCCTTGCGTAATTTTGCGTTTTGGTCTTTCGTAAGCGGAAGATATATGATATAATCACACTTAAATATGTGAAGGAGGAGATCGGTGATGGCAGAGAGAGATGCACAGCCGGCTGCAAGGCGGAGAAGGGTGCAGCTTTTGAAGCGTATCATCATCGCCACGCTGATCACGGCAATTGCGGTTCCGGTGGTTCTGTGTGTTGTCCTGTTTTGCAGGATGCATCTTCTGGAGAACCGGATCGCGGTGCTGACGGAGCAGGTCGCCTTTTTTTCGGAGTCCGCGAGGACGGAAAACACCGAGATTGCCGAAGATAACGTTCCCGGGCAGAACACGCCCGGCACGGCGGATGCGCCAAAGGAAGATCCCGGCGCGGAGGGACAGCCGGACGGGGTAGAGGAGCAGGCTGCGGATGGAACAGAGCCTGTCCGGACGAGAAAGGTGTATCTGACCTTTGATGACGGGCCCAGCTCCAACACGGACGACATACTGGATATTCTGGCGGCATACGATGTGAAGGCTACCTTCTTTGTGGTCGGCAAGGAGGGGGAGTGGGCGGAGAAGGCATATCGCCGCATTGTAGCCGAGGGACATACGCTGGGAATGCATTCCTACACCCATGAGTACAGCACAGTCTACGCTTCCGAGGAGGCCTTTACGGAGGATCTGAACCGGCTGCGGGATTATCTGCGCGAGGTGACGGGAGTGGAGTGCGCTTACTACCGATTTCCGGGAGGCAGCTCCAACCGGGTGAGCGACATGGATATGCATGTGCTGATAGACTGTCTCTATGAGCAGGAGATTACTTATTTTGACTGGAATGTGTCCTCGCAGGATGCTTCCAATCCGGTGCCGGATGCGGACACCATATTGCAAAACTGCCTTGAGGGGATCGCAAAGCACCACGGAACCGTAGTTGTGCTGATGCATGATGCGGCGTCAAAGGGGTCTACGGTGGAGGTGCTGCCCGCGCTGATCGAGGCTGTTCAGGCTATGGAGGATACGGAGCTGTTGCCGATTACGGAGGATACAGTGCCCGTTCAGCATATCAAAAAAACACAAGACGAAACGGAGGAGTAATGGCATGGGTTTTTTCTCGGAGTTGAAAGAGGACCTGTCACAGGCTGTCAATGAACTGATGCCGGAGGAAGCGGAGAACGCGGAGGCGGCAAAGGAGAAGGAAGCAGAAAACGAAGAGCTTCAGCCTGCTGCAGAGCATGCGGCGGACGAAGAGGCGGCTTCGGAGCGTGCGGATGATATGGCACAGCTCGACGCAATGCTTGCAAATGTAGATTCCATCAAGTTACCTGAGGAAGATACAGAGGAGGCACAGGAGCCGGAAACGGATCTTGAGACCAGTATCAGAGAGGCATTCGGAGAAAAGGAAGAGAAAAAAGAGGTGACAAGAATGGAAGTACAGACGAGAAGCGCGTCGGATGAGACAGCACTCATCACGGCAGGCATGGTTGTGACGGGAGACGTTGCATCGGAAGGATCTATGGAGCTTGTAGGAACGGTGAACGGAAACATTTCCATTCTCGGCAAGCTGAACATTACGGGAACGATCAACGGCAATTCCAAGGCTGCGGAGATTTTTGCCGACAATGCAAAGATTACCGGAGAGGTAGTCAGTGAAGGGGCTGTAAAGATTGGACAGAGCTCCGTTATTATCGGCAACATTTCGGCAAAGAGCGCAGTGATCGCAGGTGCGGTCAAGGGAGATATCGACGTACACGGCCCTGTTGTGCTGGATGCGTCTGCAATTGTGATGGGCAACATCAAGTCCAAAGCTGTCCAGATCAACAACGGTGCGGTGATCGAGGGTATGTGCTCCCAGTGCTATGCGGATGTCAACCCCACATCATTCTTTGACGAGTACAAAAAGGGAAAGAAATAAACAGATCAGGACAAGGAGAGAAATCCCATGCGCAGAATTTTGTTGAAGTTGAGCGGAGAAGCGCTCGCAGGCGACAAGCATACCGGCTTTGACGAGGAGACGGTGCGGGGCGTTGCCCTGCAGGTAAAACAGCTCGTTGACGCAGGCTATGAGATCGGCGTTGTAACAGGAGGCGGCAATTTCTGGAGAGGGCGCTCCAGCGAAAATATCGACCGTACCAAGGCGGACCAGATCGGGATGCTTGCCACGGTTATGAACTGCATCTATGTATCGGAGATTTTCCGTTCCGTTGGCATGATGACCGCCATTCTCACTCCGTTTGAGTGCGGCTCCTTTACAAAATTGTTCTCCAAGGATCGGGCGAACAAATATTTTGCAAAGGGTATGGTCGTATTCTTTGCGGGAGGAACCGGGCACCCCTATTTCTCCACGGATACGGGTGTTGTGCTTCGGGCGGTTGAAGTGGATGCGGATGCCATCCTGCTTGCCAAGTCCATAGACGGCGTATATGATGCAGATCCCGCGAAGGTGCCGGACGCCAAGAAATACGACGAGGTTTCCATCGACGAAGTGATCGCAAAGAATCTTCAGGTGGTGGATATGACAGCCTCCATACTTGCAAGGGACAACAAGATGCCCATGCTGGTATTCGGGCTGAACGAGAAAGACAGTATCGTAAATACTGTGAAAGGAAATTTCACCGGAACGAGAGTAACAGTGTAGAGAGCCGATTGCAGACGCGGACGGCAGAATGTGAGGAAACATGGACGAGAGAATCAGTGTATACGATGAAAAAATGAAGAAGGCTTATGAGTTTCTGGCGGCGGACTATGCGGCAATCCGTGCAGGACGCGCGAACCCGCATGTGCTGGATAAGCTGAAGGTAGACTATTACGGTACGCCGACCCCCATTCAGCAGGTGGGAAATATTACGGTTCCCGAGGCGCGGATCATCCAGATCGCACCGTGGGAAAAGACCCTGATCAAAGCGATTGAGAAGGCAATCCTTACCTCCGATATCGGAATCACGCCCTCCAACGACGGCGCGGTGATCAGACTGGTGTTCCCGGAGCTGACCGAGGAGAGAAGAAAGGATCTGGTAAAAGAGGTCAAGAAGAAGGGTGAGGAGGCAAAGGTTGCGGTTCGCAATATCAGACGTGACGGCAACGATGCATTCAAGAAACTGGCAAAGGCAGATGTTTCCGAGGACGAAGTGAAGCAGCTTGAGGATACGCTTCAGAAGCAGACCGACAAGTATATCAAGGATATTGATGCGCTGATTGAGACGAAATCCAAGGAGATTATGACCGTATAATCAGGAATTTCACAGTAATTTCCGAAATGAGGGCGGGTCCGCGGACCTGCCCTTCAGTCAATCAGGCAACAGAGCCGATTACGGAAGGACAGGGTATGGATATGGATGGATATAAAATGCCGTCACATGTTGCCATCATTCTGGATGGCAACGGCAGATGGGCAAAGGCGAAGGGAATGCCCCGCAATTACGGACACGTGCAGGGAGCAAAGACGGTGGAGGCCATCTGCGAAGAGGCATACCGTATGGGAATTGGGTATCTGACGGTGTATGCGTTCTCCACGGAAAACTGGAACCGTCCCAAGGAGGAAGTGGATGCACTGATGAAGCTTTTGCGCAACTATATGAAGACCTGTTTAAAAACAGCGGAAAAGAACAGGATGTGCGTGAGGGTTCTGGGAGACAAGACGGGACTGGATGCGGATATCAGACAGCGGATCGAGGAACTGGAGCAGGCAACGAAAAATAATGACGGCCTGCATTTCCAGATTGCGCTCAATTACGGCGGAAGGGATGAACTCCGCCGCTGCATGACCGCGCTGGCAGAAGAGGCGAAGGCGGGCGTCCTGCAGCCGGAGAACATCACAGAACAGGTGATAAGCGATCATCTGGACACGGCGGGTATCCCCGAGCCGGATCTTTTGATCCGCACCTGCGGCGAGCAGAGGATATCCAACTTTCTTCTGTGGCAGCTTGCCTACACGGAGTTTTATTTTACGCCGGTTGCATGGCCGGATTTCTCAAAAGAAGAATTGATGAAGGCGGTTGAGGCATATAATAAGAGAGACAGAAGATATGGCCTCGTGAAGGAGGAATAGAGATGTTCTTGACCAGACTGATCAGCGGAGTTGTTTTGGTTATCATTGCGCTGGTGACGCTTATCATGGGCGGTCCCCTGCTTGCGGGAGTTTTGTTTTTTATTTCCTGCGTGGGCTATTACGAGCTTTGCAGAGCCATGGAAGTCCACGAAAAGGGGAAAAAGACCTGCGCACTGGAGATCGTGGGTTTTCTGGGTATCGCGGCATACTATGCGGTCATGTATTTTACGGACAGCGAACTCATGCTTTTAGTGCCTGTGATCGGCGTTTTTATGGGCGGCATGTGCGTTTATGTGTTCACGTTTCCAAGATACCATGCGGGACAGGTCGCGGAAGCCTTTTTCAGCTTTGTCTATGCGCCGGTGATGTTGTCCTTTATTTACATGACGCGGCAATTACATTACGGACAGTACATTGTGTGGCTGATCCTGCTCAGCTCATGGGGCTGTGATACCTGCGCGTATCTGGTGGGAATCTGCATCGGAAAAAAGAAGATTTTCCCGGTGCTCAGCCCGAAAAAATCGCTGGAGGGCTGTATCGGCGGTGTTGTGGGAGCGGGACTTCTGGGCGCGGCGTACGGCTACTTTGCAGTGGAGCAGGTAGTGGCGGATCAGAAAGTCACATGGATCATTGCCCTGATCTGCATGGTGGGCGCCGTGATGAGCCAGGTGGGCGATCTTGCCGCTTCTGCCATTAAGAGAAACCGTGAGATCAAGGATTATGGGAAACTGATACCGGGACACGGAGGAATCATGGATCGGTTTGACAGTGTGATCGTGACTGCACCCATGATTTTTTTCATGACGGCATTTCTGATCAAATAGAGGGATACTTGCGATGAAAAATATAGTGATACTGGGCTCTACGGGATCCATCGGAACCCAGACTCTGGAAATTGTAAGAAACAATAAAGACCTTAAGGTGGTGGCGCTTGCGGCGAACAGCAATGCCGAGCGGCTGGAGGAGCAGGTGCGGGAATTTGCACCGAAGATTGCCGTTATGTACGACGAGGAGGCAGCCAAGGAGCTTCGTGCGAGTGTTGCCGATCTGCCCGTGAAGGTGCTGTGCGGCATGGAAGGACTGCTGGAAGCGGCAGTCATGCCGGAAGCGGATGTGCTGCTCACCGCGGTGGTGGGGATGATCGGCATCCGTCCCACCCTGGCAGGCATAGAGGCGGGAAAGACGATTGCGCTGGCAAACAAGGAAACGCTGGTGTGCGCGGGACATCTCATCATGCCGCTTGCAAAAAAGAAGGGCGTGGCCATTCTGCCGGTGGACAGCGAACACAGCGCCATCTTCCAGTCCCTGAACGGCGAGCCGAAGGAGAGGCTTTCCAAGATTCTCCTGACGGCATCGGGAGGTCCTTTCCGGGGAAAGAAGCGGGAGGAGCTTGTCAATGTGAGACCGGAGGATGCACTCAGACATCCCAACTGGTCAATGGGAAGAAAAATCACCATCGATTCCTCCACATTGGTCAACAAAGGGCTGGAGGTTATGGAGGCGGGCTGGCTGTTTGATGTGCCGGTTTCCAGGATACAGGTGGTGGTGCAGCCCCAGAGCGTGATTCATTCCATGGTGGAGTATGTGGACGGCGGCATTATGGCACAGCTCGGAACGCCGGATATGAAGCTGCCCATCCAGTATGCGCTCTTTTACCCGGACAGAAGACCGATGCAGGGGGAAAGACTGGATTTCTATAAGCTTGGGCAGATCACCTTTGAGGCGCCGGATACGGAGACCTTTAAAGCCCTGCCGTTAGCGTACAAGGCGGCTGGGATCGGAGGCAGCATGCCGACGGTTTACAATGCAGCCAACGAGAAAGCAGTCAGCCTGTTTTTAAACGGCAGGATTTCTTATCTTCAGATTACGGAGATCATAGAGGCATGCATGGCGCGCCATCGTGCGGTCACCATGCCGGATGTGGAGCAGATCCTTGCCGTGGAGCAGGAGACGTATCGATTGATAGCAGGAGAGTATGAGAAAAAAGTATGATGACGATTATTTTGTTTATCCTGATTTTCGGGGTGGTGGTGCTGTCCCATGAATTTGGGCATTTTCTGATCGCAAAACTGAACGGAATCCATGTGGTGGAATTTTCCGTGGGAATGGGGCCTACCATCTGCTCTTTCAAGAGGAAGGAGACCAAGTATGCCCTGAAGCTTCTCCCCATCGGCGGAGCCTGTATGTTTGAGGGCGAGGACGGACTGGAATCGGAGAGTACACCTGAGGAGGAGAAGAGCGACGAGGGCTCTTTCCTGAAGGCAAATATCTGGGCAAGGATGGCAACCGTGGTTGCGGGTCCGATCTTCAACTTTATTCTGGCATTTATCGTGGCGATCATTGTTGTATCCATTCAGGCACCGGCAAGGAGCGTGGTGGGTGATGTGTCGGAGGGAAGCCCCGCGCAGGCGGCGGGACTGCAGGCGGGCGACCGCATCGTGAGCATCAATGGGGAAAAAACGCCGCTGTTCAAGGACATATCCCTGATCACCTACCTGAATCAGGGGAAGACCATGACGGTGGTCTATGAGAGAGACGGGCAGAAATATGAGACGGAGATTACCCCGGTCTATGCAGAGGATGCCGGCTATTACCTGATCGGAATTTACAGCACGGTTCTGACAAAGGCGGAGGGGCTTGAGGTGTTCCGAAGTGCCTTCTATGAAATGTGCTATTCCGTGAAAAATACCTACAAGAGCCTCGGAATGCTTGTAACGGGAAAACTGAGCAGGCAGGATGTAGCGGGGCCCGTGGGAATTGCCAATGTGGTGGGAAAGACCTATGAGACGGCAAAGAACTACGGCGTGGAATCCGTGGTTTACAGCATGCTCAGCATTGTACTGCTTTTGTCGGTCAATCTGGGAATTTTGAATCTGCTTCCCATTCCGGCGCTGGACGGATGCCGTCTGGTCTTTTTGATCATTGAACTGTTCAGAGGAAAACCTGTACCCCCGGAGAAGGAGGGAATCGTTCATTTTGTGGGGCTTGTGTTCTTTATGGTTCTCATGGTAGTGGTTCTCTTCAACGATCTGGTCAATATTTTTGGATAATATAGATAATTCGGGCAGCCGTATTTTGGAACATATCCCAAGTTGATATTTCCTGCGGCTGCTTTTATACTGTTTATTACTTAACAGTATGACGAATGGGAGGCATGAGTGGAGGAGGAGAGATACAGGATTCTTAAGAAAATCGGCGAGGGTGCGACAGCGGAGGTCTTTCTTGCGTATGATGCGGTGACAGACCGGAGAGTTGCAATCAAATGCGGCTTCCGGCGCGGGCTCTTGCAGCGGGAGGCAAGGATGCAGGCAATGCTTTCCCACAGCGCATTTCCCTGCCTGTATGATTATGCGGAGCGGGAGGGGAAAAGCCTGCTTTTCATGGAATACATAGAGGGGGAGAACTTGAAGCAGCGCCGCCATAGGATCCGGTTTTACAGGCAGCAGGAGGCAGTCCGCATTGTGCAGGGGACGGCAGAGGCGCTTCTGCCGCTGCATGAAGCGCAGATACCCTTTGTGTACGGAGATATCAAGCCGGAGCATATCCTGTTACAGCCGGACGGGAAACTGCGGCTGGTGGATCTGGGAGCTGCGGTGGCGGCGGATCGGGACAGCCCTTTTAAAAGAGGCGGGACGCCCGGCTATGTGCCACCTGAGACATGGTCAGGGCGCCCGGATCCGCGCAACGATATCTATGCGCTGGGAAAACTGATGCAGATGCTTACGGAGGATGGAAAATCCCTTCCGTCCCCCGGATACCGCGCCGTGGCGGAGCGCTGCGTGCAGAGGGATCCGGCGGCAAGATACCGTTCTTTGCGGGAATTCCTTGCAGCAATGCGAAAGATAGGATAAAATAAGAGATTGTGGGGGACAAAAATTCACTCGCTATGCGCAAAAGACATGCGCAGAAATGGAGAAAAACATGAAATGTCAACATTGCGGAGCAGAATACGACGACAGAAGTCCCGTATGCCCTTACTGTCAATCGGAAAACATACAGGAGGCGGAGCGGAGAAAGAAGGAGGCGCTTGCGGCGTACGATAAGGAAGCGCTGCAAATGCGCAAGGAGATGGAGGGATACGCAAAGAAGAAGGCGAGAACTCTCACATGGTGGATTCTTCGTATCACAGGCATTCTCTTTCTGGCGGCAGTGCTCATAACGGCGGGTATCCTGATTGCAGGTAAGCTGCGGGCAGGACATTCCTATAAGCGGGATCAGGTGCATCTGGAAAAACTGGACGAGATGTATGTGCAGGGAGATTACGCGGGAATTGAGGAGTATGTCAAAGAAAACGAACTCTGGTCGGTCTCCTATGAGAAGTACGAGCAGATCTGCTATGTGCAGAATGCATATGCCCGTTTCCTCGAGCAGCTTACAAAGTTAAAGCAGCTTTCGGAGGAAACCGTCCTTGACAGGGAGAAACAGATCGGCTACATAGAAAGCAGCGCATCCTACGCTGCGGATGACGCATGCTATGTCCTCTCAAAGAGTGCGGAGTATGCGAAAGATGCCGCCATATTGGGAAATGAGGCGTGCATGGAGCAGTTTTACGAGCTCTGTGCGCAGACCTTATCGCAGCTTGGCTGCACCGAGGAGGAGACAGAGGAAGCTGCATTGTCGGAGGATGGCGGCAAGGAAGTGATCGCGGGCCGGATCCGGGATTATTATGTAAAGGTACAGGAGTGAGAACCGTATGAAGTGTCCATATTGCGGCGGGGAGGTATCCTCGCAGAGCGTGAAGTGCCCTTACTGCGGAAGGGACAACAAAGAGGGAATTGCCTTTCAGGAGGAAGTCAGGAAAAGGATCGATAAAAACCGGCTGCTGCGACCGTTTTTGATCAAGCAGAAGACGCCGGAGCTGGTACAGCGCATGCTCACCCGTATTCTGCTCATCATAGCCGGAGTGAATGTGCTGTTAATTGTGTGCAGCTTTGGCGTTTATATATGGAGCGGGCGGGAAAGCAAGACTGTGCCTGAAAGCGGTAGCCATGCGGAGGCGTATGTACAGAATTTCGGGTTCGGAGAGGAATACTACACCGAAAGCTTCGGGGAGTCAGTGCGGGATTACCTGGCGTGTGAGGAGAGCGGAAAGCAGCCTGCAAGAGGAGACATTGAGCAGATGGTGCAGGCGGCGTATCATGCGATGAAGGACGGAGAGGACGAGACCTACATACGGGCATTCTTTTCCGGGTATCTGGCGCTTGACGATAAGGAATGTGCGTTTCTTGATGCGGCACTTGAGGAGGACGCACCCTATTCCGTGGACAATAACCTGAAGGACATTGCCGTGGAGGCTGTTTTAAAGCGCGCGGAAGGAGGCAGACCATGACGGGTGTACTTGTAATTCTGGCGGGCGTCGCCGCCTTTTATGTGTATGTGTACCGGAAGTTTACGGATACGCAGAAATTGAATTTCAAGATCGTGGCGGTCTATGTGTCGGCGCTGTCGTTTCTGCTTGTGGTTTCCGTGGCGGTGGCGTCGGTGAAGATGGTTTACGAAAACGAGCAGGACCGTACCGTTGCCGTGCGGATGAAGGATGTGGAGTATGACTTGAGCAGGGGAGATCTGGCGTCTCTGCCCCAACGCATGCAGTCCTACAAGGATTACGAGGCGGATTTTGAGTATATCTGGGAGCGGCTTGAAATGTATGAGTGCAGCAACCGCTATCTTGTCTATGAGCGCGCCGCGCAGAACACGGGTGATGAACAGTACCGTCTGATGGCACAGGCTTACAGGGAACAGCTGCTTGCGCTCTGTAACCCGGAGTATGGGCAGAATGCGGACTATGCCGCCTTTTATCTGCGGCGGGCGGGGATTTCGGAGTGAATAGATTGTTGCGTTTTTGCCTGAAAAATACTATAATGTTTATTATTTATCCTGATGAAAAACGAAAGAGGGTATAGAGTGATGAAAAAATTGGAAGAATATGTAAGGAGCATACCGGACTTTCCCGAGGAGGGAATCATTTTCCGTGATGTGACCAGTGTGCTGCAGGATGCGGACGGACTGCACCTTGCAATCGACACCATGCAGGATCTGGTGAAGGATCTGGATTATGATGTGGTAGTCGGTGCGGAATCAAGAGGATTTATCTTCGGTACTCCCATCGCATACAATAACCATAAGCCCTTTGTGCTGATCCGCAAGAAAGGAAAGCTTCCCTGTGAGACCATTGAACAGACTTACGATCTGGAGTACGGCACGGCGACCATCGAGATGCACAAGGACTCCATCAAGCCCGGACAGAAGGTGCTGATCGTGGACGATCTGATCGCTACGGGCGGAACCACGGAGGCTATGATCAAGCTGGTGGAAGCGCTGGGCGGCGAAGTGGCAGGTCTGCTGTTTTTGATGGAGCTTGCCGGACTGCACGGCAGGGAAAGACTGAAGAACTATCGAATGGATTCGGCAATTATTTACGAGGGCAAATAATATCCCGGTAAGGACATGATGGCAGATGACAGAAGAAAAAAACGAGAAGGTCATTGATGACGGCAAAATAAGTGAATTAAAGGAATTTATGACGCCTGACGAACTCTATCAGGTTCTTATTAAGCATGTGCAGAAATATCATCCGTCCGATGATATTTCCATGATCGAGAAGGCGTACCGTGTCGCAAGCGAGGCGCACAAGGATCAGAGAAGAAAATCGGGAGAACCGTACATCATCCACCCGCTGCATGTGGCGATCATTCTGGCAGATCTTGAGATGGATAAGGAGACGATCGTCGCGGGGCTTTTACATGATGTGGTGGAAGACACCGTCATGACGGAGGAACAGATCGCCCAGGAGTTCGGAACCGAGGTGGCGCAGCTTGTGGACGGTGTGACCAAGCTTGCAAATATTCCGCTAAGCAGCGGAAGCGGATCCGAGAGTGACGCCAGACTGGAGATGCAGGCGGAAAATCTGAGAAAGATGTTCCTTGCCATGGCGAAGGATATCCGGGTAATCATCATCAAGCTGGCAGACCGTCTGCACAATATGCGTACCCTGAAATATCAGAAGCCGGAGAGCCAGCAGCGCATTGCCAAGGAGACACTTGAGGTGTATTCGCCCATTGCGCAGAGGCTTGGTATTTCTAAGATCAAGGTGGAGCTGGACGATCTATCCTTAAAATATCTGGAGCCGGATGCCTACTACGATCTGGTGGACAAAATTGCCGTCAGGAAGAGCGTGCGCGAAAAGTATATCGGCAGCATCGTGGCGGAGGTGAGCGAACATATCCGTAAGGCGGGAATCGAGGCGCAGATCGACGGGCGTGTGAAGCATTTCTTCAGTATCTACAAGAAGATGAAGAACCAGAACAAGACGCTGGATCAGATCTACGACCTGTTCGCGGTGCGCATTATTGTGGATACGGTGAAGGATTGCTATGCGGCGCTGGGTGTGATCCATGAAATGTATAAGCCCATCCCCGGCAGGTTTAAAGATTATATCGCAATGCCCAAGGCAAATATGTATCAGTCCCTCCACACTACGGTGATCGGCTCCACGGGGCAGCCTTTTGAGGTGCAGATCAGAACCTTTGAGATGCACAAGGCGGCGGAATACGGAATTGCCGCGCACTGGAAATACAAGGAAGCCTCTGACGGCAAGAAGGTGGAGACGCAGGAGGAGGAGAAGCTCACATGGCTTAGGCAGATTCTGGAATGGCAGCGTGATACCTCGGACAACAGGGAATTTATGAACCTGCTTAAGAATGATCTGGATTTGTTCTCCGACAATGTGTACTGCTTTACGCCCAGCGGAGATGTGAAGAACCTTCCGGCGGGCTCGACCCCCATCGATTTTGCCTACAGCATCCACAGTGCGGTGGGAAACAAGATGGTGGGCGCAAGGGTGAACGGCAAGCTGGTTACGATCGATTACGAGATCAAGAACGGCGACCGTATCGAGATTATCACTTCCCAGAACTCCAAGGGCCCCAGCAGGGACTGGCTTAATATTGTCAAGAGTACGCAGGCAAAGAACAAGATCAACCAGTGGTTCAAGAATGAGCTGAAGGATGACAACATCATAAAGGGCAAGGAATTGCTCGCAACCTATTGCAAGACAAAGAATATTGCGCTCTCCAACCTCACAAGACAGGATTACATGGAGGCGATCCAGCGGAAGTACGGTTTTCAGGATTGGGATTCCGTGCTGGCTGCGATCGGACACGGTGCTCTGAAGGAGGGGCAGGTCATCAATAAGATGCTGGAGTACTATGACCGGGATCATAAGAAGGAGATGACCAATGAGGAGGTGCTTGCCGCTATTGCGGACAATGCCCAGAACACGAAGCAGACCGGAGCAAAATCCAAGAACGGTATTATTGTCAAGGGAATCACGGATGTTTCCGTGCGTTTCTCCAAGTGCTGTTCTCCCGTACCGGGGGATGAGATCGTGGGCTTTGTCACAAGAGGACGCGGCATTTCCATCCACAGAACCGATTGCGTGAATGTGCTGAATCTACCAGAGATCGAGAGGGCGCGCCTGATCGAAGCCGAGTGGCAGGCGCCGGATCAGGGAGCGGAAGGAAAGTACATTGCGGATATCATCATATACGCCAACAACAGAAACGGGCTTCTGGCGGATATCTCCAAGGCGCTCACGGAGAAAAACATCGATATTCTCTCCATGAACACCAGAACCAACAAACAGGGGGTTGCAACCATGCAGACCTCGTTTGAGATCAGCGGAAGAGAAGAACTGAACAGGGTGATAGACAAGATCAGATCCATCGACAGTGTGATCGACATAGAAAGGACGACAGGCTGATGGCAGAAATCAGAATCGGACGTATGGTGCTTGGCAGCTATGCAACCAACTGCTATCTGCTCTACAAAGAGGAGGATCCCCGGGTGATCGTGGTGGATCCGGCAGATCAGGGAGAGCAGATTTATAAGAAATTGACGGAGAAAGGCTTTCAGGTGGAAGCTATTTTCCTCACCCACGGTCATTTCGACCATATCTGGGGGGCAAAGGCACTGAAGGAGATTTCCGGGGCGAAGATTTATGCCCTTGCGGAGGAGGTGCCGCTTTTGGAGAGCGCGAAACTGAATGTATCCCAGTGGGCGGGCAGAGCCTGCGTGCTGACACCGGATGTCCTGCTCTCCGACGGTGAGGAGGTTACGGTTGCCGGAATGTCCTGCAAGGTGCTTGCAACGCCCGGCCACACGGCGGGAAGCTGCTGCTACTATTTCCCTGCCGGGGAGCTTTGTGTGTGCGGCGATACCATTTTTCAGGAATCCGTGGGAAGAACGGACTTCCCTACCGGAAGCGCGAGCGCACTGGTAAACTCCATACGGGAGAAGATCTTTACATTGCCGGATGGCGTGCAGCTTTATCCGGGGCACGGCGACAGCACCACGGTTGAACATGAAAAGCAGTATAATCCCTATTGTTAGCGGAGCGGATGATGGCATTTACAGTACAAACAAACAGAACAGATTACGAATATGATATTCACTCACTGGTGAAGGCTTTTTATCCACAGGAGAGTGTAAACGTGCTCACACCGGATACGGGGGAGAGCAAAAGAAAGGAACTGCTGGAGGATCTTCGGATGGAGGTCCTCCTGTTTCGGAACGGGGAAGGAAGCGACGGAGCAAAGATTGCCTTTTTTAGTGAGGACGGCAAAAAGACCGTCCATTCTTTTGCTTATACCGGCGATGAGGAGGATGAGAAGGAATTTAAGAAGGCAACCAAGCGATTTCTGTACGAGGTGCTCACGGAGGAGACGGGCAGGAGTCTGCCGTGGGGAAACCTGACAGGAATCCGTCCGACCAAGATTGCCATGGGGCTTTTGGAGGAGGGAAGCACGCCTGCGCAGACGGAGGCTTTCCTTAGGGAGAGCCATTTTGTCAGCGGGGAGAAAGCGGCGCTTGCGGTGGATATCGCAGAGCGCGAAAAAAAAATCTTAGCGGATATCCACTATGAGAATGGGTACAGTCTTTATATCGGGATTCCGTTTTGCCCCACCACCTGCCTGTATTGTTCCTTTACCTCCAACCCGATCTGCAAGTGGCGTGACCGTGTGGGGGAGTATATCGACTGCCTGATCCGGGAAATGCGCTTCACAAGGGAAGCATTCGACGGAAAAATACTGGACAGTGTATACATAGGTGGGGGAACGCCCACAACACTGACGGCAGAGCAGTTTGACCGTCTGCTGACCGCACTTAAGGAAATCTTTGATTTTTCCACCGTGCAGGAGTTTACTGTGGAGGCGGGGAGAGCGGACAGCATTACGAGGGATAAGCTGGAAATCCTGAAAAAGCATAAGGTGGGACGCATCAGCGTGAACCCGCAGACCATGAAGGAGGAGACCCTTAGGCTGATCGGAAGACAGGCGACGGCGGCACAGGTGAAGGAAGCCTTTGCACTCGCCAGAGAGGTGGGCAGCTTCAACATTAATATGGATATTATTCTGGGACTTCCGGGAGAGGACAAGGCGGATGTGCAGCGCACCATAGAGGAGATAATTGCTTTGAAACCGGATTCCCTGACTGTCCATTCCCTTGCCACCAAGCGCGCCTCAAAGCTGGCACAGTGGATCCTGGAGAACGGCATTTCTACCATCCGCAACACGGATGCCACCATGGCGATCGCCGCCGAAGGCGCCGCGCAGATGGGGATGCACCCCTACTACCTCTACCGCCAGAAAAACATGTCCGGCAATTTTGAAAATGTGGGCTACGCCACCGAGGGCAACTACGGTATCTACAACATTCTGATCATGGAGGAGAAACAGACGATCGTCGCATTGGGTGCCGGAAGCATCAGCAAGCGCGTTTATCCGGGCGGCAGGATCGAGCGAAGTGAGAATGTCAAGGACGTGGGGCTTTACATGGAGAAAATCGATGAGATGATCGAGCGGAAGCGGAAGCTGTTTGAAGAAGAATAGCTGGATTTTCTATAAAATATTATAGTTACGTCGTCTGCACCGGTGGTTTCATTTTCTGCTTCGGCACATGGGAAAGGTACTTATCAAGTCGCGTTTCTTCTAATGTGGCAACCAATTCCATAAATGGCTGTAAGTCTCCCTCAGCAGCATATTTGTCCAATGCATTATAATAATCCAGCCGGTCTTCTTTCGCCACAGATACCGGTAAGAAACCATTTTTAAGCAACTGGTAGTTCATAAGAAGTCTTGATGTTCTGCCGTTACCATCTAAAAAAGGATGAATACAAATGTGGACAGACAGCAGCGTGGAAGAATTGCAGGATGGATTCCGGGAATTGGCAGGGAAAAGAGATGCGGCATGCTTTATAAAATACGTTGACGATCAACCTGTTGGGTTTGCGCAGTGTCAGTTGCGGCATGACTATGTGGAAGGAACCGAGAACTCCCCCGAGGGATATCTGGAGGGAATTTTTGTTACCGGGGAATATCGGAAAAAAGGATACGTAGGAGAGAAAGGGCGGTCTAAAGTCCCAGTATTTTCTTCTTTGCGGCGGTAAATTCATCCTCGGTTATAATGCCCTGTTTATAAAGGTCATTGTATTTTCTGATTTCGTCCGCGCCGGAATGGGCAGGAGTTACAGGCACACGGCTGGCCTTTGTTTCTGAAATTTTCTCAAAAATGAGCTGGTAGAACTGCTCCGCTTTTTCAGAATCGGAGAGCCAGCTCAGAAGAACAACATTTTCATCCTGCTGTGTGCCTCGTGTGGGGCCATACACCAGGTCAAATTTTGGAGAGCTCGGGTTCGATCCGGGCGTGATAAACTGAAAATATCCACCGTTGATGCCGGGCTTTTTATAGCCGATGGAGGTCAGATCGGAATAGAAAAAGGTCTTGTTTCCCTTGGCTCCGGAAAAGAAAGCGTATGTCGTAAGCCCTTTTCTTTCAATTTCAATCCGATCTTCATAAGCAATCATTGTTCCGTTGATACCTTTTAACCGCATCAGTTCCATACAAAATCCTCCCATAACACCTTACTTGATTTTACCATAAAAGAATGTACTAATACACAGGAAATTTTGCGAAAAGACAGGGAATGGCGGGGGAAGTGCCGGAATATATCCTTGACATCTTTGAAGCGGGTGAGCACACCTTGCTGTACCATGAGAATGGAGACGGTGTTGCATTGTCGGGCGGTGAGGCGCAGAAGGTGGCAATCGCCGGAGCGTTGTATAAAGATGCGCCCTTTGTGATTCTGGACGGGCCGACGGCGGCGCTTGATCCGGTTGCGGAGGCGGAAATCTATGAAACCTTTGATGTGCCGGTCGGAGAAAAGACGGCGATCTATGTCTCGCACCGGATGAGCAGTTGTAAGTTCTGCGACCTTATTGTGGTTTTGGCGGAGGGTGAGATCGCGGAGGAGGGAGACCATGAATCACTTTTACAGAGGGGAGGCATCTATGCCGGACTTTACCGCACACAGGCACAATACTACAACGAGGGCTGATTGAAAATGTGACCGGGGAATGCTACAATGGCAATGTCCGATGAGAGAGAAACGGACAGGAAGGGTTTTGGAATGGCAATGGAACAGAGAACAATATTATATGGGACGGGAAATCCGGCAAAGCTGGATGCCATGAGAAGGAGGCTGCGCACGCTGGGTGTGGAAGTGACCGGATTGAACGAGATGCGGGAAAAGGGCTATGCGATCCCTGTTGTATCGGAGAACGGAACCACGCCGCTTGAAAATGCGAGACTGAAGGCAAGGGCATATTTTGCGGCGTTTCATATGCCGGTGTTTTCCTGTGATTCCGGGTTGTTCTTTGACAATGTTTCAGAGGAGGATCAGCCGGGCGTGCATGTCCGCACCGTAAACGGAAAGTACCTGACGGATGAGGAAATGGTGGCACACTATACCGGGCTGGTTCATAAGTACGGAAACCTGACGGCACACTATAAGAACGCCATTTGTCTGATTCTGGATGAGCATAGCGAGTACGAGGCGATGGAGCCATCCATGGAGAGTGAGAAATTTATCATAACGGACAAGCCTTACGCAAGAACCAAGAAGGGGTTCCCACTTGACAGCCTGTCCCTCGATATCAAAACCGGAAAATATTATTACGACCTGCCGGAGGAGGCACTGGATCAGGTGGCGGTGGAGGATGGATTTCTACAATTCTTCGCCGGGGTGCTCCGCTGAAGGGTCAAATACATAGACCTGATCCTCGGTTTCTTTTGCCAACCGGCTGGCGCGTTCTTCCATGGCGGCGAGGCTGCGCTTTAGCTTGGGATAGGTGGTTGCATCTTTGTATATAAAGTAAACGGAAACCAGAAACAGGCATGCGGAAAGGATGTTGGAGAAGGTGGTGTTGACGCCCAGAAGCGGAAGCGCCTCGTGCAGCGTAGCACCGCTTCCCATCAGTGTGACGATGGTGCGCAGGTAGGAAAGGTGGGTCCTGTCCGCGGCGAGGCGGCTGTTTGTGAGCGCCAGATCCGTGCGGATCTTGGCAAACTCAGTCCTTTCCATGGCTAAACTGTTCTGGTTGAAGGCAAGCGCATCATCGGCGGCGATGGAATCCGGGATCTTTCTCGGGCTGCCGGAACCGATCTCCGCGTTGATGAGTGCTTTTTCTTTTTTCTCTGTTTTGTTCTGCATATGTTTTCTCCGTTTCCCAAACATCTCTCTCCTCTCATTTTACCGTTTCTTGGGCAAAATTACAATCTTAACAGTTTTTTTGTTGTGTGCTATAATAAGCCTCAAGGAAAAGAAGCGGCTGTGAAGCAGGATGCGGAGTGCGATAGTACGGATTCTTATCATGTATTACAAAAGCGGGAAGGGGCGGAGAAAGAAATGAAGATTTCCACAAAGGGGCGCTACGCGCTGCGCCTGATGATCGATCTGGCAATCAACTGTGACGGGACACCGGTCAGCATCAAGGATATTTCCGCAAGACAGGACATTTCGGACAAGTATCTGGAACAGATTATTTCCACATTGAACAAAGCGGGATTCGTAAAGAGCGTGAGAGGCCCGCAGGGGGGCTATACCCTGACCAGACAACCAAGGGAGTATACGGTGGGGATGATCTTGCGGCTGACGGAGGGAAGCCTTGCGCCGGTTTCCTGTCTGGAGCATGAACCGAATACCTGTGACAGACAGGAGTTCTGTGCCACCCTCAGATTGTGGAAAATGCTGGATGAGGCGATAAAGGGTGTGGTGGACAAAGTCACTCTGGAGGATCTTGTGGCGTGGCAGAGAGAGACGGTTGATAACTACGTGATTTAGAACGAATGGCAACAGACGGGAGGAAACATGAAAAAAATTCTGCTGATCGCAACGGGCGGAACGATCGCCTCTGTCTATACAAGAGAGGGGCTTGCACCCAAAATCGAGGCGGGGGAACTGCTCTCCTATGTGGAGGAGCACAGAGAGTTCTGCCATGTGGATACCGTGCAGCCGTTTGGGCTGGACAGCACCAATATACGGGGAGAACACTGGCTTCGGATTGCGGCATTGATCGAGGAACAATATGAGGCGTATGACGGCTTCGTGGTCTGCCATGGAACGGACACTATGGCGTACACCGCCGCAGCACTCTCTTACCTGATACAGAACAGCAGCAAGCCGGTGGTGGTTACCGGGGCGCAGAAGCCCATTGATCTGCCGGTGACGGATGCCCGTACAAACCTCTTGGACAGTCTGCGCTTTGCGGCGGACGACAGAGCCCATGATGTCAATATTGTGTTTGGCGGAAAGGTGATCGCAGGGACAAGGGCGAAGAAGGAGCGGTCAAAGAGCTACAATGCGTTTTCCAGCATCAACTATCCTGCGATTGCGATGATTCAGGAGGGCAGGATCATTTTTTATGTGGACGACAAGGACAAAAAAACCGGAATGCAGCGGTTCTACCACAAGATCAATGAAAACATTCTGCTGCTCAAACTGATACCGGGGATGGACGCGGCGCTGTTGAACCGGCTCTTTCCTTATTATGACGGCGTGATTATAGAATCCTTTGGCGTAGGCGGTTTCCCGGATTACGGCAAGACCGCGTTCTTTGATGAGATCAAGCATTGGACAGAGGCGGGAAAAGTGATAATGATGGTGACGCAGGTTACCCATGAGGGAAGTGACATGGGGATATATCGTGTGGGGCGGCTGATCAAAGAAAATTTTGACCTGATGGAGGCGTATGATATGACGCTGGAGGCCACGGTTACCAAGGTGATGTGGGCGGTGGCGCAGGCGGAAAGTATGTCGCAATTCAGGGATTTGTTTTACGAAACTGTGAACCACGATCTTTTGTTTGTATAATATCATAGAATCTCCATATGTTGATGAGAGGGTGCAATGTGCATGAAAGTTGGTTACGCCATGCGCTATTGCACCCTTTTCCGTATTGGTATGATATAGAAAATCGGAGGGATAAGATACCATTATGGGCAGGGAGAAAAAGAGCAGCAACGTGGAGATCGGCAGCAGGCTGCGACTTATCAGGGAAAATCTCGGAAAGTCACAGGCAGAGTTCTCTGAGATTCTGGAGATCGGTGACGACCATTACCGAAAGTTGGAGAGCGGAAGCACAGGGCTGACCATCGAAAAGGTTCGTATTTTATATGAAAAGCTGAATATTGATCCGACTTATCTTTTGACAGGCGAGAAACCGGAGGAGTTTGATCTTGATAAATATTTGGTAAACTGCAGCAAGGAGCAGAGGGACAAACTGCTTCGGAGATGTTTGGATTATATAGCCGGCTACATTATGAGATGATGCGGACGGTGAGAGATATACAATGAGGTCACTGATATGTCGAGGGGGGACATTACAGTGACCTTCTTTTATGAGAGGTAGTGTGGGGCAGGTTCAGATGAGTAGCACAAAAGACAGTTTTCAAAAATTTTACAAGCAGACGTACAATCGCCTTTACCGTTACTTAAGGAGGATGGAAGGAGTAGGTGAGTCGGCGGAGGACATCGCGCAGGACACTTTCTGTCTGGCATATAAGCAATGGGACAAACTGAAACAGTATGAAAATCCTATGGGTTGGCTGTATAAAACATCCAACTATGTACTGTGGAATCAGACCAGACGGAAGGAAAACCAGAATATTTCCTATGAGCAAATGACGGAGCAGGAGACGCCGGGTTACACGGATGAGGACTTCGGAAACAAGGAGTGGCGTGTGACAGCGCAAAAGATTTTGGGAGAAGAGGACTGGAATCTTCTTGTGCAGTACATACAGGAATATTCCGTCGCCGAGATTGCAAGGAAGTTTGGAATGACGGAGGAGTATGTGAGAGTGCGGATCAGCAGAATACGCAAGCTGTTACGGATGGAGATTGACGGCAAAGGATCGGATAAAAAATGAGCGAGAGAGACACGGAAAACAAACAGGGAATTATGGATGAAAAAGAGCTGCTCAGAGAGGAACTGAAGCAGCGTCTTAAATGGTATCAGGAGAGACAGACGGAGAAGGAAATCGACGAGCAGGAGATCGAAATGATTTTGAATCTTCTGGAAATCATGGATCCGCTGCCTGAGACCGAGGACGAAGAAGAAACGGAGAGAGCTGAGAAGGCGTATGCCCGGTTTGAACAGAATTATCTGCCAAAGGAAAGAAAGCGCGGCATCCTGCGGCGTAATAAGGTTCTGCGCTGTGCGGTACTGACTGCGGCAGCAGTCCTGATCCTGTTTGCCGTTCTCAACATTGGCACCTATGCCTCCGCAGGCGTGGATTTCTTCACGTTCCTGTGGCAGGGCGGAGGCGGCAGGAGCTTTGTTGCAGTAGGAGAAGATGTGGAGGGGATGGCTGTTGAGGATGAAGGCATGTCGTATGATTCCAATGATGTAGCGGAGTTTTCTTCATGGGACGATCTTTCGGAGGAGGTGCGCGGGCAGATATTGATTCCCACCGAGGTGCCGGAAGATATGAAGCTGACGAGGCTAAGAATCCTCGGTGGAAAATATATGTCGACTGCCAATGCGGTATATGAAAACGAAGATGGGAAGAGAAAAATACAGATATGGATCGAAAAATTCAGCGTGCGCCCAACATGGCAGCAGGTTGTAAATGCGGATGCTACGTTTATAGAGGATATATCTGTTGACGGACGGGATTGTAAAGTATATACCTATGAGGATGAAATCATTATATATTTCTATGATGAGGGTGCTTTATACACGTTATTTGGGAGCTGCTCAGCAGAGGAAATCGAAAGTGTAATTTCCGGCATGGAATAAAAAATAATTTTTTTTAAATTTTTTGTTACGTTTTGCCACTCTGAACACATTAACTATATAGAGGGAAATAAATCGGGAAGGAGGAGACAGAAAATACTCCCTCAAAATTATACCGAAAGGAAGGGATTTATGAAGAACCTAAGAAAAGTTTTGTGTTTGGCGCTGGCAGGTATTATGGCGATAGGATTAAACCCTGTGCATATCGTGGCAGCAGAAGAGGCAAAAGTAACAGCGATGAACTGGACAAACCAGGAGGAGATGACTCTTGATCTTGCAGATGAGGATGTATACGGCGGTTTGTATGATCTGGATCCTGAAAGCATGGCAAGAACCGTCATGCTGACAAACTGTGCGATTCGTATGACATATGAAACATCCAGTCTTTACATGGAGTTTGTCACAGGGTGCAATTATGAGGCATCCGAGATAGGAGTCAAGGACATCGAAGTGCAGAAGAAAAAGGGTATCTTCTGGGAGTCGTGGGAGACGATTGCAACGTCTTCCGGAGGAAGCTCGATACGGTCATACGATCATATTGGCAACTGCACCTGCACTACCGTAGTCAAAGGCGAAACATACCGGGTTAAATGCACCCACTACGCATATGTGGGCGGCGTGTATTACTCATTGGAGAATGTCACAGATGGTCATAAATTCAATTAGGGACGAAATGGAACACGGAGAATGCAGAATCGTCCGCGCAAAGTCCATTATGGACGGGATTGCCAGCGCAGGTTATGATGCGCTTTGTGCAATACTGGAGCTGGAGTTTGCGCATGACGGTCAGGTATGGCGGTTTTATGATGTGCCGGAGCATGTGTGGTATGAGTGGAGGAGATCGGAGAAAACAAGCGTCTATTTTCATACTTACATTTCGGGAAGATATGTATCAAGACAGATCCGCGCCGGGAGTCGGCAGTAGGAATTCAGCAACAAAATAAAAACGTGAAGGGAAGCTGCGTTACCCGGAAAGGGTACACAGCTTCTTTTTGGCTGTGGGTTGTAGATTGGCTACGGATTGAACTGTAATGTTTGTTGCGGAAGAGGGGAAAATTTGATATAATATGTCAAGCAGACGGAAATAGGGAGCCGGATGCGGTTTCCCATGTGGAACGTGGGAGACAGGGAGATATAAGGGGACAGGACAATGACAAAAAAGATAAATTCAAGGCTGCGGGGGCGCCCCTTGGGGAGCGTTGCCGCCGGGAAAGAGACCGGAAACGGAGGACAGGGACTGGGCGCTGCCTCCTGGAGAGAAGCCGGGAGCAGTACGGCAGGACAGTGGGAAACCGGAATAGCACAGAAACGTGTAGGCAGGATATTGCGGATGCATGCCGCCATCATGTGTGTGTATTTTCTGGTGCTTCTGATTACAGTTGCGGCCACGCGGAATGTGGCGGTGCTGTTTATGAGCGTTCCGTACTTCGTGGCGTATGTGCTGTTCTTTTACAGGAGCAGCAGTTGGAGCGTCCGTTTTCGCATAGGGTTGAATTTCGGGCTGACCGTGGTGTTTGTGATCGCATTTGTGGTGGTGTTCGGATGGGACTGTGGTGTGCAGCATTTTATTTTCGTCATGGTTGCACTGGTGGTCGTGATAGGAAACGACTCCATCAAAAAGAAGGCGGGGCAGGTAGCGGTTCTTTTCGCGTTGCGGATGCTTTTGTACGGCTATACGCTGGTAGAGCTGCCGTTGTACCGGATCTCCGAGCTGCAAAGCATCTGTTTTCAGGTGATCAATTCTTGTGCAATTTTTACCGCTTTGTTCTCCTGCCTGATGCTGGAGAAACGGGATGTCTGGATGATGGAGCGGACTGTGGAGGAGAGCGACAGGAGACTGCAGCGGTACAGTGACGAGGATCCGCTGACGGGGCTTATGAACCGCAGAAGCATGATGGCGTATCTGGAGCTTCTGACGGGAGAAGGAAACACGGAATCCCCAAATGGTAATGCAGACCGGGTGAAGCCCGCCAGACTGAGCGTAGCCGTGGGAGATGTGGATCTTTTTTCAAAGGTCAACGACCATTTCGGACATGATTGCGGCGACATTGTGCTGAAGCTTCTGGCATACCAGTTTATACAGTTCATGGAAGGAAAAGGAAAGGTGGCGCGCTGGGGCGGCGAGGAGTTTTTGTTTGTCTTTGACAATGCCTGCGGCGAGGATGCCTACTATTATCTGACAAAGCTGCAGCAGCAGATCCGCACGAAGGATTTTGCGTGGAAGGATGAAGTGATCAATCTGACAATGACATACGGATTGATGGAATACAGTGAAGAGAAAGGAATAGATTATTGTATCGTGGAGGCCGGAAAGAAAATGGAAATGGGTAAGGAATCCGGAAGAAATACAATCATCTATTAGAGGGAGGAACTATGATTTTTAAGTGCAGAAATTGCGGTGGAAATGTGGTTTACAGCCCGGAGCGGCATAAGATGTACTGTCCGTTCTGCGAGGGAGAGGATTGCGAGGAGAAGAACAGTGATGTGCAGACTACCGTGGTCTGCTCCAACTGTGGCGGTGAGCTGCAGATCGGGGAGTTTACCTCCGCGTCACAGTGTCCGTACTGCGACAATTATCTTATTTTTGACGAGCGTGTGACGGGAGCCTATGCGCCCCAGAAGATCCTTCCTTTTGTATTTGGAAAGGAAAGCACCAAGAAGCTGATGCGGGATAAATTCAAATCCTGCGTGTTTGCTCCGGCAGGCTTTTTGTCCGAGGTGAAGTTAAACAGCATGACGGGTATGTATGTGCCGTTCTGGCTTTATGATTATCATGCCCACGGACACTACGACGGCGAGGGAAAGAAGATCAGAACATGGTGCAGCGGAGACCGGGAGTATACGGAAACCAGCGTCTATCACATCGTGAGGGACATGGAGGCTGATTTTGACAAAATGCCGGTGGACGCTTCGGACGCGATGCCGGACACCATCATGGATCTGATGGAGCCGTACAACTATCAGGCATTGGAGAATTTTCAGGAGAAGTATATGTCCGGATTTTTCTCGGAGCGCTACAATGAGGATGCACTTGCCTGTGAGCCGCGCGCGGTGGAAAAGGCAAAGAAGGATGCGGAGAGCATGCTGAAGCAGAGCATCAGCGGCTATTCTGGAATGACAAGCGCAATGAACAATCAGGTTTCCTTATCCAGAACGGATACGAATTATGCGCTGTTCCCGGTGTGGATTTACAATTACAAGTTCAAAAACGAGGACTATCGCTTCCATATCAACGGACAAACCGGAAAGATAATCGGCAAGGTTCCCATTTCCAAGGGGAAGGTGTGGGCGTACGGTGCCACCGTGTTCGGCAGTTGTTTTGCAATCTTTATGCTGTTAAGGCAACTGTTGATGATGCTTTAGGGAGGATAGACTGAGATGAAACAATACTTTTCTTATTTTAAAATATTATTTATCATTGTCGGTGTGCTTGCAGTGATCACGGGAGTGGTGGCGCTGACGCATAAGGGTGATGAGTATGTCAGACAGAATTTTGAAGCGCCTACACAGCGCGTGTACGATTACGCGGATAAGCTTACGGATGAAGAGGAAGAGAAGCTGGAGGCGCTGATCGCCAAGCGGGAAAATGAGATTGGCTGTGATCTGGTGATTGTCACCATCAATGAGTCCGTGCTGGAGAAGTACGGCAGAACGGAAAATACCGACAGCAACTGGGAATTTTGCATGACCAGCTATGCGGATGATTTCTACGATCAGAATAATTTCGGTTACGACAAGGTACATGGCGACGGCGCGCTGCTTTTGTATAACTGGTATGACGACGGCGCATACGGCAGCGAGATGGGAACGCATTTCTCCACCTGTGGCAGGGTATATACACATTATACGACAGAGATGGTGGACACCGTTCTGGATGATGTTTACGACAATGTGCATTCGGATGCGTACTATGCATACAAGCTGTTTGTGGAAGATGTGGCAACGGAGATGAACGGCCATGTGAAGCTTCCCGTATTTCCTCTCATTATTGTGGCGCTGATTATTGCAGGCATCTTTGTGGTGACTCATCTGAAATCCAAGGAAGGGGAAAAGACCACAGTTTCCTCCACCTATGTGGAAAACGGCAGTGTGAAGTTCAATGTCAAGAGAGATGAGCTTGTGAATAAATATGTGACCAGCCGTGCGATTCCAAAGAGCAGCAGCAGCGGCGGCAGCTCCGGCTCCGGCGGAGCAGGCGGACACACCAGCAGCGGCGGTGTCAGCCACGGCGGCGGAAGCAGACGGGGTTAGTTCCATAAAAGTGAAAAAAGAATCCTGCTTGCGGGATTCTTTTTTCGTCACGATATAAAAACGGTATAAAAAAAGCACCCACATGACGGTATGGGTGCTTTTTATTATCTTATTAACAGTTATGCCATCTTGTTCACGGCAACAGCTAAACGGGATACTTTTCTGGAAGCATTGTTTTTGTGATATACTCCCTTGGAAGCAGCCATATCAATCTCGCTGGTTGCAGCGACTAAAGCAGCCTGAGCAGCAGCCTTGTCACCGGACTCGATTGCAGCGGTTACCTTCTTGATTGCTGTCTTAACGCCGGACTTGATAGCTTTGTTTCTATCAGTTCTGGTTTGTGCTACTAAGATTCTTTTCTTTGCAGATTTGATGTTAGCCAAGATCTACACCTCCCATTTTCTAATTGTGTTTTTTAAGAAAATGTTCCATTAAAGCCAGACACGGACGACCAATGTAAACATACGCATATTATTCTAGTAGAAGCATAAGGAAATGTCAATACATATTTCTCTTTTTTTTGTAAAAAATACAAGAAAAAGGAGAAGGAAAAATGAGTTGTTTTCAGGTGAGAACAGATCTGGCGCTGGAGGCCAGAGAGAGTATTTCGGAGGCAGACGGATCCCTGCACGGCGTCAAGGTGGAGGAAAATTATGACGAGGAGACGGACATCCGTGTGACAAGGGTGGAGATCACCACAAAGAACGGCGCGCGGGCGATGGGAAAACCCATGGGAACCTACGTGACGATCGAGGCCGCGGGGATGTTAGAGCCGGATGAAGGATTTCACAGGGAAGTGTCGGACGTCCTTGCCGGGCAGCTCACCAAGATCATACCCGGGGCGGGGCAGGAGCAGGAAATTCTTGTGGTAGGTCTGGGAAACCGCGATGTGACCGCCGATGCGCTGGGGCCGCATGTGGTGGATAATCTGTGCATCACCCGCCATATTGTGAGGGAGTACGGCAAGGCGGCATATAACAGGGATCGGATGAATCAGGTCAGCAGCATGGAGCCGGGCGTTATGGGAAAGACGGGAATGGAGGCTGCGGAGATCATCAAGGGCGTGGTGGAACAGACCGGCCCGGATGTGATCGTCGCCATAGATGCGCTGGCAGCCCGGACGACAAAGAGACTGAACCGAACCATCCAGATTACGGACACGGGAATCCATCCAGGCTCCGGTGTGGGAAACCACAGGAACGCGCTCACGAAGGAGAGCATGGGGATTCCGGTGATTGCCATAGGCGTTCCCACGGTGGTGGATGCGGCCACCATTGTAATGGATGCATTTGAAAAACTGCTGGACGGAACAGGGGAGGCGGACAAGCGGGAATATCTGGAGGAATGCCGGAATGCGCTTGCAGAGCTGCACAACATGTATGTTGCCAGCAAGGATATCGACGCGGTGATCAAGAGGGTCAGCTACACGGTGTCGGAGGGCATCAACATGGCGCTTTCCTTAGAGTGAGCGCCCGGCAGGCATGATTTTCCGGTTGCAGCATATAATGGGGTAGAGTAGCTGCACGGGACGGAAAAGCTATGAGAAAGCTGGGATGAGAATTGAGAAATTTCAGGGGATTTGGGGATGTTGGCAGACGTCTTGCCGCCTCCTTTGTTCTGCTTATGGCGATGTTGCTTCTGCTGGACGGAAAAGCCTGTCAGGGCTTTTTCCTGCCGCTCCTTTCCTACGCTTCCGAGGAAGAGAAGGGCATTGCGGGAAGGCTGTGCGAGAGCCTTTCGGGGCTGGCTGTGGGACTGCAGATGCCGTATTATGAAAGCAGCTCGGGAGAGGATTCGCCGGAGACGGAAACACTGTGGGCACAGGGAACCGGGACAGGGGAACAGGCGGCAGAGGCAGGCACGGAATGGGCTGACGGAAAAGCGGAAATACAGGAAACGAAGAACGGTGGCGGGGCGCTGCCGGCGGAAACGGAGGCGGGTGAAGAAATTCTGTCTGCCGGTGAGGGCAGCGTGGTTTCAGCGTCGGGCGAATTGCCGGAGGAGGCAAAGGTGTGGGAGGCGCTGACCATGGAGGAGCTTCTAAGGAAGGAAAACGGGATTTACGGCGGCTTTGCCAGAACACAGAAGAGCGCCACGTATGACTGGAGCGCCATGACGGATTACGAGACGCTGCTCTCCACATTTTATGCCATAGACAGCAACGCACTTGCGGGGAGCGATCTTTTGAATCTACAGGAGCTGAAAGGGTATGATCTGACCGTCAGCAAGACGGACGCTGCGCCGCAGATCCTGATCTATCACACACATTCCAGAGAGACCTTCGCGGACTCCGTGCAGGGCGATCCGGAGCAGTCCATCGTGGGCGTGGGCTCCTTTCTTACAAAGCTTCTGGAGGAGGAATACGGCTACAGTGTGCTGCACCATACGGCCGAATACGACACGGTCAGGGACGAGGCGTACGCAAAATCCCTGCCTGCCATTGAACAGCTTTTACAGGAAAATCCATCCATTCAGGTTGTGATTGATCTGCACCGGGATTCCGGTAATCCGGGCAGGGAAATGACTGTGGACATCGACGGAAGAAAAACGGCGAGATTCATGTTTTTCAACGGGATATCCAGAAGCAGAAGAACGGGAGACATCGCCTATCTGGCGAATCCGAATCTGAAAGAAAATCTGGCTTTTTCCTTTCAGATGCAGGCGGCGGCAGGGGAGTATTACCCGGGCCTTACCAGAAAGATATACATAAAGCAGTATCGGTATAATATGCATCTGAGGGGAAAAACCTTGTTGATCGAACTGGGAGATGAGAACAACACGCTGGAGGAAGCAAAAAACGCATGCTACCCCATCGCGCATCTGCTTGACCTTGTACTCAGCGGGCAGAATTGATCTGCCTGTCAGGGAGTGTCCTTGTCGCGGTCATCCTCCATCATGCGGTAACCGACACCGATCTCGGTAAAAATATAGTGGGGCTGTGCAGGGTTTTCCTCAATCTTTCTGCGGATGTTTGCCATATTCACCCGGAGGATCTGGTTGTTGGAATCCATGTACGGTCCCCATATGTTTTCCATAATGTAGGAGTAGGTGAGTACCTTCCCGGCGTTTTTGGAAAGCAGGGAGAGCAGCTTGAACTCAATTTGTGTCAGGTGAACCTTCTCGCCGCGGATGGTAACGCTGTGCTTTTCATAATTGATGATCAGGTCACCCGCGCGGTAGAGCTGGTCAGTTTTGGTAAACTGTCCCGAGGAATGACGCAGTGAGGTGCGGATGCGCGCCATCAGCTCCGGGCAGCCGAAAGGCTTTGTGATATAGTCATCGGCGCCAAGATCCAGCGCACGAACCTTTTCCTGCTCTTTGATTCTGGCGGAAATGACGATGATGGGTGTCATTGTCCAGGAGCGCAGGGTGGTGATGACCTGAAGCCCGTCCATGTCGGGAAGTCCCAGATCAAGCAGCACCACATCGGGGCACAGGGAGGCGGCAAGGCTTAAGCCCTCCGAGCCTGTCATGGCGGAAACCACCCGGTATTGTGCGCTTTCCAGTGATGTGGTAATGAATTGGCAGATGTTCTTTTCGTCTTCAATTAACAGTACAGTCGTCTTATGATTCATCTTCTTTATTCCCCTTCGGAAGAAGGAAACAGAACAAAGCTCCTTCTTCGTGATTCTTTCCGTATATTTTACCGTGATGTGCAGTAATGATTGTCTCGCAGATGGAGAGACCGATTCCCATCCCCTTGTGCGTGTCGGAGGACTCCTCACGGCTGAATGCGCCTCCGTCAAAAAGATTGTCCAGTTTCTGCGGTGCGATGCCGACCCCGTAGTCCTTGATGGTAAAGGAAACATGATCGCCCTCGTCCGCAACGATGAGATCGAGCGGACGTTCTGAGCCGGAGTGTACGATGGCGTTCTCGATCAGGTTGATGATCACCTGTTCGATCAGAACGGCATCCATGGGTACAAACAGCATTTCATCGGGAACCTTGGCATGGATCTGTGCATCCGGGAAACGCTTGTTCAGACGCATCAGCGCTTCGGAAACAACCTCCTCCACCGGCTCCTTGGAGGTGCTGACCTGAAGATTGTCACCTTGAATGCGCGTTACGGTGAGCAGGTTCTCCACCATATTGAGCAGCCAGTTTGCATCGTTGTAAATCGAGCGAACCATGTCGAGCCGCTCCTTTTCGGGAAGGTTCTCATAGTTTTCCAGATAGATCGAGCTGTTTCCGATCATGCCCGTCAGCGGCGTGCGCAGGTCGTGGGAGACCGCGCGCAGCAGGTTAGCCCGCATCTTTTCAAGCTCCGCCTCACGGAGCTGTGTTTCCTGCTTCTTGATGATCTTCATCTGTTCGCACAGGTGGGAGGTCATGGTACATACCACCAGCGTGCTGGAGAGCATCAGGGCAAAGGTCAGCGGGTAACCGGACAACGTAAAATTCAGTTTGAAAAATGGGTATGTAAAAGTGTAGTTGATACAGATCACAGCGTAAAGGGAAGATATGATTCCGTATATGTAGCCATTCGTATATTTGGATATCAGCACCATGGCGAGCATGAACAAAAGATAGATGCCGCCCTGATTGTCGGGAACCAGGTAGAACAGCAGAAAGGAAAATGCTGTGTTGATCCCCAGAATGCCCGCTGTAATAGCGATGTTGACCGGTATGCTGTGTTCCTTCGGAATGGAGTAGTTATCCTTCGTAAACGGGAACATTGACTTCCTCCTTCGTGTGATTGTTATATCATTATAATCTGTAAAAAAAACATAATCAATAACGGATATATAAAGAAACCGTTAAGAAATGATCGACAACAGGATTGTAAGTAATTTCGGGGTGTGTTAAGATAAGAACAGCATAGTGAAAGGGAGGAAATTATTATGGAACAAAAGAAATTCAGACCGGGATACCTGTTTGCGGCAATCGGCGCCGCGGTTTCGTGCTTTGCCCTCCAGCTGATATTGGGAATCGCATACCTGCTCGTGGTTGCAATAATAACCATGACACAGTATCAGATCGGACACCCGGGCGCAGGGCAGGAGGAACTGATGCAGGTCTACTATGACGCGATTCAGGGAAATGGTGCAGGAAGCGTGCTGATCTATCACGTTTTCAGTCTTCCGCTGTTCGGGCTGTGGTACTATCTGGGCTGCGGCAGGCGAAAACTTTCGCAGTCGGCAAGGAACATGACCGGGAAGGCTGCGGCAATCGCGGTTCTGGGCGGATTTTTACTCTGCCTCTTTGCAAACGGCATTGTGGGCGTGGAAGCGTATGTGATCCCGAGCGTGGTGGAGGCATATGCTGATATGATGGAGAACGCGGGTATGGGCGTGGATGCACTTGCCATTTTTGCTTCGGTGGTGCTGGCGCCTGTGGGCGAGGAATTTTTATGCAGGGGAATCATGTTATATTATGGAAAGAAAGCTTTTCCCCGTTTCTGGTGCGCAAACCTGTTACAGGCGTTTCTGTTCGGCTGTATCCACGGCAATCTGATACAGGGAGGCTATGCGTTTGTCATCGGGCTGATGCTTGGATATCTGGCGGAGCGGTATCATTCGCTTATTCCCTGTATCATCCTGCACTTTGTAGTCAACTTCACAAGCACCTTCCTCATTGACAAGGTTCTTTCGCCGCTGCCAGATGTTTTCTTATCTTATCTGCTGCTTGCCGTGATTCCGGCGGTGCTGCTTGTGCTGCTGGTAAAGTGGGGCGGCAGAGTGTGCAGTGGGGAATCTTCATAAATTCTTAAGGTGACGGCACAATATGTATGGTCTATAATGAAGTTGGCGGCGGATTGTGCCCCATATTATGTAGTAAGAAGGGATTAGGATTCAAGTGAAGAGAAAACGATTTGGGAAAAAAGCGGTGGGTCTGCTTCTGGCGGGAGTGATGACAGTCGGACTTGCAGCGTGCGGACAGGATAAAGCCAAGACGGAGCAGGCGGGAACGGACAGCACCTATGTCTATGTGCCGGAGTGGAACACGCTTTCAAGCGGAGAGGGCGGATGGCAGAGTGACTTTTCGATTCAGGGAAGCCGGCTTTATTACCATCAGTATGAGCAGGAACAAAATTCGGAGGTGCTGAAATACTTAGATCTGACGAATCTGTCCGCAGCTCCGGTGGATGTGTACCGGGTCACAAGTCAGAACGAACCGGATGCGGAGGGTTACAGCAGCAACATATCCAATGTCTATCCTGCGCAGAATGACGAGCTGGTTCTCATCAGCAGAAAATATCCCGCACAGAAGGACGGGGAAGAGTATGATTACGAGGCGGTGCAGCGGAATACCATCTACACCATGAGCAAGCTGGCGGCGGACGGCTCTGTTGTATTTGAACAGGACATTACGGAGACATTGAACCGGACGGATCAGACTTATATCTCCTACGGCATGACGGATGCGGACGGAAATATTTACCTTAGCAACGGCTACTCGTCAGTCTGGATCTTTGACAAGGACGGAAATCTCTTAAGTTATGTTGCACTGGATACGAATGATTACGGCGGTATCGGCGGCATCGGATTTATCGGGGACGGCAGGCTGGCGATCACGCAATACGGCATGGATGGCAGTTCCATTAAAGTATATAATGAGGAAAAGAAAGCCTTCTCCGACGTTTATACAGGACTTCCGGACAACTGCTACAACAGCGGCATTGCGAAGGGACCGAACGGCGGTGTTCTGTTGAACAGCTCCGGCGGTCTTTATGAGTATGATCTGGCAACCCAGACCTACACACAGATTCTGAAATGGATTGACTGTGATCTGAACGGGGACTATGTGAATGCGGTTACCGCGCTGGAGGACGGTACTGTTGCGGTTCTGTACCGGGATTGGGTGACGGATGAGACCAGCGTTGTGTGTCTGAAGAAAACTGCTGCCTCCGAGGTGGTGCAGAAGCAGACCCTGACCTATGCCTGCATGGGAATAAGCCAGAGCATGCAGAATGCGGTGGTCAACTTCAACAAGACAAGTGAAGAATACAGAATTGTGATCAAGGATTACAATGACAATATGGACTACTCCCGGGATGATATTCTGGAGCAGTACAAGGATGTGCTCAACCAGTTCTTAAACGATATCGTATCGGGAAACGTGCCGGATCTGATCGATCCTTCCAGTCTGGATATCAATATGCTTGCGGCAAAGGGCATCCTCGCGGATCTGAACCCTTATCTGGATGCCAGTACGGTATTGAACCGCAGCGATCTGATCGAACCGGTGCTCAATGCTTATACCACAGACGGAAATCTTTACATGATTCCCGTGCGTTTCAACATTTCCACCCTGGCGGGACGTACCTCAGAGGTGGGCGAGAAGTCCGGCTGGACCATGGAAGATATGGTTGCACTGGCGGAGAGGTATCCGGAGGCTGAGCTTTTCTCGGGAAGCACGAGAGAGAGCTTCCTGTCCCAGTGCTTATCCTATGACTTTGATTCCTATGTCAACTGGAAGACGGGAGAATGCTCCTTCGATTCGCCGGAGTTCAAGAGCATTCTTACGCTGGCGGCAAAATACCCGGCGGAGCTCGACTGGGAGAATGTACCCTCCGAGCCCGCAGCACTGCGGACCCATGAGGCACTGCTGTCAGAGTTGTCCCTCTCCGAGCCGGAGGGCTGGCAGGTGGCGGAGAAGATGTTTGACGAGCCGATTACGGCAATCGGTTTCCCCTCTGCAAATTCCACAGGTGTGATGGTGTCGGGTACGAACGGCGTGTGCATCAGCGCGTCCTCCGCGCACAAGGAGGCGGCATGGTCCTTTATTGAGCAGCAGTTTATTGCTTCCAAGGTGGAGGATGACTGGATGTCATGGGGTTTTGCTACGCTGAAAGAGGTCTATGACAAGGAAATGAAGAAGGCGATGACGCCTCAATATCAGATTGGTGCGGATGGTAACTACGTTCTGGATGAAAACGGCAACAAGGTCGAGTACTCCAGTTCATCTTACGGCTGGGGCGACGACATCATGATTGAAGTCTATGCAGTCACACAGGAAGAGGCGGACAGCATCTGGAATGTAATCGAGCAGATCGGCGGAGTGGCTACCTACAATGAGGAGCTGCTGAACATCGTAACGGAGGAAGCTGCACCCTTCTTTGAGGGACAAAAGACGGTGGATGAAGTGGCGGATATCATCCAGAGCCGTATTAAGATCTATGTGAACGAAAGCAGATAGCGTGTAACAGGAGGGGCTTATGAAAGCCTTGCAGAAAAAAGAGAAAGTAAAGAAGGTCAGAACGAAATCAAGCAGGCGGCTGAGAAAAGAAAAGATCGGCTCGGGGCTTTACCTTGCCCCAAGCCTGCTCGGCGTTCTCTTATTTTATATTTTACCTTTTATAGTGGTTATTTTCTATTCACTGGTGGATAACCCGATCAGTAAAAATTTTGTGTTTCTCGAAAACTATCAGAGAGTGATAAAAAATGCGGCATTCAAGACGGCAGTCACCAACACGGCGGTATTCTCCGCGATCGCGGTGCCCCTTGCGGTGGTGCTCTCGCTGGTGCTTGCCATGGTGCTGGATACAAAGCTGCCTTTCAGGAGCCAGTTCCGCACCTTCTTTTTGAGTCCGCTCATGGTTCCCGTGGCATCCATCGTGCTGATCTGGCAGGTGCTGTTCCACTACAACGGTGCCGTGAACGATGTGCTGGTGGCACTGGGGGGCGCAAAGATTGACTGGATGAAATCCCAGTATTCCCAGGTGGTGGTCATTATCCTCTTTCTGTGGAAGAATCTTGGCTACAACATGATTCTGTTTATGGCGGCGCTCGCCAGCATTCCGAAGGATATTCTGGAGGTGGCAAAGCTGGAGAGCGCAACACCGGTGCAGACCTTTTTCTACATCAAGCTGCGCTATTTATCCTCCACCATTCTGTTTGTGACGATCATGTCGCTTATCAGCTCGTTCAAGGTGTTCCGGGAGATCTATCTGTTGACGGGTGACCATCCCTACGATGCGATCTACATGCTGCAGCATTTTATGAACAATGCGTTTGCGTCCCTTGACTATCAGCGGCTGTCAGCGGCGGCGATCCTGATGTCGCTTGTCATGATCGTGATTATCGGAACCCTGTTTCTGGTGGAGAATCACTTCGGAAAGGATGTGGAAGGATGAGCGGGCGCAACGCGCGGGAGCGCGCTTTTTCTGCCGAGCGGGCAAAGAGCAGGGCAGACAGGAAGAAGAGGATCCACGGCGTCAAGATCGCCATTGCCACAACGGTGGCGGCGCTGTTTGCGGTTTTGTTTCTGCTTCCCATTGTGCTGACCATCACAAACTCTTTCATGTCCTCATCGGAGATTTCCGCCAATTACGGCTCTGTGTTTGCGACAAATGAGAAGGGCGGAAAGGTCTACATATCCGAGAAGGTCAACCTGAAATTCATACCGGATATGGTTTCCTTCAGCCAGTATATTACGGTGCTGTTCAAGAGCCCGGAGTATCTTTTGAAATTCTGGAACTCCGTCATACTGGTGGGTCCCATCGTGTTCTTTCAATTATTCGTGGCGGCGCTTGCCTCCTATGGCTTTACCAGGTATAGGGGGCGGATCCGGGAGATCATATTCTTTTCCTATATTATTCTGATGCTCATGCCGTATCAGGTTACGCTGGTGCCGAACTATCTGGTAGCCGGCTGGCTGAAGGTGCTGAATACCTACTGGGCTATCTGGCTGCCGGGAATCTTTTCCCCGTTTGCGGTGTTCCTGCTTACAAAGTACATGCGCAGGATCCCGACCTCGGTAATCGAGGCGGCACAGATTGACGGGGCGGGAGAGTGGCAGATTTTCAGACTGATCTGCTTTCCGCTGTGCAAGGGCGCAATCTGTTCGGCGGCGATTCTGGTGTTCATCGATTACTGGAATATGGTGGAGCAGCCGCTGATCCTGTTATCGGATGCGGAAAAGCACCCGCTGTCGGTATTCTTGAGCAAGATCAATTCGGGCGAGATCGGGCTGGCGTTTGCGGTGGCAACCATCTACATGGTTCCCAGCCTCTTGGTATTTTTGTACGGTGAAGAGTATCTGGTTGACGGCATTACCTACCAGGGCGGAATTAAAGGATAAATTCAGGGAGGAAAGGGTAAAAAATGAACGAGAAAAAAAGGAACAGGAGAGAATGGGTCAAGACGGTGGCGATCATCTTTTTATCGGTGATGCTGGTTCTCACCTTCTTCTCCAACACGATCATGAATTATTCCCTGCCGGAGGTGGCGGCGCAATATATCCAGTCCGGCACCATCACGGCAAAGGTCAGAGGCACCGGAACCGTGGAGAGCGGCTCACTGTATAATGTCAAGGTGACAGAGAGCAGAAAGGTGTCCTCCGTTGAGGTGAGAGTGGGAGATACCGTTGCCATAGGCGATGTGATCTGCAGCCTTGCGGATGTGGAGAGCGATGAGCTTGTTGCGGCAAGGGATGCATTGGATAAGGCACAGGAGGCGTATGACATGGCGCTTCTGGCGGGAGATCTGAGTTCCTCTGTGCTCCAGAACGGCGGCAATGCCAGCTCCACCTCCACCTATAAGAATCAGCTTTTGAACGCACAGAAGGCGGTGGACGAGGTGCAGGCAAAGATTGACGCGCAGGCACCCGCCTACAATGCAGCGAAGGACGCAAAGGAAGCAGCCGATGCGGCGCTGGCGGAGGCGCAGAACAAGGTTTCCAATATAGACAACTGGATCAATTACCAGCAGTCGGTGAGCAGCGGCAATGCTTCGGCGTTAGGCGCTTTGCAGAATCAGCGCAACGAGGCACAGCAGATCGCATATGCCGCACAGAATACGGCAAACCAGGCGGCAACGGAATTTGCCAAGCTGGAAAAGGAAAAGGCGGAGCTTGAGGCAGACCTTGCAGAGGCACAGAGCAATGTGTCCGACCTTGCCAAGGAGATCAACTCGATCTTAAGCCTGTCAGGTTTAAAGGATGCCGTGACTGCGGCACAGAAGAAGGTCGACGAGCTGGAGAGCAAGGCAATCGGCGCCACGGTAAAGGCGGAGGTCGCAGGAACCATCACCTCCATATCCGTGGTAGCGGGAGAGAGCACATCACCGGATGTGCCGGTGGC
This sequence comes from uncultured Lachnospiraceae bacterium, assembly GCA_900550475.1. Taxonomy (GTDB): domain Bacteria; phylum Bacillota; class Clostridia; order Lachnospirales; family Lachnospiraceae; genus Acetatifactor. The sequence goes on from URSA01000008.1 coordinate 110,471, forward strand.
AGTGATCCAGCCGGAGGGCAAGGGCTATACCCTGAGCTTTTCCGTGACGGTGGATCAGGCAAAGAGAATTTCGGTGGGCGATCCCGCGGAGCTTGTTAATTCGTGGTGGTATAACGACATTACCGCCACGGTGGCATCCATCAAGCCGGATCCCTCAAACCCCTCCAAGAATAAATTGATCACGTTCAACTTAAGCGGAGATCTGACCCAGGGACAGTCCCTGAGCCTTCAGGTTGGACAGAAGAGTGCAAACTATGATATGATCGTACCCAACAGCGCAATAAGAGAAGACAACAACGGAAAATTTGTGCTGGTTGTGGAGGCGAAGAGCAGCCCTCTGGGAACCCGTTATTATGCGGTGCGGTATGATGTGGAGGTAGTGGCGAGCGACGATACCCAGTCTGCCATTACCGGTGCGCTCTATGGCGGCGAGTATGTGATCACAACTTCAACCAAGCCTGTTGAGGCAGGAAAACTTGTGAGACTTCCGGACTAAAAACAGGGAGGAGACCATGAAAAAATTGATGAAGGGACTGACCCGGAGGCGGATCATACTGGGCATAACCGGGGTGTGCAGCCTGATTCTGGGATTGGTGCTTGCTGCCGTCGGAGATAATCTGGCGGGAGAACAGTTGTGCCAGGGTATGGCGGCGAGATGGTCGGATCAAAAGGATGTGTCGCAGGTAAGCTGCTTTTTCTCCAGAGAGTCGGGGATAGAAGAAAATCAGATCCTGAGTTTTGAGCATCAGCTTGACAAGGCTTTGGAGGAAGCGTCCATTGTAAATGATTCCGAGAATGAGAATGCAAGGCTGTGGGCAGACGCTTACAGCGCCACGGGCAAAGTGACCATCGCGAGCAGCAGATCCTCGGTGGAGGTGTCTGCGGTGGGGATCGGAGGAGATTTCTTCCAGTTTCATCCCCTGCAGCTTGTGAGCGGCTCCTATTTTTCGGGCAATGATGTGTTACAGGATTATGTGGTGATCGACGAAGATGCGGCATGGCAGTTGTTCGGCTCCAATGATGTTGCGGGGCAGATGGTGACAATAAGCGGAATTCCCCATATCATCACAGGTGTGGTGAAGCGCGAGGACGGCAGGATTGCCGAGGCTGCCGGGCTGACCTCCTCCGTGGCATATGTTTCCTACAGCACCCTGACAAACTACGGAACCAGCTATGGGCTTAACACCTATGAGCTTGTCATGCCCAATCCGGTCAGCGGTTATGCGAAGAAATATGTGATGGAGAACATCGGTGTGGACGGTGTGGAAGTGGAGGTTGTGGAAAATACCACCCGCTTTGCGCTTCTGGGGAGACTGAAGGTGTTAGCGTCGTTTGGAACCCGTTCCATGAGCAGCAAGGCGATCATTTACCCTTACTGGGAAAATATAGCCAGAGGCTACGAGGATATTCTAGCGCTCATCACGGTGTTTATGTTGCTTGCATTCCTTTATCCCGCAGTACTCCTGATGACTGCGGTCATCCTTGCATGGAGACATAAGACATGGACGGTCGCAGGTGTGTTCCGCATTTGTAAGGACAAATGGGAACGTTTTCTGGAGCGGCGCAGGATGCAGCACAAGGAAAAGAAGAAAAAAGCAGCGGAACAGAAGGAAGAAAAAGTAAGGAAAGTAAAAGAAGTAAAGGAGGGCGAAAGCCCCGAATAAGAGGAGGAGTATTATGAAGAAGAGAGGAAGTCGGATTGTCAGCGCCCTGCTTGCGGTGCTCATGGTATTCGGACTTGCGGGCTGTGGAGAGAAACAGGCGGGAAGTACGCCGGAGGAGAAAGCGGCAGCAAAGAATTATGTGTACCGGCTGCAGGATGTGGAGACAGATCTGATCAACGACGAAATCAACATTGACCAGATTTCTTATGTGGACGGGAGAATCTATTTTATCGGCATGCAGTATCTCTCGGGAGAGCAGACCGGCCGTATCGTTTCCCTGTATTCCCTGAATATGGACGGCAGCGACGAAAGACAGGTGGAGCTGATCAACACGGTCAGAGATAACCCGGACTGGATCGACGACGGTGATGAAGACATTATAGATGATCCCGTGGTGTTGCCCGACGGAATAGACGACGATATGGGTGTGGAGCCCAGAGATGTGGATACGGGAGCTGCCGTGCAGGATGATGCGGCTGAGGATACGGATATTGCCACGCAGGATATTGCGGTGCCTGTGACAACGGAGGAACCGGCGTCCGAGGATAAGCCGGATGCAGGAGCCGGAGACGGCGGATACACTGAGCAGTATACGGATATGTATACCAGCGGCTGTACCATCGACGAAAGCGGTGTGCATTTTGTGCTGGAGACCAGCTCCTATGCTTTTGATGCGGACGGCAACTATGTGGATCTCGGCAGTACGCTGGAGCTGTGCGCCTACACGCTGGACGGCGCGGAGCGTTACCGCACCATGCTGAATGAGGATCAGAATCAGGACTACATGTACTTTGACTATGTGCTTGTGGGCAAGGACGGCGGCATTGCGTTAGTCGGCAACAATACACTGATGACCGTGGACGGTCAGGGTAACCTCTCCGCGAAAACGGAGTTAAATTCCACCGGCGGATGGACACAGGGAGCCTTTGTGGGGAAGGACGGCGCGATCAATCTGATCTGTGTCAATGATTCCTACACGAAGCTGTCCCTGAAAAAGATAAACTTTACAACCGGAGCTGATATGGGAGAGGAGGAGCTGCCCGATTTCCTGAACAATTACGGTATCAAGGGCGGACAGAGTTATGATCTGATCCTGACAAACAGCATGGGTATGTTCGGCTATAATCTGGGCGATGCGGATGTGACCCCCATTTTCAGCTACATCAACTCCGACATCACCTCCGACAGCATGGGTAACCTCGTAGAGGCGGGAGAGGACAAAATCATTGCCACCTACTATGATCCCGATACCTATATGACGAAGCTGGCGGTTCTGAACCATGTGGATCCTGCGGACATTCCCGATAAGGAAGTGCTGACGCTGGCGTGCTATTATCTGGATTATAATATGCGCAGGCGCGTGGTTGATTTCAATAAAGAGAGCGAGCGCTACAGAATCACCGTAAAGGATTATTCCGGCTATGCATCCATGGACGACTACACGGCGGGATATACCCAGCTTAACAATGATATTGTAGCGGGACAGATGCCGGACATTCTGGTTCTGGATGCCTACAATATGCCGATTGAGTCCTACATTGCAAAGGGACTTTTCGCCGATATCAGCAAGCTGATCGAGAAGGACGAAGAGCTGAACATGGACGACTATCTGACTAACGTGTTTGATGCGTATAAGGTGGACGGAAAGCTCTACAGCATTGTTCCCAGCTTCAACATTGCCACGGTGATCGGCAAGGCATCCATGGTAGGTGATACGCCGGGATGGACCATGGAGGATCTTCAGGCACTTATGGCGAAGTATCCGGATGCCAGCCCCTTCGGGGAGGACATGAGCAGATCCGCTATGCTGAATTACTCTATGATTTTCTCGGGCGCTCACTTTGTAGACAGAACCAGCGGAGCATGTAACTTCAACTCCGAGGAATTTATCGGCCTGCTGGAATTTTTGGCACAGTTCCCGGAGGAAGCGGAAACGGATGATGATTATTGGGCGAACTATGAATCCCAGTGGAGGGACGGCAGATCCCTTTTGATGTCCACTAACATAGGAAATTTCAGAAGCTATAACCAGTTTGCAAAGGGATATTTCGGAGAGAAGGTAACGCCAATCGGTTTCCCTACCAATGAAGGAAACGGTGCGGTGATTGTGGCGGATTCCCAGTATGCAATCTCGGCAAAGTCCGGCAATATTGATGGTGCGTGGGAATTTTTGAGATATTACCTTACAGATGAGTATCAGAACTCGGATGAGTTCAGCTGGCGTTTCCCGGTTCTTAAGAGCGCAATGGAGAAGCGGATGGAAGAGGCACAGGAGCGCCCTTACTGGGAGGATGAGAACGGTAAGAAGCAGTATTATGATGATACCTGGTATATCGGCGGGGAAGAGATCGTGATCGACCCTATGACTAAGGAAGAGGCACAGGAGCTTTACGACTACATTATCACGGTCAATAAGGCATATTATACCGATGATGCGTTGGTCAATATTATTGAAGAAGAGGCCGCGGCATATTTCAAGGGACAGAAATCTGCCGCAGAGGTGGCGGACATCATTCAGAGCCGTGCAAAGATCTATATCAGTGAGGGCAGATAAAGTTAATGTGAAAAAAACCGCCGGGGAGCAGTTTCCCCGACGGTTTTTTGATGAAGAAATCAGGTTTCACTTTCGGCATCATCCCAGCCTAACAGGATTACCACCGCACCGGAGTGGACGGTAACGGAGCCGCCCTTTCCGGGCAGAAACTCATTGCTGATGCCAATGGGAAAGTCGTTGGTCACCGGATAGTGATCCAGTGTGTATTTCATGTTTTCGATGGAAACCACCGACTGCTTTTCCAGAGAAAAAAGGGAGAGATGCCCCTGCATGGAGGGCTGAAATTTCCGAACCTCCTCCTTTGCCACAAGCACCATGCCGTCCGGTGTGAACAGGTAGCCGTCGGCGCCCTGATTTTTCAGATAGAGAAGGCATTGGATGTTTGCCAGTGAGTGATCCAGTCTGCCGCCCAGCCCGCCGTAGATGCAGAAGGTGTCAAAGCCCTTTGCCAGTCCCCATTTGAGGGCAACCAGCATGTCCGTATCATCCTTTTCCGGCTTCAGTCGGAGCACTTTTTCCGGGTAGTTTGCCTCGATCAGATTCACGGCGGCTGCCGTCTCCTCGTCAAGAGAATCAAAATCCCCGATAATCACATCCGGCTCCAGACCGGCAAGCCCGCAGTAGAGCAGACCGCCGTCCACAGCGATCAGGGTGTCGGTATCTTCCCGGTAATCCGGTATGGCGGCAAGGGAAAAATCTCCTGCGCCGATCAGTATACAGTCAGACATAGCAAATTTCCTTTCCGATGATTATGATGCGGCAAACTGTGCCATGTAGAGGTCGTAGTACGCACCCTTTGCCTGAAGAAGCTCCTGCGCCGTTCCCTGCTCCAGAATGCCGCCCTGATCGATCACAAAGATGCGGTCAGCCTTCTGGATGGTGGACAGACGGTGGGCAATGACAAAGGAGGTTCTGCCCGTAAGCAGCGTCTCAATTCCCTTTTGCACCAAAAGCTCTGTCTGTGTGTCAATGCTTGAGGTCGCCTCATCCAGAATGAGGATGCGGGGCATGGATACGAAGGTACGGGCAAATGCCAGAAGCTGCTTCTGTCCGATGGACAGGCCGCCGCCCCGCTCGGTGAGCTTTGTGTCATAGCCGTTTTCCAGCTTCATGATAAAGTCATGGGCGCCGACCGCCTTGGCGGCGGCAACGATTTCCTCCTCGGTTGCATCCAGCTTTCCGTAGCGGATATTTTCGCGTATGGTGCCGGAGAACAGGAAGTTATCCTGCGTCATAATGCCCATCTGTGCCCGCAGGCTGTGCAGCGTCACATCCCGCACATCCATGCCGTCAATCCGCACACTGCCTCCGGTCACGTCGTAAAAACGGCTGATCAGGTTCACAATGGTGGTCTTTCCGGCGCCGGTAGGTCCAACCAGAGCGATGGTCTCTCCCGGCTTGATATGGAAATTGACATGGGAGAGAACCTCAATGTCTGGTGCGTCCGTGTAGGCGAAGGAAACATCCTCAAAGATGACCTCGCCGGTAATGTTCGACATGAGAGAAGCATTCTCCTTGTCTGCAATGGCGGGTTTGGTGTCAAGCACCTCAAAGATACGCTCGGCAGCCGCCACATTTGTGATGAGCTGGTTGTAGAAGTTGCTCAGGTTGGCGATTGGGCTCCAGAACATGTTGATGTAGTAGCCGAATGCGATGAGCAGACCGGCGGACACTACATCGGTTCCCAGCACCATGATGCCCACATAGAAGAGCACCAGCGTGCCGACGCCCCAGCAGAGGTCAATGATCGGACCGAAGCCGTCCTGCAGCTTCACGGCATGTTTAAAAGCCGTTCTGTGCTCCAGAACAAGTTCATCGAAGGTCTCCTCCGTCTCCTTCTCGGCTGCAAAGCTCTGAATGATGCGGATTCCGGAGATATCCTCGTGAATGAAAGCATTCAGGTTGGAGGATTTCTTGCGGAAGACCTGCCAGCGCTTGTGTGCGAACACCTCGATCCCGGTCAGGCCGATAATCAGAATGGGCAGCGTGGACAGGCTCGCCAGCGCCAGAACGGGGCTCTTTGCCACCATGATGCCGACCACCGCGCAGATGGTGATGAAGTCGGGGATCAGGGTGGTGACGCTGTTATTGAGCACATCCTTTAAGGAGTTGATGTCGCCGATGATACGGGACAGAATCTTACCCGTGGGACGGCTGTCAAAAAAGTGGAAGTCCAGTGTCTGGATGTGGGAGTACAGATCCTGACGAATGGTCAAAAGGATGCTGTTACAGACCTTTGCCATGATATACATGCGCAGCTTGACTAACAGGATCATGATCACATTTAACACAAGAGCCCCCGTGATCAGGACAACCAGCCCCTTGAAATTATGCGGTTTGATGTAGTCGTCAATGGCGGACTCGATAATCAGGGGATTCACGAGGGATACGCCCACGCAGAATGCCATGATCAGGAGCACCAGTATAACCTCCTTTTTGTAGGAGAGCAGGTAGGAGAACAGGCGCAGGAGCGTAAGACTCTTTTTGGAAGAAACGCTCTGTTCATCCTCTTTATATGAATTGTAAGCCATGGATTAAGCCTCCTTTTCCATGAGATAATCACCGTACTGCGCCATATAGGTCTCATAGTACAGCCCCTTCCTTGCGAGAAGCTCCCTGTGGGTTCCGTGCTCGGCGATCTTACCATCCTGCAAAAAGAGGATCTCGTCGGCGTTACGGACAGCGCTGATGCGGTGTGCAATAATAATTTTGGTGATGCCGTCCAGCTTCTTCAAGGTCTGCTGGATTTCATGCTCCGTCTCCATGTCGAGAGCGGAGGTGGAATCGTCCATCACAAGGATGGGCGCTTTGCGCGCTAAAGCGCGGGCAATGCTGATTCTCTGCTTCTGACCGCCGGAGAGTCCCACGCCGCGCTCGCCGATCACGGTGTCGTAGCCGTTGTCGAGACGCTCGATAAAGGCGCTGGCGGAGGCGTCGCGCGCTGCCTCCCGAACCGTCTCCGCATCCAGAAAGGCCTTCTTGCCCAGACGGACATTTTCATCGATGGTGTCGGAAAACAGGAATACATCCTGCATGACGGGGGAGATGCTCTCCCGCAGCTGCTTCAGGGTCAGGGAACGGATATCGGTGCCATCCAGCAGGATCTTTCCCTCCTTGCAGTCATAAAAGCGCTGCATAAGCTGGATGATGGAGCTTTTGCCCGATCCGGTGGCACCCATGATGCCCAGCGTATGTCCGGCTGGAACCGAAAAGCTGATGTCGGACAGAATGTCCCGGGAATCCCTGCAGAAGCTCACATGCTCGAAGGCGATGCTGCCTTCCACCTTGGGCAGGAGCACCGGAGCTTCCGGATCTTTGATCGTGGCGGTCTGTGTGTAGAGCTTCTTGATCTTCTTATTGGATGCGATGGCGGAGGAGAAGCTGTTGGTCAGCCATCCCAGCATTTCCATGGGCCATACGATATTGGAAGAGTACTGCACAAAGGCGCCAAGGGAGCCGAAGGTAAAGGTTCCCGTTGCCGGATCCTGATTGATATACAGATAACCGCCTGCCAGAAGAACGAGCAGGGGCAGGAGCTTTCCGATCAGGGAGAACAGGGGGTGGTATTTGACGAACACCCTGGACTGCTCCATGTTCAGGTCGTAGTAGCGCTTGTTGTGGGAGAGGAATTTGTCAATTTCAAACTGCTCCCTGGCAAACGCCTTTACGGTTCTGACGCCGGTCAGGTTCTCCTCCGCCACGGTGTTCAGCTCGGCATTCTCCTCGCTGATGTCGTCGTACACCTTATCCAGTCTGTGTTCCAGATAGAATGCGAGAGCGGCACAGAAGATCATACATGCCAATGGGATCAGGGCAAGTTTCCAACTGATCGAGAACATGCAGAACAAAATGAGCGCCGTGTGTATGGATACTTCGATAATGAGCATGCCCACATAGGTAAGACCGTCCCAGATGCGGTCCACATCATCCTTGATCCGGGACATCAGCTCGCCGGTGCCCGTGCGGTCGAAGAACTCCGCGGAAAGCCCCTGAATATGGCGGAAGATGTCTCGCCTGATGTTCGAGGCAATCTTGACGCCGGTCACATCGAAGGTATATTCCTTTATGTAGCCGAAGATAAATCTGCCGATACCGATGCCGAGGATACCGAGCAGGATGCCCTTGAGCGCCGCGATATTTCCGTTGCCGATCACATCATCGATGATCTTCTTTGTCAACTGCGGCGAGAGCATGTCAAGCGCCACGCTGACAACCAGACTGAATACAGCCAGCAGATAAGCGGGCAGGTGCTCTTTTATGTGTGTAGATATTTTTTTCATAAGTCCTCCTTCATAAGAAATAGAATGCACAAAAAAAGCCTGCGGCAGAAACCGCAGGCAGTCATAGCGAAACATATGGTATCATCACAGGTAATAATACGCATGAATCACAGCATGTGACCGACAGAGGTAACTGCACTTGTATTATAGTTTGTCAATTTCGCGATCATGTACATAGTTTGTTACCTCCTTCCTTTTATTTTTGTACTGATACCTTTTCAATGTACGCCCTGCACAGGGAAAAGTCAAGCATATTTTTTGTCAACATTGATTACCGCAAAAAAATTGCTGTCAAGCTCTGTGATCCGCTCCCGCAGAATACGGCAGACCTCTTCGTCCGAAAGCCGGAAACGGTAGGGGATGAGCACATCGAAAATAATATTTGTGTGGGTCGGGCCCTTCACCACACGGAAATCGTGCAGGGACAGGGAAGCGTCAATGTCGTTTAAAAATCCGCATACCTGTGCGCGGAGTTCGTTGACGAATGGATCGTTTATGCATACGGGATCCATGTGGATCACGGCGTCGCATTTCAGGCGGCTGCGGAGATCACGCTCAATGTTGTCGATCATATCGTGAAGCGTGAGGATATCCCCATCCGCGGGCACCTCTGCATGCAGGGAAATCATGGTTCTGCCGGGACCGTAATTATGTACCAGAAGGTCATGCACACCGATCACATTGTCATAGGAGAGCACCAGATCTTCAATCTCCTTTACGAAGGCTGGATCCGGCGCCTGACCGAGCAGAGGGTTCAGCGTATCCCTTGCGGATGTAAATCCGGTATAGAAGATGAAAAGTGCAACCAGGATGCCGCAGATGCCGTCTAGGGAAAGCCCGGAAAAATGTGCAATCAGTGTGGTGAGCAGTACAACCGAAGTGGCGAGCGTGTCACTCAAGCTGTCGGAAGCGGTCGCCATCATGGCCTCACTGTGAATCTTTTTGCTTATGGAACGGTTGTATAGGTACATATAGCATTTCACCAGTATGGAAACGATCAGGATTCCCACGATCAGCGGGGAAAAGTTTACCTCTTCTGGATGGAGCAGCTTTGCAAGGGAACTTTTGAAAAGTTCTACCGCCATGAGCAGAATGGCGGCGGAAACCGCAAGCCCGGACAGATACTCAATGCGCCCATGCCCGAAGGGATGGGTGGGATCCGGTTTCTGTCCCGCCATCTTGAAGCCGATGAGCGTGATCACGGAGGAGCCCGCGTCGGACAGGTTGTTGAAGGCGTCCGCGGTGATGGAGATGGAGTTGCTCAAGGTGCCCGCAAAAAACTTGCCCGCAAAGAGCAGCAGATTGAAAAAAATGCCGACGGCGCCGCTTAGAATGCCGTATGCCTGACGCACCTTCGGCTGTCCGGTGTCCTGATCCTTTATAAAAATTTTTGAAAGCAATGTCACCATAGGAAGAATCTCCTTCCGCATTATTGGGGATGTTTCCTCATTTTAGCCCTTTTTTTGAGAAAAAACAATGATTTTTGCTATTGCATGTTGGAAAATTTAAAGTTATAATTTTTCCGATATAAGAACATGCTTTACTTATGGTAAGAAAAAAAGACGGAAAAGAGGAAAATGTGATGAGCAAGAAACCCACAGTGTTAATGATATTAGACGGATACGGATTAAATGACAGGACGGAGGGCAATGCGATCGCGCAGGCCAATACGCCGGTCATGGACAGCCTGATGAAGAATTATCCCTTTGTGCGCGGCAACGCAAGCGGTATGGCGGTGGGACTTCCCGAGGGACAGATGGGAAACTCCGAGGTAGGGCATCTGAATATGGGTGCAGGACGTATCGTATATCAGGAGCTGACCCGCATCACCAAAGAGATCCAAGACGGCGATTTCTTTAAGAATCCCGCACTGCTGAAGGCAATGGAGAACTGTAAGAAGAACGACAGTGCGCTGCACTGCATGGGACTTCTGTCTGACGGCGGCGTCCACAGCCACAACACCCACCTCCACGGACTTCTGGAGATGGCGAAGCGCAACGGGTTGAAAAAGGTATATGTGCATTGCTTCCTTGACGGAAGAGACACACCGCCCACAAGCGGCAAGGAATTTGCCGTACAGCTTACGGAAGAGATGGAGAAGATCGGCGTAGGGCAGATCGCAACGGTCATGGGACGCTACTATGCCATGGACAGAGACAACAACTACGACAGAGTGCAGCTTGCATATGATGCGATGGTAAATGGCGTGGGCGATTCCGCAGAGTGCGGTATCTGCGCTATCCAGAACTCCTACGACAGGGATGTGACGGATGAATTTGTGAAGCCCGCAGTGGTGATGAAGGACGGCAAGCCTTTGGCGACGGTGCAGGACGGCGATTCCGTAGTGTTCTTCAACTTCCGCCCGGATCGTGCAAGAGAGATCACCAGATGCTTCTGCGAGGACGAGTTCACACACTTTGAGAGAGGCGCAAGAAAGCAGATCGTGTATGTATGCTTCTCCGATTATGATCCCACCATCCCCAACAAGGATGTGGCGTTCCACAAGATCGCGGTAAACAACACCTTCGGAGAGTGGCTTGCGGCAAACAATATGACGCAGGCGCGCATTGCCGAGACAGAGAAGTACGCACATGTGACGTTCTTCTTCAACGGCGGCGTGGAGCAGCCCAATCCCGGTGAGGACAGAATCCTTGTCAATTCCCCGAAGGTTGCAACCTACGACTTAAAGCCGGAGATGAGCGCTTACGAGGTATGCGACAAGCTGACCGGTGCGATCCGCAGCGGCAACTATGATGTCATTATCATCAACTTTGCAAACCCGGACATGGTAGGACATACCGGAGTGCTTTCCGCAGCCGTAAAGGCAATCGAGGCTGTGGATGAGTGCGTGGGAAAAGCCGTTGAGGCGCTGAAGGAGATGGACGGCGTTATGTTCATCTGCGCAGACCACGGAAATGCAGAGCAGATGATCGATTATGAGACGGGCGAGCCGTTTACCGCACATACCACCAATCAGGTGCCTTTTGTGCTGGTAAATTACGATCCCGCCTACACGCTCAGGGATGGCGGCTGTCTGGCTGACATCGTTCCGACACTGATCCGGATCATGGGCAAGGAGCAGCCTGCGGAAATGACCGGCAAATCCCTGCTGATCCGTAAGTAGAAATCATAAAAGAAACATATTTTTTACACTGCGTGGCATACTGACTTATGAATAAGGAGGTATGCCATGAGTGTTTTTTTGGAGATTGTAAAGGTACACGGAAGAGAAATTCTGGATTCCAGAGGAAACCCCACCATCGAGGCGGAGGTGACGGTGAAGGACGGGACGGGAAAGCTGTTCACGGGAAGAGCCTCCGTGCCAAGCGGCGCCAGTACGGGACGCTTTGAGGCGGTGGAACTCAGAGATGCGGAGCCACGGTATTTCGGGCTTGGCGTGGTGCATGCGGCGGAGAACATCGACAACAAGATCGCACCGCTTCTCATAGGGCAGAATGCGCTGGAGCAGATACACATCGATACCATCATGGTGAAGGCGGATGGAACCGAAAACAAGGCAAATCTGGGTGCGAATGCGACGCTAGGCGTGTCTTTGGCTTGCGCCAGCGCTGCGGCGGAGGCGCTGGGGCTTCCCCTGTACCGCTATCTGGGCGGCGTGCATGCGCGCACCATGCCGGTGCCCATGATGAATATTTTAAATGGCGGCAGACATGCCACCAACACGGTGGATTTTCAGGAGTTTATGATCATGCCGGTGAGCGCGTGCTGCTTCAGGGAGGCGCTGCGCATCTGCGCGGAGATCTATCACAGCTTAAAGAAGCTGCTGCAGGAGAAGGGGCTTTCCACAGGCGTGGGTGATGAGGGCGGTTTTGCCCCGGATCTGCCTGATGCGGACGCGGTGCTTTCCATTCTGATGGAGGCGATCAAGGCGGCGGGCTACGAGCCGGGCGAGGACATCAAAATTGCTCTGGATGTGGCGAGCAGCGAGCTTTACAACGAGGAGACGGGAATGTACCATTTCCCCGGGGAGAGCAGCTTAAAGGGAGAGGAGGTCGTGCGCGATACGGCGGAGATGATCGCCTACTACGAGGCGCTTTTGGATAAGTACCCGATCGCATCCATTGAGGATGGACTGGCGGAGGATGACTGGGAGGGCTTTAAGCAGCTCACGGAGCGGATCGGAAACCGGGTGAGACTGGTGGGGGATGATCTGTTCGTCACTAACGTAAGGCGTCTGGAGGCGGGCATCAAGCTCGGCGTGGCAAACGCCATTCTGGTGAAGGTCAACCAGATCGGAACGCTGACCGAGGCCATGGACGCGGTGGAGATGGCGCAGAAGAGCGGATATCAGGCGGTGATCTCCCACAGATCGGGGGAGACGGAGGATACCTTTATCTCGGATATCGCGGTGGCGCTGAATGCGGGACAGATCAAAACGGGAGCACCCTGCAGATCTGACCGGGTGGCAAAGTATAACCGTCTGCTCCGCATCGAGGAGGAGCTTGGCGAGGCGGCGCAGTACCGCTTCTGAAATCAGCCAAAATCAGCCCGGATACTTGACTTTTTGCTTAAACAGGAGTATTCTCCATACTATAAAGAGAAAGGGACTTTCGCATATTGGACAAGCCGGTATGCGAAAGTTTTTTTAGGGCTTTGCCGTCTTGGACGGCAGAAGGAGAGAGGGTATGAAAATTGTCATTGTGGGCTGCGGAAATGTGGGCAGTGCGCTGGCAGAGCAGCTTTCCAAAGAAGGACACAATATTACGGTCATTGATGAGAAGGAAAGTCTGGTCAAGGATATTACGAACATATATGATGTGATGGGCATTGTGGGTAACGGCGCCGTTTACAGCGTACAGCTTGAGGCAGGGGTCAACGAGGCGGATCTGATGATCGCGGTGACGGGAAAGGACGAGCTGAACCTGCTTGGCTGTCTGATCGCCAAGAAGGCGGGCGTCTGCCATACGGTTGCCCGGGTCAGCGATCCGGTTTACTATCGGGAGATCGCCTATATCAAGGAGGAGCTGGGGCTCTCTCTGGTGATCAACCCCGAGTATGCGGTGGCGTCGGAGATTGCCAGACTGCTGAAATTCCCTTCGGCGCTTAAGATCGACACCTTTGCAAAGGGGCGTGTGGAGCTTGTAAAGTATTGTCTCAGGGCGGAATCGCCGCTCTGTGAGCTGACACTGCAGGATGTGGCAAACCGCTTCCGCAGCGATGTGCTGATCTGTACGGTGGAGCGTGGGGAGGAGGTTTTCATCCCCAAGGGAGATTTCCGGCTGAAGGCGGAGGATGAGATCACCTTCGTGGCGGCATCCTCCAAGATTGCGGCGTTTTTCAAAAAGATCGGGGTGCCTACCACAAGAGCCAAGGATGTGATGATCGTAGGAGGCGGCGAAACCTCCTACTATCTGGCAAAACAGCTGGGGGATATGGGGATCCATGTCAAGATCATCGACCATTCCCAGGAGAGGTGCGAGGAGCTCAGCGAGCTGCTTCCCGAGACCATGATTATCTGCGGAGACGGCACGGACAGGGATCTTCTGCTGGAGGAGGGCATGGCGACGGCGGAGTCCTTCGTGACTATGACAAACATCGACGAGGAGAACATTATGCTCTCCCTGTTTGCCAAGAGCCTGTCCCGGGCAAAGATCATCACCAGACTGCACAGGATCGCTTACGACGAGATCATAGATAGCCTGGATCTGGGAAGCATTGTGTATCCCAAGTACATCACGGCGGAATCCATCATTAAATTTGTGCGTGCCATGCACAATTCCATGGGAAGCAATATCGAGACGCTGTACCGCTTAAATGACAACCGGGTGGAGGCGCTGGAGTTTCTGATCAGGGAGGACTGCCCGTTGATCGGCGTTCCTCTGCAGGATCTGAAGCTGAAAAAGAATATTCTGGTGTGCAGCATCAACCACCGCGGGAATATCACCACCCCGAACGGACAGAGTGTGATCAGTGTGGGAGATACCGTGGTTGTGGTGACGACACAGACAGGGTTCCATGATATCGGGGACATTTTGGAATAGGAGCCTGTGAGTTATGAATCATTCTATTATCAGATACATTTTGACAAGGGTACTGGAGTTTGCGGGGCTGTTCCTGCTCCTCCCGGCGTTTGTGGGACTGCTTTACGGGGAGAAGGAGGGCTTTGCCTATCTGTTCACGGCGCTTGTGAGCATTGCCATCGGGTTTGCGGGAAAATTCTGGAAGCCGAAGAGCAAGATATTTTATGCCAGGGAGGGATTTGTGGCAGTTTCCTTAAGCTGGATTGTGTTAAGCCTTGTGGGAGCGGTGCCGTTCTGTCTGACAGGAGAGATCCCTTCCTATGTGGATGCGGTGTTTGAAACGATTTCCGGCATCACCACCACCGGAGGAACGGTGCTGGGGGATGTGGAGACACTGTCCCGATGCACCCAGTTCTGGAGGCTGTTTACACATTGGATTGGCGGTGTGGGCGTACTGGTGCTGATTCTTGCAATCCTGCCCTTATCCGGCAGCTACAACATGCATCTGATGCGTGCGGAGAGTACCGGCCCTTCCGTGGGAAAGCTGGTTCCCAGGATCAAGAATACTGCCCGGATATTATATGAGATCTATATTGCCATTACACTGACGGAGATTGTCCTTCTATTGATTGCGGGGCTGCCGCTCTATGATGCGGTGACGCTCACCTTCTCCACGGTGGGCACGGGCGGCTACGGACTGTTGAACAGCAGCGTGGCGTCCTATTCCATGGCGGTACAGGTTATCATCATGGTGTTTATGCTGCTGTGCGGCATCAGCTTCAATATCTATTACCTTCTTCTGGCGAAGAAGCCGAAGGAGGCGTTCTGCAACGAGGAACTGCGGGTTTATCTGCTGGTGATACTGGCAGCCACCATCAGCATCGGCATCAGTATAAGAGGGAATTTTTCCAGCATATGGGAGGCGTTTTATGAGGCGGGCTTCCAGACTATATCGTTGATCACCACCACGGGATTTTCCACCTGCGACTTTAACCTTTGGCCTTCCTTTGCAAAGATGATCCTGTTTTTCGTTATGTTTACGGGAGCCTGTGCGGGCAGTACGGGCGGCGGTCTTAAGGTTTCCAGGCTGATCGTCTGGGTCAAGAGCATCCGCAATGAAGTGATCTCCGTGATCCATCCACACAGCGTAAAGAAGGTACATCTGGACGGCAGGGCGCTGTCCGGCGAGGTGATCCATTCCATCCACCTCTATCTGATCATTTATGTGTGCATTTATATTGTTTCCGTGATTCTGATCAGCGTGGACAATTTCAGCTTTGAGACCAATGCGTCGGCAGTGATGGCTGCGATGAACAATATCGGTCCCGGCTTTGATGCGGTGGGACCCACCGGAAATTTCGGCGGCTTTTCCGTATTTTCCAAGTGTGTGCTGATGTTCGACATGCTGGCGGGCAGGCTGGAGCTTTTGCCGATTCTGGTGGTTTTCTCGGCACGTACATGGAAAAAATAAAAAATGTGTTGAAAAGCGTTTAAGGCTATGTTACAATTAACCTCGTGTTATGCAGAAGATCCCCGGAGGTGTGAAAATGGGAGCATTGAAGATTGTTTTGACAGTACTGTTTATTATCGTATGTATCGCACTGGTAGTGCTTGTATTGATGCAGGAAGGCAAGTCGGAAGGGCTTGGCGTGATCAGCGGAGCGGCTGAGACTTACTGGGGTAAGAACAAAGGCCGTTCGATGGAAGGACAGCTTGTAAAGATTACCAAGATCTTGGCGGTATCCTTTTTCGTTCTTGCAATCATACTAAATCTTAACGTATTTTAATCGACGGAAGATGAGAGCACTCTTTGATAAGAGTGCTCTTTTTTCGCAGGAAAGAACAGATATGGAAAATGAGTTGAAGGAAAAAAACAGAAAGCAGGAGACCCTGACGGGGACGTTTATCGCCAACGCAAAAGGGTTTGGCTTCGTGGAGATAGAGGGACAAAAAGAGGATCTCTTTGTGCCGCCCGGCATGACGGGCGGTGCCATGCACCGGGATACGGTGGAGGTTTCGATTCTTTCGGAATGTCCGGGAAAGCGGACGGAGGCTGCGGTGGTGCGCGTGTTGAAGCGCGGATACAGCAAGCTGGTGGGAACCTTTGAGCGTTCCAAAAACTTTGGCTTTGTCAGACCGGATGATGTGCATTTCGGCCGTGACATTTTTGTACCTGCGGAGCGTTCCAAGGGAGCCGTCACGGGTCATAAGGTGGTCGCGGAGATCACGGAGTACGGTCATGCGGGAAAGAATCCAGAAGGAAAAGTGGTGGAGATTCTGGGGCATGTCAATGACCCGGGAGTGGACATTCTCTCCATTATCAGAGGCTATGAGCTTCCCACGGAGTTCCCGGAGAAGGTGTTGAATCAGGCACAGCGTGTGGCGGCGGAGGTCAGTGAGGCGGACATGGCGGGCAGAAGAGACCTGCGGAATGTCTGCATGGTCACCATTGACGGGGAGGACGCCAAGGATCTGGATGACGCGGTGAGCGTGTCCTATGATGCGGCGGCGGACAGATACCGTCTGGGCGTGCATATTGCGGATGTGACCAACTATGTGCAGGAAAATTCCGCACTGGACAGGGAGGCAAAGAAACGCGGGAACAGCGTTTATCTGGTGGACAGGGTGATCCCCATGCTGCCGCACGTTCTCTCAAACGGCATCTGTTCCCTGAACGAAGGAGTTGACCGGCTGGCGCTGAGCTGTATGATGGAGATTAGCGGCGAGGGGCGGATCGAGAGCTACGAGATCGCAGAGTCCGTGATCCGTGTGAACCGCCGCATGACTTACACCGCCGTGAAAAAAATTCTGGAGGACCGGGACGAGGCGGAGCGTGAGCGGTATGCGGAGCTTGTGCCCATGTTTGAAACCATGGCAAAGCTGTCGGCGCTTTTGCGGAGCAGACGAAAGAAGCGGGGCGCTGTTGATTTTGATTTTCAGGAGAGCAAGATCTATCTTGACAAAAAGGGACACCCGATTGACATTGTTCCCTATGAGCGGAATACCGCGACCTGCCTGATCGAGGATTTCATGCTCGCCGCAAACGAGACGGTTGCACAGCATTTCTACTGGCTGGAGGCACCCTTCGTATACCGCATCCACGAGAGACCGGATGCGGAAAAAGTCAGCAGGCTCAACGTGTTTATCAACAATCTGGGCTACTATATGAAATCTGTGGGGCGAAGGAGCAGGAAGGTATCCGATGAGGAGATCCATCCGAAGGAGCTTCAGAAGCTGCTTGAGAAGGTCTCCGGCACCCCCATGGAGGCGCTTGTGAGCCGGCTGGTGCTCCGCAGCATGAAGCAGGCTCGTTACAGCACGGAGAGCGTGGGACATTTCGGGCTTGCATGCGATTATTACTGCCACTTTACTTCCCCGATCAGGAGATATCCCGATTTGCAGATCCACCGCATCATCAAGGATCATCTGCGGGGCAGGCTTACGGAGCAGAAGGCGTCTCACTACCGGGAGATCCTGCCCGAGGTGGCAAAGCACAGCTCTGAGACGGAGCGGAAAGCGGACGAGGCGGAGCGGGAGACCGACAAGCAGAAAAAGATGGAATATATGGAGGACAGGATCGGGGCTGAGTATGAGGGAACCATCAGCGGCATTACCGCGTGGGGAATCTATGTAGAGCTTCCCAACACGGTGGAAGGACTCATCCATGTTTCCAGACTGTGGTGGGATTTCTTCCGGTATGACGAGAGCTCTTATGAGATGGTGGGAGAGCGCACCGGGCAGGTATTCCGGCTCGGAGAACCCGTGAAAATCCGCGTGGTCGGCGTTGACAGGCTGACGAAGAGTATAGAGTTTGATCTTTTGGAGGATTGGAACAATGGCCAAGGAGGCACAGAAGCTGGTTGCGAACAATAAGAAAGCATACCATGACTATTTTATCGATGAAAAGTACGAGGCGGGCATTGTACTGCACGGGACGGAGGTAAAGTCCCTCCGCATGGGAAAATGCAGTATCAAGGAAGCCTTTGTGCGCATAGAAAACAATGAGGTGTGGGTTTACGGCATGCATGTGAGTCCCTACGAAAAGGGCAATATTTTTAACCGGGATCCCCTGCGCCCCAAGAAGCTGCTGATGCACAAGGAGGAGATCCGGAAGCTTACGGGAAAGCTGGCGGAAAAGGGCTTTACGCTGGTGCCGCTGGAGGTTTACTTCAAGGATGGCAGGGCAAAGGTTTCGCTCGGTCTTGCACGAGGTAAGAAGCTGTACGACAAGCGGCAGGATATTGCCAAGCGGGATCAGCGCAGGGAGGCGGAGAAGGAGTTCAAGGTCAAGAATCTGTGATTGACACAGAGGAGAATGCATTTTATAATATTATTGGCAATAATTTGGGCTAGTCAAGGTTTCGACAGGGGTCTTGCAGCTGGAGAAGCTATCCGCAGGCGATGCGTCAAATCGCGAATCTAAATATAAACGCTGAAGATAATTTAGCATACGCTGCCTAATGGCAGCTGTCCGCTCTAAGGCACTCACACTTTAGAAACCGGGCATCGACTATGTGAGAAACGACAGGGCTTAAGCTTTGCGGCTCTGGGCGTAACATGAAGCTACCGACCGTCCACGGGTGTTCGTTTCCGTTCTCGGAAGGGAAGGGGTGACCGCGAGGTCCACCGCAATAACGGACTATGATAGTAGAAGGACAGGGAATAGGCTTTTGGACACGGGTTCGACTCCCGTCTAGTCCACTGAAAGTCCACCGTAATTCTGATCGAATTGCGGTGGATTTTTCGTATGTGTGATATAATAAAACACAAGGAAAAACAAATAATCTGCTATGAAAGGACTTAAAAATGTATTTATATCACTACTATGAACGTACAGGCTTACCGTTCGCAAATTTATCTGATTTACCGGTAAATGAAGCGAATGACATTCTGAATAAAATAAAAAGAGACAAGCCCAATTCCCAGCACGCAAAAAGGCAGGAAAAATATGTTGAATACAGAAGAAACTGCGAAAGTATACTTCGGAGCAGATTTATCGAAAAAGGCGGCATTATCAAAAGAAATGTTCCTCATTATATGACTATAGAACACAGTCCGTGGTTAAGCACTTGGTTTGAGAATTGCGCATTCATCAAAATTCCCATTGAAGAATTTGATATAAAGACATTGTCCTTTACATATGGTGATTCGATGCCTACATTTAGTCAGGCAGTAGTAAATAAGAAGGAATATCATAATCAGCTCTATACTTACGATGAAATACTGAAAATAATTGATAAGTACGGTTTGCCACAGAATTGGAATGATGACGGTAAATATGGATATGAGCGATATATTGAGGTGCATGTATGGAATGATGATCCGATAAATAAATATATCTGTTGATTATATATAGATACATTAGAGAATTTTGGAGCAGGACAGAAGCTCGAAGCAAGATGATTGCCGAAATGCCCGATCATATAATTCCTATGAACTATCATCTATATGAAATGAGAATTGATGACAATTCACTTGAGATGGGGAGTGATTATACTTGGAATATATTTGGAGTATCTTATTCAGGAAATAAGACGACAGTTGCGGAGACGCTCTGCCTTGTCAAAAGCAGTGATTAACCAGCCGGAAGAATAATGACTGACGCTCTTGGAATTTAGAAAGGAAACGGACATGTTTGTAGAGATTTTTGTGTATGTAATGACATTACTGTTTGGAGTATTCACTTTTGTCGTTATCAAAGAAAAGAGATATAAGATTATCCCCTTGGCGTGCTTTGCCATGATCCTGACATTTCTTGGCTTTGCTGTCACGTCACTTGTCGTCTTGTTTGCACGGAATGAAGACCTTGAAGTTATTCTGATCATGGTTGTGCTTGGGCTGTTCCTGTTTTTACTGGGAGCGAATGATGTATGGTCTGTGCTTCGGTGCAATCAGAAGATAGAAGCGGTCTATTGCGGATGTAATAGTTATCCCGGGGGACGCTATGGTGTGACCGGTTATGCACCGGTATTTGAATATGTCTGCAATGGCACAGCTTACCACGAGCAGACAACGCAGACCGTTCCTTACCGCCTGCTGCAAAACATGACGGAGGGGAGCGCTTATCCCATCTATGTCAATTCCAAACACCCGGGCGTGTATGTTCTGGAGAGAAAAATCAGATTTACCACAGTGATTTGTTTTGTCTTTGCGATGATGTTTTTTGCGACAGGGATTTTGTGGCTGTTGCGCTAAGGGTACAGGAGCACGAGTCTGTGAAAGTTTTTCTGTAAATAAGTATTAGCTAATAGGTCTTCTATGATA
>URSA01000009.1 GCA_900550475.1 uncultured Lachnospiraceae bacterium
TATCATAGAAGACCTATTAGCTAATACTTATTTACAGAAAAACTTTCACAGACTCCTTTTTTGTTGTTCTCGGGTCTTTCTTGTATTGTATTGCGCATGATCGGTTGGTCGGCGCCTGACGCACCTGCTATTCTTCGATCCTCTGTCCGACACCGAGTGCCTCCACTGCAAGCTCTTTCACGTCCTCCTCATTGAGGAAAGGCAGATACCCGGTGATTCCCTTTCCTGCGCGCAGGGTTTCTTGGGCAAATTCTTTTATATCTTCTTCGTTCAAGAAGGGCAGATACTCATTGATGCCTTTGCCTGCGCGCAGGGTTTCCGTTGCAAATTCTTTTATGTCCTCCTTGTTCAAGAAAGGCAGATACTCGATGATGCCTTTGCCTGCGCGTAGTGTTTCCGTTGCAAAATCCTTTATGTCCTCCTCATTCAAGAAAGGCAGATACTCGATGATGCCTTTGCCCGCGCGTAGGGTTTCTGTTGCAAAATCCTTTATGCCCTCCTCGTTCAAGAAAGGCAGATACTCATTGATGCTCTTTCCTGCGCGCAGAGCCTCCGTAGCAAATTCCTTTATATCTTGCTCGTTCAAGAAAGGCAGATACTCGATGATGCCTTTGCCTGCGCGTAGTGTTTCTTGAGCAAATTCTTTTATATCCTCTTCCTCCAAGAAAGGCAGATATTCGTTGATGCCTTTGCCTGCCCGCAGTGTTTCCTGAGCAAAATCCTTTATGTCCTCCTCGTTAAGGAAAGGCAGATACTCATTGATGCTCTTTCCTGCGTGCAGAGCCTCCTGCGCAAGTTCTTTTATATCCTCTTCGTTCATATATGGCAGGAACGCTCTAATGTCCTTTACGACCGCCTTATCCATGCTCCCAATCAGTTCTGTAATCTGCACAGGCTTTAAGATCGGTATCGCTTCCTCGATTTCCTCCTCCGCAAAGTGTTCGTCCTTCCATTGCTCCGCATCAGTGTTCAGCACGGCATTTACTACCTTTGAAGGCCCGATCAGCTCATCAATCGACACCTGAAACAGTTCTGCCAGCTCCGGTATCTTCGCGATATCCGGCATGCTGTTTCCCCTCTCCCAACTGGAAACTGCCTGATAGCTGATGCCCAACCGATCAGCCAGATCCACCTGCGTCATATTTCTTTCCTTTCTCAATTTAAGAATCCTTTTTCCAATTTCCTGCATACTGAACATACTGTTCTCCTCCTTGTCTTTGACTATGATTTTCGATTTCGGTGACACTCTGGGGCTTTGCATTGTTCCCTGCCCTAGGGACCCCTGAATCTTGCTATGGTTCTCTGCTCTTGGCATTGCTAGGTCTTGTCATTATTCCTTATCTTCGACGTCGTTGGAATATGTTTTCATTATACCAAGCCTAGCACAACAGTCTATCAAACGTTGTTTGAGTTGACATTTTTCCCTCTATTTTCTAATAATTACAATTTTATCATGCCCAATGTATGCTGGCAAACACAGCTCTCAAGACTCACTTCTCACCCCTTCTCTGTCCGATGCTGCGCTGCCGGTGTTATGAAAATATGTTTCTCCGAAACACCAAACAATGCGCCGGCCTTAGTGGTCGGGTACAGAAGCGGAAAAGTGGTCGTCTGTACCCAATTTGAGCAGGAAATCGGACAGAAACCGGGTACAGGAGAGGGAAAATGGTCGTCTGTACCCGATCAGAGCAGGAAATCGGACAGAAACCGGGTACAGAAGCGGAAAAGTGGTCGTCTGTACCCGATCTGAGCGGGATATCAGACAGAAATCGGGTACAGGAGAGGGAAAATGGTCGTCTGTACCCGATTTGAGCAGGAAATCGGACAGAAACCGGGTACAGAAGCGGAAAAGTGGTCGTCTGTACCCGATCTGAGCGGGATATCAGACAGAAATCGGGTACAGGAGAGGAAAAGTGGTTGTCTGCACCCGATCTGAGCAGGAAATCGGACGGAAACCGGGTACAGGAGAAGGAAAAGTGCAATCTGTACCCTTGCGGTGCGAGGTGCGTGGTGGGAGAGGAGTTTGCGTACCGGTATAGGATGTGGGCTTTGGAAACATAGAATGGTATCGCAAAGGTCGAGGTATAAGTATTTGGTGTGCGTAGATTTGACGCGGCGGGTGTACTGTGTTACAATTGACGGGTCAAGTAGGACAGACGATCGCAGCCGCGCAAGCGGGTGAGGAAAGTCCGGGCTTCACAGGGCAGGATGCCGGATAACGTCCGGTGGAGGCGACTCCAAGGCCAGTGCAACAGAGAGATACCGCCTGCCTTTGGCAGGTAAGGGTGGAAAGGCAGTGTAAGAGACTACCGTTCTGTCGGTAACGGCAGAAGCCATGTAAACCCCATCCGAAGCAAGACCGTATGGAAACAATAGATTTGCCCGATCTGTTTTCAGGTAGGTCGCTTGAGGCTGTCGGTAACGACAGTCCTAGATAGATGATCGTCCAACGACATAACCCGGCTTATCGTCCTGCTTGGCATTGAATCCGATAAACACAGTGCACGCTGATTTATCGGATTTTTATTTGTATATAAATGGAACACAAAGGGAAAATAGGGGTGGAAAAGGGATTAAACGGGCTGGGATGCAAATGAAAGAAGCTGGGTAAAGGGCAAACAGGAAAAGAAACAAGCGGGATAAGAGTTATACAGAAAAAGAAGCAAGCAGGAAAAGAAGGGGAAACGGATTCGGATGAAAGTAAGAAAAGAAGAGATCGGACAGGAGAGGGTGAAGGAAAAAAGATGAAAAACAGAAAATGGATCATTTTTCTGATGTTGGCTGTTTTGGTATTAACAGTGATAGGAGTGGCATGGCTTGTAAAGGGGAGAAAAAGCGATGCGCAACAGTCCGGTGCGGGCAGTATTGCGGAGGTTATGACAGATAGTCACAGAGGGCAAGGAGTTGTGTTTGCGATTGAAGAGGATGGTGGTGAAATTTATATTCTCACGGCAGGACATGTGATGGAAGGAACGGAGGTTGGCGAAACAGTCAGAATATCCATGTTAACCGATGTCTCTGAGAAAGTTGCTGCGCGAGGGAGCGGCAATGAAACCGTAGAGACCAGTGTGCCTGGGGGTGATAGTGCGAAAGAAGGCGGCGTTGCGAACGAGGGTGACCGTGTGGCTGAAAACGGCGACACAGCAGGGAATGACAATATAACTGAAAGCGGTACGGTGGCGGCGCGGCTGGTATACCGGTCGGAGACGGCGGATCTGGCGATTCTGTCTGTAAGGCAGGAGGAGGCAGGGGAAAATTTGAACTGCGTGAAACGAGACCGGGCGGCATTTGATGCGGCTTCGGAGGGGGATTCTGTGCAGGCACGTTACCTGGAGCGCAGTGGCGGAGATTTGAGGGAGGTTGTGCAGCAGGGAAACCTGACTTACACATGGGTGTATCTTGAGGATTTCGGGCTTAATATGATGGTGGCGGAGCTGCCTGCAAAGAGTGGGATGTCCGGCTGTGGAATTTTCAGCGCGCAGGGGGATTTTCTGGGAATTTTATGCGGCGTGAGCGCAGAGGGAGAAGCGGCAATTCTGCCGCTCTCCGTCATAGAATCGGAATGGCTGCTTAAGTAAAGGACTGGGGGAGGCGCTCTTTCAAAATGGCTTCGACCATTTTGGCGGCGTCATCCTCCTTTATATTTCCGGTATTGATGGAAAGATCATACTCGACCGGATCCAACCACTCCCTGCCGGTGTAATACTTGTAGTAATTGCTGCGGTATTTGTCGGTTTGCTCGATTGCCTTGCGCGCTTCTTTTTCACCGACCACCAGCCTGTCCATGATATTGAAAATGCACTTATCAAGGGGAGCCTGAATATTCAGCTTCAGAGTGTTGGGGAAGGTGCGCAGTATGAAGTTTGCAGCCTTCCCGATGATGATGCAGGAGGGGCCGCCTGCGGACGCAAGCTGCAAGATCACTTTTGCCTGATAGGCAAACAGGTTTTCATTGGAGAGGAAGCGCTTGTCCTGCGGAGGGAAAACACTCCAGGTGAAGGCGCCCTGCCTGTTGGGGAAGGGAAGGATTCCTTTGTCGATCTTTTCATTCGCCTCAAAGAAAAATTTCTCGTTTATGCCGCTCAGATCGGAAGCCATCGTCAGAATTTCCGTATCGTAGCAGGGAATTTGCAGATCCTTGGAGAGCTGTCTGGCAATGTGGCTGCCGCCGCTGCCGTACCCTCTTGCAATTGTGATCACATAGTTTTTCATGGCAGGTACCTCCTTTTATTGTTTATCTGTAATATATAAATGTCGCCTGCGATTTGTCAATTCATACGTTCGGAAAAGGGACAACATTGTGCAGACTGCACATTGACAGCTTTGTGGATCTGGCTTACAATCAGAACAATTTAAGACAGGCGGATGGCATGCGGACAGCATACAGGCGTATAACAAAGGCGTTAGATAGTGATATCTGGCGCTTTTTTTGTTATCCGGATGAGCAAAATGAAGACGTATGCCGACATGAGAGAATTCAAAATAGACACTGAGCGGAAGGAGGGCGATTTGCCATGAAGGTATACAGAAATGCAAGTTTGAGACATAAGAGTGGAAAATTTGATATCTGGGTGGACGGGGAGACGATTTTTGACATTCTCCCTGCGGGAACGCAGGAGGACGGCGAGGGGAGCCTGTCGTATCCGGTCACGGAGGAACGGGATCTGAAGGGGCGGTTGGTCTGTGAGCCGTTCGTGGAATCCCATATCCATCTGGATTATGTATACACGGCGGACATACCTGCGGAGGAGACTGGGTCGGGAACACTGTTCGAGGCCATTGACAAGTGGTCGGATTCCAAAAGTGTTCTGACCGTACAGGATATCAAGGAGCGCGCCTACAAGGGAATCCGGGCGGAGATGAGGAACGGCGTGCAATACATACGGACGCATGTGGATGTGACGGATCCCAAGCTCACGGCCATGAAGGCAATGCTGGAGGTGAAGGAGGAAGTAAAGGATTTCCTCTATTTACAGTTGATCGCATTCCCACAGGAAGGCTACTACGCATACCGGGGCGGTGAGGAGCTGGTCGAGGAAGCACTTAAGATGGGAGCGGATGTGGTGGGCGGCATTCCCCATTATGAGTTTACGAGGCAGCTTGGAGAGCGCTCCGTGGAGAAAGCCTTTGAGCTTGCGGTAAAGTACGACAGGCTGCTGGACATTCATTGCGACGAGACGGACGATGAACAATCGCGCTTCGTGGAGAACATTGCGGCACAGGCGTATTACACGGGGCTGGGAAGCCGGGCAACGGCAAGCCACACCTGTGCAATGGGGTCATACAGCAATGCATACGCATTCAAGATGATGAGCAAATTTAAAAAGGCGGGAATCAATTTCATTTCCTGCCCCACGGAAAATTGTTATTTACAGGGAAGATACGACAGCTACCCGAGACGAAGGGGAATCACCAGAATCGACCAGCTTCTGGAGGCGGGCTGCAATGTGAGCTTTGCGCAGGATTCCATATCGGATCCGTGGTACCCGTTGGGGAACGGCAACCTGATTCATCAGGTGGATTTCGGCCTGCATCTGGGGCATCTGATGAGCCTTGAGCAGATACGGAACGGACTGGATTTTATTACCATTAACGGAGCCAGAACCCTTTCCGTGGAAGAAGGATATTCCCTGAAAAAGGGAAACAAGGCATCCTTTATCGTACTGGATGCGCCGGATGAACTGACGGCGATCAGGGAGCGGGCACATGTGCTCCTGAGCGTGCGGAACGGAAAAGTCATTGTGGAGAAACGCCCCGAGGAAATTCTCACGGAACCCTTCTGAGAGGAGGAAACGGCATGGCAGTAACTTGCAGGGACATTATGGAACTGGAGACATGCAGACGGCTGAAGCTGATCGGCGGAGCAAGCGGAATCGGCAGATATGTGACATGGCCGTACATCAAGAATATGGATACGATCAGTGAGTGGATCCATGGCGGTGAGCTTGTGTTTGTGATCGGTTCGAGGGAGGATATCTCCGAAAAGGGACTGCTTGCACTGATGGAGGAGGCTGATCGCAGCAAAATTGCGGGCGTGGTGCTTCTGATCGGGGGAGACTACATCAAGGCGGTACCGCACAGTGTCGTAAGGTTTGCGAATGAAAGAGGGCTTCCCCTGTTCAAAATGCCTTTTGTGCTGAAGCTGATCGATATTACCAGAGATATTTCGCGGTACATCATGGAGGATCAGCTAAGGGATAAGGAGTGTGATGCTTCGCCGGAGCAGACCGTGCTTGAGCTTTTCATGCAGGGCAGAACGAGGGACGAGGTTCTGACATATTGTTTCCGCAGGCTGCAGCCACTGGAGGAGGCGGACAAGATACGCGGCAGCGAATATGTGAAAACGCTGAAGTTCTATCTTGAGAGCGGCAACGATCTGATGCATGCGGCGGAGAAGATGTATATTCACCGGAACACCATGATTAACCGGATGAAAAAAATCAACAGTCTGCTGCAGCTTGACATGAACGATACAAAGGTCAGGAACGAGTACAGCAATGTATTTCAGGTGTTGGAGTACTACGGTATGTCGGTGGGAACATAGGCGCGGAGGCTTGAAGGAAATCCACAGAGGAAAGCGGAAGTGCGGCGCGGTATGCGGGCTTGGAAGCATAAAAGGAAATCCGTGTAAGAATGCAGGAGAGCGTCGGAAGTGACGGTGGGGCAGACCCCAGAGGAGGCAGCTATGGTAATCAGAAATTGCAGGATCAGAGGAAGAGAGGGACTTTTCCGGGTAGAATATGAAAACGGAATTTTCACGGCGATCGTGCCGGAGGAACAGGCAGGCGCAGAGGAAAGCGGAAGCGCGGCGCGGTACGCAGGCACAGAAGGAAGCGGAAGTGCGGGCGCGGAAGGACAGGTGCGCATCGGGGAGCAGGAGATCGATGCGGCGGGCAGGATGATCATGCCGCCGTTCGTGGAGCCCCACATTCATCTGGACTGTGTGCTGACGGCGGGTATCCCGCATTTTAATATGTCGGGCACGCTGTTCGAAGGCATCAGCACATGGCAGGAGTACAAGACCACACAGCCGCTTGTGGTGTCGGAGATCAAGGACCGGGCAAGACAGGCGCTGCGGCTGATGGCGGAGAGGGGCGTACAGTTCGTGCGTACCCATGTGGATGTGACGGAGACCTCCTTCAAGGGCGTGGAGGCGCTGGAGGAGCTGAAGGAAGAGATGCGCGGTGTGATGGAGATCCAGACCATCGCCTTTCCCCAGAATGGCATCATCTCGTTTCCGGGCGGCAGGGAGCTGATGACGAGAGCAATGGACATGGGAATGGATTGCGTGGGCGGGATTCCACACTATGAATACACAAGGGAATACGGACTGGAGTCCATCAAATTCATTTTTGATCTGGCGGAAAAATATGACGCCTGCGTGGATGTGCATTGCGATGAAATTGACGATGAGCAGTCCCGCTGTCTGGAGACACTGGCGGCAACGGCAATGGAGAGGGGCTGGGGAAGCCGGACAGTGGCGGCACATACCTGTGCCATGGGCTCCTACAATGACGCCTATTGCACCAAACTGTTCCGTCTGCTGAAGGATTCCGGCATCAATCTGAATGCCTGTCCGTCCGCAAACATCCATCTGCAGGGAAGGATAGACAGCTTCCCCAAGCGCCGCGGCGTCACGCGGATCAAGGAGCTGACCCATGCGGGAATCAACATTGCGCTGGGGCAGGATTCCATCCGGGATCCATGGTATCCGCTGGGAGTGGGAGATCTTCTGCGGGTGCTGGAGATGGGCGTGCATGTGGCGCAGATGACGGGATATGAGGATTTGAATCACTGTCTGGATCTGATTTCCGATAACGGTGCGAAGAATCTCTGCCTCTCAAAGGAATATGGCATTGAGGTGGGCAAGGAGGCAAATTTCCTGCTTCTGGACGGCAGGGATGATGTGGAGGTGCTCAGATTTTTAAGCCCCGTGCTTTTGTCGGTACATAAGGGAAAGGTCATTGTAAAGAAAGTACCTGCACAGGCAACCGTTTCATTTTGACATAAAGGCTTTGCTTTTATGATAGAGAAAAAGGAGGAGAAGTACTATGAAAAAATTTAAAAAACTGATTGCGGCAATTCTGGTTACGGCGATGGCGGTCTTTTGTCTTGCCGGCTGCGGAGGAAAGAAGAGCGGCGGCAACACGGTGAAGATCGGACTGGTATTTTCCCTGACCGGCGGTACCGCCATCACGGAGGAATCCATGTATAACTGCGCTATGCTGGCAATTGACGAGATCAATGCGGCAGGCGGAATCGGCGGAAAGCAGATCGAGTATGTGGTGAAGGATTATGCCACGGATCCCGACACGGCGGTGAAGGTCGTAAAGGAGCTGATCTTACAGGATCAGGTCAGCGCGATCGTAGGACTTTATACCTCGGCATCCCGCGTGGCGGTGGAACCGGTTCTGGAGGAGTATGAGATTCCTCTGGTTTACCCTACCTTCTATGAAGGCGAGGAGCCAAACAAGTATGTATTTTACACCGGTGCGGTTCCAAATCAGCAGGGAGATTATTTCGTACCCTATCTGTTCCGGAACGTTTCTGAGAACTTCTATCTGCTGGGCACCGATACCACTTATGCAAGAGGCATCAACAGTCAGGCAGAGGCACAGATCAACAGTCTTGGCGGCAAGGTGGTAGGCAATGAGCTGGTCTCCTCGGATGTGACGGAATTTTCGGATATCATAGCAAAGATCAAGGACACCTGCGGTGATGAGGGCTGTGTGATCTACGCCAACTTAAACGGCGACAGCGGCACTGCCTTCTATACACAGTTTGCGGCAGCAGGTCTCTCCGATAAATACACCATTGCTTCCTTTATCATGGACGAGTCCTTCTCGACGGCATTGGGAAGTGCGGCAGCAGACACCTACGCTTCGGTAAACTATTTCAACTCCATTGATTCCGAGGCAAACAAGAAGTTTCTGGAGGCCTACGGCGCAAAGTACGGCGCAGACAAGGCAAAGGCAGTGACGGCAGTGGGCGAGGCAACCTACGATGCGGTTTACCTGCTCTCCAAGGCACTGGAAAAGTGCGGTGACGAGATCAACACGGAAAACATTATTTCCAACTTCGCAGGTGTGAGCTTTGACGCGCCTCAGGGAACCATCACGGTGGATGGCGAGAACCACCACATTTACTGCAAGGCGAGAATCGGTCTGGTGCAGGCGGACGGCACCATTGCAACCGTGTTTGAAAGCGATGACGTGATCAAGCCGGAGCCTACAAAATAGAACCAAACCCCGCATCACAGATTAGAAAGAGAGAGGATGAGCTTTTATGAATGGATCATTGATCGGGCAATTGCTTGTGTCGGGCGCGTGCAGCGCATTTGTCCTACTTCTTACATCGCTTGGTCTGGTCATCATCATGGGATATATGAAGGTGGTGAATCTGGCACACACCGAAATGCTGATGGCAGGTGCTTACATATGCTATTACCTGTATGCGGTGCTGCATATACCGTTTCTTCTGACGCTCATACTGTCATACATCATTTCCTTTTTCTTCGGGATGCTGGTGGAAAAGACGATCATCTGCCATTTTTACGGCAAAATGGCGGAGACGCTGCTTGCCACCTATGCCATATCGATCATTATGAAACAGCTTGCGCTGATCGTGTTCGGAAAGTCCTACAAGCAGGTGGCATATCCGGTGACGGCGGTAATCAATATCGGGCCGGTCTACATTGAATCCTACAAGCTGGTGCTGTGCGGGATCTCACTGGTGGCGCTCTGCGGTACGCTGATCTTCATACATAAGACATCCATGGGGCGGAAGATCCGCTCCACGACCCAGAACCGAACCATGACAAACTGTCTCGGCATCGACACCCGCAAGGTGGACACAATTACCTTTTCCCACGGGATGGGACTGGCGGGGCTTGCGGGGGCGGCAATCGCCCCCATGGCTACCGTCACCTACTCGCTGGGTGAGAGCTGGCTGACCAACACCTTTATGAATGTGGTCATGGGCGGCGTTTCCTCCCTGTTCGGAACGGTGGCGTCCTCGTTCATCATTCAGGAGGCAATCTCTCTGATCAGCGGCTTTAAGGGAAGCGTGACGGCACAGATCATCGTACTGTTAGTTGTGATCGTGATCGTGAGAATCAAGCCGGAAGGCCTGTTTACACCGAAGGGAAGGAGATGAGCCGCATGAAGGAAAAACTGAAAAATCTGCCGGTCAACCGGTATATCGATATGGCGCTGTTTGCCTTCCTGCTTGTGTTTCCTTTTCTGGGAAGCACCTACTGGATCTATGTCATGTCCGGCATCATGGCGTATATCATTTTTGCATTGTCGCTGGATCTGTTGTGGGGCTATACGGGACTGATGAGTATGGGACACAGCCTCCTGTTCGGCGCGGGCGGTTATATGATTGGGATTTCCTGCGCCTACATCAACCGGGCGGACTGGGTGGAGTATGAAAAGCTGCCGTGGTTTCTTGCCCCTCTCGCCTCGCAGACGGGTGCGTTTGTCATGGCACTCCTTCTCCCGGCGGTGATCTCGCTGGTGATCGGATTTTTCATGTTCACCGGAAAAATCCAGGGGGTGTTTTTCTCCCTGATCACACTGGCACTCTCCGGTGTGGCGGAGCTGTTTGTGATCAACCAGAGCGTGTACACCCACGGCAACAGCGGCATTTCCATCACAAGCCGAACCATTATATCCGACGCCAAGGATGCCAGAATGAGCGATTTTGCATTCTACTTTGTGATTCTGTTGTTTCTGCTTCTGTGCTACGGGCTCTGCATGCTGATCGTACATTCCAGAGTGGGAAAGGTATTGCAGGCGGTTCGGGAGAATGAATCCCGGCTTACCTTCTTCGGCTACAAGCCGTCCGCCTTTAAAATGCTGATCTACACCGTGAGCGGCATGATGGCGGGGCTTGCGGGCGTGCTCTATGTCAGGACGCAGGGCAGCGTCAACTCTACGGCAGTGGGCATCAATCTGGCGACGCTTGTGCTTGTCTGGGTAGCTGTGGGCGGCAGGGGCAATCTGACCGGCGCCATGGTGGGAACGCTGGTGCTGCAGGTGGCGGAAACCGTGCTGAACTCCGTGTTCTCCGGGATATCTGCGGACTTTGCACAGTATTGGAAGCTGGTGCTGGGAATTGTGATTCTGGTCATTGTATTTGTGATTCCCAAGGGAATTGTGGGAACCTTTGTGGATATTCAGCAGAAAGCCCGTGACAGGAGGCGCAAGGAGAGGATTCTTTCAAAGGAGGAGCGGGCATGAGCGAGGAGAGAAAGGTTCTTTTGGAAGTGAAAAATCTGTCCGTGGAATTTAACGGTTTCAAGGCGCTGACCTCCGTTAACATGAAGATCTACGACGGGGAGCTTCGGGTGATCATCGGTCCCAACGGCGCGGGAAAAACCACCTTTATGGATCTTGTTACAGGAAAGAGCACCCCGACCAGCGGGAAGGTGATCTTTGACGGCAGGGACATCACCGGAAAATCCACCACGGAAATCACCAGAAACTATCATATCGGAAGAAAATTCCAAGGCCCCAACGTGTTTGACAACATGACGGTGAAGGAGAATATCGAGATTGCGGCGGAGGGCTTCAACAGCCTGCATTCCTGCGTTTTTTTCAGAAAAAACAAGGCGTTCAAGGACAAGGTGGACGAGGTGCTGAAAAAAATCGATCTGTACGATTACCGCCATTTCTTTGCGGGTGATCTGTCCCACGGACAGCGTCAGTGGCTGGAGATCGGCATGGTGGTGGCGCAGAATCCCCGGTTGATCATATTGGACGAACCCACTGCGGGAATGACGGCGGATGAGACATACAAGACGGGAGAGATGATCAAGAAGCTGAAAGGGGAGCATACGCTGATCGTTGTGGAGCATGACATGGATTTCGTGCGTCAGGTGGCGGAGTATGTGACAGTGCTCAATTATGGTAAGCTTCTGGCGGAGGGTACCATGGAAGAGGTACAGAAGAATGAAGAGGTCATTGCCGTTTATCTGAAAGAGGATTGAGGTGAGGGTGTGAATATGGAGAGCAGTATGTTTAAAGCGACGGGCGTAAACGTGAGTTACGGAAAAAGCCGTGTGATCAACGATCTCTCGCTGGAGATCAGACAGGGAAGCCGCACTGCCATCCTCGGCAGGAACGGTGTGGGAAAGACCACCTTTTTAAAGAGTGCCATGGGGATTCTTCCCATGAGCACCGGAACTCTCTTTTTTGACGGTCAGGACATCACAAAGCTGAAAACCTACAAGAGAGCGCTGAGCGGTCTGGGCTATGTGCCTCAGGGGCGCGAGATCATCCCGCTTATGACGGTGGAGGAAAATCTGGAGCTGGGAGCCATGGGACACAAGAATATTGACATCGCTTCCAAGAAGGAGTGGGTGCTTGGCTATTTTCCCGCGCTGAAGGTGCATATGAACCGGAACGGCGGCGTGCTCTCCGGCGGACTCCAGCAGCAGCTTGCCATTGCACGCTGTCTGATGGGGGAGCCGAAGATGATCCTGCTCGATGAGCCCACGGAGGGCATCCAGCCCAATGTGGTCATGGAGATCGCAGACACCTTGAAGAAGATTGCACAGGAGACCGGCATCACCATCGCGGTGGTAGAGCAGAACCTGAAGTTCGCCAGACGTCTGGCGGAGGAATTTGTCATTATCCAGAAGGGTGCGGTGGTGGCGGCAGGCAGCATGGATGAGCTGACGGACGACATCATAAAGAAGTATCTTTCCGTGTAGCGTAGTATTCGTGTACCAGACTGCGGTAGCCCCATTCCTTCAGGGTGTCATAGCGGATCCGGTAGTTGGATTTTGAGTGTCTGCCGGTGGCGGCATAGCGGATGTACTGCTGCATGCAGGCGTCGATCTCGGCAAGCCCCTTTGCGGTGGTCAGGTTGGGGAAGAACCAACGGCTCCAGGTGAAGGCGTCGGGATCCCGGTCTGCATAAAATTTTCGGTTCATTGCATGAATAAAGCCTTTGGCAGCCTTTTCGCCGGAGAGCCCCTTCTTGTTCTGCCATCTGCGCAGGGCACGGGCTTTCCGGCGTATTTTTGCCTTTGTCTTTCGCAGGGTGTTGAGGGAGAGATCCATCTCGCCGTCCCGATAGGAAAATCCCAGAAACTCTATGGGTTCTCCCGGTTTGCTGAGCCGCACCTTCTGTGGGTTTAAGGAGAGCGAGTGCTCCGAAAGCCTTAGGTAGAGCAGCTCCTGCAGGTCGGAGAGCTCCTTAGGGGAATCCGCGAAAAGCAGAATATCATCCGAGTAACGGAAATACAGGCATCCCATGCGCGCAAACTCTGCATCCACGCAGGAAAGGTACACGTTGGCAAAGAAGGGGGCTACGGGAATCCCCGCCATGGCACCGCGCTGTTCCGAGACGGCAATTCCGTCCTCAAGGCAGGCATCCGCCGTGAGGAGCTTAGAAAAAAGCCGGTACAGCGGCGCGTCGGACTCCTCCAGAAAACGAAGCTTTTCCAAAAGAAGTGGAACGGAAACGGAATTGAAATAGTTGTGGATATCCACCTTCAGACAGTATTTTTGGGAGACGCCTTTTCCACTGCGGAGGCGTCCTATGGCATCCGAAACGCCGAGCTGCCTGCGGAAGGCATAGCAGTTTTCGGAGAAAACGGAATCGTAGCGGTAGAGCAGGAAGGCGATGAGCTTCAAAAAAACCTGAAACTCCTCCGGGTAGCAGTAGACGGTGCGTTTTTTTTCGCTTCCCTCCTTGCTGATCTCCTTTTTGCAGGGGAGCGGTGGGACAAAGTCAGAATCTGAGAGAAGCGCCGCACGCGCGCGGACACCATCCGCAAGAAGGCTGCGGATCCGCTCTGCTTCTTCCTTGGAAAGGCTTTGCTTTTCGGTTTTATAGGTTAAAAAAGCCTGCCAGGTTTCGGGCAGGGTAAGCTCGCTTAAAATATCCATCTTCGCTCCGTTTGCTGCAGAAAGGGTATAAAAAAAGAAAGAGAAAAAACTTTGAAGGAATCAAAGCGTGCTTGATTCTACCGGACTGAACAGATCCCGGCTGCCTGCAAAGCCGTATCTGGAATCTGCTTTACCCGCCGCAGGCGCAGCAGAGCTGCATTTCTCTTTCTTTTTTCGCGTATGTAATAAGTTTCAGAACCGGGGAAGGTTTGCGGTGATCCGCTCTGCCATGTAGTCCGCCCGGTTGGGCAGGTAGTCAAAGAAGTCCAGCATTTTCACCCCGTAGGTATCGCAGAATTGCTTGATCTCCCGGTTAGCCACACGGCTGTAACGACCATAATCGTTCCAGAGCCGGATGTAGAGAACGGGCGCACCGTTTACACACACGGCGTAGGAGATGGCCTCCGGCAGGGCATAACTCCTGTTCCGGTTCCAGAGCTGTCCGTACTGCTGCTCCAGTTCGTCTATGGAAATCTTCTTCCTGAGCTCATAGGAGCCGGCACTTTGCAGAATGTCCGCAAGCTTTTGCTCGAAGCTGCGGGAATCGACTGCGGTATGATTCAATAAACGGTCAAAAAGTCCCATGTCAAACCTCCTGTCTTAATGTGTCCATTATAGGGGAAATTGTAAAAAATTGCAATATCTGCAATATCAATTAAATTTTCTCATATAAATTTAAGAGGGGTTTTCTTGACATTCCCGATGAATTGATTCACAATATACTTCTGGACGGAAACATTCAGTTTCCGCGGAACGGAGGATTAGAGAACCATGACAAAAATAGATATTTTTTCAGGATTTTTAGGGGCGGGAAAAACCACCCTGATCAAGAAGCTGTTAAAGGAAGCGCTGGCGGGCTCCAAGGTTGTACTGATCGAGAACGAGTTTGGTGAGATCGGCATCGACGGCGGCTTTTTAAAGGAGTCGGGAATCGAGATCAAGGAGATGAACTCAGGCTGTATCTGCTGCTCACTGGTTGGCGATTTCGGTACTTCCTTAAAGGAAGTGATCGCTACCTACGCACCGGAGAGAGTGCTGATTGAGCCATCCGGCGTCGGAAAGCTCTCCGATGTGATCCGTGCGGTGGACAACGTGGCTGCCGACATGGATGTGACGGTCAACAGCGCGGTGGCGGTTGTGGATGCTTCCAAGTGCAGGATGTATATCAAGAACTTCGGAGAGTTTTTCTGTAACCAGATCGCCTGTGCGGGAACCATCATTCTGAGCAGGACGGGCAGTCTGTCTCAGGAGAAGCTCGCCGCCTGCGTGGACATGATCCGCGAGTACAACAAGGAAGCAACCATCATCACAACACCCTGGGAGGAATTGCAGGGAGAGGATATTTTAAAGACGATCGAGGGTGCGGACAAGCTGGAGGATATGGTGAAGGCGCTTCTGGCGGAGGAAGATGAGCATGAGCATCACCATCATCACCACGACGATGACGATGAGGACGAACATGAGCATCACCATCATCACCACGACGATGATGACGAGGACGAGCATGAGCATCACCACCACAAGCACGGGGAGGGCTGCACCTGCGGCTGCCATGATCACGAGCATCATCATCACCATCATGCAGACGAAATCTTCACAAGCTGGGGCAAGGAGACGCCCGCAGTATATACGGCGGAAAAGATTGCAGGCATCTTAAAGGCGCTTGACGGCGGAGAGTACGGCATGATCTTGCGTGCAAAGGGAATGGTTCCCGCCGAGGACGGTACCTGGATCTATTTCGATTATGTGCCGGAGGAGAGCGATATCAGAACCGGAAAGCCTCAGGTAACGGGTAAGCTCTGCGTGATCGGATCAAAGCTTGACGAGGACAAGCTTGCGGAGCTGTTTGCATAAGGTAGGAGAGAGAACATGAAAGCAGTCTATATCATAAACGGTTTTCTGGAGAGCGGAAAAACCGAATTTATCACCTATACGCTGGCACAGCCGTACTTTCAGATGAAGGGCACGACGCTGATTTTGCTCTGCGAGGAGGGAGAGGTGGAGTATGATCCTTCGCTCCTTAAGAAGAGCCGGGCAGTAGTGGAGGTGATCGACAGGGAGGAGGACTTTAATCCGAATCACCTGATCGAGCTGGAGAAGAAGCACAAACCGGAGAGGATTCTCATAGAATACAACGGTATGTGGAATTTCAAGGGCATGAAGCTGCCCCGGCACTGGCGCGTGGAGCAGCAGATCACGACCATCGACGGTTCCACCTTCCCCATGTATTACAACAACATGCGCTCGCAGCTTGCGGAGATGATCCGCAATTCCGAGATGATCATTTTCAACCGCTGCGACAAGGTCAGGGAAGAGCTCAATACCTACAAGAGGAATATCAAGGCGGTAAATCCCGGAGCGGACGTGATCTTTGAGGATGCAAACGGAGAAATTACAGACATTCTGGAGGATGATCTGCCATATGATATAAAAAGCGATGTGCTTGAGCTTGATGATTACGGCTACGGAATCTGGTATCTGGACAGTATGGATCATCCGGAGCGGTATGAGGGGAAGACCATTTCCTTCCTTGCCATGGTGCTGCTCCCGGACAATTTCCCCAAGGGATATTTTGTGCCGGGCCGCATGGCGATGACCTGCTGCGCGGAGGACATGGCTTTTCTGGGATATGCATGCGAATACAAGGACGCGGACATCTTGAAACAGAAGGAGTGGGTCAAGGTGACGGCGGTGGTGAAAAAGGAGTACTGGGCGGACTACAAGGGTGAGGGTCCGGTGCTGCATGCAGTCAGCGTAGAGAAAGCGAAGGCACCGAAAAACGAGGTGATCAGTTTTAACTAAAAGACGGAGGGTGAATATGGATTCACTGGTTTATGCATTACAGGGAACCGGCTTTGCATGGCTGATGACGTCCATGGGAGCGGCAGTGGTATTCTTCTTCCGCAACGCCATGAAGGAGTCGGTACACAAGGCGTTTCTGGGATTTGCGGCGGGCGTGATGATCGCGGCAAGCGTGTGGTCTTTACTGATGCCTGCCATCGAGCAGGCGGAGGAGGCGGGACAGATCGGCTGGATTCCCGCGGCGGGCGGTTTCGTGCTGGGAGGTGTTTTTTTGCTTCTCATGGATCATCTGATCCCCCACCTTCACATCGGCGGGACGAATGCGGAGGGCCCAAAAAGCAGCCTGCACCGCACCACGCTGATGGTGTTTGCCGTGACGCTGCACAACATACCGGAGGGTATGGCAATGGGAATCGCGTTCGCCAACGCCGCCATGAACGGCGGAAGCACGGCGGATTACGCTGCGGCGTTTGCACTGGCGATCGGCATCGGTATCCAGAATTTCCCGGAGGGAGCCGCGATTTCCCTGCCCCTGAAAAAAGAGGGCAATTCTTCGGGAAAGGCGTTTCTCGCGGGCTGTCTTTCGGGCATTGTGGAGCCCATCTTCGGAATCCTGACGGTTCTGCTGGCGTCGGTGCTGGTGCCGGTCATGCCGTGGCTTCTGGCGTTTGCGGCGGGCGCAATGCTGTATGTGGTTGTGGAGGAGCTGATTCCCGAGGCGCATCTGGGCGAGCATTCCCACGCAGGCACCCTGGGCGTTATGACAGGATTTCTGCTGATGATGATTCTGGATGTGGCGCTGGGATAAAGGATACAGGTACGGAGAGAGTTATGTCACTGGATTCGGAAAAAGAATTACAACAGTTGAAAAACCGGTTGAAGGAGCTGGCAGAGAAGTCGTACAGACAGAATGTCTACACCTTTACCGGTTTTCTCGGTCTGGCGGAGCTGGATGCTTATTTTCAGATGGAGAGGGAGCTCTCCTATGCGCATCCGGCTCTTTTTGGCGGGGATGAAAAGGCGGAGCGGCAGATAGTGCGCTTCGGTTCTCCTGAGGAGTTTGGCTATGAGGAGGCGTACCCGATCGCATGTATCCATGTGGAGCCGCTTCTTGCCAAATTTGCGGACGATTTTTCCCACAGGGATTTTCTGGGAGCGCTGATGCATCTGGGGATTGAGCGGAGCTGTGTGGGCGATATCAGGGTCGGCGGCAGGGAGGGATATCTGTACTGCCTTGCGGGCATGGCGGACTTTATCTGTGAGAATCTGACACAGGTGCGGCATACGCATGTACGGTGCCGGATTGCAGAGAAGATTGCGGAGACGGAGGCGGATGCGCCGAAGGAAGCGGAGGTGCTGGTCAGCTCCCTGCGGATTGACGGCTGCATAGCCAAGGTTTATAATATTTCCAGAGGGGACAGCCTTGCACTCTTCCGGGACGGCAAAGTGTTTGTGGACGGCAGACTGACCGAGAACAACAGCAGGCTTTTAAAGCCCGGCGAGGTGGTCAATGTGCGCGGGTTTGGCAAGTTCCGTTTCCTTGAAATCAAATATACGACAAAGAAAGGCAAGCTGTGTCTTGCCGCGGAGGTGTATCGCTGAATGTTTTCCTATTCGATCATGCAGTGGCTGTTTATTTTTTATTTTTACTGCTTCTTCGGGTGGTGCTTTGAATCGACCTATGTGTCCCTGAAGAGCAGGAAGTGGGTCAACAGAGGGTTTATGAAGGGGCCGTTTCTCCCGCTGTACGGGAGCGGGGCGGTGATGATGCTGGTGGTGTCAAAGCCGTTTCTGGCGCACTGGTGGGCGGTATACATCGCAGGCTTCATCGGCGCGACGCTGCTTGAGTACGTGACGGGAGTGGTCATGGAGGCGCTGTTCAAGGTGCGCTACTGGGACTATTCCGAGCAGCCTCTCAACTTTCAGGGGCAGAT
Source organism: uncultured Lachnospiraceae bacterium (assembly GCA_900550475.1). Classification (GTDB taxonomy): domain Bacteria; phylum Bacillota; class Clostridia; order Lachnospirales; family Lachnospiraceae; genus Acetatifactor. The sequence continues at coordinate 18,638 of URSA01000009.1, forward strand.
CTGCCTGGGCTCCTCGCTGGCGTGGGGCGGGCTTACCCTGCTTATGAACTATGTGATCCATAAGCCTGTGGAGCGCGTGGTGCTCGCCATTCCGACGAATGTGCTGTCGGTTGTGACCATTCTGCTGACCTGTTATATTGCAGGCGATTTTGTGCTTTCCTTCAAGGCAGCTCTGGATCTGCGGGATATTCTGGTGCGGATGGAGAAGGTCAAGGAGGAGCTTGCAAGGGTGCAGAAGCGTCTGGATGTGATTGCGGCGGTGACAGGAGAGGATTGGGCGCAGCGTAAGGAGGCGATCACGGAGAGCGTAGGTCAGAAGAAGGATGCGATAAAGGATGCGCTTTCCGAGGGAATCGGCCGTACCAAGGATGTGCTTGTGGACAAGCTTAGGATAGAGGAACTGAAGGACAGCATCGAAAAGAGCCTGACTGCTCTTAAGGACGGTGTGAGAAGGAGAACGGACGAATACTCGGACGATACCAGGGAAGAGATCATGGATCTGAAGACCGAGTACGAGTTAAATGCTGCAAGCCATGAAAGGCTTCGCAGCCATCGTGACCTGAACCGCCGTATCCGCAACAACCCGACCATGAGCTCCCGCAAGTACAAGGATGTTCTGGACGAGTTGAAGGATAAGGCAGAAGAGAAGTAACGCGGATCAGCAGAAGGAGCCGCCGCCTTTCTCTTCACAGTATTTACAGCGGTAGATTTCTCTTTCTTCATCCGCCAGTACAAAGATATGCGGGAGTCCCTGCTCAATGGAAGTGATGCAGCGGGGATTCCTGCAACGGATCACATTCTTGATCATCTTGGGTAATACCAGTACCTTCTTATCCACGATCTCGCCGTCCTTGATCACGTTGACGGTGATATTGTGGTCGATGAATGCCAGCACATCCAGATCAAGCTGGTCGATGTCGCATTCCACTTTCAGAATATCTTTCTTTCCCATCTTATTGCTGCGGGCGTTTTTGATGATCGCCACCGTGCAGTCCAGCTTGCCGAGCTGCAGATGCTCGTAGATGTCCATGCTTTTTCCGGCTTTGATATGGTCAAGAACAAAGCCTTCCTCGATTTTTCCAACGTTCAACATAGCGGTATGTCCTCCCTTTTATACGGTTTTGGGTGCAATATCAAGCAGGGTCAGGATCAGAGCCATTCTGACATACATGCCGAGCTGCGCCTGCTTGAAGTATACGGCGCGGGGGTCTTCGTCCACCTCCACGGAGATTTCGTTCACTCTGGGGAGCGGGTGTAGCACCAGCATTTCGGGGCCGGCAAGCGCCATCCTGGCGGCATCCAGCACATAGAAATCCTTCAAGCGGACATAATCCTCCTCGTTGAAGAAACGCTCCTTCTGCACGCGGGTCATGTAGAGCAGATCCAGCGTGGGCAGTACGTTCTCAAGGCGGATCACTTCCTCGTAGGGGATGCCTCTCTCCTTCAGCATATCGGTGATATAGTCGGGAACACGCAGCTCCTCGGGGGAGATGAACACAAAGCGCACGTCCGGATAGCGCACAAGCGCGTTGATCAGGGAGTGTACGGTTCTACCGAATTTCAGATCGCCGCAAAGACCGATGGTCAGGTGATCCAGCCTGCCCTTTAGGGTGCGGATCGTGAGCAGATCCGTCAGCGTCTGGGTGGGGTGCTGGTGTCCGCCGTCTCCGGCGTTGATCACGGGGATATCGGATTTCTCCGCCGCCACCATGGGTGCGCCCTCCTTGGGGTGGCGCATGGCGCAGATGTCTGCGTAGCAGGAAATGATGCGGATGGTGTCGGAAACGCTCTCGCCCTTGGAGGCGGAGGAGTTGGCGGCATCGGAGAAGCCGAGAACCTGTCCTCCCAGATGGATCATGGCGGATTCAAAGCTTAAGCGCGTGCGGGTGCTGGGCTCATAGAAGCAGGTGGCAAGCACCTTTCCGTCACAGGCATGCGCATACTCGGCGGGATGCTGTTTGATATCGACCGCCAGATCAAACAGACGATCCAGCTCTTCCACAGAAAAATCAAGCGGACTCATTACATGTTTCATTTTTTCTTCTCCATTCTACTGATTTTTTCCAAAAAAATCGAAGAGAAAAAAATCTCTTCGATTTTGGTTTTTATTTATAAGATAACAATTCCTCCACGGGCTTTCGTCTGGGAGCTGCGGGAGCCTCGGCGGGATAACCGATGGGAACAAGAGCAACAAGCTCTCTGTCCTCCGGAATCTCCAAATAGGAGGCAGCCTGTGCCTCATCAAAGATTCCCATGATCACGGTTCCGAGTCCCTCCTCATAAGCGGCGAGACAAAATGCCTCAGTGGCAACACCGGCATCAAACATCTGCCAGCCGCCTTCCTTCGGCGTGCTGTAAGAACCGTCGCGCTCAAAGCCGCTTCTGTTCCTGATCATGGTAACGGCGATCAGCATGGGAGCGTTCTTTATAATCTCCCCGTTTCTTGCGTAAGCGGTGGTACAGTCGGATGCGATCTTATCCTTCAATCCCCCCTCAACCGCGATATAACGCACGATCTGCGTGTTTTTCCAACTGGGGGCATAGGAGGCGGTCTCTACGATCCGGGAAAGTACATCGTGGGAAACCGGTTTGTCTGAAAACTGACGGATGCTTCTGCGTCCCCTGATACATTCGTTGGCTGTCATGGTATCCTCCTTTGATCCTTGTTTTTCTTTTTTGGACATGATACCACAATTGCGGTTCGGAATCAATAGCATCTTGCAACCTGCCGGTATTTCCTATATAATATAACAAAAGAGAACAGAGGGGAACGGAGGAAACAATTATGGCAAAAGAGAAGAACCCTGACATCAAGTTTGTGGAGAGAAAAAGATGGCTTTTTCTGGGACTGCCCTTTACCTTTACGAAATTCATCATTCAGGATGATGCGATCACGATCAATCAGGGCTTCCTCAATAAAGTGGAAAATGACTGCTATATGTATAAGGTGCAGGATGTGGAGCACAAGGCAAGCCTTCTGGAGAGGCTCTGCGGTCTGGGAACCATCACCTGCTTTACGGGTGATACCACCCATCCCAAGCTTATCATGCCCCATATCAAGCATTCCAAGACGATCAAGAATTATATTCTGGAGGCGTCGGAGGCAGCGCGTATGCGCAGAAGAACGCTGAACACGCTGGATATCGGCAGCATGGCGGATGCGGATGATCTGGACTGATACGTACCGCATCGGAATAGGAAACTTATCAAAGGACGGTGGCGCAGGCCCCGTCCTTTTGCGGGCAGACTTAAGCGGAGCCTTCCGAATCGGTCTCAGCCAAAAGCCTTTCAAACAGAAGCCCTGTCAGGAACCAGTAGGGCAGGTAATCCAGCCGGATCACCTTTTTTACATGCCAGCGGGAACGGCTGTAATCCCAGGGACAGATCTGCTTTCTGGAGAGCAGGGTGCCGGTTAAGTACTCTGCGCCGAAGATCAGCCCCGCATATACGCCGCCCCGGACGAGCAAGGGCTTTCCTTTTAGCAGACGGCAGATGGGGGACAAAAGACAGGCGCTGCCGTAGATGGGAAACATCCAGACTGAGGTGCTTCCCTTTAATGCCAGTTTTCGCTGCCGGAAGGAATGGAAGGCTGTAAAAAGGATTTCGATACACCAGCCTAAAATGCCGCAATGGATAAAGTTGTGAATATATTTTTTCATAGGGAACAGTATGTCCCGGAAAGGGTTTGATTATACCATGAACTATAAAGAGGCGCTTGCATATGTGGATTCTTTGAAAAAATGCGGCATTGTGCCGGGGCTTACAAGCATTACCGAATTATGCCGTCGTCTTGGGGATCCGCAAAAAAGGCTGCGGTTTGTCCACATTGCGGGAACGAACGGCAAAGGCTCCGTACTGGCTTATGTTTCCACCATTTTAAAGGCGGCGGGCTACAGGACCGGAAGGTATATATCACCTGTTATTTTTACATATTGTGAAAAAATACAGATCAACGGCAGAAAAATCTCCCAGGGCGCCATGGCGGAAATGCTGACCCGGGTGCGGGAGACTTGCGACGCCATGGTGGCGGACGGACTGCCCCAGCCCACGCCCTTTGAGGTGGAGACGGCAGCAGCGTTTTTATACTTTGCGGAGAATGAGTGTGAGATCGTGGTGCTGGAGACCGGAATGGGAGGGCGCGAGGACGCGACCAACCTGATCGGAACAACGCTGGCGGCGGTGCTTGCGCCCATCAGCATGGATCACATGCAGTTTCTGGGAAAAACACTGGGATCCATTGCGGCACACAAGGCTGGCATAATTAAAAACAACTGTTATGTAATAAGCGCGCCGCAGGAGCCGGAGGCGATGGCGGAGATTGAGAAGGAGGCAGAGGAGAAGGGCTGCTCTGTCACGGTTGCGGGAGAGCCTGCACGGGTAAAGTACGGACTGGAAAAACAGCGCTTTTCCTACCGCGACCGGTACGGCACCGAATACCGGGATCTGGAGATCACGCTTGCGGGCAGGTGTCAGCCGGAGAATGCGGCACTGGCGGTGGAGGTGATCGCGGCGCTTGGACAGGCGGGGTATCCGGTGACGGAGAAGCAGCTTCGGAAGGGACTGCTTGCCACGGAGTGGCCGGGAAGGTTCCAGATTATCGGGAAACGGCCGCTGTTTGTCCTTGACGGCGCACACAATGAGGCAGCCGCAAAAAAACTTGCGGATTCCGTCCGTTTCTATTTTACAAACAGAAGGATTATCTATATAATGGGAATATTGAAGGACAAGGAATATGAAAAGGTGGTGGCGCAGACCTATGCGTATGCGGATCAGATCATAACGGTGACGCCGCCCGACAATCCGAGAGCCCTGCCTGCATATACACTGGCACAGGCAGTCCGGGAGTACCGCCCCGTTGTGACTACGGCGGACAGTCTGGAGGAAGCGGTGGAGATGGCGTATCTGCTGGCAAAGCCGGAGGACGTGATCCTTTGTTTCGGTTCCCTGTCCTATCTGGGGAGAATGACGGATATTGTGAAAGGACGGCAGAAGAAATGATGCCGGAAAGGACTGATGGCATGGACAGAGAGAAGATAGAAGCCGGGGTGCGGCTGATTCTGGAGGGAGTCGGAGAGGATGTCGCAAGAGAAGGACTTTTGGATACGCCGGGAAGAATCTCCAGAATGTATGAGGAGATCCTCGCCGGGATGGAGGAGGATGCCGCGGAGCATCTGCATAAAACCTTCACCGTGGAAAACGACGGAATGGTGCTGGAGAGGGATATCGTGTTCTACTCGACCTGCGAGCATCACATGATGCCGTTTTACGGAAAGGCGCATGTGGCATACATACCGGACGGAAAAGTGGTGGGCTTGAGCAAGCTTGCCCGGACGGTGGAGGTATATGCGCGCAGGCTCCAGATCCAGGAGAGGATGACCGGTCAGATCGCGGATGCCATCATGAAGCATCTGGCGCCAAAGGGTGTTATGGTAGTGGTGGAGGCGGAGCATATGTGCATGACCATGCGCGGCGTCAAAAAGCCGGGCAGCCGCACCGTAACGGTCTCCGCGAAGGGATGCTTCAAGAATGATACGGCGCTGCAGGACAGGGTGCTGTCCATGATCGGCAGATAGGACAGAATCGTGCAGGAAATGGAACGGATTGACAAAATATTAAATCACGATTTATTTATCGAATGTGTGGAGAAAAACAGGAAAGCGGAGGAGAACAGGCAGTTCTGCCGCCATGACATGGTGCATTTTCTGGATGTGGCAAGGATCGGCATGATCCTCAAACTGAAAGAGGGTATCCCGGTGGCGGATGAGCTTGTCTATGCGGCGGGACTTCTGCATGACATCGGCAGATATGTGCAGTATGCGAACGGGACGCCACATGAGCTGGCAAGCGCCGCCATAGCGCCGAAAATCCTTGCGGACTGTGGGTTTGACGATAAAGAAACGGGCGATATTTTAAATGCGATCCGCCTTCACAGGACGAAGGAAATCGCAGGAGAGCCTTCGCTTGCGGGTATCTTATACCGGGCGGACAAGGCGAGCAGACCGTGTTTTGTGTGCCGGGCGGAAAAGGACTGCAACTGGAAGAATGAGAGGAAGAATCTGCGCATCCGTTTTTAGGAGCGGGAAAGAAGGATACGGACATGCAAATCGGAAACAGGGATTTTAAGGTAAGCGGCAAAACTTATGTGATGGGGATTCTGAATGTAACGCCGGATTCCTTTTCGGACGGCGGAAAGTGGAACCGCATGGACGCGGCGCTTGCCCATGTGGAGGAGATGCTGAAGGACGGCATGGATGTGCTGGATATCGGCGGCGAATCCACACGCCCCGGCTATACGCTTTTATCCGACGAGGAGGAGACGGAGAGAGTGGTGCCCGTGATCGAGGCGGTGAAAGCGCGGTTTGATGTGCCGGTTTCTCTGGATACCTATAAGAGCCGGGTGGCGCAGGCGGGCATAGAGGCGGGCGCGGATCTGATCAACGACATCTGGGGACTGAAATATGATGGGCAGATGGCAAAGGTCATTGCAGAGAGCGGGCTGCCCTGCTGTCTGATGCACAACAGAAAAGATACGGATTACCGCAGCTTTATGCAGGATGTGGCGGCGGATCTGGCGGACTGCCTGCATCTGGCGGAGTGCGCGGGGATCCCGCAGGATAAGATCATTCTGGATCCCGGAGTCGGCTTTGCAAAGTCCTACGAACAGAACCTTCAGATCATCAACAATATGGAACAGCTTCATGTGCTGGGCTGTCCCATTCTGTTGGGCACCAGCCGGAAATCCGTGATCGGGCTGACACTGGAGCTGCCCGCCCCGGAGAGACTGGAGGGAACGCTTGTCACAACGGTGATGGCAGTGATGAAGGGCTGTATGTTCGTGCGGGTGCATGATGTGAAGGAGAACGTGCGGGCGATCCGGATGACGGAGGCCATCCTTTACAGCGAGTAGGATGAGGAGACATAGAGTGAACTACGAGTTTTGTGATGTGATTCATATAGAAGGATTGAAGGTGTTTGCACACCACGGTGTGTTCCGGGAGGAGAAGGAGGCAGGACAGGATTTTTATGTGAATGCCGATCTCTACACAGATCTGCGGGAGGCGGGACTTACGGACGATCTGACAAAATCCACCCACTACGGGGAGGTCAGCCTTCTCATCGGCAGATGCCTGACGGAGCAGACTTATGACCTGATCGAGACGGCAGCGGAGCGGACGGCAGAGGAGATTTTACGGCAGTTTCCCCGTGTGCGGGCGGTGACGCTTGAGCTTCACAAGCCCCATGCGCCCATCCCCATGGAGTTTTCCACCGTCTGTGTGCGCATACACAGAGGATGGCACAGAGCGTATGTGGCGCTGGGCTCCAATATGGGAGACAGCAGGACATATATCGAAGAGGCGCTGCGCGCGTTTTCAACGGATCCGCGCATCCGGGTGGAGAAGGTGAGCAGTCTGATCGTGACAAAGCCCTACGGTGGTGTGGAGCAGGACGATTTCTTAAACGGGGTGGTGCTGCTTGATACGCTCTACTCTCCCGCCGAGCTGCTCTGTAGGCTCCATGAGATCGAGGCGGCTGCCCACAGGGAGCGGACGCTCAGATGGGGCCCCCGGACGCTGGATCTGGATATTCTCTTTTACGACAAACTGATCTATGAGGATGATAACCTGATCGTTCCCCATGTGGATCTGCACAACCGGGACTTTGTGCTGAAGCCCATGGCGGAGATTGCCCCCCGCTTCAGACATCCGATCCTGCAAAAGACCATGCAGCAGCTCTGGGAGGAATTGCAGGCGCGGGAGGAAAACAGCGGACGGACAGGTGAAGAGGGAAAACGGGAGAGATGATCGGAGTTGTATTTGCGATTCTTTTCATTGTGGCGTTGCTGGGACTCTGCGCGTACGGCGTGATCTTCCCGCGCTACATGGTAAAGCATGCCAGACAGGTGGACGCAAGGGTCATCTCCTGTGAGTATCAGGAAAAAGAGCTTTTGAATACCGGCGAGGTGATGCGCTACTATGAAGTCAAGGTGGATTTTTACGGAAAGTACGGCGAACAGATCATAAAGACCCTGAAAAGGGAAGAACCCATCGAGGTAGGCGAGGTGATCCGCTCCAGCTATGATGACAGGAGCGGGCGGCTTCTGCTCAATGCGGACGAAGAGGTGACAAACGGACAGGGCAGCGGTGTCGGCGTTGTGGTGTCGGTTCTGCTGTTCATGCTGGTAATCATCATCCTCGGCGTGTTCGTGAAGGATAAAAACGGCGAAATGCCCCAGTGGGTGTACCTCTTTTTCGGCTATTTGATCGCCCTGGTCTTCGTGGGCGTGGGAATCTATGGGATTGTTGCAAGGATCGTGCAGCGTCAGCCGCTTTCCTTCACGCCCGTATTCGGACTGCTGGGCGCAGGGCTTCTGTCCGTCATGATCTGGCAGACCGTGGACGGCATCCGGGAGAATACCCGGGAGCCCGAAACACAGAGCAATGGGCAGATTCAGGTGTTTTTCATGCACCGCGGGGAGGATGCGGAGGCATTCAGCTACGAGATTGCCTTTTTTGAGGAGGGAGCGGGGGAGATGTTAATCTCCGTCTATTGGTATGAGGGGAACGACAGGACCGGCACCGGCGGCTGTGAGGAAGGAACCGATCTTCGGAGAGGTGAGAGCGCTGGTGGAGGAGATCGTGCCCTCCGAGGTCTTTGCGGAGGTTGCGGCAAGAGAGGCGGCATATTACGAATGAACTTAAGAAAAATGCGTATTTTTTTGCAAAACCCGTTGACAATCATGGATATAAGGTATAGACTGAATACGGTTAATGAATAGTAATTATGCTAGAAAGAGTGGACTGAGCGCCACTCTTTCTTGTATGATAGGAGATTACTCCGAGCCCTCCGGGCAGGATCGCACTGCGGCGGAGAATCCTGCAAGCAGGATTCTTCTTGTGTGATATGGGAGAATTAGAAAGGAACAGGTGAGAGATGTCTAAGAGAGAGACATACGAGTCAGAGACAGAGGCTCTGCTTGCCCCCATCGCGGCGGCAAACGGCGTGGAGATCTATGATGTGGAGTATGTGAAGGAGGGCGCGGACTGGTATCTGCGGGCGTATATCGACAAGCCCGGGGGTGTGAACATACAGGACTGCGAGAATGTGAGCAGGGCGCTTTCGGACGCACTGGATGCGGAGGACTTTATCTTGGATGCGTACATCCTTGAGGTGTCGAGCCCGGGACTTGGCAGGACGCTGAAGAAGGATAAGCATCTTGAGAAGAGCATCGGAATGCAGGTGGAGCTAAAGACCTACAAGCCCATCGAAAAATGTAAGGATTTTTCGGGGATATTGAAAAGCTACAATGCGGACACCGTTACCATAGAGACGGAAACGGGAGAACAGGTATTCAAGAGAAGCGATGTTGCGCTGATCAGATTGGCGCTTGACTTTTAAAAAAGAGAAAACAGGAGGATATAGGAAAATGAATAAGGAACTGATGGAGGCACTCGACATTCTGGAGAAGGAGAAGGAGATCAGCAAGGAGACGCTGTTTGAAGCGATCGAAAACTCCCTGATGACTGCCTGCAAGAACCATTTCGGCAAGGCGGACAACATCAAGGTGGAGATCGACAGAGACACCTGCGATTTCCTCTGCTATGCGGAGAAGGAGGTCGTGCCCACGAAAGAGGATGTGGAGGATGACTGTCTCCAGATTTCTTTGGAGGACGCGCAGGCAATTTCTTCCAAGGCAAAGGTGGGCGATGTGATCCATGTGGAGATCAAGTCCAAGGAGTTCGGCAGAATCGCAACCATGAATGCCAAGAATGTGATCCTGCAGAAGATCCGCGAGGAAGAGAGAAGCGTGATCTACAATCAGTATTACGAGAAGGAAAAGGATGTTGTAACCGGTGTGGTACAGCGCTATATCGGCAAGAACATCAGCATCAATCTGGGCAAGGCGGACGCCATGTTAAGCGAGAGCGAGCAGGTGAGAGGCGAAGTGTTCAGACCCACCGAGAGAATCAAGGTATACATCCTTGAGGTGAAGAACACGCCGAAGGGCCCCCGCATCAATGTGAGCCGCACACATCCGGAACTGGTAAAGAGACTGTTTGAATCGGAAGTGACCGAGATAAAGGACGGCACGGTTGAGATCAAGAGCATTGCCAGAGAGGCAGGAAGCCGTACCAAGATCGCTGTCTGGAGCAACAACCCCAACGTGGATGCAGTAGGTGCCTGCGTAGGTATGAACGGTGCCAGAGTCAACGCGATCGTGGAGGAGCTGCGAGGTGAGAAGATCGATATCGTAAACTGGGACGAGAACCCCGGAAACCTGATCCAGAACGCACTTTCCCCTGCAAAGATCGTGGCGGTATTTGCAGATCCCGACGAGAAGACCGCAAAGGTCGTGGTTCCCGACTATCAGCTCTCCCTTGCAATCGGTAAGGAAGGACAGAATGCGAGACTGGCAGCTAGACTGACAGGCTACAAGATAGACATCAAGTCAGAGACCCAGGCGAAGGACGCTCCGGGATTCCGCTATGAGGACTATGTGGACGATTACGATGAGTACGAGGACGAGGACTACGAAGAGTATGCGGAGGACGGAGAAGACCTGAACGAGGAGGGCGCGGATTCGGAGAATGAATAAAAAGATTCCTTTGAGACAATGCGTGGGCTGTGGGACAATGAAGAGCAAAAAAGAAATGATGCGCGTGTTGAAAACCACGGAAAATGACATTGTTTTGGATATGACAGGTAAAAAGAACGGAAGGGGTGCATACCTTTGTAAGAGTGCCGACTGTCTGAGACTGGCGCGGAAGAACAGAGGGCTGGAGCGTTCCTTCAAAATGAGTATTCCGGATGAGGTTTACGGAGAACTCGAAAGAGAGTTCTATGAGCCGCAGGATGGCGGTACGGAGGTCGGAGAGATTGAAGCAGAGTAAGATATATGGGCTCTTGGGTCTGGCAGCAAGAGGCAGAAACGTGGTGAGCGGGGAGTTTTCCGTGGAAAATGCCGTGAAGGACGGTTCCGCCATGCTGGTGATCGTAGCGCAGGATGCGTCTGACAACACAAGGAAGCTGTTTCATGACAAATGCTCCTATTACGGCGTTCCGGTCTATATTTACGGGACGAAGGAAGAACTGGGGCACTGCATCGGCAAGGAGATACGATCCTCTGTGGCTGTGCTGGAAGAGGGGCTTGCACGCACGATCGAAAAACATCTGGAAGAATTACAAAACTAGGAGGTAGTGAAAAGCATGGCGAAAATCAAGATACATGAGCTTGCAAAGGAATTGGACAGACAAAGCAAAGAGGTGATCGCCTTTTTGCAGGAGAAGGGCATAGAGGCAAAGGTTGCGCAGAGTACCGTTGAGGAGGATGCGGCAGCGCTTGTCAGAAAGCATTTCGGCGGCGGGGCAAAGGAGCAGACCAAGGAAGAGGCCAAGGTGCCCAAGGAAGCTCCCAAGAGAGCACCGGAGAAGAAGGAGGCGCCGAAGGCTGAGGCTGCTGCGGCAGAGACAGCCGGAAAAGAGGACGCCGCAGGGGCTGAGGATGCACCCAAGAAGAAAAAGAAGATCATTTTCGTGAGCAATCCCCAGAACTCCAGAGCACCGGGACAGCAGGGCGCAAGACCGCAGGGCGGTCAGAACAGACCTGCACAGGCGCAGAACAACAGACCGGGTCAGAATGGCAGGCAGGGACAGGCAAACAGACCCGGACAGAACGGCAGACCGGGACAGAACGCACCGGCGAGACCGATCAAACCGCTGACACCTCCCTCCCCTACGCCCAGCGTACAGATGGTGCCTTCACCGCAGCCCCAGAAGAAGCAGGAGGCTGTAAAGCCGGCACAGGCAGAGAGACCTGCAGCGCCCGCACAGGCAGCGCCGGCAGCTCAGGGAAGCGCTCCGGCAAGAACGGAGAACAGACCGCCCAGAACGGACAGACCTGACAGAGACAGACAGGACAGGGCGCCCAGAACGGACAGACCGCAGCGAGGCGGATATCATAACCAGCAGAGGAGCGGACAGACCGGCTCCGGTTACAATCAGACGAGAACAGGAGGCGAAAGACCTTCTTATGGCAGCAGTTACGGAAACAGAACGGACAGACCGCAGGGCGGTCAAAGAGGTGATCGCCGTCCGGATGGCGCAGGCAGAACGGGTTCTTACGGTTCTCAGGGCGGCTTCCGCGGTAATGGCGGCGGCGCAGGCGGTGAGAGGCCTTTTGGCGGTAATGGGCGCGATAACAGAGGCAATGGAGGGCAGAGAGATAACTTCAGAAAGCCGGGCCAGGGCAAGAGCTTTGTGGCAGACACTCCTGCAAAGGATGCCGAGAAGCACAGAGATGAAGAAAAGCGCCGCATCAGTCAGGAGAAGGATAAGCGCTCACGCAAGGACTATATCTACGAGGAAGAGGACGCACAGGTAAAGAACAAGCCCGGCAGATTCATCAAGCCGGAAAAGAAGAAGGATGAGGCGGCAGAGGAAGTGATCAAGGTGATCGTGCTTCCCGAGACCATCACCATCAAGGAGCTGGCAGACAAGATGAAGATCCAGCCCTCTGCCATTATCAAGAAGCTTTTCTTAGAGGGCAAGGTTGCGACCCTGAATCAGGAGATTTCCTACGAGGAGGCGGAAAACATCGCCATGGAGTATGACATCCTCTGCGAGAAGGAAGTCAAGGTGGATGTGATCGAGGAGCTTTTGAAGGAGGATGAGGAGCAGGAGGAAAATCTTGTTTCCCGCCCGCCCGTTATCTGTGTCATGGGTCATGTTGACCATGGTAAAACATCCCTGCTGGATGCGATCCGTAAAACGAATGTGACGGACAGGGAGGCAGGCGGTATCACCCAGCATATCGGTGCATACACGGTTTCCGTGAATGACAGGAAGATCACCTTCCTCGATACGCCCGGACACGAAGCGTTTACCGCCATGCGTATGAGAGGTGCAAATGCAACGGATATTGCAATCCTTGTGGTGGCAGCCGACGACGGCGTGATGCCGCAGACGGTGGAGGCAATCAACCACGCCAAGGCGGCAGGCATCGAGATCATCGTGGCAGTCAACAAGATTGATAAGCCCAACGCAAATGTTGACAGGGTAAAGCAGGAGCTCACCGAGTATGAGCTGATCCCGGTGGATTGGGGCGGAACCACAGAGTTCGTGCCCGTGTCCGCAAAGTCGGGAGAGGGAATTGAAGATCTGCTGGAGACCATTCTGCTGACCGCAGACATTCTGGAACTCAAGGCAAATCCCAACAGACGCGCGAGAGGTCTGGTGATCGAGGCAGAGCTTGACAAGGGACGCGGTCCCGTGGCGACCGTTCTGGTACAGAAAGGTACGCTCCATGTGGGAGATTTCATTTCCGCAGGGGCAAGCCACGGCAAGGTACGTGCCATGATCGACGACAAGGGCAGACGCCTGAAGGAGGCAACGCCTTCCACACCTGTGGAAATTCTGGGTCTGAGCGATGTGCCCAGCGCAGGCGAGGTATTCCTTGCCCATGAGAACGACAAGACGGCAAAATCCTTTGCCGAGACTTATCTGGCACAGAATAAGGAGAAGATGCTGGAGGAGACCAAGAGCAAGATGTCTCTGGACGATCTGTTCTCCCAGATTCAGGAGGGCAATCTGAAGGAGCTGAACCTGATCGTGAAGGCGGATGTGCAGGGAAGCGTGGAGGCGGTGAAACAGAGCCTGATGAAGCTGTCCAACGAGGAAGTGGTAGTAAAGTGTATTCACGGCGGCGTGGGCGCCATAAACGAGTCCGACGTCATGCTCGCAAGCGCTTCCTCCGCGATCATCATCGGCTTCAACGTGCGTCCTGACGCGACGGCAAAGGCTACGGCGGAGAGAGAGGGCGTGGACATCCGTCTCTACAAGGTCATCTATCAGGCAATCGAGGATATCGAGGCAGCCATGAAGGGTATGCTGGATCCCGTGTTTGAGGAGAAGGTGATCGGCCATGCGGAGGTACGCCAGATCTTCAAGGCGTCCGCAGTGGGAAATATCGCCGGTTCCTATGTGCTTGACGGCGTGTTCCAGAGAGGAGCCAAGGTGCGTATCACCCGCGAGGGCGAGCAGATCTACGAGGGTGCGCTGGCGTCCTTAAAGCGTTTCAAGGATGATGTAAAGGAAGTAAAGGCAGGCTTTGAGTGCGGTCTTGTATTCGAGGGCTTTGACCAGATGCAGGAGCTTGATATCGTGGAGGCTTATATCATGGTCGAGGTGCCCAGATAGAAAGTAAAAGAATGGAGTCGGCATGAGGAAAAACAGTGTAAAAAATACCCGTATCAACGGGGAAGTTCAGCGGGTTCTGGCAGAAATCATCCGGGGAGAGATCAAGGATCCCCGGATCAGCCCGCTCACCAGTGTGGTGGCGGTGGAGGTTGCGCCGGATCTAAAGACCTGTAAGGCATGGATCAGCGTCTACGGGGACGAGAAGGCAAGAGAGGACACCTGCAAAGGACTGCGCAGCGCGGAGGGCTATATCAAAAACCAGCTTGCGCGCACCATCAATCTCCGCAACACGCCGGACATCACGTTTATCATGGATCAATCCATCGAATATGGTGTAAATATGTCAAAGAAGATCGATGAGGTCATCAAAGGAGATCAGGAATGAATTTGTTGACGGAGTGCCAGGGTGCGGACAGAATCGGCATCAGTGCGCACATCAGACCGGACGGGGATGCCATCGGCTCCTCCATGGCGCTGTATCTGTATTTAAAGAAGGCGCTGCCGCAGGCAAAGATCAAGGTTTATCTGGAAAGCCTGCCGGACTGCTTCGGGCATCTGAAGCATCTGGACGAGGTGGACTCCGTGTATGCGGAGGGGGAAGCCTTTGACGTGTTCTTTGCGCTGGATACGGCGGCGGACAGACTGGGAAAGGCACAGCCCTTTTTTGATGGAAGCCGTAAGAAAATTAATATTGACCATCACATCAGCAACAGGAACGGCTGTGGGGATGTGAACGTGGTGGAGCCTTCCGCCAGCTCAACGGCGGAGGTTCTGTATGGGCTTTTCGAGGAGGAGCGGCTGGACGAGGAGATCGCGGTGGCGCTCTACACCGGAATCATCCATGACTGCGGTGTGTTCCAGTATTCCAACACAACGCCCCGCACAATGGAGATCGGGGCAAAGCTGCTGCGCTACGGATTTCCCTTCTCCAAGATCATAGAGGAGAGCTTCTATCAGAAAACCTATCTGCAGACGCAGATCCTCGGCAGAGCGCTCATGGAGAGCGTCCGCTTTATGGACGGCAGATGCATTGTAAGCTGCGTGGACCGCAAAATGATGAAGTTCTATGATGTGGTTCCCTCCGATCTGGACGGGATCGTCAATCAGCTCCGCAATATCAGGGGGATCGATTGTGCGATCTTCATGTATGAGATCGGCGTGCAGGAATACAAGGTGAGCATGCGTTCCAACGAGAAGGTGGATGTGGCAAAGGCAGCCTCCTTTTTCGGGGGCGGAGGACATGTCCGCGCGGCGGGCTGTACCATGTCGGGAAACATGCATGATGTGATCAACAACTTGTCCCTGCATATTGAACAGCAGTTGAAGGAACAGGAAGATGTATAACGGAATCATTAACATTTATAAAGAAAAAGGATATACCTCGCATGATGTCGTAGCAAAAATGCGGGGTATTCTCAAACAGAGAAAAATTGGACACACCGGCACGCTGGATCCGGAGGCGGAGGGCGTGCTGCCTGTATGTCTGGGCAGCGGCACGAAGCTGTGCGACATGCTGACGGACAGGGACAAGGAATACGAGGCGGTTCTGCGCCTCGGCGTTGTGACGGACACGCAGGATATGACGGGAAGCATCCTGAAGGAGAGCCCCGTGGAGGTGTCCGAGCAGGAGATCAGGGAGATCATCGACGGATTTGTGGGGGAGTATGACCAGATTCCGCCCATGTATTCTGCCCTGAAGGTGGGCGGAAAGAAGCTCTGCGATCTGGCAAGGGAAGGACGGGAAATCGAGAGAAAGCCCAGGCGGATCACCTTCCATGAGATCGAGGTAAAGAGCGTGGAGCTTCCCTTTGTGTCTCTCAGGGTATCCTGCTCCAAGGGAACCTACATCCGGACGCTCTGCCACGACATCGGGGAGAGGGCGGGCTGCGGCGGCACAATGGTCTCACTGAGAAGAACCAGATCCGGCAGCTTCCGGGAGGCGGACGCCATCACATTGGACGAGCTTACCGTGCTGAGAGATGCGGGGGCGGTGGAGACGGTGCTGATCCCGGTTGAGGAAATGTTTCCCGATCTTGGGGCGGTGCATGTGCAGCCGGCGTTTCGCAAGCTGCTTGTAAACGGCAATACTTTTTTGCCGGAGCACATCATGGAGCGCCGCAGATACGGTGACGGTGAGGAGGTCTGTGTCTATGATGACGGGGGCACTTTCTTCGGCGTGTATGTGTTCGAGGAGGCGCGCAGAAGCTTCCGCCCCGTAAAGATGTTTTTTGCTTCATAGGGAGGACAGAGATGGAGATTATAACCGGGACGACCGATTTTTATATCAATGAGGACACGGCGGTTGCCATCGGGAAATTTGACGGCGTACATGTGGGGCACAGGCGGCTTTTGGAGGAGATCTTAGTCCAGAAGGTGCACGGCCGCAGGACATGTGTGTTTACCTTTGATCCGCCCGCCGGGGTGTTCTTCGGCGGCGAGGGGGAGAAGGTGCTGACGACCAGAGCGGAAAAGCGGCGGATCTTTGAGATGCTCGGCGTGGATATTCTGGTGGAGTTTCCGTTAAATGCAAAGACGGCGGCAATCACACCGGTGGACTTCGTGAAGGACATTCTCTTTAACAGAATGAGAGCCTCCTTTGTGGCGGCGGGAACGGATCTTTCCTTCGGCGCAAGGGGCGCGGGGGACGCGGCGCTGCTCCAGTCCATGGCGGCAACGGTCGGCATGGAGGTCTGTCTGATCGACAAGATCTCGGTGGACGGAAAGGTGGTCAGCTCCACACTGGTGCGGGAGGCGGTGGAGCGGGGCGATCTGTGCCTTGCGGAGAAGCTCCTCGGAGCGCCCTATCTGTTGTCAGGCGAGGTGTGCCACGGCAACCATCTGGGACATTCCCTGGGGATGCCCACTCTGAACGTGATCTGGCCGGAGGAGAAGCTGGCACCGCCTAACGGCGTCTATTTTTCCGGGGCGGTGGTGGACGGAAAGTATTACCGCGGTATCAGCAACATCGGCTGCAAGCCCACCGTCGAGGAGGCGGAAAAGAGGCTCACGGCGGAGACCTATCTGTACGATTACGGACAGGAGGCTTACGGCAGGGAGGTCGAGGTATTCTTCTATGCCTTTCGCAGACCGGAGCGGCAGTTTGAAAATCTGGAAGCCTTGCAGGCACAGCTTGCCGAGGACAAGGAGGCAGGAGCCGCTTATCACCATTAGATTTTCAGGAAATATCTGGAAGGTATTGACATTATGGAACTCATGCGCGTATAATCAATTTGTAACATTTTTGTAACAAATAGAGAAAAGAGGAACCATGAACAGAAACAAAAGACTGGTACGTGTTTTGAGTATATGTATGACAGGAATCATGCTTGCAGGCTCCGCAGCGGGAAGCGCTTCCGTGACGGTGTCCGCCGCAGAGGGCGGATCCTTGAGCGAGGTGACGCCTTGCGCGGGTGCAGCAAGCCTTTTTAATATGGATCTGGATGAACAGTCGTGTCTTGCTGCAGCACAGTCTGCGGAGGGTGCACTGTGGGGTTATACCAATCTGGGTATCGCGGATGTGGAGAGCGGTAACCTGAACGTGAGGGAAAAGCCGAGTACGGACGGCAAACTGGTGGGAAAGATGCCGAAGGGCGCTGCCTGTGAGGTGCTGGAGTTCACGGAGGACGGCGGATGGGCGCATATCGTCTCCGGTGAGGTGGACGGCTATGTGAGCACGGACTATCTCTACACGGGCGCGGACGCAGGAATGCGGGCGCTGGAGCTGATCCAGACGGTGGCGGTGGTCAATGCGGACGCCCTGAAGGTGAGGGACGGCGCAGGAGTGGACAGCGCGGTGCTGACACAGGTTCCCAAGGGAGAGGAGCTTGAGGTCGTGGAAGTGCTGGACGGCTGGGTGAAGGTCTCCATCGACGGGGAGGATGCCTATGTGTCCGCTGAGTATGTGACGGTGGAGGAAAAGCTGGAAACGGCGATTACCATGAGTGAGCTGCGCTACGGGCAGGGTGTGTCTGATCTGCGCGTGGATATTGTAGAGTATGCGAAGCAGTTTTTGGGAAATCCTTATGTCTGGGGCGGCACCAGCCTGACCAAGGGCGCGGACTGCTCGGGATTTGTGCTTGCCGTATATAAGCATTTCGGCATTACGGTGTCCCATTCCTCCAGAGCGCAGGCGAAGGAGGGAACCAAGATTTCCGCTTCCGATCTGCAGCCGGGCGATCTGATCTTTTATGCCAACAGCTCCGGCACGATCAACCATGTTGCCATGTATATCGGCGGCGGCAAGGTGATCCACGCCAGCAGCCCCAAGACGGGAATCAAGATTTCCAATTACAAGTATCGTACACCGGTGAAATACGTGAGCATTATCAAGGACTGACAACAGGGAACGGAGAAGAAAGTGGAGCAGGAACAGGGCGGATTTATTCATTTGAATGAGCAGATAAGGACGGAGGTGGAGGAGACGATGCCCCCGGAGGAGGAGATGCAGGATCTGGCGGAGTTTTTCCGGGTGTTCGGGGATCCCACCCGGTTGAAGATACTGTATGTGCTGAAATACTCTGAGATGTGTGTGCTTGATATCGCTAACCTGCTAGGAATGACGCAGTCGGCGATCTCCCATCAGCTCAGGGTTTTAAAGCAGATGGATCTGGTGAAAAACAGGCGCGACGGCAAAACCATTTTCTACTCCCTCGCCGACAGCCATATCGTCACCATCTTAAGTCAGGGTCTCGATCATATCGAAGAATAAGCATTGTGACATAAATAACGGGCATATATCAAGGGAGCTTCCCTCGGATATATGCCCGTTTTTGTATCAGGACAATTCTATGTCGTTTTACTTCTTATACAGGATCCGCACGGAGTTTAAGATACACAGCATGGCAACTCCGGTGTCGGCGAATACGGCAAGCCACATGGAGGCGATGCCTGCAAGGCCGAGGATCATAACCAGTGCCTTTATTGTCAGGGCGAAGATCACGTTCTGCTTGGAGATGCGGCCGGTTGCCCGTGCAATCCGGATGGAAGCGGGGATGCAGGACATGTTGGAGTTTAAGAATACCACATCTGCAGCCTCGATGGCGGCGTCCGCACCGCTTCCCATGGCAGCGCCCACATCAGCGCCGGCAAGTACGGGTGCGTCGTTGATACCGTCGCCCACGAACATAACCGCGCCGTGCGCATCACGGATCTCAGAGAGCTTGTTTAACTTATCCTGAGGCAGGAGCTTTGCATGTACCTCGTCGATGCCGGTCTCCCGGGCAACGGACTGTGCGCTTTCCTCCGCGTCTCCGGTGAGCATGGCGGTGACAAGTCCTTCCTTCTTCAGAGCGTAGATTGCTTCCGAAGCCTCAGGCTTGATGGTGTCTGCGATAACCAGATAACCGATCAGCCTGCCGTTCTTTGCAAGCAGGACCTCCGTGCCGTAGGAGACGGGAGTGTAGGCGGCTGTGTCGACCTTGCGGTCTTCCATCAGCTTGCGGTTGCCGCAGAGGATTGTACCCTCGTCGGTCTCCGCCTGAATACCATGTCCCGAGATCTCCTGAATGGAGTTGTTCTTGCTTACCGCGATACCCCTTGCAGCGGCAGCCTCACAGATGCTCAGTGCAATGGGATGGGTGGAAGCGGATTCACAGGATGCCGCCAGTGAGAGCAGCTTGTCCTCGGAGATGGATTCACCCAGGGAAACCACCTGCTGTACCACAAAATTTCCCTTTGTGATGGTGCCGGTTTTATCCATAACGATGGTCTTTACATTCTTAAGGGCTTCCAGTGCAACGCCGCCCTTAAAGAGGATACCCTGCTTGGAGCCTGCTCCGATGCCGGAGAAGAAGGCAAGAGGTACGGAAAGTACCAGTGCACAGGGGCAGCTGATTACAAGGAAGGTCAGTGCGGTGTAGACCCATTTATGCCACTCGCCCGTGATTAAGGACGGGATGATTGCGGTGCAGATTGCCAACAGTACCACGAACGGTGTGTAAACTCTGGAGAACCGGGTAATGAAACGATCGATCCTGGGTTTGCTTGCCGCCGCGTTTTCCACGGAATCCAGAATACGGGTTACCATGGACTCGGAGAGCGGTTTTTCCACCTTCATCCAGACAGCGCCGTTTATGTTCATACAGCCGGAGAGAATCTGGCTGCCCGCCTTTACGCTGACGGGAACAGGCTCGCCGGTCACAGGGGAGGTATCGATGCGGCTCTCGCCCTCGGTGATGACACCGTCAAGCGGCACGCGGTCGCCGGGGCGAACCAGAACAATGTCTCCCACCTTGGCATCCCCTGCGGGAATCACTTTGACTTCGCCGTCCTGTATCAGATTGACGGTCTCGGGACGGAGATCCAGTGCATCCATGATCTGGCTGCGGCTCTTTGCAACAGCCTTATCTTCAAACCATTCACCGATACGGTAGAAGAGCATAACGCCGACGGCTTCCGCATAGTTCTGAACCGCGAGGGCACCGATGGTTGCAATGCTCATCAGGAAATTCTCGTCGAATACATTTCCTTTAAAAATATTGCGGATTGCCGTAATCACGATCTCAAGTCCCAGTATCAGGTACGCAATCACAAACAGGGCGATGGAGACAACGGGGAAGTAATTCTCCGTGATTTTTCCGGCAATTAAGAGCGCCGCGCCCGCAAGAATGCAGATCACATCCTTCCTGCTGTCGCCATCCTCCTCACCGGAGGGCTTCTTTGCCATATCCTCACGCAGGGTGACGGTGGAGTCCGGCTCGATGGAGGTGCATGCCTCTTCGATCATGGGAAGCAGAGCGTCCTGATCCTTGGCGGCAATGCGGAGCTGCTTGGTTGCAAATGTGATGGTGGCGTACTCCACACCGGGGAGCGCCTGAATCTTGCGCTCAATCTTGGCAGCGCAGTTTGCACAATCCAGATTGTTGATGATGTAGACCCGCATGGGGGACTTCGTCACCGGAATCGGTGCCTCTGCAGCCTCCTCATGGTGGTGGTGATGCTCATGCTCGTGTCCGCAGCAGCAATCGTCGTCATCATCATCGTCGTGATGGTGGTGATGCTCGTGGTGGTGGTGCTCATGCTCATGTTCCTCATGGTCATGGTCATGTCCGCAGCAGCACTCTTTTTCTTCTTCTAATTCCAATTTCTCTTCACTCATGGCGGAATCCTTTCTTTTGGGTATTAATAGTATAGGATAAGTGGTGTATAATATTAGTGTTGAGTTTTCTAAATGAACGTATGAATAACTGTTCATATGTATATATAAGCACAAATCGCAGGCACTGTCAATAGACATATGCACAAAAATGCTCTGATTTTGAAGGAAAGATTGAAAAATAGAATTTTTCAGTCACGAGATTTGTGCCTGCGCGCACTTGACACAAACTCGTTATGCGCAAAAGACATGCGCGGAAATGAGGGAAAAAATGGGAAAAGCGGAAAATAAAAAGAATGATATGCTCACGGGGCGCACGGGAACGGCGCTGTTGTTTTTTGCATTACCCATGATTCTGGGCAATCTGTTCCAGCAATTTTACAATATGGCGGATTCCGTGATCGTGGGGAAGTATGTGGGAGAGGATGCGCTTGCGGCGGTGGGAGCATCATATTCCCTGACTACCGTATTCATTATGGTTGCCATCGGCGGCGGGATCGGCGCTTCTGTGCTGACAAGCCAGTATCTGGGGGCGGGGGAGATCGCTGAGATGAAAACCAGCGTATACACAGCCTTGATCAACTTCTTTGTACTCAGCGTGCTGCTTGCAGCGGGAGGGCTGTTTTTCCACCGGGATATTCTGGTGGCGTTAAAAACGCCGGAGAATATTCTGGATGCGGCAGCCCGCTATCTGCAAATTTATTTCTGCGGGCTCCCTTTCCTTTTTATGTATAATATTTTGTCCGCCATGTTCAATGCGCTGGGAAAGTCGCGGATTCCGTTGTATCTGCTTCTGTTTTCTTCGCTGCTCAACGTGGGGCTTGACCTGTATACGGTCTGCGTCCTGCAGATGGGCGTGACGGGAGTCGCGGTGGCAACCGTGGCAGCGCAGGGACTGTCGGCGGTGATTTCCTTCTGCATCCTCATGGGACTTTTGCACCGTTACGACAACGAGGGTAGAAAAGCGTCCCTGTACCGGGGGCAGATGCTCATACGGGGAACCGGAATCGCGATTCCCTCCATTGTGCAACAGTCCATCGTCAGTATCGGCATGCTGTTGGTGCAGTCGGTAGTGAATGGCTTCGGCTCCTCGGTGCTGGCAGGGTATTCTGCGGGCTCCCGGGTGGAGTCCATCTGCGTGGTGCCCATGATCGCCACCGGAAATGCGGTATCCACCTTCACGGCGCAGAATCTGGGCGCAGGACAGAAGGAAAGGGTAAAAAAAGGCTACCACGCAGGGCTTTGCATGGTAGCGGTATTTGCGGTGATTCTGCTTCTTTTGTTACAGTTCTTCCATGAGAGCGCCATACGCGCCTTTTTGAATGAGGACAGCGGAGCGGCGGCGCTTGGCACCGGCGCGGACTATCTGTTTTTCCTCAGCTTTTTCTTCGTGCTGATCGGCTGCAAGGCGGTGACGGACGGCGTCTTACGGGGTGCCGGTGATGTAAATGTGTATATGGCTGCCAATCTGGCAAACCTGGCGATCCGGGTGGCGTTTGCCAACCTTGGTGCGCCGGTGTTTGGCGTGCAGGCGGTCTGGTGGGCGGTTCCCATCGGCTGGGCAGTCAATTTCGGCATATCCTACATCTGGTACCGCACCGGACACTGGAGCCGCAGGCAGGTGATCTGACGAGAGATCACTTGGCGTACTGGAAAGCAGCTTCCCTTGCTGCGTCGAAAGTGCCCACGCTCACCGGGCCGCTCACGGGAGTCCGGTAGAGGGGAGCATCCGGCCCGAATGCGCTGAAATATACATAGCGCGAGGTGGCACAGATATGAGTGAAATTTCCCTCCATGATGATCTCTACATTCTGTCCGTCCGTCGTCATGCGTTTCAGGGCGGGCTCGGAGGCGGAGTTTTTCTGATAGTAGAGATAGCCCCCTGCCAGATTGAAGCAGTCCACCCTGTCGTGGGTCAGGATCTCCACCCGATCCTCAGAGAGGGAGTAGCGGCAGAGCCGGTAGTCGGAGGCAACGTCCAGATAGTATATAAATCCGCTGTCATAGACGGGATACCAGAGGTTTCCCTCCCACACAGTGCTCTCGCTGCCTGTGGAGGTATCGTAGCGGTAGAGATAGTGATTGCTCTCCGTACCGTTGTAGTACACGGTTCCGTCCACCTGTGCACAGGCAAAATTGCGGCTCTTTGCGGCGAGCAGCACCTTGCTGCTCTTGTCCGTCTGTATCTGGTAGAACAGCGGACCGGAAGCATCTGAGGTGAGGTAATAGAGCTCATTGCCGATCAACTGCACGTTAAAGATAAGATCCTCAGAGAGACAGACCGTATCGCCGCCTTTTAAGGTGCAGCGGTAAAGCCCGTTTATGTTGCGCAGATACCCCAGTCCCGCACCGCCGCCGGAGCCCTGCTGGTAGTAGAAGAGATAGCGCCCGCCGGCGTTGATGTTTGAGATATTGCCGGATTTTATTTTCCTGAGCTGTGTCTCGTCGGGCAGCATGGAATAGAGCGATCCGCCGTCGTAGGGGTTGGAGAAGTACACCACGCCGTTATATTCGCAGAACATACCGTTGTTGTTGGCGTTTCCCGCCGTGTTTCCCACCGTGCCCGCGGGAACGGGTTTCACCCTCTTTGAAAGGAAGGAAAGCACGGTGACAAGGATCAGTGCAAGGATAATGAAAATCGCTGCAATTACGGTGCGTCGGTTCTTTTTCATGGGAATCCTCCTCTGTGGAAAATTACAGTTTTATTATAGACGCTGTAAGACTTGCTATCAAGTGGGACTTGTTATAAAATAGGAAAATAAATAAGGAAGACACGAAGGAGACGCGGATGGATTTAACAGAGTTGAGGGAACAGATCGATGAGATAGATGCGCAGATCGTGAGCCTGTACGAACAGCGGATGGAGGTCTGCAGGAATGTGGCGGAGTACAAGCTCGGAACCGGACGCAAGGTGTTTGACAGCAAGCGCGAGGCGGAGAAGATCGAGAAGGTAAAGGCAATGACACACAATGAGTTCAACAGTCAGGGTGTGGAGGAGTTGTTTGAGCAGCTGATGAGCATGAGCCGGAAGCTGCAGTACCGGATGATCGCCGAGAAGGAGGGAACGGGAAGGCTGCCCTTTATCGGCGTGGAGCATTTTGATACCGCCGATGCGAGGGTGGTGTTTCAGGGGAGCGAGGGCTCCTATTCCCAGGAGGCGATGTTCCGCTTTTTCGGGGAGCGGGTGAACAGCATCCATGTGGATACCTTCCGGGACGCCATGAGCACCATCGATGAGGGAAGGGCGGATTACGCCGTGCTTCCCATAGAAAATTCCACCGCGGGCATTGTCAGCGAAATCTATGATCTTCTGGTGGAATACGAAAATTATATCGTGGCGGAGCAGATCTTAAAAATCGAGCATTGCCTGCTTGCACTTCCCGGCGCAAAAAAGGAGGATATCACGCGCGTGTACTCCCATCCCCAGTCGCTGATGCAGTGCGCCCGATACCTTCAGGGCACCGAATGGCAGCAGATCAGCATGAAGAACAATGCCTTTGCCGCCGAGAAGGTTGCGCGGGAGAAGGACAAAACGCAGGCAGCCATCGCGGGCGCACATGCAGCGGCGGCATACGGGCTGACGGTTTTGGAGAGAGGGATCAACCAGTCGGACACCAACTCCACCCGGTTTATCATCGTGACAAACCGGAAGATTTTTAAGAAGGACGCGGGGAAGATCAGCATCTGCTTTGAGATTCCCCACAGAAGCGGTTCCCTTTACCATATCCTGTCCCATTTCATTTACAACGGACTGAACATGACAAAGATCGAGAGCCGCCCCATCGAGGACCGGAACTGGGAGTACCGCTTCTTTATCGATTTTGAGGGAAATCTGGCGGACAGCGCCGTAAAGAATGCGCTGCGCGGACTGCGTGAGGAGACCCGGAACATGAAAATTCTGGGGAATTACTGAGAGGCTTGATTGGGCATGAGAGAACAGGAATTGATTGTATATCGCAATTTTGAGGATGGCGGACTTCTTCGCGACATGGTGTTTTTGATGGAGCACTACGAGGATTCCGGCTGCGATACGGCGGATATGACGGCGCTTTTATACGACTGCATCCACCGTCTGATCGAGCTGGCGGGCAGCCACGGGTTCCACGGCAATCTGTGGCATTGTTATCTGGCAAACCTGCTTGTGGGCAATGAGAACAGTTACAGCATGGCGTGTGAGATAAGAGGCGCCGTGGAGGGAACCATCAATCAGGCTGCCCTGCATGACATTGCCATATTCAAGGAGTTCTATGATTTTGACTTCGGGGCGGTGGCGGAGCATCTCGGCGTGCCGGAATATGAAATGATAAAGGATTACCGGGTGAGCAGCAGGGAGAGCAAGGTGTATAACCGGCGGATCTGCGGGCGGATCTGCGAGCTGGCAGAGCGTTTTCAGACAGACCATTCTCCCGAGGAGATGAAGGCTACCCTGACGGAGTTCTACAAGGATTACGGCGTGGGCAAATTCGGTCTCCACAAGGCGTTCCGCATCGCACACGGAGAGAAGGGCGTGGAGATCGAACCGATCCCGAACATTGCCCATGTAAGGCTCTCCGATCTGGTGGGTTATGAGGCGGCAAAGCAGAAGCTTGTGGAAAACACGGAGGCCTTTGTGAGCGGACGAAAAGCGAACAACTGCCTGCTGTACGGGGATGCCGGAACGGGCAAATCCTCCAGCATCAAAGGCATTGTCAATGAATATTATGACAGAGGACTTCGGATCATTGAGGTTTACAAGCATCAGTTTCAGGATCTGAATGATGTGATCGCCCGTATCAAGAACCGCAACTACAGGTTCATCCTTTACATGGATGACTTAAGCTTTGAGGAGTTCGAGATCGAATACAAATACTTAAAGGCAGTGATCGAGGGCGGTCTGGAGAAGAAGCCGGACAACGTGCTGATCTATGCCACCTCCAACAGGCGGCATCTGGTCAGGGAAAAGTTCAGTGACAAGGAGGAGCGCGAGGATGATCTGCACAAGGGGGACACGGTGGCGGAAAAGCTGTCTCTGGTGTCCAGATTCGGTGTGACGATCTATTTCGGCGCGCCGGATCAAAAGCAGTTTAGGGAGATCGTGACCGCACTGGCGGAACGAAACGGTATCAGGATGGAGGAGCAGCAGCTTCTGCTTGAGGCGAACCGGTGGGAGCTCTCCCATGGCGGACTGTCCGGCAGGACGGCACAGCAGTTTATTGATTATCTGTCAGGCAGCAGGCTTGCGGATGAGGGAAGGGAATAGGTATGAAAACTTTCGCGGCGATTGATGTGGGATCTTATGAACTGTCCATGAAGATCTTTGCATTTTCAGGAAAAAATAAAATGAAGCAGGTCGACCACATACGGCACCGGATCGATCTGGGAACGGAGACCTACTCCACGGGAAAATTGAGCTATGAGAAGGTGGAGGAGCTCTGCCGGGTATTGAAGGAATACCGGGATATCATGGAGTCCTACCGTGTGGACGACTACAAGGCATACGGAACCAGCGCCATACGGGAGATGGAGAACACGGACATCGTTCTGGATCAGATCGAGCAAAGAACGGGGATCAGGATCGACGTCCTGAGTAACTCCGAGCAGCGCTTTCTGGATTACAAAGCGATTGCGTCCAGGGGAGAGGAATTTGACCGCATGCTGGAAAAGGGAACCGCCATCGTGGATATTGGCGGCGGCAGCATCCAGATTTCCCTTTTTGACAAGGGCAGGCTGACCACCACGCAGAACCTGCGGCTCGGTGTGCTGCGTCTGCGGGAGAGACTGGGGCGCATCAATGCGCGGATGATGCAGCTTGAGGATATCTTAAATGAGATCGATGACGCGCAGCTTTCAGTTTTAAATAAATTTTACTTGAAGGATACGCAGATTGACCATATTATTCTGGTGGACGATTATCTGTCCCTGTGGATGCAGCAGAACGCCGCCTATGTGACATCGGAGGAGTATGCGCGGTTCATGGAAACCCTGAGGGAGAAGGGGCGCAGCGAGATTGCCCTGCAGCTTGGGGTGACGGAGGACAATGTGGCGCTCATGTTCATCTCCGCGGTGCTGGTGAACCGTCTGATCGCCATGACGGGCGCAAGCAGGCTGTGGGCACCGGGGGCAACTCTCTGTGACGGCATTGCCTACGAGTATGCCGAACAGCAGAAAATGATGATCAGTGAGCATGATTTTGAGAAGGACATTCTGGACTGTGCGCTGAATATCAGCAAGCGGTACATGGGAAGCCGCCGTCGCGCGGAGACGCTGGAAAGTCTTACCATGACCATCTTTGACAGCCTTAAGCGGCTGCACGGACTGGGGGCGCGGGAGCGTCTCTATCTGCAGATTGCCGCGATCCTGCACGACTGCGGAAAGTATATCAGTCTGGTCAATCTGGGGGAGTGCTCCTACCATATTATCATGTCCACGGAAATTATCGGGCTCTCCCATATGGAGCGGGAGCTGGTGGCGGATGTGGTGCGCTTCAACCATGACGATTTCCAATACTATGAGGAATTGAACCGGAATTCCTCGCTGGATAAGCGGGCGTATCTGACCATGGCGAAGCTGACGGCGATACTGCGGATCGCAAACGGGCTCGACCGCAGCCACAAACAGAAATTCAAGAATGTAAAGGCTGTGCTGAGGGAGCGGGAGCTGGTTCTGACGGTGGACACCAAAGAGGACATCACGTTGGAGCGCGGGCTTTTCGACGAGCGGGCACAGTTTTTTGAAGAGGTATTTAATGTGCAGCCGGTGATCCGGCAGAAGCGGAGCAACTGACGCACGGCATGGAATGGCGCCGTTCCGGAATGGAGGAAATATGGCAGAGAAGAAAACAGATTATAAAAATCCCGACTATTATACGAACAGGGAAATGAGCTGGGTGCTCTTCGACCACAGAGTGCTGTCGGAAGCCCGTGATAAGACCATCCCCCTGTTTGAACGACTGAAATTTCTGAGCATTACCGCGTCCAATCTGGATGAGTTCTTCATGGTGCGGATCGCGTCCCTGAAGGACATGGTGAATGCAGGGTACAAAAAGAAGGATCTTGCGGGGCTGACGGCGGAGGAACAGCTTGAGAGGCTGGATGTGCAGATCCATCAGCTTGTGGAGCTGCAATATTCCACCTACAACCGCTCCCTGCTGCCGCTATTGTCCCAGAACGGACTGACGGTGGTAAAGACCCACGAGCAGTTGAATGAGGAGGAGGCGGCTTTTACAGACCGCTTTTTTGAAAATGAGGTCTACCCGGTGCTGACGCCCATGGCGGTGGACTCTTCAAGACCCTTCCCCCTGATCCGCAACAAGTCCTTAAATCTGGGGGCACTGGTCTCCAAGAAGGCGGAGGACGATGAACTGGAATTTGCAACGGTGCAGGTGCCCAGCGTGCTGCCCCGTATCGTGGAGCTTCCCGCAAACGGGAAGGAGCGCAAAGTGATCCTGCTTGAGGAGATCATAGAGCGGAATATCCATAAGCTGTTTTTAAATTACGATATTGTATGTGTGCATCCGTTCCGTATTATGAGAAATGCGGATCTGACCATAGAGGAGGATGAGGCGGAGGATCTGCTCAAGGAGATTGAGAAGCAGTTAAAGAAGAGACAGTGGGGAGAGGTAATTCGTCTGGAGGTGGAGGACGGCGTCGACAAGCGTCTCTTGAAGGTGCTTAAGAAGGAGCTTTCCATCGGTTCCGAGGCGGTATATTTTATCGACGGCCCGCTGGATCTGACTTTCCTGATGAAGATGTACGGGCTGGAGGGATTCGACCATCTGAAAGCCAAAAAGTACACGCCCCAGCCGGTACCGCAGCTCCCTGCGGGGGAGGATATTTTTGCCGCCATCCGAAAGGGCGATATCCTTTTGCACCATCCGTACCAGACCTTTACGCCGGTGGTGGATTTCATCAGGCAGGCGGCGCGGGATCCCGAGGTGCTTGCCATCAAACAGACCCTGTACCGCGTCAGCGGAAATTCCCCTATTATCGCAGCACTTGCGCAGGCGGCGGAGAACGGCAAGCAGGTGTCCGTATTGGTGGAGCTGAAAGCCCGTTTTGACGAGGAAAACAATATCGTGTGGGCGAGGATGCTGGAGAAGGCGGGCTGCCACGTTATTTACGGTCTTGTGGGACTTAAGACGCACAGCAAGATCACACTGGTGGTCAGACGGGAGGAGGACGGCATCCGCAGGTATGTCCATCTGGCAACGGGAAATTACAATGATGCTACCGCAAAGCTCTATACGGATGTGGGCATGCTGACCTGCTCCGAGCAGATCGGCGAGGACGCAACGGCGGTGTTCAATATGCTGTCCGGCTACTCCGAGCCTCTTCACTGGAACAAGCTGGCGCTTGCGCCCCTGTGGCTGAAGGATAAGTTCCTGTTCCTGATCCGCAGGGAGAGGGATGCGGCGCTTGCGGGAAAGCCCGCGCACATCATAGCGAAGATGAACTCCCTCTGCGACAAGGATGTCATTGCGGCTCTTTATGAGGCAGGTGCCGCAGGCGTTGTGATCGAATTGATCGTGAGAGGAATCTGCTGCCTCAAGGTGGGGATTCCCGGAATCAGCGAAAATATATCGGTGCGCTCCATTGTGGGAAATTTTCTGGAGCACAGCCGCATCTTTTACTTTGAGAACGACGGCGCATCGGAGATATACTGCTCCAGTGCCGACTGGATGCCGCGAAATCTGGAGCGGCGTGTGGAGATCCTGTTCCCCGTTGAGAAGGAGGAACTGAAGGAGGAGCTTCTGCACATTTTAAAGAATCAGCTCCGCGATACGGTCAAGGCGCATCTGCTCACGCCGGAGGGCAGCTACGAGAAGGTGGACAGGAGAGGAAAGGAAACCTTCAATTCCCAGGAGGCTTTCTGCGAGGAAGCGGTGAAGCTTGCGGCGGAGAGCAAAGAAGAGGAAAAGAGCAGAGTATTTATACCGGAGATACACCATGAATAACAGGATTATTTTGGCCAGCGGCTCCCCCAGACGGAAGGAGCTGCTGGCGCAGATCGGAATGGATTTTATCGTATGCAGGAGCACCTGCGAGGAGATCATAAAAAGTACCGTGCCGGAGGAAATTGTGTGCGAGCTCTCGGCGCAGAAGGCGGAGGATGTTTTCTACGGCATCCGTGAGGGAAGATTTCAGGTTTCCGAAGCGTACCGGGGCGCGACGGTGTTGGGCGCCGACACGGTGGTTGCCTGCGACGGAAGGGTTCTGGGAAAACCGAAATCGGAGGAGGATGCGGTGAGCATGCTGTCCATGCTTGCGGGCAGAGCCCACAGCGTTTTCACCGGCGTGACTCTGCTAAGGCAGGGCGGGGAGGGGATCCTGAAACGCACTTTCTTTGAGCGGACGGAGGTGGTCTGCTACCCGGTGAGCGAGCAGGAGATCAGGCGCTACGTCGCCACGGGGGAGCCCATGGACAAGGCGGGAGCCTACGGCATACAGGGGCGCTTCGCAGCGTTTATCAAGGAGATCCGGGGAGATTACAACAATGTGGTTGGACTGCCCGTGGGCAGGGTCTGTCAAGAGATGAAAGGATGGATAGAGGAATGAAAAAAGCGGTGGTTTTTGATCTGGACGGAACGCTGACCAACACACTGGCGTCCATTAAAAAAAGTGCCGATCTGGCGGTGGGAAAATTTGGCTTCGGCCCGTTTTCAGAGGATCAGTACCGGTATTTTGTGGGAGAGGGCGCAGCAGTGCTGATCGAGAGATGCCTCGAGGCGGGAGGAGATGCGGAGCATGTTTATTTTGACCGCGCTTTTGAGGAATACAAAAAGACCTTTGAAGAATACTGTATGTATCAGGTAAAGCCCTATGACGGGATTCTGCCGCTTTTGCAGGAACTGAAAAAAAGAGGCGTGAAGCTGGCGGTGCTGAGCAACAAGCCCCATCTGCGCACGCTGGATGTGATCCACGATATTTTTGGCGACGGCACCTTTGATGTGGTGAGAGGGCAGCAGGACGGCGTCCCCAGAAAACCAAGCCCCGTGGGCGTACAACTGATTCTGGAAGAACTCGGACTGACCCCGGAGGATCTGCTGTATATAGGAGATACGGGGACGGATATGCAGACCGGCAAGGCAGCAGGCGCATTTACGGTGGGAGCGCTGTGGGGATTTCGGACAAAGGAGGAGCTTCTTGCCAATCATGCGGACGCGGTGATCGAAAATCCGCTCCGGCTTCTTGACTATTTGGCGTAAAGGGATTATAAAGAAAACAGAAATAAAGCATATTACGGAGAGAAAGACAATGCATGAGTTTGATGAAGCGGTATTAGAGTGTTTTTTGAAGAATCAGTCCAGACTGTTCCCGGAGGATGTGGCGTCTAGCCCGGAGGAAGCTGAGGCTTTTCTGGAGGACTGCATGGCAGTGGTGGTGAACTCCGCCGGAGAGGTATTTGATTACTTCGAGGAGGAGGGCATCGATATGGACGGTGCCGGAGAGAACGAGATTCTGGATGCTGCCGAGGTATTTGACATCGGAGACGGCAGATATCTGATCGTGGAAGGGTAGATTTGAACATGCCTGCGCGCTGACGTTACTCAGCGCGCGCTGCGCAGCCTGTACAGGATATCCTCATGGAGATAGAGCTTCCCGTAGCCTGTCCCGAAGGAAAGCCCCGGCTTGTTGGAACCGTGAAAATCGGATCCGCCGCTGATGAGAAGATCGTACTTCTTCGCAAGAGCCTGCATTTCCCGGGTTTCAGCGGGGGAGTAGGTGGAGTAGATACCCTCAAGGGCAATCAGTCCGGCTTCCTTCAGGCGGGAAACCAGCAGCTCCAGCCGTTCCTTTCCCATGCGGTACAGGGTGGGATGCGCAAGAACGGGCACACCGCCCACGGAGAGGATTAAACTGATCGCCTGCTCGGGCGTCACTTTTTCCCTGGGAACAAAACAGGAGGCATGATCGCCCAGATAGCGGTCGAATGCCTCTGTCATACTGGTGACATAGCCGTGCTCCAGAAGGTACTTCGCGTAGTGGGCGCGGGTGATGACTGCATCGGGGAACTCCGCGAGCAGTGCCTCATAGGAGATGTCGATTCCGTGTGCGCCGAACAGGGCGCACATTTTTTTATTTCTCTCAGTTCTGGAGGAAACGAACGCATCCAGCTGATCCGTAAAGTGTTTTTGATGATAATCGGGGAAAAGCCCCACAATATGAATGTCGCGTCCCTCGTATTCCGTGGAAAACTCAATACCGGGAACAACCTCCAAAAGGGCGCCCTCCGGGTTCTTTTCGCAGCACTTTCCAGACAGCTCCTTTGCATGGGCGATTGCCTCGTCCAATCCGGAAACCGTGTCGTGGTCTGTCAGCGCGAAAGCAGTTATGTTGTGAAGAAGCGCATACTCCACAAGCTCGCTCGGCGTAAAGGTGCCGTCCGAGCAGCTGGAGTGCACATGCAGGTCAATCATGGAAGCCTCCTGTCAGGGGTTCAATCTTCATCATCTGCGGATTTGGTATAAACGGTGCGCTTTCTTGCAAGCTCATCATTTGCCAGATATTCGTCGTAGGTCGTGATCTTATCGATCAGGGAGCCGTCCGGCAGAATCTCCATAATGCGGTTTGCCGTGGTCTGCACAAACTGATGGTCATGGCAGGAAAACAGCTCCACGCCGCCGAATTTGATCAGTCCGTTGTTGAGTGCGGTGATGGACTCCATATCCAGATGGTTGGTGGGCTCGTCGAGAATCAGGCAGTTTGCGCCGCTGATCATCATTTTTGACAACAGGCAGCGGACCTTCTCGCCACCGGAGAGCACACGCACCTTTTTCACACCGTCCTCCCCTGCGAACAGCATTCTTCCGAGGAAGCCGCGCACATAGGTCATATCCTTCACGGGAGAGTAGCCGGTCAGCCAGTCCGCGATGGTCAGATCGTTGTCAAACTCCGCGGTATTGTCCTTGGGGAAATAAGCCTGAGAGGTGGTAACGCCCCATTTGTAGCTTCCCTCGTCCGGCTCAAGCTCGCCTGCCAGAATCTGGAACAGGGTGGTTTTTGCCTGCTCGTTGCCGCCCACGAAAGCAATCTTGTCGTCATGTCCCACAATAAAGGAAATATCGTTGAGCACCTTCACGCCGTTCACGGTCTTGGAGAGATGCTCCACGGAGAGAACCTCGTTTCCAATCTCACGCTCGGGGCGGAAATCAATATAAGGATACTTTCTGCTGGAGGGACGGATCTCGTCAAGCTCGATCTTCTCCAAAGCACGCTTTCTTGCGGTTGCCTGTTTGGATTTGGAAGCATTTGCGGAGAAGCGGGAGATAAACTCCTGCAATTCCTTGATCTTTTCTTCCTTTTTCTTGTTGGCTTCTTTCATCTGCTTGATGAGGAGCTGGCTGGACTCGTACCAGAAGTCGTAGTTTCCGGCGTAGAGCTGGATTTTTCCGTAGTCGATATCCGCAATATGCGTACATACCTTATTTAAGAAATAACGGTCGTGGGACACCACGATCACGGTATTTTCAAAGTCGATCAAGAAGTCCTCAAGCCATGCGATGGCATCCAGATCCAGATGGTTGGTGGGCTCGTCCAGAAGAAGGATGTCGGGGTTGCCGAACAGCGCCTTCGCAAGCAGAACCTTCACCTTCTCATTTCCGTCCAGACTTCCCATGGTGGAGTAGTGGAGGGAGGTATCGATTCCCAGTCCGTTCAACAGGGATGCGGCGTCGGATTCCGCTTCCCAGCCGTCCATCTCGGCAAATTCCGCCTCCAGCTCGCTGGCACGGATGCCGTCCTCATCGGAGAAGTCCTCCTTGGCGTAGATAGCATCCTTTTCCTTCATGATCTGGTAGAGGCGCTCGTTTCCCATGATGACCAGATCCAGAACGGTATAATCATCATACTTGAAGTGATCCTGCTCCAATACGGAGAGACGCTGTCCGGGCGTGATGAAAATGTCGCCGTTCGTGGTCTCAAGCTGCCCGGACAGAATCTTTAAAAAAGTAGATTTTCCGGCGCCGTTGGCGCCGATCAGACCGTAGCAGTTTCCTTCCGTAAATTTGATGTTCACATCCTCAAAAAGCGCTTTTTTTCCTATTCGTAATGTTACATTGTTTGCACTAATCATAACTTTCTCCATTCCGCAGACAACTGCGTCGAAAAATTCTCGGGTTACACACTCTTTCTATTATACATAAAAAGCCATGCTTTTCAAGAAAAATGCGTTTCTTTTTGATCGCTTTTACTTGACAGGTATTTCTAACTGTTATATCATATGTATAACAGTTGGAAAGGCGGTGCCGGTATGATTATTGAGATTGATTTTAACAGCGATGAAGCGCTGTATTTGCAGCTTCGCAATCAGATTATTCTGGGCATTGCCACGGCGCGGTTCAGAGAGGGGGAACAGCTTCCTTCTGTCCGGCAGCTTGCAGATGAGATCGGAATCAATATGCACACGGTCAACAAAGCATATACTGTCCTGAAGCAGGAAGGATATGTGAAGGTAGACCGGAGACGAGGCGCGGTTGTAGCGGTGGATACCGACAGGATGCAGGCGATTGCACAGCTTCGCAGGGAATTGGAGGTTCTTTTGGCAAAAAGCAGCTGTAAGAATATTTCCAAAGAAGAGGTGCATGCTTTGATTGATGAGATATATGAAAATTATGGAGGACATTGCTGATGCAGTCACAATTTACGGATAAGGCAAGGACAGCACTGGACTTGGCTGAAAAAGCTGCCAGAAAGCTGCGGCAGGGATATGTGGGAACGGAGCATATTCTTGTGGGACTGATGCAGGAAAAGACCGGTGTTGCGGCAAGGGTGCTTGCGGATAACGGTGTGGAAGAGGCGCAGGTGCTTGAGGTAATCAAAGAACTGATTACGCTCGACGGTCCGGTGCTGACGAAGGATAAGGAAACCTATTCGCCCCGTGCACACAGGGTATTGGAGGAGGCGCACAGACAGGCGGAGCGCTTCGGAGAGAAACAGACCGGGACGGAGCACATTCTCCTTGCCCTGATCAAGGAAGGGGAAAATGTTGCGGTCAGACTGCTCAATACATTGGGCGTTTCGACACAGAAAATCTATATTGATATTCTGATTGCCATCGGCGAGGACGGCAGCTTATATAAGGAAGATCTTGCCAAGGGCAGGCAGGGCAAGAAGGGCGGAACCACGCTTGCACAGTACAGCCGGGATCTGACGGCGATGGCAAGGGAGGGAAAGCTGGATCCTGTGATCGGACGCGAGGATGAAATT
This sequence comes from uncultured Lachnospiraceae bacterium, assembly GCA_900550475.1. Classification (GTDB taxonomy): domain Bacteria; phylum Bacillota; class Clostridia; order Lachnospirales; family Lachnospiraceae; genus Acetatifactor. Next base: position 54,107 of record URSA01000009.1, read on the forward strand.
CAGCGTGTAATCCAGATATTGAGCAGACGAACCAAAAATAATCCCTGCCTGATCGGTGAACCCGGCGTGGGAAAGACCGCGGTGGTAGAGGGACTGGCGCTCAGGATCGTTTCAGGAGATGTGCCTTTTACCGTGAAGGATAAAAGGGTACTGACGCTGGATCTCTCCGCAATGGTGGCGGGAAGCAAATACAGAGGTGAGTTTGAAGAGAGGATAAAAAAAGTAGTCCGGGAAGTGATCGAGGACGGTAATGTGATCCTGTTTTTGGATGAACTTCACACCATAATCGGTGCGGGCGGCGCAGAGGGCGCAATCGATGCCTCTAATATTTTGAAACCTTCCCTTGCGAGGGGGGAAATCCAACTGATTGGCGCTACCACCATATCCGAATATCGGAAGTATGTGGAGAAGGATGCGGCGTTGGAAAGAAGATTCCAGCCCGTCAATGTGGAGGAGCCGGATGTGGAGGCTTCCATCCGCATTTTGGAAGGAATCAAGCACAAATATGAGGAGCATCACCGCGTCAAAATCCTGCCTGAGGCGGTGGAGGCGGCAGTGCGGCTCTCCGACCGTTATATCAATGACAGAAATTTGCCGGATAAGGCGATTGACCTGATTGATGAGGCATCTGCGGCAGTGCGGCTGAAAAGTGCGAAGACACCTGCCAAAATGCAGGAGCTTTTCAAGGAAATCCAAAAGAAGGATGAACAGATTGAACGATCTGTCCGTATGGAAAACTTTGAGCAGGCAGGAGAATTGAAAAGAGCGCAGGATGAACTGCTGAAAAAATATGAGCGTATGCAGAGGCGCGCGCAGGCACAGGAAGCGGACAGGGAGTACACCGTCGGGGAAGAGGAAATTGCCGAGGTGGTTTCCATGTGGACAAAGATTCCGTTAAAGAAGCTTGCGGAAAAAGAGAGCGAACGGCTGCTCAAGCTGGAGTCTGTTCTTCACAAGCGCGTGATCGGACAGGAGGAGGCAGTGGATGCGGTGGCGAAGGCTATGCGCCGCGGCAGGATCGGCTTGAAGGATCCTGCAAGACCGATTGGCTCGTTCCTGTTTTTAGGCCCTACCGGTGTGGGAAAAACAGAGCTTTCCAAGGCGCTTGCGGAGGCGATGTTCGGCACGGAAAATGCCTTGATCCGCGTGGATATGTCGGAGTATATGGAGGGGCACTCGGTGTCCAAAATGATCGGCTCGCCGCCCGGATATGTGGGCTTTGAGGAGGGCGGACAGCTCAGCGAAAAGGTGAGAAGAAATCCCTATTCCGTGGTGTTGTTTGACGAGATCGAGAAGGCACATCCCGATGTATTCAATGTTCTTTTGCAGGTGTTGGACGACGGGCATATTACGGATTCCAAGGGACGGAAGGTCAGCTTCAAGAATACCGTGCTGATTATGACATCAAATGCGGGAGCACAGCGTATTGTTGATCCCAAAAATCTTGGATTTGCCACTGAGACCAGCGAAAAGAAGGACTATGAAAAGATGAAGAGCGGTGTGATGGAGGAAGTCAAACGGGTATTCAAGCCGGAATTTATCAACCGTATTGATGATATCATTGTGTTCCATCAGCTGACCAAAGAAAACATGAAGGAGATCATCACCCTGCTCTCCAACCAACTGTCCCGGCGCTGCGAGGCACAGATGGGAATCCGTCTGAAACTGTCCGCCGCGCTGAAAGAGCATCTGGTCGAGAAATACGCGGATCGCAAGATGGGCGCGAGACCGCTTAAGCGGGCAATGCAGTCTGTGGTGGAGGATGCGCTGGCGGAGGAGATCCTGAAGGGCAACGTGAAGCAGGGGGATGAGGTGACCGCCGGATATAAGGGAGAAAAAGTTACCTTTACCGTGAAAAACCAGTAGCGTGAAAAAACAGGATATATTATAATACAGGTACAACAAAACACCTTATGGGCCAAGACCCGAAAGCAGGAGGAATACAAATGGCAATCGTGGAAGAATTACTTCGCGCAGAGAACGACGGTACCATCAGCTTCGGCAACCACAGACTGGAGCAGAAGAACAAGAAAGAGGAGAGCCTGAATGCGGATCTGTATAAAGTGAAGACCTATCAGGCGATGACAAAGCTGGAGAAGAATGACATGTTTCTCTATGAGTCGGTTCCCGGTACCAGCGTACTGAATTTTAAGGAAACCGATCAGGGCGTGTCCTTTGTGGTGGAGGGTGATGAAGATGCCCAGCTCACCATAGGTCTGAAGGATGACACGGAATATGAAGTATTTGTAGGCGGAGAGAGCGTTGGAAGGATGAGCACCGGACTTGGCGGCAAGCTGAGCCTTTCCGTGGAGCTTGAGACGGCAGGTGAAGTGCCTGTCAAGATCGTACAGGAGTAGTTTTTTCATGGCTAAAACCAAAAAGAGTACCGTTTTTTTCTGCCAGAGCTGTGGCTATGAGTCTCCGAAGTGGATGGGGCAATGTCCCGGATGCCGGGAGTGGAACACTTTCGTGGAGGAGCAGATCAGCACGGCGGCGCTGAAGAAAAACGGTGGATTGGACAGCACAGTCGGTCGTCAGCCGACTGTGCTGTCCCAAATTATAATGAAAGATGACGACAGATTAAGCACCGGAATCGGAGAACTTGACAGAGTGCTTGGGGGCGGTATTGTTGCCGGATCCCTGACGCTTGTGGGCGGAGACCCCGGCATCGGCAAGTCCACGCTTCTTTTGCAGATGTGCCGGCTGCTTGCGGCGGACGGGAAAAAGGTGCTTTACATATCGGGAGAGGAATCGTTAAAGCAGATCAAGATGCGGGCGTCCCGCATCGGACAGTTCAATGACAATCTGCTCCTTTTGTGTGAGACAAATCTTGATGTGGTGGAGAATGCCATAAAAACACATACTCCGCAGGTGGTGATCATCGATTCCATACAGACGATGTATAACGAAAATGTGTCGGCGGCGCCGGGAAGCGTTTCCCAGGTGAGGGAATCTACCGGATTACTTTTGCAGTTGGCAAAAGGGCTGGGCGTGTCTGTCTTTATCGTGGGACATGTGACGAAGGAAGGAACTGTTGCCGGTCCCCGTGTGCTGGAGCATATGGTGGATACGGTGCTTTATTTTGAGGGAGACCGGTATGCGTCCTACCGCATTCTTCGCGGTGTAAAGAATCGATTTGGGTCTACCAATGAGATAGGCGTTTTTGAAATGCATGAGGAGGGGCTGATCCAAGTGGAGAACCCCTCGGAATATATGCTGAGCGGACGCCCTAAGGACGCCTGCGGCTGCGTGGTGGCATGCTCCATGGAAGGCACAAGACCGTTGATGGTGGAGATTCAGTCCCTGGTGTGCCACAGCAATTTCGGTATTCCCAGAAGACAGGCAACCGGAACGGATTTCAACAGGGTAAATCTTTTGATGGCAGTTTTGGAAAAAAGGCTCGGACTGCAGTTGGGAGCCTGCGATGCCTATGTGAATATCGCGGGCGGCATGAAGATACAGGAGCCTGCAATCGATTTGGGCGTTGCCATGGCGATTGTATCCAGCTTCAAGAACCGCCCGGTGGACGAGTCGGTAGTTGTGTTTGGTGAGGTGGGACTCAGCGGCGAGGTGCGCGCCGTAAGTATGGCGGAGCAGCGCGTACAGGAGGCAAAGAAACTGGGATTTTCCACCTGCATTCTGCCAAGAGCCAATGCGGATGTTCTAAAGGGGAAGTATGAGATTGAGATCATAGGTGTTTCCAACGTACAGGAAGCGATTGGTCTGATCTAAGTACTACACAATGCATGCGCAAGAAAAAAGGCACTGAAAACATTGATTTACAATGCTTTCAGTGCCTTCATAGGTAGCAGGGGAAGAGGGGATCGAACCCCCGTTTACGGTTTTGGAGACCGCCGCACTACCGCTGTACTATTCCCCTGTGCTCACTCAACGAAAGTTATTATATCATAGGTGATGTCTCATAAGCAAGTACAAAATTTTCTTTTTTTACATCTTTTTTTAATTTTCCGATTGTTCAATTTTATAAGCGCGGGGCGCCTTCCCGGAGAATGGCATGTTATTTTCTGGAATGGCGCCGGGATGTTGCATTGTTTTTGCAAATCAATTTACAGGCTGCAAAACAGTGCTTTCTCCTTGAATCAGGAGGGGGAGTGTCGTGTAGCTCTGGATCAGGAGGTCGGGATGCTCCAGCTTTCGGATCATCATATCGCCTGCCTGAACGCCCATGTCGTATACGTTGATGTCGATGATGGTGGGGGAGGGATCGATCACACCGGCAAACGGATAGCGGTCGAAGGTGAGGAGAGCAATGTCGTCCGGGATGGACAGGGACAGCTCCGAGAGGGCACGGCAAATGCCCAGCGCAAGTACGCTGTTTTCACAGACGATAGCTTGAGGCAGACGATCTTTTCCGGCGGTTAAAAGGGATAAAACGGCTGTGTATGCACCGAGGCGGGTAGAGTTGGTGTAGCAGATCCTGTCATCGCAAATCCGGTGTTTGTGCAACTGCATCACCTTGCGGAAACCTTTTAGACGCCGGCAGGAGAGGATATCGCTCTTTTTACCGGCAATGAAGAGAACATCCGTGTAACCGCAGGAGAGCATATGGGAGGCAGCGTACTCGCCCGCAAGGGCGTGGTCTGTGTCAATCCAGCACAGTCGGCTCTCGAAATCAGGATGTCCGATGATGATGTGGGGGACATTCTCGCTGATCAGATGCGACGCAAGCTCCTCGTTGACAGCGGAACCATGGATGATCAGACCATCGGCAGAGCGGCGCTTGATTTCCTGAATAGCGCGTTCCCCGGCGAAGGATTCTTCCGAGGTGTCAACTAACGCCAGCGTATAACCTTTGGCGGTAAGAGAACGATGGACTCCCGACATAATATCGAACATGTGGGGGTTGAGATAGGCGGTTCCCTGTCCCAAATTGGTCAAATAGACGATGTTTTTTGTGGACTGCCTCGCAAAGGAGACTGCTCTGGAATTGGGGATATAATTTAATTTCTTTATGGCGGCGTTTACCCGGGCAACTGTTTGCGGTGAGATCGTGCTCCAGTGATTCAATACCTTTGATACGGTAGATTGGGAGACGCCGGCTTCATTTGCAACATCTGATATGGTAACTGACATTCGTAACTCCTCTCCTATTAGTAATAAAATTGCATAAATACAAAAATATAGTATAGCGGTTTCCTGACAAAGTCAACAAAAATATGGATTAAAACATTGAATATACGGAACATAGCTGATACTCTACATTTAGAAACAAGCAAACAAGGGAAACGAATTAGGAAAGTGGTTTCCTGAAGGGGAGTCCGGCAGGATGCCCCGAAAGGAAAGCCCGGATGGATGCGTTTCAGAATGGAGGAAGGAAAGTATGAAAAAGAAATTGGTGGCGGTTTTGCTGCTGGCAACAATGACAATGTCTCTGCTTGCAGGCTGCGGGAATGACAAGCAGACCGGAGGCGAGGGAAACACGGCTCCCACGGAGGCGGGTGGCACAGAGGCGGGAAATGCCGGAAAAGATGACGGCAAGACGGATGACGGCACAGGCGCGGGAACGGACGCTGTGGCAAACCTGATCGCGGCGACGGAAGGAACCGTAACACTGGATCTGTGGTGCGATGAGTCGGAGGCTTATCAGAACACCATGAAGCAGCTTGTGGAGGACTTCAAGGCAAAATATTCCGAAGTGGATTTTGATATCCGGATCGGAGCGGTTTCAACGGCTGTTGCAAAGGACGAGGTTTTAAAGGATGTGGAGAATGCGGCGGATGTGTTCGTGTTTGCGGATGATCAGCTGTACGAGCTGGTAAAGGCGGGCGCGCTGCAGAGTGTTGACGCGACATTCACCTGCGATCCCGGAACAGAGAATGCAGCGGGCGCTGTGGATGCGGCAAGCCAGGACGGCATGCTGTATGCATATCCCATGACGGCTTCCAACGGCTACTTCCTGTACTATAATAAAGAATATTTATCCGAGGAAGACGTTTCCTCATGGGACAACCTGCTTGCGGCAGCAGAGGCACAGGGCAAGACCGTGGGAATGGAAGTGTCCGGCGCATGGTATCTGTACGGATTCTTCGCAGGCGCAGGGCTTGAGATGTACCGGATGGAGGACGGCTCCAATTTCTGTAACTGGAACGCGACCGATACAAAGTACACGGGTGCTGCTGTTGCAGAGGCAATTTCCAAGCTGTGCCAGAGCCCCGCAATGGTAAACTGCGTGAACGAGGACGCACAGGCATTTGCACTTAACGGCGAGATGATCGCGGACGTAAACGGTACATGGGCAACCACCGGATTTATGAAAGCGTACGGGGACAATTACGCAGCAGCCAAGCTGCCTACCTTCACCGTGAACGGCGAGCAGATACAGATGGGCTCCTTCGCAGGCTACAAGCTTATGGGCGTCAGCGCATATTCCAAAAACACCGGGTGGGCAATGCTGCTTGCAGAGTACCTGACCAACGAGAACAGCCAGAAGAGCATCGGTATCGCAACGGGCGAGGGTCCCGCAAACATCAATGCGGCAGCTTCCGAGGAAATGATGGCAGCGCCTGCACTGGCGGCACTGGGCGAGCAGTCCCAGTTTGCGGACAGACAGAATGTAGGGGAAAACTACTGGAGCACCGGCGCAACTCTGGGACAGGCGCTTGTGGAAGGCTCCTATGAGGATATACAGCAGTTACTCGACGACGCGGTAGCAGGTATCACACAGCCTGCCGCAGAATAAATAGTCTGATACGGCGGGGCGGGGCGTAAGCCCGGCTCCGCCATTTGGAGATGGGAAACTATGCGGGAACAATGGAGACAATTTAAAAATGCATTGAGATACGGCGATGTGTTCACAAGGCTGTCGCTGCTCATCATGGGCATGGGATACTGGGCGAGAGGTCAGTGGATCAAGGGATTTCTGATGACGCTGATCGAGGCGGGCTTTTTCCTTTTCACGGGAAAAGTGTCGTGGCAGTATATTACAAAACTCAACACCCTCGGCACGGTACAGCGGGAGGAAGTGCTCGATCTGACCACTCTGACCAAGACAGTCAATGATTACGACAACTCCCTGCTGATCCTTCTGTTCGGCATTGTGGGAATATTGGTCATTGCGGCGTTTGTGTGGCTCTGGATCTGCAATCTGGGAGCGGTCTTCTGCTTACAGCAGCAAAAGGAGAGAGGGGAGCATATCGCTTCATTCCGGGAAGACTGCCGCAAGCTGATAAACTGCAGGTTCCATGTGACGCTGCTCACCCTGCCGGGGCTCGGCGTGATTCTGGTCAATGTCATTCCTATCATTTTTATGGTCTGCATTGCGTTCACCGACTATGACATGAACCATCAGCCCCCGACCTACCTGTTTACCTGGGTGGGACTGGATAACTTCAGACAGCTTTTTACCTCTTCCACCACCATAACCTTCGGCTATGTGTTCGGAAGAGCGCTGGCGTGGACGATGGTTTGGGCGGTGCTTGCCACTTTCACCACCTTCTTCGGCGGGATTCTGCTGGCAAAGCTGATCAACGACAGGGAAGTGCGCTGCAAGAAGATGTGGCGGACGCTGTTTGTGATCACCATCGCCATTCCGCAGTTTGTAACGCTCCTTCTGATCGGAAAAATGTTCGGCAACTACGGAATCGTCAACAGCTTTTGCGGCAAGATCGGTCTGACGGGCTTCTTGCGCGACATCGGGCTTGTGGGGCAGGGGCTGAACTACATACCGTTTCTCACGAAACCGGGGTGGGCGCATGTTATGATCATCCTGATCAATATCTGGGTGGGCGTTCCCTTCCAGATGCTCAGCGCCACCGGCATCCTGATGAACATACCAAACGAGCAGCTTGAGAGCGCAAAGATCGACGGTGCCAGCGAGCGGCAGATCTTCTGGAAGATCACCATGCCGTACATGCTGTTTGTGACAGGCCCCAGCCTTATCACGGCGCTGGTTGCAAATATCAACAACTTCAATGTGATCTATCTTCTGACTACGGACTATGTGACGGGAAATATGAGCTATGCGAACTCCAACGCCAAGGAGGTCGATCTGCTGATTACATGGCTCTTTACGCTCACAAATGACTATTCCAACTACAAGATGGCTTCTGTGATCGGCATCTGTGTATTCATTATCTGCGCGGTGCTCACCCTGATCAGCTTCAGCAAAATGATCGCGGGAAACAGAGAGGAGGAGTTTCAATAATGAAGAGGAAGCTGAGAGTATTCCGAAAACATACGCTGCTTGCAGTCCTTTCCTTTATCTGGCTGCTCCCCATTGTGTGGCTTTTTGTGACGTCCCTGAGCGATTACAAGGGGATCAATACCATGCAGTTTTTTCCGCAGAAATGGTCGTTGGACAATTATGCGCAGCTCTTTTTCAGACCGGACACGGTAGCAAACTTCCCGGCGTGGTTCAAAAACTCCATGGTGATCGGAAGCGCTACATGTGTGATTTCCACCTGCTTTGTCCTGATGGTGGCGTATGCCATGAGCTGCATGCGCTTCAAGGCGAGAAAGCCGTTGATGAGCTTTGCTATCATTCTGGGCATGTTCCCGGGCGTGCTGTCCATGATCGCCATCTATTTTGTGATGAAAATGATCGGACTGACGGACAGCCAGCTTGGTCTGATCGTGATATACTCGGCAGGATCGGGACTGGGCTACCTGATCTGCAAGGGTTTTTTTGACACGATCCCGGCGTCCTTACGGGAATCCGCAAAGCTGGAGGGGGCGTCCCAGCTCACGATCTTTACAAGGATCGTCATTCCCCTGTCAAAGCCCATCATTGTCTACACGGTGATCAATTCATTCCTGTCGCCGTGGATGGATTTTGTCATGGCAAAGCTGATGATCCGCTCCAAGAATCCGGTGGACTGGACGGTTGCCATGGGATTGTACAATCTGGTGCAGAAAACGCTGGTCGGCGAGTACTTTTCTGTGTTCTGCGCAGGCGGCATCGTGGTGGCAATCCCCATCTCCGTGCTGTTTATCCTGATGCAGAAATTCTATGTGGAAGGAATTACGGGAGGCGCTGTGAAAGGATGAAAAAAGAAGCAATTACCCATATTCCCCTGTCGCAGTATGCCTATGCCACCGGCGACCGCTCTCTTGCGATCCGGCTGCGGGCCGCAAAAGGGGATCTCAAGACCTGCACGGTGTGTTACGGCGACCGTGTGGATCCGAAGCCCGATGTGGAGATCACAAGGGTTCCCATGAAAAAAGCCGCCTCCGATGATCTGTTTGACTACTTCGAGACGGAAATCCATGACCGGTACAGCCGGATCTGTTATTATTTTATGCTGGACGACGGGCAGGAGACACTCTGCTATTACGAGCGGGATTTCAGCAGAAAGTTAAATTGCAGCCGCACGGAATATTTCCAGTTTCCCTACATCCGCAGGGAGGATAGGATCGACGAGCCGAAATGGGCAAAAGAGGTGGTTATGTACCACATTTTCCCGGACAGCTTCGCCTCGGGTTACCGCAGCCTTTCGGGGAAAGGCACGGCGGAGACTGTGACGGGCGAGCATGGGGTGATCTGCCGGGTGGAGAGCGCGCTGGGCGGCACACTTAAGGGCGTGCGTTACAATCTGGATTATCTGGAAGCCATGGGGATCAACTGTCTGTACCTGAACCCGGTATTTGCCGCAAATTCCTACCATAAGTACGACACGGTGGACTATTTCCGCATCGACCCGTGCATGGGTGATCTGGCGGACGCCAAAAGGCTCGTGGAGGATTGCCATGACAGAGGGATCAGGGTGCTTTTTGACGGCGTATTCAATCACTGCGGACCGGACTTCTTTGCCTTCCGGGATGTGCTGAAGAAAGGAAAGAAATCGGAGTATTACGACTGGTTTTATGAGATGCCGGAGCAGATCTCATACACGGATCCGCCCAATTACGAGGCGTTTGCCTATGTGAAGGAGATGCCGAAGCTGAACACCGGAAATCCCAAGGTGGAGGAGTACCTGATCAGCGTGGGAACCTATTGGATCAGGGAAATCGGGATCGACGGCTGGCGTCTGGATGTGGCAAACGAGATCAACCACGGATTCTGGAGAAGGTTCAGACAGGCGGTGCGGGCGGTGAGACCGGATGTATTCCTGATCGGGGAGATCTGGGAGGACGCCGGGTGCTTTCTGGCGGGGGATCAGTTTGATTCCACCATGAATTACCGGTTTTCCTACCTGTGCAGGGACTTCTTTGCAGAGCGCACCATGGGTGTGACGGCGTTCCATGAGCAGATGATCAAGATGATCTACCGCTATCCGACGCCGGTCTCCCTGACCCAGATGAATTTTCTGGACTCCCATGATGTGCCGCGCTTCTTATCTTACTGCAGCGGGGACAAAAGACGGCTTTTGCTCGCCATGTTCTATCTGATTATGGGATATGGCATCCCCTCCGTGTTCTACGGGGACGAGCGCTATGTGGAGGGCGATACGGAGCCGGAGTACCGCAAGGGTATGCCGTGGGAGGAAGGAGAGCATTTCTGTATTGCCTTGCAGGAGTGGACCGAGCTGCGCCACAGGCACAGCGCCCTGCGGGAAGGAAGCTATGAGGCGGTGGTGTGCGACGACACCACGGCAATTTACGGATTCGCCAGACGGAACCGGGAGGAAACCGTGTTTATCCTGCTAAATAACAGCGACTCGGACTTTGCGTGCGGGGATCTGTTCTGGCAGGAAACGGAGAGGAAACTGGGCGGAACCGTTCTTTTGAAAGAGAAGGTCATGGGCGCCATGACAGGAAGACTTTTCACGGTGTCCTAGCAGAAAAATTGTAAAAATTCGATAAAAAAAGGGGTCGGAAATTAGTAACTCGTTACATTGAAAACCGGCTCCTTTTCTGTTACGCTAACAATAGAACAATCGGTTGCGCAAAAAAGGCCTGCGCAGCCTGCCATACAGACGGCGGAAATGGTGGAGAAATGGAGCATAAGAAATTGACAATTGACGATATAGCAAAGGAGCTCGGTGTATCAAAAACCACGGTATCCAGGGCAATTTCGGGGAAGGGAAGGATCGGCTCCGATACGAGGGAGCGGGTCATGGCGTACATTCAGGCGATCAATTACAGGCCGAATGTGATCGCAAAGGGACTGGCGCAGCAGAGAACCTACAATATCGGCTTCGTGATGCCGGGGGATTACAATCTGGTGGATCTGCCCTTCTTCCAGAAATGCCTGATGGGAATCAGCGAGATTGCCTCCTCTCTGGATTATGATGTGCTGGTGTCCATGGTTTCCGAGCGGGATATCAGCCAGCTTGAGCGCATGGTCGACAACCACAAGGTGGACGGCATTATTCTGAGCCGTACCCTGATCAAGGACGAGCCTGCGGAATATCTGAAAAAGAAGGACATTCCCTTTGTGACCATCGGTACGTCCATCGATAAGGACATTATCCAGATCGACAACGACCACAGGAGCGCCTGCAGGGAGCTGACCTCCATCCTCCTGATGAGGGGGATCCGCAAGATGGCGCTGATCGGCGGAAACAAGACCCATGTGGTCACAAGAAAGAGACTGCAGGGCTATATGGACGCTTATCTGGAGCAGAGCCTGTCGGCGGACAACAGTCTGGTCTATATGGATGTGGAAAACAGTGTTATGACGGACAAGGTGGTGGAGGAGCTGATCGCGCGGCATGCAGAGTGCGTGATCTGCATGGACGATTCCATCTGCGCCCATGTGCTGAACAAGCTGCGCAAGGAAAAGATCCGTGTGCCTGCGGACATCAAGGTGGCGTCCTTTTATAACAGCACGCTTCTGGAAACCAACATCCCGTCCATTACATCTCTTTCCTTCGATGTGCAGGAGCTGGGCATGGTGACCTGCAAGACCCTGATCGACCATATCGACGGAAAGGAAGTCCAGAGGCGCACGCTTCTGGGCTATGAGGTTTCCATGAAGGAATCCACCCAGAGCACCCTGTAAGGCGTGCCTCCGGACTGCGCAAAAAGTTGCTTCCAACGGTGCGCAACATGCGCAACAAAATTTTGGCGGAAGTTTATGGAGTTTTAACATAATTCACAAAGATTTATGGTTTATTGTGTGCATTGACTTTCAGATTGCCTAAGTATTATACTGTAACCATAGAACAACCGATTGCGCAACGTTCTAAAACCTTTATTGATGGAAGCGCAAAGCTTCAAAAAAATTGGGAGGAAAGAAGTATGAAGAAAAAATTGTTAGCAACATTGCTTACCGTTGCACTGGCAGTGACCGGACTTACCGGCTGCGGCGACAATGGTACGGCAGGAAATGACGCTCCGGCGGGTTCTGACAACAGTACCACACAGAGCAGTGCAGCAACAGATAACGGCGGTGATGCCACAACGACTACGGATCCCGTAGATGCACTGATCGCTGCAACCGACGGCCCCGTATCTCTGAGAGTATGGGCAGCGGAAGAGGATCAGGATATGGTAAAGGGCTGGTGCGATAAGTTTGCAGCGTTGTACCCGGATGTAACCTTTAACTTTGAGGTAGGTGTGCAGTCCGAGTCCACAGCAAAGGATACCGTGCTGGCTGATGTTGAGGCGGCAGCCGATGTATTTTCCTTCGCAGGGGACCAGCTTGTGGATCTGGTAAATGCAGGTGCCCTTCAGGAAGTCGTGATCCATGCAGATGAAGTGAAAGAGAGATCTGGCGGTGCTGATTCCGGTGCTGTTGCGGCAGCTTCCGTGGACGGTAAGCTTTACGGCTATCCGGCAACCGCAGACAACGGCTACTTCATGTTCTATAACAAAGAGTATTTCACCGAGGATGATGTGAAGTCCTTAGACAGAATGATGGAAGTTGCAGCCGAGAACGGCAAGCAGATTACCATGCAGTTCGACAGCGGCTGGTACAATCTTTCCTTCTTCCTTGGCGCAGGCTTCAGTCTGTCCCTGAATGCAGACGGCTCCCAGTTCTGCGACTGGAACGGAACCTCCGCAGATGGTATCGCGGGTGTGGACGTTGTACAGGCAATGCTTGATATCGCAGCAAATCCCGGTTTTGTCAGCCTTAAAGATGCAGAGTTCAAGACAGGCGTGAGCGAGGGAACCATCATTGCAGGTGTAAATGGTACATGGAACGCAGAGACCGCAGAACAGACATGGGGAGAGAATTACGCAGCGACATGTCTGCCTACCTACACATGTGCAGGACAGCAGCTTCAGATGATGTCTGTGGCAGGGTATAAGCTGTTCGGTGTCAATGCATATTCCCAGAATGCAGGTTGGGCAATGCTCCTTGCAGAGTACTTCACTGAGGAAGATCAGCAGATCGAGCGTTTTGAAATGAGAGGTGCCGGCCCTGCAAACGTAAACGCAGCAGCTTCCGATGCAGTTCAGGGAACCCCTGCAATCGCAGCTCTGGCAATGCAGTCCCAGTACGCAGTGCTTGACGGATGTGAGGGCGCTAACTTCTGGACACCGGCTGAGACCTTCGGTGCAATCATTGCGAGCGGCAATCCGGACGGTATTGATTTACAGACCCTGCTTGACAACCTGGTAGACGGTGTCAGCCAGCCAGTAGCACAGTAATACAGTAATCCATAGTCTTTTAAGAGGCGTATGTTATGACTCACATTCATAACGAGTGTGAGTCATAACTTTAGAAAAAGAAATGCATAATCACTCTGAGAGGAGTTGAAGCAATGAAAAAAATGTGGAAGAATATCGGCAATGCATTTAAAGATTTCGGTGAGGGCATCGCGAAGGGCGATGCGTGGGTAAAGCTTTCCCTCCTCGTTATGGGAGCGGGCTATATAGGAAGAGGACAGGTGATCAAGGGCATCCTGATCACGCTTGTGGAAGCGGTGTTTGCACTTTACATGGCAGCCGTGGGCGTACCGTATCTGTCCAAGTTCGGCACACTCGGTACGGTGCAGTTTGAAAAAGTATTCAATGTTGTGACGATGAAAAATGAGGTCAATGATTACGATCATTCCTTTAAGATATTGCTGTTCGGCGTGATTACGATCGTGCTGATCGCAGCTTTTGTGGCGATCTATGTTTCCAATATGATTAAGGTGCGCAGACTGCAGCTTGCAAAGGAACAGGGGGAGAAGATCAACAGCTTCAGACAGGATTTCCGTTCTCTGTTCAATGAAAAGTTCCATATTACGATCCTGGCGCTCCCAGTTGCGGGAATCGTGCTCTTTACCATCGTGCCGCTCATTATCATGATCGCGGTGGCGTTCACGAACTATGACCAGAACCATCTCCCCCCGTCTGCTCTGTTTACCTGGGTGGGATTTACAAACTTTAAAAACCTGTTTACCACCAGTACGACCATCACCTTCGGCTATGCGTTCCGCAGGGTGATCGGCTGGACCTTTGTGTGGGCGTTCTTTGCCACCTTTACCACCTACATGGGCGGTATCCTGTTAGCCAAGTTTTTGAACAGTCCCAAGACGAAGTTCCCGAAGCTGTGGAGAACCCTGTTTGTGATCACCATTGCGGTTCCCCAGTTTGTGTCCCTGCTTCTGGTGAGAAACTTCTTTGCCAATACCGGTATTGTAAATACGATCTGCAGCAACATCGGGCTGACTGACTTTTTGAAAAATATAGGGCTGGTCCGGGAAGGACTTACATATATTCCTTTCCTCAGTGACCCGGGCTGGGCGAGATTCATGATTATCATGATCAATATCTGGGTCGGCGTTCCTTACCAGATGCTCATTGCCACCGGTGTGCTGATGAACATTCCCAGCGACCTGATGGAGAGTGCCAAGATCGATGGTGCGAGTCCGCTCCAGATTTTTGTAAGCATTACAATGCCCTACATGCTGTTCGTGACCGGTCCCAGCCTGATCACACAGTTTATTGCGAATATCAACAACTTTAACGTGATCTATCTGCTGACGCAGGATGTTTACACTACTACGAACCAGATGCTTGCAAACTCTAACGCCAAGGAAGTGGATCTGCTGGTAACATGGCTGTTTAGACTGACCAGTGAGCAATACAACTACAAGATGGCATCCGTCATCGGCTGTATCGTATTCGTGATCTGTGCGGCGTTTACGCTGATTGCGTTCAGAAATATGACAAAAGGTGATAAGGAGGAGAGTTTCCAATGATGAAGAAAGTTGTTCGTCCCGTTCTGCGGCATCTTGTACTTGCTTTCCTGAGCTTTGCGTGGCTGATCCCTATCGGGTGGCTGGTGGCAACCTCCTTCAGCACTTACCCGGGCATCAACATCAGCCATTTTTTCCCGGAGTCCTACACCTTTGACAATTATTTGCAACTCTTTGGCATGACGGACACGGTGGCACAGTTCCCCAGATGGTTTGCCAACACGTTTGTGATTGCGGTGTTCACCTGTATTATTTCCACCTGTTTCGTGCTGATGGTGGCATACGCCACAAGCTGTATGCGGTTCAAGGCAAGAAAGCCGCTAATGAACATCGGCATCATTCTGGGCATGTTTCCGGGTGTGCTTTCCATGATCGCGGTGTACTTTGTTTTGAAGTCCATCGGACTCACCAATTCCCATTTCGGTATGATACTGGTGTATTCCGCCAGCTCCGGTCTGGGCTACCTGATCGCAAAGGGCTTCTTTGATACGATCCCGGTGTCCCTGCGCGAGGCGGCAAAACTGGAGGGTGCGTCCGAGGCGACTATCTTTACCCGCATCGTGATCCCTCTTTCCAGACCGATCATTGTGTATACGGTAATCAGCTCGTTCCTGACACCGTGGATGGATTTTGTCTACGCAAAGCTGATTTTAAACTCCGGTATTTCCAAGGACTGGACGGTTGCAATCGGACTTTACAACATGCTTGACAGGGCACTGATCAACTCTTATTTCTCGAAGTTCTGCGCCGGAGGAGTGCTGGTATCCATCCCCATCTCCATCCTGTTTGTGATTATGCAGAAGTTCTATGTGGAAGGAATCACGGGCGGCTCCGTCAAAGGCTGACACTTCCCAAAAACAGTTAAAAATTGCCTGTTTCAGGGTATCCGCAGGGATACTCTGGGCAGGTGCGCTCAAAACAGCAATGATACAGTATATTTCGAGGAGGCATTATGGACAAATTTGTAGTAAACATCATACACCGGCCTGAGATGGTTCCGGAGTATGCGGAGAAGGTGACGGGACACGGCAAGGAGGAGGACATCGGCAGAAAAGCGCTGCTGACGGAGTCTCTGGATATTTTCAAACTCCAGCAGGAGACGGCGCACAAGAACGGTTTGAAGACCACCATTCAGATGACGTATGCCAGCCTTTTCAATGAGGAGGCAATCGGCCTTGCAAAGGAGCATCACGAAAAGTACGGCGACGAGATCGCACTCTCCCTTCTGGGACTTCCCTGCAAGGAGTTCAGGGAAAAATATAAAACCAAGGATTTCTGTATCTGGATGTTCTCCATGGAGGACAAAAAATCCATTGTGGACGATGTGTTCGGCAAGTTCCATGACATCTTCGGATTTTATCCGGAGTCCACAGGCTCCTACTACATGGACGCTGATCTGGTGAACTATATCAAGGAGACCTACCCCTCCGTGAAATGTGCGGTTGCTACCTGTTGGGAGGAAGGCCCCAAGGCATACCACACCTGCAACAATTCATGGTACACTTTTATGGACGGAGGCCCCTGGGCACCGTGGATTCCCTCCAAGGCAAACGTGCATGCACCTGCCGCCAACGAGGCGGAGGATTCCGGCATTGTGGCAATCCCGCACCTCTCAAGAGACCTGTTAGCGTGCTATGACGGAAACGGCTCCAACTTCGGAACCCATCCCCAGAACGTGCTGCGCGGCATGATCTACGATACCAAAACGTGGGAATATCCGTACCTGTATAATCTGATCGATCAGTACAGGGCGCTGGAAAAATACAACAACGGTTACGCTTACAACATGATGTTTGTGGGCCCCGGCTGGCTCAACAAAATGGGACGCTGGGAGGCGCCTTACGAGCTTTTAAAGAAGTCCTACGAGGACGGCATGGCATACTACGGAAAGCTGAAAAAGGAAGGCAAGCTCACCGATATGACCATGGCGGAGTTCGCGGATTATTACCGTGAGAAAAAGACCTACACAGAGCCGGAATGCGCACTCTGGAGAGATATTCTCTATGGCTCCGACAAGCAGCTTTTCTGGTACTGCGACCCTTATATGAGAGCCTGCGTCAACATGGATCAGGGCGGTGCAATCGTGGATCTGCGTCCCTACGCCGCAAAGCTGGAGTGGCCGGTGGGAATCGGAACCCCCCATGTGACCGATGCGTCCTATCCTTTCCTGATTCAGGAGAAGTACCGTGCTGGTTACTTCACCCACTATGCGGGAGAGGGAACCGTCAGAAGCGCAAAGCTGACCCACAACGGAGAGGAAGTGGATCTGTGTCTGTGCAGGACGAAGGCAGAGTTTTCGGAGGAAGTGATCGAGGGCGGAAAGAAGAAGCGTATCCTGACCCTGAAGCCTGTTGAAATTGAGTTTTCAGATCTGACCGTTACCCTGCAGACCAGAGTGATCTTTGAGGAGGGTTCTTCCAGGATCGGTATGGAGCGCCGGGTTCTTTCCATGAGCGATCCCGGGGCGAAGGTGGAGCTGAACGAGTATATGGTGGCATGCTACGGCACCACCGAGTATGCGGAGGATATGACCTCCCTGACATTGGGATGCAGAAAGGGAGCCGACGAGAAGGAGATCGACTATGCGTACAAGTGCCGCGAGGAGGAGCTGGACGGCGCGGATGAGGTATACTGTGTGCTGCCGCCGATCAAGACGAGAGTTGCCCTGTCAGCCGACAAGGAGCAGGCAAAGGGTTATGTAAAGGAAGGCTACGCATTCTCACCCATGTTTACATTGGGCTATATGACCACATTGGCAGATAAGGAGGTATTTACCACATGGCTCAGTCTGGAAAGGGAAAATTAAATTTCAGATGCCCGTCCTGCTTTATGAGGGATCTGGACATTGATATGTTCTACGACAAGGATAAGAAGGAGTATTACTGCCTGCGCTGCCAGTACACCGGCACGGAGGAGGATGTGTTAAAAAAGAATGAGATGGCGCGCTTCCGCTACGGCGCCATGATGAAACGTTTCACAGATTTTGACTGAGGGTGACGGCATGGAACAGGCTTTTATCAAGGGAATGGACATTTCCACACTGCTTGAGGTGGAGAAATGCGGCGGACGCTTTTTTGATGAAGGAAAAGAGGCGGATGCGCTGAGTATCTTAAAACGTTACGACATTAATGCGGTGAGACTGCGGCTCTGGAATGATCCTTATTCGGAGAAGGGGGAGGCCTACGGAGCGGGAACCAATGACCTGACGGTTACGATTGCGCTGGCAAAGAGAGCAAAGAGTCAGGGAATGCAGTTTTTGCTGGACTATCATTACAGCGATTTCTGGACGGATCCGGGAAAGCAGTTTGTGCCGAAGGCGTGGCGGGGAATGAACGTGGAGGAACTGGAGGAAGCGCTGTATACCTACACAAGGGATACGCTGCGGATCCTGAAGTGTGAGGGCGTCATGCCGGATCTGATTCAGATTGGAAACGAGCTCTCAAACGGTCTGCTCTGGCCGTACGGAAAGGTGCCGGAATATGATAATATTGCCCGCTTTGTCAGTGCCGGAATCCGTGGTGTGCGTGCGGTGGACGAGAAGGTTCCCATTATGATTCATCTGGACAACGGGGGCAACAACGAGCTGTACCGCAGGTGGTTTGACGAATACTGTAAGAGAGGGGAGGATTTCCAGATCATCGGACTTTCTTACTATCCCTTCTGGCACGGTACATTGGAGATGCTTACGGAGAACATGAAGGATATCGCCGCCCGTTACAAAAAGGATCTGATTGTGGCGGAGGTTTCCATGGGCTATACCATGGAGGACTATGCGGCGTATGAGAAGCTGTCCAAAGAGGAGAGAAAAGGGTACGCCACAAAGCCTGCCCTCGTGGAGAAAATCGAGTACCCCATGACAAAACAGGGGCAATGTGATTTCATGCAGGATTTCATGGAACGCATCAAACAGATCCCGGAGGGACGCGGCAAGGGCTTCTTCTACTGGGAGCCGGCGTGGATCCCGGTGCCGGGGAGCGGCTGGGCGACGGAAAGCTCCCTTGCCTACATAGAGGATCCGGGGCCCTGCGGAAATGAATGGGCGAATCAGGCGTTGTTTGATTATGACGGAAATGCACTTCCGGCGCTTGCCGTAATAAAAGAATTTGAATAATGAGTGTGCGGAAAGCTGCCGTCTGACAAAAGGTCGACGGCAGCTTTCTGTGTATTGCAGGAAATTACTCCATAATTTTCCTGCAATACACAGAGCCCTCCGGGCAGGAGCGCACTGCTCTCAAAACAATTTACAAAGCGCTAACAGAAGCAGTATCAGGCCGCCCACCCATGAGATGCTGCAGGAAAATTTCCCGGCAGCGCGGTTTCCCAGGAAGATACCGAAAAGGACGGCGGCACCCTCCACAACCAGAGAACAGAGAAAAACCAAAAGACAGCTTGCGTTGCCAAGCCCGGTGCCGAATCCTACGGCGCAGCCGTCCAGAGAGAGTGCAAGGGCGAGCATGGCAGCCTCCTTTGGGGAGAGGGTCTTGGAGTGGTCAGTATCCGCACATTGCGGATTGGCGTAGAGATTCAGCACGAAGCGGAAATTGCAGAAGGAAAACTGGATATTGCTGCTGATGGCGCCGTGCTTCTTGATAATCGATTTGGTAATGCCGTCCAGAAGCTTTGCAGTACCTAAGAGGAACAGGATCAGGAAACAGACGGTTCCGGTAAGCCACACGGGGATGCAGTCCTTTAGCAGGGAGCCCGTAAGGAGCGTTACCCCGATGGAGAGGCTGCACACACCGTCAAGGACCAGAATTGACAAAAACGGGATCCTGATCCTGTCCGTGCCGTAGGAAAATGCGGCGGCAAAGGCGTCCAGAGAAAGCGCAAGGGCGATGCAGAGCGCTTCAAAAAAGGAAACTGGGAAAGACAAGACGATCACCTTTTCTTTACTTACTGCATCATATTCCGCAAAAAAACAGTTGGTGACAGAATCGGAATTTTGGCTTACAATGGGATTTATAACAAAAATGGATTTTGACACAAACTCGCTATGCGCAAAAGACATGCGCAGAAATGGAGAGAAAAATGCGACTGTACGGAAGCGGTGAAATGGTCAGGGCAGGCTGCCATGACTGCCGGGGATGCTCCGCCTGCTGTCGGGGGATGGGCGATACGATCATACTGGATCCCCTTGACATCTACCGTCTGACGGGCTGCCTGAACGAAAGCTTTGAGGGGCTTTTGGCAAGCTGTGTGGGACTGCATGTGGAGGATGGATTGCTGTTGCCCCACCTGCGGATGAGAGAGGAGACGGAGAGCTGTTTCTTTTTAAATGAGGAGGGCAGATGCGCCATCCATGCGTTCCGACCGGGGCTGTGCCGGACATTTCCGCTGGGGCGCAATTATGACAACGGAGCGCTCACCTATTTTGTGGTGGAGGGGGAGTGCCCGCAGAAGAACCGGTCGAAGGTGAAGGTGGAGAAGTGGATCGACACGCCGGATTTTGAAAAGAACCAAGCCTTTCTGGTCCGGTGGCACTATTTTGTAAAGGAGCTTCGCCGGAGGGCGGCGCAGATGGGGGAGGAGGAGAGAAAAAGCGAGAATCTCCGCTATCTGCAGCTTTTCTATCTGATGCCCTACGACAGGGAGAGAGATTTTTACAGCCAGTTTGAGGAACGGCTGGGAAATGGAGGAAAGCATGAACAAAGCAATTTTGACCATCGATGACATTGCATCCGAGAACACGCCCGCAGTGGTGGATTATCTGTGCGAAAAAAAGATCACGGCAGTGATGTTTGCGGTGGGCGAGAATGTGGAGAAGCATTATGAGCAGGCAGTCTATGCGCTGCAAAAGGGAATGATCATCGGAAATCACAGCTATTCCCATCCCGGTTTCAGCGGTATTTCCATGGAAGAATGCGTGGAGCAGATCGAGCGGACGGAGGAGATCCTTGACAAGCTTTACCGTGACGCGGGGGTGGAGAGAAAGTATAAGCCCTTCCGTTTTCCCTACGGTGACAAGGGGGGAGACAAGCATGCAGCCCTGCAGGAGCTGTTCAAAAAGAAAGGGTTTGACAAGCTCTCGGATGATGCGATCACCTATCCGTGGTATCTGGAGAGCGGCGCCCATGAGGATATTGACACCTTCTGGACTTTTGACTTTGCGGAATACCGGATCAGACCCGGCGCGGACTTTACAGAGGAGACGGTGTTTGAGCGGATGAACGACATGACGCCGGGCGTGGGTGCACCCTTGCTTAAGGAGGGCAATTCCCATATCCTTCTTCTGCATGCCCATGACGATACGGAGAAGATGGTGCCGGAATATTACAGATTGTTCCTTGATTATGCCATAGAAAAGGGTGTGGTGTTTGATGAGCCTGCCTTCGTGGGAAGATAGCGGAAAACAGGAAAAGAAATGCGCAACAGCTTAGGTTGTTGCGTGTTTTTTTATGCGCTTTGTGAATAGCTTTTTTCCTTCCCGTTTGCTATACTCTTATTACGAACAACCGATTGCGCAACGGGGATTGCGCGGATTAAAGCGGACGGGAAGTGCGCAGAAATGGAGGGAAAATGAAAAGATCCGGATTGAGGAGGGCAACAGGGATCCTGTTGGCAGCCGTGTTTGTTTTATGCCAATTTATGGGGGATGGCAATGAGATCACGGCGCATGCAAAACAGACAAATGTGTTTTCGGAGGATTTTGAGAATGTGACCTATGCGGGGAATGTGCTCAACGATCATCTGACGGTGGAAACGGAAAATGTGACATGGGAGGTAAAGTCAGATCAGTGGGCGGCAAACAATAAAACCAACTTTCTGAATCTTTCCAATGACACATCCGAGGCGTTGTCTTTCAGCGTGACGGCAACCGTAGCGGCAGAGGCTGGAACCTATCAGGCATCCTGGAAGTCGGAGGGAGATGCGTCGGAGAGCGGTCTTTCGGGACAGCTTGCCACGGAGGACAAAACGGTGACGAGTGATGCGGTTGCCATTACGACCACAGGCTGGGATGTGTGGAGCACGCTCACCACGGAGGAGATCGAGCTGACGGAGGCAGGCACGCTGGTGCTTACCATAAGCGGAACCGTTCCTGCCGGTTACTGGGGAAAGCTGGACGATATCACCATCAGTAAGATCACGGAAGATGGTGAGGACGGCGGCTCAGGCGGGGACGGCGACGACGGAGAGACGGTTACGCCTGTGGAGGCTGGGATCCTGATCGACCGTGTGACCGGCATGGGTGATGACTTTATCAAGGGCGTGGATGTGTCCTCCTATCTTGCGGAGGTGGACAGCGGTGTCACGTTCAAGGATTTTTCGGGCAATACGCTGAGCCGGGCAGGATTCTTCGGACTCCTCAAGGAGAGTGGTGTCAATTATGTGAGAATCCGTGTGTGGAACAACCCTTATGACGGGAACGGAAACGGCTACGGAGGCGGAAACAATGACCTTACAAAGGCAGTAACTATGGGAAAGCTTGCCACGGAGGC
The DNA here is from genome assembly GCA_900550475.1 of uncultured Lachnospiraceae bacterium. GTDB lineage: Bacteria > Bacillota > Clostridia > Lachnospirales > Lachnospiraceae > Acetatifactor. The sequence goes on from URSA01000009.1 coordinate 76,578, forward strand.
GGGCATGCGGGTGCTGATCGATTTCCATTATTCGGATTTCTGGGCGGATCCCGCAAAGCAGTCTGCGCCCAAGGCGTGGAGCGATTACAGTGTTGAGGAGAAGGAAACAGCGATTGCGGACTTTACCAGGAGTTCCCTGCAGACCCTTCTGGACGCCGGTGTGGACGTGGGTATGGTACAGGTGGGAAATGAGACCACGGGCGGGCTCTGCGGTGAGACGGACTGGAGCAATATCTGCAAGCTGATGAATGCGGGCAGCAGCGCCGTGCGTACGGTGGCAGCCTCCTACGGACGGGAGATCAAGGTGGCGCTTCACTTTACAAACCCGGAGAAATCGGGGCGGTATGCGTCCATTGCATCCACCCTTTTCACTAACAGCGTGGACTATGATGTGTTTGCAAGCTCCTACTATCCGGTCTGGCACGGCACGCTGGGCAACCTGACTTCCGTATTGAAGAATATTGCGGACACCTACGGAAAAGAAGTGATGGTGGCGGAGACCTCTTACGCTTATACCTATGAGGACGGCGACGGACATGAGAATACGGTGCTGGAGGGCAAAGCAGGTCTGTCCATGCAGTATTCCGTGTCGGTGCAGGGACAGGCAAAGGAAGTCCGGGATGTGATGCAGGCAGTTGCCAATGTGGGCGATGCCGGTATCGGCGTCTTTTACTGGGAGCCGGCATGGATTCCGGTGGCGGTGTATGACGCACAGGCGGACAATGCTGCCGAGGTGCTTGCCTCCAACAAGGAGAAATGGGAGCAGTACGGCTCCGGCTGGGCATCTGTCCATGCGGGAGAATATGAGAGCGATGCGGCGCAGTGGTACGGCGGCTCCGCAGTGGATAATCAGGCATTGTTTGACTTTTACGGAAACCCGTTGGAGTCCCTTAAGGTGTTCCGCTATGTGGATACCGGAACCACCTGTGAGAAAAAGGTGGAATCGGTGGAGAGCCCGGTCAGCGTGACGGTGCTTGAAAATGAGGCGGAAACCGTTTCCCTGCCGGGGACGGTAACGGTTACCTACAATGACGGCAGCGAGGGTGTGACTGCGGTGAACTGGGATGCAGAGGCGCTTGCGGCGGCAATCCGGTCGGGAGCGGGCAGCTATACCATAAACGGAACTGCAAATGTGGACGGAGAGAACTACGCCGTGATCTGTATTCTCAAGATCGAACCTGCAAACCTGCTGGTCAATCCCGGTTTTGAGGAGGGAGCGGCATTCGGCTGGACGGTTACGGGAGAAGGCGCGACCATCAAGCAGGCGGGAAATGACTGCAGAAACGGAAGTTATGCGCTTCATTTCTGGTACGGCTCTGACTTTTCCTACAAGGCAGTCCAGACCGTGACGCTGGAGCCCGGTACCTATGTGCTGAGCGCTTATCTGCAGGGCGGAGATGCAGGCGAGGGAGATTCCTTCTGCCTGTTTGCGGACTGCGGGGAGATTGAGGACGGCGCCCACACCTACACGGCGGGCGCTATGCCGACTAAATGGGCAGAGTGGAAAAATCCTGTCATTTCGGACATCGTAATCACGGAAACCACCACGGTCACGGTGGGTGTGGAGGTATCTGCAACAGGGGGCGCATGGGGAACCTGGGACGATTTTTATCTCTACCGCGTGACGGAGAAGGAAACGGAGGACGGCGGCATCACCGTGGAGGTCACTCCCGTGACGGCATCACCCGTAAGCAAGAGCAGTGTGAACTGGAGTGAGGTGCAGAAGAAGCTCAGGGAGCTGCCGGAGGAGACCGTGAACGTGGTTGTCGGCAACAGAAGGGCTGCGGTGCCTCTGGAGGCTTGCAGACTTCTGGCGAAGAAGAACGGAACGCTTGCCCTGCATACCGGAACCGGCATTGCAATCAGTCTGGAAGGGAAAAATATAAAGGAAGAGCCGAAGGCGCTGCAGATCCGCGTGACCGAGACGGTGAAGCTGTCCGACGAGGCGGTGAAGAAGCTATCGGAGGAGGCGATTGCTTACCGCGCATTCCGTGTGGAGGCAGACACCTTATCGGGCGAAGAGAGCCGTTTCGGCATGGGAATCCACCTTGCACTGGGAGCTGAGAACGCAGGAAAGACTGCGAAGCTCTACCGGATGGAGGAAACCACAGGTGAATGGATCCTGTCGGGCATATTCAATATCACAGACAGCGGTCAGGCAATGTTTGCGTGGTGCGGCAATGCGGATTATATTGCGGTAGTGGAAAAATAGGGAAACAAAAAGGTCTTTGCAGAAATGCAGAGACCTTTTTTGTATCACAGGAAATTACCTCGTAACTTTCCTGTGATACAAAAGCCCTCCGGGCAGGATTCTTTTTTATCATATATATGATTCTGTTATCGGGCTGTGCTTCCCGCAGGGTGCCGTGGAAGCTCTGCTCACAAACTGGGCGCGCAGCAGGGTCTTACTGATGGAGACCTTGTTGATGAGGGATTCCAACGTGAAATAGCCGCTCTTGCCAAGCTCGATACGATCCTGCCGCACTGTGGTCAGGGGCGGCGTCAGGTGCGCGGAGATGGGCAGATCATCGAAGCCCACCACGCTGATGTCATCCGGCACGGAAAGTCCGCGTTTTGTGCACTCCGTGATCACACCGGAGGCGATCAGGTCGTTGCCGCACATGATGGCGGTGGCACCTGCCTCCAAAAAATTGGGAACATGGTACTTGGCGGAATCCGCCACGTAGTAGCCGTATGCCATCAGATCCGCCTCGGGGGTAATGCCGTGCGCCTCCATGCTGGTGACAAATGCCTGATGTCTTTGATCGGAGACCATGGAGTTTAGGGAGCCGTTCAGGAAAGCGATTTTTCTGTGTCCCAGACTCACTAGATGCTCCACCGCCATGTCGATGCCCTCGAAGTTGTCGGTGGCAACGGAGCCCACGCTGGGATTCAGGCGGATGTAGTTATCGAAGAGAGCGGTGGGGATGTTGGTGGAGGCAAGCTGCGCCATCCAGTCGTCGTGGAGGGCGAAACCCACCAGAAAGGCTCCCGAAAATCCGTTCTTCAGCATATAGGTATCATACTTTTCGGTATTCTGGAAGGCAGGGGTGATGGGGATCACGGACACATCCCATTTATCCCGGTAAGCCGCCTGCTTGAAGCCCAGAATAATCTCGTATCCGAACTGGTTCACCGTCTCGTAATCCATATTCTCGATAAAAATGCAGAGTTTTTTATGCTCCTCCTTTTTCATGCGCTTGGTGGTATAGCCCATCTCCACAGCGGTGTCAAGCACAAGCTGGCGGAGTTCTTCACTGATATCACTGGCACCGTTCAACCCTTTTGAAACCGTGCTGACGGATATTCCCAGCCGGTTTGCAATATCTTTTATGGTTGCCATATACATCACCTCTGTTTTATTCTTGTGTAATTCTTTCGATTCACATGTTTCCAGTATAAAAGGTAACGGGTAAGTATGCAAGCAGCAATCTGCATAAACACATTTTTTCGAAAAAAATAGAAGAATTGATTTGTTGAAAATACACAAAAACGGCTTGAAAAAAACAGTAAAAAGAGAGAAAGCTGATATAAAACAGCGCAAAGTGTTGACAAAACAGGCGGTAAAGTGTTAAAACTAAGTCAGGAACGAAAAATCACGAAAAAACCTAAGGTTTTGGAAGCAGAGGACAGAAGTGAAAGAGAAGGTATTGACCAGAGGTGCGGGAATATTGTTGCCGGTAGCGAGTCTGCCATCGGATTACGGAATCGGCACATTGGGAAATGCAGCTTACAGCTTTATCGATCTGCTGGTGGATCTGAGACAGAAGTATTGGCAGGTGCTTCCGATAGGCCCCACGAGCTTCGGAGACAGTCCGTACCAATCCTTTTCCGCTTTTGCGGGAAACCCGTATCTGATTGATCTGGGTACGCTGGTGAAGGAAGGACTTCTCACCGGAGAGGAGATAGCAGAGTACGACTGGGGCGGAGATGAGGATGACATCAATTACGCCGCGCTCTTTGAAAACCGCTTCCGCATTCTGCAAAAGGCGTTCGGACGATTTGACCGGAAGGGAAAAGAGTTCAGACGGTTCTGCGAGGAGAAGGACGGCTGGTTGCATGAGTATTCTTTTTTCATGGCGCTGAAAACGTTTTCTGGCAACAGGGAATGGCTCCAGTGGGAACCGGGATTAAGAAACCGGGATCCGGTTATATTGAAAGAGTATGAGGATATGCTGGCGGATCAGATCGTGTTCTGGAAGTTTTGCCAGTTCAAATTTTTTGAACAGTGGGGCAGACTTAAGAAATACGCAAACGCAAGAGGAATCCTGATCATCGGGGATGTTCCCCTGTATGTGGCGCTCGACAGCGCCGATGTATGGGCGCACAGAGAGACCTTCCAGCTGCAGGAGGACGGAACGCCGAAGGTGGTGGCGGGATGTCCGCCGGATATGTTTTCAGAATCCGGTCAGTGCTGGGGCAGTCCCATCTATGAGTGGGATGTGATGGAGCGGGACGGCTTCTCCTGGTGGCGGCGCCGGATCGCAGCAATCACGGCACTCTATGACATCCTGCGGATCGATCACTTCATCGGAATTGTCAGGTATTACGCCATACCTGCGGAGAATCTCTCCGGGAAGGGCGGCCGATGGGTCAAGGGTCCGGGCAGGAAGCTGATGGATGTCATAGAGGAAGCAGCGAAGGACAGGGTGGTGATCGCCGAAAATCTCGGGATTTCCGTTCCCGGGGCGAAAAAGCTGATGGCGAAAGCCGGATGGCCCGGACTCAAGGTTTTACTTTTTGCCTTTGACGGCAATACGGCAAATGAACATCTGCCGCACAATTACACGGAGACCGGCTGCGTGGTATATGCGGGAACCCATGACAATGACACGGTGGTCGGGCACTTCAGGGACAATACGGAATATGAACTGGCGTTTCTCTACGAATATCTGGGTATCCACAGCAAGGAGGAGATACCGGATGCACTGATCAGACTGGCGTATTCTTCCATAGCGGATGTGGTGATCATCCAGATGCAGGATATCCTGAAGCTGGGAAATGAAGCCCGGATGAACCTGCCCAGCACGGTGGGGGAAAACTGGAGATGGCGTTTCAAAAAGGACGGTCTGACGGAGGAGAGAAGGGCGTGGTTAAGAACGCTGGCGACCATATACCGGCGGTGAGAACGGTATAAGATGTGGAAACACATTTTATATAGATGCAAAAAACGTATCAAAGAAAAAGGAGAGGAAAGAAATTATGAAGAAGAAAGTTTTATCGTTACTGATGGCAACTGCCATGGTAGCATCTCTGGCAGGATGCGGCGGCAATGCTGCAAACACAGACGGAAACAACAGCTCTGCAACAGACGGAAACAACAGCTCTGCACCGAACAAGGAGAGCTCCGCTACAGATGGTGCAGGAAATACGGGCACGGATGTAAGAGATGTTGCACTGACCGTATGGTCTCCTTCCGAGGATCAGTCCGACGAGTGGGGTAACTGGCTGGGAACCATGTGCGACAAGTTCAACGAGGCACATCCCGAGTGGAATATTACCTTCACCTACGGTGTATGCGCAGAGGGAGATGCAAAGGCAACCATAACGCAGGATGTAGAGGCGGCAGCAGATGTGTATATGTACGCAAACGACAATCTGCCCGAGTTGGTTGCAAACAATGCAATTGCAGAGCTGGGCGGCTCCACTCTTGATTACATCAATAGCGAGATTCCCCAGTCCCTGATTGATTCCGTAACCATTGACGGCGCTGTATACGGTATTCCTTATGCGGCAAACGGCTGGTATATGTACTACAACAAGAGTCTGCTGAGCGAGGATGACATCAAGAGCTTTGAGGCAATGCTGGAGAAGGGTAAAGTGGCATTCCCCATTGCAAACGGCTGGTATAACGCTGCTTTCTATATTGCAAACGGCTGTTCCTTCTTCGGAACCGGTACCGATGAGGCGGCGGGGATTGATTTGAACGGGGATAAGGCAGTTGCAGTGACCGATTATCTGGTGGATCTGGCAGCAAACCCTAATTTCGTATATGACAATGCGGGAGAAGGTCTTGCGGGCATGGCTGACGGCTCTGTTGTGGCAATCTTCGGCGGTGACTGGATGTACAATGATGTTGTGAAGGCAGTCGGCGAGGAGAACGTGGGCGCGGCTCAGCTTCCCACCGTAAACATTGGCGGCGAGGACAAGACCCTGAAGGCATTCTTCGGTTCCAAGGCAATCGGTGTAAACCCGAACTGTGATGACATGGAAGTGGCTGTTGCACTGGCAGCTTACCTTGGCGGCGAGGAGGCACAGCTTGCTCACTACCAGATGAGAAACATCATCCCTGCAAACCTGAAGCTGATGGAGGATGAGGCCGTGAAGTCCAACGTGATCGCAATGGCTTCCGCTTCCTGCATCGCAAATACCTCCTTCATGCAGCCGTTCTGCGCTGCTATGGGCAATTGGTGGTCACCTGCAGAGAACTTTGGTAAGTCCATTATGTCCGGCGAGGTTACACATGACAATGCGGCAGAGAAGACCGAGAGCTTCAATGCATCCGTAAACGGTTCTGTAGTAGACTAAGTTTTATAAGCAAAGTAAAATTTCAGGGGATTTTCGGCAGGGCTTGCGCCCTGTCGGTATCCCTTGTTATAATGAAGAAAATATCCATCATTGCAGTCTTTGGCTGAAGGAGGGCATGCGCATGAGCGACAGCAAGCGAGCCGAAAAGAGAAAAAAGGGAAAAGAATTTGCAACGCCGTACACGCTTATGGCGGCTTTGAAAAAAGGGGATATCGCCACCAGACTTTCTTTCATCATTTGCGGTGCGGGAAACATTATTTACAGACAATTCATCAAGGGACTGATCTTCCTTGGGATAGAAGCCCTCTATATCTACTATCTGGTAACCAAGGGACTCCATGATCTTTCCATGCTGCCAAGCCTTGGCTGGAGAGAACAGCAGAAGACATGGAATGAAGCAAAGGGTTTTTATGAGTATACTGCCGGAGACAACTCTGTGCTTATCCTGCTCTGGGGTGTGGTTGCAGTATTCTTGACATTCATGTTCATTCTTTTCTGGATTGGGCAGGTGAAGAGTGCATATAAGGCACAGTGCCTGACAAAGCAGGGAAAGCATGTGAACAGCTTCTGGGAGGATATCAGGGATCTGTTTAACGGCAACCTGCAGAATCTTCTGATGTCCATTCCCATGACAGGTATCATCGCATTCACTATCCTGCCCCTGATCTTCATGATCAGCATGGCGTTTACCAACTATAGCAAGGTGGGCGATCATCTGGTGCTGTTTGACTGGGTGGGGCTTGTTAACTTCAAGAAGGTACTTAGTTTCAGTGATTCCATCGGACAACAATTCTGGTCGGTACTGGGATGGACTTTGGTCTGGGCAGTGCTTGCAACCGGACTTAACTATATACTGGGAATGATCCTTGCAATCGTAATCAACCGCAAGGGAACCAGATTCAAGAGCTTTTGGCGGTTCTGCTTTATTCTTTCTATTGCGGTTCCGCAGTTTGTATCGCTGCTGATCATGCGGACCATGTTCAGCCAGCAGGGCGCGGTCAACGTTCTTTTACAGAAATGGGGACTGATAAGCAGCCCGATTCCTTTCTGGACGGACACCACATGGGCACGGTGCATGGTTATCATCATCAACCTCTGGGTCGGCATTCCCTACACCCTGATGCAGGCCACCGGTATCCTGCAGAATATTCCTTCCGAGCTGTATGAGTCGGCGAAGGTGGACGGCGCCAATGCCGTTGTTACATTCTTCAAGATCACGCTGCCGTACATGATGTTCGTCATGACGCCGTATCTGATCACACAGTTTACCGGAAACGTGAACAACTTCAACGTTATCTTCCTTCTGTCCGGCGGCGCGCCTACTCCGGTCGGTAACTCCGCAGGAAAGACGGATCTTCTGGTTACATGGCTGTATAAGCTGACAGTCGATCAGCAGTACTTCAATCTGGGCTCCGTCATCGGTATCATGACCTTCGTGGTGCTGGCGATCGTAGCGCTTGTGACCTATCGGAATACCGCATCATATAAGGACGAGGAGGGATTCCAATAATGAAAAGAAAAGAAAAATCCGCAAAAACAAGAAAGGTTGTTGTCAATACACTGGTGCATGTTCTGCTGACGCTGCTTGCCGTGATCTGGCTGTTCCCCATTTTCTGGGTGATCCTGACCAGCTTGCGGGCGGAGCCGGGCTCCTACACCAACACCTTCTTCCCAAAGGGGTATACGTTTGCAAACTATGTGAAGCTGTTTACGGACAGGGGCATCCTGAACTTTCCACAGATGTTTAAGAACACCTTCATCATTGCAATCTTTTCCTGCCTGATCTCGTCCTTTATGGTGCTTTGCGTATCCTACTGTATGTCGAGACTGCGTTACAGATTCCGCAAGAAGTTTATGAACCTTGCCATGATCCTGACCCTGTTTCCGGGCTTTATGTCCATGGCGGCTACCTACTATATCCTGAAGGCGCTGGGACTTTCCGAGGGCGCCATGATCCGCGTGGCACTGGTGATGGTTTACTCAGGCGGTGCGGGACTTGGCTTCTATGTGGCGAAGGGATTCTTCGATACCATCCCGAGAGCGCTGGATGAGGCGGCATTTCTGGACGGCGCTACCAAATGGCAGGTATTTACCAGAATCACAATACCTCTGAGCAAGCCGATTCTGGTATATACGGTTCTGACCTCCTTCATGGCACCCTGGACGGATTTCATCTTTGCGAAGGTAATCTGCCGTGCGGAGAGCCAGTATTACACGGTTGCAATCGGACTGTGGAAAATGTTGGAGAAGGAGTATATCAACCAATGGTATACGAGCTTTGCGGCGGGAGCTGTGTGCATCTCCATTCCCATTGCCATCGTATTTCTGCTGACCCAGCGGTTCTATGCGGACGGTATGTCCGGCGCGGTGAAGGGCTAGGAAAGCCGGAGAGAATAAAGAAAAGCATAAAAGAAAAGGAGCGGGAATTTATGAAAAAGAAATTGCTGATTCTCCTTTGCATACTGGGCATGGCATCCGCCATGCCCGGCTGTGCATCAGGGGGAAATGTGCCGTCGCAGGGCACGGAGAGCAGCGTGACGGACACGTTTGCGCAGGAGGAGACAACCTCCGGAGCACTCTATGGGGAGGCGCTTCCCGTGGATGTGCCGGACGATAAGTACAGAACCTTCTACGAGGTTTTCGTGTACTCCTTCTATGACAGCGACGGCGACGGGATCGGGGATCTGAACGGGCTTGTGGAGAAGTTAGATTATATAAACGACGGCGACGATGCCACTGCCACGGATTTAGGCTGCAACGGTATCTGGCTTATGCCGATCATGCCGTCCCCTACCTACCACAAATATGATGTGACGGACTATATGGCGATTGATACCAAATACGGCACCATGGAGGATTTCGACCGCTTTATGGCGGCGTGTGAGGAGCGCGATATCCATGTGCTCATCGACCTTGTGATCAACCACACCTCCTCGAAGCATCCATGGTTTACCCAGGCGGTTTCCTATCTGCAGGGACTTGGAGATGGAGAGCCCTCCGCAGAGGACTGCCCATACATAGACTACTACAATTTTGCGAAGGAGAAGAAAGCGGGCTCATGGTATCAGGTGCCCGGCACGGACTGGTATTACGAAGCACCGTTCTGGAGCGAGATGCCTGATCTGAATCTGGCAGACGAGAAGGTGAGGGCGGAGATCGCAGACATCACGCAGTTCTGGCTGGATAAGGGAGTGGAGGGATTCCGCCTTGACGCTGCCAAGGAGTATGTTTCCGGCAATACGGGAGAGAATGTGGAGATCCTGCGCTGGCTGAACGATACGGTGAAGAGTCAGAAGGAGGATGCTTATATAGTGGCGGAGGTATGGTCGGATGTTGCAACCTATGCACAGTATTATGAGAGCGGCATCGACAGTACCTTTGACTTCCAGTTTGCTTCCCAGGACGGCATCATAGCAAAGAGCTTGAACGGCAGCGGCAACCAGAATGCCGTGACCTACGGAACCGCAGCGGCAGCCATCGGTAAGAAGCTGGCGGCATACAACGAAAATTATATTGACGCGCCCTTCTACACCAATCATGACATGGGGCGCAGCGCGGGATATTACGCGGGAGACAGCAGCACGGAAAAGACCAAGATCGCACAGGCGATGAACCTGCTTATGAACGGAAATGCCTTTCTGTATTACGGCGAGGAGCTTGGCATGAAGGGCTCCGGCAAGGATGAAAATAAACGCGCCCCCATGCAGTGGAGCAGTGATGCCTTAGAGGCGGGCATGTGCAGGGGACCTGCGGATATGGATGCCGTGAAGATGAAGTTCGGAAGCCTTGCGGAGCAGGAGGCGGATCCCCTGTCCGTATACTGTTATGTGAGGGATGTGATCCGGGTGCGGAATGCGTTCCCTGAGATTGCCAGGGGAGAGGTGACTTACCTTTCAGATGTGTCGGATGAGCAGCTCTGCGTGCTGAAAAAGACATATCAGGGCAAGGAATTGTTATTGATCTACAATCTGTCCGGAGAGACGAAAACACTGGATAAGACGCAGCTTACGCTGGATGGAGCGGCCTTGGGCGATATGACACTTTGCACGGCGCTTCTGACCGGGGAGGAGCTGCCCGAGGAGGATGGAAGCAGTCTGACGGTTCCGGCTTACGGAGTGGTGATCTACCGGTAAACAGAGAAAAATCGAAGCCCCACAGGGGGGAACCTGTGGGGCCTCGATTTGTGTAAAAGGGGAATTCTTCCGGAATTGCTAATTAGCAGCCTTGACATCTCTATCAAGACAAGATTTATTGTAAACTATAATTCGACATTTGTCTACAACAATATTGCGCATAAATAAAAATATATTAGCTCATAACCGGATTTGGTCGACAATGATCGACAAAAATCGCGGAAAGAATCGAAAACATCTTGCTTAATTCTCATAGTAAGCGCGTTCCATAGCTAATTCTTCGGGCAATTCGCTTCCACTGTTTTCCACACGTTTCTCCAAAAGCGCCAGCTTGTGGAGCTGCTGGGTGCGTTGTACAGAGAAATGCTCCAACGTTTCCTTGTAGATCGGATTGCCCTGCAGGGCATCGCGGGTCTGCCTGGCAAAAGGACAGTAGGCGAACAGAATGGAGCGGGCGGGCTTTGTCAGCCTCGGGGAGCCTGTGCTCTCAAACAGGATGTAGGTGATATAATCCCGCACAAACATTTCCTTGAAGCTTCCTCTCGCCTTTTGCAGCGCCGCCTTGAGCCGCTCCTTGGCGTCCGCAGAAAGGTCGTGGTTTTTCCGGTAAAACTGTATGTAGTCAAAATATTCGCTGGTGAGAGAACGCTCGGAAACATCGTTCCAGCGGGCACCCTGAATACGCTTGCACATTTCCCAGCGGTATTCGCCGGTCAGACGTACGACGGCGGAACGCAGATCCTCCAGATAGAAGATGGGGAGCATCATACGCGCCGGTGTGGTACGGCGTTTGCCCTCAATTTCCTGCCACATGACACCACGGGTTCCCACGCAGGGCATGAGAATGAAATCCGGGAGCACCCGCACATGGAAGAACTCCTTGGGGATGCCGGCGGCAGTGTTGGTGTAAACGTATTCGCGGTAGAAGGCGTCAAAGTCCACCTTTTCCACATCGTCTAACAGCTCGCAGATCGCGGATGCGGAGACATAGGAGGTGTCCGCATGCTTTAACATGTTGTGGTCTGAAAAGACGGGACAGAAGGTGGAGATACGGCCGAATGCTATTTTGTTCACGCTGGGGAACATATTCTCAAGCTCATATTCCACACGCTTTTTCATGTCGCCGGAAAGAGCCGTCTCCTCGGCGGCAGTGATCTTACCCGTAACCTTCTGGGAGTGGAGATACTCGGAGTAGTCCTGATCGAACTCGTTGCGGCTGGGGCCTTTCTTTCCGGCAAGGATGGCAAGAAGCCAGTCGTAGAAGGTATAGACCCGGTCGTTTGCAGATTTTGCCAGCCTGTCCGCAAGTCCTGCCAGACATACGGCGTTCTCCACTCCCGCAAGCTCCTCGTCCGCATAGCCGAAGTAGAGGAACATGCGCACGGGCAGGGGAATCTCATGATCCTCTGCCGCCTTGAAAAAAACTGCGGCGTACAATTTGTAGAAGGCGGCGGCAATCCGCTGACGAAGAAGTCTGGCAGAGTCATCGGTGGCGTTGGGATCGGCCAGCGACCGATACTGGTTGATCAGCTTTGTAAAGTCGGAACGCATTTCATCGGACGCACCCGCATAAGCGAGAATGGCGGAGAGGGATCCCTTCAACTGCTCCAGTGTGTTTTGGGATGCACCGTCAGCATCGGAGGCATTACCCTGCTTTGCGGCGTCGCCCACTGCCGACAGTTTGAGCATGGACTTGAAGTCCGCGATCCGCTGTCCCAACAGGACACGGTCCGCACAGGGGGATTCCGAAACCAGACGGATCATGCCGTTCATGCGCTCCACAATGGAGGCGGCGTCTGCATTCTCCCTGCTTAATTTTGGGAAAAGCGCGGTGCAGAAGCCGAACAGATCCTCACCCCTGCCGTCAAGGTACAGGGAGAGCGCCTGCTTCTGGTATTCCGCCAGCCCGTCAAACGCCGACAGGACACGGCGGTACTCCCCGCATGCGCCGGCAAACAGACCCGTCAGCACGGCGGGCTCCCCGGAAAGCACGGCGGCGTTCGGGGAAGTCAGGATGCGCTGTATGCCCTCGTAGAAAGCGGACGAAAACAGCTCCTCCGGTGAATCCTCATCCAGAGGCGCAAACTCGGGAAGCCCCTGCGGAATCTGCGGCTTCTGCTGATTGCGCGCACAGCATGCGGTATAGAAAGCATAGTCCTGGGTGAACGCGGTGTAGAGATTGCTGCAATAGAGCTGTGTGAGCTCGTGTGCACGCAGCAGGGAATCTCCCTGTCTGAAAGCGGAGCGGGAAAAAAGAACCGCATAGTCGGCGTTCTCCGTAAAGAGCAGCTCCAGCGCGGAGAGTCCGCAGCAGGGATATGCCATCACCGAGGAGTCCTCAAGCGCGGTGCAGGAGGTTGCGTGCAGATCGCTGTCTGCCTCGCAGATGCCTGCTACATCTCCCTTGCCGATGGTGTACCGCCCGCCGGGGAAAGAAATTTCAAAACTGCCCTTTAAAATAAGATATAACTGCTTTACGGGGTCCTCTGTCTGAAACAGGGTGCTCCCCTTTGTGATTGTAATTGCTCCCATAAAAACCTCCTTATATATTGCCCCTTTCTTTATTATACCCTTGCGTTCGACGGAATACAACTAAAAGCTTCCCTCGGTACTTTACATTTGCCGAAATTATGTTACAATAGAAAATACATGAGTGTCATTTTTTTTACGGGGGTAGTTACGGTTGGAAGAGGATATTGAATACAGACGAAAAATGATCAGACGATACCGGGATGACGTAGAACCGTTGCTCCGCTATCTGCCGTGGCTGGAGGAGAAGAAGGGACGGAGTGTCAGCTCCTCTTATACAGGAGAGGATCTGGCGGCACATTCCATGTCTTTTCCCGTTTACGACAGTACCCTGATGGGATTTGTCAGGGCGGTGCAGCAAACGAAGCTTCTGGACAGGAACTATGTGTATGTTTACACCAGATACCGCATGCGGACTGCCGCTGACGAGCGGGCGCAGATTGAGCGGGCGGATACCCGCAACATGGAGGTGCTGACAGGCGTGCTGTCAAAGTACGTTCTGGGCGGCATGACAAAAGGATATCTGTGGCCGGAGGCGGTGGAGGAGGGGATTTTCCTCGCTGTGCTCAAAAGGTTCAAGAAATTGTTTGAAATGTGGGATCAGTCCGCAGAAAGTCAGGGGAAACAGGAGTAAGGTATGGGCGAGAAGTCATTACAGAAAAAAAAATATATATTGGAGACTGCACGCAAGGTCTTTATGGAGAAGGGCTATAAAGATGTGACCATGAAGGATATTGTGGAGGCGTGCGATATCAGCCGGGGCGGTCTGTACCTGTATTTTTCCGGGACGGCGGAGATCTTTCTTGAGGTGCTGCGCATGGAGACGGAGGAGACGGACGATGTGTTCTCCGACAGGATCAAGGAGGATGCGACGGCGACGGATATCCTGACCTTGTTTTTGAAGGAACAGATGAAGGAGCTTCTGAGAAAGAAGAACAACCTGACCGTGGCGACCTACGAATATTATTTTGGAGAGAATGTTCCCCCGAGGGAAAATATCCTGAAGAAGCAGTTTGATTCCGCGGTCAAGATCATTGAGAAGCTGATCGAGGCGGGCGTGGAGAACGGAGAGTTCTACTGCGAGGATTGCAGGGCCATGGCGCGCAATATTATGTTTGTGCTGGAAGGTCTGAAGATTTCCGCACATACGATCGGTATTTCGGCGGAGCTGGTGGACGAGGAGCTGCTCTTTATTTTGCGTGAGTTGGGAATTGATGAATAAAGATGAAAAGAGTCCCGGGGGTCAGTGCCTTGGGACTTTTTTTGCACACGGCAATTTGTGCCGCCTGCGGAACGAAGGAGATTGATAATGATAGAACATGTGATTGAAATGGATCTGCCGGTAGGCGAACGGTTTGCCATCAGGAAAAACCGCATCTGCCATATGGAGGACAACGGGCATCTGGGAAGGGTATCCATTGTCTCGGGAATCCACGGCGATGAGCTGGAGGGGCAGTATATCTGTTATGAGGTGGCGAGGAGGATCGCACTGGAGCCGGAGGCGTTAAAGGGGATTGTGGACATATATCCGGCCCTGAATCCGCTCGGTATCGACATGTCACACCGCAATATCCCGAAACTGGAAATGGATATGAACCGCATGTTCCCCGGGGACAGGAAGGGGGATATGTTTGAGCGCGCCGCCGCTGCGGTGGTGGAGGATCTGATAGGCTCCGACATCTGCATCGATGTGCATGCCAGCGATATATTTGTGCGGGAGATCCCGCAGGTGAGGGTCAGCGAGGAGTTTGCGGAAAGACTGCTTCCCTTTGCAAAGCTGATGAATGTGGATATGATCTGGATGAACGCCACCGCCACGGTTCACGAGGCGACACTGGCGCACTCCATGAACGTGCTGGGCGTGCCCACCATGGTGCTGGAGATGGGACTTGGCAACAGCATTAACCGCGCCTACGGCAATCAGGTGGTGGACGGCATTTTTAACCTGATGCATGAGATGGGGCTTTGGACGGGCGAGGTCGGGACGGTACAGATGCCCGCCATCTCCAGCGACGGCGAGGTGGAGTTTATCAGAAGCGACGATTACGGCATCTTCCTGCCGGGCATCGAGCACAATCACTTTGTGCGCAAGGGAGATGTGATCGGAGAGCTGGTGGATCCCTATTTGGGACAGCAGAAATGCTGCTTCCGGGCAGGAAGGGACGGTCTTGTCTTCACCCTGCGCTCCTATCCGGTGGTCTATCCGGGAGATCTGATCGCCAGAATCCTGACCGGAATTAAGTAGAGGAGGCAACCTATGTTTACAAGAGAGATTTATTCGCTGCATTCCACCTACAGGGAAGATATGTCCATGGTGGGTTATCAGTTTGGAAAAGGGGACAAGGCTGCCTGCATCGTGGGTGCGATCCGGGGCAACGAGATCCAGCAGATGTATATCTGCTCCCAGCTTGTGAAGGCGCTCAAGGAGCTGGAGAATAACGGCTGTATCAGCTCGGGCAAGCAGGTGCTTGTGATTCCCTGTGTCAATCCCTATTCCATGAATATCGGACAGAAGTTTTTCGGCGTGGAGCAGTCCGACATCAACAGGATGTTCCCGGGAAACGCGAGGGGGGACACCACCTCGAGGATCGCGGCGGCGCTTTTGGAGGAGATCCGGGATTACACCTACGGCATCCAGTTTACTTCCTTTTATATGCCGGGAGAATTTGTTCCCCATGTACGGATGATGAAGACCGGCTTCCAGAACACATCCCTTGCCAACCTGTTCGGTCTGCCCTATGTGGTGGTGCGAAAGCCCACCCCCATCGACACCAGAACGCTCAATTATAACTGGCAGGACGAGATGACGGCGGCGTTTTCCGTCTATACCAACAAGACGGCGGAGATCGATGAAAAGAGCAGCAGACAGGCGGTGGCGGCGGTGCTGCGTTTCCTGACCAGGATGGGCATCATCCGGTATGAGAGCCACAGCGGCTACATCAGCCATGTGATCATGGAGGAGGATCTGACGGATGTGCAGGCAAACTGCTCAGGCATTTTCAGGGGAATGGCGCAGCCGGCGGAGGATATCCGGTACGGACAGCCCATGGCGGAGATCCTGGATCCGCGGGAGGGATATGTGAAGCAGACCATTCTGGCACCCACGGACGGAATCCTGTTTTTTGCCCACAAAGAAGCGCTGGTATCCCAGCATGATATCATCTATCGACTAATTCACAGACTGCATGAATAGAAAAAATGTTGCAATGTGACATTGCAAGGAAGAAAAAGGTCTTGTATAATAGGAAGCGATTATACGGCAATTTGTGTTGCGGACGCCGCAAATATGCCTTGACAAAAAGCGTCTGCGGAATGGAGATTATCATGGGACACGTTAGACGAATCTACGTCGAAAAGAAGGAGCCGTTTGCCGTAAAGGCGAAGGAGCTGCATGAGGAACTGAAAAACTATCTGGGCATTACCGGGATAAGCAAGGTGCGGGAGCTGATCCGCTATGATGTGGAGAATATTTCCGACGAGACCTTTGCGCGGGCATGCCGCACCGTTTTTTCGGAGCCGCCTGTGGACGACCTGTACGAGGAGACGCTTCCCGCAGGATCGGAGGATCGTATTTTCAGCGTAGAGTTTCTGCCGGGACAGTTTGACCAGAGAGCGGACTCTGCGGTACAGTGTGTGAAGTTCCTCAAGGAGGACGAGGAGCCGATCATCAGAACGGCAGTTACCTATGTGATCTCAGGAGAGATATCCGACGATGAATTTGCAAGGATCAAGGCATACTGCATCAACCCGGTGGATTCCAGGGAGACGGATCTGGTGAAGCCGGATACCCTTGTGACGGTGTTCGAGGAGCCGGCGGATGTGAAGGTGTTCACGGGCTTTTCCACTATGCCGGAGAACGAGCTCAGGGAGCTGTACGATTCTCTGGGACTTGCCATGACCTTCAAGGATTTCAAGCATATCCAGCATTATTTTGCGGGCGAGGAGCACAGAGATCCCACCATGACGGAGATCCGCGTGTTAGATACCTACTGGTCAGACCACTGCCGTCACACCACGTTCTCCACGGAGCTTAAGGATGTGACCTTTGGAGAGGGCTATTACAAGGAGCCCATCGAGACCACCTACCAGAGCTATCTGGACACCAGAGAGGAGATTTTTGCGGGGAGAGAGGACAAGTTTGTCTGCCTGATGGATCTGGCGCTCATGGCGATGCGCAAATTGAAGAAGGACGGAAAGCTGGACGACATGGAGCAGTCGGACGAGATCAACGCCTGCTCGGTGGTGGTTCCGGTGGAAATGGAATATGACGGCGAGAGAGTGACGGAGGAGTGGCTGGTGTTCTTCAAGAACGAGACCCACAACCACCCCACGGAGATCGAGCCTTTCGGCGGCGCTGCGACCTGTCTGGGCGGCGCGATCCGCGATCCGCTTTCGGGGCGCGGCTATGTATATCAGGCAATGCGTGTGACCGGTGCGGCAGATCCCACGGTTCCCGTGTCCGAGACGCTGCACGGCAAGCTGTCCCAGAAGAAGCTGGTCAGGGGCGCGGCTGCGGGGTACTCCTCCTACGGAAACCAGATCGGTCTGGCAACCGGATATGTAAAAGAAATTTATCATCCCGATTATGTGGCAAAGAGAATGGAGATCGGTGCGGTGATGGGCGCAGCGCCCAGAAAGAACGTGATCCGCGAGACCTCCGATCCCGGGGACATCATCATTCTTCTGGGCGGGCGCACGGGACGCGACGGCTGCGGCGGCGCTACCGGCTCCTCCAAGGTACATACGGATACTTCCATTGAGACCTGCGGCGCAGAGGTGCAGAAGGGCAATGCACCCACGGAGAGAAAGATCCAGAGATTGTTCCGCAGGGAAGAGGTCAGCAGACTGATCAAGAAATGTAACGACTTCGGCGCAGGCGGCGTCTCCGTTGCCATCGGTGAGCTGGCGGACGGACTGACCGTGGATCTTGACAAGGTGCCGAAGAAGTATGCGGGTCTGGACGGCACGGAGCTTGCAATCTCCGAATCCCAGGAGCGTATGGCGGTAGTGGTGGATCCCAAGGATGTGGACACCTTCCTTGCCTATGCTGCGGAGGAAAATCTGGAGGCGGTTCCGGTGGCAGTGGTGACAAAGGAGCCCAGACTGGTACTCAACTGGAGGGGCAGGGATATCGTCAATCTGTCAAGAGCCTTCCTCGATACCAACGGCGCCCATCAGGAGACCTCCGTTGTGGTGGATATCCCGGATGAAGCGGACAATTATCTGGATAAGATTGCGATTCCCGCAGTGGCGGAGAAGCTGGAGAAAGAGGATGTAAAGGGGGCATGGCTTGCCCTTCTTAAGGATCTGAATGTCTGCTCCCAGAAGGGGCTTGTGGAGATGTTCGACTCCTCCATCGGCGCAGCCAGCGTGCTGATGCCCTACGGCGGCAAGTACCAGCTCACGGAGACACAGACCATGGTGGCAAAGCTTCCGGTGCTCAAGGGAAAGACGGATACCGTGACCATGATGAGCTACGGCTTTGATCCGTACCTGTCCTCATGGAGCCCCTACCACGGCGCGGTGTACGCGGTGACGGAATCCATGGCGAAGATCGTGGCAGCCGGCGGTGACTACAAGAAGATACGTTTTACATTTCAGGAATATTTCAGGCGCATGACGGCGGATCCCGAGCGCTGGAGTCAGCCTTTTGCCGCACTTCTGGGCGCATATGACGCACAGATCGGCTACGGACTGCCCTCCATCGGCGGCAAGGATTCCATGTCGGGAACCTTCAACCAGATCGATGTGCCGCCTACGCTGGTATCCTTTGCGGTGGATGTGGCAAAATGCGGCGACATCATCACGCCGGAGTTGAAGAAGGCGGGCAGCAGGCTGGTTCGCTTTGAGATCGAGAAGGATGATTATGATGTGCCGGTTTACGAGAAGGTAATGGAGCTGTACGACAAGATCGCGGCGCTGATCGCGGACAAGGTGATCCTTTCCGCCTATGCCACGGATGCAAACGGCGTTGCGGCGGCGGTTTCCAAGATGGCGTTCGGAAACGGTCTGGGCGTGAAGGTGGATCCGGAGATCTCTGCGGATTTCCTGTTTGAGAACGGAATCGGCGATATTGTGGCGGAGATCGATGCGGACAGACTCTCCGATCTGGAGCGCTCCGAGGCAGAGTACACCATATTTGCAACGGTGACGGAGGAACCCGTCTTTGAGGCGGCGGGCGCGCAGATTTCCATGGAGGAGGCGCTTGCGGCATGGAAGGGAACCCTTGAGAGGGTATTCCCCACCAGGGCGGTAAAGGACACCACCCTCATCGAGACAAAGATATACCGCGCGGACAGCATTTTTGTATGCAGGCACAAGGTGGCAAAGCCCACCGTGTTTATACCGGTATTCCCGGGAACCAACTGCGAGTACGACAGCACAAAGGCATTTGAGCGGGCGGGCGCAAAGGTGGTGACCAAGGTGTTCCGAAACCTGACAGCGGAGGATATCCGGGATTCCGTGACGGAGTTTGAGAAAGCCATCGATCAGGCGCAGATCATCATGTTCCCCGGCGGCTTCTCTGCCGGAGATGAGCCGGACGGCTCCGCCAAGTTCTTTGCAACCGCATTCCGGAACGAGAAGCTGAAGGAGGCGGTGAGCAGGCTTTTGCAGGAGCGGGACGGACTGGCACTGGGAATCTGCAACGGCTTCCAGGCATTGATCAAGCTGGGGCTTGTGCCGTTCGGTGAGATCACGGGACAGACGGAGGATTCCCCTACGCTGACCTTCAATACCATCAACCGCCATATCTCCAAGATGGTCTACACCAAGGTGGTATCCAACAAGTCTCCCTGGCTGCAGGGAGCGGTACCGGGACAGACCTATTGCAGCCCGGCATCCCACGGAGAGGGCCGTTTTGTGGCGAAGAAGGAATGGATCGACAGACTGTTTGCAAACGGACAGGTGGCGACCCAGTACGCGGATCCTTACGGTAATGTCTCCATGGATGAGGAGTGGAACGTGAACGGTTCCTATGCCGCCATCGAGGGTATCACCTCGCCGGACGGCAGATGCTTCGGAAAGATGGCACATGCGGAGAGAAGGGACCGCGCCGTGGCGATGAACATCTACGGCGAGCAGGATCTCAGGATCTTCGAGAGCGGTGTGGCATACTTCAAATAAGCGGTATCGTGTTTATACAAACGGAACCTCGGGACGCAAAGGAGCATCCCGGGGTTCTGCACGGCTAAAAATCTTTTCATGAGGAGGAAAAAATTTATGTACGGAACGATCTGGGCACTGCTGCCTCCCGTGGTAGCAATCGTGCTGGCACTCATCACAAAGGAGGTTTATTCCTCACTGTTTATCGGAATTGTTACGGGAGCGTTGATCTATACCGGATTCTCTCCCATCGGCACGCTGGACGCCATTATCAACGAGGGCTTTATCCAGTCCGTTGCGGATGCGTGGAACATCGGTATCTTTATGTTTCTGATCCTGCTTGGCACCATGGTGGCGCTGATGAACAAGGCAGGAGGATCCGCCGCTTTCGGCGCGTGGGCGAAGAAGCATGTAAAGACCAGAGTGGGCGCGCTTTTGGCCACCTTCCTTCTGGGTGTGCTGATTTTTGTGGACGATTATTTCAACTGCCTTACCGTGGGTTCGGTTATGCTGCCGGTGACGGACGGGCATAAGATCTCCCGTGCAAAGCTGTCCTATATCATTGACGCTACGGCAGCGCCGATCTGTATGATCGCGCCGATCTCCTCATGGGCGGCAGCGGTTTCCGGCATGGTGGACGAGGGCGTCTACTCCGGTATCGAGCTGTTTGTGCGGGCGATTCCCTACAATTATTATTCTTTACTGACCATCGTGTTTGTGATTGCACTCACCCTGATGAAGGTTGATTATGGCCCCATGAGACGGCATGAAAACAACGCCATCGAGAAGGGGGATCTCTTCACGGAGGGAGAGAAGGTGGCAAATGCGGACGAGGCACCCAAGGGAAATCCTAAGGGAAAGGTGATCGATCTGCTGCTTCCCGTTGCAGTTCTGATTGTCTGCTGTGTGATCGGCATGATCTATGTGGGAGGCTTCTTTAGCGGAACCGGCTTTGTGGAAGCCTTCGGCGATACGGACGCATCCATCGGTCTGCCGTGGGGATCCCTGATTGCCCTGATTTTTACCATCGTGTATTTCATGTGCCGCAGACTGGTTTCCTTCAGGGAGGCGATGAACTGTCTGACACAGGGCTTTAACGCCATGGTTCCCGCCATGCTGATTTTGACCTTTGCCGTGACCCTTAAGACCATGACGGGGCTTCTGGGAGCGGATGTGTATGTGGCAGGGCTGATGCAGGGCGCCAGCGCGGGACTTACCAACATGCTGCCCGCCATCATCTTCCTTGTTGCCTGTTTCCTGGCGTTTGCTTCGGGAACCAGCTGGGGAACCTTCGGTATCCTGATCCCCATTGTGATCGGCGTGTTCACGGATCCCGTGACCGGCGCTGTGGTGGCAGGTGCGGACAAGCTCATTATCATCGGCGTTTCTGCCTGCCTTGCGGGTGCGGTGATGGGAGATCACTGTTCGCCGATCTCCGATACGACCATTATGGCGTCTGCGGGCGCACAGTGTAATCACATAAACCATGTTTCCACACAGGTGCCCTACGTGCTGACAGTGGCTGCCATCTCCTTTATCTGTTTTGTGGTTGCGGGCTTTGTGCAGAATGCCATTGTGGGACTTGCGGTCGGAATCCTGCTGATCGTGGCGACCCTGTTTGTGATCCGTAAATTGCAGAAAAACAAAGAAGGAAGCAAAGCATGAAAGTATTTGATTTCAGAGACACACCCGGGGAAAAGCAGGATGCGGTCTGCACCTACACCACGGTGTATTCGGATGCCGGGGAGGCGTCCGCAGCGCAGCCCATTCTGCTTTTAAAGAACAGGGAGCGGAAGTGGAGCCATCACTCCTGCGGCGTGTTTACAAACCAGAGCAAGCAGACGGCGTTTGAATTTAAAGAGGATGACGGGAGCGCCTTTGCGGATATCCTGCAGGTGGATGCCCGCTTTGTCAGTCTGGTCAAATGGCTGGGAGAGAACCATATCAATGTGCGGCTTTCCGGCGAGAACAGGGAGGACGGCTATGCGGTCTACAAGATCAGGGAGACTGCCTTCGGCGGTGCCACAAAGCTCTCGGCGGAGGACGGCTTCTTACAGTTTATGATCGACAGGCTTTTGGCCTCGGACGCACCCGCGCCCGAAGCCGAAGAGGAAGAGGAGGATGTGGAAGGCGACGATATGAAGCTGACCAGCATCCAGAGCATTTCGGACTTCTTAAACTGCGCGGGCAGAACGTTGCCGGAGAACATCAGGCAGTGGGCAAGAAGAAATCTGGCGGTGGCGCGCTCTCATGAGGTGTCGCCGGAGGAGCGCAGGCATGCCCAGAGGGCACTGTCCTTAATGATGAGCATTCAGTGGAGGAGCAATTACTTTGAGGCGATTGATCCCACAGAGGCAAGGCGGATTCTGGATGAGGAGCTGTACGGCATGGAGCGGGTAAAGCAGCGAATCATCGAGACCATCATCCAGATCAACCGCACCCACACGCTGCCGGCTTACGGCATTCTTCTGGTGGGGCCTGCGGGAACCGGAAAATCCCAGATCGCCTATGCGGTTGCCAGAATTTTAAAGCTGCCGTGGACGACTCTTGACATGAGCTCCATCAGCGACCCGGAGCAGCTTACCGGAAGCTCCCGGATCTATGCAAACGCCAAGCCGGGCATGATCATGGAGGCGTTCTCCATGGCGGGGGAATCCAATCTGGTATTCATTATCAACGAGCTGGACAAGGCTGCCTCCGGGAAGGGAAACGGCAATCCGGCGGATGTGCTTCTGACCCTGCTTGATAATCTTGGATTTACGGACAATTATATAGAGTGTACGGTGCCCACGGTGGGCGTCTATCCCATTGCCACCGCCAATGACAAGAGCCTGATCAGCGCGCCGCTGATGTCGCGGTTTGCGGTGATCGAGATCCCGGATTACACGGCGGAGGAAAAGAAGATCATTTTCTCAAGGTTTGCCCTGCCCAAGGTATTGCAGCGCATGGGTATGAAGCAGGAGGAATGTACGGTGACGGAGGACGGACTCTGCGCCGTGGCGGCAAAGTATGAGGACGCCACCGGCATCAGAGGACTGGAGCAGGCGGCGGAGCATATTGCGGCGCATGCGCTCTACCGGATCGAGGCGGAGCATGTGGCTTCCGTGACATTTGACGGGGACGCCGTGCGCGCGCTTCTGGTGTAGCAGGAAAAGAACGCAGAGAGAGGGGTAAACGATGAAGGTAGTATTGCAGAACCTGACGAAAAAATTTCCGAACCGCAACAAGAAGGCGGCGGATGTCATAGCGGTGAACAATTTCAATTTTGAGATCCCGGACGGAAAGCTGGTGGGGCTTCTGGGGCCTTCGGGCTGCGGAAAAAGCACCATGCTCTTTATGGTCTGCGGATTACAGAAGCCCACCGAGGGAAAAATCTTTTTCGGGGATATGGATGTGACGGAGCTGCCCCCCGAAAACAGGGGCGTGGGCGTGGTGTTCCAGAATTATGCGCTCTACCCCCACATGACCGTGCGGCAGAACATCATTTTTCCGCTCCAGAACCTGAAGGGAGCGGAGAAGCTCTCCAAGGAGGAGATGGAGAAGCGCGCGCTGGAGGCGGCAAAGCTGGTACAGATCGAGCAGCTCATGGACAGAAGGCCAAGCGAGCTTTCCGGCGGGCAGCAGCAGAGAGTAGCGATCGCCCGCGCCATGGTCAAGATGCCGGATGTGCTTTTGCTGGATGAGCCTCTGTCCAATCTGGACGCCAGACTGCGCCTGCAGACAAGGGAGGAGATCAGGCGGATCCAGAAGGAGACGGGAATCACCACCATTTTTGTCACCCATGACCAGGAAGAGGCAATGAGCATTTCCGATATGATCGTGGTGATGAAGGAGGGCGTGGTGCAGCAGATGGGCAAGCCGCAGGAGGTCTATGACAATCCGGGGAACCTGTTTGTGGCAAAATTCCTTGGAACGCCGCCCATCAACCTGTTTTCCGGCAGAGTGGAGGCAGGAAAGCTGTGGATCGGCAAGGAGCCGGTGCTTGCGGTGGGCGATGTGAAGAGCGGGGATGTGACCGTCGGCATCCGGCCGGAGGGCTTTGTGCCGAAGGCGGACGGCGCTTTCGGGTGCAGCCTGTCCAGAGTGGAAGTGATGGGAAGGGACATCAGCGTGGTGTCCACCCATGAGGCGTCCCAGAATCCCACGATCCGTGCCATCATTGACGCGGAGGAGATGCCGGACGCAGGCGCAGCGGAGGTGCGGTTTGACTTGAAGCCCTCCAAGGTGCTTTTATTTGACAATCAGACAGGAGAGAGGATCTATGTGTAAGGTAACCTCCTACGGAGAATATATCGATGTGCTGGAGGGGCGCGGGGATGTGATCGTGTTTCGTGGGCAGGCGAACAGCGATTTTGTGCTGATTCCCTCCGGACTGCGGGGAGAACACATCAAGACGGCGGACAGCCAGATGTTCCGCTTTGTGGACGAGATGAAGCATCTGTTCAATTTTGATGAGCTGACCTGTATCGAGATCGCACAGCATTTCGCCCTGCCGACCAGAATGTTGGATTTCTCCTATTCCTATGACGTGGCGTTGTTCTTTGCCTGTCATGACGCCAAGGGCAGATATGTGGAGAACGACGGCAAGGTTTACATTTTTAACAAGAGCAAATATGAGCGGATGCTCAAGGAGAGAAGAAAGCTCTCAAGCGAGGTGATCCGCAACAACAAGTTTCTGTACGACTGGCTGCAGCGGTACATCGACAAGGAGCCGACCCTCATGGGGAAGAACGTGGGTGTGGACATGCCCATTTTTATCGATGCCACCCAGCAGTTTGACCGCCTTTACATGCAAAAAGGTCTGTTCCTGCTCTGGGGAAGGGATGAATGTCCCTTTGAGGAGATCATGGAGAAGGAGGGACTTTCCCTCTCGGACTTCATCGATACCATTGTGATCAAGGCGGAGGCAAAGCCGCAGATCTTGCGCGCGCTTGCCGAAAAGCACATCAGCGAGGATGCGCTCTACATGAACGTGGGCAAGATTAAAGAGCTTGTATACACCATCAAGTATGGTAACAGAAAGGGGTGATCACATGACGAAAAAGAACAGCTTGAAGAGCTGGCTGTATCTGCTTCCGGCAATTCTGTTTTTGGGATTTTTCATGGTATATCCTCTGGTTGACGTTTTTGTTTACTCCCTCGAGGAGGGGTATAACTTTGCCTCCCAGAGCTACTACGACACCGGATTTTACAATTTTTCCTATGTGCTGCATGATGTGTATTTTCTGCAGGCGGTGAAAAACACGTTTCTCATGGTGATCATCACGGTGCCGCTCTCCACGGGGATCGCGCTTCTGATCTCCCTGGCGTTAAGCTCCATAAAGCCGCTTAGAAAGCTGTACCAGACGGTTTTCTTTCTTCCCTATGTGACCAACACGCTGGCGGTGGGTCTGGTGTTTATGATCCTGTTCAAGAAAACGGCGTACACGGACGGACTGGTGAACCTTCTGATCGGCTGGTTCGGCGCGCCCTCCGTGGATTTTATTGACGGACCATACTGGGCAAAGATGTTTGTCATGTGCTTTTATATCATCTGGGTAGTCATGCCCTTTAAGATCCTTCTGCTCACCAGCGCGCTTTTGTCGGTGAACCAGAACTATTACAATGCAGCCCGGGTGGACGGTACATCCGCTTTCCGCATCTTTACGCGGATCACGCTGCCCATGATTTCCCCCACGCTGTTCTATCTGATCATCACAGGCTTCATCGGCGCCTTCAAGGAGTACAGCGATGCGGTGGCGCTGTTCGGCACGGATCTGAATGCGGCGGGCATGAATACCATCGTGGGTTATGTGTACGATATGCTCTACGGGGACAGCGGCGGATATCCCTCCTACGCCTCCGCAGCGGCGATCATTCTGTTTGTCATTGTGCTGACCATCACCTGCATCAACCTGATGGTGAGCAGGGAACACACCTATTATTGACGGAGCGGAAGGGCGGGAAACCTTATGAAAAAAAGTCAAAGACAAGTGGATTATACAAGAGTGAAGAGAACGGCGGATGCAAAAAGAAGAGGGGTGCATGGGGTGATCTATGTGCTGCTTTCCCTCTGGGCGCTGATCGTGCTGTTTCCCTTTTACTGGATGATACTGACCTCGTTGAAGGGGTATGGGGAATACAACTCCGAATACATTCCGAAGTTTTTCACCGCATCCCCCACGTTCCAGAATTATGCGGATGCCTTCCGCACGGTGCCTCTGGTGCGTTATCTGACGAATACGCTGATCTTCACCGTGCTTACCACGGCGATCATGCTGGTGGTTATCACGCTGGCGGCGTATGCGTTTGCAAGGCTAGAGTTCAAGGGAAAGAATGCGGTGTTCACCCTGTTTCTGTCCCTGATGATGATTCCCAACGAGCTGGTGGTCATCACCAACTTTACCACCATCACCAATCTGAATATGCGCAACACCTTCTGGGGACTGATCCTCCCCTCCGTCACCTCGGTTTTCTACATCTATCTTTTAAAGGAAAACTTTTCGCAGGTGCCGGACGCTTTGTACTATGCGGCGAAGGTGGACGGAACCTCGGATCTGAAATATCTGTGGAAGGTGATGATCCCCATGTGCAAGCCCACCATGATCACTATCGGGATCCTGAAGGTGATCGAGTGCTGGAACTCGTATGTGTGGCCCCGCCTGATCACGGATGATGAAAACTATTATCTGGTTTCCAACGGAATCCAGGAGATCAGGGAGAACGGCTTCGGCCGTGAAAACATTCCCGCCATGATGGCGGCGGTGGTGGTGATCTCCCTCCCGCTCATCATACTGTTTCTGGTGTTCCGTGAAAAGATCATGTCGGGTGTTTCAAGAGGAGGAACAAAGGGTTGAGAGAAGGAAGAAAATGTTTGCTGCCGCTTTTTGTTTCGGTGGTGCTTATGCTGTTTCTGACCGGCTGCCACGGCTCCAAGGGAAAGGATCCCTTTCAGGTGCCGGAGTCCTTTGACGAGTCGGCATCCTGTGAGATCACCTTCTGGGCGAAGAACGACACCAACAAGACGCAGACGGCGATCTATGAGCAGGCGATTGCGGATTTTGAGCGGATCTACCCCAACATCAAGGTGAATCTGAGACTCTATACCAATTACGGAGACATTTATAATGATGTGATCACCAACATTGCGACGGACACCACGCCCAATGTGTGCATCACCTACCCCGACCACATCGCCACCTACATGACAGGCGAGAATGTGGTGGTTCCGTTGAACGAGCTGATGGCGGATCCCCGGTACGGGCTTGGGGGGAGCGCACTGCGGTTCGACGGCGTTACCGGGGAGCAGGTGATCGACCGTTTCTTAAGCGAGGGTGTCATTGACGGAAAGCATTATGCACTGCCCTTCATGCGCTCCACGGAGGCGTGCTATGTGAATAAGACCTATGTGGAAGCGCTAGGCTACACCCTGCCGGAGGTGCTCACATGGGATTTTGTTTGGGAAGTGTCCGAGGCGGCGATGAAAACGGATGCGGACGGCAATTTTCTGGTGAACGGACAGAATGTGCTGATCCCGTTCATCTATAAGTCCACCGACAATATGATGATCCAGATGCTTGCCCAGAGCGGCGGTGATTACTCCGATGAGAACGGCGACATTCTGCTGTTCAACGACAAGACGAAGGAGTTTTTGTTCACGGTTGCGGAGCACGGAAGGACGAAGGCGTTCTCTACCTTCAAGATCTCCAGCTACCCCGCCAATTTCCTGAACGCGGGACAGTGTATCTTTGCGGTGGACTCCACGGCCGGCGCAACATGGATGGGAACGGACGCGCCCCTCTCGGATATCAGCGCGGACAAGCTGGTGCGCTTTGAGACGGAGGTCAGGATGGTTCCTCAGTTTGACCCGGAGCATCCCATGATGATCTCGCAGGGGCCTTCCATCTGTATTTTCAACAAGAGCGACGATCAGGAGGTGCTGGCATCATGGCTCTTTGCCCAGTACCTGCTCACAAACGACGTTCAGATCGCCTACGCGGAGACCGAGGGTTATCTCCCCGTGACCAGTAAGGCGCAGGAATCCACGGAATATCTGGATTATCTGTCGAGAGCGGGGGAGGACAACAAGGAGCATTATGAGATCAAGATCAAGGCATCCGAGCTTCTGATGGACAATATCGACAATACCTTTGTGACGCCGGTGTTCAACGGCTCGGCATCCCTAAGGGATGCGGCGGGGCAGCTCATCGAGTCCACGGTGAAGTCCGTCCGTAGAAAGGAAACGGTGGATGAGGCATATATGGACAAGCTCTTTGCGGACGTAAGCTCCCTGTACCGTCTGGGACAGGCGGGGGGCGCTTCCATGGGAAAGAAGGATCTTGGCCCCCTGCCCGCCACGGCAAAGCTGCTTCTTGCGGCACTTGCCCTCACATGGGTGGGAATCGGCGCCTACGTGCTGCTTGCCCGGCTCCGCAAGAAGAAAATGTAAAAAATGAAAAAAAAATTTCAAAAAACATTGATTTATTTTGTTATGTTGAGTAAACTTAGAACGTATTCGGACGATGGGTTCCATGGGGGAGCTCATAAGGAGCCGGAGAAGAGGAGAATGTATTATGAAGAGAGTAGTAGCATTTATGTTGGCGGCAATGCTGACGATGTCACTGGTTGGTTGTGGTTCTAAGCCTGCAAACTCAGGGGATGATGCGAAGTCCGAGGGTGTTATGACCTATGCGGAGTACATGGCAGCAGATGTGGATACCCAGGTTGTGATCGAGGCATATGTTCAGGCAAAGCAGTCCTGGTGGGAGGATCAGGCAACCGTTTATGCACAGGATAAGGACGGCGCTTACTTCCTTTACAACATGGCTTGCTCACAGGAAGATTACGACAAGCTGGTACAGGGTACCAAGATCAAGGTAACCGGTTACAAGTCCGAGTGGTCCGGCGAGATCGAGATCATCGACGCTACCTTTGAGATCGAGGATGGCAGCTACATTGCAAAGGCACTGGATGTGACAGACCTTCTGGGAACCGATGACCTGATCAAGCATCAGAATGAGTTCGTTGCATTCAACGGCATGACGGTTGAGGATTCCGGCGACGGCGCAGCATACCTTTACAAGTGGGACGGCTCCGGCTCTGACGGAGACGACCTGTACTTCAAGGTTTCCCTGAACGGCCAGACCTACAGCTTCACGGTGGAGTCCTATCTGTGCGACAACACCACCGATGTATACGCAGCAGTAAAGAACCTGAAGGTTGGCGATGTGATCGATATGGAAGGCTTCCTGTACTGGTATGAGGGCGTAAACCCCCACATCACTTCCGTTACCGTAAAGTAATTCTGCACCAAAACAGAATATAGAGTGAATCGGACTGCCGCTTTCGGATGCTTATGCACGAAGCGGCAGTTTTTGATAAACCTTGCATGCAGGATTCTTTTTTATTGCACTTTTCTACTCAAAGTGGTATATTATGCAGGTAAAATGTATGAAACATACATTGCCATTACATAAGGAGGAGATTATGATGAAAAAATTTATGGCACTCGGACTTGCAGTGGTACTGGCTGCTGCAGCACTTACCGGCTGCGGAAACAGCGCGGCAAAGAAGACGGTGAAAGTGATCGACGTGAATCTGACCGATGAGGAGTACGCATTCGGTGTGGATAAGACACAGCCGGAGCTTTTGGATTCCGTGAACGCATTCATTAAGGAGATCAAGGAGAACGGAACCTTTGATGAAATCTGTAACCACTATTTCGGCGACGGCACTCCGGTAGCGGTTACCTCCGCAGCGCTTGACGACAGTAAGGATCAGCTTCTGGTGGCAACCAACGCAGCATTCGAGCCCTTCGAGTACATGCAGGGCGAGAGCTACTACGGAATTGATATGGAGATCGCAGCCGCACTGGCACAGTATCTGGGCAAGGAGCTTGTGATCCAGAACATGGATTTCGATGCAGTCTGCCTGTCCGTAGGTCAGCAGAAATGTGATATCGCAATGGCGGGACTGACCGTGAGAGAGGACAGAAAAGAGTATGTGAACTTCTCTGATTCCTATTACAGCGCATCCCAGAAACTGATCGTACTTTCCGACGACACCGAGTTTGACAGCTGCAAGACGGCGGATGATGTTGCCGCACTTCTGGCTGCAAAGGATGCAAGCGTGAAGGTTGGCGTACAGACCGGAACCACAGGCCAGCTTTATGTGGAAGGTGATGCGGAATGGGGCTTCCCGGGACTTGCCGCAGAGGGCGTCGGCTATAAGAACGGTTCCCTTGCCGTACAGGATCTTCTGAACGGAAATATCCAGTATGTGATCATTGACTCCGCACCTGCAACCTGCATCACTGAGGCGATCAACAAGATGCAGTAAGCGGAAGCTAAGCTGAAATGAGGTCTACATGGGCAATTTTGAACAGAAAGTAAATAAGTTCATAGAAATTTTTATCGAACAGAATGGCTATGTAAAGGTGTTGGAAGGGTTGAAAAATACCCTTCTGATCGCCGTTCTGGGACTTTTGATCGGTATTCTGATCGGAACGCTGATCGCAACTGTCAGGGTGATTCCCAAGTACAAGGTGCTGCCGCGGGTTCTTAACGCGATCTGCAGCGTGTACGTGGGGCTTTTCAGAGGTACGCCCATGGTGGTGCAGCTTCTGGTATTCTATTACGTCATGCTGCCGCTGACGGGAATCAAGATGACCGGTGTGCAGGTCTCCATTATGGTGTTCGGCTTAAACAGCGCCGCCTATATTTCCGAGATCATGCGAAGCGGTATCCAGTCCGTGGACGCCGGGCAGATGGAGGCGGGACGCGCGGTGGGACTGAGCTTTTCCACCACCATGATGAAGATTGTGATTCCCCAGGCGGTGAAGAATATCCTTCCCACGCTGGGAAATGAGTTCATTGCCCTGATCAAGGAGACCTCGGTGGTCAGCTTTGTGGGAGCGGCGGATCTCTATGTGGCGTTCAGCTATATCGGCAGCAACAGCTACGAGTTCATGGTGCCCTATCTGGTGATGGCAGCCATTTACATCGTGATCGTTCTGTTGATCAGCGCAGGAATCAAATTGATGGAAAGGAGCCTGAGAAAAAGTGATAGACGTCATTAATCTCGAAAAACATTTCGGGGATAACAAAATCCTAAAAGGCATAAACGTCACCATCGAAAAGGGCGATATCGTGGTTGTGATCGGCCCCTCCGGCTCCGGGAAAAGTACCTTTCTGCGCTGCTTGAACTGTATGGAGGATCCCACCGGCGGACAGATCATTTTCAACGGTGTGGACATTGCGGATATGAAGGTTGACATCAATGTGCACAGAAGGCACATGGGAATGGTGTTCCAGCACTTCAATCTGTTCCAGAACAAGACGGTGCTGCAGAATATCATGCTGGCGCCGGTGTATGTGCAGTGTCAGGAGCTGCGGAAGGCAAAGCGGAAGAACGCCTTGATCGGCTTTACCAATCTGTTCCGGGGAAAGGCAGCCAAGAAGCAGCCCATTCCCATCACCACCACAAAGGCGGAGATCAAGAAGAATGCGCGGGAAAATGCCATGCAGCTTTTGGAGCGCATCGGACTGCAGGATAAGGCGGATGTATATCCCTCCACGCTCTCCGGCGGTCAGAAGCAGAGAGTGGCGATTGTGCGCTCCCTTGCCATGAATCCCGATGTGATCCTGTTCGACGAGCCGACCAGCGCGTTGGATCCGGAGATGGTGGGCGAGGTGCTGGATCTGATGAAGGCGCTTGCGAAGGACGGCATGACCATGATCATCGTCACCCATGAGATGGGATTTGCAAAGGAAGTGGCGAACCGGGTGATCTTCATTGACGACGGGCAGATTCTGGAGAGCGCGCCTCCCGCCGAATTTTTCGGAAAACCCAAGAACCCCAGACTGCGGGAATTTCTTTCCAAGGTTCTGGCGTAAAAGATGTGGTTTTTTCGTAAAAACAGTTGAATCATAAGTGCTTTGATGCTACAATATGTAGAAAAGAAACCTTAGAAAGCAGTATTTAAAACTACATGAAGCGGAGAGGAAAAGTCTTATGAGCAAGTATATCATTAGCTGTTGTTCCACGGCTGATTTGTCCAAGGAGCATTTTGAGAAGATCGATGTAAAATATATTTATTTCCACTACGAGATCGACGGCGTGCAGTACCCGGACGATCTTGGGCAGACCATCCCCTTTGAGGAGTTTTACCAGAGGATGGCAAGCGGATCGGAGACCAAGACCTCCCAGATCAACGCAGAGGAGTTTACAGCGTATTTTGAGCCGTTTTTGAAGGAAGGCTACGACATTCTCCATGTGTGCCTTTCCTCCGGTCTGTCGGGCGTGATCAATTCCGCAACCATCGCGAGGGATGCGCTTCTGGAGGAGTATCCGGACAGAAAGTTCTATGTGGTGGATTCCTTAGGCGCTTCCTCCGGCTACGGTCTTATCATGGACACGCTGGCAGGCATGAGAGAGCAGGGCGTTTCCATCGATGAACTGTATAGCTGGATCGAGGAGCATAAGCTGGAGCTGCATCACTGGTTTTTCTCCACGGATCTGTCCTTCTATGTGAAGGGTGGCAGAATTTCCAAGACCTCCGGCACCATTGGTACGATCCTGAATATCTGTCCGCTCCTGAATATGGACAATCTGGGCCGGCTGATCCCCCGTTTCAAGATCCGGGGCAAGAAAAAGGTGATTCAGGAGATCGTAAAGAAGATGGAGGAGAATGCACAGGACGGGCTCGATTATTCCGGCAAGTGCTTTATCTCCCAGTCAGCCTGCTATGAGGATGCCCGTGCAGTGGCAGATCTGGTAGAGGCTAAGTTCCCCAAGCTGAACGGCAAGGTGGAGATCAATTATGTGGGAACTACCATCGGAAGCCACACAGGACCCGGAACCGTTGCATTGTTTTTCTGGGGAAAGAAGAGAGAGGACTAAAACGGAAATGATCCCCGCAGGCACGATTTATGCCTGCGGGATTTTTGACATTATGGACAATTATACCCAAATTTGATATGATGTGTCTCGGGAAAAACAAGCGGCTGCGAAGCAGACATTTGTTTGTATTTGTTTTCAACACAGGAGAAATTTGTTATGGCAAAAGAGAAGAAAGACGAATCCTTTATGATAAAGCTTGCCACGCTGATCGTGGACAAGAGAAAGGGCTTTTATCTGGTCTTTATTGTGCTTTGTGTTTTTTGTATTCTGTCCATGAACAGGGTCAAGGTCAACAATGATCTGACCACCTATCTGCCGGACACCACGGAGACCAGACAGGGGCTTGATCTGATGGACGAGCAGTTCATCACCTATGGAAGCGCCCGGATTCTGGTCTGCAACATTACCTACGACGAGGCGGAAAAGCTTGCCGACCGCATCCGCGAGGCGGAGGGGGTCAGCATGCTGGACTTCGATGATTCGGAGGAGCATTACCACGACATGGAGGCGCTGTTTTCCGTCACCTTTGATCAGGATGCGGACGCGGAGGTAACCCAGCAGAATCTGAACGCGGTGTTAGGGGATCTGTCGGACAAGGATGTCTATTATTCCTCAGACATCGGACAGGAGGAGCGGGACGCCAATGATCTGAACAAGGATATGATCGTGATCCTGCTGCTTGCGGCAGTGGTCATTGTGGCGGTTTTGCTGTTTACCTCCACCACCTACGCGGAGATTCCGGTGTATCTGACCACCTTCATTGTGGCGGCGATCCTCAACAAGGGAACCAACTACTGGTTCGGCACCATCAGCTTCGTGACAAACTCCATCGCCGTGGTGCTGCAGCTTGGTCTGGCGGTGGACTATGCCATTATCCTTGCCCACCGCTTCATGGAGGAGCATGAGGATAAGGACGCAAGGGAAGCGGTGATCGTGGCGCTGAGCAAGGCGATCCCGGAAATTTCATCAAGCTCCTTAACCACCATTTCCGGCATGGTCGCCATGATGTTCATGCAGTTCCGCATCGGGTACGACATGGGTATTATTCTGGCAAAATCCATTATATTCAGTATGGTGGCGGTATTCTTCCTGATGCCCGGACTGCTGCTCACCTTTTCCAAAGCCATCGACAGCACGCATCACAGGAGCTTTGTGCCGAAGATCACGGCGGTGGGAAAATTCTGTGTACTGACGCGGTTTATCGTGCCGCCCATTCTGGTGGTGGCGGTGATCGCGGCTTTTGTGCTGTCAAACAAGGCGAATTATGTGTATGATGTGAACTCCCTCTCCTCCAGCACAATGAGCGACAACAAATTTTCCGTGAGCATGGTGAATCAGGAGTTCGGAGAGGTAAACCAGCTTGCGGTCATTGTGCCAAACGGGGACTACGAGAAAGAGGCAAAGGCGCTTGCGGCGCTTGAGAAGCTTCCCGAGGTGAAAGCCTGTATGGGACTTGCCAACATCGAGGCGGTGGACGGCTATATGCTGACGGAGCTTCTGACGCCGAGGCAGTTTGCCGAGATGATCGATATGGATGTGGAGGTGGCGGAGCTTTTGTATTCTGCCTACGCGCTGGATCAGAGCAATTACGGCGCCATGGTCAGCGGTGTCTCGGAGTATCAGGTGCCGCTGATCGATATGTTTTTGTTTATCTATGACCAGAAGGAGAAGGGGAATGTG
The DNA here is from genome assembly GCA_900550475.1 of uncultured Lachnospiraceae bacterium. Classification (GTDB taxonomy): domain Bacteria; phylum Bacillota; class Clostridia; order Lachnospirales; family Lachnospiraceae; genus Acetatifactor. The sequence continues at coordinate 111,431 of URSA01000009.1, forward strand.
ACGCTGGACGACGATCTGGAGGAGACCCTGACGGACGCCTACTCCCAGATCAAGATTGCAAAGGATCAGCTTTCGGGCGAGGAGGATTCCCGCTTCGTGCTGGAGCTTTCCGTGCCGGTGGAGGGAGCCGAGACAGAGGCTGCTCTTGATGAGATCCGCGCGGCGGTGGCAAAGTATTATGAGGAAGAGGACATCTATCTGGTGGGAAATGCTACCAGCAACAAGGATCTGGGCGCCTCCTTTGCCACGGACAATACAATCATTACGGTGCTGACGGCGCTGTTTGTCATGATCATTCTGTTGTTTACCTTCCAGTCCGCGGGATTGCCCGTGCTGCTGGTGGTTACGATTCAGGGAAGCATCTGGATGAACTTCTCCCTGCCGTATCTTCTGAACGAGCCGGTGTACTTTCTGGGATATCTGGTGGTTTCCGCAATCCAGATGGGCGCTACCATCGACTATGCGATTGTGATTACCAGCAGATACATGGATCTGAAAACCTACATGCCCATCAAGGAGGCAGCGATCGAGGCGCTGAACCAGGCGTTCCCCACGATCGTAACCAGCGGTTCCATGCTGGTGGCTGCGGGCTTTATCATCAGCAACGTATCGTCCAACGCGGCGGTGGCCGCCATCGGACTTGCGCTGGGGCGCGGAACCCTGACCTCCATATTGCTTGTATTGCTTGCGCTGCCCCAGACGCTTTTGGTGGGTGACATCATCATCCAGAAGACGGCGTTTACCCTGAAACGGGATCTGGCAAAACCGCTTCCTTCCAAGGGAAGGGTGCGCATGAACGGACATATCCGGGGCTATGTCAACGGTGTGCTGGAGGGTGATTTCTCAGGTGTGATCGAGGGCGAGATGGGCGCGGTGGTGCGTCCGAAGGATATTGTGGTTGAGGAGGAGGTAACGAAGGATGAACAGTAAGAAGATCGTATGCCTGCTGCTCTCGGCGGCGCTGCTTTTGCAGACACCCCTTGCCGCATCCGCGGAGGAGACACAGAGCTTTGAACAGTACCGCAGCGGCAGCGGACAGACGGCTGACGAATATGAACTGATAGAAGTAAGCACGGAGGCGGAGCTGCGGGAGATTGCGGCAAACTGTGTGCTGGACGCATGGTCACGGGATAAGAGGATTGTGCTGCAGAATGATATCCGCATCGGGGAGGAGCTGAGCATTCCCTCCTTTGCCGGCATCTTTGACGGAAACGGATACAGCCTTACCAATGTGAGCATCACCTCCGACGGCTCCGCCGCGGGACTGTTCCGCTATGTGCAGGAGAGCGGCAGCGTAATCAACCTTTCGGTGGCGGGGAAGATCGCACCGGGCGGGACTGCCAGCCGCACGGGCGGTATTGTCGGCGTCAATTACGGAAAGATTGAGAATTGCACCTTCACGGGGCAGATCACGGGCGACGGTGAGGTGGGAGGTATCGCAGGCGTCAACGAAAAGACGGGGGAGATCAGGCGGTGCCAGAATAATGCCACCGTGATCGGCAACCATTCGGTGGGCGGCATCGTGGGAGAAAATCACGGTGTGCTCAATAATTGCAGCAACAGGGGTGATATCAATACATACGGCACGGAGGTCTCTCTGAATCTGGAGGATCTTACCGTGGAAAATATGGAGCAGATCAACAGCACCTCCAATGTATCCGCGCATACGGACACGGGCGGCATTGCGGGAATCTCGGACGGCAAGATTTATTACTGCTCCAATTCGGGAACCGTGGGATACCAGCATGTGGGCTATAACACGGGCGGTATCGTGGGCAGGCTGCATCAGGGCTATTTACAGAATTGCACCAACACCGGACATGTGCTCGGCAGAAAGGATGTGGGCGGTATTGTGGGGCAGATGGAGCCCTTTCTGGAGGTGCAGTATCTAAGCGACAAATTAAAGGAGCTGGATGATGCGGCGGATCTGTTCCTCGATATGCTGGACGCTACCTATCAGGATATCAGCGACAGCAGCAAGGCGGCATCTGCGACTGCGAAGAACATCAGCACCTATTTAAAGAATGCCAACGCAGCAGGGAAGGAGCTTACCACCACTGCGACGGATCTCTGGTATATCTACAATCAGGAGCTGGGCGGGATCAGCAAGGATCTGAAAATCCTGAACGACGAGCTGAATCAGGCGGGCAGCGGAAGCGGAAACGGTAACGGAAGCGGAAGCAGCGGCACGGTCAGCGGCGGGGACGTGTCCGGAAACGGTCTCTGGGACGACATTTCAGGCAACGATATCTGGAACGGAATCTCCGGCAACAATCCCGGAAACGACGAGATTGAGAGTTATAAGGCGGCGCTCAGAAAGTTCGGGGACAATGCGTCAAAGCATCTGGACACCATGATGAAGGCATCCACCGACCGCACGGGAGGAATCAAGAGCAATCTGGAGGCCTTCAACAATAATCTGGACGGAGCGGTGGACAGTCTGGGACAGTTTGCGGATATTCTCGAGAGCGCCACGGACAAGACCAACGAAAATATGGATGCCCTGTCGGCACAGGCGAGGGTTCTGCGCAGGCTGATCAGCGAGATCCGGGATGACCTGTTCCGGTATGAGGGAATTTCCGTGGAGGACACCTCCGACGAGTCGGCGAGCAGGGGCGAGGTGAATCCGGGAGATCCGGGCGCGGAGAGCACTGCGGATGAGGAGGATCCCGAGGCAAGGTATGACACGACCAGCTTCCAGCAGGGAAAGGTGACCCTGTGCGTCAACAGGGGAGCTGTGGAAGCGGATACCAATGTGGGCGGTATCGTGGGACAGGTTGCAACGGAGTACGATTTTGACCCGGAGGAGGATATCACCTTCACCGGCACGGAGAGCTTTGACATCGAGCAGACCATAAAGGCGGTGATCCGCGACTGCCGCAATACGGGAGCCGTGACGGGAAAGAAGGACTGCGTGGGCGGCATCGCCGGAAAGGCGGAGTTCGGCGCGATCATTTCCTGTGAATCCTACGGGGATATCGAGAGCACCGGCGGCAGCGAGGTGGGCGGCATTGCGGGATATGCGGGCTATGCGATCCGAAGCTGTTACAGCATGGGAAGGATCTCCGGAAAGAATGAAGTGGGCGGTATCGTCGGAATGGGCTGCGATATTTTTTACAGCAGCGCATACAATGAGATAGAGGTTTCGGGAGAATACGGCGGCGCTGTTGCGGGAAATGTGAGCGACGACGGCACCCTGTACGGCAACTGCTATGTGGCGGGCAGCTTAGGAGGTGTGGACGGCATCGGCTATGAGGATGGCGCACAGCCCTTAAGCTACGAGGAGTTTTGCAGCAGGGAGGGCATGCCGGAGGACTTTGGCAGATTTACGGTCACCTTCCGGGCGGACGGAAAGGAGCTTGCTTCCTTTGTCTGTCGTTATGGAGATGCACTGGATGCGTCACAGATTCCCGAGGTGCCAAAGAAGGACGGTTTCTACGGCATGTGGCCGGAGTTTGATTACAGCTTTATCACAGCAAACAAGGTTCTGGATGCGGAGTATGAGATGTGGATCTCCTCGGTTGCCTCTGAGGAGACGGACGAAAGCGGCAGACCCATTCTGATGGCGCGGGGCGAATTTTACCCCGGCGCAAAGCTTTATGTGACTGCGGAGGACGGCGTTTACAGATTCTCCCTGACCAACGGAACCGCGGGGCAGCAGGATGCGCCGTATGAAGGGGAGGCAGTGCTACGAGTGCTCTGCGCCGACCCGGATAACACCGTGGTTGAGGTGGAGGAAAACGGCACCTACATACAGGCGGAGACCAGAGTCATGGGAAGCTATCTGGAGTTTACGGCGACGGCATCCGGCACGTTCCGTCTGTCGGAGTCGGCGGAGAGCGGCAGACTGCGGATCATTCTCATGGCGGTGGGCGGCGCTGCGGTGCTGCTTATCATAGGCCTGCTGACGGGAAGAGCCGTGAAACGGAGAAAGAAACGCAAAAGTACGGAGAAAGCTGAAAAAGAGAAAGAAGAGAAAGGGAGAGAGGAGTAAAATGGGAGTAATCGTATACGGAGTGCATCATTTCAGAAAATGGAAGGGATATTGCGGTGCACCGATCACCTGCCCGGACTGCGGAAATACTTATCAGAGGGAGATCATCAGGGACGCCAAATGGGGGCATATTGATTTTATTCCGCTGCTTCCCTTAGGTACGGACTACTATGTGGTATGTCCCGTGTGCTATGCGGGTGAGATTGCGGACAAGGTGAAAAAGAAGGAGATCAAGGGACTTCTTGCGCAGAACAATCCGCCGTATCAGAAGCTGACCCCGCACCTTATTACCCATGCGGATACGAATACATACGACCTGATCTTACAGGACGACATAAGCGGCCAGCGGTTTACCGTGGAAAGAGATGCGGGCAGGAAGGAGATCCGTCGGACCTGCAAGGATCGGTTTTATAAGAAGCAGAACATCGTGCAGGAATAGAATAGAACGACGGCTTGGTGAGCGCGGGACGCAGTGCAGTATTCTTTTGCATCATGCCGCCGCAGGCGACCCGCCGTGGGCGGGGAGAAAGGGGGAATTTGTATGGAAGAGAAAATGAATGTAAACGGTAAGGAATATATGATTGAGAAACTGCTCGGAAAGGGCAAGGGCGGCTATTCCTATCTGGCGTGGGACGGTGAAAGGAAGGTGGTGGTAAAGCAGATCCACCACGAGCCCTGCACCTATTATCAGTTTGGAGACAAGATGGCGGCTGAGCTTGGAGATTACGAAAAGCTGCGCAAGATCGGGATTCCCATGCCACGGCTTCTGGACGCAGACCGGGAGACGGAGCGCCTCGTCAAGGAATATATTGACGGCAGGACGGTGTATCAGATGGTGGAGGAGGATGCCCTGCCGGAAACCTGCATGGAGCAGGTGAAGGCTATGTGTGCGCTCCTGTATCCGGCAAACACCAATATTGACTATTTTCCCACCAATTTTGTCCTGCAGGGAGACACGCTCTACTACATCGATTACGAGTGCAACGACTATATGGAGCAGTGGAATTTTGAGAACTGGGGCATCCGGTACTGGTCAAAGACGGAGGAGTTTCTGGAATACCGGGCGAAGCAGGGAGCCGCTGAGACATAAATCAACAAAAATGCAATATTGTATTATTTGCATTTCCGTGGTACAATGACGGATGAAAAGAAAAAGGCGATGACGGAGAGAGTACTGCAGGGGAACCATTCAGAGAGAGCAGGCGGGGTGGAAGCTGCTTATGGGGAGATTGCGGAAAGACCATTCCCGAGCCGTGCGCGAAGAGAATTTCTCGGAAGCGTTACCGTGTAGCCGCGTTACAGGCTGAGAGTGAAAAATAAGGTGGAACCGTGTGCAAGCACCCTTAGGTATGGAAAAGTACCTATGGGTGCATTTTTATGGTAAAAAAGGACGCCTTGGAAATGGAGAAGAAAAATGGTTAATTTCAAAGAAGACGAGAGACTGAACACGCTGAATCACTCCTGCGCCCATCTGATGGCGCAGGCGATCAAGCACCTGTACCCGCAGGCGAAATTCTGGGTTGGCCCCGTGGTTGCGGAGGGCTTCTATTATGATGTGGATCTGGGCGATGATGTGATCCGTGATGAGGATATTGCGGCAATCGAGCAGGAGATGAAAAAGGTTGCAAAGACCGGAAAGAAGATCATCCGCAAGGAGATTTCCAAGGCAGAGGCAATGGAGATGTTCCATGACGACGAGTACAAGCTGGATCTGATCTCCAATCTGGAGGACGGCAACATTACCTGCTATGAGCAGGGCGATTTTACCGACCTCTGCCGTGGCCCTCATGTGGACAATGTGAAGCTGTGCCGCAACTTCAAGCTGATCAGACATTCCGGCGCATATTGGAAGGGCGACAGCAAGAACAAGGTGCTGCAGAGAATCTACGGCGTGTGCTTCCCGACCCCCGAGGAGCTGGAGGAGCATCTGCGTCTGCTCGAGGAGGCAAAGGAGAGGGATCACCGCAAGATCGGCAAGGACATGAATCTTTTCATGGTGGACGATCTGGTAGGACGCGGACTTCCCATGTTTCTGCCGAAGGGCTATGTGATCTGGCAGGAGCTTGAGAACTATATCAAAGAGAAGGAAAGAAAGCTGGGCTATCTGCATGTCATGACGCCCTGCGTAGGTACGGTCAACCTCTACAAGACCTCCGGCCACTGGGATCATTACAAGGAGAACATGTTCCCCGCAATGGAGGTGGACGGCGAAGCCTTCGTACTGCGTCCCATGAACTGCCCGCACCACATGATGATCTATGCAAACAGAATGCATTCCTACAAGGATCTGCCGATCAGGATCGGTGAGATCGCACATGATTTCCGCTATGAGTCCAGCGGCACCCTGAAGGGAATCGAGAGAGGAAGACATTTCTGCCAGAACGATGCACATTTGTTTGTGACACCGGAGCAGATCAAGGATGAATTTACAAAGGTGGTGGATCTGATCTTCAGCACCTACAAGGATTTCGGCATTACGGATTACCGCTGTGTGCTGTCCCTCAGGGATCCCGAAAATAAAGAAAAGTATCACGATGATGACGAGATGTGGAACAAGGCGGAAAATGCGCTCCGCGAGGTTATGAACAGCCTTGGAATCGAGTATACGGAGGAGATCGGCGAGGCAGCGTTCTACGGCCCGAAGCTGGATGTAAACGTGAAGCCCGCAGTTGGAAATGAGTACACCTTGTCTACCTGCCAGCTGGATTTCTGTCTGCCCGCCAAGTTTGAACTGACCTATATTGACAGGGACGGCGAGAAGAAGACGCCGGTGGTGCTCCACAGAGCAATCCTCGGTTCGCTGGATCGTTTCATGGCATATATTCTGGAGGAGACCAAGGGCAATCTGCCCACATGGCTTGCACCGGTTCAGGTGAGGGTGATGCCCGTCAAGTCCGATGATGAGGAGCTTATGGCGTACGCCCATGAGGTGTGTGACGCCCTGGATGCGATCGACGTCAGAGTAGAGCTCGACGACAGGGCGGAGAAGCTGGGCTATCGTATGCGTGAGGGACAGGTGCAGAAGGTGCCGTATCTGATCGTGCTTGGCGCGAAGGAGCGCGAGTCAAAGACGGTTGCTTACAGACTTCACGGCGAGGCAGATACCACAGTACTCGGACTTGACGAGTTTGTGGAGAAGATCGACAACGAGATCAAGAAGAAGCTGAGATAAATCCAGAGCAGAGAAGGAATGGAGGGAGGGTTTCCATGGGAGAGAGGCAGGTCTATAATCCTTTTTTACCGCTCGGAGAGTATGTGCCGGACGGGGAGCCCCATGTGTTTGGGGACAGGGTGTATCTATACGGATCCCACGATGCGGAGGGAGGTCATACCTTCTGCATGCTGGATTATGTGGTGTATTCCGCCCCGGTCACGGATCTGACGGACTGGCGGTGCGAGGGCATTTCCTACCGGGCATCCCAGGATCCCGCGTACCCTCGCCGGAAATACATGTATGCGCCGGATGTGGTGAGGGGCAACGACGGAAAATTCTATCTCTACTACTGCATGTCCGGTGAATACGGAAACGGCGGCTATACGGAGCCTGTCAGCGTGGCGGTTTCCGAACACCCCGCCGGCCCGTTTACCTATCTGGGGCATGTCCGCAACAAGGACGGGAGCCCCATGATGCGGTATGTGTGCTTTGACCCGGCGGTCATAAACGATGAGGGCACTATACGGCTCTACTACGGGACGCAGTACGGCTTTGAAGAGGAGGCGGACTTTGCCGTAAACGACAGCTATATGCAGAGCGAGATGGCGATGTTCGGGCGCACAAGGGAGGAAATTGCCTCTTACCCGGACAGCATCATGGGGCCGGTGATGCTGACGCTTGAGGACGATATGCTGACGGTGAAGGAGGAGCCGCACCACATTATCCCGTACCGGGTGAAGGGAACCGCCTTTGAGGCGCATCCGTTCTTTGAGGCGTCCTCCATGCGCAGGGTGGACGGCAAATATTATTTTATCTATTCCTCCAGACAAAACCACGAGCTGTGCTATGCAACCAGCATTTATCCGGACAGGGATTTTGCCTTTGGCGGAACCATTGTCTCCAACGCGGACATCGGGTACAGAGGGCGGACGGAGGCGGATAAGCTGAACATGACGGGCACCACCCACGGCAGCATCGAGTACATAAACGGGGAGTGGTATGTCTTTTACCACAGGCTGACGCACAAATCGGATTACAGCCGTCAGGCGTGTGCCGAGAGGATCACGATCCGGGAGGACGGCAGCATCCCGCAGGTTGAAATGACAAGCTGCGGACTGAACGGCGGCCCGCTGCGCGCAGAGGGGCGGTATCCTGCGGTGATTGCCTGCAATCTGACGGACGGAAGAATGCCCCACGGCTGTAACAGCATTTTTGAGACATCTTTTCCCAACGTGACCAACCGGGGGGAGGAGCGTTTCATCGGCGAGATCGATGAGGGAACGCTGATCGGGTATAAGTATTTCTCTTTCCGACAGGTGTGTGGGATCGGTGTGACGGCAAGGGCGGAAACCGCGCTGAATGGGGTGCTGGAGATCCGGCTTTCCGAGAAGGGAGAACCGGCTGCAGTCATTTCACTTGCGCAGCTTGGGGATCAATGGAAGGAATATACAACCGAAATTGATGTAACGGACGGAGTCTATCCGGTTTATTTTGTATATCACGGCAGCGGAACAATACAGTTGAAGGAAATCTTTTTTATAGAAAAAAGCGGGAGGGAAGAAAATGTATCAGGATAAGAAAATCTGGGTGGGAAATGCCGGAGAACAAAAGGTGTATATCTATCCCAAAATGGCAAACAGGCACGGACTGATCGCGGGTGCTACCGGTACCGGAAAAACGGTGACCTTAAAGGTGCTGGCGGAGTCCTTCAGCGACTGCGGCGTACCGGTATTTCTGGCAGATGTGAAGGGGGATCTGGCTGCCATGTGCAGGCAGGGAGAAGAGAGCGGCTCCGTGGCGGAGCGTGTGGAAAAGATGGGACTTTTGAAGGAGGACTTTTCCTTCCAAAAATATCCCGTGAATTTCTGGGATGTGTACGGCGAGCAGGGTATGCCCCTGCGCACCACCATTTCGGAGATGGGGCCGCTTCTGCTGAGCAGGATACTGGATCTGAATGAGACCCAGTCCGACATTCTCTCCGTCATATTCAAGATTGCGGATGATGAGGGACTGCTTCTGATCGACACCAAGGATCTGCGTGCCATGCTGCAGTATGTGGGCGAGAATGCCAAGGAATACAGCATGAAGTACGGAAATATGTCCTCAGCCAGTCTGGCGGCAATCATCCGTTCCGTGGTGGCGCTGGAGGGAGAGGGCGGCGAGCTTTTCTTCGGCGAGCCCGCGCTCAACATAACGGACTGGTTTTCCAGAGACTGTGACGGAAAGGGCTGCATCCAGATTCTGGATTGCAGACAGCTCATCAACAATCCCACCATGTACGCTACATTCTTACTCTGGATGCTCTCGGAGCTGTTTGAGATTCTTCCCGAGGCGGGCGATCTGGAAAAGCCCAAGATGGTATTTTTCTTTGATGAAGCACATATGCTGTTTGACACGGCATCCAAGGCACTGCTGACCAAGATCGAGCAGGTGGTGAAGCTGATCCGCTCCAAGGGAGTGGGAATTTATTTCATCACGCAGAATCCGAGGGACATTCCCGACGGCGTGCTGAGCCAGCTTGGCAATAAGATCCAGCATGCCCTGCATGCCTATACGCCCGCAGAGCAGAAGGGCGCGAAGGCGGCAGCCCAGTCTTTCCGGGAAAATCCTTCCTTTGACACTTATGATACGCTTCTGGAGCTTGGAATCGGGGAGGCACTGGTATCCGTTCTGGATGAGGACGGCATTCCGACGGTGGTGGAGCGCTGCAAGATCCTGCCGCCCCAGAGTAAGATGGGGGCGCTGGATGATGCAGAGAGAGCAAAGGAGATTACGGACAATCTTCTCTATATCCGCTATAAGGATTATGCAGACAGGGATTCCGCATACGAGTTTTTGCAGAGACAGTCCGCCGCAAATGCGGAGGCGGCACAGAAGGCGGCAGAGGAAGCCGCTGAGAAGAAGGCTGCGGAAAAACAGGCGCTTGCGGATCAGAAAGCTGCGGAAAAGCAGGCACTCGCCGCACAGAAGGCAGCCGAAAAACAGGCAGCAGCCGAGAAGAAGGCCGCGGAGAAGGCGGCACAGAAAGAGGCTGCGGCAAAGAACAGGGTAGTGAAGAGCGTGGCAAGCTCCGCCGCCGGAACCATCGGAAGAGAACTGGGAAATAGTCTGGGCTCCAGCGTGGGAGGCAAGTTCGGCAAGAAGATCGGCGGCAATGTGGGCGCTTCTTTAGGACGCGGTCTGCTGAGCACGTTCTTGAAATTCTAGGAATTGAGCAGATAGACCCCAGGATTCAGATAGCCCGCGAAGGTCACCCACAGAAGGTAGGGGATCATAAGAGCGGCGGCAGTCTTGGAAATCCGGGAAAATTCTTTTATGGTAAGCAGGATCAGGATCCACAGCGTGATCAGCCACGCAAAGGAGAACAGATACCATTGCAGGTTGAAGAAAAAAGATGATATGCTGATCTTACCATGATTTTGCATGAGAGAAAGGTGTGGAGAGAGATATGAAGGATATGAATTGTGCATACTGCGCGGAGGGAGCGCTGGTGGATGCGTTCGGAATCAAGATCTGTGAGCTTGGGAGTGCGAAGGTATATCTGTTCCGCGAGCAGAGCCATCCGGGCCGGGTGATCGTGGCACATAAGAAGCATGTGAGCGAGATTACGGAGCTGACCCCGGAGGAGAGGGCGGCATACATGGAGGATATTGCAAAGGTAGCAAATGCCATGCACAAGCTGTTCTCACCGGATAAGGTGAACTACGGCGCTTACGGAGATACGGGACATCATCTCCATGTTCACTTAGTACCCAAGTATAAGGACGCCTACGAGTGGGGCGGCGTGTTTGCCATGAATCCCGGGGAGACGTTTCTGACCGCGGATGCCTACAAGGAAATGGTAGAGAAATATCGTGTGGAATTGGAAAAATAAAAATCATGTCGGACGCTGAGACGCAGGGCATGCCCGTATGGAAGGGCTGCCTTGCGTTTTTTTATCATGCCGCGAAAGCGACCCGCCGCGGGCGGAGAATGGAGGAGAAAATGAAGATCAATATTTTGAAGGATACCATGGCGGAGATGCCTTACACAGAGGTGGAGAAGCTGGCACAAAAAGGGGCGGTCGTGCTGTTCCCGGTAGGCATTATAGAGGAACACGGCCCGCATCTGCCCTTGGGAACGGACATTTATCTGGCGTACGAGCAGGCGCATGATGTGTGGGAGAGCTTAACGGCGCTTGGAATCACCAGCGTGATCGCACCGCCCTTCTATCTGGGCGGCGTGCAGGCACTCACAAGACAGTTTCCCGGCACCTTCGGCTTCCGCAAAGAGACCATCATCACCTGCATCTGCGAGCTTCTGGAAAGTCTCGATCGTTTCGGCTTCCGCAAGGTGGTCTTTTTCAATGATCACGGCGACGGTCTGCATATCGGGGCGTGTCTGGAGGCAATCAGACAGGCAAATGCGAAGCTGTCGCTTCGCGCCTACTGGCCGGAGTATGCGGATCAGATGAGAGAGCATGGGTTTAGCGGAGAGGAGGAGTATCTTCTGCCGCTGACACCGGTATCCTTTGATGAGATGTTCGCCTGTGAAAAAATGCCCCGGGATGAATTTGACGTACATGCCGGCGCCTTCGAGACGGCGGTCATGCGGGAGATCTGTCTCGAGTTTGTGGGGGAGAGCGTGCTTGCGGACTTGGAGCCCACCTTCCTTAAGGGGGAGGAAATCGGCAGCAGATGGTGCATGGGAGAAGCGGAGGACAAGCACCTGATCCCGAATGGGTATGTGGGCGATCCCGCAGGCAGTGTTTATGTAAAGAGCAGACTCCGTGCGGTGGATGAGCTGATCGCAAAGGATATCAGGAACTTGACACAAACTCGCTGTGCGCAAAAGACATGCGCGGAAATGGAGAAAAAATGAATTATTTTATAGAAGGAATCCAGGGAGCGGGGAAAAGCACCTTTTTGCAAAAGCTGTCGGAAAAGCTTCCCGCGGCGGGCGTTTACCGTGAGGGAGATTATTCGCCTGTGGATCTTGCATGGTGCGCCTATGTGACGGAAGAACAGTATGCTGGGATTTTGGAAAAATACGTTCCCATAGCGGATGAAATAAAGAAGAATACAGTCCCGGAAGGGGCGCACAAGGTCATAAGCTACACCCGGGTTTTGACGGATATTCCGGGATTCCACAAGGATCTGGAGCAGTATGAGATCTACAACGGAAACCGGGACAGGGCAGCATTTGAGCAGATAGTTCTGCAAAGATTTCAAAACTGGGAGGGCGAGAATCAGATCTTTGAATGTGCGTTCTTCCAGAATATTGTGGAAAATGAGATGCTGTTCTTCTGCCTTTCGGACGAGGAGATCATGGACTTCTACCGGAGAGTGCGAAGGGCGCTCTCCGCGAAGCGGTTCACCGTTCTGTATCTTGAGGTTGCGGACATCGCGGAGGGAATCGGGATCATCCGAAGAGAGCGGTCGGATGAAGCGGGAAACGAACTGTGGTTTCCCATGATGGTGCGCTATCTGGAGGAATCCCCCTACGGAAAACGGACCGGGCTTGCGGGCATGGAAGGGCTGGTCGCGCATCTTGCCAGAAGACAGGCGCTGGAGCTGCGGATCCTGCGGGAGCTTTTCCCGCAGGAGAGCCGGGTGATGAAGGCGAAGGGGGAATGTAAATTGTAATTAACATGTTTTGATAAAGATTGTAAAAATGTATTGCTCGACGAAAAAACACCGCAGATGTTATGATGTCTTCATCAGCTGATGAAAATGAAAACGGAGGTAAGCTTGATGAAAGCAAGAGAAATTAGATTTGGCAGAAATCTAAAAGCATTAAGACAAATGAAAAACGTAACGCAGCAACAATTGGCCGATGAGTTACATATATCGAGACAGGCCCTGTCTATGTGGGAGAAAGAAAAGGGTAAGCCGGATATTTTTTATTTGGACTATGTTTGCAATTACTTTGAGGTTTCATTGGATCAGATGATGTATGGAGACATTGTTTCTTCGGAACAATACAAAACGTTGGACATTAGTGAACTGAAAGACGGCAGAACCGGCGAAGAAGAACTGGTAACGTTCTTAGAAGAGGATATAGCAGAGAAATTTCCGCCGATCTGTATCGACTTTGGGATAATTATTGCTATTGCACTAGAGCTAAAGCAGATGGAATACGAAATTACGGAAGTATTCGGCAACGGATTTTCGGTATTTACAAAGACAAAGGCTGCTAGGAAAAGAATAAGGGAGGATATCTACCAAATTGGAGAATCTTTGGTCCATCGTGACAATGATAGAGCAGTAAAGAAAAGAGAAGAAGTGGAAGAGAAAGTATGGGAGGTAGAAAACGAGATTATAGAGGAAACCATGACAGAAATTCTTGGAAAAGATCCGTCAGAATTTGCCTATGTTTGGTATGATGAAGAAGAAAATTTAGGGGGCTATGCAGATACGGAAGAAGAATGCATGAAGCAGGCAAGGCGTCGAATGTGTAACAGATATCGTATTATGAACAACATATAAACAATCAAGAATGTAACCACCGCTTCTAACGGTGGTTATATTTTTGTACCGGTACAGAAAATGATAGCGCGATGAAAAGTCGGGCTTGGATGTCGAAAAAAGTCGATGTGCCATTGTGCTTTTGGGGATAAGCGGATAAAATAAAACCTAAGATGCAAATACGTATGATACCATCAGATAAAACCAAGCCGGCAAGAGGGCGCAGAGCATGGATATTACAGTCATAAAATCAAACAGAAAAACGGTGGCGATTCAGGTGAACACAGATATGACAGTAACGGTGAGGGCACCGAGAAGAGCCACAAAGAAGGATATTGAACGGATCCTAAAAGAAAAGGAACCTTGGATCCAGAAACATATAGAACAGATGAAGGCGAAGAAGGCACAATATGAATCCATGGAGGTTCCTTATCTGACGAATGAGGAAATGAAGGAGCTTGCGGACAAAGCGCTTCGATATATTCCGGAACGAGTCGCGTATTTTGCAAAACTTGTCGGAGTCACTTATGGCAGAATAACGATTCGCAATCAAAAGACAAGGTGGGGAAGCTGCAGCAGTAAGGGAAATCTTAATTTTAACTGTCTCCTGATGCTGACGCCACCCGAGGTAATCGACTATGTTGTGGTGCATGAATTGTGCCACAGAAAGGAAATGAATCATTCCAAGGCCTTTTGGAACGAGGTTGAGAAGGTGTGTCCAAACTACAAGGAATCGGTCAGGTGGTTAAAGGAGTCGGGAAGTCAGGTTATGCAGAGACGGAAATAGAGAGAAGACAGTGAAGTCAATTTGCGGTAGGAGAGCGGATAATGGGAAACGAAAGCGGAACGTGGGTTATGTACGGTGTGAGCAGAGAGGATCCGGAATGCATACATACGGTGGATGAAGCAGTTGCATACATAAATGAAATCGGATTTCTGCCTCTTTTTAAGAACGAAATCCCGGGATTTTCGTTGGAGGAGCGCACGGTTCCGGAAGATTGGTGGAGTGAGGATCCTGAGCGGGATCCCTGGGAGTGGCGTGAAATAATTGCCCGCAGCGGCGAAGTTGCCTATGGGAAATTCTTTGACAAAAAAGCAGGCTTTATTTCAAAGAAATGGTTCCCGTATTTTGCAAATTACAGACGCGACGGTTACGATTTTGATGCGCTATGGGATGATGAAAAAGCGTCCATGAAGCAGAAGAAAATAATGGATTTGTATGTAGCAGAGAATGCGGAGGCAGAATACTTTTCCAACGAATTAAAACAAAAAGCCGGGTTTGGAAAACAAGGCGAGAAGGGTTTTGAGGGCGCTATCACAGCCCTTCAGATGCAGACCTACCTCTGCGTCCGGGATTTCCGCCGGAGGAAGAACAAGAGAGGGGAAGCCTATGGCTGGTCGATTGCTGTTTATTCCACGCCGGAGCATATCTGGGGCAGGGAGCATGTGACCGGTGCCTATACAGAATCCGCCGCAGAGTCGGCAAAGAGAATCGGAAAACAAATTATGGAGGTCTATCCAATTGCAACCGCGCAGCAGATTCGGCGTGTGATGGGGAACATCGTCGGGGAGGCGGTGGAGCAGGAGGAGAAGGAAGAGTAAAGGAATTCGGTATATGATACTTATAGTGCCATCATAGATTCATTGCAGAAAGAACTTGATAAGGATGATTTATCATTTGAAGAAAAAAAGTATATCATCGAACAAATGAAGGATATTGCAGATAAGGTTGATAAGAAGGATTCAGAAAACAAAAAGTGGCTTGCCGGAATGGCTGCTATTGCTGGAATGGCTGTAGTTGGAGTTGTTGCAGGCTTGGCATCAGCATTAGGCGGAAATACTCATGTGGAATCGATTGATTCAGGTGATGACAATATAGTATAGAAACCGAAGAAAGGAGCGTAAGTTATGAGAAAAAGCGAGAAAATCACGGCTCTGTACGAACGATTGAGCCGTGATGACTTTGGCAAAGATGATGACCAACAGCGTGAGAGCAATTCCATTTCCAATCAAAGCTGACCATTGCCATGCTCAACGAGTTTATCGAGAAAATCCTTGTGCATGAGCGTGATCGCAAAGGCAGTACTGTTCAATGAGCCGGTGCTATCCGACAAGCTCTTTGAGCATTGCGCCGAGATTGACGAAGCGGCACGAAATCGCATGGAGCTGATCGTGCGGTCACTGGCAGAGCAAAACAGCGTGACCGAGCAACTGAAAGCCGAAAACCAAATGGAATGGGTGCGGCAGATGAACGCTTGCAAGGCGCAGGCAGAGGAGATTGTGAAAGCGGAATTGATTTATGATTGAGCGAGAAAGCCCGGGCAGAAAACCGTTCGGACTTTTCTCATATATTCCAAAATGACGGTAGAACTGTTCACAGGTTTTATGGTATAATTTGAATGCAAATTGAGCAACAAATCTGGGAAAACATAATCATCAATGTGTAAAATGTGATAGTCATGAGGAAAAAACGAGAATTACCGAAAGGGTGTGGGAGGCATTGTGCGGGAAGAGGACCAAACAACCAGTAGCCTTGGCTGTATTATTTGTTCTAATGTTTATTGGTGGATGTTTTTTTGTGAAAGCCAATCAAGCAAAGGAATTTGAGAAAAACGATTATGGGGTGTTTTTAAATGCGGACGCCTCATCTTTGGAACGATTTAAAATGTATGAAACGATTGTAATTGATGCACAGTATTTTACAAAAAGGGATATTGAATTGCTCCATCAAAATGGAACAGTCGTATATACATATCTAAATATTGGGTCGATTGAAAACTTCAGGGAGTACTATACAACCTATGCGGAACTGGCAATCGGTGAGTATGAGCACTGGGAGGAAGAAGAATGGGTAGATGTAGCAAACCCAGACTGGCAGAAGTTTATAGGACAGCTTTCTCAGGAACTATATGAAAAAGGTGTTGACGGATTCTTTATAGATAATTGTGATGTATATGATTACGATCCGCACGAGAGTATTTTTGAAGGCATTACAGCGATTCTACAAAACATGATGACGTTTGGAAAAGCGGTCATCATCAACGGTGGAGATACTTATGTGGCGGAATATAGGGAACGCTATGGGGCGATTAATCAGATTATGACAGGTGTAAATCAGGAATCAGTATGGAGCAGTATTGATTTTGATAGCGGAACTTTTCGTGAACAAACGAGCGAGACGAGAGATTATTTCTGCAAATATTTGGAAACGTGCAAGGCGGATGGGGTGGAAGTGTATCTGTTGGAATATACAACTAATCAAAAACTGATTGAAAAAATAAAGGAATACTGCAAGGAGCAAGATTTCCATTTTTATATTTCCGGTTCCCTTGAACTTAGATAAGCAAGACAGGATTTGAGGGACATTTATGAATATATTGCGTATGAATTGTTGGTACCTGAAACAGCTGCCGGACAATGGTTGCATTGTTCGGAACGATAGGAAATAGCAATACAAGTTGTAGGCAGGTGGCTACCCAGGAGCAGGTGGACCGATTTTGAAAAACTCTGTATCAATTTTCTTTACAGATAAACTTTGTTCATAGATTTATGGTATAACCAGTTTAAGCGCTTGAATAAAGGAGATGGTTATACCATGAATCTGTTTTGCGAAGAGGTCCATAAACTGGAGGCGGAATTTAAACAATGCTGGAAGCTGCTGAACGCTATCGGGGATGAGAACCGCCAGCACCTTATATGCGTCATGATGAATATGCCGATTGATGGCGGCCTTGTATTGGAGATTGTCGAGCGGACGCATCATCCGGGCTGCCATTCCTTGATATGAAAAAGATCACAAGGGAGTCACTTAAGAAAGACGAAAAACCTTCAATACGGTGACAGAACACAAAACCACGGGCAATACAAAAACCCATATACAAAGATTTGAACTAATCAGGCCAGGACAGTTTTATTTTGATGCCTGCTACAACCCGTCCAAGACCGCATTCCTGAAAAATGCTGAGAAGAAGGGCTGCAAAATCCTGAATGGTCTTGGTATGTCCAGTTCCAGAGGGCTGCTCAGATCGAATTATGGACCGGACAGAAGGCTCCACTGGATGTGATGCGAAAAGAATTAAAGGAGATTATCCGGGAAGAAAATGAGAAGGCACAGACGGAATGATTCTGGAATTCCGTCACTTCATGGGAGATAAATGTTATAGTGAATTTATAGTGAATAGAGA
>URSA01000010.1 GCA_900550475.1 uncultured Lachnospiraceae bacterium
CCGAGTTTATTCAGCTGTAAAGCAATATGCCTACCGAATCTGCCGAGACCTATTAACAATATGTTTTTCATAATATAGTAACTCCTTTATCCGACTGTGATTTTTTCGAGCGGCAGCTTTGCTCCGCTCTGATTTTTGTTGGAAATCGCCGCGTAAATCAGGGTAAGTCCGCCGACTCTGCCGAGATACATCAAGACGATCAAAATAAGCTGAGAAAGAACACCGAGCTGCGGTGTGATTCCAAGGGTAAGCCCGACCGTTCCGACAGCGGACGCCGTTTCATAAAGGCAGGTGCTAAGCGGCAGACCTTCTGCCGTGCTGATAACAATGCCTCCGACAAAAAACAGCAGGAAATACATTACGGCAACGGCTGCGGCGTTTTTCACTGCCGAACCGTCAATGCGCCTGCCGCAGACTTCGGCATCGTCCTTTTTGCGACAGACGGAGAATGCACTCAGAATCAGAACGGCAAGCGTGGTCGTTTTCATACCGCCTGCCGTGGAGCCGGGCGATCCGCCGACAAGCATCAGCAGGATCATAATTGCCTTAGAGGAACCGGTCATAGCGGGAAGATCGGCGGTATTGAAACCGGCGGTTCTCGGTGTGACAGACTGAAAAAGCGACGCAAGAATCCTTTCGGCGAGCGGCAGCCCCGTAAAATCGCAGAAGAAAAAGAATACTGCGGGAGCGATAATGAGGATTGCCGTTGTTACCAATATGACCTTACTTTGCATACGGTATTTTTTGAAATGCCACTTGTTTGTGTAAATATCATCCCAGGTCAAAAATCCAATACCGCCCACAATAATTAAAAGCATAATTGCAATGTTTATTGTAGGCTCTCCGATGTATCCCGTAAGAGACGGGTATTTGTTTTCTGCGGTGCCGAGTATGTCAAAGCCGGCGTTGCAAAAGGCGGAAATCGAATGAAATGCCGCCATCCAAATTCCCTTGATACCGAAGTTTCCGCAAAATGCCGGCAGCATGACGATCATTCCGATAAGCTCGATCAAAAAAGTTCCCCGTACAATAAAGCGGGTCAGGCGGACGATCCCGCCGACCTTTGGGGCAGAGATGGCGTCCTGCATGGTACTGCGCTGCATCAGCGATATTTTTCTGCCGGACAGCATAGCGAAAAATGCCGCAACTGTCACAACACCGAGCCCGCCTATCTGGATCATCAGCAGTATTACCGTCTGCCCGAAAGCGGACCAATAACTGCCCGTATCCTGCACAACCAGCCCCGTAACGCAAACGGCCGAGGTCGATGTGAACAGCGCCTCGTGAAACGGCGTAACAACACCGGCAGTCGATGAAAACGGCAGCATCAATATCAGTGCTCCGAGCAGAATAACCCCGGCAAAGCCCAAAACGATCAGTTTAAAGGATGAAAGTCGCTTTTTTCTATGTGTAATTTCAGGCATATATACTTCTCCTGTTTTGTTTGTTTACAAAGAGTATATTATGAAATATAAAAAAACGGTGTAATGATCCGGTGTGCTGTATTAAGATTGCATTAAGGCGCTCATTCTTTGAAAAAACAGTGCAGAGTATAGCAAACGGCACAGACAAAGGCGGATCGTTTGTAACCGTTGTGCGGCTTGAAACAATGCTCAGAGCCACTCTCACAGAACAGCAAAAGGCTCCGTTCGAGCAAATTAAAAAAACGGATGCAGAAATTACGACCGGCATGAGCTACAAGCGTTCACAAACGGATTTCGATTTGCATCGCGGCTGATGATGAAAGTGTACGAGCCGACACCTGAATTAGAACCGTAACAAAGTAAGAAAATCGGAAACGGGATCGCACGATTCTGTTTCTGTTTCGAAAATATATACTGCAACAGGCAGAGGATCTCACCGTCCTTTGCCTGTTTTCTTTTTGCGGATAGCCCTCGGGATTTTGAACATTTTGTAAATTCTCAATTTTTAAGGTGTTAGAACACCCGATTTTCGGCATGAAAAGTGAGGGGATAAAATCTTCAGCGCATTGCCATGTATAGTTTTTCCTTTGGACAAGTGTAGGAATAAAAATTTTGGTTGTACCCTATCCACTTTTTTGCCATGAAAACGGCAACAGCATCTTATATGCTTGCCAATAATATTCCTGCAATCTACATTCGCCTTGCCGAAGTGAACGGGGAGTTAAAAGTAGTTGCGGACGAAATACCCATCAATCAGGTTTTCAACAGCGGAACGAAACGACCCGAAGAGTTGTATTTCAGTTTCGAATCCGTCTTTGAGCCGTATCAGCAATATTCTTTCGATGCGATTGACGGAATTGACCGTCAGCAACTCCCCGTTGTGCTTTCGGTTGATGAAGTCACCACCTGTAAGCCATTCCTTTGAAACCTCGTCGTAGACCCTCTCAGTGTCCCTGTAATGACCGTTTGCTTTCGCCCTGTCCTTTCTTTGCTCTTGAAACAAACTGTCAAGGTAGTCTTGCAGGAAGGACGGCATAAGCACTGTACGAATGGCAGTCATTGTCTTTACTTTCGTGAGAGTGATTTGCCCTCCCACATTGTGCATTTGACGGTTGACGGTGATGGTTTTCTCTTTCCAGTTGACATTAGACCAACGGAGAGCAAAACATTCCGAGATACGAAGCCCGCAATAGATGCCCAGATAAAAGGCAGTGAGCAGGTTTCCGTCCTCGCTTTTGAAAGTACCCTCAAAGACAGCGAGTTCATCTTCCGTGTATATCTCTGCCCCCTCCAAGTCATCCTCCACATCTGCCTGTTCCTTTGTCGGCATGGAAAGTCGTGTCTTTGAATCTCCGAACATTCTGAAATACTTGTTCTCGTTGAACAATTCCAGACGGTAGGCATACCCAAAGAGCAGATAGAAGAATTTCAGAAAACCCTCCGTGTAAGCATAGGACTTTTTATTGTAAGTTGCTGTGCAATTTATGTATCGGTTTAAATCTTTTACAGCAACCCGCCACCGGATCGGAAAAGACAGCCCTCATCCTCCTTTGTGGTACTCTCCTCAAAGAGCCAGTCAAAATGCGGCACTTTTCCGTTGGAATCGGTCTCACCGCACAGAAGATTCCCCTGCATGATGGGAATGTGCGTGGTGTCATAATCCATGGGATTGGGGGACAATACCGTGATCACCGCTTTCAGGATCGCGCCGTGGGCAACCACCAGAACAGTCTCCTCCCCTTCGGTCAGATATTTCCTGATTCCCTGCTCCGCCCTCCGGCAGAGCGCCTCCGCACTCTCGGCACAATACGCATCATCGGACAGATCAATGCCGGAAGACCACGGCACTCCCTCCGCTTTGCCGAAGCTCCGCTCCAGAAAATCCCCATCATACACAATAGGTTTATGAAAGCCGATGTACTCTGCAATGATTTCCGCACTCCTCGCCGCACGCGCAAGAGGACTGGAAATGATTTTGTCCACGTAAAACGGAAGATTCCGAAGCTGCTCTCCCAGCCTCTGCATCTGGGCAATCCCGTTTTCATTCAGAGGGATATCCTTCTGTCCCTGCAAACGCCCCTCCCTGTTCCAATCCGTCTCTCCGTGCCGCATCAAATATAGCTTCATAGTCTCATTCCGCTCCCATAATTGATAATCAATCGTTTCTCTTCTCTATGGCGCCCACAATCACCGCAACCGCCGGGTAGAGCACGCCTGCGACCGCCCAGATGATCCAGCTGTCCTTCCACTGATCTGTGATAAAGCTGTATGCCAGAAATACGGCTGTGGCAGTCATCCAGTAAGCCACTGCTACCACAGATTTTATGGATTTTTTCTGTTTCTTTGCCTTTGTATAGTCCCCCTCCTGCAGCAGCTTGTTATAGCTTTCCCACACAATTCCGCTGCGGATAAAAAACATGGTGCCGACACCGGCAATCAGCAGCATGACAGACAGCATTGCCACGCTGAACAGATCGTTTTCGGCATCGATCATCATCGCCGTAAACAGCGGTATGGAAGATAAAATACAGAGGCAGGTGCCCACAATGCAGCTCATGTTGTAGGTTCCCCTGTAATTTTCACGCTTCTCCTTGACCATGCCGCTCACGCCGTATTCGGTCTCAAACACTTCCTTCTCCAGATACTCATAGGCGGAAGTTTTATTGCCGCATGCAATAAATACCACAACCGCCACTGTCACAAGCAAAAGCAGGATAATCAGTCCGGCTCCCGCCGCCAGATTTTCCGATATCCCATAAGAGGGTATCTCGCTTGCCGCTCCCAAAAGCATGAGGCAGATGGGGGATAAGATACACAAAAAGGTGGCACAGGCAATATTTTTTGAGGTTGCCTCTTTTACCTCTAAAAACCCGGATGCTTCTTCCATGGACACCCGCCGCACAGGAGAAGCCTCGTCCGATGCACCTCTTATTTGTTCGACTTCACACTCTTCTATTTCATCCTTTAATAAGAAATCCGTGCTCACGCCAAACAGCTCGGAGAGCTTCACCATTTTGTCCAGATCGGGAATTGACTGTGCGCCCTCCCATTTGGAAATGGACTGTCTGGACACGTTCATCAGGTTTGCAAGCTCCTCCTGCGACCAGCCGTTCTTTTTTCTGAGTTGAATCAATTTGTCTGCAAAGATCATTTTTTCCTCCGTTTTTCATTCTTCAGTACGGACAGCATTTTCTTTCGTCCGTCTGATCCAAGTATAGGAAAAATCCCGGTTGCAAACTACCAACCGCGCCCGGTCAATTCGTCAACCGGCAGTTGCGCTCTGTGTCCAGTATACTGTTTATCCTTGACTTGCACAAGATATTTTGCCATACTGAAAAACAGGAAGGAGGTATCCGTATGAATCCGGCTTCTGTTTTAAAATTGATGAGCGCCAAGGCGAAATTTGAAAAGAATCATCCCAAATTTATTTCTTTTTTGGCACATGTTTTTTCCCGCCCCATAGAGGAAGGTACAGTGATCGAATTTATCGTCACAAGACCCGGCGAGGAACCCATTTCCGCCAACATCAAGGTACAGCAGTCCGATCTGGAGCTGCTGTCGGAGTTGAAGGAATTGACGAAGCAAAAAAATCTTTGACAAAAAAATTTTGCACCGATATGATATGGGAATTTATTATGGAACATAAAACAAACACTTTTCTGGAGGAGGAGCCCGTGGGAAAGCTTATGCAGCGGTATGCTGTTCCGTGCATTTTTCCCTGCGGCTGATATTCTCACCTTTTTCATTGCCATCATTTTCATTCTGCGCACTTACAAAGATCTGAATACTCCCGCTCTACAAAACTAAGCCCGGATCACTCTGCCTCCGGCAGCCAGACGCGCATCTCGCCCTTGCCGCGGTTAGCCCATGCGTAATAGGGAATCAATGTAATTTCACAGGTCTCCCGGGCAGGTCTGTCAAAGGAGTACGGTGCCTGCTCCTCCTGAATCCTGTACCCCGGCAGCTCCAGTTTCACAATCCCGTGGAGCCGGGGTGTGGGATGCAGCTTCGCCTCCGCAGCCGCATTCTTTCTGACTGCAAGCGGCAGGACCCCTTCTAAGTTATCTGCCTGCTCTGCGCAGTACACAAGCGGTCCTCTCTGGAATGCCACTTTTCCGCTGTCCGCGCTGATGCGGCTGTTGGCATAAATTGTCTGCACACTCATGTCAAGTTCTATGACAATAGTGTCATTCTCTGTGAACGTGCCATGCAGATATGCGTAGCCGTCCTTTCTTTCGCAGGAGATTTCCTCTCCGTTTTTCCGTATTGCCGTATGCCTGCTGAACCCGGGAATCCGCACAGCCAAGGTCATTTCCATGGATTCTGCTTCCGGTCGGAAACGATATGTGACATTGCCGTCATATGGATATCCCGTCTCCACCATAACCGTTCCTCCAAGCTCTTCGCGCAGATCCAGCTCCCCACCGATGAACAGGTGGTGATACACCGTCCCATCTTCCATATCCCACGCATAATTTGCAAGGGAGGGAAGCAGTCTCGCCACATTGGGCGGGCAGCATGCACAGGTGAACCACTTGGGACGCTCCGGCAGTGCATGTCTGTGGGTGACTGCCACGCCGGAAATACCGGGCAGGCTTTCAAGCGGATTGACGTAAAAGAATCGCTTTCCGTCAAGCTGCATCCCCGCAAGCACGCAGTTGTAGAGCGCCCTCTCCATCACATCCGCATATTTGCTGTTTTTCTCCGCAGAGAGCATCTGTCTTGCAAAAAAGATCAATCCGATGGAGGCGCAGGTTTCCGCATAGGCGGTGTCATTCGGCAGATGGTAGTCCGCCGTAAATGCCTCGCCCTCATATGCCGAGCCGATGGCTCCGGTCACATACATCCTGCGCTCCACAACATTGTCCCAAAGCCTTCTGCACGCCGCAAGCAGCTCCTCATCCCCGGTTTCCCTTGCCACATCCGCCATGCCGGTATACAGATACACTGCGCGCACCGCATGTCCGGTAGCCTGATCCTGCTGCCGCACCGGTTTGTCCGCCTGATTGTACGCCGTATCATGGGGATTGCCGCCCCACACATCCCAGCCGTACTTTTCGCGCTCCTTGGCATAATACTCGGGATCCACGCCCCGCACATTGATAAAATGCTCCGCAAGCTCCAGATATTTCCTGTTTTTCGTGTGATGATACAGACGCATCAGCGCAAGCTCTATCTCGGGATGTCCGGGATAGCCCTCTGCCCCCTCCTCAATGAAGTGGGTGTAGATGTGATCCGCCATCCTGCACATGATCTCAAGCAGCTTCTTTTTTCCGGTACAGCGGTCATACGCCACCGCCGCCTCGATCAGATGTCCGGCACAATAGAGCTCATGCGCCTGCCACAGGCAGGTCCAGCGCTGTCCGGGTCTTTTCACCGTAAAGAATGTATTCAGGTAGCCGTCCGGCTGCTGTGCCTCTCCGATCAGGTCGATGATCTCATCACAGCGGCGCTCCAGCTCCGGATCCGGGAACAACACCAGCGAATAAGCGGCGCCCTCCAGCCACTTTGCCGCATCGCTGTCCTGAAACACCATGCCGTAAAAATCGCCGCTGCACTTTCCGGTGCGCAGCTTTTCCGCCGCCAGACGGAAGTTTTCGATGCAGTGACTCTTTTCCGCTCCCGGGATCTCATCCTTGAGCGCCTTTTCCTGATACGGAATTACCTCTTCCCTGATCAGTTTTTCGTAACGCCCCATAAAGGAATCCCGAATGTGAAATTTCCATAATCCGTTTTCCATATTCTCTCCTATCCGCGCGCATCCGCACGCTGTCCATACATGTATAATATTCTTGTTTCCATGGAATGAAAATGGATTATTTTCTGTTTTTTATGTATTTTTTCCCGATTTTGGAAATCACTCAGATTCCGGGCACATATGTCCTGCGAAAGACAGAGGGAGAAACGCCCCTCTCCCGTTTAAAGATCCGGCTGAAATAGAATGCATCATAAAATCCGGTCTGCGCGGCAATTTCACCCACGGACATCTCCGTGGCGCAAAGCAGGGTTTCCGCATGCCTGATCCGCAGCATCATCCGGTATTCACTGACGGTCATGCCGGTTTGTTCCTTGAAAAGTGTAGCCGCATACTTATAGGAGAGCCCGGTCAGCTCCTCCAGTTCCTTCGCGCTGACGTCCTCGGCGTAGTGTGCCTTCAGGTATGTGAGCATCTGCTCCGTCCTGCCGACGCCCTTTCCCTCGTTCTGTTCCCCCGCGGCGCAGTCCTTAAAAATTTCCCACAGGAGCAGACTGCTCCCAATCATATCCCCGCTGTTATGGCTCTCGATCAGCCGCTCGGTTTTTTGACGAATGCTATTCTGGGCGGGCAGCTTCAGCATTTTGGGCAGAACAAGACAGCCCTCGTTTTCCCTTCCCTGCAATACCACTCTCTGCTCCGGGTGCAGGATCGGACGGTACGGCGCTGCGTCCTCAGCGGGCTCCTTTGCAAAAAAATGCACATAGTACCAGGCGCTTCCGTTCAGAAACGGCTTTTCTCCCCAGTGATGCACGCCGCTCTTTAAGAAAAAGAGTGTCCCCGGCGTCAACTTATGGCAGACGCCGTCCTCCACAATCTCCATACCCCCCTTGAGCAGGTAGATCATAACATGAAAGGGCGCCGTACGGTCACAGTGGATCATCGTCCGGAGCGCGCGCCCATAGTCCGCCTCACCCACCAGCGGCAGGCAGTTGCAGGGTATTCTCACATTATGCACAATAGCTTTGTCCATCCGCCTCCCTTATGCCTCCTGTTTGATGATATGATCCATCACAAACTGCATCATAGGCCCGATCGCAATGACGCAGACAACCGTTCCCACTCCGACAACACCGCCGCAGAGATAGCCGCAGATCAGATAAGCGCCGTCCACCAATACGCGCACAAGACCATAGGGCTTCCTTGTCCGGTTGGAAACAGCCAGATAGAGCGCGTCGTTTGGCGCCACGCCCAGCCCCGCCGACTTCAGCAGCGGAAATCCCAGAGAGACCACCACACAGGTGACCGCAAACTCCAAGACGATTATGGAAACAGACGGTTCCTTCGGCAGGATCCACGCCACAAGCTGCGACATTCCGTCCAGAAACAGCCCGGCAAACAAGACTCCCAGAACCATCCCGATCTTAAACTGTGACCTGTCCAACAGAAACACGATCACCAGAAGCACCAGTGTCAGCAGAAAATTTGCCGTCCCCACGCTCACGGAGAATACCTTGGAGAGTCCCTGCATAAACACAGTGAAGGAATCCGAACCGATACCGATCTGCAAAAAAGAAGCAACCGCAAGCTGAATGGCTGCCAGCCCCCCGAAAAAGCGCAGAAGCTTTCCAAATGTAATATCCGCAATTCCCGTTGCTTTCCAAATCTTTTTCCAATTTCCCTTCACGGCTGTTTCCTTCCTTGTTTTCAAAATAATATTCCCTTTGATAAATCAATCTGCACAATGGGAGAATGGTATACATGCCTGAGAATAAAGCAGAGCAGGAATAAAAAGGCGGCAATAAAGGCCAGTATATTGACTGCTTTGCCCGACAATTTCAGAACCTTGATTTTGACAAGAATGAAAATAATCCCCGCCACAATTACCAGAGGCCACAACGGATGGAAATAGAAAGCTTCTATAAGGTCACCTTTTAATACACATAAAAAAGCCCTGGTCATTCCACAGAAAGGACAGGGAATGCCAAGAAAGAAAGAAAAGGGGCAGCGATAAAAGCTGAGTATTAATATTATGATTAAAACGGTAATCAGCGCGTACGTTATATGTTTTTTCATTTTGTCCATGGGTTCCAACAAAAGCCTGCCAGCATGATTTCCCGCCCACGGCGGGTCTCTTTTGCGACATGATACCTCTCCGCCGCAGTATAATCCTGCCCGGAGGGCTCTTGTATCATAGGGAGATTACGGAGTGATTTCCTATGATACAAGAAAAAAACAGCCCTTGTCTAAAAGACAAAGGCTGTTTCAGTGCATCTTATGCAGAATACTTTCCGTCAATGAATACTACTTCACTGGAATTCTTGTACGGCTCGCCATAAACCTTTGTGAGTGCGATGATGAAGTCAGCAAGTGCCCAAACTCCACAGCCACCAACAGTGATGAGCTTTAATACACCAAGGCCAACCTGTCCTCTTACGAAACGGTCAACACCAAGCTCACCAAGAAGGAAACAGAACACCCATGTAAAAAGGTTCTTATCAACGCGTTTTTCTTTGCTTTCCATCGGAAAACCCTCCTTAAAATGTAAAAATGTAAAATTTTTCTTATGTAAGCATTATAAAACAATTAATTCTATTATGTCAATACTTTAGCAGCAAAAGGTAAACATATGTGCAAACCGTACTTACCATTGACAAGCATTCTTAACCGATGTATAATTCACATTATATATAACTCAAATTATATACAGAGGTGCAAATATGCCCGCAAAAGTAAAAATTACAAAGGAAATGATTGTGGACGCTGCCTTTGCGGTTGCCCGCGAAACGGGTGCGGAAAACATCAACGCGAGGACTGTATCGGAAAGGCTGCAGTGCTCTACACAGCCTGTCATGTATCATTTCGCAACGATCGAAGAATTGAAAAGGACTGTCTATGCGAAGGCAGACCTTTATCATTCGGAATATCTGATGAATATAGAAAGCCCCCAAAAGGGTGTCATGCTTGGGATTGGAATGAATTATATCCGCTTTGCAATCGAGGAGCCGTATTTGTTCCGTTTTCTTTTTCAGTCGGATTTCTTCGGCGGAAGTACCCTGCTTGAGCTGATAGATGCGGAAGAGCTTACCCCTGTTCTTTCAGCTATGCAGAAAGCCTTGGGCGTCGATATGGAACAGACGAAAAAGGTCTTTTTAACCGTTTTTCTGTTTGCTCACGGGTATGCAAGCATCATCGCCAACAATTCACTGAAATACGACGAGGAGCTTGTCAGTTCCCATTTGGAACGGGCTTACAGAGGCGCAATATTGGCAGCACAGAAGGAAATGCCGGACGCTTAGACGCAGTGCAGACCAACGAAAGGGTTTGTACTGCGTTTATTGAATTTTGGGATTTATGTCCCGCCATTGTGAAGGAGTATATTATGAAAAACAGCGCACTGGTCGTAATCGACCTGCAAAATGACATCACGAAGAATTACAAGGAAATCATGGGAAAAGTCAATGAAGCAATTGACTGGGCAGCCAAAAAGGAACTGTGGGTCGTTTACATTCAGCATAACAACCTGTCTGCGGGAACCAGAACGTTCAAGCCCGGCACTCATGGTGCAGAGCTGGTGCCTGAAATGAAAATCGTATCCGACCATATCTTTACGAAGTCAAAAAGCAATGCTCTGACCAGCGAGGCCTTTACCGCCTTCATTGAGGAGCATGGCATCACCGAATTTTATGTTGCCGGTGCAGATGCCGCGGCCTGCATCAAGTCCACTTGTTTTAATATGGCAAAAATCGGATATGCCGTTCATGTGCTGTCGGACTGCATCACCAGCTACGACAAAAAGAAGCTGCCTGAGATGCTTACATATTATGAGAGCAAGGGTTGCTCTGTCGTGACGCTTCAAGAGGTCATGCAGGCGTAGCCGTTACAGAGGTGCACTCCATCCGCACCGCCTGGTTCTGTTGGGTGGCTGTAGGCTTGGTGGTGGCGGTTCTGATCATTCGCAGCGTGGCTGGGAAAAAAAGCGGCAAAAAGCAAGACAATAACTACAGCATGGAGGAAATGAAATGAAAAAACTGTATGAAAAAAATGAGTTGACTTTTGCAATTGTATGGATCGTGGTTTATTTGCTCGTGTGAGATAAAGAAGTAAAAGAAGTGTAAAAAATTTTGCCGTCCCCTGTCCGGCTGACTGCCGGACGGGTCGGGCTTTAGTCGGGCAGTTCTACCCTGCCGACAAAAGAGTAATAGATTTCGATTTCCTGTCTGCGGAGCTTCCCCCGCCGTTTCCCGTCAGGGGCTTCCGATTCGTGGACTACGATTTTCTCCACAAACTCCCGCAACAGGGTAGGGGTGAGTTCCTCAATGGTGGTGTGCCTGCGGAGAACGCCCATAAACTTCTCGGCGTTTGCGGCGGCTTCCAGCGTCCTTGAAAGCTCGTTCTGCAAAGCGGCGGCTTTCTCTTTCAGTTCCTTTTGCTCGGCTTCGTAGTCTGCCGAAAGCTCCATGAAGCGCTCGTCTGATATGCGCCCCGCCACGCTGTCCTCATAAAGCCGCTTGAAGATAGCGGAGAGTTCCGTAATCCGCTTTTCTGCCGCTTCCAGCTCTTTCTTTTTTGCGGCGTTCCGGCGTTTGTCACCGTCCTCGCCCTGCTGGATAAGCTGCTTCATAAAGCGGGCTTCGTGCTTTGCGGCATAGCTGGTGACTTTCCGTAAGTTCTCGGTCACTCCGGCGGTGAGGTAGTCGGTGCGGATAAAGTGCGCCGTACAGTCTGCCGTGCGCTTCTTGTAGCTGCCGCAGATATAGCAGTCCTGCCGCCGCTTGTCCGTCTGATACCTCTGCTGGTACATGACGCTGCCGCAGTCGGCGCAGAAGAGTATGCCGGAGAACAAGCCCACCTCATCATAGCGGTTTGGGCGTTTGCGCTGTCTGCGCAGCTCCTGCACACGCTCCCATGTAGGGCTGTCAATGATTGGCTCGTGGTGGTTCTCAAATACCGCCTGTTTCTCCACGGGGTTCTCCCGGCTCTGCTTCACCTTGTAGGACACTTTTTCCGTCTTGAAGTTCACAAGGCAGCCCGTGTATTCCCTGTTTTCAAGGATATGCACCACGGTGTTTGTCGCCCACTTGCACTCATAGCCGGGGTGGTAGCGGCGGGTGCTTCCCGTCCGGCGGTATTCCAGTGTTCCCGGCGTGGGGATTTCCTGTTCCGTAAGCATACGGGCTATCTTGGTCGGCCCGTTCCCGGCAAGGCAAAGGCTGTAAATCTGCTGCACTAACGGGGCGGCTTCTTCGTCAATGATGAAATTTTCGTTTTCGTCCATGAGGTAGCCGTAAACAGGCTTGCTTGTGACGGGCTTCCCGCTCATGCCTTTTGAGCGTTTTACCGCCCGGATTTTCTTGCTCGTATCCCTCACCAGCCATTCGTTAAAAATGTTGCGCAGCGGCGCAAAATCATTCTCGCCCTGTGCGCTGTCCACTCCGTCATTGATAGCGATAAAGCGGACGCCTTTCTGTGGGAAAATCATTTCTGTATACATTCCCACTTGTAAGTAGTTCCGCCCTAATCTTGACATATCCTTTACAATGACCGCTCCCACAAGCCCCGCTTCAATGTCGGCAAGCATGGACTGGAAGCCGGGTCTTTGGAAATTTGCCCCCGAAAATCCGTCGTCCGTGTACCATTTCAGATTCGTAAACCCGTTCTGTTTAGCGTAGGATTCAAGGATTCTTTTCTGGTTGCTTATGGAATTGGATTCCCCGGAAAGCTCGTCCTCATGGGATAGCCTGGGATATAAGGCGGTGATTTTTTGGGTGGTCTGTCTTGACATAGATTCCTCCGTTTCCGACAGCCAGCCCCACTATTCCGTATGGACAGTATACCACACGCCGGGGCTGGCTGTACAGTCTTTTCTGTTACTTTACGCCCCGTCAAAATGACGGTTTTCCTTTTAGGCTTATCGCACTATGCGGAGAACGGCGGCAGGCTCCCGGCGGCGGCTTCCGCTTCCAGCAGCTTCATCATCTTATCGGCGGCGGTGTCGGTTGCGTCCTGTTTGAAAAAGCCGGAAACGACAAGCAGGGTATTGCCTATCCGGGTTTCGGTCACGCAGTCCGGGCGGCGGGCGGGGCGGTCTTTCTTCATGGTGTCGGTCATAGGCAGATCTCCTTTCCGTTCAGCAGTGTTTTAAGGCGTTCCATTTTTTCCCTTGCTCTGGCTTTTCTGAAATTCTCCCCGGTAATGCGGACGGGGGTACACATTTCAATAAGGCGGTCATAAATCCGGGCATGTGGCGTGTCCTCCGGGTTCTGCAATTCTTCCAACGTCAAATTTGTGGTGACTATTAACGGCTTTCTGCTGCGGTATCGGCTGTCAACCACGTTATAGACTTGCTCTAAGCCGTATTCCGTGCCACGCTCCATGCCGAAATCGTCAAGGATAAGCAGCGGGAAGCTGCAAAGGCGGGAGATATATTCGTTGCGGTCTTTGAAGCTGGCGGCAAGGTCATTGAGGATAAGGGCAAAATTCGTCATGCACACGGAAATCTCTTTCTCCATGAGGGCATTGGCGATACACCCGGCAAGATAGCTCTTGCCTGTGCCGACACTCCCCCACAAAATCAATCCGTGGTTTCCGTCCTCTATCTGCTCCCATTGTTCCACATAGCGGCGGGCTTTCTCCATTTGGGGGCATTTCCCGTTGTCGTTCCCGAAAGTCCATTCCCTCATAGCCGGGTCTGTGAAACCGATTCTTTTCAGCCGTTCCACTTCCTCCCGGTGCTTCTGCTCCCGGTCTGCGGCTTCCCGTTCCTCCCGCCGTTTCCGCTGGCAGTCACATTCTTTGGGGTGTCGGTCACGTCCGAAAAGCGTCTTGCCCTCCGGGAAGTAGGCTTCTTTGGGCTGGCGGCAGCTCCCGCAATACAAAAGCCCGTCCTCGCCTATGTAGTCCTCCGGCTCTGCTTTCTGTGCCGTGGCAAGCCGGAAAGTAGCGTTATCGTAATCAAACATAAAATCGTTCCTCCTTGTTCATGGTCTTTTACGCCCTGTTTACGGGGCGTTGTGTCTATGCTGTCAAAGGCTCTCGCCCTCTTTGTAGGAATAATCGGGGATTCCCTTTTTCGGGTTCTCCTTTTTCTCCCGGTTTAACCAGCGGCGCAATGCGGCGGCATGGCACACATAATCATTCCCTGTGGCAGCTATGAACTCGCTCATTTCCTCGATAAGCCGTTCCAGCCTGTCCGGGTATTCCTCTTTCAGTTCCGCATACTCGGATTCAGAGAGGAAAATATTTTTATATCTCCCAAATGGGGCGGGCGGCTCCCCACTCGCTCCTTTTAGTTGGTTCTCTTTTAGTTGGTTTATAGTAAGTTGGTTAGGGGTCGGTTTTCCGTCCAACGCAAAGGTCGGTTTTCCGCCCTTATGAGGGTCGCTTTTCCGGCTATCAGAGGGTCGGTTTTCCGGCTCTATGGCTGTCATATGGTCGGAAAACTGTACCACTGGCACTTGCGGTATTTTCACATAAAGGCGGTTCGGTGCGGAAAATCCCCGGCGTTCCCTCACCAAAAGCCCGGCAGCGTCCAGCTCGTTCAGTGCGGATTTTATGGCGGTTCTGCCTTTATCCAGCGTTTCCGCTATCTCCGAAACGGGATAGAAAATATACGTCCTGCCCTCGCTGTCCTGCCAGCCGTTCTTCTGTGAGAGAGTGATACGGTCTAGCAGCAGCGCATAGAGCAGCCTTGCGGTATAGGACAAGTCCATTTTCAGCAGGAAACATGGATAAGGGAAAAACTGCGGCATTGCGGTGTCGGCTGTGATGTAATCGGTTATGGTTCTCACCTCCTGTCTGTGGCTTCTGTTACACAGTTAAAACGGCTTTTTCGGGGGTAAAGGATATAAATATCGTCTACCCGTTGAGGGCGGTCTGAAAAGCCTTGATTTATGGGCTTCTTTCATAGCCTAAATGCGTAGAAAGGTGGTATCTTTTCCGTTGTCTGTCTGCTTCTTTCCGGCGGCGCACTTTGGCGGCGCAGTCCGTGCAGTATTTCCCCCGGTTTGATTTGGGGAGAAAATACCCGCCGCACTCGGTACAGCGTTTCCTGTCTGCCCGGTGCAAAAGGGCGGCTTCCAGTTTCCCGTCCAGCGGCAGCACGGCGGCAATGAACCAGCGGCACAAGAGGGAATAGCTGATACTCTGCACACACACGCAAGGCTCGCCGTTATCCAGCACAATACAATTCCCGTTGTCATAGTTGCAGCACTCATGCACAAGCCGACACGCCGCCCGGTGCTGGCAGTAGTCCATATATGGGCGTTTACCGTTCATTCTCCCGCCCCTTTCCCCGTTCCGGCTCACGGCGCAGGATTTGGTCTATATTGCCCTTGACGGTCTGCAATTCCCGGACATTTTCTTTCTTCTCCCGGTACTCGTTGTAAAGCGTGTTCTTCTCCCTCATAAGCTGCTCAATCTCCGCCTGCAAGGTCTTGGACGCTGGCAGCTTGGAGATTCCCTGTGCCTTGAAATACCGGGCGGCAGATTCG
Source organism: uncultured Lachnospiraceae bacterium (assembly GCA_900550475.1). Classification (GTDB taxonomy): domain Bacteria; phylum Bacillota; class Clostridia; order Lachnospirales; family Lachnospiraceae; genus Acetatifactor. The sequence continues at coordinate 15,612 of URSA01000010.1, forward strand.
GAAATGATAAACTCGCTTTCGTGCTGCTCCCGGTAGGCTCTCCGGGCTTTCTCCGTTTTCTGCGCCCGCAGTCCGTCACGGGCGGGCTTGGTCTTGATGTACGCTAATAGCTGCTTCTGCAAGTCCTTTTTCTCCCGTAAAGTGCTTTCCACGGCTTTCAGTTTCCCGGTCGCTTCATGCAGCCCGGCACTGGCGGCGGCAAGGGCGGCTTCCAGTTCTTCCGGGGAAGAAAAGCCGGATTCCTCGTATACGCTCATGGTCGCCGCCATTTGCTTCAGATTGTGCAGGGTCGCCCATTTCTCGTAGCCTTTCCCCTTGCCCTCGGCTCGTTTCGCTTCCCGGTCTACCATGCGCTGTACGCCGTCCTGTTTCGGTGCGTTTATGGCGGCTTTGTTACGCTGTAAACGCTCCCTTATGCTGCGGGGGTGTTCTTCTTTGGGTGCTGTCTTTTCGGTGGCTCTCTCGGCGTTCTGTGCGTTCTGCTCCAACAATGCAAGTACGGCGGCACGGTCAAAATCATCACCCAGTTTCCGGGCGGTGACTGGCTTCGTCCTGTCCGGCGTGAGATACGACAATCTCCCTCGGCTCTCCTTGACGGTCACGCCCTGTTGCAGCAGCTTCCCGGAGAAGTCCTCAAAAGAAACAGCAGAGGACAGGGCGGTGCGGATCGTGCGCCGCAGCTTCTCCTTGTCGGTTTCAAATTTTGTAAGTTTGGGCGGCTCTCCTGTGGCGGCAAGGGAAGCGTTCTCTTTATCCAGTGCGGCTTGTCCTTTCCGTTTCGCCCAATACTCACGCTCGGTGACACGGTTCTTGCTGCCATTGAGTAAATCAATCTGATAGAGGTTTTCCCGGTGGCACATCTCCATGACTTCCGCTTTGAAATATTCCATAGCTGCGTCCGTACAGCGGTGCTTGCAGCCCTCCCTTGTGTCTGCCGGTCTTTCCATGTAGGGCAATAGTGGCACTTCCTCAATCCGTAGGGAATTGATTACGATATGCACATGGATGTTGCCGCTGTGGTTATGCCCGTCCGGGTGGGTGCATACAAGGGCTTGGTGTCCGGGGAAATGCTCTTTACAGAACTGCTCGCCCAACTGTTGCGCCCGGTCTACGGATAGCCCATTGTCGGCAGCGTCACGGGGGTCAAAGCTGATAATGTAATGGTGGCTCTTTACGTCCTCTTTTCTTTGGTTCTTGCCGTATTTCAGATTGGAGCGCATACACGCTATGGCAAAATCTTCATCACCGCAATTCAGAGAGGAAATGAGATAGCCTGTCCTCGGAACAATCTGCCCGTTTTTATCAAGTGTGGGCTTCATGGAAAACTCGTCATGCTCAAAGGTTAGGTACTGCTCGGCTGCTCCATAATCGGCATTTTTAGAGCTGATATGTTTGAACGTTGCCAACGGCTTCACCTACTTTCTGCAAGACTTCAAACTTCAAGGCGGCAAGCTCCGCTGTGGCGGCTCGCACCTCTTGGGAGAGGGCGTTATAAGGTGCGCCATACTCGTTCAGACAGCGGGCAATCTGGTTCAAGTTGCCGCCGATTTTCCCGTACTCGGCGGTTAGCTTCCCAACGGCAGAGAGCAGTTCATCATTGACCGGGGAAACGGTAATAACCGGACGTATGCTTGACTTAATGAGGGCTTGCCGGATAAACTCGGCTTGGCTCATTTTGCAGAGGGTGACACGCTCGGAAAACTCGGCGTATTCTTCCTCGGTCAAGCGTGTCTTGATTACCCGGTGGCGGTGGGGCGTGTTGTATCTTTTCATGGTCGCAGACCTCCTTTCCTTTATGCTTTGCCCTTTCACTAACAGGAGAAAAACAGGGGCAAAACGGAAGTGTTTTTTGAAAAATCCGAAAAATTTTTTCGGTGGATTTTTCAAGCGGCGCAAGCCGCAAAAGGCGGGCTTGGGGTGGCAACCCCAACAAGATTCCCGCAGGACAAAATTGAGCGTTTAGCGAAATTTGGTACTGTGGTAGAATCTTGCTCTAAGAAAGTGGCGGCTTTCCCTGTGTGGGCTTTTGCTGATACCCTCGACGGAGAGGGCGGGGCTTCTGCCAACTTTGCGGCGGTATTTCTCCCCCTAATACCTACAACACCACGTAAAGCAAAATTGACGGAGATTTGCGAAAATTTCTTTCTATCCCCCTTTTCACGGCATAATACCGACGATTTTTGAAAATGCCAAAAATGGGCGCAAAAAAACAGGAAACCTTTTTTGATTTCCTGTCTTGGTGTGCCGTTCTATGTAGCGGCGGTTATTCTGTTATCATTCCCCAGAAGCAAACTTGTAGCCTATGCCTAAAACCGTCTTTATGTAGGTGGGCTTTTTGCTGTCCGGCTCTATCTTTTTCCGTAGATTGCATATCACGCTGGCAACGCTTGACTGGCAGCTTTCGCTTTCTTTAATCTAACAAAAAATTCTCCATATCTGGATTCCAATTTAGTATGGCTATAATCTCTGCATGGTCTGCTATAGAAGAAACAATAATTTCTCCATCTCCCATAAAGCAAAAATAGCCATCTGATAAAGTTTCTAAGTTCTCTATTGGAATATCCAACCATTGACCATCCTGAATGCCCCAAAGCTGTATTTCCTGCGCTGATATTCCTTGATATATAGTTGTTCCGATAAATAATATTTTGCTCTGTCCGATGCTGGTCTGAACGCAATCTATAGTCACATTATCTGCATTAAACTCTTTATAAGCTATCTTTTTTAATGAATCTGCTTCCAAGAGGACAGCCACAGTTTTATCTAATCCAGCAACATGAGGAGTATTCAGAATTTTGCACAATACAAATATTTCATTTACATCTTTTTGTGAAAAGTGTCCGCAATAAATCTGGTCTATCACAATATCTTCCCGACTGATATTTCCATCTTCATAACTTTCCATTACTGTTTCCAAAATGTATTCATTAAATTCTGTAAATGCACTTCTGTCATCCGCTTCTTTACTGCAACTTGCCAATAAAAATACACATGCCACCATTAAAACAAGTACATCTAATTTCTTCATGAAAAACACCTCCTATCTTTTTAATCTTTGAGTATATTGTCAACTACAAACCGAATCTCTTCTTCTGACTGTTCCATGGCATTCCACTCAGCCATTAGGTCAGAGTTTTCCGGGTCAAATTGTACATCAGTTGCATACATGATTACATAAGTCGCATTTTCTGTTGCAAAAAGATAGCGGCCAATACCAGCAATGCCGGATTGCTCAAATTCTTTCGCTGACATACAATAGTCGGCATATTGGAATATATAAAAGAGAGTTCCACGGTATAACACCTCACCAGATTCATCCGCCGGGGTTTGTGCGTTATAAACGGATTTAACGCAAAACTCCCACATAGTAGAATTGTTTGGAACAAAAATATCCTCAATTACCTCGTATTTGCCTTTCCAACTATCGGGCAAAATCAGCGTAAGCCCAATTTCCTCCAGCACAACATTCTCCTGTTCTACCGGTACTTCAATAATGATTTCGTGGGCAAAGGCTATTGCACCTACACTGAAGCTGGATACCATAAGAAGCAAAGCTGCCGCAGCTGCTAAAAACTGCCGGATCCTTTTCTGGCGGTGCTGTGCCGCATAATTAGAGATTCTTTCTGCCTGCTGAACAAGCCGGTCATCAATGTTTCCAATATGTTCTGAAAGTTGCTTTTTATTCATACTTCGATATCCTCGCTTTCTAAATACTTTCTTAACTTTCGGCGCATTTCATATAACATAGATTTCACTTTACTCTGTGTAAAACCTGTGTTTTCACAGATGTTTTCAATAGAATCAAAATACCAATATCTCCTGATAAAAACAGTTCTCTTTTCTTCACTCTGCCGCCAAAGGAATTTATCAATCGTGATTTCTATACGTCTTGATTCAATTTCCGATTCAGGACTTTCCGTTCCAGATACACAATCGCCTAATTCCTCTAGAGAGGTAATTGCAATAGGATTTCTTTTTGCCGCAGAAATGTATTCATATTTTTTTAATGCAAGATTTCTTGTAATTCTACTGATAAAGGCAGAAAACCTGTTTGGACGCTCATTTGGAATCGCATTCCATACAGCAAAATATGTGTCATTCACACATTCCTCGCTATCTTCGCAGCTTAAAAGAATATTCTTAGCAATGTGTGTGCATAACCTACCGTATTTTAGGGCGGTTTCCTTGATTGCTTCCTCCCTTCGTTCCCAATATAGTTCTACAATTTTGTTATCGTCCATATGAGTTTCCCTCCCCATATTATATAGTGAAAGCTGCTTTCACTATATAAGTACGGTTTTCTCGCTGTAGGTTGTAAATATTATCAAAAATCTATATTTTACACCAAGATTTTTTGTTCCCCTTGGAAACAAATTACGTATAGCTAAATTTTTCCCTGCACTTTATAATTATACACATTCAAACGAGCAGCAACAATAGACTTTGCTAATTACTATTTTCTTTAAAAAATACAGGGAAAAAGGGATTCCACAATGCGGTCGTTTGGTTTCTGTTTCGGAATAGTGTGGTGCTGGCGGTCTACCTCTTGTTTTCGGTTGCTTGCTTCTTTACCGTACATGAGCATTGTGTCCTGCAATCTTTCGCAAATCCATTGAATGAGATGATAGGAATTGCATACTCTGCAAGTGCTGTTTTCTGCATTTTACAGGCAATTGTTCTTTTTACCTTTATCCGAAAAAACAATTTGCTGAGACGGTATGGGCTTTGCAAATCCCCCGTTCCCGCACGGCGGTTCCTCTTCTACCTGCCGCTTGTGATCCTGGCATCGGGAAATCTCTGGAATGGTGTCGCTCTCAATTATTCGCCGGTGGAAGCAGCCTGCCACATCGTGTGCATGCTCTTCGTCGGTTTCTTGGAAGAAGTGATATTCAGGGGACTCCTGTTTGTTGCCATCGCAAAAAATAATATAAGATCCGCCGTTATCATCTCAAGCGTAACTTTCGGCATCGGGCATATTATCAACTTGTTCAACGGCAGCGGCATGAATCTTGTCAATAACCTGTGCCAGATCGTCTTTGCGATCGCGGTAGGCTTCCTTCTGGTCACGATTTTTTATCGCGGCAAAAGCCTGCTGCCCTGCATCATCGTGCATTCCGCCATCAATATACTCAGCACGTTTGCAAATGACACGGAGCTTACCGTGGAAATGCACCTGCTTCATATCGTAATTCTGATTGTTGTAACGGTTGCCTATACTCTGGTTCTGACAAAAACGCTCCCGAAAAGCGTGTGCGGAACACAGTTTTGATGTTGATGCGGCTAAAGCGTTTCAAAAATACTTGTTGAAATTGGAGTAGATATATGAAATTGAAGATAGCGTTTTTACAATTGGTTCCCGGTGTAAACATAGAAGATAATATGGAAAAGGGAGTCAAAGCATGTCGTGAAGCCAAGGCGAATGGCGCAGATATAGCATTATTTCCGGAAATGTGGAGCAGCGGATATGCTTTTCCCCACAATAAAGAATGGCTGGAGCAAAACTCCGTTGCATTGGACAGTAAGTTTGTAAGGCGATTTTCGGAGATTGCTTCCGAACTGGATATGGCAGTTGCGATAACACTATTGGAAAAGCATGAGCCAAAACACAGAAATACCGTTTGTCTGTTTGATAGACATGGAAAGTTAGTATATCGTTACTCAAAGGTACATATTTGTGACTTCGGAGAGGATGATGATGAAGGGGTACTTGATGCCGGAGATGACTTTTACGTTGAGGAACTTGATACCAAAGAAGGTATGATTAAAGTCGGTTCCATGATTTGTTATGACAGAGAGTTTCCTGAATCCGCCAGAATTTTAATGCTGAAAGGTGCAGAACTCATTCTTGTTCCAAATGCATGCTCTATGGAAATAAACAGATTATCTCAGCTGCGTGGCCGGGCCTATGAAAATATGTTAGCGATTGCTACTTGTAACTATCCGGCTCCGCATCGTGGTTGCAATGGACATTCAACATTGTTTGATGGCGTTATATATGATACAGAGACAGGTGCGCCCCGTGATATGCTTGTGAGTGAAACAGGAGATGGAGAGGGTGTGTTTGTGGCTGAATTAGACGTAGATATGTTGCGAAAGTATAGAAGTTGTGAAATGGGTGGACTTAAAAACAGAAGACCGGAATTATACGGACCTATCACTGAACATACAGTGCGATAGCACGCATGAGCGAAGGCGATGCCGTAGCGAATGGCAGGACGAATGTACCGAATAAACCGACAGATCGGATTTGACATGCCTCATGGGTACAGGAAGGCAAAAATGTTCGTCTGTACCCGTGAAAAGTCCATTTTAGCTTGTCGGCCAGGTACAGGAAGGCAAAAGTGGTCGTCTGTACCCGTGAAAAGTTCATTTTAGCCTGTTGATCGGGTACAGGAAAGCAAAAGTGGTCGTCTGTACCCGTGAAAAGTCGTTTTTAGCTTGTCGGCCGGGTACAGGAAGGCAAAAGTGGTCGTCTGTACCCGTGAAAGGTCGATTTTAGCTTGTCGACCGGGTACAGGAGCAGAAAAAGTGCGATCTGTACCCGTGGAGAATATGTGCATTGGAACAAAGAAATCTGGAGGAGTTAAGAAAGTATCCTAAGGCAGACTTGCACAATCATTTTGTGCTTGGCGGAAGCAGAAGGTTCCTATATCAGGTAACCGGTAAAAAAAACGAGCCGTTGGCTGCTACTTTGTCCTCAATGGATGAGATGGATCAATGGAGCCAAAAATACATTGGTCAGGATTTCAACAGCACCGGGATGAGCGGTGTCGATGTTATGATCAATTCTAATGATGTATTAATCTTTGATTCAGATGTATCAAAGGAATATCTGCGGATTTATGAGTCTCAGTGCTTAACGGCAGAAGAATTGGACGACATCAGAAAAAATGGATTAAAAGAGATGACATTGCAGAAATGACAGATATAACTAAATCAAAGAAATGGAAAGGCATAACAAAGTGTATATCGCAAGCGACCATGAGAATCTGTATGAAAAATATGGTTTTCGTGTGATAGACCGAAAAACTGCTCCTTGAGGCTCGGAAGAAAAATATACATACAAAATTTTAGGGCCTGAACAGGTTAAATGAGAAACTGCATGAATGCAGGAAGAATAAGGTGCGCAAAAACGTGCGCAGAAATGGAGAAACAAATGAATCAACTGATTGCCTGTTGCGGGCTGGACTGCGAAACATGCGACGCCAGGATCGCAACGATCACAAACGACAATGCCCTTCGTGAGAAAACCGCTGACCTGTGGACAAAGCTCAACGGGGTAACGATCACGCCGGAAATGATCAACTGTACCGGCTGCCGCATAGAGGGTGCAAAAACACCCTTCTGCGACAAGCTTTGCCCCATACATAACTGTGTTCGGGAAAAAGGACTGGATACCTGTGCCGACTGTGAACAGATGGACGGATGCCCCACACTGGGGCGCATCGCCGCAAACAGTCCGTTCGTTCTGGAAAACCTGAAGCAGCTCCTCGAGGCGAAGTAAATGAGGCGGTATATCGCCCTGCTGCTTTCCAGGATGTCTGCCGCGAGATCGGCGCACCAAAAGAGGGCTTTGTGAATCTTGACTTTTATCCCCAAATCCGCTACGCTATGGAATGGGGCGAAAGCTGTATATGCCCCACAGGACAGAAACAAAACGGAGGAGAAAGCCATGGAGAAAATCGCAAGTTTTACCATTGACCATATCAAGCTGCAGCCCGGTGTTTATGTTTCCAGAAAAGACAAGGTGGGCGCGGAGACTATCACCACCTTCGACCTTCGCATGACCAGCCCCAACGAGGAGCCGGTGATGAATACGGCGGAGGTACACACCATCGAACATCTGGGCGCCACATTCCTGCGCAACCATGCAGATTATAAGGAAAAGACCGTCTATTTCGGCCCCATGGGCTGCCGTACCGGTTTTTATCTGCTTCTTGCAGGTGATTACGAATCCAAAAACATTATCCCGCTTATGATCGAAATGTTTGAGTTCATCCGGGATTATAAGGGCGATGTCCCGGGCGCTTCTCCCAGAGATTGCGGCAATTATCTGGACATGAACCTGCCTATGGCAAACTATCTGGCAGCGAAATATCTGGACAACGTACTCTATCAGATCAGCGACAGCAGACTGGTATATCCCAAATAACAACAGAATCAGGAAAGGATCCTACCCCATATGAGAAGAATCGGTATCATCGGCGCCATGGAACTGGAAGTGGAGCAGCTCAAGGAAAAAATGACCATCAACCGGATTGTCGACAAGGCTTCCATGGAGTTTTATACAGGAACATTGAACGGCGTGGACGTCGTAGTGGTGCGCTCCGGCATCGGCAAGGTCAACGCTGCCCTCTGCGTACAAATTCTGGCAGATGTGTTTCAGGTCACCCATGTAATCAACACCGGCATTGCCGGTTCCCTGAATGCCTCTCTGGATATCGGAGATATTCTGGTTTCCCGGGATGCGCTTCACCATGACATGGATGTCACAATTTTTGGATATCAGCCCGGAGAAGTACCCCAGATGGGCTTCCGGGAATTTAAGGCAAATGACGAAATGGTGCGTACCGCCGTGGATTCCTGCCGTGCCGTAAATCCTGACATCAATGTCAAGATTGGTCGTGTGGTCAGCGGAGATCAGTTTATTTCCAGCAAGGAAGTCAAGCAGCGTCTGATCGAGACCTTCTGCGGCGATTGTGCAGAGATGGAGGGCGCTTCCATCGCACAGGGCGCTTACCTGAACGGTCTTCCCTTCGTCATCATACGCGCCATTTCCGACAAGGCGGACGACAGCGCCGAGATGGATTATCCTTCCTTTGAAAAGCAGGCCGCCGCACACTCCGCCCGTCTGGTGGAACACATGATCACGCTATTGTAAAATGGAAAAATAAATGACAGCATAAGGAGGTTTTCACAATGCCGAAGTTAAATGAGAATTATCTGAACCTGAAACAAAGCTATTTGTTTTCGGAGGTTGCACACAGAGTTGCCGCCTATCAGGAGGCACACCCGGACAAGAAGGTGATCCGCCTTGGCATCGGGGATGTGACGCTCCCCATCGGAGGGGATGTGATCCGCGCCATGCATGAGGGCGTTGACGATCAGGCGTCCGCCACTACCTTCAAGGGCTACGGTCCCGAGCAGGGCTATGCTTTTGTGAGAGATGCCGTTGTGGATTATTACCGCAGAAACGGTGTTTCCATTGAAGCCGGGGAAGTATTTGTCTCCGACGGTGCAAAGAGTGACACCGGCAACATCACGGATCTCTTCGCACAGGATAATGTGATCCTCATTCCCGATCCGGTTTACCCTGTCTATGTGGACACCAACATCATGAACGGCAGGAAGATCACCTATATTGACGCAAACGCAGAGAACAATTTCCTGCCCATGCCGGACAAGAACGTACACGCAGACATTATCTATATCTGCTCCCCCAACAACCCTACCGGCGCTGCCTACAACAAGGAGCAGCTGAAGGAATGGGTGGATTACGCGCTCGCCAACGATGCCATCATTCTGTATGATTCCGCCTACGAATGCTTCATTACCGATGAAAGCCTTCCCCGCAGCATCTTTGCCATTGAGGGAGCAAAAAAATGCGCCATTGAGTTCTGCTCCCTGAGCAAGACCGCAGGCTTCACGGGCACACGCTGCGGCTACACCATTGTTCCCAAGGATCTGAAGTTTACCGCCTCAAACGGCACGGAAATGTCCCTGAATGCGATGTGGAACCGCAGGCAGACCACAAAGTTTAACGGTGTGTCCTACATTGTGCAGAAGGGTGCCGCAGCCGTATTTACAGAGGAAGGCATGGCACAGTGCCGTGAAAACATCAAGTATTATCAGGAGAATGCCCGCATCATCGCGCAGACGCTGGACAAGAAAAATGTTCGCTACTTCGGCGGAATCAATTCCCCTTACATCTGGTTTGAATGCCCTCTCGGCATGGAATCCTGGGACTTCTTCGACTACATGCTGGATAAGATTCAGGTGGTCGGAACCCCCGGTGCCGGCTTTGGCAACAACGGAAAGAATTTCTTCCGTCTGACCGCATTCGGCAGCAAGGAAAACACGATTGAAGCAATGGAGCGCTTTGAAAAGCTGTTCTAAGCACTGTAAAAAACATACCAAAAGGGACTGTCGTTGTCATGCGGCAGCCCCTTTTTATTTCTTCCCATTTTTATTTTTTCTTGAAGATCAGCACCTTGCTGAACACATAATTGGCGATCGTGACAAGCACGGAGGAAATGAAGATCTTGGCGATCCAGAATCCCATGCCGAAAACATTCACGGTAAGCCACATAATGACCACATCCAGAATCCATGTGGACACTCTCGACAGGGCAAATCCGAAAAACTCCTTTACCACATGCGCATTTTTGCTCTTGAACACCCATACCCGGTTCAGTGGGTAGGCAAACAGCACGCCCGCAACCCAGCCGCTGGTGTTGATGATAAAATTCTGCCATGAAATTTCCGGATCCATCAGAAAACGCTCAAAGACAAAGTTTGTGGCAAAGGATACGATGGTGGTCAGCACCCCCACGATCAGATATATGATAATCTCCCTGTATTTCTCCAACAGCTTCTTACACTTTTCTATCATGCTTTCCCCATTCCTGCGCACGTCCTTTGCGCATAACGATTTCCTTCTACGGGTTTACAATATTGCGCTTTTCGCCCCGCAGATACGCCTCTGCGTTTTTAAATGCCTCCTGCACACAGCGGGTTCTCGCCTCCACGCTTCCCCACGCCAGATGCGGTGTGATGATCAGCTTGTTGCTATCCTTGATTTTGCTGAGCGGATTGGACAGCTCCAGAGGCTCTTTTTCCAGTACATCAAGCCCTGCTGCCATAATCTCCCCCGCCATCAGCGCGTCGTAAAGATCGGGATTGTTGACCACAGGCCCCCTCGCCACATTCACCAGAACCGCCGTCTTCTTCATTTTGCGCAATGCTTCCCTGTCAATGAAATTGCGGGACAGGTCGCTGAGCGGACAGTGCAGGGAAAGCACATCGCTCTGGGAAAGCAGGGTCTCCCTGTCCACCTGTTCGTACTCGGCGACGGTGCTCTTTCCCGTGATGGAGTAAAAGATCACGCGGCAGCCGAACGCCTTCGCAATCCGCGCCACCCTTCTTCCGATGTTGCCCATGCCCACGATGCCCCATGTCATGCCGTCCAGCTCGGAAAAAGGCAGGTCAAAGTTGGAGAAGCGGTCCTGGGCGCTGTATGCGCCGGATTTCACGTACTCGTCATAGTGGGCAAGCTTCTGTGTCAGGGCGAGCGCAAGGGTAAAGGTGTGCTGCGCCACCATGGCGGTGGAGTAGTCCACCACGTTCGCCACGCCGATCCCCCTGCTCTTGCAGTACGCAAGATCACAGTTGTCAAAGCCCGTCGCAAACTCGCAGATCAGTTTCACCCGGGGGGAATCCTTCAGCGTTTCCTCCCTGAGAGGGGACTTGTTTGCAATGACAATGTCCGCATTTTTGGTGCGCTCCCGCACCTCCTCTGCCGTGACGGTGTTGGGATAGCAGGTGACATTGCCCAATTTTTCAAAGCAGGACACATCCACATCCGTCCCCACGCTGTTTCTCTCCAGAATCACGATATTCAACGCATCAGCCATAATAATCTCCATTCTCTGTATAATCACAAATACGCAGACGTCAACGGCGCCTGCGTATCTGCACAGCTTATATTCTCTTTACAGTCTCTTTAACAGCTCCTCGCGCTGCGCCTCATAACCGGGCTTGCCGAGCAGTGCGAACATATTCTTCTTGTAGCTCTCCACGCCGGGCTGGTTGAACGGATTCACGCCGTTCAGATAGCCGCTGACGCCGCAGGCAAACTCGAAGAAGTAGAACAGCTCGCCCAGATAGAACTCGCTTACCTCGGGGATCTTCACAAGGAAGTTCGGCACCTGACCGTCCGTGTGCGCCAGTATGGTTCCGTTCATGGCGCTCTTGTTTACAAAGTCCACGGTCTTTCCTGCCAGATAATTCAGGCCGTCAAGATCCACCGGCTCCTCGTTGATCGTCAGTTCCTCTCTTGCCTTCTCCACTTCCAGCACGGTCTCAAACATGATGCGGGAGCCGTCCTGAATAAACTGACCCATGGAATGAAGATCTGTGGTGAGATCCACGCTTGCGGGGAAGATTCCCTTCTGATCCTTGCCCTCGCTCTCGCCGAACAACTGCTTCCACCACTCAGATACATAGTGCAGGCCGGGCTCGTAGTTTGCCAGAATTTCCACAGCCTTTCCTTTTCTCAGAAGAATGTTTCTGAGCGCTGCATATTTCAGGGAATCATTGTCCTCATAATCATTTTCCAGAGCGCGCGTTCTTGCACTTGCCGCGCCCTCCATCAGCTTGTCGATATCTGCACCGCTCACGGCGATGGGCAGAAGTCCCACTGCGGTCAGCACGGAGAAACGGCCTCCCACATCATCGGGCACTACGAAGGTCTCGTAGCCTTCCTCGTCCGCCACATGCTTCAGGGCTCCCTTCGCCTTGTCTGTTGTGGCATAGATTCTCTTTGCCGCGCCTTCCTTGCCGTACTTCTTCTCCAGAATCTCCTTGAATACACGGAATGCGATGGCAGGCTCCGTGGTCGTACCGGACTTGGAAATCATGTTGATGGAAAAATCCCTGTCTCCCACGACATCCATCAGATGTCTGATGTAGGTGGAGCTGATGGAATTTCCTACATAATAGATTTCCGGCGCCTTGCGGATGCTCTTGTCAACCACGTTGTAAAAGCTGTGTCCCAGAAATTCGATGGCAGCGCGTGCGCCCAGATAAGAGCCGCCGATACCGATCACCAGCAGTACCTCGGAATCGCTCTGAATCTTCCTCGCAGCCGCCTTGATGCGGGAAAACTCTTCCTTGTCATAATTGACAGGCAGGTCAATCCAGCCCAGAAAATCGCTTCCTGCTCCGCTTCCGGACAAAAGAACCTCCTTTGCCTCAAGCGTCTGCTTCTTCATCATCTCTATTTCTGCCTCAGAAATAAAAGGACTTGTTTTTGCATAATCAAATGTAACTCTTGTACTCATTTCTCTGCTTCCTTTCTCACACCGTAAAGTGTCTGCCCTTTAATCACAATACAGTTTAGCAGAGTTGTTTCTCAAATTCAATAGTCGATTTCCTAATTTGCACGCTGTTTGTACCCTGTGCTACGAGGTCAGAAACTCCTTCAAAAGCTCCTCTAACTCCTTCTCCTCCGAAACTGAGAACATGTGCCCCTTTGCCGGCATCTCCCCGGCACTCTCCCTGCGTTCCCCGTGGACGGGCATCAGCTCGATCCTGTCCTTTTTCCGCAGGCTGCCCCTCGACACTTTATCCTCGTTCTCAGGCTCTGCATACTCCGCGTTTGCCAGCCGGTTCACCATATGATTTTCCAGATAATCCACCAGATTGGTCTTTAGGATTCTTCTTCTCCCCTTGATATCCGCAACGGCGGACACGGCGAAGTACAGGTAAAGTCCCAAAAAGCTTACAATGTAAAAGGGAAGGATCTCCCCCACGCTGAACCCTCTTATAATGCAGCGGCAGATCCCCGCCCCCGCAAAAAATACCGACAAGAGCATCATCTGCCCCGACAGGTGATAGACCGTCTGAAACGTAAACGGCCCCACATGCATCCGGTTCAGACACTTGTCCACAAAAATCGGAATATTTGCCACACCGCTGTTGAGCTGGTAACAATTTGCAAATTTCAATTTGCATTGCTTTAGCGCCTTATTTTTCGTGGCAGACATATTTTCCGTCTCATGTATCATATTCTGATAGAGTATTCCTATCATAATTCTGCCCGTCACGCTCAATACTAGGAATACAAACATGAGAATCGACAGAACCTTTTCTTCATAAAAAACAGCAAACATAGCTTCCTCCTTACACACATGCTTTTCCCTTATTATAAACTCTCTTTTTCGTCAAAACAATATTTTATGTACGGTAATACGTCGACGTTTTTCTCTTTTTTCTGACAAAAGAAGCAAAAAAAGTGTGAAATCTACCGGAGGCACTGGAACAACACGGATTTTTCTGCTATAATTCATCCTTAGAAATATGAATATTCGGAGGTACTGAACAATGACATATCAGACAAGCGGAACCTGTTCCAAGGCAATTGACATAGAGGTGAAGGACGGCGTGATCGAATCCGTCAGTTTCACCGGCGGCTGCAACGGCAACTTAAAGGGCATCTGCAGCCTCGTAAAGGGTATGAAGGTAGAGGACGCCATTTCCCGGTTAAAGGGGATCCAGTGCGGCTTCAAGTCCACATCCTGCCCGGATCAGCTCGCACGGGCGTTGGAGTCCATGCAGTAGAGCACAATCACAAAAGTAAGATCGGCAGGAGGCAATCATCTTGAAAAAAATCGTACTGACAGGCGGCGGAACCGCAGGACATGTAACACCCAATCTGGCATTGCTGCCGCACCTCAAAGCGGCAGGCTATGAAATCACCTATATGGGTTCCTACGATGGCATTGAAAAGAAGCTCATTGCCGACTTTGACATCCCCTACTACGGGATATCCACGGGAAAGTTCAGACGGTATCTGGATCCGAAAAACTTTACGGATCCCTTCCGCGTTATCAAGGGATACACGGAGGCGAGAAAGATCCTGAAAGAAATAAAGCCCGATGTGGTGTTTTCCAAGGGCGGCTTTGTCAGTGTGCCTGTGGTGAGAGCGGCTGCCTCCCTCGGCATTCCCTGCCTGATCCACGAGTCCGACATGACGCCCGGACTGGCAAACAAGCTCTGCATTCCCGTTGCCGACAAGGTATGCTGTAATTTTCCGGAAACACTCAAGCTGCTCCCCGAAAAGAAGGCTGTCCTCACCGGCTCCCCGGTGCGCGAGGAACTGTTCTCCGGCAACAAGATCAATGCGCTGGAGCTCTGCGGTTTTACCGCCAATAAACCGGTGATCATGGTGATCGGCGGCAGTCAGGGCGCCGCTAGCGTCAATAAGGTGGTGCGCGAGGCGCTTCCCAAATTGCTTGAGGACTTTCAGGTGGTGCATCTCTGCGGCAAGGACAAAGTAGATAACCTCCTGTTGAATACAAAAGGCTACAAACAGTTTGAGTACCTGAAGGCAGAGCTCAAGGATATTTTTGCCATGGCTGATGTAGTGATCTCCCGCGCGGGCGCCAATGCCATCTGCGAGCTTCTTGCCCTCAACAAACCCAATATTCTGATTCCGCTTCCCAGCTCCAAGAGCAGGGGAGATCAGCTTTTGAATGCACGCTCCTTTGAAGCCCAGGGATTTTCCATCGTCATAGACGAGGATGATCTGAGCGACCGCCTTCTGGTGGAAAAGGTGCAGGAGCTGTATTGTTCCCGACAAACCTATATCGACGCCATGAGGCAGAGCCACCAGCTCAGTTCCATCGATACCATCATGGGGTTGATCAATGATATGACAAAGGATCAACATGAACAGTAAAGTTTTACACACATTGGAATATGATAAAATCATTCTCAGGCTGACGGAGAAGGCGGATTCGGCACCCGGAAAAGCGCGTTGCGGCGCGCTGATGCCCGAAACCGACCTTAAGCTGATCCGTAACATGCAGACCGAGACGGCCGACGCGCTCTCCCGGCTGTTCCAGTACGGCAGCACCTCCTTCGGCGGCAACAAGGAATTAGGTTTCTCTCTGAAATCTCTGGAAGTGGGGAGCTCCCTCTCCGCTGTCGAGCTTCTGAAAATCGCGGGCTTTCTGGAAAACGTTGCCCGCATCAAATCCTTCGGACGGGTGGACAAGGAAGATGCCGTCCCCGATTCTCTCTCCTCCTATTTTGACGATCTGACAACATTGTCACATATTGCGGATGAAATCCGTCGGTGCATTTTGTCCGAGGAAGAGTTCGCGGATGATGCAAGCCCCGAGTTGAAGCGCATCCGCCGGAGTATTCACCTTACAAACGAAAAAATCCACAACCAGCTCGGATCCATGCTGACCGGAGCTTATCGCACCTACTTGCAGGATGCGGTCATCACCATGCGTGATAACCGGTACTGCATTCCCGTAAAGGCGGAATACAAGAGTCAGGTTTCCGGTATGGTTCACGACCAGTCCTCCACAGGCTCCACCTTCTTTATCGAGCCCGCAGCCGTTGTGGAATTGAACAACCAGTTGAAGGAGCTTGCCATCGCGGAGCAGAAGGAGATCGAAAAGATCCTCGCGGAGCTATCCGCTCAGGTAGCGGTTCACACCACGGAAATTGCAACCGACCAGCGGATTATGACGGAGCTGGATTTCATTTTTGCCCGCGGAAAGCTTGCCATGGAACAGAATGCCACCATGCCCCTGTTCAACAGTGAGCACAGCATCCGCATCCGCAAGGGCAGGCATCCCCTGCTTGACAAAAAGAAGGTGGTTCCCATTGATATCGAGCTGGGAAAGCGCTTTGATCTGCTGATCATCACAGGCCCCAACACAGGCGGCAAGACCGTGTCCTTAAAGACGGTGGGGCTGTTCACGCTGATGGGACAGGCAGGACTGCATATCCCCGCCTCAGACCGGTCGGAGCTTTCCGTCTTTGAAGAGGTCTACGCCGATATCGGAGATGAGCAGAGCATCGAACAGAGCCTGTCCACCTTCTCCTCCCATATGACAACCATAGTGACAATACTGTCACATGCAGATGAAAATTCCCTCTGCCTCTTTGACGAGCTGGGAGCGGGAACAGATCCCACCGAGGGAGCCGCACTGGCCATCGCCATTCTGAACCATCTGCATGACAGAGGGATCCGTACCATGGCGACCACCCATTACAGCGAGTTAAAGCTCTATGCGCTCTCCACCTCCTTTGTGGAAAACGCATGCTGTGAATTTGATGTGGAATCCCTCCGGCCCACCTACCGCCTGCTGATCGGCATTCCCGGAAAGAGCAACGCATTTGCCATTTCCTCCAAGCTGGGACTGCCCGATGAGATCATCGAGGCGGCAAAAGCCCAGATCAGCAAGGAGGACGAGAGCTTCGAGGATGTGATCGCGGATCTGGAAAACAGCCGGATCACCATTGAAAAAGAGCATAAAGAGATTGCGGAATACAAGGAGCGGATCAAGACGCTGGAGGGTCAGCTCAAGGCAAAGAACGAGAAGCTGGACAACGCCCGGGACAAGATCCTGCGGGAGGCAAACGAAAAGGCGCGGGCGATCCTGCAGGAAGCAAAGGATGTGGCGGACGAGGCCATCAGCGCCTTCAACAAAGCCGACGCAGGGACGGACATCAAGGAACTTGAGCGAAAGCGCCAGAAGCTGCGCACGCAGATCGACGACAAGAATGCCCGCCTTGCCCTCAAGACGCCCCCTAAGCCGGAGCAGAAAAAGCCGGATCCCCGCAAGTTGAAGAAGGGAGACTCCGTAAAGATCGTCTCCATGGGTCTCAAGGGCACCGTCAGCACACTGCCTGACGCCAAAGGAAACCTCTTTGTGCAGTGCGGCATCATGCGCTCCAATGTGAATGTGAACGATCTGGTGCTGTTGGCGGACGAGGACAGCGCAACCGCTGCCAAGCCGTTACGCACCTCCGGCGGCAAAATGAAGCTGTCGAAGTCCCTGACCATCTCCCCGGAGATCAATCTTCTGGGCATGACCTGCGACGAGGCGGTTGCCTCTCTGGACAAATATCTGGACGACGCCTATCTGGCACATCTGCCCAGTGTCCGGGTAGTACACGGCAAGGGAACCGGCGCCCTGCGAAGTGCTGTGCATTCCCACTTGAAGCGCCTCAAATATGTCAAGGAATACCGCTTGGGCGAGTTTGGAGAAGGTGACGCAGGTGTCACAATCGTAACCTTCAAATAATTTGAAAGAATCTCAGAAAGGAAACTCTATGGTAAGTAAGCAGAAAATCCTCATTGTGGATGATGATGAAAATATTGCGGAGCTGATTTCGCTATACCTCACAAAAGAATGTTTTGAGACCATGATCGTGGGCGATGGGGAATCTGCCCTGACCGCGGTTGATTCCTTTTCACCCAATCTGATCCTGCTGGATCTGATGCTGCCGGGTATCGACGGCTATCAGGTCTGCAGGGAAGTGCGTGCTAAGAGCCAGATTCCCATTATCATCCTGTCCGCAAAGGGCGAGGTGTTTGACAAGGTGCTGGGTCTGGAGCTGGGCGCCGATGATTTCATGGAAAAGCCCTTCGACTCGAAGGAGCTGGTCGCCCGGGTAAAGGCGGTGCTGCGCCGCTACAAGCCGCAGACGGTCGCATCTGCCTCCGCAGGGGAAAAGTGCGTGGAATACCCCGATCTTATCATCAACCAGACCAACTACTCCGTTATTTACATGGGACAGACCGTGGAGATGCCGCCGAAGGAGCTGGAGCTTCTCTATTTTCTGGCTTCGTCGCCCAACCATGTTTTCACGAGGGAGCAGCTTCTGGATCAGATCTGGGGATATGAGTATATCGGCGACACCCGCACGGTGGACGTACATATCAAGCGTCTGCGCGAAAAGATCAAGGATCACGACATCTGGAAGATCTCTACCATCTGGGGCATCGGATACAAATTTGAAGTCAAAGGGAATCCGGCATGAGAAAGACTCTGTATCTCAAATTTATACTTGCATATGCCATCTTCGGCATCTTTGGTTTCATTATCATCACCACCTTCGTGCCGAACATGACCACAGAGCAGCTTACGAGGGAAAAGGCGAACTCGCTCTATTCGGAAGCGACCCTGATCGCCGACACCTACGCCTCCGGTCTGTATACCAACGATGCCTCTCTGGAAAGCGTGAAGACACAGCTGGACATGCTCTCCGTGTATCTGGATTCCACCATCTGGATCATCAACCCCTCCGGCAGAATGGTGCTCAGCACCTCCCTGCCCCTGAATGTGGATGATGTTATTATGATCGAAAGCTTTGATCCGACCATCACCGCCGGATCTTACTATAACGTGGGAAATTTCTTTGACAGCTTTGACGAGGACATGCTCAATGTCATTGCGCCCATTACCTCCGAGTACAAGGTAAAGGGCTATGTAGTGATCCATTATCCCATGACCTCCATCGTGAAGTCCTGTAACAATCTTCTGACTATCTCTTACATCACACTGGGCATCCTGCTGCTTTTGTCCCTGATCATCCTGCTTTTCTTTACGGAGATCGTCTACATTCCGCTCCGCAAGATCACCTATGCCACGGAGCAGTACGCATCGGGCAATATGCACTATGAGTTTCAGGTGGACAGCGACGATGAAATCGGCTATCTTGCCGCCTGCCTGAACTATATGGCAAGCGAGATCGCCCGCTCGGAGGATGACCAGAAGAAATTTGTGGCAAATATCTCCCACGATTTCCGTTCGCCCCTCACTTCCATAAGAGGGTATCTGGAGGCGATGCTGGACGGCACGATTCCGCCCGAGCTGCATGAGAAATACTTACAGATCGTGCTGAACGAAACCGACCGACTGACCAAGCTGACCAACAGTCTGCTGACCTTAAACAACCTCAATACCAAGGGGATGCTGCTTGACAAGACCGACTTCGACATCAATCAGGTAATCCGCAACACTGCCGCCTCCTTTGAGGGCACCTGCCGCAAAAAGACCATCGCCATTGAGCTGATGCTGACCGGAGACGTCATGTATGTCAACGCGGATATGGGAAAGATACAGCAGGTTCTCTATAACCTTTTGGACAATGCCATCAAATTCAGCCACCACGATTCCGTGATCCGCATCGAGACTTCGGAGAAGAAGCATAAGCTCTTTGTTTCCGTCAAGGACAGCGGCATCGGCATCCCAAAGGATGACTTAAAGCTGATCTGGGAACGCTTTTACAAGTCGGATCTATCCCGCGGTAAGGACAAGAAGGGAACCGGGCTTGGCTTGTCCATCGTGAAGGAGATCATTGCCTCCCACGGGGAGCATATCAACGTAATCAGCACCGAGGGCGTGGGAACGGAATTTATCTTCTCCCTTCCCTGTTCAAAGCTCAACGAGGATGATGATTAATCCCTGTTCCACATATTTCTCACTTTTCCGAGAAGGCTTCTCACCGGCACATACAATACGGACATCAGTATAAAATTGGCGACACCGTGCAGGATGTCGAAGGGAATCCCCGAAACCCACCAGTTGAATGCCATGATCAGTCCGCTGCGGATGCCTCCGCCTACCGAGCCGATAAAAATATAGGGAATGGAGCAGAAGGCTCCGAAGAAAAGTCCGTAGAATCCGGACAAAATGCTGTAAAACCAGACGGAATTTTTCCTGCGGCACAGATGGACGACAATCGCCAGCATCGGCCAGATATAGGCATACATGATCACCCATGTATGGATTCCGTAGATCGTAGTTTCAATGAGAATAAAGACAATGATGGAATAGATGACCTTGGGGCCGAAAAAGAGCGTGAACATGACGATCCAAAAGGTCACAAGCTCCACGTTGGGAAGGAAGGTGAGCGCAAGCTTGCTGACTTCAATCACTGCCGTCATCATACCGATCAATGCAATTTCTTTTACGCCAACCTGCAATGCGCTGCCTTTCTTTTTCATACTTTCTCCATTCCGTCCCATTGTGAAGCTTAGTTTGCTGCATATACCTCGTACTTGATCTGGAATGCATCGCCGTCCTCAACGGGCTGCTGATCCACACCATAGTTGCAGTATTCGCCGTTCACATAGAAGCTCCAGTAAGCACCGTCTGCGCTGTAATCTGCGGTCACACCGTTTACCGTGTCGATAAACAGGCCGTACTCGCTCTCAGAACCGGTAAACTCCAGTCCGTCAGCCTCTTCCATTGCCTGACGCAGGAATTCTGCATCTGTGTGTACCGTGTAGGTAGTGCTCTTCTGCTCATTATCGACCACCTCGATGGTGATGCTCTTTGCGCCCTGTACCGGCTTCTCGCGGAACACGAAAAATACAACCGCCAGAACTGCGATTACCGCTACCAGTGCAGCCACTCCGATAATGACTTTCTTGTTTGAACTCTTTGCCTGATCTGCCATAGTTATCCTCCCTTTCTGCCGTTTTCCGGCTTTGGCTTATTCTTTTGTGAATACAAAAATCCCCTGTGCAGGCACAAGGGATCATACATTTTCGTAGCACAACGACAGCACCCGGCACTTTTTCAGTTCCGGATACCCGAAAGGTGCGTACAAGCCCAATTCCTCGTGGTCTTTCTGTACCGAATGACAGGCAGGTCTTCTGACTCTAAGATCCTCACCGCGCCCCACCTTCCCAAGCATATGCTCAGTGGCTTTCTTCATCGGAGCGCGGCTCCCTTATCACAGCGACGAGATCGTACAGGTCTTTCACCTGTTTCCCTTTTCACCGGATCCTGACACAAAACGTCCATCCGACACCTGTCACCGCCTATATTCACATGGTAATCCGGCAGCAAAAACCGAATCACGGAGAAAGTTTACCACAGCAGACCTTGAATTGCAACCTTGTTACGCGCAAAACATGTCGAATTAGCTATACATAAATTACCGTAACACCGGCAAAGCTGTTGTCGCCGTGAAGATACAGGGTGTGTACGCCGTCAGGCTGCGCATGTCCCTTCTCGTCCACGCCTGCGAATGCATTGGATATCTTGCAGTTCACCGCCCAGGTTTTCGGCACATACAGCTCGACGCCGCCGAAATTGTTCTCAATGTAGACATGCGCCTCCGTGCCCTTCATAATGGCGTTGTCAAAATACACCTTCAGGCTTCCGAAATTATTCTCCAGATCCGCACGTTCAAAGGCATCCGAATTGATGTACTTGATGGAAGATCCGAAGCTGACGGAGCATTTGCAGTTGCTGCCGTCCTGCTCGTTGATAATCCGCTCTCCGTCCGGGTGATGATATCTTTTTACATAATACTGTTTTCCCTTCTTGGGAAAGATCAGGCTGAAACCGATTCCCAGTAAAAGTCCGGCTCCCAGCACAGGCCACGGTGTGATCGCCTGAATCTGCAGCGGTTTCGCATAGACGATGGCAAGTAACGCGACCGACATAAAAATACCGAAGAAGTTCAGCTTGATCAGACTCTTGATCAGCGCCGCCGCAAACACCAGCGTCCAGACTAAGCTCCAGATGCCCACGCCCTGCATAAATCCCAGTTTCGCCGCCAGTATAAAGACAGCGCCCAGAATCAGATAAATACCCCAAAAAATTCTTTCTTTTTTCATAATACTCTCCGTTCCTTTCAATCTTTTCTTCTTTTTTCTTCCAGCCGCTCACGCAGCGGCTTGTAATAATACCTTGACACATAGATCTGTTTGTGCGTGTTCTGAAACTGCACGATACAGTTGGAAAGGCTGTGCGTGATCGAATAGATTTTGTTCGTATTGAGTATGGCGGACTTGGATGCCCGCATAAAGTAGCCCGGAAGAAGCTCCTCCAGCTCATACAGCTTATACTTGGTGCGATAGACCTGATCGACTGTATGCGCGCTGATCTCCCTCTCGTCCGTCTCAAAAAAGAGAATGGACTCCAGCGGCAGATAATACTCCGTATCCTCCCGGTAAAAAGAGAAACGCTTCTTTCCCGAGGTGATTTCCGCTATGGCGTTCTGAATCGCCACAACCTCCTCGCTCAGGCTTCCGCAATGGATTACCACCTCTTCCTCTGTGCAGTTGTCCGTCAATTCAATCCGTACTTTCATTCCCGATCGGTTTTCCTTCCCCTGTGATGTTTTCATTATAACAAATATTTTTATCTTGTATATAGCCCGCGCGCGACCGGTCGGTTTTCCTGCGCAAGTGGTAAATTTTTTTGCCCTATCTCCATAAATCTGTCCGTTTCATTCGTATCTTTCTTACATTTGCAAGGAGGAGGGCTTCGTATGAAGGGAAAAGAGAAATGCAAAGCACTGAAGGAAATCCGCCGTCAGGTAGCGGAGGCAAACGATATCCCCTATGTGGTTTCCCAGTGTACCCACAAGGGCGATTGCAAGGGTACATGCCCCAAATGCGAGGCAGAGCTGCAATATCTGGAAAGGGAGCTTGCATTCCGGAAAAATCTGGGAAAGGCAGTGGCGATCACCGGCATTTCCGTGGGCGTCTGTGCCACCCTCACAGGCTGCAGCCCTTCCTCCAATCCCATAACCTCCCCGCCCGTTACCGAGTCGCTGGTGCTGGAGGGTGCAATTCCTCTGGAAACCTTCACGATTCCCGAACAGCCCGATGTCCCGGATTCCAAGGAAACGCCTTCCGCCCCGGAAGATACCGATGTTGCCGGATACCTGATGCCCACAGAGACTCCGGGCAGCCCCGAAACAGAGGAGATCATGGAACTGGAGGGCGATATTGCCCTGCCGGAAGACCCGATCACACCTTAGACAAGGAGAATAGCCATGTCTGAACCGATTATGCCCGTTTTTGCCATAGAACGCCACCGCCTGCTGACAGACGGCATCGGCGTGACCACACTGGTGGGAGCCTATGGATGTCCGCTGCGCTGCAAATATTGTATCAATCCCCACGCATGGAATCCCGACACACTGAACAAGACTCCCCTTCTGACGCCGTCGGCGCTGTATGATAAGGTAAAAATTGATGAGCTGTACTTTCTTTCCACCGGAGGCGGCGTGACCTTCGGCGGCGGAGAGTCTCTTTTGCATGCCAATTTTATCAGGGCGTTCCGCGAGGTCTGCGGCCCTGACTGGAACCTGACCCTTGAGACCTCCCTGAATGTTCCGAGGGAAAAGCTTCTGACGGTACTGGGCGCCGCAGATAACTATATTGTGGACATCAAATCCATGGAGCCGGAAATATACCGCTCCTACACCGGAAGACCCATTGACCGTATGCCGGAAAACCTTGCCATTTTGAAGGAACAGGTATCCCCGGAGCATATTTTTCTCCGCGTTCCCCTGATTCCGGGTTACAGCACCAAACAAAAAACCCGGTTGTCCGCAGAACAACTGGGTAAAATGGGATTCACACAGATTGAATGTTTTTCTTACACAGTGCGGGAAAATTGCGGCTGATTTCCGCCTACATGCTCTTTAAGAGCCCCGCAATGCCCTCCGAGCGGAATACTTCTTTATAGTAGCCCATCTCGCTGTTGATCAGCTCGTCAATCACCTGCATTCCCAGCAGTTCCACCGCCGCCTTGTCGTCCGTCAGCAGATAATCTCCTTTTTCATAGGAAGTAAGGCCTGCCGATACGGTCTGCATCATCGCCTTCAGCTCCGGGTTTTCAAGCTTCTCTGCCTTGCCGGAGAGATTCTCCAGAACAGAAGCGTCCACAGCGGCAAAAAGCTCCCTGTTTGTCGTTCCCGGCACCTCAGCGGTGCACACGTTCCCAAACACACCGGCAATGGTGTCGGAAAGATACTGATTGATATTTCCTTCTTTGTCCGTGTGCATATTCATGTTGACCACCATAATGCCGCCCTCATTCAGATGATCCCGCACCAGAGTGAAAAACTCTTTGGAGGACATCTGAAACGGAATGGTGATATCCTGATAAGCGTCCACCATAATCACATCATATTTTTCATGAACGGCGTTCAGGTATGCTCTCCCATCGTATGTTGTGACATTGATGTCACTTGGGAGATCAAAATACTTTCCTGCCAGATCAGTGATCTTCTCGTCGATCTCCACGCCCTCAATCGCCACATCCACGAAAAACTGCCTGCACTGTCTGGCAAAGGTTCCCGTACCCATCCCCAAAATCAGAATGCTGCCAGCATCCTTCTCCGGCACACCGGCCAAGACAGGAGCTGCCAGCGCGTAGTCGTAGTACATTCCCGTCAGGGAATCCTCCTTCATCATAATGGACTGCACGCCAAACAGTACGTTGGTTGATAATATGACACTCTCGTCATTTTCTTTTACCTGTAAATAGTTGTAAATGGACTCTCCCTCGTATACCAGATCATCCTCCCAGAAGGCAAACCGGTTGGCTGCACTGAATACCGACAGTACCGCAAAGGCTGCGATGCCCACCGCACATGCCAGTTTTCCTCTCTTCACGCTGATAAAATAAATAAGCCCCAGCAGCAGAAGGATTCCGGCAAAGATCAGAAAGGTGACCGAAGTCCCCACCGCGGGGATGGTCACGAAGGTGGGCACAAAGGTTCCGATAATGCTGCCGATGGTGTTGAACGCACCCAGCGTTCCCACCGTGCGCCCCGAATCATCCAGACTGTCCACCGTATATTTTACGAGAGAGGGAGTCACTGTTCCCAGCAGAAACAGCGGAAATACGAAAATGATCATGCAGGCGAGAAATGCCGCCCAGATCAGGAAATTATGGTTTACGGCAATGATCAGAAGCCCCGAAATACCCAGTATGATATACTTCCCCAGAAAAGGGATCGCCGCGATCCACACCGCCGCAATGATCATTCTCCGGTAGAGCCTGTCCGGGTCGGGGTTCTTGTCTGCGCTCTTTCCGCCCCACACATTGCCCAACGCCATGGCTATCATGATCGTGCCGATGATGATTGTCCATACGATCTGCGAGGAGCTGAAATAGGGTGCGAGCAGCCTGCTTGCTCCCAGCTCCACCGCCATAACGGACATTCCGGCAAAAAATTCCGTCAGATACAGATAATATTTATTTTTTAACAGTTTACTTGTTTGCATGTTCCTCGGGCTCCTTGTTCTTTATCATAAGCTCACAAATCCGTGCTGCCGCACTCCACATCCTGCTTCGCAGGATATTCGTTCGCTAATGAGTTCAAGGAAAACAAATGTCTGCTTCGCAGCCGCTTGTTTCTCCTTGAACCTCATTATACCATATTCTATGTATTATTAAACTATTTTTGCATGTTGTGGACACGGGGATTTCTATACTATAATGGAAGGCAGAGTACATATGGCGCACACGGTCTGCGCCGGAAAGAGGCAATTATGAGATATCACAATCCCATTGTCAAGGGATTTTACCCGGATCCCAGCGTTTGCGCCGCAAACGGCAAATTCTATCTTGTATGCAGTTCTTTTCAGTATTTTCCCGGCGTACCGCTCTTTGAAAGCGACGATCTGGTAAACTGGACACAGATCGGGCATGTGCTGACAAGAAAAAGTCAGGTCATGCTGGAGGACATCAACAGCTCCGGCGGCGTATTCGCCCCCACCATCCGTTTCCATGAGGGCAGATTCTACATGGTGACCAACAACAATACCACCCAACAGAACTTTTATGTGTATACGGATGATATCCGCGGAGAGTGGTCGGATCCCATCGTGGTGGATCAGGACGGCATCGACCCCTCCCTCTTCTTTGAGGACGGCAGATGCTATTTTATCAGCAACGGTACCGACGAGGACGGCAAGGGCGGCATTGTCCAGTGTGAGATCGACATTGCCACCGGCAGAAAGCTCTCTTCCTCCAAAATGATCTGGAAGGGCTCCGGCGGACGCTATCTGGAAAGCCCGCACATGTACCACATAAACGGGCACTATTATCTTGTGGCGGCGGAGGGCGGCACGGAATACGGTCATATGGTGACCTGCGCCATGTCCGACAATGTCTGGGGACCTTTTACGGGCGATCCGAAGAACCCCGTTCTGACCAACCGCAACAAAGCTCCCTATCTCATTCAGGGAATCGGCCACGGGGATTTGATACAGGACAATTACGGGGATTGGCATATCCTGACGCTGGGCTTCCGCCAGATGCACCTCTGGATGCCCTTCCACCAGTTAGGACGCGAGGTATTCCTTACCCCCGTCACCTTCGATGCGGACAGCTGGTTCCGGGCGGGCATTGACGGTACCTGCGATGAAACCTATGAAATCAAGGGCGATTTTATACAGGAAGAGAAAAAGAAATATACCTTTGAAAATACGGAGTTTAATCTGGATTGGTGTTATCTGCGCCATCCCCATATGGAAAATTACTCCCTGTCAAAGGACAGGGTCAGCCTCACAGGCAGCCAAATTACGCTGGATGAGGCAAAATCTCCCACCTTTATCGGTTTGCGCCAGCGGGATTTTGACTTCCGTCTCTCCGTCAGGACAGCGCTCTCCGACGGGGAGGCCGGCGTTACGGTATACATGACGGAGTTAGAGCATTACGAGGTGGCGCTTCGCCGCACACCGGGCGGCTGCGAGGCAATCCTCAGGCTGAATATCGGCGGCATCCGCCACATTCTGCACAGCGTCCCCATAAACGGCGATACGGCGGAGCTGATCGTTCTGGGAGACAGCCAGAATTACCGTTTCCATGTCCGCACGGAAAACGGGGAGACCGATCTCGGCACCGGCATGGCAAAGTATCTGTCCAGCGAGGTTGCCACCGGCTTTACGGGCGTGATCCTTGCTCTCTACGCCGTGAACGGCTCTGCGGACTTCACAGAGTTCTCACTGGAATATCAATAATCGCACGCACAAAACTGCCGTCCTGTGATCCCTCACAGGACGGCAATTATTTTTCTTAGCATTCCCCGCTCTCACATTCGCAGGGCTTCAGTGTCACGGAGGTGACCTTCTGCCCGGTCAGATATCCGCAGGAGGCAAGTCCCGCTCTGACCACAGCATTCCATTTCTTTGCCGACAGATGATGCTCCGTTCCGTCGTCCAGCAAAATGGTACAGGCATTTTCCATAGCACAATTTTCCGAGTAAGCCACCTTGTACATATTCTTGCGGCTGATGGCACCGATCTCCTCAAGAAGATTCACCATCCGGTAGACCGTCGCTGTCCCCAGCTTCCGATCGGTCTCAGCCGCCCTGTAAAATATTTCCTTACAACTTGAACATTCATTTTCAAGGATGATATCGATGAGCCTCAGGCGCTGCTTGGTAATCCTGCAGCCCTTTTCCCTGAGCCTCGATACGATCATATCCCGTTGCATCTGTGTACTGCGGTAACCTACCCGCTCTTTAACGTCCACAGTGCCCTCCGCAGTGACTGCAGTCACCTCCGCACTGTAAAGACTTTCCGTTCTTCTTGTCACGAACCATGCTTTTTACGATCAAGCCCACGATTCCGCACAACACAACCAAAACAATTACTGTTCCCATAACGTTACCTCCTTTTCCGAAGGCTGTCGCTTATTTCAGGCGCGCAAGCTCCTTCTGGCTTACCTTCAGGGATTTGCTCTCCTTATAGGGTCTGAACAGCAGGTACAGGAAACCGATTACCAGTACGAATGCAACTACCGTCCATACGCTGAAGGTTCCTGCGGAGATCAGCATGCCGATATTGTATACACAGAGTGCAACCACATAAGCAAGTGTTGTCTGATAACCGATTGCAAACCAGAACCATTTTGCGCTGTTCATCTCTCTCTTGATAGCGCCCATTGCAGCAAAGCAAGGTGCACACAGCAAGTTGAAGATCAGATAAGAATAAGCAGCCAACGGCGTCATAACCGCCTTCACATTGTTCCAAACCTCATAACCATCCTCGGCAACCTCAGAGGTTCCGGCAAAGATGATACCGAATGTACTTACCACGTTCTCTTTTGCAACCAGACCGGTAACTGCTGCGACTGCGGTCTTCCAGCCGTCTGCCCAGCTCAGATCACTGAATCCGAGAGGAACAAAGATCCACTTGATTGCGCCGCCGATTGCTGCGAGGATGCTGTACTGAATCTCTGCCTCCTCAAGCATTCTGAACTGTCCGTCCACCCATCCGAAGTAGGTTGTAAACCAGATGAAGATGGTGGAAAGAAGGATGATGGTACCTGCCTTCTTGATGAAGGACCAGCCGCGCTCCCACATGCTTCTCAGCACGCTTCCAACAGTGGGAAGGTGGTATGCGGGGAGCTCCATAACGAAAGGAGCGGGATCTCCTGCAAACATCTTTGTCTTCTTCAGGATGATACCGGAGCATACGATTGCCGCGATACCAACCAGCCATGCACTGTAAGATACCCACCATGCATTGTCAAACAACGCACCTGCAATCAGAGCGATGATAGGCAGCTTTGCACCACAAGGAATAAATGTGGTGGTCATAATGGTCATCTTTCTGTCACGGTCATTCTCAATGGTACGGGATGCCATGATACCCGGAACGCCACAGCCGGAGCCGATCAGCATGGGAATGAAGGACTTACCGGAAAGACCAAACTTACGGAATACCCTATCCATGATGAACGCAACTCTCGCCATATATCCGCAGCTCTCTAAGAAAGCAAGGAAAATGAACAGCACCAGCATCTGCGGCACGAAACCGAGCACAGCGCCGACACCGGCTACGATGCCATCCAGGATCAGACCGGAAAGCCAGTCTGCGCAGCCGATGGAATCAAGCAGATTGCCAACCAGTACAGGTACTCCCGGTACCCAGATACCGTAGGCTGCGGGATCTGCATCCTCGGAAATCTCTGCTGCGGCTTCATATGCGGAGGATCCGATACCGAACAGATGCCAGCCATCGCCGAACACACCGTCGTTTGCCCAGTCGGTTGCCCATCCGCCCACCGTGGTAACGGACACATAGTATACAATGAACATAACCACTGCGAAGATGGGCAGTGCAAGCCATCTGTTGGTTACGATCTTATCAATCTTATCGGAGATCGTCAACTTCTCCTTCTTATTCTTGGTATAGCAATCCTTGATAATGGAAGAAATGTAAACATATCTCTCGTTGGTGATGATACTCTCGGTATCGTCATCCATATCTGCTTCCAGCTTCTTGATCTGAGCGGAAACATCGGGAACCTGCTTCATCTGCGCTGCAATCTTGTCATCCTTCTCAAGCAGCTTGATTGCAAAGAATCTCTTCTGCTCCTCGGGAATGTCTGTAAGCTTTGCAGCAACCTCTGAGATCACGTCCTCAACCTCAGGTGCAAATTTATGTACCACTGCAGATGCCTTCTTCTGCTTTGCAACGGCAACAGCCTTCTCAGCCGCCTTGTCGATACCGGTTCCCTTCAGTGCGGAAATCTCAACTACCTCGCAGCCCAGCTTCTCAGCCAGCTTTGCGGCATTGATCTTGTCACCGCTTTTATTTACGATATCCATCATGTTTACTGCCATTACCACGGGAATACCAAGCTCCATGAGCTGGGTGCTCAGGTAAAGGTTTCTCTCAATGTTGGTACCATCGACGATGTTCAGGATGGCATCCGGCCTCTCGCTGATCAGGTAGTTTCTTGCTACCACTTCCTCCAGCGTGTAAGGAGACAGGGAGTAAATACCGGGAAGGTCCATGATTACGACTTCCTTGTCACCTTTCCATTTACCCTCTTTCTTTTCAACGGTTACACCCGGCCAGTTACCTACATACTGGTTGGAGCCTGTCAGTGCATTGAAAAGTGTTGTTTTTCCGCAGTTGGGGTTACCTGCTAATGCAATCTTGATTGACATATCCTACCTCTTTTCCTTTTCAATAAAAGTTTGTTCACTCGACCACGATCATTTCCGCATCGGCCTTACGAAGAGAAAGCTCATATCCTCTCACCGTTACCTCGACCGGATCACCAAGGGGCGCTACCTTTCTTACATAGATCTCCACACCCTTTGTAATGCCCATGTCCATGATACGTCTCTTGACCGGTCCGTCGCCGGTCAGCTTTGTCACCTTGACGGTCTCGCCGCACGCAACTTCTTTTAATGTTTTCATGTTCTCTCCTTCTTGAATAATGGATCCTAGATCATAATTTTATTTGCCATATCCTTCCCGATCGCAACTCTTGAATCCTTGATATTCACTATCATGTTGCCGCCGGTCTCGGATATAACGGTCACTTCTCCGCCTGTCACAAACCCAAGCTTCTCCAGAAACAGTCTGGTTTCCTCTTTTCCGCCAATCTTGCGGATCACACTCGGTTCACCCGGTGTTGCCATTGTAAGGGGCATCATACTTCATCTTCTTTCTTATTTTTTTGTCTCTATTGATACTCATTTTCAATTTCATGGTTAGTATAGTCTAACACATATTAGATGTCAATAACTTTTTAATATTTTTTTAATGACATCCTTCAGAAAATATATGAAGCCGATAAACAACGCCAGTAAAGCAACTTCAACCCACATAGTAAGCCTCTTTTCCGCAGCCGGAACACCTGCTGCATAAATACTAGTTAGTTGTAACTAACTCTATAATAACTTTTTTGTCGAAAAAGAAAAGCCCCTTACCGATATAAAAATATCAATAAGAGGCTTTTTCCTATTTTCTATGTATGAATTATGCTGCCATCGCCTTGTTGACTGCTGCCACCAGCGCCGCAATGGAGCCCTTGATGATATCCTCGTCGATGCCCACGCCCCAGTACGTCTTTCCGTCGTAGACAATGCCTACATAAGCAGCTGCCTTGGAGGAGGAACCTCTGGAAATAGCGTGCTCTTCATAGCAGGCAAGCTCGTAGCTGATACCGAAATAGCTCTTGATAGCGTTGCTCACAGCGTCCAGACGACCGTTTCCCGCAGTCTGCACCACCTTGGATCCTCCGTCCTTTGCAATGGTAACTTCCGCCTTGATGCCGTTCTCCTGCCGGAAGTGGCATTCCGGAATATCAAATACCGTGGTCTTATTTACATAATGATCGCAGAACAGGCCGTAAATATCCGCCGGTGCAAGCTCCTTGTGGCGGGCATCCGACTCACACTTCACCAGATAGCGCACTTCCTCCTTCATCTTATCCGGCAGGGAGATACCGTAGTTCTGTTTCAGGATAAAAGCAATGCCGCCCTTGCCCGACTGGCTGTTGATACGGATAACATCGGACTCGTACTCCCTTCCCAGATCGGTGGGGTCGATGGGCAGGTAAGGCACCTTCCAGCTCTTTCCGCTCTTTCCCTCGTTGTGCCATGCCGTTCCCTTGGAAATGGCATCCTGATGGGAACCGGAGAAAGCCGTGAACACAAGATCTCCCGTGTAGGGCATTCTCTCGTACACCTTCATGCCCGTCAGCAGCTCATAGGTTTCCCGGATCTTATTAATATGGGAGAAATCCAGCATGGGATCCACGCCGTGGCATACCATGTTCATGGCAAGCGTAATGATATCCACATTTCCGGTTCTCTCACCGTTTCCGAACAGGGTTCCCTCCACCCGGTCTGCACCTGCCAGCACACCAAATTCCGCATCGCTGACACCGCAACCGCGGTCGTTGTGAGGATGTACGCTCAGGACAACCGCATCCCTGTACTTTAAATTCTTATGTATATACTCTACCTGGCAGGCAAACACATGGGGCATTGCCACCTGTACGGTCGTGGGAATATTGATGATCGCCTTATGCTCCGGATCCGGCTGCCACACATCCAGCACGGCGTTGCACACCTCAACCGCGTAATCCACCTCTGTCTGAGAGAAGCTCTCCGGGCTGTATTCAAACGTGAAATTGCCGTCCGTCTCATCCGCAAGCTTTTTCAGGAGCGCTGCACCGTCCACCGCAAGCTGTTTCACTTCCTCCCTGCTCTTTCTGAACACCTGCTCGCGCTGTGCAACAGAGGTGGAATTATAAAGGTGGATCACCGCATGGGGTGCTCCCTTTACCGCC
The DNA here is from genome assembly GCA_900550475.1 of uncultured Lachnospiraceae bacterium. GTDB lineage: Bacteria > Bacillota > Clostridia > Lachnospirales > Lachnospiraceae > Acetatifactor. The sequence goes on from URSA01000010.1 coordinate 48,005, forward strand.
TCAAAAGTCTTGCGTATGATATGCTCCCTCGCCTGGGTAAGCACCTGAATGGTCACATCATCGGGAATCATGTTTCTCTCAATCAGTTCCCGGACAAAATTGTACTCTGTATCCGACGCCGCCGGAAATCCCACCTCGATCTCCTTAAAGCCCACCTCCACAAGCATCTTGAAAAACTCCAGCTTCTCATTCAGATCCATGGGCTCCACCAGCGCCTGATTGCCGTCCCGCAGATCCACGCTGCACCAGATGGGCGCTTTGTCGATGCTGTCCTTCTTCACCCAGTCATAAGTCACCACCGGCGGCATAAAATATGACTTTTGATATTTCTCCTTGATGCTGCTTCCGTTTACTTTCATGTTTTCCTCCATTCCGAAACGACACGAACACCTGCGTTTCAAAGCTTTTTTACGGTTACTCTGCTTTGGCGGAAAAAAAAGTCCCTACAAAAACGCCAAAGCATTTTCATAGAGACGCAGAATCTACGCGGTACCACTCTATTTCATGGAAAACCATGCACTCACAGGCACTGACATGCCCTCCCCTTTATACGGCGGGATACCGTCCGAGCCTACACAACAGACAGGGAACTTCTTTTCAACAGTTGCCCTCCCGCCTTCAGCCGGCTGCTCCAAGGTCAGTTCACTGTCCGCTCCTGACTGCCTTGCACCAAACGGCAGCTCTCTGTTTTCCGGCTTCCAGCTACTACTCCTCTTCATCGCATTACACATATTCAATTTTTCTAATCGTACCATACTTTGAAATTGACCGCAAGAGGAAATTTACAGCTCCCTGTCCGTATGCCAGATAATTTTGGTATTGACATCCTGTCTTATGCCGTTTATAATCTATTTAAAATAATTTTTAAATAGGTGTCATGCATGAGTGAATCCAATATCTTTAAAGTATTATCCGACGGGCAAAGACGGGATATCCTCGTCATGCTGAAGGATGGCCGGCTGAGCGCGGGAGAAATTGCACAACGGCTGGACGTCACGCCCGCCGCCCTGTCGTATCATCTCAAATTGCTGAAAAATGCCGACCTTGTGATGGAATATAAACAGAAAAATTTTGTCTACTATGAGATCAACACCACCGTTCTGGATGAGTTGATTTTATGGATCGGACAGTTTGGAGGTAACAGGAAATGAAAAGAGTAATGTGGATCGTATCGGTAATTCCGTTTATCATCACCGCAATCGCGCTGCAGTTCATGCCCGATTCGGTTCCCATGCATTACAATATCTCGGGGGAGATCGACCGCTGGGGATCCAAATATGAGAACCTGATCTTTCCGGTCATGATTCTCTTGTTTACCCTGTTCTGGCATTTACTGATTCTGCACTACGAAAAAAGGGCGGTCAAAGCCACCCTTGATAAAGATCGTGCCGAAGCCGCATCAAACGCCGGACTTCTGAAAATCGTCGCCGTTTCCATGGCGGCAATGTTTGGCATCATGCAGTGTTTCATTCTCTACGGTGCCTACACCGCAGCAGATACCTCCGCAGCCTCCTCCACCGTTGATATCGGAAAAATTTCCTGCATCCTCATGGGAGGCATGTTTATTGTAATAGGAAACTTTCTTCCGAAAGCCAAGAGAAATTCTCTCGTAGGCATCAGAGTCAGCTGGAGCATGTATAACGACACTACATGGAGAAAAAGCAACCGCTTTTGCGCCGTTGCCTTTATCGTGACAGGCGTCCTGACCATCCTCACCGCCCTGCTTGCAGATACATCATGGATTGCAACGGCATGTATGCTCGGCTACCTGCTCCTCTCTACTGTGATTACCCTGTTTTACTCACACAGAATATACCTTGCGGAAAAGCATTAATGCAGAAACTCGCCCACAATTTTATTGACGACACTGCCCTCCGCTTTTCCCTTTACCTTGGGCATCAGTTCCTTCATCACCTTTCCTTTATCCTTGGCGGTGGGGTTCTCGATGCCCAGACCGGCAAGCACTTCCCTGATAATCTCCCTGATTGCGTCCTCGCTCAGATCCTCGGGCACAAACTCCTTATATACCGCCAGACGCTTCTCACACTGTTCAATGATATCCGTTCTGTCCGCAGGCGCCGTCTCCAGTGTTTCCTTGGTCTGCCGTATTTCCTTCTTGATTACTTCATTCTCCTCGTCCGGCGTCAGATCCTCCCTTTTGTCAATTGCCTTGTTTTTTAAGGCGCTGAGCAGCATGGAGAGGGAATCCTTTCTCTCCTTGTCCTTGTTCTTCATGGCAGTAACCATCTCCGCCCTCACTTCATCGATTTTGCTCATGCTTCTACCTCCTTATGATCACTTGTTTTTTGCAGTCAGATCCGTATACCGGGTCAGGAATTGTCTGGTTCGTTCTTCCTTCGGATGATCGATCACCTGCGCGGGAGCGCCCTGCTCCACGATCACACCCTCATCCATAAAAATAATCTGATCTGCCACATCACGCGCAAACGCCATTTCATGGGTCACGATGATCATGGTGGTTCTCTGTTCCGCAAGTCCTCTGATCACCTTGAGCACCTCCCCGGTCAGCTCCGGATCCAGTGCGGAGGTTGGTTCGTCAAAGCAGAGGATATCCGGCTTCAATGCAAGCGCCCGTGCGATTGCCACCCGCTGCTGCTGACCGCCGGAAAGCTGGTGGGGATAATGCTCCATCCTCTCCGCCAGACCCATCTTGTCCAGAAGCTCCTTCCCATGCTGTTCAATCTCTGACAGTATTTCCTTTTTGCACTGTTTGAAATCCGGTCTCTCCTGCGCAAGCAGTCTCTCCGCCAGCGTCACATTCTCCAACGCCGTGTACTGGGGAAACAGATTGAAGGACTGGAAAACCATACCAAAATGCAGTCTTTTTCTGCGCAGCTCCTTCTCCCACTCGGAGGAGGGCTTTGCGGAATCAAACAAAACCTCATCCTTCACTGCGATGGTTCCCTGGTTGGGCTTCTCCAGAAAGTTCAGACAGCGCAACAGCGTGGTTTTTCCCGAACCGGAAGAACCGATGATCGCCAGCGCGTTTCCCTCCTCCAGAGAAAAACTCACATCCTCCAATACCTTTGTATTTCCAAAATGTTTTTCTATATTTCTGACCTCTAAAAACGCCATAGGGTTCTCCGTTCCTACTTGAAATAATCAAGCCTGCGCTCAATGTAGTTAAACAGCAATGTCAATATTCCCACAAACAGCAGGTAAAATGCGCCCGTGTAGAACAGCGGCCATGTGATACCGTCCGATTTCATAAAGGAATAGCCTGCGAACGTAAGCTCGTAAGCGGCAATGATTCTCGCCAGAGAGGTGTCCTTTACCAGCGTGATGATCTCATTTGACATGGGCGGCACCACGCGCTTGACCATCTGCAGGAGCGTGACCTTGAAAAAGATCTGGCTCTTTGTCATGCCAAGCACCTGACCCGCCTCCCGCTGTCCTGCGGGAACGCCCTCAATGCCTCCCCTGAAGATCACGGAAAAATAGCAGGCATAGTTGAAGGTAAACGCCACTACCGTCGCCGTCAGTCTTCCCGCCTCGTTGCCGCTCCAGATATTGTGTTTCAGCCAAAGCCCCGGTCCATAGAAAATGACGATCAGTTGCAGCATGAGGGGCGTGCCTCTGATAACCCACACAACAAATTGCATCAGATAGCGAAGCGGCTTGAATTTGCTCATGGATGCAAACGCAAATAAAAGCCCCAGCGGCAGCGCCAGCAAAAGCGTATACAGAAAAATCTGAAATGTTGTAGCAAGACCGTTCAACAGGGTCTGCGTCACTGTCCAAAACATGACCGGTACCGTACCTTTCTGTGGGAATAATTTTCCTATGATGAAAAAATCGGCGGGGTGGCTCTCAGAACATCCTGCCACCCCACCGTCGCAAAAAATTCAACTTATTTTGCAGGAACAACAACCACCTGCGCATTGTTGCAGTAGGGGTTGGTACACTCCATTGCGGAAGTCACTTCGCTTGTCAGTGTCATACCGTTCCACACCACATCAATATTTTTGGAATCCAGCTCCATGATCTTGTTGTCCCAGTCGATCACAACGAACTCAACCTTCACACCAAGCTTTTCACCTACCAGACGCGCCATATCCGCATCAAAGCCGATCCACTCGCCGTTTGCGTCCTGATAATCCATGGGCTCAAAATCCGTGATTCCCACGATCAGGCTGCCCTTGCCCTGAATGTAAGCCACATCGCTGTCATCTGCTGCCGTATATTCTGCGGCAGGCTGCTCCACTAAAGACTCCTGCACACCGTACTTCGTCGCGATATCCTTCATAGTGCCGTCCTTGTAGGAATCCGCAAACACCACGTTGATGTAAGCGGCAAGATCGGAACCCTTGCGACAGCCTACACCGTATTCCTCCGTCGTAAGCTCGTCCGTGTGCGTCAGGTTCGGATAGCTGGTGCCTTCTCCGATCATGGCGCCCGCCATCAGCAGGTCGATAATCGCCGCATCGGAAGTTCCCGAAGCAACCTCCATGAGCGCATCTGCCTGGGAGCTTACCGAATTGATCTCAAATCCCTTTTCCTGCGCAACCGCCTCACCGGCGCTTCCCGCTTCAACGGCATAGACCATCGCGTCCGCACCCGTTTTCTTGTCTCCGCATGCAGTCATCAGAGAGCATGCCGCCATAGCTGTTATCAATACCAAAGCAATCTTTTTTTTCATAATACCTCCGTTCTGAAGACGATAATAAGTATGCTCCTCAAAAAGTTCTTTCGTATTGTAACATAGTAGCGTGCTAAAGTAAAGGGTTTAATTTGCTTATGCTAAAGGCATACCGGATGTCCTTCTGCGCATCGATATGGTAGGCGGGCTCCACATCCGCCCCCCAGCTGTCCATACCGCCCACGCCTCTGACTGCTCCCAGAATGGAAACCACCGTGCGCCTAGCCGGCGGAAGCTCCTCCTGATGCGTGGCATTTTCCAGCTCCTGCGCCGTGTAAGGCAGACAGGTGAAGGCAAAATTCCTGTCCACCGCCTCAAAGCGAAGCCCGAAGGTGTCCTTCCTGTTTTCTGCATTATTCAAAGTAGTATTGCGGTAAACCTCAAGCCATTTTGTCTCCATGTGCACACCGCAGTCCTGCGGCACCAGATAGGGCGTCACAGGCAGTCCTTCCACCTCATAGACACCCGGAATACCGCCCGCCATCCTGTCGGGATAAGTCTCTCCCGACAGACCCTCGTACCGGTAAGATACCGCCTTTGTGGGCATAATGAACCGCACGCCGAACACGGGGAGCTGGGGAAGCCCCTTCTGCCCGTGATAGCACACCTCCACACGGATTTTACCGTCTGCCGTCACCTCATAGGAAAGGTCTGTTGTGGTAACAGGCTGGGTAATGGTCTGATAGCGGTAGGAAATTCTGATCCTGTCTGCCGTCTCCTCCCCGGAGAACCGGTTGTTTCCGGGCGCAATGGGCAGCTCCATGTCCGTCCCGTCCACGGAGACCGACGCCCCTGTGCAGTTCTGGAACCGATCAGCGGCAAACCACATGCCCGACTTCAGATGAAAACGGTTCCCTCTGTCATTGTCCGTCAGCGCGCGCCAGTAGGTCGGCCCCGGAGCGCGGCAGAGCCACTCCCTTCCGTCGATCACAAGCGACTCCATACCGCCGCAGGCATAAGAAAAAATGTAATCAAAACCGTCGCCGTGTATCCCGACGGTCACATCACCGAACACAATATGCAATTTATTCATACAAGCCATAGTAATACCTCACCTCCTGCAGCGCGGGCTTCTCCGTTCTGTCCGCAAACAGAATCCCATTTCCCGAAAATTCATAGTCTGACGGCCTGTCGTCAAAATCGCCGCCGTAACGCAGCACCTGTCTGCCCGTGACCTCATCCGTGACAAGGATCGCCTGATCGATATAGTCCCAGATAAAGCCACCCTGATACATCTCAAACTCCTCCAAAAGCGCTATGTAGGAGCCCAGACCGCCCAGCGAATTTCCCATGTCATGCATATATTCGCACAGGATAAAAGGCTTTTTCGGATTATCCGAAAGATATTCCCGGATCTGTGCAGGGGTCGCATACATCCTGCTCTCCACATCGGAAATCACATCCTCATAGGCACGGTTGTGTACCACACCCTCGTAATGCGCCGGTCTCCCCGGATCCTTCTCCTTATAGAAGCGGTTCATTTCCGCCAGCGCGTCCCCCGCATAGGACTCATTCCCCAGCGACCAGAACAGAACGGAGGGATGGTTCTTGAAGGTTTCAAAATTGGTTCTTGCCCGGTCGAGCACTGCCCCCGTCCACTGCGGGAGGCTGCCCGGCACATTCCATGACGGCTCCACACTGCCCATCTTCTGCCAGGAACCGTGGCTCTCCAGATTGGTCTCTGCCATCACATAGATACCGTTTTCATCACACATACGATACCACGGGAGCTGATCCGGGTAGTGGCAGGTTCTCACTGCGTTAATATTGTTTTTCAGGAAGATCTCCATATCATAATCCATGTCAGCCTGATCGATGCAGCGCCCTTTTTTTGCATTCCACTCATGGCGGTTCACACCGTTTATGATCAGACGCTTCCCGTTGAGCAGGATGACCTTATCCCGGATCTCAATCCTGCGGAAGCCCACCGCAACCGGAACGATTTCCGCAAGCTTTCCCGTCTCATCAAACAGACGGAGCTCCAGGCGGTAAAGGCAGGGATTTCCATGACACCAGGGCGTAACCGCACCCACAGTCTCCGAAGTGAAAACTACCCTTTCAGCAAGCGCCGCTTCCCTGTGTGCGATCCTGTTTCCCGCAGCGTCCAAAAGCGTAAGCTCCGCCCGGCAGCCTTCCCTGATTTCGCCTGCTGCCGCCGAAACGGTAAGCTCAAGCCCCAGCGCTCCCTCCGCACAATCCTCGGAAAGCTGCGGCTTCACCCATACATCCTCCGCGTGGAGCGATGGCTTGCCATACAGGCTCACATTGCGGAAAATGCCGAAGAAACGGAAGAAATCCTGATCCTCCAGATAGGCCGCCGTGCTTCTCTTGTGAACCTCCACGGCAAGAAGATTGCCTTTTTCCCTGATGTAAGGGGTCAGGTCAAACTCGGACGGCGTGAAGGTGTCCTCCGCATAACCCAGAAAATGTCCGTTGAGCCACACATACATCGCCTGTTCCACACCTTCAAAACAAATTGCAACCCTTTTTCCCAAAAGTGCGGGTGCAAGATCGAAGGTGGTGGCGTAAGAGCCCACCGGATTATAGTCTGCCTCGCTGAAGCTGCCCTCCCATACGGCCTTTCCGTCAAGGCTGTACGCAGGTCGCCTGTAATAGTGCCCTTCCCACGGATACATGGTGTTGATATAGTGGATCTTGTCGTAGCCCGAAAGCTCAATGTGCCCCGGCACCGTGATCCTGTCAAATCCGCTGCGGTCATAGTCCTCCCTGTAAAAATCCACGGGACGGCTCTTTGCATTGACGGAATAGTGAAATTCCCACTCTCCGTTCAATGACTGGCGCAGCAAATCTTCTCCCCGCCGACAGGTCTCCTCATCCTCAAAAAAACGGTGATCGCTGTGGGCAGGAATCTGATTGACCCGGAATACCTCCGGATCGTCCAACCACTTGATTTCTGCTTTCATGTTGTACCTTCCTTTTTCATTATTTTAGAGCCGTTACCACTGCCGGACACTGTAAAGGATGCTGTTGCCCTTCTTTCCTACGCGGCAGACACAGTCCACATAGGTGAGAATGTTCAGCACAGTCTGCGCCAGCCCTTTGTTTATGTGCGCAGCCTTTGCAAAATCCTGTGAGGTGAACGGTTCCTCCAGCTCGTACGGAACAAACTGCATATAGTCAAACACGCTGTCCACGGAAATTTCCTCCACAAACGCAGACGGAATGCGGTCATAGCGGCAGGATCCCTTTTTCCTGTCCCGGCTCCAGCCGTTCAGCAAACGGTATTCTTCCATATCGAGCAACACGAATTTCAGGTGCAGATTGGGGTCTTTCAGAAACGTCTTGATCTTGTAAAGCTCCGCAAATGCCATGTAGGCATTTCCCTTTAGCGGAGACTTCCGCGGTTCGGTGAGCTCACCGCTCTCCTCGTCGATCCAGATCAGCCATTTCTGTCTGGGAATCGGGTAGACTATGGTCACGGGATACAGCTTGAGAAACACCTCCAGCTTATTGCGCATACGGTTGAACTGCCTTGTCTGGATCTCTATGATCTCTTTTCCCGTGTAGATATCCGCCACATAGTTTTCGATGGGGATCTCATGCATGTCCGTATCCGGCGCATAGTACAGCTTCAAAACGGCGTGAACCGTCTTTTCCGACAGCGTGCCGATGCCCTGTCTCTCCCGCTTTGCGCCTACGATCTGCATCTTTGCCTTTTCAAATCTTGGATTGACCGGCAGCTCCTCCCGCACGATCTTTCCCGACCCTTTTCCCGCCATAATTTTCCGCACTTTCCAATCATGTTCTCCTCCATTTTGCCTCATTCCCACAATGCTGTCAACAACACAAACCGCTTGCAATGACGGTTATTTTATATTAGAATATAGGTACGATAGCGCAATCGGTTGCGCGCTACATGCGGAAAGGAGCTTTCTATGAAAAAAAATCCCTTGTTTCCACAAATAAAAGGCATTATGCACGGCGGTGATTACAACCCGGAGCAATGGCTTGACCGCCCCGATATCCTTGAGGAGGATATCCGCCTGATGAAGCAGGCAGGCATGACCAGCGCCACCCTTGGCGTGTTTTCGTGGGCTGTCTACGAGCCGAGGGAAGGAGAATTTCATTTCGACTGGCTGAAGGACATCATGGATCGTCTCTATGAGAACGGCATCTACACCATTCTCGCCACCCCCTCCGGTGCGCGTCCCGCATGGCTTGATGAAAAATACCCCGAAGCGCTGCGCGTGGATTCCTACGGTGTGCGCGCCCATCACGGCGTGCGGCACAATCACTGCATGAGTTCGCCCGTCTACCGGGAAAAGGTGCGAACCGTCACGGACAAACTCGTTTCCCATGTGGGGAATCATCCGGGGCTCCTCATGTGGCATATTTCCAACGAATTTGGCGGAGAGTGCTACTGCCCCCTGTGCGTGAACCGGTTCCGGAAGTACCTTGCGGACAAGTTTGACCATGATATCTCCAAGCTGAACCACGCATGGTGGACGACCTTCTGGAGCCATACCTACAACGATTTCTCCCAGATAGAGCCGCCCTACCAGAACGGCGAATACAGCATTATGGGACTGAATCTGGAATGGAAGCGGTTCACCACATACAACATGACGGACTACATGAAATCCGAGATCTCTTTCCTGAGGGAAAAAACGCCGTCGATCCCCATAACCACGAACTTTATGACGCTCTACGGCGGACTGGACTATCATGTCATGGCAAAGGAACTGGATGTAATCTCCTGGGACTCCTACGCCCCTTTTCACAATGATTATGAATCCCTGTGGGACACGTTTGCCGCCAATGCGTTCAGCCACGCGCATATGCGCTCCATGAAAAAAGGCACTCCCTTCATGCTGATGGAGAGCGCCCCGGGACTGGTAAACTGGCAGCCCTACAACAAGCTGAGAAGACCGGGCATCCACGCTCTGGAATCCTTTCAGGCGGTGGCCTGCGGCTCCGACACCGTCCAATATTTCCAGTGGCGGAAGGGACGCGGATCCTTTGAGCAGTACCATGGCGCCGTGGTGGATCATCTCGGCACAAATGACACCCGCATTTTCAAGGAAGTGGCAGCCCTCGGCAGGGATCTTTCAAAACTGACGGGAGTGTCAGGTACAATCGTTCCTTCCCGAATTGCCATTCTCTACGACTGGGACATCCGATGGGCGGTTGAGGACATGAAAGGACTGGCCTCCTCGACCAAGCGCTATGTGGAAACCTGTGTGGGCTTTTATAAGGAATTTTTGAAGATGGGCGTGGATCCGGACATTATCTCCTGCGACCACGATTTACAGGAATATGATGTGATTGTTGCGCCCATGCTCTATCTGGTAAAGGATGGGCTGGGAGAGCGGCTTTCCCGGTTTGTCAAGGGCGGCGGACAGCTTCTTGCCACCTATCTGACCGGATATGTAAACGCCGACACGCTCTGTTTTCTGGGAGGCTTCCCGGGGGACTGTCTGTCCGAGGTATTTGGCATTGTCAGCGAGGAGATCGACACCCTCTATCCATCTGACACAAATGTCGTTTTGTTTGAGGACGGAAGAAAGGGTACTGTCCGGGATTATGCCGAGGTTCTGCGCGTAGGCACCGCATCTGTGTTGGGCAGCTACACCTCCGATTACTACGCGGGAGGAGCCGCTGTCACCGTCAACCGCTATGGGGACGGCTCCGCTTACTATGTTGCGGCAAGGCTGGATATGGACGCCCTAAGACCTCTTTTCCTCGAAATACTGAAAAAGGCAGGCATCCCCACCCTTGATCTGCCGGAGGGTGTTGAATACCACTGCCGCGCAGGGGAAGGGGAAACCTACCATTTTTATCTGAATACTTCCGATCATGTGCAGACCGTCTCAGGCGTACACGGAAAAAATCTTCTGGACGATGAGACCGTAGACGGTGTGCTGCAGCTTGAAAAATACGAAGCCGCTATTGTGCAGGTGTTGTAAAGTCCTGATTGAATCCCTCAAAGCCCGGCTCCACCGTATTATGCTCCACCGTGTTATAGCGCAGGTTCATAAACTGTGCCCGGTCTTTGTGGAAAAGACTGCTGAACTCCTGTGTGAAGCCAACCACTACCCAGGGGAACATCTCGTTCATTCGTTTCAGGATATCCTGAACCGTCTCCGCATTGGGCATCAGAACCGCCGTGTTCTTCTTGTCGCCGTCGACCCATAACACCAGATCATAGGTGGTTCCGGTCTTGATCCCGTTGGTTCTGTGGGTAACCGTATTCTGGTATGCCCACAGGATCTTGCTGTTCGGAATCGCTCTCGGTTTGGATGCGTTCATGTAACAGAAGGTGAAGATACGGCCTACCTTGAAGCCGCCCTGCTTGTCATAGGAGAATGCCGACGCATAATCCGACTCTGCTGCCGCCGCCGTGTAACCCGCATCGGTAATATCCTTTATGAACTGGTTTACATAATCTCCCCTCTTTCCCTTGATGAGGCGGATGATTCCCCACACCAGACATGCCACTCCGCCGAGGAACAGCGCCATAACCGTAACGTTGATGAACGCCCTGTTGGCAAATACATCCACATAGTAGGGAATGACCTTCTCCTTGATCTCCTCATCTGAGAAGCCCATGTCCTGCCAGAATTCCCTGAAATATCCGTACTCCGAGGAACTCATCTCCTCGATGCTTCCGAAGAGCTCCAGTCTCTTTGACAGCTCACCTTCATAAGTCTTGTCCGCCATGTTTTCCATCTTCCTCAGATAGGAAGGCGGAACCTTGATTGCCATATACACATAGTCCGATTCCGTGTCGTCGTAGGCGCCTGTGTAGATCACATAATAATATCCTGTAGTCTTTTTCACATGGGAGTTCGAGTTTTTCTCGTACTCCTCAAGGAAACAACCGTAATTGTTCCGCAGATCCACCTCCACAAACTGCCGCTTCATGCCCGAGCTTTGAATCTGCTCCGGTGAAAGCGTTGTAAACTGTTTGTACCCCGCTACAACACTCCATGCGTTGCGGGCAGAAAATATCGTCAGAGCGATTCCCACAAGAAACAGGCTTATCGTTCCGAACAGCGAGCTTTTAAAGCTCTTTTTCTTCAGTGCTTCAACCATTTTCCCTCTCCTCTAAGAAATTACTTTATGTTCCAGCCACTTGCGGCGGTGAAACCGTACCGAAAAAACAATTCCCCTCAATGCCCAGTCGGAGAACATGCCGATCCAGACAGCCATGGGACCGAAGCCGTATGCCCTCACCAGAAAGATGCACAGGCTCACCCTGCACAGCCACATGGTGGCGGTGGAGAGCAGCATGGAAAACTTCACATCCCCCGCTGCGCGCATGCCGTATGCGGGAATGAAGGACAATACCCAGAACAGCGGCTTGATCAGCGTGATCCAGCCCACCATATGTATACAGAGCGCCGCACTCTCCGGTTCCATTGCACCGATGATCGTCACCGGTCTTGCCAGTGCATACACTAATAGACAGTTTACTATAATACATACCTCACTGACAAGCGTTAATTTCTTGATAAAATATACTGCCTCATCCTTCCTTCCGGCGCCGAGGCACTGTCCCACCACCGTGGTCAGACCGATACCGATTCCCATCGGCATGACGCCGTTTAAATTCTCCAGAATATTGGTCATCGCCTGCGCCGCGATCGCCGTGGTTCCCATGGTAGATACGGTGGACTGGATCGCCAGCTTGCCGAACTGGAACATGCTGTTCTCGACACCGGAGGGAATGCCGATGGCAAGCACCTTCAGGATCAGATACTTATCCGGCCTGATTTTCAGATAGTGATCCACCGTGATCTGCTGCCCGGGTTTGTGCAGACAGGCAAGCACCACCACCGCGCAGAAGATGCGGGAGAGCAGCGTGGAGAGCGCCACCCCGGCAACTCCCAGGTGAAAGACCCAGATAAATATGGCGTTTCCGCCTATATTGAGCAGATTGGAAATCACGGAAATGGTCATGGGTCGGCGGGAATTTCCCTGAGAGCGGTAGATCGCCGCGCCCGCATTATAGAGTGCGATAAACGGAAAGGACAGCGCCGTGTAGAAGAAATAAGTCACGGCAGCGGTCATCACATCCGCCTCCACCGACCCGAACACAAGCCGCAAAAGCGTCCTGTTGCTGATCAGGCACGCGGCGGAGATCACAACAGAGATGAAAAAAATCACAAGCAGCACCTGCCTTGCGGAGCGGTTTGCTTCCTTCTCATTCTTTTTTCCGATGTACTGGGAGCAGATAATACAACCGCCTGCTGCCAGCGCGGCAAACGCCTGAATCACCAGTATGTTGATGGAATCCACCAGCGACACTGCCGACATGGCAGCCGATCCCACGTTGCTGACCATGACCGTGTCCGCCGTTCCCATCAGAGAGTTTAAGACCTGCTCCACCATCAGTGGAAGCAACAAAGCCTTCAGCTGCGTATTGCTGAACATATGCTTCTCTTCCATTGCCCTGCTCCTCTTTTTGCCTCTTTACCTTCATTTTACATATCCCTCTTTTGCCTGTCTATGGCAGACCCTACAAAAAATCGGGTAATATATCGCTAAATAATAGGCTTTTTTCATTCCCGGCAATGTATTACACTGGTGATAATATAAAATGGGAGGATACCTATGGATCAGAAAAAAAACAAAAACATCTATAAGATTCTGTCTCTTGCAGGCGGCGCTCTGGCATTGGTCGGGCTGATTTTTCTTGTACTGAAGCTGACCGGAGCCGGTCCCTTTGCACCGTCCGACAAAAAATACCAGCACACCTCTGCCAACGGAATCGAAACCTGGGACAGCGGCTACATGCGCAAAGACCTGACCGCCCTTGAGCTCACGGAGCTGATGGGCAACGGCATCAACCTCGGCAACACCATGGAGGCATACGGACACCGCTCCCTTGGCACAAAGGCGGATACCTCAGCTTACGAGACTCTCTGGGAACAGCCGGTCACCACGCAGGAGATCGTCACTGCCATGAAAGCAGCCGGCTTTGACTCGCTCAGAATCCCGGTGGCATGGACGAACATGATGGACTATGAGAGCGGTGATTTCACCATTGACGAGGCTTACCTGAACCGCGTGGAGGAAATCATCAACTATGCCCTCAATGCCGATATGTACGTGATCATCAACGATCACTGGGACGGAAGCTGGTGGGGCATGTTCGGCTCCGCTACGCAGGAGACCAGAGAAAAGGCAATGGAAATGTATATTTCCATGTGGACGCAGATTGCAAACCGTTACAAGGAATACTCCGATTATCTGATTTTTGAGTCGGCGAACGAGGAGCTTGGAGACCGTCTGAACGATGTGGATGTGGCAGCGGACTCCGGCACGCTCTCCAGAGAAGAATGCTATGAAATGACCAACAAGATCAATCAGACCTTTGTGGATGTGGTCCGCGGCACCGGCGGCAACAACGAGCAGCGTTTCCTTCTGATCGCAGGCTACGGCACCGACATTCAGAACACCTGCGACGACGCATTCAAGATGCCTGCGGATACGGCGAAAAGCAAGCTGTTGATCTCCGTACACTACTATACTCCCTGGGGCTACTGCGGCAATACAAGCCTTTCCCAGTGGGGCACCCAGAGAAATTATCAGGAGCAGAACACGCTGCTTGAGAAAATGACCAAGTTTACGGAGCAGGGCTATGGCGTTGTCATCGGCGAGTATGCGGTTTCCCTCGCTGACGACGGCTCCGCAAAAGCCAATACCTGCGACTTCTTCACCAATTTCCTCGACAACTGCGACCTGTACGGCTATTGCCCCATGCTGTGGGACTGCAGCAGCCTGTTCATCCGCAGGGATCTCGGTTTCTTTGATCAGGAGGTAGCGGATCTGTTTGCATCCAGAAGCTACGCCGCGCAGGCCGCATCCGGCAAAACCGCCGAGGAGCTTCGTGCGGAAGCACAGTCACGGATTGAGACCAGCACCGCCAACGCAGTCCTGTCCTTCAGCGAGGACGCGGCTGCTCTCACGGATTCCACCGCAATCTCATGGATCATGTATAACAGCGGCGACTGGAGCGTCATGTATAGCGTGGGCGATACCTATGACCCGGATTCCAAGACCGAGGGACTGGTTGCCACGGATGTGGAAGTGACCGGCGAAGGTACCTACACCGTTTCCCTTGATTTCAGCGGCACCGCCGCAGGGGAAGCAAGCGGTACGGTGTTCTGCGCACTTGCCATCGGAAACGGAGAAACACTGTTCCCCGGCTACACCGTAGACATTACCGAGGTGCTGGTAAACGGCGAGCCTTATACCCTGACGGCAAAGCCCTACACCACCTCCGACAACGCCATCTGTACCCGTGTGAACCTGTTCAACTCCTGGATAACACAGGTGCCTGACGATGCGAGAACACCGGACGGTGATACGAGCAACGTACAGCCCATTGTAGTAGACAGCGATGCATGGCAGCATATGAAGACCCTGTCCATCACCTTCAACTACGCACCCGGAAATTAAAATATAGAATCAGGAATCCCGGCTCGGTAGAATTGCCATTTTACCCTGCCGGGATTTTTCATTGTCTTTTGGCACATAATACAGTATAATTTTCGGTACGAAAGGAGGAACCGGCAGATGAAACAGCGCATCTATATCGCCATTGATTTAAAGTCCTTCTATGCCTCTGTGGAGTGCCGGGAGAGAAAGCTGGATCCTCTGGACACCAACCTTGTGGTGGCAGATGAAAGCCGGACGGACAAAACGATCTGTCTTGCGGTCACCCCTTCCTTAAAGAGCTGCGGAATCCCCGGCAGGGCGCGTCTGTTTGAGGTAAAGCAGCGTGTCCGGGAAGCCAACACAGAGCGCAGGTATCGCGCGCCGGGCAGAAGGCTCACCGGCTCCTCCTGCTTCCGGTCAGAACTGGACGCAGATCCAAATCTTGCCATCGACTTTCTCATTGCGCCTCCCAGAATGGCGCACTACATGGCATACAGCACAAAAATCTACGCAATCTACATGAAATATGTGGCGCCAGAGGATGTCCTTGTCTACTCCATTGACGAGGTGTTCATGGACGTTACGGACTACCTGAAAACCTATGCCATGCCACCCCGGGATCTCGCCAAAAAAATTGTGCGGGAGGTGCTGGACGCCACGGGTATTACCGCGACGGCGGGCATCGGAACCAATCTGTTCCTCAGCAAGGTTGCCATGGACATTATGGCGAAACACATACCCGCAGACAGGGATGGTGTTCGGGTCGCCGAGCTGGACGAGATGAGCTTCCGCAGGCAGCTGTGGGATCACAGACCGCTCACCGATTTCTGGCGGGTGGGGCACGGATATGCAAAAAAACTGGAAGAAAACGGCATGTTCACCATGGGTGATGTGGCAAAATGCTCCGTGGAGGATGAAAACCTCCTATACCGTCTCTTCGGAAAGAATGCGGAGCTTCTGATCGATCATGCGTGGGGGTGGGAGCCCTGCACCATGGAGGCGATCAAGGCATACCGCCCCGAGAGCAACAGCCTCGGCTCCGGTCAGGTGCTGCACTGTCCCTATGACGCCGGGACGGCAAAGCTTGTCCTCTGCGAAATGGCGGATGCCCTGGTGCTGGATCTGGTAGAAAAGCATCTGGTGACGGATCAGATCGTCATTACCGTTGGCTACGACATCGAGAACCTGACCGACCCGGAGCGAAGAAAGAAATACCGGGGCGAGGTGGTGACAGACCACTATGGCAGAAAAATTCCCAAGCACGCCCACGGCTCCGCCAATCTGGATCGGCACACCTCCTCCACCAGGAAGGTGCTGACCGCCGTTTCGGAATTGTACGACCGGATCGTGGATCAGAACCTTTTGATCCGCAGGCTCAATATTGTGGCAAATCATGTCGTGGACGAGAACACCGTTTCCAAGGACGCGCAGTTTGAACAGCTTGACCTCTTCACCGACTACGCCGCAAGGGAAGCGGAACAGGAGGCAGAAAAAACGGAGCTGGAACGGGAACGCAAAATGCAGGAGGCAACTCTCGCCATCAAAAAGAAATTCGGTAAAAATGCCATTCTGAAGGGAATGAATCTCAGGGAAGGCGCCACCGCGATGGAGCGGAACCGCCAGATCGGAGGACATAAGGCATGAGCGGAAACTACGACAATATTATCAATCTGCCCCACCATGTCTCTCCTACCCGCACCCCCATGCCCATGGAGGACCGGGCGGCACAGTTCTCCCCCTTCGCGGCGCTCACAGGCTACGACGACGCCGTCAGGGAGACCGCCCGTCTCACGGGACGGCGCATTGAGCTGGACGAGTACGAAAAGGCTGCCGTGAATGAGAAGCTTTTGTATCTCTCCCGCCACATCAGGGAATTGCCCCGGGCATGCATTACCTACTTTGTTCCCGACGAAAAAAAGAGCGGCGGCAGATATGAAACCAAAAGCGGGCGCGTTAAAAAACTGGATGAATACAACGGTCAGATCCTAATGGAGGATCAAACGCTGATTCCTGTGAAAGAAGTTCTGGAGATTCTGGTGGATTCCGAGGTAGAGAAATTTCCCGGATGAAGTTCTGCATAAATCTCCGGATGAAGCTCCGGATGGAAGTTTCGGATGAAAGTTTCGGATGAAGTTTTTGGATAAAGATCTGAATGAAGTTCCGTCTGGAAGTTTTGGATGAAGTTCCGGATGAAGTTCTGCATGAGGTTCTGAGCAAGGTTTCAAATAAGATTCTAATTGAAATGGGATGCCGCTATTGAGGTGCCGATATCCGCCGAGTGAGGTGCCGATATCCGCCGAGTTTCTTGACGATTCCGGATTCCGGTGCTACAATACGGCATATAAGTTAGCCAATTCTAACCAAAGAAACGGAGATTGCCATGAAATATGTAGGAATGCCCCACGCCATGTGGATTTTGTTTGGAAAGTCTTTTCGGACGCATCTGACGACAATTTTTCATCTGGACGCTTCCACAGCAAAAGAAGTTGCTGTGAAGGCAAAGAAAAAATATAAGGAGATACTGGCCGATGTGCCGTCCTTTGAAAAGGCAGACCGTTTTCAGACGAATCTGGTGAATGCCGCCTTGCTCGCCGCATTCATCCTGAACATGCCGGAAAGACCCGACATGGATACCCTGACCGTGTATTACGCGGAATCCATGATGACGAAACCGATGAAATGGTTTTGCAAAAAGAGCGGAAGCTCCAAATTTACCGACAAGGATATTGCAGGCATGCAGGCAACCGCTAAGTTAAAGGCGGCGGAGCGCAATCCCTACTCCTGGAATATGGAATTTTATCCCTATGCCGACGGCAGCGGCTACGAGGCGCGCTTTACCAAATGCGGCATCTGCGAGCTGATGAAAAAGCTCGGGCTTTACGATCTGACCCCCGCGCTGTGCCATCTGGACTACACCATGAACGAAGCCGGCGGCGCCAGTGAGTTTGTCCGCGAATATACGCTGGCATCGGGCGGCCCTTACTGTGACTGCGGGTATAAAAAGAAAAAGTAAAAGTGCTAAAATATTATTACAACATTACCAACCTTTTTGAAAAGCTCCTCACTATATTAGCAAGAACGTTCTGAAAAGCGAGGGAAAGCAGTGGACAAGCAAAAGGCTGACGAGCTTATATTCTCATACACAAGGAAGATATTCGGATTTGCAGTATCGAAGCTGTCCAAAATCGACGAGGCGGAAGAGCTTGCGGCAGAGATAACCTTTCAGGTATATTCATCCTTATTAAAACAGGATAAAATCGAAAATCCCGACGGTTACATATTCCGCATTGCACAAAATGTTTATGCAAAGCATATTGACGGCAAAAAACTGACTGCCTCTGTTGACGGTATCGAATATCTGTCCGACAACAATGATTTTACGCATGATATTGTAAACAGCGAAAGCTATGGCATTCTCAGACGTGAGATAACCTATCTTTCCAAAATTCAGCGTGAAATAATCGTTCAGCATTATTTTCATGACAAAAAGGTGAAAGAAATTGCAGCCCTGCTCTCTTTAAATGAAAACACGGTCAAATGGCATTTGGCCTGCTCACGGAAGGAGTTAAAAACAGGTATGGAAAAGACAAGAACAACAGGCACTCTCGGCACTGAACCGATCCGCTTTGTCGATATGGGACACTACGGTGAATCCGCAGGCGCCCGTGATACAGCTTACTATTTGTCGAAGGTCATCACGCAGAACATTGCTTATGCGGCATATCATCAGCCGAGAAGTGTAAATGAAATAGCCGAAGAACTTGGCATCAATCCGATATTTGCAGAGGACGAAGTAGCTGTTCTTGAAGAATGTGGCTTTATGGACAGGCTCAAAAACGGAAAATATCTTACAAATATTCTGATCTATGAGCCAAATGCAAAACGCACTGAAATTTACAAAGAGATCAATCCAAAATTTTCAAAGCTTTTTGCGGAGAAATTTTTTGCACCGATACTTGAAAAAATAACGGAGATCCCCGACTTTCTCCGCGTTCCGGAAGATGATATCAACCTTATGAAATGGTCACTTATGAGTTTTATGGCACACAAGCTCATAATTTCGGACAACAATGACCCTACAAGGTTCTATGTAAAACGTCCCGACGGCGGAAATTACATAGCTATTGCAACTCTTGATGTGAAATCGGACAATACCGCACCGAATAAGTATTGGTGCTGCGGAGATATGATGAGAAGCAATTTCTCCGACGGAATGTGGTGGAAAAGCTGGCAGCTCGATCACAACTGGACGGGCAGACATAAGCTCTGGCAGGATAATCTTACGGGGGATTATGACAAAATGTATTTTTGGCTGAACGGTCAGCTTCCGGAAATGCCGTCCAATGCCGAAAGCTATGCCCGCCTGCTTGAAAAAGGCTATCTTTTGAAGAGATCGGACGGTTATAAGTGCAATCTTATCATTTGCGACAGTGAAAAGAAGTGGCTGGATTATATTCCGAATGCTTCCGAGGAGATCATGGAGCTGGCACGTCAATACACAGCCGAGGTTGAAAAAGCCGAGCTGATCGGTCAGCCAAAACATATGCATGAGCTGATAAAATGCATGAACGGGTCGGCAGCATGGTCGCTTAAGACAAGAGTAATGGAGCATCTGCTTGATATGGGTGTTCTGAAACAGCCCACAGAGGAGCAGGCAAAGGGACTTTGCACTATTATGTTTATGAATGAATAAAAAATGAGGACTGCCGCAGTGCAAAGCTGTGACAGTCCCTTTTTTTCGACTTTATAATCCATAATACTGCTTGATTTCATCATTGCAGCGACAAACACCATATATCTCTATCGCGGATATCGATGCCTTCATTAGCTCTAAACTAACATTTTTCTCCACAACAAGCAGCCCCATGCCGCGAATTGCCTTTACTTGACCGCGCCGTTTCATGGCTTGCAATTCATCCACGGTCAAAACATAAACCCCAATAAACCAATCTTTCTTAGTTTTCGACGAAAGAATTATATTAATCTCATCATCATGTTTATCAATTTGCCTCTTTATGGCACTTTTGATAAAATCTGTGCGATTTGAATAGTAGCCTTCGTGAATTAATAAATCGATTTTCCCTAAGTCGGATGTGTTCACATTGATCGTTATTTTTTCGGTAGAATTAAGATTCATAGCTTCCCTCCTTCTCTATTGCACTAATAATATACCATCCACATGGATGGTGTCAAGATGGTTTTTATGAAGGAGCAATGTAGCATGCAAACGCTGCGTATCCACATCCGGTATAAAAATAAGGCTTCATTCAGAGGAATGAAGCCCAATCCGCCCTACTCTATTTTGAGAATCAGTTCCAGTACTCTCTTTGCGCAGCAATCTACCTCTGCCCTTGTCAGGCAGCCCTTCTGCATGGCGAGCAGAAGCCGCTCGGGGAGCCCTGTTCCCATCTTCACATCGTTTCCCGCCTTGGTTTCTTTGTAATGCTCACCCATTGTCCACCAGTCGGTGGTCACGCAGCCCTGATATCCCCATTCTCCCCGGAGGATCCCCTGAAGCAGATCAACATTTTCCGAAGCTCTGTGACCGTTTATGATATTGTAGGATGTCATCAGAGACCAGGGATCTCCCTCTTTCACAACAATCTCAAAGGCCTTCAGGTAAATTTCCCGCGCCGCTCTCTCAGATACCCTCGAGTCGCTGTCCCGGCGGTTTTCTTCCTTGTTGTTCAGCGCAAAATGCTTCACCGTTGCGCCCACGCCGTTGGTCTGGATGCCGCGCACCATAGCAGCCGCCAGCTTTCCGGTGAGAAGCGGATCCTCCGAATAGTATTCAAAATTGCGTCCGCAGAGAGGACTGCGGTGGATATTGATGGCGGGAGTCAGCCACAGACTGATGTTGTTCTCCTTGACCTCCGCTCCGCCCGCGGCTCCAACCGCTTCCACCAGCTCCTCGTCCCAACTGCAGGCAAGCAGGGTGGCACAAGGCCATGCGGTGGTGTTGACGCCGCGCTCCGGTCTGACGCGAAGCCCGGCAGGGCCGTCCGCTGTCATCACGGAGGGCACACCGTATTCCGGCAGATTTCCGTAGCCAAAGGTGTCCGCCACGCCGCGGTTGGGCTGACCGCCCAGCAGATGCACGGCATCTTCATCGGAAAGCCGGGCAAGAAAATCCTCCACGGAGAGTTTTCCTTCCGCCACCTCCGTAAACGGATGCACTCCTTCTTTGTAGAGCGACCGGAATGCGTTGAATCTGCCGCGCGCCCTCTGGATCGGGCCGTAACCGTCCGACTCCTCCGGCGCTCTTTTCAGCACATCCTCATTGGGATCGTTCGGTGTGGTCTGAGGCAGCTCTTCAAAACCTCCGTCCGACAACATTCTCTTTTTCAGACAGGAGGGCGTAAGTCTTTCCGACAACTGTTCTACGATCCTATCCTCCGTCTCCTCGTGTACGCAGGCATTCTCCTCCGCGTTTCGCACGGAAGTACCCACAAACAGACGGTATTTTCCTTTTTCCAGCACATAGGCAGACTTGGCAATCCTTCCCAGATCATCGTAGGACGCCATATCCGCAACGGCAAGAGAAAGCACAAGCTCCTGCGTCTCGCCGGGCGCAAGCAGCTTCGTCTTTTGGAATGCCGCCAGCACTCTCCTCGGTTTTCCCAGTCTGCCCTGCGGCGCTTCAAAATAAAGCTGCACGACCTCCCTGCCCGCGAAATCTCCTTTGTTGCAAACCTTCACCGGAACGGTAATTCTGCCCTCTTTTTCCTGTCCCGCCGAGATTTCCAAGGAAAACTGCGTATAGGAAAGCCCGTAGCCGAAGGGATACACTACCTTCTGTGCGGCGCCCGGCACGGTTTCAAAATAGCGGTAGCCCACATAGATATCCTCGGTATAGTCCACGTAATCCGGAGATTTGCGGAAGCTCTCCGTCGAAGGATAGTCCGTCAGCTTTGCGGCAAAGGTGTCGGAGAGCTTGCCGGAGGGATTTCCCTTGCCCACCAGAAGCTCTGCGGCTGCCAGTCCGCCCTCCATGCCGCCCTGCCATGCAAGCAGCGCGGCGCTCACGCCCTCATCTCCTGCGATCCATGTGGTATCCACGATGCCGCCTACGTTGAGCACCGCAACCACCTTGGGAAAAGCGGCAGTCACCTTGTCCACCATCGCTTTTTCCTGTTCCGTCAGGTAGAAATCCTCGTCCTTCCTGTCCTCCATTTCCCCGGAGAAACGGCATATAGAAATGACAGCGGTGTCAGTATATTTCCGCGCATCCGCAAAAAGCTTCTGCGGCAGGTCGGGTTCCACAGTACGTCCGGGTTCTGCGCCCGCCCCATACTGTTCCTTCACATTTTCCCTGTAAAAGTCGCAGAGCGGTTCAAAGAGGGAAACCTTGTCCTTCTGGAGACTCAGACCCTCGTACAAATTGCGGACATAAGCCACCGTCACATCCCCGCTGCCTCCTCCGCCTTTTACATAATCGAAGGTAGCCCTGCCGAACAGCGCCAGCTTTGTCCCATCGGAAAAAGGCAGGGTCTGCCTCTCGTTTTTCAGCAGAACCATGCCCTCCTTCGCCGCTTCCTTTGAAAGCGCAATATGTTCCTTGGAGCCCGTCAGCCTTCTGCCGTCCTCACCCAGAGGAAGGCAGGGCTGGTATTTTGCCCTCGCCCACTTTTCCATACCCCGAAAACCTCCTCAAGCTTTTAGCCCTTCAGTCCTCTTGCCTGACGATCCATGTCCTCCACTACGATGTCGTAAATCTCGCCCAGACTTGCACAGTACTCCAGTACCTTCCAAGGCTCATTGGTGTGGAAATGGATCTTGATCAGCTCCTCATCTCCTACCGCAAGCAGGCAGTCGCCTTTAAAATTTTCGGTGAAGTAATCGCTGATCACGTCCTCGTCCAAATCATGTCCCTCAATTAAAAGCTGTGTATCGTATCTGAATTCTATCATGGTAATCCTCCGTTTCTATTTTTGTTATCAGCAAAATTGTACCTTATTTCGTCGTTTATCTCAATAGGGTTTTTGCGCACAATTTTTCACTTGAATTTTTGACAGAACAAAAGTGTGTATTATGTATGGAAAGTCAGATTTGTTTTGGAGATATGGAATCAGTATACAGGTAAATAATCAAAAATATATGGAAAACAGGGAAATTTTTGACAATATATTGTATATGTAATATTATACATCTGAATATAAAGTAGAGGGGACGGAATGTATGAAGAATAAAATGATTGGAGTGGCAAAGTACTTTTTATCTGTGGTACTTGTTATAGGCTCACTTACCTTAACAGTTTCTGCACATAGTGGATCTAACGCCGCATTCATTGATGAGTGGTCGTGTCCGCATTCCTATAAGAGTGAGGTGACGAAAGAAGCTACCTGCGCAGCGACCGGGACAATTACATATACCTGTAGGATGTGTGGTAGGACCTATACGGAGAAGATCCCTAAGACCGATCACAATTTCGCGGTAACGGAAGAAGTCACCGGAACCTGTATTGAAAAAGGCTATCAGGTAGAAACCTGTACGTTGTGCGGTTTCGCTCAGACCGTTGAGGGAACTTACGGTGATCACGACCTTGAGGTGAACGGGGAGCAGATCGAGCCGACTTATGAAGATCCGGGTCTGAAAACAGAACAGTGTAAGATCTGCTTCGAGGTGTTCACCACGGAGATTCCGGCACTGGGACATGAATACGAAGCAACATCCACTATTGACAATGAGGCGTACTGTGTAGTGGACGGAGAAAAGTCAAATCACTGCATCCGGTGTGATGCGCGAATCAATAACGAGAAGATTCCGGCACTGGGACACGAGGAAGTGATCGAGGAGAAGGAAGCAGGTATCTTTGCAAACGGCTATCTGAAGATCACTTGCGCAAGGTGCGAACAGGTGCTTAAGAACGATATTTATCCCTCCTTTGTAAATACCTATAAGCCTTTTGTAATTGCCGGAGTAGTTCTCCTGGTTGGCGTTGCTGCTCTGGTAACCCTGACTGTCATTAAGCGGAGAAAGAAAAAGATGCAGTAGTCTTTGGGAAAACGTTACAACATAACATAAAAGAACAGGCAGGAATAAGGACTGCCTGTTTTTTTACGCCTTTTTTGATTGGGCAATACACCGAATGGCATAGAATGCCCTTACCGGCATTAAGAGCAACAACGCCCCGACGCAGGTGATCCATGTTGTTCTGGGAATAAAATGGATCAACTTTTCCCATCGCAGAAAACATTGCTAATACATCTTCCTCTGATGTTTTGACCCCATTGGCACTCATTAAATCCATCCTGTTAAGAATTGCCTCCAGCTCATCTGTTGCCTTGTTCTGCGCTTCACCCAGCTCCCTGATTTCCTTATACAGTTTGTAAGACAGATAAAATATCATATAAAGTACAAAAATACAATACAAAAAAACAGAAATTTATATACGAAATATTTGCTTTTACGTTTTGCCTGTGTTATCATGGTTTTGTGGCGAAAGCCACGGGAAAAGTACCCATGACAGGGTGTTAAGCATCCGGGACAGTTATTTTGTGTGCCGGAGCCAAGCGCAGAGGCTGCTCCCGATCCTTACCCTAGCCTGCTAGGAGTTACATAGGAAAGGGGGTGTGAACGTATGACAGCTTATGAGATCATTACGATTTTCATTGGGATGCTGGCTTTAATGGTGTCCTTTGGCGGTCTGATTGTTTCACTTCTTGCCTTTCTCTTTCGGGATAAAGACAAGTAATAAAAATGCCTACCCTGTCTGCCATACAGGATAGGCGGTGTCCGTAAGGACATTCTAATCATCTGGGAGCATCCACAATGGAGTGGGTGCTTTTCCTATACTCAATATAGCACATAGTTTCAGAAAATACAACATTTTCTATGAATGAATTTTTGACCAATTTTTCACTTGACCGCACAGCGGTCACAGGGTTTATTATAGTAGAGGATTTTACACGGAAAGGATCCTGATATGGAAAAGAATCTTACCACAGGCAGTGTGTTTAAAAATTTGATCTTGTTTTCCCTGCCGTATCTGCTCTCCTATTTTTGCAGACGCTCTACGGCATGGCGGATCTGTTTATCATCGGGCAGTTTGAGGGCGTAGCCAGTACCACCGCCGTCTCCATCGGCTCACAGATCATGCATATGCTGACCGTCTCACTTGTGCTGACCGTGCTGCTGCTTGCCCTGGTACACCCCATCGTCCTTGTCATGTCCACACCGGCGGAAGCGGTGGACGGTACCATGGCGTATCTGCAGGTCTGCTTTATAGGCATCCCCTTTATCACCGCCTACAACATTATCAGCTCCATCTTCCGCGGTATGGACGACAGCAAAAGTCCCATGTATTTCATTGCAATAGCCTGCGCCGCCAACATCGGACTGGATTACCTGTTCATGGGTGTGCTCCGCCTTGGCCCTGCCGGCGCGGCGTTGGGCACCACGGTTTCCCAGGCAGTCAGTGTGGCGGTTTCCCTTGTGGTGATTATAAAGAGGCGCAGCCTCCGACTGAGCAAAAAGGATTTCAAGCCCCGCCGGAATGTGATGGGTAAGCTGCTTTCCATCGGTGTGCCCATTGCCCTGCAGGACGGCCTGATCCAGATTGCATTTATTGTCATTACCATCATTGCCAACCGGCGTGGATTGAACGATGCGGCAGCGGTGGGTATTGTGGAAAAGATCATCAGCTTCCTGTTCCTTGTTCCTTCCTCCATGCTCTCCACCGTCTCGGCGCTGGGTGCGCAGAACATCGGAGCAAACAAACTTATCGCCATCGTGCTGGTTCGGGTTCCCGGGGTGTACCTGACCTCGCAGTTCTTCCCCACCACCCTCTTCCCCATGGGCTTAGCCACGGCGGCAGGCTCCTTCCTGTCTGTTCTGATCTGCGTGACAGCGTATGCGGTGATCTCCCGCAAACCCATGTTCCGACAGCAGGAGTAGGGGCGCCGTCCGACTACCACGAGAAAAAAAGAACACCGAGTCCGGCTGCCAGGAGGATCATCAGAATGGGGGAAGGGCTTCGGTGTTTTCTTTTTTGCACATAAACATCGAACCCTACAAGCACGCCGAATATGACAAGGCTTTTTCCGTCAATCCGGGCGGAATCTCCCACCGAGGAATATCCAAAGAAGGTACTTAAAAACATGGTGACGGCGGTGGCAAGGATCAAGCCCACCACGCAGGGGCGTATGCCGGAAAGGAATGCCTGCACACCTGCGAGCTTCAAAAGATTGCCGATCAGGCCGGCAATGATCAGTATGACAAAAAAGGACGGCAGCACCACACCAAGCGTCGCACAAAAAGCGCCCGCCATGCCGCCCTGCGAAGAACCGATAAAGGTTGCCATGTTCACCGCCAGAGGCCCGGGGGTGGACTCGGATACTGCGATAAAGCTCATAAATTCGCTTTCCGTAAGCCACTGGTGCAGAAGAACCTTTTCGCGGATCAGGGAGATCATACCGTAGCCTCCGCCAAAAGAGAGCGCGCCGATTTCCAGAAAAGTCAAAAACAACTCCAGATAAGTCATTCCTTGTTTTCCTCCCTTCCGGGCTTATGGGCGAGCAGACCGATCAGATACAATGCCACGCCCAACACACCGCAGATCAGGATCAGGACAATGGAAGAAAAGCCGGTGGAGAAAAGCGAGGACAGGATCATCACACCCATAACGCCAACCAGAACTATAACCTGAAACAGGCCGTGATCCAGCGTGCGCAGCATCTTTATCCCTGCGGAAAAAATAAGGTACACCACGCAGACCCGGATGCCCCGGAATGCGTAGTCCACATAGGTCAGGCTCAGAAATTGATCGAAAAACAAAGAAATAAGATAGATCACAAAAAAGGACGGCAGGCACACGGCAGCCGTGGCGGCAAATGCACCGGGAACACCGGCAAGCCGATAGCCCAGATAGGTTGCGCTGTTGACGGCGACCGGACCGGGCGTGGATTCCGCAATGGCAACCATATTTAAAAATTCCTCTTTGTCCAGCCACTTCTTCTTTGACAGAAACTCATCCTCCAAAAGCGCAATCATAGCGTAGCCTCCCCCGAAGGTGAAGGCGCCTATTTTTAAAAAAGTCAAAAACAGAGTCCAAATTTTCTTCATATTGTTCGTCCTAACCTCTCCGAATGGTGTATCGTATCTATTGTAGTATGCCCGACCCGACTTTTCAAACCATAAGCGCATTTTTCTAAAGGAAATCCGCACTTTATGCAAATCTATCTTGACTTCTCTGTGGATTAATGTATATTATTAGATGTATATCGTGCAATATTTTTATGTAGAATCGGGAGAATACCATGGAAAATATGATACAGATTGAACATTTAGAGAAACATTTCGGGGAGGTTCATGCAGTCAATGACCTGAGTTTCCGGGTGAAACCGGGAGAATTGTTTGCATTCCTCGGGGTCAACGGAGCCGGGAAATCCACCACCATCAACATTCTCTGCGGGCAGCTTCCCAAGGACAGTGGAAGCGTGACGATTTGCGGAACCGATTTGGATAAGGATCCCGATTTCATCAAGCGCAGTCTCGGCGTTGTGTTCCAGAACTCTGTGCTGGACAAGGAGCTGACGGTTAAAGACAATCTGGAAAGCCGGGCGGCTCTCTACGACATTCACGGTGCCGCTTTCCGGGCGCGCCTTGCGGAATTGTCGGAGCTTCTGGATTTCAAGGATCTGCTCCGCCGACCGGTAGGCAAGCTCTCGGGCGGGCAGAGGCGCAGAATCGATATTGCCCGCGCTCTGCTCCACGAGCCGAAAATACTGATTCTGGACGAGCCCACCACCGGGCTGGATCCCCAGACAAGAAACCTTCTCTGGAATGTGATCGGCGAACTCCGCCGCCGCAAAAATCTGACGGTCTTTCTTACCACACACTACATGGAGGAAGCGGCAGACGCCGATTTTGTTGTCATTCTGGATCACGGACAGATTGTTGCCGAGGGTACGCCCCTGACTCTCAAAAACACATATACGGGCGACTTTATCACCCTGTACGGTGTGGAGGAGAGCGATGTGAAGCAGCTGGACGCTCCCTATGAACCCATCCGGGACGCCTACCGGGTCTCCGTTCCCAACACAGCGGCGGCAACCGGGCTTATCACAAAATTTCCGGAAATCTTCCGTGACTATGAAATTACAAAGGGAAAAATGGATGATGTGTTTCTTGCCGTTACAGGCAGAAAATTAGCAGGAGGCGAACAGAAATGACAAAATTGATTGCTCTCACCAGACGAAATACAAAGCTTTATTTCAAGGACAAGGGAATGTTTATCTCCTCCCTGATCACACCGATGATCCTGCTTGTCCTCTATGCTACCTTTTTAAAGAAGATTTATGACGATTCCTTCCGCTCGGCACTGGAAGCCGCCGGTGCCTCGATTTCCGACAGCGTGCTGAACGGCTGCGTAGGCGGACAGCTCATCGCCTCGCTTCTGGCAGTAAGCTGCGTGACGGTAGCCTTCTGCTCAAACTTATTGATGATCAAAGATAAAACCGGCGGCGCAAGACACGATTTGACCATCGCTCCGGTTCGTTTCGGCACACTGGGATTAAGCTACTATCTCTCGACGCTCGCCTCCACCCTGATTATCAGCCTTTCAGCTACCGCGGTATGCCTCCTCTATCTCGCCAGAGTGGGCTGGTACATGACGGCGGCGGACATCGCCCTCATGGTATTGGATGTGTTTCTGCTGACCATGTTCGGCACAGCGCTCTCGTCCTGCATCAATTTCTTTCTGTCAACGGACGGGCAGGCATCTGCCGTGGGAACCATCGTCAGCGCCGGGTACGGCTTCATCTGCGGCGCCTACATGCCCATCTCCAACTTTGGAGACGGACTGCAGAAGGTTCTGTCCTTTTTGCCCGGCACCTACGGCACAAGCCTTTTGCGGAATCATGCCATGCACGGCGTATTTGAAGAGATGCGCAATCAGGGCTTCCCGGATGCCGTAGTGGAATCCATCCGGGACAGCGTGGACTGCAATCTGTATTTCTTTGGCACCAAGGTGGAAACCGATACCATGTATCTGATCCTTTGCGCCAGCACCCTGTTACTGATCGGCATCTATGTGGCTTTCAACATTGTTGCCGGGAGGCGCAGAAAATAGTCTACTCGGCAACCCACTCGCCGCTGTTGTTATCGAGCCAGTATACATTGTCATCCGAGTCCATTGCAGCAAACACGCCGTACTCCTCCATGTAGATGTAGAAGTACTGTGTTTCCTCGTCCCAGATGTACCACTCGCCGTCGTTGTACTGCCAGTCGTCCTTCGTCCAGTTGGGATCCAGCATGTTCCACCAGTTGTAGCTTTCTTCGCTTCCGGTGCTGCCGGAGCCTCCGCCGGCTTCTGTACTTCCGCCGGTTCCCGCGCCGCCGTCTCCGGCGCTTCCGCCATCATCGGTGCCTGTTTGCGCATCGATGGTCGTACCCTGCCCTGCAGCCGTCCCGGCATCCCCGTAATAGGCATAATCACTCTGCTCAAATCCCCACGACTGCACGCTGTCGCTGTAATCCGTCAATCCCAGATAATATGCCGTAATATCCGTTATCTTGTTATACACACTGTTATAGTCATAATATCCGGTGTTCAGATCCCATGTAACGCGCATGATATCGTTGAGACCTGAGGATGCCGCATCCTTCACATACTGATCGGTAATTCCGTACTTGCCCGCATAATAAAGATCCGGCGCGCCGAAGGTATGAAGCAGCTCATGGGCAAAGGTTGCCGGAGCATTGGTCTGTCCCTTGTAATTCATCAGCATAAAGCACATCTCGTACTCCTGAGGACAATCCCTTGTCCATGAGAATGTACTGCTGGCGGTGGTGTTGGTGGACGGCGTATCCACGCAGACCATATACACGATACCGTTCGCTCCAAGGTCGCTCTTGATTGCCTCGCTGTCAATATTGTTGCTGATAAACTCACACATATCATAGTAGGAGGAAAGGTAGTTGCTGCCGATACTCCGATCCACGGTTGCCCGGTAAATCAACTCCGGGTACTTGTCCCAGTCCCACACAAAGTTCACATTCCTGCCGTATTCGGCGCAGGCCTGCGTGATCCACGAACAACCTACTCTCAGATTCTTGTAGATCATGCTATACATATTGAAATCTGCCTTGTCCGTAAGATCCCATGAACATTCCGTATCATTTGCCAGAATCGTCACAATGGCTATGGTTCCCTCCAGCCTGCCGGAAGAACCATAAGTCGTGATGCCGCTGTTGTACGCGGCGTTTCCTCCCCTGTGCACCGAGCGCATACCCGCGCTGTTTTCGGACGCCACCGCATTGCCGCCGTTGACCGCACCGTTTCCGAAATCCTCCGTGTCCACCGGAATTTCTGCGATCTCCACATTATCGGCATTCGCCAAAATTCCGTCCGTGTCCTCATATCCGGCATCCACGGAATATTCGCTGCTCTCGGTATATCCATCGTCGTATATATCATCTTCAAAATCATCCGCACAGCCCGAACAAAAAATCATCGCGCCGAGCAGCATTGCCCATAGGGAAACTAAATATTTTTTCACAAGCATTCACTCCCGGTTATCCCTGAATTTCTACTCCGCATAGAAGCTGATCTCTTCACCCTCGATAAAGAATGTCACCACATCCGTCAGGTAATAATCGCCGTAAATATCATCGATGCAGAAGCTGTAATAGTACTCCCCGTCCTCCATGACATCATAGTAGATTTCAGGATCACCGTCTACAGTGTACTCCTGACCTGAATAATAAAATTCGTCGTCCCCCTCAATAGAGTAAGCATAGTAAAGAGGTACAATGACATCCCCTTCCTTCAGCTTCACGATCTCACGGGCTGCCGCACCGTTTTCATCGATTCCGTCCCAGGCACCCTCTATGATAATCTGTCCCTGAGTATAATCCAGCTTCAGTCTGAGGTTTGTCTCCTCCCCGTTCAAAAGGATCGGTGAGGTATAGATCGTGTAATCGTCAGCATCCTCCACAATGTAGGTTGCAAGATTCTGTCCGTCCGGAAGGGAAATCCAGTAACCGTCAAAGTTATCATAAAAGACTCCCGTCTCCCAATCGGCATTGATATCGTAGGTTTCACCCAGCTCGATAATGTCCTCCCCGTCGGGTGACAGCTCATAAATCATCGCATACACATCTGCCGCGTTATAATATCCGTCCTCGTCCAGTTCAAACCAGAAGGTACCGTTCTCGTCCAACTGCGGTTCCTCTGCAAACGTAATGTATGAGCTTTCTCCCGTCTGCTCATACTCATCCAGATAATCCCAGTAATCATCACTGTCATCGGTCAGACCCCAGAACCACTCTCCTTCATCATCGAACCACTGATCGTCGTCGTAGTTATCGTAGCTTGTACTGTCCACGCTGCCCTGATTCTGTCTGTCCACGAAAGAAAGGTAATACGGGCTGACACAGACAGCTCCCCAGATGGAAAGCTCCGATGATCCCTGCACACTGAGGGGATAGTACATAGCAAGACCGGAGGCTCCCTTGTGTGCGGAACCGCTCACCGAATAAACCACAACCTCATTCAGCACCTGCAGCACATCCTCCGCGCCGTCCGCATAATCTGCACAGGCATCAATGATACCGCCCAGATCGACCATGTTGGTATAGCCCTCCGACTTATTGTTGCCTCCGAAGTTGTCCGCCTTCTCAATTGCACGGATCATCTCCGCGCGGGTAGCCGTCTCCTTGCCTGCGGCATACATATTGCCGGCAAACCGGTTAAAGCTGACAAGAAGATCGTCCAGCTTTCCGAGATCAATCACGGAAAGGGTCGTCAGATCGTCGTCATTCTGCGCCTTGCATGCTGCCAGAAAGCTGTCGCAGACCACTTTTCCGAGCTGCGCACCGTCTGCATCCGGGTTGGAAGCAAGGAAATCTCCGATTGCGGTGTAGTCCCATCCGCTTCCCGGCTCCGTTTCCTCCGAACCGTACATGTAATCGGCATACGTTGCGAGAACGTTTGCTGTCTCCACGGTTCCCATAAGGCAGGCGTCAAAGCCGATGAAATCAAACCGGCGTCCCATCTTTTCATAGTATGTATACAATGCATCATCCAGCTCCGCCAGACTTAAGGAATCATAATCCTGTCTCTCGTCGAAGCAGATTCCGGTAACGCTGCCGCCGCCGTGATTCCACATCACCAGACCCATATGCTCGGAAGCATAGTTCTCCACGCCCCATGTCAGGAAATCGGAAAGCGTTGCGGGAAGTCCCATGTTGGCAAGGGATCCCTCATCCACCTTTGTTACGGTACCGTTCTGTACCACAAATCTCTCCTGATTGTCACTGCTTACATATTCGTTGTTCCACTGATAAGTACCGCCCGTCTCCACGACAAAACGCACGTTGTCGCTTCCCTCTGCGGCACACATTTCCTCCAGATCGCCGGTTCCCATGCCGTTATTGGACTCCAGATCGGTTCCGCACAGGTATACAAAAATTGTCCAGACCCCTTCCTCGCCCATTTCACCGGAAACCTCAGGCACCATACGGTCTACAAGCAGCTCACCCGTGTTGTTGTCCACGCTTATGCTCAATCCGCGCACGGAGGATGTATTCGTATTCTGAGGAACATTGCTCTCGCTGCTGCCACCCTGATCCGACCATCCCTGCTGCGCATCGGCATCATCCTCATCCCAATCGTCACCGCATCCCACGCAGGCAAAAATCATGGTAAACGCCATTAATAATGCACAGATCTTCTTATGACTACTCCGCAATCCACTCACCGCTTTCTTCATCAAGCCAGTATATCTCATCTCCATCTTCCTCCATCGCTCCAAAGGCATCATTCTCTTCCACATAAATGTATACAAACTGAGTCTCTTCATCCCAGATCAGCCAGTAACCGTCTTCGTCGTACTCCCAATCCGCCTGTGTCCAGTTCTCATCCAACCGGTTCCACCATCCGTCTGATCCGCTTCCTGTGCTGTCATCCACATACCCGTCGTTTCCGCCGTCGGTATATCCACCATCGTCCGTGGAGGATCCGCCCTCATCCACATAGGAGGTATCCGGCATGGTTCCGCTCACGGCGTCAAAGTTCGTGCCGTATGCATTTCCGCCGAATGCATTCTGGAAGCTGTACCGGGTACCGTTTGCAGCCGGAAGATAAACAGAAATCTGCACATCGTTTCCTCTGCTGTGATTCTTTTCAATCTGGCTGTCTGTAATATTGAAATAGTCATAATAATATGTATTTTCCGGATTTCCCACGGGATCGTCCCATGTTACGTCCATCATATAATACTCGCCGTCAAGCTCCAGCATATTCCATGCATGGTTTCCACCGGCACTGCCGACAACGACCGTACAGGGGATTCCCATCTTGTGCATCATGTAAGCAAAGCACTTTGCATATCCGGTGCAGACCGTCTGCTTCCACACAAAACCGCTGTATGCGCTCTGATCCATGTCGTTCCTTATATAATCGATCCTGTTGGTCAGATAATCATGGGCATATTTTACCTTGTCGATATTGCTTCCAAGGCTCCACATATCCGCCAATGCATCATTCACCACCTGCTCCACCTCGGACTTCATGCCGGAAACATCATCCGTATAATAGGTAGGATAAATTTTCGTCACATTTCCGCTGTTGTTGTAGTTGTCCCTATAACTCTGTCCTACCCAGAACAGCTCCGGGTGATCGTACAGAACGGAGAAGTACACCTCTCCCAAATCGCTGTCCAGCACGGGAACGGACATCTCAATGCATGCCGTACCTGCCGTCAGCCCCTGGCAGATCTGGTCGTAAGCGCGCTGATGCTGCTCGGACAAGAGACTGCGGTACATATAGAAATTCTCCGGTACGGGCGTACCATCCAGCTTCGTGATCAGCACCTGACTGATCTTCGTCGTGCTTCGTCTGATCGCTCTGGTCGGATTCTCGTCCAGTTCGGATGTCACCGTACCCATTTCAAAACCTTCACCACGGGTCAGATCGCCGTTGTCCACGCCTGCCTCACCGTCGGACATCAAACCAACCGCACCGTCCGCTCCCGTCGTATCCTGCGATTCCGTAACGGTTCCTGATGTGCTTTGATCATCCCACTCGTCCGAACAGCCGCTGAGCAGACTCGCTGACAAAATCCCCGTCAGCATGATCGCGGCGCAAAACCGGGTCGTTTTCAAGATCCCCTTTTTCACCATTTACTTTTTCCTCCTTAAATCTACATTTTATGAGATTATACAATAATTGCGCAGGTTATGCAATTATTTGCCCAAAAATACCCCAAATACCGTGTTTACGGTATTTGGGGTATCCTCACTACTGCTGGCAGCCGGACTTGAACCGGCACGGTGTTGCCACCGAGGGATTTTAAGTCCCTTGCGTCTGCCTATTCCGCCATGCCAGCGGGCTCGCGTTACAAAACGCAAATGGATGGAGGTGGATTCGAACCACCGAAGCAATTTGCAGCAGATTTACAGTCTGTCCCCTTTGGCCACTCGGGAATCCATCCATGCAGGTCACCCTGACAATCAGAAATTGTAGCATATGTCTATACAAAATGCAAGAATTTATTCCTCCGTATGGCGGAGGATCATAGCGCTGAACCGGGGCAGCTTTATCGTGATATTGCCGGAAATGACGGGCAGCTCGGTGTGTTCCGTACTGTAACCGGCATCCGTGGTGGCAAAAATCCGGGTGAGCATGCTCTCCTTGGGAATGCCCGCCTGCCATACGCTGACCTTCTTCTCAATTTCATGGTCATTGTTGTTCACCAGCACAATAATCTGCGAGCTCCGATTGAATCTGCCGTAGGCAAGATAGTTGTAATCCCTGTCCAGACTCTTGATGGAGCCTGTGCGCAGCTCCCGACATTCCTTGTGGATCTTGATGATCGCCTTGTGGAACTCAATCAGATCCCGATCCTCATGCCCCCATGGATAGGAGCGTCGATTGTCGGGGTCCGTGAATCCGCACACTCCCGCCTCGTCGCCGTAGTACACAGCGGGAGCGCCCGGCCAGGTCATCTGGATCACAACGCCCTCCCTGAAAACAGCGGGGTTGTTGTCGCGGTTCGCCGCATCGGGGCCGATCGTACCGGTTCGCCCCACCTTGTGGCTGGTTCGCGTCATAAAACGGGAATGATCGTGGTTGGAAAGCTGATTCATGGCAACCTGCCAGCTCGGCATGGAAAAGCTGGAGCTGTGGTGCCGCATAGCGCCCCAGAAGCTGTCCGCATTGCCCAGAAGATCCTGCCTGTAATCGTCGCTGTGCTTCTCCATTCCTGTCAAAAACCATGTCACGGGCTCCATGAATGCGTCGTAGTTCATCACGGAATCCCACTCATCGCCCTGCAGCCATTCTCTGGTGTCGCCGTAATGCTCCGCCAGAATCACGGCATCCGGGTTCGCCTCCTTGACCGCCTTGCGGAACTCCTTCCAGAAGTAGTGGTTATACTCCGGCGAAAAGCCGAGATCCGCCGCCACATCCAGACGCCAGCCGTCCACATTGTATGGGGCGGAAACCCACTTGCGGGCAATGTGCATCACATAGTCAAACAGCTCCTTGGAGCCCTCGTAATTCAATTTGGGGAGCGTATCGTGTCCCCACCAGCCGTCATAGGTCGGGTTGTAAGGCCAGCGGTTCGGATCGTGGAACAGGAAATAGTTGCGGTAGGGGCTGTTCTGGGATACATAGGCGCCCTTTTCGTACCCTTCTGCATTTTCGTAAATGCGCTCTCTGTCCATCCATTTATTGAAGGAGCCGCAGTGGTTGAACACGCCGTCCAGAATTACCCTGATTCCCCTTCTGTGCGCCTCCGCCACCACTTTTGCGAACAGCTCGTTGGACGCCTCCAGATTTGCCTTCGAAGTCACTCTCTTGATATAACGGGTCGCAAACCGGTTCTCTGCCTGTCCGTTCTGCAGGAGTTCTCCCTCGTCCTCCACAAGCTTCCCAATATGGGGATCAATATAATCATAGTCCTGTATGTCGTATTTGTGATTGGAGGGGGAAACAAAGAGCGGATTGAAATATATCACCTCTATTCCAAGCTCCTGCAGGTAATCCATTTTATCCAGCACACCCTGCAAATCTCCGCCGTAGAACTCACGGACGCCCATCTGTGCCGGGTACTTGTTCCAGTCCTCCACATGGGTCACGTTCTCACCGATATAACGGTACTCATTGGTAAGAATATCGTTGGAGGGATCGCTGTTACAGAAGCGGTCGATATAAATCTGATACATGACCGCCCCCTTCGCCCAAGCCGGGGTCTTGAATCCGGGGATCACTACAAAATCATAATATTCATTCACTTCGCGGTTCAGACCACGCACATCATAGTATCCGGTCACTTTCCCCACATTGATCTCAAAGTAATAGGATATCTTTTCGTTCTCCAATTGATAATCGATGGCATAGTAGTCAAAAACCTCGTCGGAGCTCTCCTTCATCATCATCTGCCGTTCCCCCCGGCATACCAGAAAAACGTAATCGATATTGTTCTTTGCGGTACGGAAACGGATCCGGATCTGCTGGTAGGGATTCGGTTCGGAGGGCGTCACATACTCCTCCGTGGTATCGCTGAACAACGCTCTCTTGTTTAATACCGGACGCATCGACGATATATATAACTGATTTTGTTCTGTTTTTCGCATAAGATTCATATCCATAAACAGCTGCCTCGATTACCTCATTTTTTCCTATCTATTTTATAATATTCACCACCCATGCGCAAGGCTATTTGTCCCATATTTGTCCCAAGTTTCCGTATAAAGTAAAGAGGACAGCTTTCGACGGCTGTCCTCTTTAGAGAAGGTATTTCTTTCTTATGGGGTATAGCAAAAACTATATAATGTATTGGGGGGGTTACGAGTATTATAATAGCATAGCCACTATTTTCGGTCTAGTCTCAAATTTAACAAAATTTACAAAACCAAATTCTGATTTTTGTCTATATTTAACAAGATACCCTTGTGCAAAGTTGCCAAGAAAGGTGCAGCATCTTTATCAAAAGAGTGCTTCAAACTCTTCTCTTGTAATTTTCTCTTTCTCCAGAAGCAGCGCCGCCGCCTTGTGCAGCACATCCTCATGCTCCAGAATGATGGCCTTTGCCTTGGCGTAGCAATCGTCGATAATTGCCTTTACTTCCTTGTCAATCTCTCCGGCAACCGCTTCGCTGTGGGAGCGGGTGTGAGCAAGATCGCGTCCGATAAACACCTCGTCGTCGTTCTCGTCGTAATTGATCACGCCGATATTCTGGGACATACCAAACCGGGTCACCATCTTTCTTGCAACCTTGGTTGCCTTCTGAATATCATTGGAGGCGCCAGTGGTAATATCGTCGAAGATAATCTCCTCCGCGATGCGTCCGCCCAGTGAAACCATGATATCCTGCATCATCCTTCCCTTGGTCAGGAACATTTCATCCTTCTCGGGCAGGGGCATTGTATAACCCGCCGCACCAACGCCGGTCGGAATAATGGAAACGGTGTAGACAGGCCCCACATCCGGGAGCACATGGAAGAGGATCGCATGACCCGCCTCATGGTATGCCGTAATCTTTTTCTCCTTGTCGGAAATGATCCGGCTCTTCTTCTCGGAACCGATTCCCACCTTGATGAACGCCTTCTTGATATCGCTCTGCTCGATGTAGGCACGGCTCTCCATGGCCGCATTGATCGCCGCCTCATTCAGCAGGTTCTCAAGGTCTGCTCCGGTAAAGCCCGCCGTGGTCTGGGCAATCTGCTGCAGATTGACGTCGTCGCCAAGCGGCTTATTCTTGGCGTGTACCTTTAGGATATCCTCCCTGCCGCCGATATCCGGCGTGCCCACTGCAATCTTTCTGTCAAAACGCCCGGGACGCAGAATGGCGGGATCCAGAATATCCACACGGTTGGTTGCCGCCAGAACAATGATTCCCTCGTTTACGCCAAAACCGTCCATCTCCACCAGAAGCTGATTCAGGGTCTGCTCTCTCTCGTCATGGCCGCCGCCCATACCTGTACCGCGGCGTCTCGCAACCGCATCAATCTCATCAATAAATACAATACACGGCGCGTGCTTCTTTGCGTCCAGGAACAGATCTCTCACACGGGATGCGCCCACGCCGACAAACATCTCTACAAAATCAGAACCGGAAATACTGAAAAAGGGAACATTTGCCTCCCCGGCTATCGCTTTCGCGAGCAGGGTCTTACCGGTTCCGGGAGGGCCCTCTAACAGGATGCCCTTCGGGATTCTTGCGCCCACCTTGGTGAATTTGTCCGGCTCACGCAAAAAGTCGATGATCTCCTGAAGCTCATCCTTCTCCTCTTTCAATCCCGCAACATCCTTTAAGGTAACTCTGCCCTCTCCCATGGACAGACGGGCGCGGCTCTTTCCGAAGTTCATCATCTTGGCATTGCTTCCGCCGCCTGCATTCTGGGAATTGATCATAATAAAGAGAAATACTCCCACCACGACCACCACAAGGATCGGCAGCATG
Organism: uncultured Lachnospiraceae bacterium; assembly: GCA_900550475.1. GTDB lineage: Bacteria > Bacillota > Clostridia > Lachnospirales > Lachnospiraceae > Acetatifactor. Next base: position 86,483 of record URSA01000010.1, read on the forward strand.
GAAGTCAAAAACCAGTTTTCCCTCTGGATATCCAGCACCTGGGGCTCTATTCCGTGTTCCCTGACCAGAGACTCAAGCTCCGTCACATCCGTGGCGTAGAGCGTTTTTTCCTCGCCGGAATTCATCACGACCTCCAGATAACCGGTAGGGGCCTCCCCGTTGGGATGAATAAGCACCTCCTTCACCTTTCCCTCCTCCATATCCTGTATGAAGTTGGCGCGGGTGTAGTCGTCACTCTTTTTCTGCCAGGTATTGATCAGCACCAATCCCAGCAGAAGCAGTACAATTATAAAGAAATACTGGTTAAAACCCTTTTGCTTCAAGTCTGTTCCTCCTGACTTAATCATCAAATTCCACTACTCCGATATAAGGAAGATTGCGATATCTCTGCTCATAATCCAGACCATATCCCACCACAAACTCATCCGGGATCTGGAATCCGGTATAATCCACATTCACATCCACCACTCTGCGCTCCGGCTTATCAAGCAGCGTACACAGGTGCAGGCTGGCAGGCTCCCTGTCCTTGAGCATTTCCATCAGGTAGCTTAAGGTTCTTCCTGAATCCACGATATCCTCCACCACCAGCACATCCTTATCCTTGATGGATTCGTCCAGATCCTTCACGATCTTTACCACTCCGCTGGACTTGGTGGCGTTTCCGTAGCTGGAAACCGACATAAAATCAAGGGACACCGGAACGGTAATCCGCTTTGCAAGCTCGCACATAAAGAAGCTGCCGCCCTTCAGCACGCAAACCAGATGCACCTGCCTTCCGGCATAGTCCTTACTGATCTGGTCACCTATTGCCTGAATCCTCTCGTCTACTTCCTTCTCTGTCAAAAGTACCCTTACATGCTCCGACATGGTCTGTGTCCTCCTCTTAATTGTACCTGTAAAATATGTTTTGTATTCTCATTTATTTTATAGTAGGTGCTGATACGATAACCTGGCACCCACAAAATGTGCGATCCGTCCGCCAAAAGCTGGATATGATCCCGCTCCTGTCTGGGAATTTTTTCATTTACCATATAATCCTGCACACTCTTCCGGGAAAACGCCGCGTTTACGGTGAGATAATCCCCTGAAGTTCTGGTGCGGATTTCCAGCGATTTTTCTATTCTATCATAATCAAACCATTTCGTATACTGATTTTGCGGAATATTTACTGTTTTTTCATGGGTGAAGACCCTAAATTCAAAGATCGTTCCGTCGTCCGCCGCAATTTCCACCGGCTGTCCGTCCGGTTCCGGAAGCAGAACCAGTATTCCCTGCGGTTGGATTTCGCCCTCTGCGCCGCCTGCCTTGCTGCCTGCGGCTCTCTCCACAACCACCTCTCCGTAGACCCGCCACGCGCGGATACCGTACGGAAGAGAGAGTTCCCTGTTTGCCCTGTTTTTAAACAAAGACAGCATGGCGTGAATGTGCGCCGCCGAAAGATCCTTTTTTGCTCCCGCCAGCTCCTCAAGTGCCAGAAGCAGCATCCTTCCCTGTAAAACCGGATGGAACTGCAAAAATTTCTCCACAGGAATCACAAGCCGCTCCGGCGCGGTTTTCGTCACACATGCCACATACGCCGCTGCCGCCTCTCTCTGCACAAAATCCTCCGTGTCGGACAGAATATCCGCCGCGCGGCCCATATTTTCCACGGCGCCCTCGCAGACCTCCCGCTCCGCAAGGGGAAGCAGATGGTGACGGATGCGGTTTCTGGTATAGTGATCCCCGGCGTTGGTGGCATCCTCCTTCCACCCCATGCCGAGTCCTTTCAGAAAATCCTCGATCTGTCTGCGGGATGTGTTTAAAAGAGGCCGGATCACCTTCGAGCCGTCCGGATTTTCCCGGACGGGCCTTATGCTGCAAAGCCCAGAAAGCCCGCTGCCGCGAAACAGATGAAACAGCATGGTCTCCGCGCGGTCACTCAGATTGTGCGCCACCGCTATCTTTGCCCGTCCCTGCGAAAAGGCTTCCGGCGCCTCCTGCAGCAGCACATCCCGGAAGGCTGCATAGCGCACCTGTCTGCCCGCCACCTCCAGAGACAGATTTTCTGTCTGTGACAACTCTGTCACATTTTTTTGCACAAGAAAAAAAGGAACTCCCATCCTGCCGCAGAGCTCCCGCACATAGGCAGCGTCCTCCCCTGCCTCCTCGCGGATCATGTGATTCACATGCACCGCCAGCAGTCGGAACGGAATTTCCCTTTTCAATGCGGACAGCACAAGCAGGAGGCAAACGGAATCCGCTCCTCCTGACACTCCTGTCACAACCACATCCTCCGGTGACAGCATATGATGTTCCCGCACATAATCGCCCACATTCTCCAATAAACCGCTCATGCTGCCATTTTATCACATCTTCTGCCCGGATGCCACTCTATAATCTATCGGTTTTCCCACATTCCGAGCACCAGAATCGTCATATCGTCCCGGATGTGCCCCCTTGTCCTGCACAGGACACTTTGCAGCAGCGCTTCCGCCAGCTCTCTGGGATTCTCCTGCTCTAAGTTGCTGATGACCTCGCACAGCTCCTCCTTGTAATCGCTCTCCTCCATCGCGTCCAGCACCCCGTCCGACAAAAGAAAAACATAGTCCCCGTCCATCAGCCTGCGCCGGATACTTTCACATTCCATGCCCTTGAAGATGCCAAGCGGCAGCGTTCCGGTGGAAATCTGCTCCACCATATGATCCCGCTTGATGAAGGACGCGGCAGCCCCGATCTTGGTGAACTCGCAGACGCCGTCGTAGAGATCCAGTTCGCAGATATCCAGTGTGGACATGTTCTGCTCCTCACCCCGGGCAAGCAGCGCCGTGTTGACCAGATTTGCCGCCGCCGTCGGCCGGTAGCCCGCCTCGATGAGCTTTTCCATCAGATCCAGCACTCCTTCGCTGTCCTCGCATGCCTTCTCCCCGGAGCCCATGCCGTCCGACAACAGTAGCGTGATCTTTCCCTTCTCCGACTCCAGAACCGTGTAATTATCCCCCGACTTGGGCTCCAGCTCCTTGACCGCACGCGCCGCCCCCGTCATGACAATATATTTTGCCTCCTCCACGAAAACATATCCCCGCAGACAATGATCCACCATGTATGGGCAGTTCATGGAGGGAACCAGTCTCTTTTCCAGCAGCACGGAAAGCATATCCGCCGTTTCCTCGGCACTGAAGCCCCGCTGTGCATCCGTGCGCATGGTCAGGCTGACCCTGACGCGCCCGTCCGTATTGTCTATGTAATAGAGATCCTTCGCCGTGATGCCCTCCGCCCGGAGCGCCTGCACCACCAGCTTTTCCTTCCGCTCCGGGAAGGGTCTGTAAGAAAAGACCTCGGCTGCCACCTGCGCCATGACGCCCGCCATCTCGTTCAGGTTGTCCGCCAGCATACACCGGTTTTCCCACAGCCTCCGGTTATACAGACAGCTCTGTCTGGTCTCCTCCGTCCTGTCCCACTCAAAATCTTCCTCCAGCGTCTTTGCAATTTCCTTAAAGGAGTCCGCATACCCTATCAGCTTCTGCCTGCCGTATTCCGACAACAGGGCTGCCCGCTCCGTTCCCCTCTCCCCTGACAGCTTTCTCATAATTCCTCACAATCTGCCGCGCCGCCGCTTCTGCCGCTTTTGCTGCCTGTCTATTATACGGGATAGCGCTCTCGGATTTTGTCAAATCTTTTTGAGCAAATGAAAGTTTTTTACGACAAAAAACCGGCAGCTCTCTCGATCTGCCGGTTATTTTCCCTTGAATATAATCTCTCCCTCATACACAAGACCCAGCTTATCGTGGGCAACCTCCTCCACATAGCCCTTGGTATGGGTATATTTCTCGTATTCCCTGATTTCATCAGCCCTGTCCTCCTCGGACTTGATCTGCCCGTTGAGCTGTTCGATCTTTGCCTGATTGGCATCCAGCTTTGCGCTGAGCTCAATCCGTTTGAACGCCACCACGACCAAAATCATGACCACGACCAAAGAAACCAAAAACATGCTGAAACGATTCTGTTTTCTCTTTCGATAGACTGCTTTTTTTCGTCTTTTGACTGTTGTCATCCTTCATCCTCTATTTGATGAATCATTGTTTACATAATATCATTTTAAGCAATTTGAGAAATGCCGTCAACCTCTTTTTCACAAAAGAAGTCACCGCATGCTCTCCTTTTTTTGCCACAAAACGGAATGGCCGCCCGATCACGCCCAGAACCCTGCCTATCATGCGGAAAACAAAGCCGAGCCCTGCGGACACCCATTTCACGAAAAAAGGGCTCACCGTCTTTTTGTAAAGGAACATTCCCGCCAGAGCGCCCAGCACGGCAAACCAGCGAAGCGTACCGTTGCTCTGGGTGTGCATCATATAAAAAACGCTGATCGCGCAGAAGATCCAGAACAGCAGATCCTCAAACGATACAAAAAAGCGGTTGTGCGCGCAGACACGCCTCCATATACGGAAGAGATCGTACACAAAGGTAATAAAGACGCCCATCCCGAGAGAATACAGTAAAAAGACATTCTCGCTGACCTGTGCGCCGCTCATAGGGACGCTCCCTTACCGGAACAGCTTTGACAGAAGGGATTCTCCTTTTGCATTTCCCGCAGAGCCCTCCGAATAGGTAAGACTGTCGATCTTTCCATCCACATCCACCTCTCCCTTATCCAGTGTCAGGCGGTTTACATGCAGGTCGTCACCCTTGATCATCAGCATCCCCTGATCGGTTTCCAGCAATATCTCATGGATGTCAAAAGAAAGCACATCGCTGACGCCGTTTATGGTGCAGGTTCTGCGGTTTGTCAGCATGATCTTATGTACCCGCTTGTTGGAGCTGTTCAAATCTTCCATAAAAATACCCCCTGCCATACTTTATAAAAGTATATTAGCCGGGACAGCCTTTTATGCCTTAAAGATAGCGGAACAGCTCTTTCGCCTCTTCCTTTTTCACAGTCTCCTGCACATCAAGAACCTCCACCTTCACATCCTTGTTGCCGAAGGAGATGGTGATGATATCCCCCTCCTTTACGTTGGTGGACGCCTTCGCGGGTTTGTCGTTGATCAGCACACGCCCGCCGTCGCAGGCTTCGTTTGCGACCGTGCGGCGCTTGATCAGCCGGGAGACCTTCAAATACTTGTCTAATCTCATAATGATCCTTCCTTATGATACAAAAAGAGAACCCGGGTTAATCAGGTTCTCTTCAGCATCCTATGTGATACGATAAACTAGTTTACAGCATCCTTCAGTGCCTTGCCGGCTTTGAACTTAGGAGCCTTGGAAGCAGCAATCTTCATTGCCTTTCCGTTCTGAGGATTTCTGCCCTCTCTAGCCTTTCTCTCGGTGATCTCGAAAGTACCGAAGCCAACCAGCTGAACCTTCTCACCCTTCTTCAGTTCTTCTGTAACGACGCCTGTGAAAGCCGCCAGAGCCTTTTCTGCGTCCTTTTTGGAAATTCCAGCCTGATCAGCCATTGCTGCTACTAATTCTGTTTTGTTCATGTCGAACTCCTCCTCTTAATGAGTTTTCTTGTTGTAATTCTGTAAGACGTTCCTATGCGAAACGTCTATAAATATATATATCTGTTTTTATTTCCTTTGTCAAGATTTTTTGCCGTTTTTATGGGATTTTCAGCCATTTTCACAGCTATCGATAAAGTCCTCCGTCCTGTCTGACAGAATCTGTTCCAAGGGCAGCTTATACATGGCGGCTATATCCGAAACCGCCATGAGCATATCACCCATGATCTGCGGAAGCGCGTCCTTCCTGTCCTGTTCCGGGAGAGATTCCGCAAGCTGCAAGCTTTCACGAAGCCTTCCCGCAGCCTCGGAATAGTCTGCCGTCCGTCCGTAATACTTCCCCGCCTTCTTCAAAACCTTCGGCGCCCGGATCAGCGCGGGAAGCTCGGGCGGGATTTCCCTGAGCGGCGATTCGATCCAGCTCTTGCCCTCTTTCTCCTGTTTCTTGATCTCCTCCCAGTTTTGCAGCACCTGCTCCGAGGTGTCCGCCTGCACCGTGCCGAACACATGGGGATGGCGGCGTACCATCTTCTTCGCAACCTGATCCACCACATCCTCCATGGTGAACAGCCCTTCCTCCCCGGCGATCTGCGCATGCATCACCACCTGCAAAAGCACATCCCCGAGCTCCTCCTGCAAATTTTCCGCATTGCCCGTCTTATTGTAGATGCGGATGGCGGCAAGCACCTCCGCCGCCTCCTCCGTCATACACGGGCGCAGGCTCTCATGGGTCTGTTCCCGATCCCACGGGCATCCGTTTTCGCTGCGCAGCGTCTTGATAATCTCAAGAAAATTCTCGTAAGTATACTTGTCACGCAATTCCATCTTCTCTGTCCTCTCTCCTGTCCTCTTCCTTTATCAGTACGCTACCAGCTCTGCGAAGGAGTAGGTGACATCCTTGTCCTCGCTGTCCACCTGTATGGTGTAGCTGCGGGGCGTATAGCCCGTCTTTCGCAGCGTGATCACATGGCTTCCGGCATCCTTTTTGAAGCTGACCGGGGCAATGCCCACATAGTTTCCGTCCACATAAACCTCCGCGCCCGTGGGAGAATCGATATATACCTTATAATAATTCGTGGCGGTGCTGTCCCCGGAAGAAACCGACGACATCTGGCTCTGGTTGTCCCCCGAAGTGTCCTCCTCGTCGCTGTCTCCGTCCTCCGATTCCAGCACGATCTCAATGCCCGCGGACACCTCCGCCACCTTCAGATAGCTGGTGACGGTGCTGTATCCCGTGGCTCTGGCAATGAGCTGGTGGATGCCGTACTCCAGCGTGACCGGGCCGCTGGTGTCCACCAGATTACCGTCCACATAAAGGCTTGCGGAGGAGGGCGTCATGGCAAACACAACTTGTCCGTACTGGGGCTCCGCCACCTCCAGATCGCTGATATCCAGCGTCACCTCCCGGTTGCGGTTGATCACCACATTCTTGGTTCCGCCGCCTCCCTTCACGCTGACAAGCACCTGATAGCTGCCCTCGGGAACGGTCAACAGCATGTCCTCGGTGATGGGATGGATGATATTCTGCCCCACCTCGATCCAGCCGCCGATAAATTTCTCATCGCCCGAAAGCCGCAGATAGCCGTGCCCTTTTTCCACAATGACGCTGTAAACCGTTGTATCGATCCCCTGAAAGGTGAGAATGTCGGCGCTGTTCAGATCCATGATGCCGATCTCCCCCCCCTCGGAGAAAATCTTGGTATCTTTTGTAATTTTATACACATCATTTCCGATAGTTACGTTGTGCATATTGGGATCAATCACATATCGGCTGATTCGGGAGCTGGTAAAGCTCTGTGATGAGAGCGCCAGCGTCGCCAGCCTTTTCTTGCTCTTCAAAAAGGTCACGTCCGCGATGTCGCCCTCCCGCACCTGGGAAAGCGTCAGCGGCTGACCGTACTTGTCGGTAAAAGTGGTCGTTCCGTCGTAGTTCAAGGTGTAATTTTTGTTGACTGTCAGATTCCAGAAGGTGATGGTGCTCTCCGCGGTGTCCACCTTCACCACCACCGCCGTGTCTGCGGAATCGTAGCTGCCTGGGCCCGTCAGGATATATCCCGTATCCGAATCCTGACCGCCCTCCTGCACGGCGCCTCCCGTCCGGCTTCCAAGACCGCAGCCCACCGCCGTAAAAAGCAGCAGGCACAGAATCCCTATTATCACTCTCTTGCTTTTGTGTTTTATCATAGTAATCTCCGTTCCACCTAAGCTATGGTGCGAAATACCGCGTCCAGAAACGCCTGCTTCTCCTTCTCCTGCTCCACCACAAGCTGCAATTTTTCCCTGTTCCGCTCCGGGATCCAGACCTTTCTGGAATTATAGTAAAAATTGACGATCTTCCAGAACTTTTCGGGGTACGCCAGCCGGTAGTACAACTCCACATAGGAGCGCGCAGAGAGCGGTCTCTCGTCGCAGTACACCTTCAACAGCTCCTCCCCCCACTTCCGTGACCAGCCGTTCTTTTCCAAGAGCTTCCGCATGAAAAGACACAGATCCCTTATGGGGTTATCCATCATACAATGCTCAAAGTTTACCACCGCAAATCCCTGTCCGCAATGCAGGATATTGTGGTACTGGTAATCTCCGTGGCAAAGCATTCCCTGTTCTCTAATATACGCCAAATCGCTGTCGCTTGCAAATGCCTTCCAGTCATTGGCAACCTCTGATGCCTGTGCAAGAAAATAATCATACTCCCGCAGCAGTGCGTTTTCAAAGACGGATTTCTGCCCCTTCTCCCTGAGATAGCGCCGCACCCGGCGAAGCTCCCTGTTATGCTTCTCCTGCTCTCTCTCCAACGAAAAAGGAGACAGACCGAACTGTTCCGTCTCCTCCTCTGTGAGGCACATTGCCTTGTGAAGACTTGCCAGCGCTCTTACCGCCTCCCTGCACTCCTCCAGGTCGCGGCTGTTGCACTCGCGCCCCTCGCAGCAGGATTTCAGCACATATTTTTTTCCGTCACCGTCCTCCGTCAGCAGGACTTCCTCCTTGTTGGGAATGATCCTCTCGACCGGCACGACGCCCGTTTCACAGATTTTTTTCAACACTCTGTCCTGAAGCTTTATTTTTTCGGGATTTCCGCTATATTCTTTAAAAATAAGGCAGCCCCGGTCTGTGTCGCAAATGATTGCTCCCCGCCCTTTTCTTGTCCGAAGCATCTCTATCTCATATTGATCCAGAAGACCAACTACTCTGTCATTCACCCTTGTTCCTCCCACATGATGTTTGCCCCTCGCGGAGATTCTAACCTATCATATGAGATCTCATGGAAAAGTATGTTAGGGTTTCATGATCGTTTTAATGCCTGCGCCAACAGATACTCCCGGTTGTTCTTCGACGGATCCTCCAACACCTCATCCAGAAGCCCCTGCAGGATCTCCCCCAGCCGCCTTCCGGGCTCTATGCCGGCAGCGATCAGATCGCTTCCGTTTACGGCAAGGGTTTTGAGCGAGACACACTGTCCCTTCTCCTCTATCTCCTTATAAAGGCGCTCCCACTCCGCCAGACGAAAGAGCTTCTCCTCCCTCTCGTACATGCTCTGCGCCAGAATATCCGCACACTTTACCTGAAGAAGCAGGGGAAACAGCTCCTCCCCGATCTTGTTCATGGTGCGCCTCACGATCCGCGCATCCGGCGACAGACCGTTTCCGTAATCGTGATACCTCACCAGACGGCAGACCTTGTCCGTGGTATCGTTGTCCATTCTTAAGCGGCGCAGAATCTCCCTGCTCATGCGCTCGCCCTCCTGCGCATGGCCGTGAAAGTGTGTGACACCATTGTCATCTATTTGCAGCATCTTTGGCTTTGCGATGTCATGGAGCAGTACCGCCAGCCGTAACACCTTATCCGGCGGCGTTTCCGGCAGAGCGTGCAGCGTGTGCTCTCCCACATTGTAACAGTGGTGCGGATGATTCTGCGGCGTTTCCATCTCCCGGTCAAACTCGGGGAACACAACACTTGTGACACCGGTGTCATATGCTATCCTGAGATAATCGGGATGGGGGGAAGTGATCAGCTTGAGCAGCTCCGTCTGTATGCGCTCCGCACTGATTCTTGAAAGCGTCGGCGCAAGCTCCTTTATCGCCTCTGCGGTGTTCGCTTCAATCTGATAGCCGAGCTGTGCAGAAAAGCGGATCGCCCGCATCATGCGCAGGGCATCCTCCGTAAACCGCTCCTTCGGATCGCCCACGCAGCGTATCACGCCCCGCTCCAAATCCTTCACGCCCTCAAAAATATCGACCAGTCCCGTCTCCTCATTGTACGCCATGGCATTGATGGTGAAGTCTCTCCGCTTCAGATCCTCCGTCAGGCTTGAGGTAAACTGCACCTCCTTGGGGTGCCTGCTGTCCTCATATTTTCCGTCGATCCGGTATGTGGTAACCTCATAGCCCTTCCGCTCCAGTATCACCGTCACGGTGCCGTGCTGGATCCCCGTGTCCACAGTGCGGGAAAACAGCTTCTTCACCTGTTCGGGCGATGCGGATGTGGTGATGTCCCAGTCGCTTGGCTGTCTGCCCAACAGACTGTCCCTTATGCACCCGCCCACGGCATATGCATCATGTCCCGCCGCCTGGATCGTCTTTATGATAAATGTTACCTGTTCCGGCATTGTTATGTTCATAAAATCTCCATTTCGTTACAGGAGCGCTTCGCTGTAGCAGGCGCGCTCGCCGCCGATATATTTTGCCCTCGTCCTTGCACATACCACATGCGCTTCCCCGATTTTATCCACCGAAATGCGCACCGGAACCGCCACATCCTTCAGGTGCATGCCGATCAGCGTATCTCCCACATCCATACCCGCATCCGCTTTCACATGCTCCACGGCAACAGGCGCCGAGAATGCCTTCCATGCCGCTGTGGCAAAGGAGCCTCCCGCCTTGGGCTGCGGAATCACATTGACGATCTCAAGCCCTCTCTTCTCCGCTGCGGCAGCCTCCAGAATCAGCGCCCGGTTCAGATGCTCACAGCACTGGGCGGCAAGATACACACCCCGCTCCTGCACTGCTCTGTAAATCCCGCCGAACACATACCCGGCAGTCTCGGGGCTGGAGGCGGAACCGATGCCCTCCCCACAGACCTCGCTGGTGGAACAGCCGACGACGAACAGATCCCCCGCCTTCAGTCCCGCCTTCTCCAGAATTTCTTTTGCGGCTGTATATGCCTGTGTTTCAATCTTCTGCAATGAAATACTCATAAGCTTCTCCGTTCCGAAAATATCATTGATCCGCCTTTACCATAATCATGGAAACATTGTCCGGCGCACCGTTTTCAAACACAATATCCATCAGGTTCTGTAACTGCTGCTCAAGCTTTTCCTTCGTCCGCGGGTTTTTCAGATTCCTGCGAAGCTGCCTTTCCGCGCAGAATTTGAAAAGACCGTCGCTGCACAGCAAAAAGACCTGCCCTGCGCACAAACGGTCGGTTATCACATGAATATTGAGCCCGGGCGCGGTGCCCACCGCCTGGGTCAGCTTTCCGCTGCTGTCGCTCTCCGCGATTTCTTTCGCGGTGTAGTTGCGGACAACAAAGGGATCCTGATCCCAGATATCGTCCGTGGTAAGCTGCCTGCACTTCAGACCCGCCGAGGTATAGATCCGGCTGTCCCCCGCCCAGAACACGGCGTAGCAATCCCCGCAGATCAGAAGCACGACCACCGTCGCGCCGCAGATCTGCCCCTGATTGTATTTATCAAAAATATCCTGATTTACCTGTAACAGAACCTGTTGTATCTGTGCCGTCAATACGGAAAACTCCGGCGTCTGCGATAGCCCGGCAAGCTGTTCCCAGTAGCCCGCAAAGGCATCCGTGATCGCATTGCTGGCCACCTCTCCCCTGCTGTGTCCGCCCATGCCGTCGGACAAGACAAAGAGTCCCAAACGATCCTTCACGTCCGCCCAGACGGCGTCCTGATTGACATTTCTGTATAAACCGCGGTCTGTCCTGATTCCGTATCTCATAAGCTCCTCTACTCCACCGTCACACGGTAATCGATCCTGCCAAGCTTCATGGTACACCCTGTCCTGATTTCCGTCATAACATTGGGATTGATTCTGCATCCGTTGATAAAGGTTCCGTTGGAGGAACCCAGATCCTTCACATAAAAGGTGGTGCCGGAAAGCCCGATTTCACAATGTCTGCCGGAAACCGCACTGTCCTCCAGCACAAGGCTGCAGCCCGCGGGATCCCTGCCGATCACGATCTTGTCCGCCATGCCGCACTGATAGCTCTTCACTGCATCCTGCACGTTGGTCAGCACAACCCTGTGGGCAGGTGCCGCCGCGCCGGAGAACAGGAAGTTCGTCTCCCGTCCCGCCTGCGGCGCACTTCCGGTATTTATCATCTGTGTCTTCTGCGCAGTCTGCACAGGCGGAACCTGTACCGGCTGAACCCGGGCAGGTTGAACAGGCTGAGCCGGAGCCGGTCTGGCTTGAACCGGCCGGATTGGGTGGGCAGCCTGCGGCTGCGGTGCGCTGCCGGATCTCTCGTTGCGGATCTGCTGATCCAGTCTTGCATAGTCGTTTCCGGAAGCGGATTTCTTTTTCTTCTTGCCGCTGACAACCGGAATGACCACTATCACAATTACCACAAGCAGCGCGCCCCCGCCGATCAGGATCCATTTGAAGGGAATCCCGGCAATCGAAGGCTCCTCCGCCCCGGCAGAAGTCTCCCGGTCGTCGGAAGGTTCCTCTTCCGTCACCGCAGGCTCCGTCGTCCCGGCTGTCTCCTCCGGCACTGTCTCCCCGCCCTCACTCTCAGCAAAAGGCAGGGTCACAAGGCTGGTCGCCACATAGCTGTCCGAGCCCCCCGCAATGGTAAGCTGGGAATTCTGTGTGCTGCCGTCACGCAATTCCGCAGGCACGGAAATCTTCACCTGCAGCAGACCATAGTCGGTGCTGAACCCACGGACTACCTCCATGGCATCTTCAATCTCGTTCAAATAGAAATAATCTGCATAGGTTGTCCGCGAAAGCGCAAACATATCCTGCAATTCCTGTTGTCTGTCCTTGCTGAGTACGCCGATGGTATAGATCGGGTACGGCGTCTGGGAAAGCAGCGTGTTGAGCTCCTCCTTAGAGTACCCTATCTCCGTGGCGTCCATACCGTCGGAAATCAGGATGATCCGCTTATAGCCGCAGTCCCCCACGGCATTTAAGGAGAGCACCGCCTCATATACGTTCTCAATAATGTATGCGTCCTTGTTCTCTCCCTCGATGGCTTCTATGGTCTGCTTCAAAACCGTGTAGTCGTCCGTATAGTCCGCCACAAGCGTCACGGCTTCGTCGATAGTGGCAATCGCAAACTTTTCGTTAGGGGCTCTGTTTGCCACAACATCGATCAGGATGGACTTGATGTCCTCCCCGTACTTCTTCATAACAGAGAGGGAATTGTCCCACAAAACCAGTGTGCGGACGGATTCCGCCGTCCCGCTGACCTTCTGTGTGCTTTCCACCGTTGCCGCATTGGTTCCCACCTGACAGGTGATCTCATCCCAGCTCTCCGGCGCACCCTTCACATACAGGGCGATCTCCTGCCCCGCGGTGACATGCTCCACCACGGCTGTCTCATTTGTCGCCATAGCTGACACACCTGTCACTAAAAACGACAGCAGGCAGGCCAAGCCTGCCACAAATTTTGTCCTCTTTTTCATTTGTCTCACTCCGCTGTCCAATCCTTTATCTTTTCCTAAAAAGGCTTTACTTCCTCTATGGCTTCCTTCAGCTTCTCCTCAAAGGCAAACCGATCTTCATTCTGGAAGCCCAGCGCATAGATCTTATCGATCTGGTCGTGGTTAAACAAAGCTGTTGCCTCCGGGCTTAAAAAGCCTTCGGGAAACGGGCAGCCCGCATAGTCGTAAATGGTCTCATCGTCGCCCATCTTGTACTTGCAGTAGCCGATAATCATAAGTCTCTTCGTTGCATTCTTTAAAAGGACAACCGTCCCGATTGGCAATGTTCTCTCAAACATATCCTGTTCCTCCCTACTGTCCGTCACCGGTCTGTGCTTCCGCCTCTGCCTTTGCCTTCTGATACTTCTCGGCAGTTGCCGTCTTGATCTCATCGATCTTTTCCTGAAGCGCGTGTATATAGAGGAAGGTTTCCCGATCCTGATATCCCAGCGCCAGCACCTTTTCGATCTGCTCCCCGTCAAACTGATAAATTTTCAGGGTGTCCATATATCCCTCGGGGTAAGGAAAACCGGAATAGTCGTACACATAGCCCGGTCTTGCGGGGCCCGTGGGGCAAAATCCGCAAATCATCATGGGCTTTTCGGTTCCCTTTAAATTAACCACCGTTCCGATCGGTAATAAGTCTCTGCTCATACAGCATCCTCCGTTCTGTCTCATATATATGTAAACACATTTCAAGTTTTTTGTCTATTAAAAATCTGCTTTACCACCAGCTCTTGAAGGTGTTCCAGCCCTTGCTCAGCTTGCTTGCGGCGCCGGAGGCAATGTTCCCCACCGTGTCCATGGCATCGGAGGCAAAATCGCCCACCGTTTCCACGGCGTCAGAGGCAAAGTCGCTTACGGCACTCACCACTTCCCCGGCATGCTCCACGACCGCATCCACGGTTCCGCTTACGTCAACCTCCAGCTTCACGCTGCCTCCCACACCGAGGCTGGCTCCCACATCGAGGCTGAATTTACCGTCATCAAAGCCGATATCCGCATGTGCGCCCACGCCAAAGTTCAGGGAACCGCTGGCATTGATCTCCGTGCCGAGAACCGTACCGCCCACCTTGCCGGACACCTCGGCGGCGATGGCCTCCGCGCTGAACTCTGCCTTCACGCTGGGATCAAATTTTCCTTCATCATTGACAAATCCCACCTTGACTCCGCCGGAGAGCTCCGCTTTTCCTACATCTACCTGTGCTTCTCCGTGCACATTGAACATATCGTTTCCAAGCTGCCCGGATGTCGTCGCGGTCAATGCGGTGAGCGCCACACCTACCTCACATCCGACTCCGCCAAGGCTGGCATATGCAGAGCCTTTCGCCTCTGCCTGCATTATATCAGCGGAATAATGGTATTTTCCCCAGTCGGTCTCCACATCTCCGTCTTTTCCGAAATGGAGCAGGCTGCCCTCTTTTCCGACAGAGCCCGACCATATGGTGATGCTTTCCAGAAGCTCTTTCTTCTTCTCTCCCGCTGTTTTTTCCTTCTTTTTATCGGAGTCCTTGTCGTTGTCCTCTTTCTCGACGAACCCCTTTCCATCTTCCCACTCGTAGTGTTTTTTTGCCTTATTGTCCTTTTTCTTCTTGTCCAGACCTTCCCAGATCGTATTCTCGTATTTTCCGAATTTGTTCTTGGTCTCCCACTCTTCGTCCTTCAGGATCTCATAGATCATCCAGCCGAATCCCGCTCCGGGAAACATTGCGTTGATCGCCATGCCCTCCCCCACGGTATTGACAGCATTCCAGATATCACTCAGGGTAATAGGATGATCATTTACATACCCGCAGATCCGGCGCTCCGTCTTTTCATACTGGTCGTACACATTTTTAAGCACAAAACGCATGGTCTTCAAATCCGACTCATACGCCTCTGCCTGCTGCGCGAGGCTCTTCAGCGCATTCTGAATGCCGGACTTACTGCTGACCTGAAATCCCAGTGAGTTTCTCACAGACCAGAGATCTCCTTCGACATCGGATAAGCCCTTTATGATCTTTTGTTCTTCCTCTATCCGCTGATTCAGTCCGGACAGTTTTACACTGAATTGCTCCATGGCTTTCCCTTCCTAAACAACAGAGGCGCCGTTTGAAACCGCGCCCCTGGATCCTGATCATCTATACGATAACATCTCCCGCAAGGCTGTTGCTCAGCTCTTCGTTTGCCTGCTCCGCATCGCGGTACACGCGCGCCATCTCATTCAGATCCGTAACGTGCTCGTTGATCATGGCGGACAGTCTCTCAATATCATCATTCAACTGGTTGAACTTGTTCACATATGCGGTAGAAGCCTCGCCCTGCCACTTTGCGCTCAGACCGTTCACCTGATCTGTCATATTGTTTGCAAGACCCTTTACCTGAGTCATGATGCTGTTAAATTCATTTGCTGTGGATTCCAGCTGTTCGGGGGTTACTAAAATTGTTCCTTCCATAATCGTTCTATCTCCTTTTCAATGGTTTGTCGTCTGATTAATACTTTCTGGTCGTTGCGGTCTCAACGTTTGCTGACTCTGCCGCGTCATACTTTGCGGCAATGGTCTCCAGCGCCTGACAGTAATTCTCGATCTCTGCCGCAAATTTGTCCATGAATGCCTTGTCGTTGGTAAACGCCTTGTGGAAAGCGTCCTTTGCTGCGCCCTGCCACTGGCTGTTCAATGCTCCCTCGGAGCTCTCCAGACTTGCCACCTGGTTCTTGAAATTGGAATTGTACTCTCTTAAGGTACTTGCTGCGCTCCGCAGTTCAGCGGATGTTACTAAAATCTGTGCCATATTTTTTTCCTCCTGTTGGCTTTTGTATTCATTACTCTGCCCTGTTGATAAGTTTACTTTATCACAGGACAGTTACTTCCGGTTCTTTATCCGACGGACGACCTGTTTTCCGGTATGAGCGGTTCCCATAAAGGAATCCTGCCCATATGTATGCGCCGTTTTCATCAGAAGCGCCGTCCTCCTCCGCCGCCGTGCCTGCTTCCGGCGTTCCGTGCTTCCTCCGCCGCCTTTGCCGCCGCTGCGGCTGCCGCTCTGGCTGCTGCCTCTCTCTCCTCCGCAATGCGCAATGCTTTCATCTCGGCGTCGTAAATATTCTTTGCCACGGTGCGGATGGTGCCTGCCGTTTCACGGATGTCCTTTACGGTCTTGTCCATGTTTTCCTTGAGGGCAAAGCCCTTTTTGATATATTCGCCCGCGTTGTCACCCTTCCAGTCATTGTTGAGACCGTCCAGCGTGTTCTGCAGGTCGGTATCCGCCAGCCTGCTTAAGTTGTCGGCAATACCGTCCAGCTCATTCGCCTTCTGCGTTGCCCTGGTGAAATCCATTTGAATTTGATATCTGCTTGCCATGTTTCCCTCTCTATCCGCCGCTTATGCCACATTCCTTACAGAATGATATCGCCGGGCAATTCCTGAATCTCCTGTTGAATCTTAAGCTCCACATCCGAATATTTCTGTGCGATTGCCACCAGATCCACCGGATGCTCCCCAAGCCGTTTCAGGATCTCTTCAATGTCCTCCTCAAGATCCCGGTACATGCTGCGGTGCATTTCCCCCGCCTCCCCGATCCAGTATTTGGAGGTCTTGTCCACAACAGCCTTCAGCTCCTCAAAATGCTGCCGCATGGAAGTTACCTTGCCTGCCACCTCCGAGCTTTTTTCGGTAAGGATCTCCGGCGTAACCTTAAAGGACACCTGACCTGCGCTTAAATTCGGTAACAAAATACCTGCCATTTCTCTTTCCTCCTATATCTTGATCCGGTCGATTTCTTTCTTCACTTCCGCCTCGCACTTGCGGTAGGACTGCTTTGCGCTGTCCATGCTGTCTATGATGCCGTCCACGCTCTCGCACAGGGAATCGAAGGTCTCACGGTCGATCCGAAACTGCTTGTTGAAGGCGGTATTCGCCGGACCGTCCCACATAGCGTCCAGCTCGGATACGGAATCAAACATGCTTTTCATGTCGTCCCTCACCTTTTTCAGTGCGTCCTCCATGTCCTTGATGTCCTGCTCCAGCGTTTCAATATTTACCTCAATGTAATCTGCCATAAAGCCCTCCTGTTTATTTTAATGCAATGCCGATTCCCTCGGGAAACGGAATCGAACCAAACTCGATCCAGCCAAAAGTCCTTTTCGACCGGTGACGGCTGTCCTCCGCATAGAGGATATTGTTTTTCTCGCAGGTCTCATAGCACCTTGCCGACTGCTGCAGCGCGGTCATCATCTGCCTTAGCTGCCTCTGCTGTACCTCCAGTGCGTCCATCTCCTTCTGAAGCTGCCGCCGTATGCCGTCCATGCCGGAGAGTCCCGAAAGACCGTTTTTCACATCTTCCGTGTTTCCGATCTGCTGATTAAGTTTTCTGATCTGCCGCTGCATCTCGTCCGCAGCACTGCTCATGGCTCTGATATCCGCTCGAAACATGTCCGGCTCCTTTCACTGTCCCTATGATAACACAGAACAGCGTATTTTTCACTTTTTTTGACAAATGACCTCTTTTTACTGACAAACGACCTGTGAAGGCTTCCACACTCCTATACCAGAAGCAGCCTGGCGCCGTTTGAAAGCCCGTTTTCTCTCAGGGTGGCTGCCTTATCCAGCACTACCTGCCCCTCATATTTGCAGAGCAGGAGATCCTCCTTGTTTCCCGTGATCCCGCAATGCTCCTTCTGACAGATCATGCCTGCGATCTCCTCGATCACCAACCCGATCCGGGCATTTTCATCCAGATTGAAATCATATGTTTTTTCCACACTCGGTACTGTCACATCTACTAAAATCATTATTTTCTCCGTTCTGCCGCCCGCTTTGGCTTTTTACCGCAGGGAGGCAAGTATTTTCTCGTACAGCGTCTGCTGATCGTATTGCAGGTAGGAAAGCGTCTGTGCGTCCTTCTCTGCAATCCAGTAATTACAGGGATTTTCCAGCAGATAAAACGCCTTGAAGGGCTCTCTCTTCTGCTCCCTTTTTAAATCATACAAAAGATACCGGGCTATGATCTGCTCCTCCGCTTCCTCCGGAAGGCCTGCCTGCAGGGATTTTTCCAGATACGCTCTTGTCTGTTTTGTCAGCGCCTCCGTAAGTTCCTCCTCCTTCTGGAGCAGGGCGATGTCCATGGGAACGTATGCCCGCGGGAGAAAGCCCCTCTCCTCCAAAAGCTCATAGAGCGCCTCCGGCTCATACACGCCAACGCGCACGGCATCGGCATCCTGACGGCTCTCCTCCAGAAGCACCGGCTTCTCTCCCTGATAAATGCAGAAATCCTGCATGTCCTGTCCCCTGCCGGTGACAACGAGAAGTCTGTCTGCATCCTTCAGCGCATGGAATATCGTCCTGAACGGTTCGCAGAACATAAACTCCTGTCCGTCCCCAGCCAGAACCCCTCGCTGCACAAGCTCATGCAGACCGTACATAACCTCCTGCTGCGAGAGCGGTTCACCGCCGCCCATGCCATATAGTTCGCTGATGCCTGCTGCCGCAGCCAGTATCCGAAATTCCCGCTGCTGCAAAATCTGCAAAGTCTCCATCCTCTTTCCCCCGCCTATCTGATTGCCTTAAAGTAAGGCTTATAGCTTCTCGAAAGCGGCACCGAAATGCCGTGCGTAAGCCCGATCTCACTCTGGGAGAGCATGATTTTCTCTATGTAGCGCCGGTTCACAATGAAGCTTCTGTGGCAGCGGACAAATTCTTTGGGAAGCTTTTCCTCCAGCTCCTCAATGGTATCATAGAAAGACAGCTCCCTGTCCCGCAGTCTCACATAAATTTTCTTGTCCCTCGCCTCCAGGTAATAGATCTGCTCATAGGGAATACGGGTCTTTCCCTCCCTTGTCTCCACAATAAAGGCATCCTCCCCGTCCTGCATCCGGGACAGATACTCACAGATCAGATCCTTCAGCTTTCCTCTCAGGTCCTCCTGAGAATAGGGCCGCAGGATCAGGCTTGCCGCCAGAATATCGGGCTTCACGTATTCCATCGGCGAAAGCGTGCTGTCCGCAATCAGCATCAGGAGGGTGTCACGATACTTCTTTCTGACTGTACTCAGATAATCCCGGCTCTCCCGCTCCGTGACGTCGTAACACGCCAGATTCACCAACGGCTGGCTCTTCAAAAACGCCATGAGCTGCTCCAGTGAGGAAAAGCAGCTTGTCTCCCACTTTTCCTCACTCAGGTAAGCCGCCAGATCACAGACCTGTTCTTTTACGCTATGAAGTTCTCCGGCATTGTTGCTGTAAGCCAGCAAAGAAATCATAAAAATTTACCCCTTAACAAGTGGTATTACTACCTTTCCTGTCTCTTCCTCATTTCCGGTAGGAATCATACCGATTCCCGCCTTCTGCACCTTGCTCTGCTCCGTGTAGGACACATTGCTGAAATCAAAGTAACGCACATTGTTGACCTGTCCGCCCAGATGAATACCTGTGTGATAACCCACAAAGCTCTCGTAGCTCCTGGTTCCCAGTACGGGGCTGACCGTCTCGGGATTGATACCGAAGAAGAAGAACACATTATGCAGCTTGCCCTTCTCCGCAATATTTTCCACGAAGGCGCGGATATTGAGTACGCCCTCCTCCGGCTTCTGGATGGAGTTTACAAAGGACACTATGTCCGACACCACGATAAAATAAGGTGCCTCCTCCTGCATGGCGGTGAAGATCTCGGCTTCCTCCAGACCCTGTTCCAACAGCGCTCTCTTCCTGGCGTTTCTCTTCTTGAACGGCTCCAGAAGGGAAGCAAAGAAATCCGCCTGTGCCTTCTGATTGTCCGCATAGACTGCGCCTGCTGCCTGTGCTGTGGACTTCAGATCCGCAGATCCGTGTTCGATCACCACAAGTGTGCCCTTCTTTGCGGCAGCGGAGCGAATGATCGCCTTGAGCAGGTTGGTCTTGCCCGTTCTTGCCTTGCCCGAAACCAGATAGCTGTATGTCTTGCCCAGATCGATGCCGTAGATGTCCGCGCTGCTCATATCGTAGCCGATGGGGAGATAACGGAAATCCTCCTGCATATCCTTCACATCCGAAAGCTGCTCAAATTCCGCCCATACCGGCTTCTCCGGTATGATGGGAATGGACTTGGCGTGACGGCCCGTCCATGCTTTGTTCATGCGCTCGCAGATCTCACGGATACTGTCCGTCCTCTTGAAGTCATCCTCCGCCTCCAGTGCAAGCGCAGTCTGGAACTCCAGAATACTGTCGCCCACCACCGCAAGACCTCTTCCCTTGATGTTGTTCTCGGGAAGCACCTCAATATGATTATTGCGCAGAGCGTCCGCGTAGGCAAATTTGTCGTTCATCTGCAGGCAGATCACGGTCTTGATGTTGTCGCCCATCTTGGACGAAATCTCCGCCGTGGAGAAGCCTGCCGCGCTGATCGCCAGATAGATGCCGTATCCCACACCCTCCTTGAGAATGCGGAGCAGTCTGTCGTCGTAGCGGTTTTCCGTCTTTTCCCGGAAGGATCCCAGATTGTCGATGGCGATCACCACAGCGGGAACGGTCACCCCGTTTGCCTGCACGTACTGTGCGTAGTTACCGCCGCGGAACAGCTTCTTGCGCTCCTCCAGCATACCCTCCATCATATGGAAGAACTTGTCGATCTTCTCCGTGTCGTCCTCAAACATTACGCCGCCCACATGGGGAGCCTGCTCAAATCCGGCAAGCATACGGCTGCTGAAATCAATGGCATAGATATTCAGCCAATCCGGCTCGTAGCGGTTGATCAGACCGAACAGCAGAGTCTGCAAAAGGCTGCTCTTTCCGCTGACAATGGTGCCGCACACAGCCAGATGTCCACCCTCGGAAAAATCGATGGAAAGCGGCATCTGCGCCTGATTGACCGGATCGTCGCAAAGACCCACGGGCACGGACAGATTCCACTTGCCCGTGCTGATATGCCAGCCTGCGCCGTCAAACTCCGTTCCTGCATAGCCTTGCAGATCCTTTATATACATAAGCTCCGGCAACAGCGGCATCCAGAGCTGCATCTGATGGGTGTAGCCTTCCTTCTGCGCCACCTTTCCCAGATATTCAATCACAGCATCCAGCTGGGTCTTTCCCTTGGTCTCCGGCAGCTTTTTGTGCATCCGGTCTGCAAGGGCAATCACCATTGCCGCCTTCTCCTCATCCGTAGCCGTCTGTGTGGAAACACCGGCAAAGAGCTGGATCAGATCCTCCACGCGCCTTGCGTTATACTCCGTGTACGCATAGTCGATCTTTCCGGCAGCCTCCCCGAAGAACAGTCTGATCCTGTCAGGATCCACCGCAAATTCTTCCACGCTCTCCGAAGCCTTTCCTGCCGCCGCCGTGATCGTCTCAAGCAGCCTGCGGATCCATCTGTTCCGGGTCTGCTCCTGCTGCTTGCTCTTCAGGCTGTTGCCGATCAGCGCCGCTTTTCCCGTAAGGGACAGCATGGTCGCAATCTCGGTCTTCATGTTGGCGCCATTCTCGTCATAGGCGGCTCCGCTGTAACCGGACTGGAACAGCTCATATACCTCATCATTGCCCACCTGCAGATAGCCGCGGCCTGCCTGCGTAATATAGGCTGCGTCCGGCTTGTGCAGCATATCGTTGCTGTCCTGTCTGTCCTGCACGCGCAGACACAGACGGAACTTGGAGTTGCTCCAGATATTGTCGTCCACCGTTCCGCTGGGCTTCTGTGTGGCAAGAATCAGATGCACACCCAGGCTTCGTCCCACCTGCGCAACGGAGATCAGCTCCTTCATGAACTCCGGCTCCTCACGCTTTAACTCCGCAAACTCGTCGATAATGATGAACATATGCGGAATGGGAATGGTCGCCTCCCCGTTCTTATAGAGCTTTGTATACAGATTGATGTTGTTGACATTGTTTTCGCTGAAAATTCTCTGGCGTCTGCGGTTCTCACTCTTGATGGAAACCATGGCGCGGCGCACCTGACTTCCCGAAAGATTGGAAATGGAACCGATCATGTGGGGCAGACCTTCAAACAGCCCCGCCATACCGCCGCCCTTGTAGTCGATGATGAAATATCCCACATCATCCGGGCTGAAATTGATGGCAAGAGAGAGCATGTAGGTCTGCAGGGTCTCGGATTTACCGGAGCCTGTGGTACCCGCAACCAGACCGTGGGGGCCGTGGTACTTTTCATGGACATCCAGATAACAGGGCTGTCCGCCCGCCTTGGCGCCGATCAGCGCTTTCATGTTTTCGTAGGTACGGTTCTTGCGCCATTTTTCTTCCACATCGAGCTGCTCCAACGTCTGCACGTTCTGCATCTCAAAGAAGCTCAGGGCGTTGGGGATATCCCTGCCCTTTTCCACTTCCTTCACTTCGATGGGAAGAAGCCTTCTGGCAAATGCCTCCAGCTGCCCGGCGGAAACCATGTCAAAGGCAACCGGAACATTGTCCTCCTGCGTCAGGTTGTAAATGCCGGAAAACTCCTGATCCTTCTCCAGCAAAAACTCGCACTCGTTGGGAAGCTGTTCCCTGCTCTCCGACAAGATGAGCGTCGTCAGACCGTAGCTTGCCTCGCACTCATAGATATATTTTGTGATCAGCTCGCCCTCCAAAAGATCCATGTCGGACACGATCAGTATGTAGTAGGGCTTGGGCAGCGTGACCTTCTTCTGCTGCTCGTCCTCCGCGCGCATACGGAGAACCTGCGTCAGCTCAAACAGCACATCGCTTGCCTCCGATTTGTCGCTGGCAACGTAACGGGTCTTCTTGTCCTCCGACCACACATGGGGCAGCCAGTGGGTATACTCCCAGTCCTCGTCGTCCTTATTTTTGTCGTACAGATACACCAGCTTTACGTCCGTATAGCAGTTGTTTGCCGCAATCTGCGCCGTCAGCAGACGGACAATGTCAAACGCGCCCTGCTTTCTCTCTCCGCCTGCCACACCGATCAGCTTGCGTCCCAGCAGGTTCACATTCACCGGAACATCATAGAGAATGCTGTATTCCTGCTTGATCAGACCGGGCTTTTCGGACAGCTCGTCGCTCACAAGGGTAAATTTCTCCTTAGGAACATTGATCTCCATCTGGAAGGGCAGGTTTCCCGTTCCCAGACGCTGGCAGAGGAAATCCTCATGCTTTCTGTTGCGGTTCCAGAGCTCGGGGCTGCCGCTGCCGTAATTTACCACCACCTGCGCCGCAGGATACATGGTCTGGAGCGTGCTTCTGCTCTTCTCATATTTCTCTCGAATAAACTCCGCGCGCTTGATCAGGTAGTCACCATACGCCTGAAAACGCTTCTGCTCACCCTTCTCGATCTCTTTTTTATTGTAGCGGATATTCGTGATTGCCCAGTACACGCCGATCAGGGCGGAGCCCACCGCCGTGATGATGCCGGTATACATATACATTCCGGCGCCGCTTCCCGTGCTTCTCGCGCTGAGAATCGCCATGATGCTGCCCGTCAGCATCGGGATCATCATAGTAAAGGACGGCCCGATGGTCATCCATAAGGGGCGCTTGCTCTCCTCCTTCGGAGTAGGCGGCGCTTCAATCTCAATGGAATCCGTCTCCAGCGGGGTATAGTTCCGGGGTGCGCGGTGGAAAAACTTCTTTTCTGCTGCCGCAGGCTTTCGTTCCACGGCTTCCTGTGCCTGAGGCGCATGGTAGACGGGAAGCTGCTGCCAAACGGCACAGGGATTTTCCTCGGGAGAATAGACCGCGATCAGATTTCCCAGATAGACGATTTTCAGACCGAAGATGTTGATGCAGTCCCCGATTTTCAGCTCGTATGTGCCGGAAATCTTCCTTCCGTTGATAAACGTACCGTTTGAGCTGGTGTCCTGAATGCAAAAGCCCTGTGCAGTGCGCTGCAGGGTCGCATGGTGTCTGGAAACCAGCGACTGGTACTGATATACAATATGGTTATTGTTCTCGCTGCCGACGGTCAGCCCCGGTATGCCGGTCAGATCGTACTTGGTAAATACGGAGAAGGAGGCCTCCGTCTCCCGCACGATCAGGGACACCTGATTTCCGCAGCTATCCCGCACGATCAGGATATCTCCGTTTACCAGCGGACCATTTTCCTGTCCGCTCTGCTTTGTGACCGTGTATTCTTCCGTGCTCTTGATGTACCATGCTTTTTCCACGACCTCCAGCCGCAGAATCAGATCCTGCGGAAAGGCAAACATGCTTTTTTTCAACAATATTTCCGTATCCGTATTGTTCACGGCGGGAAGCAGAAATTCGCAGAAGGCGTTTTGTCCGTATGCGGATATCACTATGCTCATTTTGTTCTCCTAATTTAAAAATGGCTTGGAGTTTCCCCCAAACCATTTTTGTTTTTAATAATCGTATTCGCTTAAAGTAACCGGATCCTTTTTCTCCAGATAATACATGGTGGTAATTCCATCATCATATGTGCTGAACACAACGCCATCCTGCATACTGGAAACAGACTCAACCTCCGGCTTCACCACCGTCTTGGATTTTGAGGAAGTGGTTGCGGAATAGAGATCGTCGTCCTCTATGTAAAAGATCTTCTTCTGGCTCTCACTGTAAGCGATATTGTCGTAGTCATAGGTGAAGTCGTTGGAAATCTTCTCTATCTTTTTCTGGCTCTTGTAGTAATAGAGCTCATCCTCATCCGTAATCAGGTAAATCTTTGACAAATCCCCACTTGCCACAAAATGCGTCAGATACTCGTCATCATACAGTGTCGTAGACTTCATATCCTCATTGAACTTGCTGATCTTGCAAAGCTCTCCGCTTCTGATATACAGAAGGGATTTTCCATCCTCGGAAAGCTGGACAGCACCCAGAGAGTCGGAGTTCACTATCTTGACGGCATCCGTACCCTTGTCGTTCAGCCAGTACAGATAACCGTCTGCCTTGAATACGCCACCCTTAAAGGAATCCACTCCGCATACATATGCCTGGCCCGTGTATGTATAACATAACCAATTGGATCTAGTCGCTGCACCACCCGGCTGAACCAAATCATCAATGCTGTCACCCGCCACCTTGAGGGGCTCCTTCATCTTCGGTGTGTAGTAATAGGTCTTTCCGTTCTTGTCAAACAGAAGCTCGGAGACCGTGCTGTTCACAAAGAACGTTCCGCTCACATTGGTCTCAATCTTCTCGCTGTCCTTGCCATTGTAGTAATATAACTTATCGTCACTGTTGCGGTAGAAGAAGTTCTTTCCGCTGTCGGAAACCGCAATGGGGAAACAGCCGTCCTTGTCAACCTTCACCGAATCCTTGCCGCCCACGGACAGATACAGGGTATTGTCCGTATAGCCTTCGTAATTCTTCAGGTAGGCAACCGTCTTTCCGCTGGGGGAAACGCAGATGGAAGAAGCGTAGACACCGGTATCGATCTTCGTGGACTTCTTGCTCTTTACATTGTAAAGATAAAGCGTCGTGTCGTAGTAATCGTCGTTGTCATCTACGGCATAGACAAAGTTCTCACCTGTCAGACCCATCCACACACTGTAAACTTCGTCAGCAATGGAAACCTCGTTGAACTTATTGTCAATGTAGAAAAGCTCGCGCTCATCGGTAATATAAATCGTTGTTTCACCGTTACCGCTGGTGCAACAAGAATATACATCATCCGCATCCTCGGACTGACCGCTCAGGTTAAAGAAAGTCTCGCTGCCATAGTTGTATCTCAGCATATCCTTTGCGTAATTCATCACACCGGATGACTTCTTTCCGCCAAGAAGCAGTACTGCCAGCAGTACGACCACAACCACTACTGCAGCGGCTGCCGGAATCAGGATCTTGACCGGAAGACCGCCCTTCTTTTCCGTCACAGGAGGTACTGCGCCGGATACAGGCTGAGGCTGCACAAACGGCTGTGCTGCTGCCTGCTGCTCAGGCATGGGCTGCTGTATGGGCTGCGCTGCCTGCTGTTCAGGCATGGGCTGCACAGGTTCCACGGGCTGTGCTGCTGTCGGAGCTGTCTCGATACTTTCCTGCTTTGCGCCGCAGTAGGGGCAGAACATGGTATCGTCGGGAATTTCTTTTCCGCATTGATTACAAAACATTTTTTTCTCCTCCATCGTGTAAAATAGATAACATAAATTATATCATTTCTGAACTTCATGTCAATATTCCGTTAAGAAATCTCTTTTTCTTATCTGTATCACAGTATAACAGAAGAATCCGCCTTTTTTCCCCTTTTCGGACAAATGACCCGATAGCGGGGATGAATGACCCCTTTACAAGCTGCTTTGGATCTTATCTATCATTTTGCGGCGCTTTTTTCCCGCCGTTGCAAGCGTAATGATCATCCACAAAAGGAAGAAAATTCCACCTGCTATTCCCCCGAAAAACATCAGCATTCCCGTTGTCACAGTTTCCATCATCCTATCCTCCCGATCCGCTTAATCCAGCCAGCTTCCTTCCTTAAGCTGCGCATATGCCTGCTCTAACAGCTGCATCTCCATATCGGAATCCTGCCTTTCACCGCTGTCGGCAAACAGCTCCTTTGCCTTTTGATAATATGCAAGAAACTGCGTGTAATCCCTGCTGCGGTTTTCCTTGACCGACTGCTTATCGATCTCCAGAAACGCCAGTCTCTTGTAGGTGCGGTAATCCTCCCCATACTTTTCCAGCATGGAAGTAAATTCCTGCTGTGCCTGCTCATATTCGCCGATCCTCTGATACAGGATGCCGATATTATTGTGCGTCACATAGGTATCCCAGCCAAGCTCCGTGATTTGGTTCAGGCAGTCGATCGCCTGCAAATAAACGTCACGGCTTCCGTTCAGGTCTCCCAGATCTATGTATGTCTGCGCCAGCTGCTCCAGAACCACCGCCCGGTTGTCCTCCGAAACCGCTTCCGCCGCCTGTGTCAGAACCTCCGCTTTCTGAAACAAAAGCTCCTCCGTGGGGGTCTCCGCATCATACAGCTTGCCCCACATGATGTAGGCGCGGAGCACCACATAGGGATCCTCCGTCAGTTCGATACACTTGGAAAAGCAATCCGCCGCTTCATCCGTCAGACCCCGGCGTCCCTTGATCTCGCCCTCCGCCAGAAGAACCTTGTCGCTGGAAAGCCCTCTCTGCTCCGCATCGGCGAGGATCTTCTCCGCTTTCTCCAGCTCTCCCGTCTTGGCAAGCGCTATGGCATAGTCCGAATAATAGGTGCTGTCGTAAGGATCGTACCGAACCGCCGTCTTGTAGTAGCCGACTGCCTCGGAAAGCATCTCCTGTTCCAGATATCCGTTCGCCAGCAGGAAGTAAAAGCCCCCTGTCTCCTCGTCCGAAAACTCGGAGGAATTGGAAAATACTTCCTCATCTATAAAGGAAATCATTTGTTCATACTGTCTTGTGTTGTAAAGATACAGCGCCTTCTGATAATAAGCGCCCGCCATTTTGGGGAAGCGGGAAACTGCATCCTCGTACAACCGCTCAAATTCCGAGGTGTCGCCGCTGCCCTGCAGCTCCTCCATCTGCGCAACAATTCCGTTATACACACCTATCCGTTCGGCAATGATCCTCTCCCTGCCGAAAATCGTCAGGACGATACATCCCGCCATGCCGAGGATACACAGAACCACCGTGAAATCCTGTCTGCGCACCATCCTCTTGTACCGTTTGTCCACCTTTGCAATGGCGGCAACCGCCTTCGCGTACTCCTTTGCATTGGCGAAGCGCCTGCCCGGATTATATTCCATACAGCGGTGGATCAGATGTGCAAGTCCCTCTGAGCAGTTCGGTATCAGCTGCTCTATGGGTACGATCTGCTTGAAGTCCTCATTGGGCGCCATGCCGGTCAGCATGGCATACAGGGTCGCTCCCACGCTGTAAAGATCCGAGCGGACATCCAGCTTCTCCTTCATGGGCGGGAGCTGGGGGATGGTTGTGCGGGGAATGGTCGCCTGCGGCGCCGCCATCTGCGGTATGCTTCCCTGCGGGTTCAGCAGCACTGTGCCCGCTACCGCGCTTCCCTGCGGTGTCATTCCCTGCGGGTTCAACAGCACTGTGCCCGCTACCGCACTTCCCTGCGGGTTCAACAGCACGGTTCCTGCTACCCCGCTTCCCTGCGGCGCTGCCATTTGCGGCATTGCTGCCTGCGGCGCATTTCCCTGCGCGTTCAGATACTGCTGCAAGGTCTTTACAATGGAGACCTGCTCCGGGGACGCATAGCCAGCGGTGTACCCCATATTCTGATAGGAAGTGCCGTTCTGCATGGTGGAAATATTGAAATCGATCAGGCAGATATTGTCCTCCGGCGTCAGCATAAGGTTCGCCGGCTTGATATCCCCGTGAATGATGGGGGTCGGCTGCTCCTGCAGATAAGTCAGAACCTCACCGAGCTGCGCCGCATACTTCACCACCTTTGCCTGAGGGAAGCGCACGCCCCGCCTCAGCATGCTCTCAAAGGACTCTCCCGGTATGTAATCCATTACCGTGTAGATGGAGCCATTGTCCTCGAAAAAGTCCAGCACCGTGGGAAGATAGGAATGCCTCAAATTTTTCAGAATATCCAGCTCACTGCGGATATCAATGTTATTCTGAATGCTGTCATGTATCTTCTTGAGCACCACATATTTCTGCATACGCACATGATAGGCCCGAAAAACGGTTCCGCCGCCTCCCGAGCCTATCTCAACAATGTTTGTATATGTATTTTGCATATTCATAGTCCGCACCCACTCTCTTCTTCTGTGTACGAATATGATTATATTACGATTGTCGCTATTTGTCCATGAGCGTATTTTTTGCGGATGCCTGTTCCGGACAGCCCTTTCTGTTTTTTCACGTTTAAGCTGTTTTAAATATATTGCGCACTTTGCCGCTCCTTCATTTTTTTCCAGTTTACAAAACCGTACATGTCATTGATGAAAAAGGCAATAAAGCAAACCACCACCGAAATATACCGGGTGTCGGCAAAGCTTGCCATTGGCATCGTCATTCCGAGATAGGTAATCATTTCCCCGTAGTATGCAAAAGTGAACGATATGCTCCCGTATAACAGGCTGAAAATCACCGTCAGGAGTTGTCCGGCGGGATTTCCTTTTGCATTAAAAATAAGCACCCGTCTACACATCTTCCAAGACCTAACGATGTGTAAACGAATGCTCTGCATTCTACTACCCGGTGGCAGTTTCTAAATTGGTATTATTTTGGAAGTAAAAGGTATAAAATATTTTGCACCATTATCATCTTTTAAGAATAAGCATAAACAAATGAAAGAAGGTGTAGATTTTATCAAAATAAAAGATTATGCCGTTATCAACCTCAACAACATGATACCTGTCCCGGATAGTCAAATTGTGGGTATAGATATAAACAAAGAAAAAAGTGCAAGTTACCGATATTTACTTCAAGCCGAAAGCCGCGAAATAAATAAGCAAAAGAACCGTAATAATACTGCCGGAGAGGAACAGGAATAAATATCCGATAACACTGACAAAAGAGGCAACATTTGCAAATACAAGCGTTAGGGCTGACAATATGTATGACAGCCCCATGATCCCGATGCGTACCAAAATGATCACATATAAATATTCTACTCTGAACAGGTTATCAATCTTTATAAAGAATGCTGCGATCAATGCTGTTATGAGTGCCTTGAAAAAATTGATCGTGAACCAGACAGGCGTTTTGACCGTGATAATCTGAGAAATGGAGCACGGCTTAATCAGCAGATTCTGCAAGGTTCCCAACTCTTTTTCCGCGGATATGCACATGGAAGCCTCGGATAATACCCCATTCACCAAAATCCATAATATATATCCAAATACTTTCTCTCCCCTGTCGCCGTCCGTATTCATAACGATTCCTGCTCCGTTATTCCACGCTCCGTGGAGTGAAAAAACTTGACAACCCTACCATAAATGTACGATAAATAATACTTGAAATCAATTAGAAAAAAGGATAGGACTATGGACAGAAAAATACTTGCACTTGATATAGACGGCACGCTCACCACCTCAAAGAAGGAGATTTCCCCAAAAACCAAAGAGGCTTTGTTCAAAATACAGGAGGCGGGACATATCCTTGTGCTGGCTTCCGGCAGACCGACCCCGGGAATGAAACGCTATGCGGAGGAACTGGAGCTTGCAAAATACGGCGGTTATCTGCTTTCCTTCAACGGCGCCCGGATCACGAACTGCAAAACCGGGGACATTCTTTATGCGCAGACGCTCCCGGGAGCCGTAATTCCCGGTCTGTATGAATTTGCCACCCGCAACCACTGCGGTCTGATTACCTACTACAAGGATTCCGTTGTCTCAGGAAACGGCATGGACAAATACATTGAGCTGGAGTCCCGCATCAACGGGATGCCTCTGATGGAAGTGGACGATTTTGTGGGATTTGTCAACTATGATGTGAATAAATGCCTGATGACGGCGGAGCCGGAAAAGGCGGAGTGCTGCCTGTCCGAGCTGCAGGAAAGATATGCGGATACACTCAGCATCTACCGCTCCGAGCCGTTCTTTATCGAGATCATGCCCCAGCATGTGGACAAGGCAAACTCCCTCGGGCACATGCTAAAGCTTCTCAAGATGGAGAAAAAAGACCTGATCTGCTGCGGCGACGGCTACAACGATGTTTCCATGATCTCCTATGCAGGAGTCGGCGTCGCCATGGCAAACGCCCGCGACGAGGTGAAGGCGGCTGCAGATTTCGTGACCGGCTCCAACGATGAGGACGGGCTGGTTACAGTGGTGGAGAAATTCATTCCGGGGTGCTAACCCTTCCTCTGTTCCAATGCCAGTCCGATTAACCGATCCGCCTGATCCACCATAAACAGGGGAATATTGAGCACATCATCATCCAGCTTAAGATTATCAAGGGAGAAACGCACACTGAGCTTAATCTTATCCCCGAACAGCTCCTTGAACTTTTTAAGGCTTTTTGCGTAGATATTGGCTTCCGATTTGACCTCAACGGGGAAAATATCGTTCTCCCTCTGAATCAGAAAGTCGACCTCATAGGACGGATTGTTCTGTGACCAGTAACGGGGAACCACTTCAAACTGCGTGACTAAGCTCTGCAGCACGAAATTTTCCGTCAACGCACCCCTGAACTCCGTAAACAGGCGATTGCCCTCTCCGAAAGCCGTGGGCGCCAGTTGTGCCAGACGGCGAAACAGCCCCACATCCACCAGATAAATTTTAAAGGCAGACAGATCGTCGTAGGCGGACATTGGCAGACCGGGCGCAGAGCTGCGGTAAAGCTTGTGCACCAGCCGGGCATCTACCAGCCACTGCAACGCATCCTTATATTCACGGGCGCGTGCGCCTTCCTTGACAACCTTATAGAGAAACTTTTTGTTTTCTCTTGCCAGCTGGGACGGAACCGACTTCCATATCATGGATATTTTGGGAAACTCGCTGACATTGGGGTGTTTTGCAAAATCACGCTCATAGGTGCCGATAATGCCGGACAAGGCTTCCTGCATGGCAGAAACATCGCGGGCTTCCGTCCACATTAACACAGATTCCGGCATACCTCCGGTGACATAATACATCTTCAATTTTTCATACAATGGATTGAAAAAGGCATCCGGAATCGGTTCGATCGTGTCAGTGATTTCCATATAATCCGCAAGATTCCGATCACCGTTGGCAATCAGAAACTCCGAAAAGGTCATGGGATCGATCTGTATGAAATTGACCTTACCAACCGGAAAAGAGGACGGCTTTGCCAGAGCAATGCCCGGCAGGGAACCGGCACAGGCAATATGGTACTGCGGAGCATTCTCGCAGAAATACTTCATGGAGTTAATGACCTTGGGACAGTCCTGCACCTCATCAAAAATAATAAGGGTCTTTTCCGGTACAATTTTCTGACCGCTTGCCAGCATCAGATTCTGTCCACATCCTTAGTAGTCTCAAAAAACTGCTTGTATTCCTCATTTTCGTCAAAGTTGAAATAGGCGGTATTTTCATAGTAAAGCCTGCCAAATTCTTTTAAAATCCATGTCTTTCCGACCTGACGCACCCCTTTCAGAATCAAAGGTTTGCGGTAGGGCGAATTTTTCCAATCCACTAATTTCTTTAATACAAACCGCTCCATAATTTGTATCCTCACATTTTTATTAATGTTTTTGTGTATCTAAATCACATTTTTGTTATATGTGGAATACAAAAAAAATACAACACCTATCGAAAATTAACCCTGCGACACATTAAAGAGCGAGTAAAAATACTCTTTCTTCGCCATCAGCTCGTCAAAGCTGCCGTACTCTGCCACCTTTCCGTTTTTCAGTGTCAGCACACAATCATACCGCTTCAACAGATTTTCCTCTAAGGAATGGGTGATCACGATGCGGGTCAGCTCATGCAGATTCAGGATGGCATTGCTTACCTGATAGGCGGTGCGGATATCCAGCGCCGCGGTGGCTTCGTCCACCAGAAGGATCTGCGACTTTTTCAACAGGCTTCTTGCAATGGAAATTCTCTGCCTCTCTCCGCCGCTGAGGCCGCTTCCGTTCTCTCCGCAGAGATAATCCTCCCCTCGCTCGGCAATCAGCTCAGACAATCCCGACATCTCAATGGCACGGTCGACTTCCTCCTTGGGAAAATCGGTAAACATCGTGATGTTTTCCCGGATGGTCGCGTTGAAAATGAATACATTCTGCTGCACGATAGAGACCATTTCATATAAGCTCTCACTGCTGATTCTGCGCAGCTCTGTATCATCATACCGGATATCTCCGGTGTAATCGGGATGGGACGCCATCAGCAGATTCAACAGGGTGCTTTTTCCGCTGCCGGATGCGCCCACGATGGCATAGCTTTTGCCCGCCTCAAAGGAAAAGTCAATGTTCTGCAGAATGGTTTTTTCTGCCCCATATCCAAATGACAGATTTTCAAGCGTAATGCATTTTTCCAGCTTTGTTTTATCCTCAAGACCGTCCTCCCTGACATTCTGCTCCAGTGCAGCCGCCAGCTTATCGATCAGCGCACAGGACGCCTTGCACTCCGCAAAATACTGCGGAACCGTGCGGATCGGGCTTACCACGAAGTTCATCAGATTCACAAATGCGATCAGCATACCCGCCGAAATTCCGTATCCCTTCATTGCAAGCGCCGCGCCGGCAAGAAATACACCAAACTGCGCGATCACACCGGCTACCAGACCCATACTCTGCACCACGATCATGGTTTTCCGGCGGAGCGTCTTTGCCTCCGTAACCTCCTTGATCCGCTGGGCAAACAGTCTGCACATGGCTGCCTCCGCCTTGAACGATTTCACAACGGAAAATCCGGCGAGGCAATCCGTCAGGGTGGACATATAAGTCTGGTTTTTCTGGGACAATGCTTTCTCCACCTCCGCCATGCGGTTTCCCACCAGAACGGACGCCGCAACCGGAAGCAGGGACAAGGCGATTGCAATACCCGTCAGAAGCGGTGAATACCAGAACATCAGGGCAAGTGCGCCCAAAAAGAGAAGGATTTCGTCAATTAACTGGATGATGTCCGCCAGATAATCCGTCTCTATGGTGTTGGCATCATTGCTCAACGCTGATATGTAAAAGGAGGAATTTTCTCCCGTGAATGCGGATATCCCCTTCTTTGAGATTTTGTCAAACACATACTCCTTGTACTGACCGATTGCCTTTGCAATGAAGCGGGGCGTGGAGAGATATCCCAGCCATGAAGCAAGGATCAGAACCCCAAGTCCGATCAGGCAAAGTACCGCGATCTGCGGCAGTGTAAACCGGTTTTCCGCACCCGTCGTCACATCGATCAACACCTGCAATAACCACGATATAATAAGATTTCCAAAAACCATTATGACAGTTTGAATCAGCGCTATGGAAAACGCTGCTTTATTTCCCTTGAAAAACTGTGCCGTGTATTCGCGGCGTCGTTTTCTGATTTCTGACCGGCTCATACTTTTTCTTTTCCTCCTGTTTCCTCACATACTTTTTTCCAGATACGGCGCAGCGCCTTTTCTTCGGAAGAATCCTTCATAATTTTTTCAATGATTTCCTTGGCTGTCTCACCCATATCGTCATAAGATGTGGCTTTGTCGTCATTATGATAAAATTTCATTCCGGCATCCAGCCGATAGCAGGGGGCTGCGTCAAATTTCTCGGCACTCTCTTTCGCCCGAAGCAGCCACTGATAAGCGCCCTGCTCGTTTCTCTGTGAAATATCCGTCTCAGCCAGAATCGTGAACAGACCCACATCGCCCCGATCCATCCAGTTGACGACATCCGGCTTCCTCAGCTCGCTTCCGGTTTTTTGCAGCCAGAGGACGATGTCCCTGACCCTGTTCACATCTTTCATGTGTCCGTAGGCATTTGCATATCCTATGCAAATGTTGTAAAGCTCGCCATAGCTCTGGCACAGTGCATCCGACAAATACTGCAATGCCTCTTTCGTCTTTTTCTTATCACGGGATAAAAGCAACCCGATCCGGTAATTGTTCTTGCCCTCAAAATTATTCTTTTTCAGAATTTCAATCGCATCATCCGTCCGGTTCATGCAGCAATAGCACTGGGCAATTCCGTTCTGGATCGTGGAGGCGTTGATCTGGTCTTCCTCATTCTGATCGATCAGCTCAAGCGCCCTCTCGTACAGCTCCACTGCCCTCGGCATGCACTTTGCATCCATTGACAGCGCATAGATATGCGCACTGTGATACACCACCTCAAAGCAGTTCGGATATTTTTGCAGTACCGTTTCGGCGTACCGCATTCCCTCCTGCTGCCCCTTGTCCAGGCAATAGTTTTGCAGCTTCTGTACCGCCTGCCCCATGGTGATCTTTTTCCACTCATAATTCAGCAGCTTATCCACCGAAGTCTCAAAAAAATCGGCGAT
Organism: uncultured Lachnospiraceae bacterium; assembly: GCA_900550475.1. Taxonomy (GTDB): domain Bacteria; phylum Bacillota; class Clostridia; order Lachnospirales; family Lachnospiraceae; genus Acetatifactor. Next base: position 121,337 of record URSA01000010.1, read on the forward strand.
ATCCACCAACATTTCCAGCTCCGGCGTCGCCTTGCCGGACTCCCACTTGTAAACCGCCCCGGTGGTGACGCCCAGCGCCTCGGCAAGCCTCTCCTGCGTAAGCCCCGCCTTCTTGCGAAGTGCGCGGATATTCTGACCCAACCTGATTTCCATTCCCATTTCCTCTCTTCGTTTGATAACTTTATTATAACAGGAATACGGGTAGAATCTACTCACCATTAGTATGGTTGGTATATTTTTTTATAGACTGTTGGTATGAGATTGAAGAATAAAAAACAATAACACGCAAGAAATGTGTGTTATTGTTTTGACAGATTAATAGCTTCAAATGTACGATTTGTGTAGAAAAAACTGTATACATTTGATTAAAATCGTCATTGTTACCTATTGTTTTTTTTATATGATTTGATATAATCATCTTGTAAAGTTCATACAATAAAAGTACAAGGTATATGAACTTCTCGGATGGTTTCTTTTTAGAAATCTGAAGAGGGGGGATTGTACCTTCTTTATTTTGCAAAATCCTACGAGTACTTTTTAAAATCATATAGAGCTATTAATTTTCTAAACAAAGATTTATTACATTCGTAAATTTCAGTATTGTAATATTTCTTCAAGTAAGCCTCCAGTTCCTCCGTCGAAATTTTTTCTGCAATTTGTTTTATATTTGCCACTTGTTTTGGAATGTGGTTAGGATAGGTGCTCTCTATCTCGTTTATACTATTGAAAACCAAACCGTTCCTGATAAAATTCTTCCTGTCTGATGATGTGGGAAGTATGCTTGGATCGTCATATCCATTCACAATATTGTAATTATTTGGAATTTCACTTAATGGATATCCTAACGCCTTAGCATATTTATATATTGGCAAGAGTGTGGCTCCGGCACTACTTCGTATATTTTTGAACGTTTTTTCTATCAACTGTCTGTTAATCAAATATGGTTTATTGTTGTAGAGTACATCTTCCAATATTTCATCAATATTAAAATAGCTAAAACCTATATGCGTTACCGTATCTGCTTTTCCAAAGTAAATGGCTGCTTTTTCACCATCTAAATCAGGACTATTAATGTCCCCAAACAAAATATTATTCTGTGCTTGCGCGGAATATACAAAATTACAAACCATGTCTTGGAGTTTTCTAGCCAATTTGATTGGCATTGAGCTTTGGATCTGTGATAATGACTGATACACAATTCCATAATCCTCCAAAACAAATTCGTTAATTATAATTGAATGATTTCCCCACGAAAGTGTGTTTTTATTAAACGTTTCCTCTCTGCCAAATGCCGGGGAAATGAAAATAAAATTGTCCTTTACCGTATCCAGTTGTTCTAAAGTCAAGCATTTTGCAATCTCACTGAAGATTCTGCGAATATTAACATCACCCAGCCCGTATCCAATAAAAATAATTGGGTGCTCAACAAAAATAGTCAATAATTTCGCCGATAGATATTTCAACTTATTATCAAAATTAGTATAATCCTTTTCTGTGAGTATAATGCTATTGGGCTTGCTGCAGCATCCATGTATTTTAAATATCTCGAAAATATTCAATGAGTTTGCTACTAACAGGTTATCTTGTCCGATAAGAACAGAAAATTCCTTGAACACATCTTCTAGTAATTGATCGTAATTGGTTGTTATTATCCCTGCAAATTTGTTTTGATTCTGTGTCAAAGAAGAAAGCTCTTTATATTCGGGTAAGGTTTCATCTATTTTCAGTTGTCTGGTTCGTTTCGCAACCAGAAATTTAAAAGGATTACGATGATTATTAATAATATCATCATTTTCTGACTCACTGAAAACAGTAATATCAAATCCATCCTCCGAATAATACCTCTCGTTAAATTCCTTCTCTATAATAGTTGCAAGTATTGGATTTACATGGTATTTTTGTTCTTCACTATTAAGATTGGGGCTTTGAGATGTGATATCCATTTCTATTCTTTGCTTTAATTTGTCAAAATCTCTCCTCTTTTTTTGAGGATTAAGCATTTGCCATATATCAAATAATAACTCATCCCAACTTGGCGCATGCGAATAACGCATAGAAAATCCGGTTCCTACAAACAAATACGGTAATTGTTGAAATGAAGATATTCTCCTCTCCAATTCTTCTTTGATATATTCATTCATTAAAACTACCCCCTTTCAATCACTTATTTTACTGATATGTATTCTCAAGCTTCGTTTCCGCTGCCATTGACAAAGAGTTGCTATTGTTCAAGTCATACATCATTGCCTCTTGCTCTGCGCCACTGAAAGTTGACGAACCGCCGATTCCGTAGTATTTTTCAAAGAATGTCTTTAATTTGTGGATTACTTCCTGCTTCTTTTGTGCCCTGTCGCTGCCGCCAAAACGAGAAATCGGGGGCAAAAGCTTGTCCATATCTGTCCCGGCTGTTTTGATCTCTCCGTCCCGGAACGCACGCTCCATAAACCTTCGGGTCTCCTCCGGCTTCAGCTTTTCTTGCACAATAATCATATCAAGATCTTGTTCCCTTTGCTCCACCACGTAGCTATGCCATTCGTTCATGACATCATCCACATCATTGATTCCTGCAATAAAGGTTTCAATAAGTTGCTTCTTACTGCGCAGCTCAGGGCTGGCATCAATTGCCCTGTTAATGGTTATCAGCACTTCTTTGTCTTCACAGTGTGTGTCATGATATTTTTTCACCAGCATTAAAATATAATCAATATTGATTTCTATCTGCCGGATCAATTCAATTTCAAATACCACATCATCCGTAATATCCGTACTTTCCTTGCGTTTACGTCCCCACTCATCCCGCAAATCCTGATAACGACCAAGGTAGTCTTGCAAATCACGCTCGGAAAGCAGTTCATTACCCTTAAATTCATCAAAAGAAAGTAATAAGTTCCGCATACGCAGAATAGCACCAAATAAGGCAATAAAATCTTTCTGATTCTGCTCTCCAATAATCTGCGGATCTGTCAGCGGGAATTTGTCATTTAAATCCTCCACCAAATCCACATAACCCGGCATAGATTTTCCACCAATGGACTCATAGCCATAATAATAGTCTTTAAAGCTTTGCAGCAGGACAATTCCTCCGGCATTCTTATCTCCGAACAGGGAAATTGCACTATCCACACGCTTTTGCAGATTTCGGAAACAAACAATATTTCCAAAGGTCTTGATGGAATTAAGAATACGGTTTGTGCGGGAAAATGCTTGTATCAATCCATGCATTTTCAAATTCTTATCCACCCACAACGTATTCAAGGTCGTGGCATCAAAACCTGTCAGGAACATATTTACCACGATCAAAATATCCAACTCTTTGTTCTTCATGCGAAGTGACACATCTTTATAGTAATTCTGAAATTTATCACTGGAGGTGTCATAGTTCGTATGGAACATTTCGTTATAATCCTTGATGGCTTCCTCCAGAAAATCTCTGGATGGCTGATCAAGAGCAGAAGTATCCTCAGAATTTTCTTCATCCAGAATACCATCCGATTCCTCTTCATTTGCACCATAACTGAAAATGGTCGCAACACGCAGTTTTTTGGTCGGGTCTGCTGCCATCTGTTTTTTAAACTCCTGATAATACAATTTCGCCATTGCCACGCTTGACACCGCAAAAATAGAGTTAAAACCGCTAATGCGCTGTTTTTGCTTAATCTCCTCCACTCCACTACGCCGGGCAGAAGCTACTTCTGTAATGTTGGTCAGCGCATTATAGATATAGGTTTTATCCCCGCGATAGGTCTTCTGGTCGAAGTGCTCCAGTATATACTGCGTCACAATACGGATACGCTCGGGCGCCATCATAGCCTTTTCACGGTTAATATCCCAAACCATCTCATCTGTGATTTCTTCCTCCGTATCCATCGTTTTGATATAATCCACCCTGAACGGCAGAACATTTTTATCATTGATTGCATCCACAATCGTATAACTGTGGAGCTGATCCCCAAAAGTCTGGCTCGTGGTAAAGAACTCCGGGTTCTTTGCCCTGCCGGAGTTGACAGAGAAAATCGGTGTTCCGGTAAATCCGAACAAATGGTATTTCTTAAAGCTCTTTACAATTGCTGTGTGCATATCCCCAAACTGGCTGCGATGGCACTCGTCAAAAATAATGACAACGTGCTTCATATACACTTCATGTCCCGGATTCTTTTTTATAAAAGTAGCCAGCTTCTGTATTGTGGTAATGATGATATGTGCGTCCGGGTCTTCCAGTTGGCGCTTTAATATTGCTGTTGAAGTATTGCTGTTGGCTGCACCTTTTTCAAAACGGTCATATTCTTTCATAGTCTGGTAATCCAGATCCTTACGATCAACTACAAACAGCACTTTATCGATGTATGGCAACTTAGATGCCAGTCTCGCTGTCTTAAAAGAAGTCAGCGTCTTACCGGAACCCGTAGTGTGCCAAATGTAACCGCCGCCCGCAATACTGCCATATTTCTTGTAGTTGTTTGCAATTTCGATTCGGTTAAGAATGCGCTCCGTAGCCGTAATCTGATACGGACGCATAACCATCAACATATCCTCCGATGTAAAAATACAATACTTTGTAAGGATATTCAGAATGGTATGCCTTGCAAAGAAAGTCTTGGTAAAGTCAATGAGATCCGGAATGACGCGATTATTGGCATCTGCCCAAAAACAGGTAAACTCAAAACTGTTGCTGGTCTTTGTCTTACTTGCTCCCCGTTTCTCATGCTCTTTTTCCGCATTCCGTCTGGTACTGTTGGAATAATATTTTGTATTTGTGCCATTGGAAATGACAAAGATCTGAATATACTCATACAGTCCGCATCCCGCCCAAAAGGAATCCCTCTGGTAACGGTTAATCTGGTTGAACGCCTCACGGATGGCAACGCCTCTGCGTTTCAGCTCAATATGTACCAAAGGAAAACCGTTGACCAATACCGTAACATCATAGCGGTTATCGTGTCTTGCCCCATTCTCCGTACCAATTACATACTGATTGATGACCTGAAGCCTATTGTTATGAATATTTTTCTTATCTATGAGCGTGATATTCTTGGAAGAACCATCATCGCGGATCAGAACTTGCACATTATCTTCCTGAATCTTACGGGTTTTTTCCACAATATGCTCGTTGGGATTGGCAATGGCATTTTTGAAAAAAGCATCCCATTCTTTATCAGAAAACCGGTAATTGTTCAGCTCTTCTATTTTTATACGGAGGTTGGCAATCAGATCTTTCTCCGTATGGATAGGCAGATACTCATACCCCTGCTCGCAGAGCAAACGAAGAAACTCCTGCTCCAGCTCTGCTTCACTCTGATAGCTGTCAGAGCGCTTCTTAACCGGCTCATATTCGGTGACAACGGTATTTTCATTTGTTTCTGCTACAATGTTAAAGTAGGGCATGTTTTTGCCTCCTTTTCTATCAACACTTCTTCAACAAACTTTTTCTCCTTCTTATCCAACAAGTGATTGGAATAAATCTTTCCAAATGAAGAATCTGCCATTGATTTAAGTATCTCTTCTCTTCCATCATCCCCGATGGGAAAAAGAGAATTTTTAGGATAGCGTTTCTTATCTTCTCCCCCAAACATAAATAAGCATATTTCTGAGGTAATCGGAAATATGATCCTCTCATACTCTTCACAAGGATATTCCTTTGAATATATATGTACTGGTTTATCTGATGTAATAATTCTCGCCCTCTTATCAACTCCAACTGCAAATGACATATTTTTCATCAGATCAAATAGAGCATTGAATACTGCGGTCTCTTGACTATCCTCTTTCATTTCCTCAAAAAATGGCAAGCAAAATCTTTTTGCTATATTTTGGGCTTGGTTGATATTAATTTGTTTTCCCAATATTTCCAAGCTCGTACGCTCAGCTAAATCCAATATTTGTGGCAGTCTCAATATCTGAATTATAATATAAGCTACCCAAAACACCTTCTCTTCACTTGTAAGGAAACATTTTGTCCTATAATTATCTTCTATGAATGCTTTTCTCTCCAACTCATGTCGGTAATTACCAAACATTTTTTCCAGCACCGAGAAAAATCGTTCTAATCGATTACCAAGTACAATTTTTCCCTCACAATCAGTAACTTCATACAAATTCTCACTGTAGCAAATAGATTTAACCGGAATCGCTTTTTTAATTTGATCTTTCACACTTAAGTCATGACAAAAAATTGTATACCTCGATAAAGGCAAATCACCATTATTTCTCTTATATTCCGGAGAAAAACCCCTCAAATACACCTGTGGAATGTAGTGTTGTTTTTTTGTAATATCGCTACCCTTTGACACATCAATTCACTTCCCTAAATGACAATAATTTATCTCTGTAGTATTCATATTGTTTCTGCCTTGCTTCAATTTCTGCCGGAAGTCCTGTAGACAAGTCATTGCAGAGGGTATCAAAGCGGTCGAGGATATTAACAATATACTTGACTTTGTCCTCTTCTGGAACCGGAATCACTATCTTATTCAAATTTTCTTGATTGAGTTTCGGTTGTGCTCCACCAGAAATAAACTTACTCAAATCTATAGAATTTAAATATATTTCCACATATCTTCTTAATTCATAAGTATCAAATTTCAAAACATGAGCATGATTATTTACCCAATTCTTTCCAGAAATTGAAAAAGCTATAGGAGTTGTTCTAGCAAGAAGATTCGCTCCATCTTCAGACACGAGCAGATAGTCTCCATCAAAAATATAATCCGATACATAATCAACAATTCCAGAAGCACCGTAATACGGATATTCCCCAGCTTCTCTTTTTTCCTTTGTAACAGGCTTTCTCTGACGGTCACAGTTTTCAGATATTTTGTCCAATGTTAAATATGCATAACCAAACACATACTGAATAAGTTTAATTGCGTTCAGCTCTGTCTGTCTGTCTGTCTGTCTGTCTGTCTGTCTGTCTGTCTGTCTGTC
>URSA01000011.1 GCA_900550475.1 uncultured Lachnospiraceae bacterium
AGAGATTAGATGTGATTGATAGAAAATTCTGCTTATAGGAAAAGTATACATGAGCAACTCCGATTGTGCAAGCATTTTGTCCCGTTTTTATTGGTATTTTGTATGCTTATTTCCCATTTATTGTAAGACAAAAATATTAATTCAAAATCCTGCCTGGAAGGTTGCTGATATCATCGGAGGTTTGCGGTTCACTTTGCCGTGGCACAAAAAAAGACAGGCGAATCTGCCTCGCCTGTCTTCTGTAATGGCCTGACTTATGAATCAAAGGACACCTTAACCATCTCCGCAACAGAGGTGATGCCCTGCCGCACATACTCTGCCGCACTCATGCGCAGCGTATGCATGCCCTCTTTCATTGCCTGATCCTTGATCTCCTCCACCGTTCCTTCCTTGCTGATGATACGCTTTAGCGCCGGCGTCATCTCCATGATCTCGTAAACGCCGATACGTCCCTTATAGCCCATATGATCGCATTTGGAACAGCCGCACGGCTCGTAGATCTGAACCTTTTCTTCCGGATCCGCACCCAGAATCTCCAGTTCCTCGGCATTTGCCATGCGCGGTTTCTTGCACTCGGGACAGAGCCTGCGCACCAGACGCTGGGCAATGACGCCCACAATGGAATCGGCGATCAGGTACGGCTCCACGCCCATGTCCTCCAGACGGGTGATCGTGCTGGCAGAAGAGTTGGTATGCAGGGTACTCACCACAAGGTGTCCCGTGATGGACGCCTGCACGGCAATGCCCGCCGTCTCGCCGTCTCGGATCTCACCGATCATGATAATATCCGGGTCCTGACGCAGAATGGAGCGCAGTGCGCTGGCAAAAGTCAGATTTGCCTTGGGGTTTACCTGTATCTGGTTGATACCGTCGATATTTGCCTCCACGGGATCTTCAACTGTGATAATGTTCACCGCCTCCGTATTGAGCTCGCTGAGTGCAGTATAAAGAGTGGTGGATTTACCGCTTCCGGTAGGTCCCGTTACCAGCAGGATGCCGTGGGGATTTTTCAGAATATGATCAAACTGCTTCATCTCATTGGGCTTCAGACCAAGCTGGCTCTTTTCCCGGTTCAATGCGGTCTTGACTGCAAGACGCATTACAATCTTCTCCCCGTACACGGTGGGAAGCACGGACACACGGATATCATACTCCATGCGGTCTACCACCTGTGTGATACGTCCGTCCTGTGGCTTCCTCTTTTCGGAAATATCCATTCCGCCGATGATCTTCACGCGGGCTGACAGCGCCGCCATAACCTTCACATCATACTTCGCTTTCTCATACAGCACACCGTCGATACGGTAGCGGATCCTCACCACCTTCTCCATGGGTTCGATATGGATATCGGAAGCCCTCTGTCTGGCAGCCTTCTCGATCATCTCCTTTACCAGCATGACGATTGGCGAGCTGTTGATGTCTTCGCTGAAGGCATCTTCCTCCTTGACATCCTTCACGCTCTGGGTATAGATTTCCAGTGCGGACGCCACCTCGTCCTGTCCGAAGAAATGGTCGATTGCCAGCATGACGCTTCTGGGCGTCGCCACCACCGGCTCCACCTGGCAGCCCGTGATAATGGAAATATCGTCCATTGCATCCAGATCCTGAGGATCCGCCATTGCCACACGCAGAATATTCATATTGTCCTGCGCATATTCTATGGGAATTACTTTATCCTTCTTAAGTACATTGGGCGGAACCAGATTCAGAATATCCTGTGAGATCGCGATATTCTGCAGATCCACGCTGGCATAGCCGAGCTGTCTGCTCAGCATTTCCGCAACCTTTTCCTCCGTAACCATACCGGCATCAATAAGCGTCTCTCCCAGCTTTCTTCCGCTGCCCTTCTGCATCTCGAGCGCTTTCTTTAATTGATCCTCCGTGATGATGCCGTCCCGCACCAGCGCATCGCCGATACGGATCTTTTTTCTCCCTAGTTCTGCCATTCCATTCTCCTCTTACTGATTGAGATTGATTTTCTTGACCAGCGCGATAAACTCGTCCGCCGGAGCCGGTTTTGCAAAGAAATATCCCTGCAGGTAGTTCATGTCCGTCTCCTCCAGCTTTTCCACCTGTTCCGCCGTCTCAACGCCCTCTGCAACAATGCTGATCCCCAGATTCTTCAAGGTTCTGAATTCATTGCTCAGAAGCAGATTTGCCGTCTTGCTCTCAAAATAGGAATCGATCATGGTCTTATCAAACTTGACCATGGGAAAATCGTAGTCGATCAGATACGCACAGTTGGAGCTTCCCGTGCCGTAATCATCCAGTGAAAAACGCACGCCCCTGCTCCCCAGCTTCTGCATGTGCGCATGCATCAGCTCCGTATCATTCAATGTCATGCGCTCCGTCAGTTCCAGATTGAGCATGCCGGGCGGCACCTGATAGCGGTCTATGATCTGGATCAGCCTGTCCGCCATATCCTGCTGCATGCACTGCACCACGGACAGATTCACATGGATGGTCATGATTCCCAGCTCCGGGTGCGGAACCAGCTGCTCCACGATAAAGCTGCAGCATTTTTCAAAAATCTGCTCGCCCAGCCTGATAACTTCCCCGCTTTTCTCTGCCAACGGTATAAATTCTCCCGGCGGCACGCTGCCAAGCTCAACGTCGTTCATTCTGGCAAGTGCCTCCGCCGCCACCATCTTTTTATCATGGATGGAATAAATAGGCTGATAATACACCTCCAGACTGTTATTTTCGGCTGCCCTTCTGATGGCATTCTCCACCTGACTGATCCGATAATATTTCTGTTTCAGGGACTCGTCTGCCACCACCAGAGAATTGGCGCCTCTTGCCTTTGCAAGCTCCATCAGGTAATCACAGAATCCGTTCATTTCCGCCAGCGTGTTGAAATGCTCCTTGCTCTTTGCAACCGTCAGGTTGATATTGATGGTAAGTTCCAGATTATTGACAAACCACTTTTCCCGGAAACGTTCCTGAATCCGTTTCAGCGCACCGTCAACACCGCTGTCGTCCGCAAAGATCATGGCGAATGTGTGCGGCTCTATGCGGTAGGCATTGCCGTCGCCCGCCACATCCATCAGGAAATATCCGATCTGGGCAAGCAGCTTGTCCATGTTGCGGTAGCCGATCACCGTACCGAAGCTTCCCAGTTTGCTCAGATGCATGGAAACCACCGTAAAGCGCTGTCCTCTGACAAGGCGGTCATGGGTCATGATGCGAAACGCCGTCTCATTGTATCTGCCGGAAGCACTGTCCAACAGATTGCCGGGATTCTGCATGGACATGTAAATGCACAACGATGCAAGACAGTTGGCAAGACCGTCCAGCAAAATATGTCTGTCTGTCATCTGCACACTCAGACAGACAAAAATGCCCACCGAATACAGAATAATGATGCGCTGGTTGGTTTTACGCATCTTGCGTCTGTGCCATGCCACCAGTATCAGCTCCACCACCGCATAAAGAAACAGGATAACGTACCCCACATCGAGAAGGGGGCCTTCCACAAAGCCGCTGCTTCTGTCAAAGGAATAGTACCATCCCGTAAAAGGCGAGGTTGCAATCAGCACAAACAGCGCCGCAAGGGGAATGAACCCGGCGCGGAACCATTTTTTGCTCCATTCCCGGTCTTTGTCACACAACAACACCGCATAGACAAAAAACAGATAACTGCTTACCAGTTCCGACAAGTACGCCAGCTGCGCCAGAATGTGATTCACTACTACCGGCACTCTGTCCGCATATTTGCATCCCACGGCGGATGCCATGTTGAAACCTGCCAGAAACAGGCTTGTGAGAAGATAAAAAAAGAAGATTCTCGTTCTCTCAAGCGGCTGCTGCCGGTTGATCAGAAAGTGCAACAATATACATGTCAGGAAAAAGAATGCCGCAAGTTCAAAGTCATAGTTGTACGTCATGTATCTCCCACCGTTCTTACTCTTTTGTATTGCAAGCTCACGAATCCGTGCTGCCGCGCTCTGCATCCTGCTTCGCAGGATATTCGTTCGCTAATAAGCCTCAGAAAAACAAGCGGCTGCGAAGCAGACATTTGTTTTTCTGAGGCTCATTATATCATATTTTCATGCTTCACTGCAACAAAAAGGCAAAAAGCAATCCCCGGCATTCTGTCACAACACAGTCCGCCGGGGATTTCGTTTTTTGTTATCCCTTACTTATAATTGACTATCTTTCCGAAGTCTTCCTTCAGGGACGCGCCGCCCACAAGACCGCCGTCGATGTCCGGCTGCGCAAACAGCTCGGGAGCGCTTGCTGCGGACACGGAGCCGCCGTACTGGATACGGATTGCTGCTGCCGTCGCATCATCATATACCTCTGCGATGCATGCACGGATTGCGGCGCAAACCTCCTGCGCCTGCTCGGTGGTCGCCACCTTGCCGGTTCCGATTGCCCAGATCGGCTCGTAAGCGATCACAGCCGTCTTTGCCTGATCTGCGGTCACGTTCAGGAACGCGATCTTGATCTGCTGGCGGATCCAGTCAATGGTGATGCCCTGCTCTCTCTGGGTGAGGGACTCACCGCAGCAGATGATCGGGGTAAGTCCATGCTCAAATGCCTTCAGCACCTTCTTATTCACGGTCTCGTCTGTCTCTGCAAAATACTCTCTTCTCTCGGAGTGTCCGATGATGACATACTTCACACCGGCATCTGTCAGCATGGCAGGAGAAATCTCTCCGGTGTATGCACCCTTCTCCTCAAAATACATGTTCTCGGCACCGATCTCGATATTGGTGCCCTTTGCTGCCTCTACCGCAGGAATGATGTCGATGGCAGGTACACAGAATACCACATCCGCATCCTTCGTCACAACGAGCGGTTTCAGCTTCTCAATTAATGCCACGGCCTCACTGGGAGTCATGTTCATCTTCCAGTTGCCGGCAATGATCTTTCTTCTTTCCATTGTCGTTCTCCATTCACCTATTTATCGTCTGCTGCAGCAACGCCGGGAAGTACCTTTCCCTCAAGGAACTCAAGGGATGCACCGCCGCCGGTGGAAATATGGCTCATCTTGTCACCGAAGCCCAGCTGGTTCACGGCTGCTGCGGAGTCGCCGCCGCCGATGATGGTGGTTGCTTCCGTATCTGCCAGTGCCTTTGCAACTGCGATGGTTCCTGCTGCCAGCGTCGGGTTCTCGAACACGCCCATAGGTCCGTTCCATACAACGGTCTTTGCAGACTTCACTGCGTCTGCAAACAGCTGCTGGGTCTTGGGTCCGATATCACAGCCCTCTCTGTCTGCAGGCATGTTGGCAACATCGTACACTTCAACCTCTACCGGAGCATCGATGGGGTTGGGGAAATCTGCAATGGTGACAGTGTCAACAGGAAGAAGCAGATTCTTTCCCAGCTTCTTTGCCTTGTCCATCATTTCCTTGCAGTAATCGATCTTGGTATCGTCCACAAGGGATTTGCCGATCTCATAGCCCTGTGCCTTCAGGAAGGTGTAAGCCATACCGCCGCCGATGATCAGGGTATCGCACTTCTCAAGCAGGTTGGAGATTACGTTCAGCTTGTCTGCAACCTTTGCACCGCCCAGAATGGCAACGAAAGGTCTTACCGGATTCTCTACCGCATTGCCGAGGAAGTTGATCTCCTTCTGCATCAGATAACCTACTACGTTCTCGCCGCCCTTTGCGCGGATAAACTTGGTAACGCCCTCAACGGAAGCATGTGCTCTGTGGGAAGATCCGAATGCGTCGCACACATACAGATCCGCCAGATCAGCCAGCTCCTTGGAGAACTCCTCGCCGTTCTTGGTCTCCTCTGCACCGCGGAAACGGGTGTTCTGCAGCAGTACAACATCGCCCTCCTTCATTGCCTCAACAGCTTTGGTTGCAGCCTCTCCGGTTACATTATAATCCGCAACGAAGGTTACTTCCTTGCCAAGCTTCTCGGACAGTCTCTTTGCAACGGGTGCTAAGGACTCTCCCTCGTTGGGGCCGTTCTTTACCTTGCCCAGATGGGAGCAGAGAATAACCTTGCCGCCGTCGTCGATCAGCTTCTTGATGGTGGGAAGCGCTGCCACGATACGGGTATCGTCTGTGATCTCGCCGTTCTTCAAGGGTACGTTAAAATCGCATCTTACTAATACTCTTTTGCCTTTTGCATTGATATCATCTACTGATTTCTTGTTCAGACTCATTGTGATGACCTCCTGTTTTTATTTTTTGATCCCGCCGAAGCGGTGTTTGGTACTAAAAACGGGCCCGGTCCCATAAGACCGGACCCGCACTAGGTCAAATACTGCAGATGATTAGCGAAGCTCGCTGAAGTACTTAATGGTACGAACCATCTGGCTGGTGTAGCTGTTCTCATTGTCATACCAGGAAACAACCTGTACGAGGCTGTTGCCGTCTTCCATCTTGGAAACCATGGTCTGGGTTGCATCGAAGATAGAACCATAGGTGCTTCCAACGATATCGGAGGATACGATCTCGTCCTCGTTGTAGTCGAAGGACTCGGTCTTAGCTGCCTTCATTGCTGCGTTGATGCCTTCCTTGGTTACTTCGCCCTTAACAACTGCTACCAGAATGGTGGTAGAACCGGTAGGGGTCGGTACACGCTGTGCGGAGCCGATCAGCTTGCCGTTCAGCTCAGGAATTACAAGACCGATTGCCTTAGCAGCACCGGTAGAGTTGGGAACGATGTTGCAAGCGCCTGCGCGGCTTCTTCTCAGATCGCCCTTTCTCTGAGGTCCGTCAAGGATCATCTGGTCACCGGTATAAGCGTGAACAGTGGTCATGATACCGCTCTGGATAGGAGCGAAATCATTCAGAGCCTTTGCCATGGGAGCAAGGCAGTTGGTTGTACAGGAAGCTGCGGAGATAACGGTATCTTCCGGCTTCAGTGTCTCATGGTTTACATTGTATACGATGGTAGGAAGGTCATTTCCTGCAGGTGCGGAGATAACAACCTTACGAGCGCCTGCGGTGATGTGTGCAGATGCCTTCTCCTTGGAGGTGTAGAAGCCTGTGCACTCCAGAACTACGTCAACCTTCAGCTCACCCCAGGGAAGCTTGGAAGCGTCAGCCTCTTTGTAGATTGTGATGGTCTTGCCATTTACGGTGATGCTGTCCTCTCCTGCCACTACGGAATCAGCATATTTGTACTTGCCCTGAGAAGAATCATACTTTAACAGGTGTGCAAGCATCTTAGGGCTTGTCAGATCGTTGATTGCAACTACATCATATCCCTCTGCATCAAACATCTGTCTGAACGCAAGACGGCCGATACGGCCAAAACCATTGATTGCTACTCTTACTGCCATTTTAGTTTCCTCCTAAAATTTTAAAATTATTTTTATCCAATCAATTTGATTGTCAAAATTTTATCAGCAAGGCTATTTTACCTAATTCCCCTTGATAATTCAAGATGTAAATAAAAAATATTTGGAAATTTTACTTTTCTGCGATGTTTTCTGCTATAATCTGTTGTGACGGATTTTATCTTACTTTATCGAAGAAAGGATATCTTATGGCAATCAGAGCAGACTACCATCTTCACTCCTCCTTCTCAGGAGACAGCACGGAGCCCATGGAAAACATGGTGCTCGCCGCGATCGACAGGGGGCTTACCCACATATGCTTCACGGAACACATGGATATGGACTATCCCGTGACCCCGGACGCGCCCGAGGGAACCTTCCTGCTGAATACCGATTCCTACCTCTACGACCTCGCCCTCTGCAAGGCAAAATACGAGGGCAGGATCAAGATCTTTTTCGGCGTGGAGCTTGGCATGCAGCCCCATCTCCAGAGACAGCTCGCCCTCTATGCCCGCTCCCATGAGTTCGACTTCATCATCGGCTCCACCCATGTGGTGCAGGGACAGGATCCCTACTACCCGGACTATTTTTCGGGACGCAGCGAGGAGGAGGCCTTCCGCTCCTATTTTAAGGAGATCATCGCCAACCTGAAAAAAATCCCCGGCTATGATGTCTGTGGGCATCTCGATTATGTGGTGCGCTACGGCGCCAACAAGGACAAGGATTATTCTTATGCAAAATACAAGGATTTATTCGACGAGATGCTGACGCACATTCTGGAACAGGAAAAAGGAATCGAGCTGAACACCGGCAGCTTAAGCCGGGGTGCAAAGGACGTAAGCCCCTGTACCGATGTGCTGAAGCGCTACCGCGAGCTTGGCGGTGATGTGATCACGGTGGGCTCCGACGCCCACAACGCCGCGGAAGTGGCGGCGCATTTTTCCCGCGCGGAGGAGGTACTTAAGGAATGCGGTTTCAAATATTACTGCATCTTTGAAAACCGCCTTCCTGAATACTTCCGCCTCTAGGTTTCTAAAGTGCCGTGATGATGCCGCCCCCCAGCACATAGCCGTCCTCATAAAAGACTGCTGCCTGTCCGGGGGTGGCGGCACGCACCGGCTCGTCAAAGGTACATTTCACCCTGCCGTCCGGGAGCTTCTCCAAAAGACAGGGGCTTCCCCCGTGGGCATAACGGATCTTCGCAAGCGCCCTTCTCGGCGCATCCAGATTCTCCATCGCCATGTAATTCACCTGTTCACAAATGATGACATTGCTTCTGATGTCCGCATCTTCCCCTATTACAACCTCATTTTTCTCCGGTCTGATCGCCGCCACGAACACGGGATGCCCCATGGCAAGGTTCAGTCCCTTGCGCTGACCGATGGTGTAATGGGTAATCCCCCGGTGCCTGCCAAGCACTTCGCCGTCCATACTCACAAAATTGCCGGAGTCCGGCACCCGGTTCCCCGCCTCCCTGTCAAGAAAAGCTGCGTAGTCGCCGTCCGGCACAAAGCAGATATCCTGACTGTCGGGCTTGTGTGCCACGGGCAGTCCCGCCTCTGCGGCGATCCTGCGGATCTCGTCCTTGGTATAATCGCCGATCGGCATCAGGGTGCGTGCAAGCTGCTCCTGCGTCAGGGCATACAGCGCATATGTCTGATCCTTCGCCGCCGTCACGGAATTTTTCACCGCGTATCTGCCGTTTGCAAGCTGCTCCACCCGGGCATAATGCCCCGTGGCAATATAGTCCGCGCCGATCTGCAGGCTGCGCCTTAGTAACGATTCCCACTTCACATAGCGGTTACATGCATTGCAGGGATTGGGCGTTCTGCCGTTTAAGTATTCCTCCACGAAATAGTCGATCACATACTTCTTGAAATCTTCCCTGAAATTCATCACATAATAGGGAATATCCAGCATCTGCGCCACTCTTCTCGCATCATCCACCGCGCTCAGCCCACAGCAGCCGCCGTTCTCTGCCGCAGCCGCCGCGTCTTCGTCCTGCCAGATCTGCATCGTGACGCCGGTCACCTCGTATCCCTGCTTTTTCAAAAGGTATGCCGCCACGGAGGAATCCACCCCGCCCGACATGCCCACAACCACTCTCTTGCTCATAAAACCATCCTCACTCCGTCCATCTTATCACAACGTGCGAAGCTGCGCCACGATTCTTTTCAGGGCATCCGCTGCCTGATCCGTCTCCTCCACGGTGTTCTCCTCCGAAAAGGTAAAGCGCACCGCGCTCTTTGCCTGCGCATCCGTAAGACCGATTGCCTTCAGCACATGGGACGGCTCTGCCGCTCCCGTGGAACAGGCGCTCCCCGCCGAGGCACAGATTCCCTCCTGATCCAGACGGATCAACAAAATCTCTGACTCGATTCCCTCAAAGGACAAATTCACATTTCCCGGCAGCCTGTGCACGGCATCCCCGTTTAAGGAGCTGCCCGGGATCTCCCGTAACACCCGCCCGATCAGATGATCCCGCAACGTGCGTCCCCATTCGCTCCGTTGCTCCATCTTTTCAAAGGCAATCTGCGCCGCCGCACCCATTCCGGCGATTCCCGGCACATTTTCAGTTCCCGCGCGCCTTGCTCTCTCCTGACCGCCTCCGTGGATAAGTGCCCCCAGCTTTACGCCCTTTCTGATATAGAGAAAGCCGCAGCCCTTCGGCCCGCCGAATTTGTGTCCGCTTCCCGAAAGCATGTCGATATTTTCCCGCTCCACATCTATGGGCACCTGCGCATACGCCTGCACGGCATCCGTGTGAAAAAGGAGTCCTCTCTCCCTTGCCCACGCGCCGATCTCTGCCACCGGCTGGAGGGTGCCGATCTCATTGTTTGCGTACATGACGGAGAGCAGTGCGGTATCCTCCCGCACCGCCTCATGCAGCCTGTCCGGGTTTAAAATGCCGTTTTTTTCCACGGGGAGCTCCGTAATCTCCCAGCCCTGCCGCCTCAGCCACGCACAGGTGCGCAGAACCGCCGGATGCTCGATCCCCGTGGTAATCATATGCCTGCCTTTTTTTTCCGGCATTTCCGCCACAGCCCTGAGCGCCCAGTTGTCCGACTCACTGCCGCCGGATGTAAAAAAGATCTCCTCCGGCAATGCGCCGATGCCCTCTGCAATGCGCTCCCTCGCCTGTCTGACCGCCATTCTGCTCCTCTCGGCAAAGCAGTAGGGCGATCCGGGATTCCCGTAATTTTCCACAAGATACGGCAGCATCGCCTGCACCGCTTCCGGCACCATTTTCGTCGTGGCGGCATTGTCCAGATAGATCATCCTGTTTTCCTCTCTGTTCCCGGTATTTCAATATATTTTTCATGCCTAACTATACCGAGACTTTCCCGTTCTGTCAACTGCGCCCTCCTCATAAGATGTAGAGCAGCACACCCCGCCTTTTGGCAGAAAGGTTGTCCTATGAAACGCAGCCACCCCTTTATCGCGGGCACCATCATTCTGACCGCCACCGGTCTTGTCAGCCGCCTGATTGGCTTCTTTTACCGCATCTACCTCTCCCGCCTCTTCGGGGAGGAAGGAATGGGCGTGTACCAGCTCTTAAGTCCCGTTCTGGCGCTGACCTTCTCCGTCACCGCCGCAGGTCTTCAGACTGCCATATCCAAGTATGTCGCCGGGGAGTGTCAGGGAAAGGACAGCCGTTCCTCCTTCCGCTTTGTATGCACAGGCACGATTTTCTCCCTGATTCTCTCCTTTCTCTGCATGGGCGTGTTGATCCGCTTCTCCGAGCAGATCGCCGCACAGTTCCTCTTAGAGCCCCGCACTGCCTCCATGCTGCGCATTATCGCCTGCTCGATCCCCGTGGGCGGCGTCCATTCCTGTATCAACGGTTATTTCTACGGCATCAAGAAGGCAGGGATTCCCGCAGCGACCCAGCTCATCGAGCAGTTCTGCCGCATCGCCTGCGTGCTTGCCGCCAGCCGGATCGCCGCCGCAAGGCACACTCACCCCACCATAAACGCCGCCGTGACCGGACTTGTGGTCGGGGAGTTTTTTGCCATGGTCGTGTCCCTGCTCGCCATTTTTTCCCGCATGAAAAAGGTTTCTCCTGCTTACGGAAGCCCTGTGGTATCCTACCGCCACGCCGGAACAGCGCTGTTGAAGCTCTCCTTTCCGTTGTCATTGACCCGTTTGGTCATTAACCTGTTGCAGAGTGTGGAGGCTGTCTACATTCCTTCCATGCTGCTCTCCTACGGCTATGACACGGTCACTGCCCTGAGCGTATACGGTGTGCTCACAGGTATGGCGCTTCCGCTTTTGTTCTTTCCCAACGCCCTGACCGGCTCCATCTCCCTGATGCTGCTGCCGGTCGTATCGGAGGCGGACGCCGCCGGAAAAAAAGATGTGGTGCGGCGCGCCACGGAAAAGACCGTATACTCCTGCCTGCTTTTGGGCGGCTTGTGCACGCTGGGCTTTCTGCTGTTCGGAAATCTGATGGGCAGAATCCTGTTTGCCAGCGAGTTAGCGGGGCGTTTCATCTGCTCCCTGAGTTTTCTCTGCCCTTTTCTCTACCTTGGCACAACCCTTTCCAGCATCCTGCACGGGCTTGGCAGGGCGGGCGGCGTATTTTTTGTCAATGTCAGTTCCCTGCTCATCCGGCTGTTTTTTGTATTTTTCCTTCTGCCCCGCTACGGGATCGACTGCTACATGTTTGGGATGCTGCTCAGCCAGATTTATTCTGCCGTCCTGTTTCTGCTCCTTCTGTGCAGTCCCGGCAGAAAAAATTCCTGACCGCCATGCCCCTCACTGTCCCGGATTTTGTGGAATTTCCTTGCATACGCTGTTTTTTTATTATATAATGACAGTCGAGTTTAGGAAAGGAATGGACATTAACATGAGTTTTGAATTTATAAAGAAGCTACCCACCCCGGCCGAGATCAGCGAACAGTATCCCGTCCCTCCCGCCATTGCGGCGCTGAAGGAAGAGCGAGACGCCGAGATCAGAAAGGTCTTTACCGGCGAGAGCAATAAATTTCTGGTCATCATCGGTCCCTGTTCCGCAGACAATGCAGATTCCGTGTGCGACTATGTAACAAGACTTGCCAAGGTGAACGAGAAGGTGAAGGACAAGCTGATCCTGATCCCCCGTGTCTACACCAACAAGCCCCGCACCACCGGAGAAGGCTACAAGGGAATGGTTTCCCAGCCGGATCCCGAAAAGAAACCGGACTTTCTCGCGGGTCTGATCGCCATGAGAAAGATGCAGATCCGTGCCGTTGAGGAGAGCGGACTCACCGCAGCGGACGAGATGCTCTACCCGGAAAACTGGCGCTATGTCTCCGATATCCTCTCCTATGTGGCAATCGGCGCGCGCTCCGTGGAGGATCAGCAGCACCGTCTTGCCTGCAGCGGCTTCGATGTTCCTGCCGGCATGAAAAATCCCACCAGTGGTGATTTTTCCGTGATGCTCAACTCCGTGTACGCAGCACAGCATCCCCACTCCTTCATTTACAGAGGCTGGGAGGTCAAGACCACCGGAAACGATCTGGCACATACCGTGCTGCGCGGTGCAACCAACAAATACGGACGCAACCTTCCCAACTACCATTACGAGGATTTGAACACCCTGTTGAATCTCTACAATGAACGTGATCTGAAGAATCCCGCCTGCATCATTGATTCCAACCACAGCAATTCCAACAAGGAGTTCAAGCAGCAGATCCGCATTATCAAAGAGGTTATGCACAGCCGGAAGTTAAGCCCCGATATCCACAAACTGGTAAAGGGTGTCATGATCGAGAGCTACATCGAGGAAGGCAACCAGAAGGTAGGCGGCGGCATTTACGGAAAATCCATCACCGATCCCTGTCTGGGATGGGAGGATTCCGAAAGACTTATTTACGACATTGCAGATTACGAATAGACAACAAAAAAGAATCCCGCAAAGCAGGATTCTTTTTTTAACCTCTGGGATGTGTTTTCTGATAAACCTCCCTGAGACGGTTTCGGTTCATATCCGCATAAATCTGCGTGGACGAGATATCGGAATGTCCCAGCATCTCCTGCACGCTGCGCAGATCCGCGCCGTTTTCCACCAGATGCGCCGCAAAGGAATGTCGCAGGGTGTGGGGCGTGATCTCCGCCTCGATGCCCGCCTTTGCCGCATAGAATTTGACCAGCTTCCAAAAGCCCTGCCGGCTCATGGGCTTTCCGGTGCAGTTCACAAAAAGCGTGCTGTCATCCTCCTTAAGGAGCATGGCGTCCCTGGACTGCTCCAGATATTTAAGGAGCGCGCTCCTCGCCTGATTTCCGAAGGGAACTACTCTCTCCCTGTTTCCGTCCCGGCAGATCACAAAACCCATTTTCAGATTCACATCTTCAAGCCGAAGCGCGGTCATCTCCGACACCCGCAGCCCCGTGGCATACAGAAGCTCCAGCATGGCTTTGTCGCGCAGCCCCTTGTGCGTATCCTCATCCGGCTGTGAGAGCAGCTTGTCCACCTCTGAAACGGACAAAATCTCCGGCAGTTTCTTCACCACCTTGGGCGCTTTCAGGTTCTCGGATATATCCTCCTCCACCAGATGTTCCTTGAATAAGAAATGGTAAAAGCTTTTTACGGAAGCGATCATTCTGGACACGGTGGCAGCGGAAAATCGTTTTTTTTCCAGATAGAGCACATAGGCGTTCAGATCCGTTGGCGTGATCCCGGATACCTGCGTCACACCGGACTGCTGCATAAACTCCCGCAGCCGGCACAGATCCCTGTGATAGGAC
Organism: uncultured Lachnospiraceae bacterium; assembly: GCA_900550475.1. Classification (GTDB taxonomy): domain Bacteria; phylum Bacillota; class Clostridia; order Lachnospirales; family Lachnospiraceae; genus Acetatifactor. The sequence goes on from URSA01000011.1 coordinate 13,981, forward strand.
TCTGTGGTATTTGCCGATGTTTTTTTCACATTTTGCAGATAAGACATAAACGCCTGTATTTCCTGTTCCATAAACCGCGTGACCCTTCCCCGTAAAACCGTTTTTCGTCAGTAGAATTTAATTATAATCACAAAAAAAGGGAAAAGCAAATAGAAAATAAAATATATGGCGCGGGCTGAACGATTATCTCTCAAAAAATTTTCAACAAATTGGACACCAGCACCGGATTTACATAGCCCTCCAGCAGGCATCCGATGACGACCACACCGAGAATCCCCAGAAACTGCAGCGCTCTTTTCTTGAGGAGACCATCCGTCCTGTCCCCCTCCGCTCCGCCGGGAAGCCTGCCCGGGAAATAGAGCGTCATGCAGAATTCGCAGCTCCATCTCAACAGCCATACCGCCGCCGGCACATAGACAAATACCTGCGGGAAAATGCCTACCACAATCAGCAGGAAGCCTTTCAGCCCGTAGCGCAAAAGTGCCGCCATAACCAGCATCCCCATGGCAGATCCCAGCCAGACGGTACAGGAAAACGCGGCGGCAAGCCCCAGCCATGTGGTGGACAAAAGTCCCACAACCAGAACCAGCCCCACCCGCTTCTGCATGACATACCAGAAAAAGTCGTCCCGCTCCACGCTTGCATATTTCATGCCGTACAGCGCGCTTTCACTCATAATTCCTCCGTCGCCCAGAAGGACTGCTCTTCCCAGATACATCAAAAGCAGACCCAAAAATACGCCCGCGGCAAAAAGAATTGCCGGCAGGCGCATTTTTTTCTCTTTTTTTCGGTATTGTCGAAACATCGCACCGCCCCCTGTCCACTTTTTTCTGCTCTGCTCCAATATATGGCAGGGAGTGCGGTTTTATGAGTGCAGATATTTGTGTGCGTAGGTCATAATGGCGCAGATGGTCTTGGAATCCTGTATTTCCAATCCGTAGATCTTATCCATTAGTTCGTCCACCGTGTAAGCCTCCACGTTGATGAACTCATCCTCGTCCAGATGCTGATGGGATTTCTGAAGATTCTTCGCCACATAGATGTCTATCTTCTCATTGCAGAACGCTACCGTGGTACGGATGGAGATCAAAAGCTCCAGATCCTCCGTCTTGTAGCCGGTCTCCTCCTCCAGCTCCCGTGCCGCCGCATGGATCGTAGGCTCCTCCACGCTGTTGAGTCCGCCTGCAGGCACCTCCAGCGTTTCCCGATCCAGCGCATTGCGGTACTGGCGCACCATCAGGATCTTGCCATCCTCTCTGACCGGCACCACCGCGGCCGCACCCTTATGACCGATAAAATCCCATTTTACAATATTTCCGTTGGGGACCTGTACGGTATCCTTGTAATAGTCAATAATGGTTCCCTTGTATACCAGATCGCGGCTAAGCCGCTTGAATTCTTCCGCCATATTTTCCTCCGTTCTGCAGTCCGATGCCGCCCAAAGCTACTGCAAAAGCAGTTTTTCAACACTTACCAGCTTAACGCAGAGTACAAACAGTTCTGCCGCCTGCTCCATCTCCTCCGGTGTCGGAAAAGAGGGAGCAATCCTGATGTTGCTGTCCTTCGGATCCTTTCCGTAGGGGAAGGTCGCACCGGCACCGGTCAGCACCACGCCTGCCTCCTTGCACTTCGCCACCACCTTCTTCGCACAGCCTTCCATGGTTTCAAAAGAGATGAAATAGCCGCCCTTCGGTTTGGTCCACTCTGCGATTCCAAGTCCGTCCAGTTCCTTCTCCAGTGTAGAAATCACCGCCTCAAATTTGGGACGCATGATAGCGGCTTCCTTTTTCATCTGGCTCTTCAATCCGTCCAGATTCTTGAAATATCTCACATGGCGCAGCTGGTTGATCTTGTCGTAGCCGATTGTCTGTATGGTCATGGTCTTGCGGATCGCATCCAGATTCTTCACGGAGGAAGCAACCGCCGCAATTCCGGAACCGGCAAAGCTCACCTTTGAGGTGGAAGCAAATTCATAGACCATATCCGGGTGTCCTGCCTTTTCGCATTCGCTCAGAATATCCGGAAGTTCATCCCCGCCATCCTCGTAGAGGTCATGGATCACATACGCATTGTCCCAGAAGATCCTGAAATCCTCCGCCGCAGGATTCAGTGCGGCAAATCTCTTCACCGTCTCTGCGGAATAGGTAAATCCCTGAGGATTGGAATACTTGGGCACACACCAGATTCCCTTTACCGCAGGATCATGCTCCACATACTCCTGCACCATGTTCATATCCGGACCTTCCGGCGTCATGGGAACAGTAATCATCTCCACTCCGAAATGCTCGGTAATGGCAAAATGCCTGTCATATCCGGGTGCCGGGCAAAGGAACTTCACCTTATCCAGTTTGCACCATGGCGTGCTTCCGCATACACCGTGGGTGAAGGATCTGGAAACCGTGTCATACATGATCGTCAGACTGGCATTTCCGCATACAATCACATTCTCGGCGGGAACGCCCAGCATTTCTCCCATCAGAGCCTTTGCCTCCGGGATTCCGTCCAGAACACCGTAATTACGGCAGTCTGCACCGCCCTCCGTTTTCAGGCTGCTCTCTGCATTCAGCACATCAAGTATCGGCATCGTCATATCCAGCTGACTCGCCGCCGGCTTTCCGCGCGACATATCAAGCTTAAGTCCTTTGCCTTTGGCATCCTCATACGCCTGCTCCAGCTCCTTGTGCAGAACCTCCAACTCGCTCCTGCTCATCTCTTTGTATGACTTCATGGGTCGCTCCTCCGTTTCCAAACGTTTCATTGTCTGTTTCTTTCTTTTGGATAATCGTATACAATCATACACGCTTTGTATATTCTACTATATCACTTTAGCGAACACAAGTACCAATTTATATTTTTCATGGATTAGGTGGTATAAAAAAGCGCAGGCAATCGCCTGCGCCTCTTTCCATATTTAATTCGTATTACTTTGCGTAATCAATTACGCGGCTTTCACGGATCACATTGACCTTGATCTGTCCCGGATACTCCAATTCCGCTTCGATCTTCTTTGAAATATCCCGTGCCAATACTACCATGTCAGCATCAGAAATCTGCTCAGGAACTACCATTACACGAACTTCCCTACCAGCCTGAATAGCAAAAGATTTGTCAACACCTTTGAAATTGTTTGTGATTTCTTCTAACTGTCTTAATCTGCTAGTGTAGGTTTCCAGTGTTTCCCTTCTAGCGCCCGGTCTTGCAGCGGATATTGTATCAGCAGCTTGTACAATACATGCAATCAGGGATGTAGCTTCCACGTCGCCGTGGTGAGATTCAACCGCATTGATAACAACCGCATTCTCTTTGTACTTGCGGCAAAGCTCTGCGCCCAACTGAATGTGGGAGCCTTCCATCTCATGGTCAACTGCCTTACCGATATCATGCAGCAAGCCTGCACGCTTTGCAAGGCGGACATCCAATCCCATCTCCGCTGCCAGAAGCCCCGAAAGCTGGGCAACCTCAATGGAATGCTTCAATGCGTTCTGACCATAGCTGGTTCTGAACTTCATCTTACCAAGCAATCTGACCAATTCGGGATGAATGCCATGCACACCGACTTCCAGTGTAGCGGCTTCGCCTTCCTCCTTGATCATCACTTCTACTTCTCTTTGCGCTTTTTCCACCATCTCTTCGATTCTGGCAGGATGGATACGTCCGTCCACAATCAGCTTCTCAAGCGCAATTCTTGCAACCTCACGACGGATAGGATCAAATCCGGACAGGATTACTGCCTCGGGCGTATCGTCAATAATCAGATCCACTCCGGTCATTGTCTCGAGCGTACGGATATTTCTACCCTCACGTCCGATGATGCGTCCCTTCATCTCATCGTTCGGAAGCTGTACGACGGAAATGGTAGTCTCAGAGACATGATCTGCTGCGCATCTCTGAATTGCATTGACCACATATTCCTTCGCTTTCTTGTCTGCTTCTTCTTTGGCGCGACTCTCCATTTCCTTGATCATCACGGCCGATTCATGCTTCACTTCATCTTCAACAATTTTCAACAAATACTCTTTTGCTTGTTCAGAGGTTAATCCGGAAATTCTCTCCAGTTCCTGTACGCGCTGCTCGTTCAGCTTTGACACTTCTTCCTTCATCCTGTTCAAGGACTCTTCGCGCTGTGCCAAGCCTGCCTCTTTGCGTTCGATCGCGTCCGCTTTCTTGTCGATGTTCTCTTCCTTCTGCTGAACCCTTCTCTCATAGCGCTGTGCTTCCGCTCTGCGCTCCTTGATCTCTTTGTCAAGTTCATTCTTGGTACGAATGGACTCTTCCTTGATTTCAAGCAGAGACTCGCGTTTCTTGGTTTCCGCAGTTTTCAGTGCATCGTCAATGATCTCTCTCGCCTTAGTCTCCGCATCGCCTAACGTCGCTTCAACGTATTTCTTACGTCTGTCCGTCGCTATCTTTGCAGTCACCGGGATCGAGATGACAAGCGTTACTACGACCGCTCCCAAAACATACAACCATGTCATGTACAGGAGCACCTCCTTATTAAGTTTTGTGCATGGTCTTGCGACCAAAACATAGCTTCGGGAAGCTATGCCAAGTTTATTATAGAATGTATGTAGCACATCCTAAAAAGCATTTTACAACATTTAAATTTTAAAATAAAATGATAGTTATGTCAAGTAGAAGTAAATAATACTTTGCGTATATTTTCCAAATCGAAACCACGTCTCGCCAAAAAAGCGTATATTTTCTGCGTTTCCTTTCTGTCCGCATGCTCACCGTCATAATGTTTCTTAGCAAGCAGACGCCTGATCTGCTCCTCTTCATCCTGCGCATTACCCTGTTTCTGCCAGTTCTCCCATGCCTGCTTTACCGTGTCCGGGCTGATCCCCTTCCTCTGTAAGTCACAATCAATACGTCTGCGGCTTTTTGTCTCCTGACTGCATCGGATAAATTCCTCCGCGTAACGCAGATCATCCACATAGCCGTACGACGCCACATACGCAATCGCACTCTCCATGGCAGCCTCCGGATAACCGCCTTGCTTCAGCTTTGTCTTTAACTGTGCCACCGTGTAATCCCTGCTCTTAAGCAGATTCATACAGCGCAGCGTCGCCCGCTTGGGAAGCACGCGCACCGTAAGCTCCTCATAGACCGCATCGGGTATGGGCTCGCCGCTTTTTATCCCGTATTTGCGCAGTTCGCCTTTGTATAACACAAAGGCGAACGCTCCATCAATCTCAATTTTCACTTTTGATGCGGACTGCTCCGCAATATCCGTGACGATCATGCTTTCTTTCCTGTTGCTTTTCCTTCGGATGCCTTGGTGCTGTCTGCGGAAGCGGCAGAATCTGCGGACGCATTCTCCGCATGAAGTCCGAAATGCTCTCTCACCTTCGCCTCGACCTCCGCGCAGACTGCCGGATTATCCTTCAGGAACTGCTTCGCATTCTCACGCCCCTGCCCGATCTTGTTGCCATCGTAAGCAAACCATGCCCCGGACTTATTGATCACGCCGCACTCCGACGCCAGATCCAGAATATCTCCCTCTTTGGAGATACCCCGTCCGAACATGATATCAAACTCCGCCTCCTTGAACGGGGGCGCAATCTTGTTCTTTACCACCTTCACGCGGGTACGGTTTCCGATCACTTCTCCGCCCTGCTTCAAAGACTCGATCCGGCGCACATCCAGACGCACGGAGGAATAAAACTTCAGCGCCCGGCCGCCGGTTGTGGTCTCGGGGCTGCCAAACATGACGCCCACCTTCTCACGCAGCTGGTTGATGAACACTACCGTACAATTTGACTTGCTGATCACGGCGGTCAGTTTTCTGAGTGCCTGGGACATCAGGCGCGCCTGAAGTCCTACATGGGAATCTCCCATCTCGCCCTCGATCTCCGCCTTTGGCACCAGGGCTGCAACCGAGTCCACCACCACAATGTCAATCGCTCCGGAGCGCACCATGGTCTCCGTGATCTCAAGCGCCTGCTCACCGCTGTCCGGCTGGGATATGTAGAGGTTGTCAATATCCACACCGATATTTTTTGCATAGACGGGATCCAGCGCATGCTCGGCGTCGATGAATCCGGCTATGCCGCCCCTTCTCTGTATCTCTGCGATCATATGCAGCGTAACCGTGGTTTTACCGCTGGATTCGGGACCGTATATCTCCACGATCCTGCCCTTGGGGATTCCGCCCAGTCCCAGCGCCACATCAAGGCTTAAGGAACCTGTGGGTATCGTCTCTACATTCATCTGCGCGGTGGGGTCACCGAGCTTCATCACGGCACCTTTTCCGTACTGTTTCTCAATCTGCGCAAGGGCTGCATCCAATGCTTTCAGCTTTTCATCTTTTTCCATATCATTCTCCATTCTGTAAAGAACAAGTGTTCTATTCCACAATAAAACATTTGTTCTGTTTTGTCAATCTTTTTTTATTATATCACTTCAAAAGTCCAATAATCCTCCCTCAAAGGCATCCCTCCTCACTTTTTTTCATTTTTTTACGTTTGTACGCGTTTTCACTTACCCTGTGATGTGTGGCGAACTGCCGGACTGGTCGGAAATTTTTCCTCCAAGAAATGCCTGTGCTGCCGATCGGCGCACAATGGGAATTGTGACAATAAAAATGTACCATATCCGCAGCCTTTATACAAGCAGCTCCGGCATATTTCCCATATTTTTTACTTACTTATAACCGGAATCAAAAAATAAGTTCAAAATACCGCAGGTGGTTCTTGAGTTGTGTACTTTTTTTTTGATACAATTAATTGCATGAAACGTACAAAGGAGGCTTTTGTTTTGGAGAGAAAATATGCAGACGCAAAAAGACGGATCCAGAAAACGAACTGGTATATGTTCTGGGGGAGTTTTATCGTATTGACCATTGATACAGCGATGTTGTACTTTGGAAATTTGTTTTTTAATATCAACCGGCAGCCGACAGCCTATCTCATGACAGGAATCTATGTGGTGGCGGAAATTCTTCTGTATTGTCTGACCTTCAGAAGCCGCATGGACGGGAAAAAAATACGTGCTGCAATGCTTTTGATCATCACGCCGTTACATATGGCGGATACCATGCTGGTCAATCACGCTGCCATCGCATGCATGCTCTTTGTCATGGCTTTCATCTGCATTTTGTATTATGATAAAAAATTTACCGTCGCCTATTCCAACATCGTTCTGTTTTATGTAATGCTGAACCGCATCTTTGTGATTTTCCGTTCAGGCAGCGAGGGAAGGCTGGAAAACATCTGTACCATGCTCCTTGCTTTTGTCTTACATATCTGTGTGGTTTCCATCAATGAAATCTTTACAATGTATAATATGGACATTTTCGGTGTTGCAGAGGATATCAACCGGGAACAGAAGCATATGATAGACGAAATTCTTGACGTTGCCAATGTGGTGCAGAACAATACCTCCTCCGCGACGGAGAAAATGCGGCAGTTGGAGAAATCAGCCGTTCTGCTGCAGGATTCCATGGAGGAGATCGCCGACGGCATTTCCGCAACAGCCGAAAGTGTGCAGAGTCAGGCGGAAATGACCCAGGAGATCCAGCGTACCATTCAGGAAACTGCAGAGAAATCCAAGAATATGGTAGCGGTGACAGAACAGGCAAAGAGCAGCGTGCAACAGGGAAATGATGCTGTGGGCGTGCTGAATGTGCATACGGAAAATATTGTACAGATGAACCGTCAGGTTGTGGAAAACATGGAGAATCTGCAAAAAGATGCGGATGCAATGAAAAACTTTGCAAATAACATCTTAAGCATATCAACCCAGACAAATCTTCTCGCACTGAATGCCTCCATTGAAAGCGCAAGAGCAGGCGAAGCCGGAAGGGGCTTTGCGGTTGTGGCGGAACAGATCCGCATTCTGGCGGAGCAGACATTGGAATCCACCCGGAATATCAATGAACTGATCAGCAATCTGACAAACGGAACTGCCGCGACTTCCGAGGCGATCAACAGCTCCGTAAACGCCATGAACGAGCAGATCAAGGCTATTTCACGGGTGGATGAAAGCTTTGCCGATGTGGAAAAGAAAATGGGTGAGCTTGACAGAAACGTGTCGGATATTGACGGCATGATGAAGGAGATGGTGGAAGCAAACAACTCCATTATCGAGAGCATTACCCAGCTGTCCGCCGCCAGCGAGAAAATTACGGCAAGCACGGAAAGCACCAGAGAGATCGTAAGACAGAACAAGACCGATGCGGTGGAAACGCAGAAAATCCTTGAAATTGTAGCAGGTAAGGCAGACGAATTGAATCAGTTCTCATAAAAACCTGTCCGGGGAGCTTTAAAAGATTTCCTATGTCATTAAAACAGGGAAGAAGGATCATCCTTCTTCCCCGGCATATCAAAAGTCATTCAGATAATTCTTATAGTCGTCATAGGTGACGTAAACAATGCGTTCATCCAGATTCAAACCAACCTCAAGCCCCATGGGCGTATAGAACAATACCAGTCTGGTGCCGTCCTTGAGCATGCGGAGTATCTCCTGATCGGAATAGGCAGTCAGCGCCTCTTCTCCGTTCTCCTCCACTTCCCGTCCCCTGAAATCTACCGCAAAATCTTCATCCAGACGCAACACTTCCGTATTTTCAAGCAGCGTGCCCGTCTCCAGATTAAAGTTCAGGCAATAGAAGTTGATTCCCTGATAGGTCTCATAGCCCAATTTCAGTGCAATCTTCTCATAAAACACAACGCTCAGGATCTTCTCGTCCATGTAGGTGACAAAGGAATCCACTTCACACGCAAAGACATCCTCCTCACTTGTCATGTATTCCTTGTACTCCGTACTAAAATAGTCACGGTAGTACTCAAACTCGTACCGCAGTGCCTCATTGATGTAATCCATGTTCTCCATATCGTCAGATACAATCTGCGGATATTCCACATCGACCGAAGCATTCAGATTCGTCGCGTAGTATATTGCCTCTATAAACGTAATCTCATAGGAAAGATCATCACGGAGAGAATTGTAAGGACCGGAATAATACGGAATGTCCGGATCCTGTCCGCTCTCATTCCGGTTCTGTTCCGTCACATCCAGCTCGTAAAACGAGAAATCACCGGCAGGCGCCGTGCTGTCCGGCTGGGTTTCGCCGACCGTGCCCGTCTCCCCGGGATCTTTTGTTTCCTCCGGTGCGGCAAAATCATCCTCCAGCATCTTTTCTGTTCTCTCATAATCAGAGCGGAAGGCGTCCCGGCTATCCTGTTCCTTCTTTGCCTTCTCCAAAAGACTGACGCCCACCAGAATCAGCGCAACCAGCGCAACCAGTACGATTCCTGCCAGTATGCATATGGCAACCGCCGTGCCTCCCTTCTTCTTAGGGGGCTGTGCGGGCGGAACCGCAGGTGCATATCCCGGGTATTGTCCGGGAGGAACTGCGCCGTACCCCGACTGGTACATGGGTGCCTGCATGTTAGGCTGTTGTGCATTGGGCGCCTGCGCATATGGCTGTTGCGCCATAGGCTGTCCCTGCGTCACCGGAGCCTGCCCGGCAGGGCCTTGCATCGCCGCCGCGTTCACGGGACGGGCGTACGGCTGTGCCTGCATCGGTGCCGTATTCACAGGGCGGGCATACGGCTGCTGCATGTACGCCGGCGGTGTGTTCACGGGGCGGGCATACGGCTGCTGCATGTACGCCGGCGGTGTGTTCACAGGGCGGGCATACGGCTGCTGCATGTACGCCGGCGGTGTGGGCTGCTGTACCACGGGTGGCTGCACATTAGGAGCCTGTGCATACGGCTGCTGCGCCATAGGCTGTCCCTGCGTCACTGGAGCCTGCCCGGTGGGGCTTTGCATCGGTGCTGTGTTCACAGGGTGCGCATACGGTTGCTGCACTGTCGCCTGCGCCCGGGCCGCCTCCATTTCTTTTATGATATCCTGATTTACATACCCGCAGCTCTGGCAAACGCCGTCCCTCGACAGCGCCCCGCACTTCGGGCAAAAATCAAATCTGCTGCTGTCTGCCATCTTCTCCCTCTCATTCCGTCCCCGTCAGCGCTTACAGTGCATCCCTCAACTGCACCAGTGCCGCTGATGTGACATTCCTCCGTATCTCATCCCGACTGCCGGAAAAATGATACTCTTCCACCTTTACCGTTTCTCCTACCTTACAACCGATGTATACAAGACCCACCGGTTTCTCCTTTGTACCGCCGTCCGGCCCCGCAATTCCCGTTATGGAAACCGATGCGTCCGCTCCGGCTCTCTCTGCTGCTCCGCGCACCATCTCCTCTGCGGTCTGCGCGCTCACCGCGCCGTATTTTGCAAGCGTGCTGTCCCGCACACCCAGAAGCTCCTCCTTTGCCTCATTGGCATAGGTGACAAAGCCCTCCTTGAAAACAGCGGACACGCCTGGCACACCGACCAGCTTTGCCGCCAGCATTCCGCCGGTGCAGGACTCTGCCGTGACAAGCGTCATCTTCTTCTCCTTCAGCAGTCTCGCCACGGTCTCCTCCGGTGCTTCCTCTGCCTTGCCGGCCTTTTCCTCCGTCTGCTCCGGCTCCCCCTCAGACATCACGCCGCGGTTTGCCCAGACATAGTCGATCAGGGAAATCACTGTCAAAGCCAGTGCGATCCACATGATAATATCCGTAAGCAATGAAATGGCACTGATATTGGCAATCATCAGGCACACCATGATCATCTGGAACGTGGTCTTGAATTTGCCCCAGTAGTTTGCGGCGATCACCACGCCCTTATCGGACGCCACCAGTCTGAACCCGCTGATAATGAACTCACGGCTGATAATGATGATGACCACCCATGCCGGAATGCGTCCCATCTCCACCAGACAGATCATGGCGGCGCACACCAGAAGCTTATCCGCCAGTGGATCCATAAACTTGCCGAAGTTGGTAACCAGATTGTATTTTCTCGCTATCTTTCCGTCGATCAGATCCGTCAGGCTCGCAATGATGAACACGGCAAGTGCAATGTAGTCCGTGTATTCCATCACGCCTCCGAGCACTGCGGTAAACCAGCCCCACTCATGGAAACCGCCCAGAAGCAGCAGCACAAAAGGGAGAATCAGTATCATTCTGAAAACAGTCAGTTTATTCGGTAAATTCATGCTCTATCTCTCCTATCAGGTCATATTCGTTGGAACCCGTCACTCTCACCTTCACAAAGTCGCCGGTCATCAGATTTGCACCGGTATTCAAAAACAGATAGCCGTCCACGCCGGGCGCGTCCCGGTATGTCCGGGTCACATAGGCGTCCTCCTCCGCGATCTTGCCTTCCACCATCACGGTGAGCACCCTTCCGACCATGTCCTCCGCCTTTTCAAAGGCGATCTCCTGCTGCAGCTCCATGATTTCACCCTGTCTTTGTACCTTGAGCTCCTCGTCAATCTGTCCTTCCATCAGCGCTGCCGCCGTATCCTCCTCCTGCGAGTAGGGGAACACTCCAAGCCTGTCAAATTCCATGTCGTTCACAAACGCCAGATTCTCCTCGTGATCCTCCTCTGTCTCTCCCGGGAATCCGGAGATCAGCGTGGTGCGCAGACAAATATCGGGAATCTCCGTCCTTAACTTTTCTATCATATGCTCCAGATCCGCCCGGGTCGTATGCCTGCCCATCCGCTGTAAAATGGCGTCGGAGGCATGCTGAATGGGAATATCCAGATAGTGGCACACCTTCTCCTCGCTCTTTATGGCGTCGATCAGCGCATCGTCTATCTCCTCCGGGTAGCAGTAGAGAATACGGATCCAACGGATGCCGTCCACCGCCGCCAGTCTGTGCAAAAGCTCCGGCAGACTCTTTTTCCCGTAAAGATCCTTTCCGTAAAGAGTGGTCTCCTGCGCCACGAGAATCAGCTCCCGCACGCCGTTCTCCGCCAGCTCCTCCGCTTCCTTTATGAGGCTCTCCATGGGAACGGAGCGATACCCGCCCCTCACCTTCGGAATGATGCAGTAGGTGCAGTGCTTGTCGCACCCCTCCGCAATCTTCATGTATGCATAATGTCCGCCCGTGGTCACAATTCTCTTTTTCCCGTATACGGGCGTTCCGTTCAAATCCTTGTAATGGTTGCTCCGCTGTCCCGCCAGAACCTCCTCCACCGTCCGGACGATCTCATCGATCGCCATGGTGCCGATGATGGCGTCCACCTCGGGAATCTCGGTCTGAATCTCCTCACGGTAGCGCTGTGCCAGACAGCCGGATGCGATCAGCGCCTTGAGACTGCCGTTCTTTCTAAGCTCCGCCATCTCCAAAAGCGTGTTGATGCTCTCCTCCTTCGCATCTCCGATAAAACAGCAGGTATTCACCACCACGATGTCCGCCTGTGTCTCATCATCCGTAAATTCATACCCTTTCTCGTAGAGCTGCCCCAGCATCATCTCCGTATCCACAAGATTCTTGTCGCAGCCAAGAGAGACAAACATGATTCTCATAATAAAAATCCTTCAATATGTTTTTATCGTAAAAAGAGAACCCTGCAAAGCAGGATTCTCCGTCTGCGGCGGTGCCGCCCAAACGGACTGCTCCGTCTCCGCCCTTCCGATTTTTAAGCCTGTTCCTGATCCTGATCTTCTTCCTCGTCATTCAGAATCTTGATCTTGCCTTCGTTCAACTCCTCAACAGCAATGGACAGCGGCTTCTTGCCGGTTCCGTCCACCAGAGGTTCGTCCCCTGAGATGATCTGACGCGCCCTCTTTGAGGTTGCCATCACGATGGAATAACGGCTGCTTACCACGGGCTCCTCACCCGGCTCAACCTCTGCGTTTACGACCTTCATCAGATCCGTATAAGATGGATGTAACATAACTATTCTCCTTTCGACAGAACGTTCAGTTCGTCTCTGATTTGATTGATAAATTCCATATTGCGCCCGGAGGCTCTCTTCGCCGCCTGCACAATACCGTGAATCTCCTTGACACACTCCTCCAGCCGGTCGTTTATGACGATATAATCATAATCCTCCACGCCGCAGGATTCCTCGGATGCCCGCCCAAGTCTCTTGCGGATCACCTCTTCCGTTTCCGTTCCTCTGCCGCGCAGTCTGCGCTCCAGCTCCGCCGCGCTGGGCGGTGTCACAAACAGGGACAGCATCTGCGGAAACATCTTTTTCACCTTGCGCATACCCTGGATCTCGATTTCAAGGATCACATCCTTTCCCTCTTCCAGCATACGCTCCACATAGTCGCGGGGTGTGCCGTAATAGTTACCGCAATACTCAGCATACTCTATTAATCCGTTTTGTGCAATCTTTTCTTCAAAAGCTTCTCTTGTGGAGAAGAAATATTCCCTGCCGTCTTCCTCGCCCGGTCTGGGATTTCTTGTGGTCATGGAGATCGACAGCGCGTAGTTGTCGTAAGTCTTAAGCAGCTCTTTCATCAAGGTTCCCTTGCCCGCGCCGGAAAAACCGGACAGAACGATCAATATTCCTTTATTCATCCTCTTCGCCATCCTCCGTCATATGTTCTTCCGCAGAATGATCCATGCATTCTCCTGCCTGTGCCCTTCCCGCAATGGTTTCGGGAAGAAGCGCCGAAAGCACAATCTGACTGTTTTCCATTACCAGCACCGCCTTTGTCCTGCGCCCCTGGGTGGCGTCAATCGCCATCCCCGCCTCCTTAGCATTCTGCACCAGACGCTTGATGGGAGCGGAATCGGGACTCACAATGGCAATGATCTTTCCCGTATTCACAATGTTGCCGAATCCGATATGAATCAGCTTATCCATACTCTTTCCTTTACTCGATGTTTTGAATCTGCTCGCGGACTTTCTCGATCTCCGTCTTAAGCTCGATGGCACGGTTGGAAACCTCGATATCGGTCGTCTTGCTCAGGATGGTATTTGCTTCGCGGTTCATCTCCTGTGCGATAAAATCAAGCTTTCTGCCGATGCTGCCGCCTGCGATAAGCGCCGATCTGGTCGCCTCGATATGGCTTCTCAGACGCACCAGCTCCTCGTCCACACAGACCTTGTCGGCAAAAATGGTGACCTCCGTCAACAGCCTGTTTTCATCCACCTGTGCGTCCTTCAACAGATCCTGCACCTTGTCGTACAGCTTCTGTTTGTATTCCGCAATGATCTGAGGGGAACGCTCCGTAATGAAGTCCACATGGGCAAGCATGCCGTCCAGCTTCTCCAGAAGATCCTGCTTCAGATTCTCGCCCTCTTTGATGCGGGTCTCCACAAATGCCTCGGCAGCCTGCTTAAGCGCCCGATCCAGTTCCTTCCAGATCTCCTCCTCGTCATCCTCCTGCTCCTCCATGGTAAACACGTCCGGGTAGCGGGACAGGGTGGAGACACGGATATCATTCTCCAGTCCGAACTCCTCCGACATCTGTTTCAGATAATCCAGATACTCAGCGGCAATGTCCTTGTTGTACTTGACGTAGCCCGTGGTCTCGGAGAAATCCTCATAGGTGATGAAGAGATCCACCTTTCCTCTCTGCATGTAATTCTTGAGTTCATTCCGGATGGAGGACTCAAAGAAGTTCAGTTTTTTCGGCATCTTGATATTGACATCCAGATATCTGTGATTGACGGACTTCATCTCCACCGTAAAGCGGCGGTTTCCCTCCGTCAGCTCACATCTGCCAAAGCCGGTCATACTTTTGATCATTGGTATACCTTCTTCCCGCGCAGCCCATACCCCCTGTGACTGCATACAGTTTCATTATAGTAGACATGCCCCGATTCGTCAAGATTGGAGGCACTTTATGCCCGTAATATCCGGCTCGATGGACATGGAATAGTTGGTATAGTACACCACGAAACCGGGCTTTGCCCCGTTCGGCTTCTTCACCTGCTTCTTCTGCACATAATCCACATCCACCTTTGCCTGATCGCGCCCGGCGGAATAATAAGCGGCAAGCCTTGCCGCCTCCTCAAAGGTACGGTCGGGAAGCTCCTCCTGCCCCTTCATCTTCACGATCACATGGGAGCCCGGACATTTCTTGGCATGGAACCACCAGTCGCCGCCCGACGCAAATTTAAAGGTCAGCTCCTCGTTTTGCAGGTTGTTCTTGCCCACATACATATCATAGCCGTCACTGCTCACATAGTGGAACGGCCTGCTGGTGACCTTCACCTTCTTTGTGCCTCCCCTGCGGCGGATGTAGCCGCTCTGCACCAGCTCCTCGCGGATCTCCACCAGATCCTCCTCACCCACGGCAATGGACAACGCCGCCTCCACGGAGCGAAGATGTTCGATCTCCTCCTCCACTTCCTTGGTCAGCTTTTCCAGTGCCTCGTAGGTGCGCTTCAATTTCCCGTACTTCTCAAAATACCGCTTTGCATTCTCTCCCGCCGACAGCGCGGGATCAAGCGGAATCGTAATCTCTTCCCCGGTGTAATAGTTGAGCGCGCGCAGGGATTTCGCCCCCTCCTCTGCGCCGTAGCCGTAGGTGTTGAGCAGCTCCCCGTAAACCCGGTAGGTGTCTCTCTTTTCAGTATCCTTCATCTGCTGCATCTGCAGATCCAGTTTTTTCACATTCCGCTCCAGCGCTGTCTGCACGATCTTGCGCAGATCCACGGACTTCTGCCGGATCCTTGTCCGGGCGTTTTTTTCCGCATAATAATGCTCAAGAAGCGCGGACATGGAATCGTAGGACACCGTGTTTTCATAGCTTGTGAGCGGAAACGCCGCAAATTCCGCAGGCTTCTTTCCCTCGTAGGCGATGCAGGGTGCAAAGTCTCCTGCCTCTATGGCATCCGCCATCTTTTTCCACTCTACGTACAGCCTGTGCAGTTCGTCCCCGGAGAATGCCGCCGTCGGCTGCTCCCCGTCCATACCCGCCCGGAAGCACAGCTCCTGTGCGATGCAGGGGGAAATTCCCGTGTAGGAGGTATAAACCGCCTTGAACACCGGCATGGGCGCAGCCTGCATGGTCCGCACGAAGGCGTCCTCCGTGACGGTAAGCGGATCCTGTTTATGCATCGTGTCCGCCACAAAATACGGCTTTCCCGGCAGCACCTCCCGGACGGAGCTCACAAGCCCCGACACATGCTTGATACTGTCGATGATCCGGTTATCCTCATCGCAGAAAATAATATTGCTGTATTTGCCCATCAGTTCGATGATAAGCTGCTTGCGGCACAAATCTCCCATCTCGTCCAGATGCTCCGCATGGATATGCACAATGCGTTCTAACCCCGGCTGCGTGATATCCACGATCCTGCCGTTCTGCAGATGCTTGCGCAGCAGCATGCAGAAATTGGGCGCGGTCATGGGGCTTTGCTTGTTGTCCTCCGTCAGATAAATCAGCGGCAGGGAAGCGCCCGCGGAAAGAAACAGCCTGTACTGCCCCTCCCCCGTTTTGACTGTGAGCAGAAGCTCATCCGGCTCCGGCTGCGCAATTTTGTATATGCGCCCTCCGATCAGAACCTGCCGCATCTCTTTTACTACATTTGCTATGGTAATACCGTCAAATGCCATGATTGTTTCCTCCTACATCAGGCGGCATTTCTTTGCCATCCTCACAAGCAGATACCCCTTGGGCAGTGCCTTAAGCTCCGACTCCGTAACGCCGCGGAGCACGATTTCCAATATAAAATAGATCACTGCGCCCGCGATCACCGCAGGGAACAGCGCCAGCGCATTCTGCAGTCTTGACGGATACTCCCCCGCCTTCAGCAGAAACTGCACGCCCTTGTATGTGCCGTAGGCCGCCGCACCCATAAAGGCGGACGCCACCGCAGGCGTTACAAAGGTGCGGAACACCTCCTGCCTGTATCCTAAATATTTCCGTATGGAACGCTGGTTCAGCACACACATGGCTCCCGAATACACCAGCATGGCGATCGCCATGGCGTAAAGATCCAGATTGGTGGCATATAAAAGTGCGCTCACGGTCACGGTCTGGATTGCCAGCGCTATCGCCGCATTGTGTACAGGAACCTTCACTTTTCCGATTCCCTGCAATACGCTGTTTGACAGGGTGGAAAGGGAGTAGAACACAATGGACAGTGCCAGAGCCGCAAGCAGCTTTGACGCCAGATCGATCGATGCTTTCTGGCGGAACAGAAGCCATGTGATGGGACGCGCCAGCACCCCGATGCCCACGGCTGCCGGAATGGCGATGAACATAGTGGTCTTGACTGCCTGCGCCGTCTTTTCCCGGGCACCCTCCTCATCCCCCTGTCCGATCTTTGCCGCAATGTTTGGCAGGATTGCGGAGGACATGGCACTCGACAGGGCGATGGGAATGTTGGAGATCACCACCGCTTTTCCGGAAAAGATTCCGTACCGGGTATATGCCTCCGTGTCCGTAAGCCCCTTGACCGCCGTTCCAAGATTCAGGTAAATGGTCTGGTTCAGGAAGGTGCTGAGGTTATAAATGGCGGTGCTCAGAATAAAGGGCACCACCACGCCGCTCACCGTGCGCAGGATCTCCCCGTAGCTCTCCGCCTCATGTCTGTCTCTGGCAATCCGTCTGTGGAACATATTCTTGTTGATGCCGTAAATGCCCCACATGAACAGGAGGGCGGCAAGCACTCCCGCACCGGTTCCCAGCGCGCTTCCCACCGCGCCGTAGGCGGCATGCTTGGTGTTCCACGTCTGCTGCTCCTCACTCAGGACATAGACCGGCTCACCGTCCGCATCAAGCAGGGTATTGCCGTCCGCATCCACCTGCACCTCAGCAGTCTGCATCACGACCTCTCCTCCAAAGCTCACGGAATGATCGTCATTGATCACATACTTTTCCGTTCCGTGCAGCATCATCACGATCAAAAGATATGCAGCGCCGATACTCACCACCGCGTTCAGGATCTGTTCCAGAATCTGTGAAACCGAAGTCTGCACCATCGATCTGTGGGCTTGAAAGTAGCCGCGCAGCACCCCCAGAATACCGTAGAGGAACACGGTGGGAGAAAAGACGCGCAGCACCGTGACCGCAGGCCCCTTGGTGATAAGCCCTGCGCCGAAAAACAGGATCAGGCTTGCAATGCCGCCCACGATCAGCACATAATAGAGCGAACACAAAAAAATCCGGTGGGCATTTCTGTAGTCCCGGATTGCAAGCTTTTGCGCTATCACTTTTGAAATGGCTGAGGGAATGCTGTAGGACGAGATCAGAAGCACAATGGTATAGACGGTGTACGCCGTCTGATAATAACCGTTTCCTTCATCCCCGATAATAGCAGTTAAAGGACTCCTGTATAGGAGTCCTATAATTCTGCAAATGATACCGGCTGCCGCCAGAATCCCCGCCTGTATGATAAAACCGTTTTTTTTGCTGCTTTTACTCATGCTGCTCTCCACCGGCTGTTATCTTCCGATCAGCCAGTCGTACATTTCCTGATACTTGCACGCAGACGCATGCCAGGAGAAGTCTGCCGCCATACCGCGGTCAATCATTTTGTTCCACTCTCTCTTCCTGTCGTAGTAGATCTGCTCTGCATAACGGATGGTGCGCAGCATCTCATGGGCGTTGTAGTTGGTGAAGGAGAAGCCCGTGCCCGTACTCTCGTACTCATTGTAGGGCATTACCGTATCCTTCAGACCGCCTGTCTCACGCACAATGGGCACCGTACCGTAGCGCAGGGCGATGAGCTGGCTTAAGCCGCAGGGCTCAAAGAGCGACGGCATAAGGAACGCATCGCAGGACGCATAGATCCTGTGGGACATCTCCTCTGAATAGTATATGTTGGCGGACACTCTGTCCGCATATTTCCAGTCAAAATGGCGGAACATGTTCTCGTACCGTTCCTCGCCGGTTCCAAGCACCACGATCTGCACATTGTCCTGACAAAGCTCATCCATCACGTAGGCGATCAGGTCAAAGCCCTTCTGATCCGTCAGTCTGGACACGATGCCGATCATAAACTTCTTGTCGTCCTGTGTCAGCCCCAGATCCTTCTGCAGGGCGCGCTTGTTCTTGATCTTTTCCTTGCGGAAGGTCACCGCATCATAGTTGGCGGTAATCAGCTTATCCTTGGCGGGATCGTACTCATCGTAATCAATGCCGTTTACGATTCCGCGCAGGTCATGCGCTCTCGCATTGAGCAGACCGTTCAGGCCTTCTCCGTAGAAGTCCGTCTTGATCTCCTCGGCGTAGGTGTTGCTCACGGTGGTAATCGCATCCGCAAATACCAGACCGCCCTTCAACAGGTTGGCGTCCTTGTACGCCTCCAGTTTGTCTGAGGTAAAATAATAATCCGGCAATCCCGTGATCTCCTTGACGGATTTTACGTCCCACCTTCCCTGGAATTTCAGGTTGTGGATCGTCATGATGGACTTCATGCCCCAGAAGAAGGGATCGCCCTTGAAACGCTCCTTTAAATATACCGGAATGAGTCCGGTCTGCCAGTCATGGCAGTGCACCACATCGGGCTGGAAATCAATGAGCGGCAGCGCCGACAGCACAGCCTTTGAGAAATAAGCGTACTTCTCAATCTCAAATCTGACGTCATCCCCGTAAGGCTTAAATCCCGAGAAATAGTGCTCGTTGTCGATAAAGTAGTATTTGATGCCGTCCACTTCCGCCTCGAGAATACCGACATATTCCTCCCGCCAGTTGAAGTCCATATAGAAATGCGTCACATAACGCAGCTTCTCCTGCATCTGGGGTTTCATGCAGGTATATCTCGGAATGATCACCCTGACGTCATAATACTGCTTATCCAGACATTTGGGCAGTGATCCCGCAACATCGGCAAGTCCTCCGGTCTTGATAAAGGGAACACCCTCGGATGCCGCAAACAAAACCTTCTTCATCGTAATCTCCTCCCATGTGACTGTTGTCATCCATACTTCTTTCATTATACAACATCGGAAGGGTATTTAAAAGATTTATTTTCAGTTCCGGTACTTCAAACGGATCCTGTCCGCGATCAGGGCGATAAACTCGGAGTTTGTGGGTTTTCCCTTCCCCGTGTTGACCGTATAGCCGAACAGCGCATCCAGCGTCTCCATCCTTCCTCTGCTCCATGCGACCTCAATGGCGTGCCGGATCGCACGCTCCACCCTGCTTGAGGTCGTCTGGAATTTCTTTGCTATGGTCGGGTAAAGTACCTTTGTAATGGAGCTTAACATGGACGGATCCTCCACCGACATCATGATCGCCTCCCTCAGATACTGATACCCCTTTATATGGGCAGGAACGCCGATCTCATGGATCATATCCGTCACATCCTGCTCTAAATCTCTCTCTTCTGCTTTTTTGATGATTTCCTCGACACCGTTTTTTACCTGCTGCTCTTTTTTTCCGGAGGGTACTGTAATCATAATCTGGAATTCTTTGTCGGTACTCATCAGCTGACCGATTATTTTATACAGTTTTTCATTATCTTTCGTAGTCAACACATTAAGCTGTTCCATGAAAAATCCTCCTGATTTTACAAAACTCTATCGTACCCATTATAATGTGATAAGGATTTTTGCCGCAACAGATATGCGTCGCATTTTTTCTACATTTTTTCCGAAAGAAGCTTTCTGCCCATCAATACGCCCATGGCGGAAGCCATCATAAGGCCTCTTGTCCAGCCGCTGGAATCGCCCAGACAGTGCAGTCCCTTCACGTTGGTGTTCAGATCCGTGTCCATCTTCACCTTGTTGCTGTAGAACTTGAGCTCCGGCGAATAAAGCAGGGTCTCCGTTCCCGCAAAGCCCGGCACCACATGATCCACCGCCTGAATGAAGTTAATGATGTTCACCATGGCGCGGTAAGGCATTGCCGCCGTGATATCTCCCGCCACCACATCCGGCAGGGTGGGACGCACATTGGACTGTGCCAGCTCCTTCTGCCATGTCCGCTTGCCGTCGAGAATATCGCCGTAGCGCTGCACCATGATCTGTCCGGCGCCCAGCATGTTTGTCAGCTCGCCCACCTTCTGCGCATAGGCGATGGGCTGGTTGAAGGGCTCCGTAAAGTTGTGGGAACACAGAATGGCAAGGTTGGTATTGTTGGACTTCAGATCCTTGTAGGAATGTCCGTTCACCACCGCCAGACCGCCGTCGTAATTTTCCTGACTGACAAAGCCGCCCGGATTCTGACAGAAAGTGCGCACCTTGTTCTTGAACGGTCTGGGATAGCCGATCAGCTTGGACTCGTAGAGCACCTGATTAACCTCTTCCATGATCTCGTTTCGCACCTCCACACGCACGCCGATGTCGACGGTTCCCGGCTTGTGGGCAATGTCGTATTTTGCGCATATGTTCTGCAGCCAGTCAGCTCCCCGCCTGCCGGTCGCCACCACGATATGTTCCGCCTCGTAGAGGGTCTCCTCTTTCTTTGCGTTCTTCGCAACCACACCCTTGCAGACGCCGTTCTCGATCACCAGATCTTCGCAGCTATGCCCGAACAGCATATCCACGCCCTTCTCCTGCAGGTATTTTTCAATCGCCAGATAAAGCTGCTGCGCCTTCTCCGTTCCCAGATGCCTGATTGGGCAGTCCACCAGCTTAAGTCCCGCCTGAATGGCGCGCTTTCTGATATCCTTTACCTTGTCTGGATCCGACACGCCCTCCACATGGGAGTCAGCCCCGAACTCCAGATAAATCTTATCCGTGTAGTCGATGAGCTCCTGCGCGAACTCCTCCCCCACCAGAGTCGGGAAGTCGCCGCCCACCTCGTAGCTTAGCGACAGCTTTCCGTCGGAAAATGCTCCCGCCCCGGAGAATCCGGTCGTAATATTGCAGGGCTCGCACCCCACGCATTTATGGGTCTTCGCCTTGGGACAGCTTCTGTCCTCCACCGATTTCCCCTTTTCTATCATCAGAATCTTTTTCCTGCTTCCGTTCTTCACCAGCTCAAGCGCCGTAAAGATTCCCGCAGGCCCCGCCCCCACGATCACTACATCATATTTCATTCTTTTCTCCATTTCTGCGCACGTCTTTCGCAATCTTCTCACCATCCGGGACAACCAAAAAAGGCTCTCCCTTTCCTTTCGATTCAGCATACCTTTTCATTCTATCCTTTCCGTGCGGTACACGCAAGCAGGAATTTTCTATGTGGCTTGTCATTTGCTTTCCTTTTGCGTTTTTCATTATAGGCTTTTCCCTTGGAGTTTCATGGGGCACGGGGCTTTTCCTTTGATCTTTCCATTATAAGCTTTTCCCTTGGAGATTCATGGCATTTTTCCTTTGGGCTTTCTTCCTGTGCTTTTCATAGTGAGCTTTTCCCGGGATTGTATCCCAGAAGAAAAAAATTCTTTTTTAGATCCCAATTATCAGAAAAACCAAACTGATAACACCTGTTATTTTGCAATATTGTCTCTATACAGAGAAAAATGCTTTCCCGGATCCCACAAAACAAGGAAAAATGGGATCCAAAGTGAGAAAAATATTTACAGAGATACAATTTCCTCCTCAAAGGCACCTTTTACGACCTGAAAATGCGAAAATTGGGATCCAAAACAAAAGAAATCTCCGTGGGGATACAATTCCCATCATTGACGGGATTGAAATTTTCACAAAATCTCTTATGTCAGCCATATTATCCTCATTTCCGAACAATCTGTCCTGTCAAAAATATGTTTTTGCTCTCCGGTCACCCTGCTACATTATGCTCTGCCATTCTTCCACCAAGGTGCGGAAGCGTTCCTTTTTCTCCTGTTTCTCCCCGTACTGCGGATCCACAAAAGCACTGTTCAAAAGCATCAGATACTTTTCATTATATCTGTCCACCGCACGCTTCACGGTCTCGTCCGACTCCGTCCGCAGGCACCCGCTCTGTTCAAAGTCAATCAGCTCTTTTTGCAGGTACACCGCGCTCTCCCTGCATGTAGCCCGCAGGCAGCTCTTTTTGACCGCTTTTACATACATTGCATACGCCACAATGATCAAAAGAATGATTGCTATTCACGGTGTTCAGATAATCCGTAAAATCCTGCTGGCTGCGGAACCGTTCCATTATCTTGTGGGGATCCAGTCGGGAAATGATTTCATTCTGATATGAGGTGATCTCCCTGTTGATGTCCCCGTCACCTGATCGATCAGCCCGGCTACCCTTCTTTCCTGATTTACCACATACCTGTCCAGACCCGCATTGATTTTTTTCAGGATTAGCATAATTGTCTATACAATTCAAGTACAAACATGAAATAGGGGCACAGAATGAACTATTTTGAAATCGGACAACGAATCAGAAAAATACGGAAAGCCAACAATTTTTCTCAGGAGCAGTTGGCGGAACGGGTGGGCATATCCACCACGCATATGAGCCATATCGAAACCGGAAACACCAAGCTCAGCCTTCCTGTGCTGGTGGATATCGCCGGTGTCCTGTCGGTGTCGGAAGACGAACTGCTGCACGATAACGCGCACACAAACAAGGCCTCCGCAGCGCGGGAAATGTCCGATATTCTGGATTCCTGCACGGCAACCGAGGCCTGTATTCTGCTTGATATCCTGAAAGCATCCGCCGTTGCACTTCATAGGCATAAGCAGTAGGGGATTGTTTTCTCAATGCCCCAACATCTCTTCCACGAAGATTCCGTAGCCGCTGGTGGAGTCGTTGACCAGCACATGGGTGACTGCGCCCACAAGCTTTCCGTTCTGGACGATGGGCGCGCCGCTCATGCCCTGCACGATACCACCGGTAATGGCGATCAGGTTGGGATCCGTGACCCGGAGCACGATTCCCTTGTTGATATTTGTGTGATCCAGATGGAGCTCCGTGATCTCGATATCGTAATACTGCGGTTCCCCGTCCACGGTGCACAGAATCTGTGCCTCCCCCGTCTGCACCTCCTGCTTTAAGGCGATTGGGATCGGCTCCGTCTCGATCCGGGAGAGCATTTTTTCATTGCAGACGCCGAAAATCCCCTGCTCCGTGTTGCTGTCCACCGTGCCCAGAATGTTGCGGTCGGAATATTCGATCATGCCGGTCATCTCGCCGGGATTCCCCCTGGTTCCCTTCTTGATCGCAATGATTTCCGTGCGGTAGAGGGTTCCGCGATCCAGCTTCATCACAAGGCTGGTGTCCACATCATTGATGCCATGCCCCAGCGCGCCGAAATTTCCCTCGCTGTCCACAAAGGTCATGGTTCCCACTCCCTGTGCATTGTCCCGCACCCAGATTCCCAGCTTGTATTTGCCGCTCTGATTCTGCACCGGCTCCACGGTCACATCAAATTCCTCCTCCCCCCGCCTTACCGTCAGGGTCACAGCGTCCCCGCCGGAATTTTCCACATCCCGGATAAACGCCTTCTTTCCCGTAACCTCCCTGCCGTCAAGGGCGGTGATATAGTCCCCTGTTTTCAACAGATACTGGGAGGGGGAGACCTCCTGCCCGGAGAGGGAGACAAAGTTTCCCACCCCGATGACCAGAATGCCGTCCGTCTCCAGATAGATGCCGATGGGCAGACCCACGGGCGTCAGTTCCAGATCCTTTATGACCTCAATGTTGACCTGCTTGAAGGGAATGAAGCCGAACAGCTTCAGATCCATCTGATAGGAGCTTAAGGTGTCGGCTTTCATGGTGACGGGCGCTCCCAGGTCAATATGGATGCTGTCGGCGGGAATATTGGAGGCATTCTGCCTGCTTGCCGTCACCGAGCTCTCCTGACTGCTGTTTTCTGTTTTTCTGATTTCCCCCGATACCGGCAAGCCCATGTCAAGCACCTGCTCCTCTCCCATACGCAGTTTTATGTTTTTCGGAATCTGCCCGTACACCGCCAGAACCCAGACCAGAACCAGACTCAGGCAGGTGAAGGTCAGTGCGATCTTAAGACACCTGCGGTAAATATTTCTTCTTCTCTGCATTTTCATAGCCACGCCTCTCTCCCTCAAAAATGTACGCAAAAAGGAGTATCCATTCGGATACTCCTTTAGTGTTATCACTTTTTACACCGCCTAAACGGTCATTCTATTTTTGTTTAATTTTGGCAGCCTGCATGCGAAGCTCCTTCGCGTTGTCGAGTGCCGCCTGTGTCAGGGTGTCCGCTCCCAGCATTCTTGCAAGCTCATCGGAAATCCTTGCGTCGGACAGGCGGTGGATTCCCGTAACGGTGCTCTCCCCGTCCGTCTGCTTCTCAATGAGGAAGTGCGCATCCGCCATCGCCGCGATCTGAGGCAGATGGGTGATGCAGATAACCTGATGGGCGCGCGCCAGCGTTCCCAGCTTTTCCGCCACCTTCCATGCGGTTCTTCCGCTGATTCCGGTGTCGATCTCATCAAAGATCAGGGTATCTACCGCATCTCTCTCTGCAAGCACGGTCTTGATCGCCAACATGATTCTGGACAGCTCGCCGCCGCTTGCCACCGCGCCGAGAGGCTTCACCGCCTCGCCCGGGTTCGTGGAGATCAGAAACTCCACATCATCAAAGCCGTCCGCAGACGGTTCCTTCTGCTCAATTCCGATCACAAACTCCACCGAGAGAAAATTCAGATCCTCAAGCGCCGTCCGCAGCAGCTCTGTCAGCTCAGCCGCCTTCTCCCGCCGGAGCGCGGAGAGTGCTTCGCATTTTTCAAGAAGTGCCTCCTCCGCCTTTGAAAGCTCTGCAAGCATCTGCTTGCGGTAGGTTTCATAATCATCCAGTTTTTCTATTTTTTCCGAGATCTGCCCGGCGTATGCAAGCACATCCTCAATGGATTTTCCATATTTTTCCTTCAATCGGTTGATCTGGTTCAACCGATCCTGCACCATGGCAAAATCCCCGCCGTCAAACTCCATATCGCTTAGGTAGTCCGCGATCTCCCGGTTGAAATCCCCCAAAAGGGACTCGATCTCGCCGATCTGCTCCGACAACCCGGCAAGCGTTTCATCGTAGCCCGAAACTCCCGTCAATTCCCGCACGGCTCTTCCGATCAGCTCCGCAGCTCCCTCGCCGTCATTGCCCGTAAACCGGTGTGCCGCACCTAACGCCTCGCCGATCTTCTGGCTGTTTGCCATGATGCGGTAACGGCTTTCCAGCTCCTCGTCCTCACCGTCCCGGAGCGCCGCCTGCCCGATCTCCTCCGCCTCGTAGCGGAGCAGGGACAGCTCCCGCTTTCTCGCCGCCTCGTCCATCTGTCCGGCTTCCAGCTCATCGCGCAGCCGCTCCCTCTCCTTGTAGAGCGTCCGCACCTCCCGCATCAGCGTCTCCGCCTCCGCGCCCGCAAACGCATCCAGAATTTCCAGATGCTTCTTTTTGTTCAGAAGAGACTGGTGCTCATGCTGTCCGTGAATGTCAAGCAGCAGCTCCGATATCTCCTTGAGCTGCCTTGCGCTCACCGTCTCTCCGTTCACGCGGCTTACGCTTCTGCCCTGCTGCAGCCTGCGGGATACGGTGATCACATCCTCCCTCGGGAGCTCCATCTGCAACAGCTTTTGTCCAAGCCGTTCATCCTGACAGTCAAAGGTAAGCTCCACAAGCGCGCTGTCCGCCCCGTGGCGGATCAGGTCACTGTCTGCCTTCGCACCCAGCGCCAGACTCACGGAACCGATCAGGATGGATTTTCCCGCGCCGGTCTCACCGGTCAGAATGTTCAGACCCGGTGCAAATTCCACTTCCGTCTCTTCGATTAATGCCAGATTTTTAACATGTAAACTCAGTAACATAAGTCCTCTTCTACCTTCTCACAGGGAACCCTTATCCGTTTTTTTACTCACCTGTCGATCATGGATTTGATCTTCTCCATCAGAACCTGAGTGTCCTCCACCGTTCTGACCGCCATCATAATGGTATCGTCGCCTGCAATACAGCCCACGATCTCCTTGAATTTCATGGCGTCCACCGCGGCAGCCACCGCCATTGCCATGCCGGACACCGTCTTGATCACCAGAATGTTCTGCGCCATATCCATGGACACGAAGCCGTCCCTCAGCACGCGGATGTACTTGTCCCCCAAATGACTGTCATCCTGCTTTATGACAATGTACTTCTGTTTTCCTTCCCCGGTAGGCACCTTGGAGAGCTTAAGCTCCCTGATATCGCGGGACACGGTGGCCTGCGTCACATCATAGCCCGCCTGACGGAGGTACGCCGCCAGCTCCTCCTGGGTCTCCACATCATGCTTGTCAATGATCTCGATAATTTTTCCGTGCCTTACCTTTTTCATAAGCCAATCCGTACCCTCTCTCAATTATCACTCATTTTCTTGTGCAGGATCTCCAGAAATCCGGCATTGCCCAGCTTGATAAAATCCGTGGTGCGCTCCGACTTTACGATCCTCACGGCATCTCCCGTCTCAAGTTCCATGCCGCAGCCGTCAAAATTTGCCGCCGCCCTCTGCACGCTTCCGTCCCTGCCTGCCGGGATCTCGATCACGATCTCGTCCTCCGCGGACAGCACAATGCTGCGCTGGATCATGGTATGGGGACAGATGGGGGTCAGCACAAGCAGTCTTGCGGAGGGCTCCACGATAGGACCTCCCGCCGAAAGATTATACCCCGTGGATCCTGTCGGTGTCGTCACTATCATACCATCTGCCAGATATTTATTCAAAAGTTTTCTGTTCACATAGAGATGAAATTGCAGCACCTGCTGGGAACCCGCTTTTCCGATCACAATGTCGTTGAGCGCAAAATCCTCGCGCCGCTCCCCGTTTTTTCGGTGAACGGTGCCGTTCAGCATCATCCGGCTCTCCAGCTCATAGTCCCCTGCGAGCACCTGCCCAAGCGCCTCGGCAATGCCGTCCGGCTCCACCTCCGTCAGATACCCTAAGGTGCCCATATTGATTCCGAGCAGGGACACCCCGTGTCTGCCGCCCACGGCTCTCGCCGCCTGCAGCATGGTGCCGTCCCCTCCCAGTGCCAGAACACAGTCCGCGTCCTCGGGTATGCGCGCATCCTGTCCCACCGCAGCAGAGCAGGCGATGCCGCGCTCCTCAAAATAAGCCCGGATGAATCCGGTCACTGTCAGATCCTTGTCTTTATGGCTGTTGGTGTAGATACAAAAGTGCTTCATAACACCCCTCATTTCAATCCAGTTTTCCGTGTGCCTCCGAAACAACAGCGGCAATCCGCTTCTGCCAGTCCTCTTCCCTTGAAAGACCGGCTCCCTGTGCAATCAGCTGCGAAAGCTGATGCTCCGCCTCCTGCTCCGTCCACGCATCACTCTCGGGTCTGCTGCCCTTTTTTAACGTCAGAAGCACCAGATACTCGATGTTGCCCTCCGGACCCTTGATGGGGGAATAGGTCAGCGCGTCAACCCCAAAACCGATACTGTCCGCGTAGTCGATCACCTTACAGATAACCTCACGGTGGATCTCCGGCTCCCTGACCACGCCCTTTTTTCCTACCTTGTCCCTGCCCGCCTCAAACTGGGGCTTGATCAGGCACACCATCCGCGCACCGTCCTTCAAAAGCGCCCGCGCCGGAAGCAGGATCTTCGTCAGGGAAATAAAGGAGACGTCCACAGATGCAAAATCCGGTTCCTCAGCCAGATCTCCCGGAACCATGTACCGGAAGTTGGTCTTTTCCATGCAGACCACCCGCTCATCATTGCGCAGCTTCCATGCAAGCTGTCCATGCCCTACATCCACGGAGTAAACCTTGACCGCGCCGTTCTGCAGCATGCAGTCCGTGAAGCCGCCGGTGGAAGCGCCGATGTCCATGCACACCGCCCCCTCAAGGGAGAGTGCAAACTCCGCCATCGCCTTCTCCAGCTTATAGCCGCCGCGGCTCACATATTTCTGGGTATCCCCCTTTACCTCCAGCCGGATCTTTGCCGGGTCAAAGGTGGTTCCCGCCTTGTCTTCGCGCTGTCCGTCCACAAAAACATTGCCGGACATGATGATCGCCTTTGCCTTCTCTCTGGACTCCGCATAGCCCTGCGAAACCAAAATGACATCCAGTCTCTCTTTCATTGCAGGTATTCCTCTATCTTTTCATAAATGCTGTCCGCGTCCAAAGAAAGCTCCCGCTTCAACAGCTCCGTATTTCCATGCTCCACATAGGCATCCGGCAGGGTGACGGTATACAGGCGGGCGCCGCTTTCCGCGTCCGCAAGACATGCCCGCACTCTCTCGCCATAGCCGCCGCTTGCCACGTTTTCTTCCATGGTCACGATCAGCCTGTGCCCTGCTGCCGCTTTCCTTATCATCTTCTCGTCCGCAGGCTTCACAAAGCGCACATTCACAAGGCTGCACGCATGCCCTGCCGCCTTTAATCTGTCCCTGACCTGCTCCGCCGTCTTGACCATGCTGCCCACCGCAAGGAGCGCCACCTCGCTCTCCTCATAGATCCATTCGCTCTCCCCGTACACCACGGGCGCCCTGTACTCCGAAAGCCCGGCATACGCCTCTCCTCTGGGGTAGCGCACAGCGATGGGACCGTCAAAATGCACCGCGAATTTCATCATATCGGAAAGCTCCCACTTGTTCTTGGGCGCCATGACGGTCATGCCCGGTATGCTCGACAGATAGGAGAGGTCAAAAATGCCCTGATGGGTCTCTCCGTCCGCTCCCACCAGCCCCGCGCGGTCTATGGCAAACACCACCGGAAGATTCTGCAGACATACATCGTGCAGGATCTGGTCGTAAGCCCTCTGCAAAAAAGAGGAATAAATCGCCACCACGGGTCTCATTCCGCCTGCTGCCAGCCCCGCCGCAAAGGTCACGGCGTGCTCCTCCGCGATGCCCACATCAAAGAACCTGTCCGGGTACATATTGCGGAAACGCTTCAATCCGGTGCCGTCCGGCATCGCCGCCGTGATCGCCACCACATTCTCCTCCCGCTGTCCCAGCTTGCACATGACAGTGGAAAAAACATCCGTATAATTGGAGGTATTGCGGGGATTTTTCGGAAGCCCGGACTCGATCTCGAAAGGCTCCGCTCCGTGGAACCTTGCGGGATGTCTCTGGGCGGGAGCATATCCCTTCCCCTTCTCCGTCACCACATGCACCAGCACGGCGCCCTTCACGCGCTTTGCTTCGCCGATCACGCGGATCAGGGCGTTCACGTCATGCCCGTCCACCGGCCCCAGATAGGTAATTCCCATCTCCTCAAAGAACATGCCCGGTATCACAAGCTGCTTCACGCCGTTTTTTAACCTCCTGATCTTGGCGATCACGGATTCGCCCCTGCTGGTTCCCTTGAGCGCCTTATACACGCCCTCCTTCAGATCCAGATAGCCCGTCGCTGTGCGGACATTGTTCAGATATGTGGAGATACCGCCCACATTCTCCGAAATGGACATATTGTTGTCATTCAGCACAATGATATAATTCGTCTCAAGCTGGGAGGCATTGTTGAGCGCCTCGTACGCCATCCCGCCCGTCAGGGAGCCGTCCCCGATCACGGAGACAATCGTATTTTTCTCCCCGCGCAGATCCCGCGCCTTCACCATGCCAAGCCCCGCGGAAACGGAGGTCGAGCTGTGCCCCGTGTCGAAGCAGTCGCACTCGCTCTCCTTGCGCTTGGGAAAACCGCTCATGCCGTGATACTTGCGCAGGGTGGCAAAGCCGTCCCGTCTGCCGGTCAGCAGCTTGTGGGTGTAGGATTGGTGTCCCACATCCCAGATGATCTTATCCTCCGGCAGTGTCAGCGCAAGATGTAACGCCATGGTAAGCTCCACGGCTCCCAGATTGGAGCCTAGATGTCCCCCGGTCTCACTGATCTTCTCAATGAGAAACTCCCGGATCTCCTGCGCCAGCGCGTCATAATCCTCTTTTGCTATTTGTTTGATATCATTTTCCTTCTCTATTCGGTCAAGCAACATGTAAAACACCCCACAACTTATTTGTTACGGTGAATCAGATACCCCGTCAGTTCACGCAAAAAGCAGCTGTCTCCCTCGCAGCCCTGCAAAATGTCCACAGCCTCGGAAGAAAACCTCTCCACATCCGCCTTCGCCTGCTCTATCCCTCTCAGTGTCACATAGGTTTTCTTGTGGTTCTTCTCGTCGCTTCCCACCGCTTTTCCCAGGGTCGCTTCGTCCCCCGTCACATCCAGAATGTCATCCTGGATCTGGAATGCCACACCGATATTGCGGGCACATTTCTCCATGGCTGCCACGGTTGCCTCGTCCGCCCCCGCCAGCATGGCGCCGATCATCATGGACGCCTCGATGAGCGCCGCAGTCTTGTGCTCATGGATGAACAAAAGCTGTTCCTCGGTGACATCTTTCGCTTCCTCCGCCTCGATGTCCGCCGTCTGTCCGCCGATCATGCCGTAGATGCCCGCCTTCTTTCCCAGAAGGGCGAGCGCACCCGCAGCCGCGCGGTAGCGGGAAACCATGGGAACACCGTCCACATCGCACGCCGAAAACGCCGTGGCGGCAGTCTCAAAGGCAAAATTGAGCAGCGCGTCCCCCGCCAAGACCGCCATGCCCTCCCCGTACACCACATGGGTGGTTTTCTTTCCCCGGCGGTACTCGTCGTTGTCCATTGCGGGCAGATCGTCATGTACCAGAGAGTAGGTATGTATCATCTCGATTGCCGCCATGAACGGCTCCACGATCCTTCCCTGTCCTCCGCACATCCGGTAGGTCTCCTGCATCAGCATGGGGCGCAGGCGCTTTCCGCCCGCCGTCACACTGTACCTCATGGCGTCCATGACCGTTTTCTGAAAGCCCTCCGGCTTCGGCAGATAACGCTCCAGAACCCCGTCAATTTCCTTTGCTTTTCTCTCTATCACTGCCTCTATGGCTGTTCTCTCCGTTCCCATTCCGCTCTCCTTTAAAACGCCTCTGTCTCTCCCTCGGCATTCAGCAGAAGCACCTGCTTCTCCACCTTGTCGATATCTTCGTTGCACTGTTTCAACAGCTCCATGCCCTCCTTGTAGAGGTGAAAGGATTCCTCCAGAGAAATCTCCTCCTGCTCCAGCTGCTTCACCGTTTCCTCAAGCTTTGCAAACTTCTCCTCCAGACTAAGCTTTTTTGCCGCCATCCTTCTCGTCCTCCTTCCATGCAGGGGCATCCTCCGTCCGTTCCACCCTTGCAAAAATCCTGCCGTCCGTCACGGACACCGCGATGCCGTCCCCCGGTTTTACCCCGGCAATGCTGCGCAGCACCTTTCCCTTCGCATCCTCCGCATAAGCGTACCCGTGGCTCAGCTTATCCAGCGGCGACAGTCCCTTGAACCGCTCCGCAAGGATCGCCAGCGCATGGCGTCTGTCCCCGATGCTCTGCTCCATGGCGCGCCCAAGCCGCTCCTCAAGCTGCATGCTGCGGGTGCGAAGCTCTCTCAACCGTCCCTTCGGGCTGTAATACTGCAGGGTAAGCCCGTATTTTTCCGCCAGCCCCGTTTTCTCCCTAAGACGTACCCGCATATCTGCGGCAAGCGTGGCGCGGTATTCCGCAAGCACAGTCTGAAACCGGGCGTAATCAAACACCGCCAGCTCTGCCGCCGCCGAGGGAGTCGGGGCACGCAGATCCGCCACATAGTCGGCGATGGTGGTATCGGTCTCATGCCCCACTGCGGATATGATGGGGATCTCGCAGTCGAAAATTGCCTGCGCCACAATCTCCTCGTTGAATGCCCAGAGATCTTCAAGGGAGCCGCCGCCCCTGCCCACGATCATGGTGTCCACGCCGTAATGCTCCAGCGCCCTTATGCCGTTTGCAATGCTCTGTGCCGCTGCCTCCCCCTGCACAAGTGCCGGGTAGAGAATGATGCGGATATAGGGAT
Organism: uncultured Lachnospiraceae bacterium; assembly: GCA_900550475.1. Classification (GTDB taxonomy): domain Bacteria; phylum Bacillota; class Clostridia; order Lachnospirales; family Lachnospiraceae; genus Acetatifactor. The sequence goes on from URSA01000011.1 coordinate 46,404, forward strand.
TGCGCCGCTTCGCCACGTTGATGATATCCCTTATGGCGGCGCCCGTGGGGGCAGTCACCACGCCCAGTGTTTTTATATACTTTGGAACGGGGCGTTTGTACTGCGCATCAAACATGCCCCGTTCCTGCAATTCCTGTTTCAGCTCTTCAAATTTTTCGTAGAGGCAGCCCACACCGTCCTTCGTGATCTGTCCGGCGTACAACTGGTACTTGCCGTCCCGCTCGTAGACATCCACCGTGCCGGTTGCCACGACCTGCATTCCCTCCCGCAGGGTGAAAGCAAGCCCGCTCCGGTTTCCCGCGAACATCACACAGGCGATGGTTCCCTTTGCGTCCTTTAACGTAAAATAAATATGTCCAGAAGAATGATACTTACAGTTGCTCACCTCTCCGCGCACGGAGAGGGACTGTAACATAAAATCCTGCGTGAACATATTTTTGATATACGCATTCACTTGTGCTACCGTATATATATTCTGTATTGCCATGGCAAAGCCTTACACAAATTTTGCCAGAACGGCATTTACAAACGCGCCGGAGCTGTCCTGTCCGAATTTCTTGGCAAGCTCCACCGCCTCGTTGATGGCAACGCTGACAGGAACATCCTCGTCGTACTTCATCTCGTAGAGCGCCAGTCTGAGCACGGTCAGCTCCACCTTGCCCATACGCCCGATATCCCAGCTCTCCGCCTTCTCGTTCAACTGGGCGTCCAGTTCCGGCAGCTTCTCCATGATCCCGTCATACTTGGCGGTAATGTACTCCACATCCTTCTCGGAGCGCTTTACCTCGTCATCCTCCAGAAACATCTGAATCTGCTCCGGCATCTCTGAAATATCATTAAATTCCACACGAAACAGAAGCAAAAAGATCTGTTCCCGCAGCTCTCGTCTACCCATCGTCCTTCTCCAAGTCCTATTTGTTCTTCTGCATATTGACACCGGCGATGCGGATATTCACGTCGGTCACAGTAAGCCCGGTCATGTTCTCGATTGCAGCCTTCACTTTGCTCTGCACCTTCTGGCAGGTAGCGGGAATGTTGTACCCGTACTCCACCGTCACAGCAAGATCCACCGTCACATTGCCGCCCAGAATGTCAACCTTGACACCCTTCTGCATATTGCGGATGCCCACCTTGCTCATCAGCTCTCCCGTCACGTTGCCCGCCATGGCGGACACGCCCTCCACCTCACGGGTTGCAAGGCTTGCGATGCTCGCCACCACATCATCGGCAATCTTCACGGAGCCGATGTTCTCGTCGTCCTGCAAAACATAAGTGTTTCTATTTTCTTCCATAAGGCAATCCTCCAATCAACAGTACTTTCAATCTTTAGTATAGCACACCCGCTATTCATTCACAAGCCAAAAAGTCAGCGAAAGTTTATCCGGATCTTCCGCATACGCCACCCTGCCGTCAGGGCTGTTCATAAAATCAAAGATCTTCTGTTCGGTGATGAGCTGCTCCAGAAAGGTGTTGTAGACGGACGCCTCGGAGCATTTTAACGTAATGTCGCGCCGGTCCTCCTCATATCCCCTCTCGAAGAACGCCCTCACGCCCGCCTCCTCATATGCGGTGAAGTACGCACCCTCCCTCACATAGTAGTTTGCGTCCATGGAGGTGCACTCCGGCATGGCGAGAATGCTGTCGATCTCATGGGTCTTTAAAAGCTGCTCCGTCGTTACGCAGAGATAGTCGTAATTGATGGAGGGCAGCGACGCGCTGTTGATCACATCCGTTCCCTCCGTGATCTGGTAGGAGGCATCCCCCCATGTGGCGTCCACATAGTACCACTCCCCGTCGATCATCACCAGATTCCACGCATGGCTCTCCCCGCTGTGTACCTTTCCGTTAACTAACGTGCAGGGAATCCCCAGCCTGTCAAGCAGGTACTGTACCGCCTTGGCATACCCCTGGCATACGCTCCTTCTCCCGAGAAACACCGAGCAGATATTCTGGTTGTCCGTCGCCTGTCTGTCATAGTCCGTATTGAGGATCACATAGTCGTACACATACTTGACCTTGGTGTAGTCCGAAGCGTCCGGGTTCAAATAGGAAAGGCACTCCTCTGCCGCAGCCTCAATGCGTTCCTGCCTGCGCTCCCGCTCCGCGGCGTCCACCGTGTAGGTGCCCGCAAAGCCGATCCGCGCCACCTTGCTGCCGTAGCTGTAAAGGGTGTAGGTGTAGCCCTTCACATAAAACAGCTCCGGATGGTCGTTCATCACGCACTGGAACACCCCGTCTATGCTGTCCTCCCCCAGCGTCTCGATCTGCTCCCCGGAGAGCTCGCCGTCCTCCTCCATCCCCGTCAGGATCCGGTAGATGTCCAGATACCAGCACTGCCTGTCCGCATCCAGCCTGTCAAAGAAATATCTGCCCTGTCCGGCGGACAGATCCTCTTCCCTCACCGTCACATCTCCGGTGTCCGGCTCTGCCGTCCGCGCGGGTAAAACGGCTTCCACGGTCTCCCGGATTCCGATGCTTCCCGCCTCCGTATCCGACACCGCAGACGCCCGTTCCGCTCCCTGCTTCTCCGTGGTCTGTCCCGCCCCGCAGGCGCAAAGGCAAAGCATCGCCGCCAGCAGGAAAATCAGTTTTCCTCTCCTCAAAATATTCCCCTCTTCAACCATTCGTTATTTTTATCAGTTCCTTCCGAACTCAGAAAGAATCAGACCTTCGTTTCGATCCAGCGTCATGCCCACGCTCCACGAATTGACAAACAGAAGCAGCGGATTGCCCTTGAGATCCTGAATCTTTTTCATGTCGGAGGTTCCCGTCAGCTTGTTCAGGTCGATATCCTTGTTCTCAATCCAGCGGATATGCTCATAGGGCAGAGGCTCTAAGCGGATCTCCACATTGTACTCGTTCTCCAGACGGTATTTCAGCACATCAAACTGCAGCACGCCCACAACGCCCACGATGATCTCCTCCATACCGGTGTTGAACTCCTGAAAGATCTGGATGGCGCCCTCCTGCGCGATCTGGGACACGCCCTTGATGAACTGTTTTCTCTTCATGGTGTCCACCTGACGCACCCTCGCGAAATGCTCCGGTGCAAAGGTGGGGATTCCCTCATAGCGGAAATTTTCTTTTGGCATGCAGAGCGTATCGCCGATGGAAAAGATGCCCGGGTCAAACACGCCGATAATGTCCCCCGCATACGCCTCGTTTAAAATCCTTCTCTCATCCGCCATGATCTGCTGGGGCTGTGAAAGTCGCATGACCTTTCCGCCCTGCACATGGCGCACCTCCATGTTGGCGTCAAACTTGCCGGAGCAGATGCGCATGAACGCGATCCTGTCCCGGTGCGCCTTATTCATGTTCGCCTGTATTTTGAATACAAAGGCGGAAAACTCTTTTTCCACCGGGTCGATCAGTCCGCAGTCCGCCCTTCTGGGAAGCGGTGTGGTGGTCATTTCAAGGAAATGCTTCAAAAAATCCTCCACGCCGAAGTTGGTCAGCGCAGAACCGAAGAATACCGGCGTCAGATCTCCGCTTCTGACAAGGGACAGATCAAACTCCGCGCTGGCGCCGTCCAGAAGCTCGATCTCGTCGAGCAGCTTGTCCGCCGCCTCCTCCCCGATCACGGAAACCAGCTTGTCCCTGTCTCCCACGGGAATCTCGGTCGTCTCGCCCTCCTTGGTTCCCTTTTCCGTATCCGAGAAGGTGAGCACCGCGTTCTTGTTGCGGTCGTACACGCCCTTGAAGCCCTTTCCGGAGCCGATGGGCCAGTTTACGGGACAGGTTGCGATCCCAAGCTCCTTCTCGATCTCATCGAGCAGCTCGAAGGTGTCGTTGGCATCCCTGTCCATCTTGTTGATAAAAGTAAAAATCGGAATCTTGCGCATCACGCACACCTTGAACAGCTTTCTCGTCTGCGCCTCCACACCCTTGGATGCGTCAATGACCATCACCGCCGAATCCGCTGCCATCAGGGTACGGTAGGTATCCTCGGAGAAATCCTGATGTCCCGGCGTGTCCAGTATGTTGATGCAGAAGCCGTCGTACTCAAACTGCAGCACGGAGGAGGTAACCGAGATACCTCTCTCCTTCTCGATCTCCATCCAGTCCGACACGGCGTGTCTTGCGGTAGCCTTTCCCTTCACGCTTCCCGCCAGATTGATGGCTCCCCCGTAGAGAAGGAACTTTTCCGTCAGGGTCGTCTTACCCGCATCGGGGTGGGAGATAATTGCAAAGGTTCTCCGTCTGTTTATTTCATTTGCGTAGTTTTCTGCCACGTTTTCTTCCTCCAAATTTCATATCTTTCCGTAATGTGCGCCCGCTTACAGCATCGCATGTGCGTCAAATTCCGGCTCAATGCCGAAGTATGAAAGCACGGTGGCGCCGATGTCCGCAAAGGTCTCCCTCGTTCCCAGATTCCCCGGTTTCACCTTGCTTCCGTACATGACAAAGGGCGTATACTCCCGGGAGTGATCCGTGGATACCTTGTATCCGGGGTCGCAGCCGTGATCCGCCGTGATCATGAGAACGTCGTCCTTTCGCATGGCGGCGAGTATCTTCGGCAGCGCCTCATCAAATGCGGTGAGCGCCTTTGCATAGCCGTCCACATCATTCCTGTGCCCGTAAAGCATGTCAAAATCCACCAGATTCACAAAGCACAGTCCGTCAAAATCCTTGTCCAGATATTCCAGCGTGCGCTCGATTCCCTCCGCGTTGCCGCCGGTATACACATGCTCCGTGATCCCCTGTCCCGCAAAGATGTCGTAGATCTTTCCCACGGCGATCACATCATGCCCCGTCTCCTTCAGCTGGTCGAGCATGGTGACTGCGGGCGGTTTCAGGGAGAAATCATGCCGTCTGGGCGTGCGGGTATAGCTGCCGCTCTCCCCCGCAAAGGGTCTTGCGATCACACGTCCCACGCCGTTTTTGCCGGTGAGGATTTCCCTTGCGGTCCTGCAATATTCGTAGAGCTGTTCCACCGGCACCACATCCTCATGGGCGGCAATCTGGAACACGCTGTCCGCCGAGGTGTAGACGATCAGCTTGCCAGTTTTTACATGCTCGTCGCCAAAGTCCTTTATGACCTCCGTGCCGGAGTAGGGTCTGTTGCAGAGAACCCCTCGTCCCGTTCTCTCCGAAAACTGCTGCAAGATCTCCTCCGGGAAACCGTCCGGATAGACCGGGAGCGGCTCCTTTGAGCAGATGCCCGCAATCTCCCAGTGCCCGATGGTGGTATCCTTTCCCATGGAGCGCTCCGTCATGCGCGCCACACATCCCGCCTGCTCATGCTCCGGCTTTTTGCAGGTCACGCCGTCTATGTGGAACAGCCCCAGTTTTTCCATGTTCGGCATGGAAAAATAGGGGCTTGCCGCTACGGTACCCAGTGTGTTGACACCGATATCTCCAAACTGTCCGGCATCCGGCATTTCCCCGATGCCAAAGCTGTCAAGTACGATCAGAAAAACTCGTTTCATGTGTGCCTCCTCTTCTTGCCATCCGTTCATTTTATCACATTATTCTTTACTGCACAACCGTACTGATCACGATATTTTCCGCCGGGATATCCGCTTTTCTCTTGATAATATCTTCTATTTGCGCGCGCTGTGCCTCGTTTAACTCGGATGCGTTCACCACCACATCGGCTCCCGTGCTGCTTATGCTGACCACCACACCGGAGAAGCCCTTCGCCTCAAGAAGCAGCTCCGCCTCCATCTCCTTCTCCGCGATCGTCGTCATCTCCACCATGGCTTCCACCGCATTCTGCTTCTGTTCGTCGCTCAGTGCCGTGCTGTTTATGATCTCCAACAGCGTTTCCTTATTCTTCGCCCTCACCTGCTCCTTCTGCAGCTTTGCCTCCGAAAGCAGGGCAATGTTGGCGCTTCCGGTAAACACGGCATCCCCGGGAATCTCCCCCGCATCGGGCGTGGCAATGTCAGAGCCTGAGGTCTCCGCAGCCGTTCCCGAAAGTTCCGCTGTCTCCATTCCCGTATCCAGATAGTCCTCCACGATCACATCCGCATCCGAGTCCAGACTCTCGATCTCCGTAAGCTGCCCGGAAATCAGATCCTCCTCGGAGAGGTCAAGCAGTCCGTCCAGCGTGTACTGCTCTGAGATCTCTCCCGTCGTAAATTGTTCCGCCTGCGCTTCCCCCGACGTGGGTATGTACTCTTCCTTCTCCAGATTTGCCCCCGTAAATTGCAGATAACCCGCGATCGCGATCATAATCGCCAGGGCAGTGATCATAAGTTGGTTCTTTTTCAGAATATTTTTCACGTCCTTCTCCCCTTTGCTGATTTTGTCTCAGTTTGATTTACTAGTTTATTATATTAGGCATCCTTTTTGCCTATGCATTCTTGTTTCCTTTTTCTTACTGCGTCTTTGCGCTCTCCATGCGGATGACCTTCACCTGATGCGCCTCTATGCCAAACAGCACCTGCGCGGCGTCCGACAGATTCTTGCTGACCGTCCCGTTTCCCGCCCCCTGTGCCAGAATCAAGACGCCCTCCACCTTCGGGCTTACCGTCTTGATGACATAGGGCTCGGCACCGCTCCCCCGGGTACTCATGACCGTGTTCTCCCCCGCATCCAGATTATTCACCGTGCGGGTTCCTCCCTGGGAATCCTCCTCTATGGAATTGCTCCTCGCCGTGGAGGTGTCCTTCTCCACAATCCGTTCCGCCGAGGTTCTCCATGTGAGCACGACCCTGACCTGACCGGCGCCCTCCATCCCGCTCAAGAGCTCCCCCACCTTCTGCTCCAGCGCCATCATATAGGCCTCCGTTTCCGACAGCATCCCCGCCTCCTCAGAATCGTAACTGTCGTTATTTAACGTGGCGGCATTCAATGTGGTATCGCTGTCTGCCTGTTCCTTTTGTGTTGTCTTTTTCTCCACCGGAAGTGCGATCACCATGAGAAGCGCTCCCGCCAGCACCAGCATCAGCAGATGATTCTTATTCCTGATCAGCCCTTCCAGCTTTTCCTTTATCTCCTTCATTCCGTTCCTCCCAATGAGATTGCAATCGGCTCGATGGTTACCGGGGCAGTTTTTGCGTCAGCCGTCTCCTCCGAAGTATCCTCCCCCTGCTCGCTCTCCTCTGTTTTTTGATTGTTAATTCTTGTTTTAATTTCTTCAAGCGTGAGTTCTTCCAGTAATTGCTCCGCCTGTATGCAGGAAGCGTTAATCTCTCCCCTCTGCTCGGTCAGAAGCGTCTCGTACCGGGTCAGCCCCTGTGCCAGATTCTCTCCCGTCCTCCCCCGCAGAAGGCCGGAGAGCGGAACCGCAAGCTGGATCAGCACCATCATGCTCATCAACAGCCTGATATATTTTCCGTAATTTTCAGATGCCTTGAAATGCAGGAGCATCTGCGCGCAGATCATAAAGATTCCCACCTGTTTGATGATCCCGAACCAACTTTCTCCCATTCCGGTTTCCTCCTAAAATCCCCTGTTTGTGGTATAAGCCGCCACCGAGACCGCGATCAGGAAAAGAAGCACGGCGGTTTCCACTGTCCGGCAGAGCAGGCGGCTGCCGTTTCCCACCTTGTCCGTACACGCCGTCACACGCTTGTCGCTGACAATCCCCAGAAATGCCGCTGCCGCCTTGAGCAGCACTCCCGTCAGGAAAATTTCCGCAAGGGGCGCCGCCGCCAAAGCCAGAAGCAGCAGAAGGAAAACCAGTCCCATGCTGTTCTTGATCACCACGGCAGAGCCTAACACCACCTCCACCACGCCGTCCGCCACATCTCCCACCCCGGGAATTGCGGACACCGCCTTCTGCATGGTGGTGGTCTTGACGGAATCAATAGCAGGTGTAATCATTGACTGAAAGGCGCTTGCGCCGGTCACCAGCCCAAGAGATGCCTTGAGCAGGAAACGGATTGCCTTCTCCATCCCATCCACCAGCATGGAGAGCTTCTCCTCAATCCAAAGTCCGTTTACCACCGCCAGCAGCACATAGCTGTAAATAAAAGGAAGGATCAGCGTGAGCAGCACATGCTCCACCAGATAGATGAGCAGCAATATGATCTGGTAGCCCGCCGCCGCAGTGAGCGTCCCCGTCGCCACGCCGACGGACAAAAAATAAGCCGGCACGAAAATGCGCACAAACTCCACGATCCGGTTCAGCGTCTGCGCCGCCGTGGCGGCAGATGAGAGAAAGCATTTCAAAAGAACCGCCGATATCAGCAGATAGGTGAAATAAAAGCCGATGTCCGCCACCTGATGGCTGTCGAATATTTCAATGAAATGGGAAATCAGCGCCGCCGTGATCCCCAGCACCAGCAGCCAGATAAACACATTCTTCACCGACTGCACATGCTCCGCCATGCCGTTCACCGCACCCGAGATGGTGTCCGTCACCGCCCCCAGCACATCCCCGGACAAAATCCTTTCAAACATCTCCCAGAGCGACACGCGGCTCTGCCCGAACAGGGCATCCAGCTTTTGCTGGAGCCCGTCCATCCCGTACTGCCCCCAGATCTCCTCCATCGAAAACGTCATTGCCATCTCCTTAAAAATTCCTGATCTGCTCCAGAACGGTCAACAGGATCGGCAGGCCCGCAAACATGACCGAGAGCTTGCCCATGACCTCGATCTGCCCCGCCACGGAGGAGAAGCCCGCATCCTTGCAGATTCCCGCACTGAACTCACACACATAGGTAATTCCCACGATTTTGAACAATGTCTTTAAATAACTGCCGTTACCGTCAAAAAATCCCTGCAAAGTGCTGATCTGGGACAAGAGCTGCGACAGAAAACGAAATGTGTAGGAGAACACCAGCACCGCCGCACCGATTCCGATGTAGAGCGAATACTCCGGTTTCTGTGTCTTGAACTGTACTGCCAGAAGCACCGCCGCTATCCCCAGAAGGCCGATCTTAATGATTTCCATCTTCCCCCTCCTTTTGCCTCTCACAGTGAAAATAACGCCTGTATTGTAATGAACAGGTCGTATATGTACGGCACAATCCATGTCAGTACCAGGATCAGCCCCGCCAGACTTACCAAAAAGGCCTGCTCCTCCCTTCCGCTGTGCTTCAATACCTGACTGAGTATGGTCACCAACACTCCCACCGCCGCAATCTTAAAAATCAGACTTACTCCCATTCCGTCCTCCGTCTTTCCCGCTTTTTCAGAGCAGGAGTACCGTCAAAAGCAGCCCGCTCATCATTCCCAGCCCGGCAGCAAGCCTGCCCTGCCGCTCCAGATTGTCTTCTCTCACCTTGATCGCACCGGACAACAGATCCCGGTGCTGTTCTATGGTTTTTAACTGCATCTGCCGGTCGGTGTGTCCCGTGCATTTGGGGAAATTGAGAAAGAACGCCCGCTCCTCCCCGGTTATGGGTGCTTGCGCCAGTGCCTGTCCCATCCGCACCGACCAGATCTCGAAGAAGCTCTCCCCCGTATGCCTTTCACTCTCCCTGTATATGGCGTCAAGCGCCTCCCCGTAGGGAGCCTCCGCCTTCTCGCTGATCTTTTTGCAGCATTCCGGCAGCGTTGCCTTTCCGTAACGCACCTCGCTTAAAAACAGCTCCAGCAGCCCCCTCAGATAGCGCAGATGCCAAAGTGCCTCATGCAGCCGCCTCCTGTACCAGAAGCCCACTCCGGTGCTCCCCGCCACAATGCAGATTGCTCCCACAAGCCGAAACATACGCCTCCCCCTTCCGCTCAGCCCAAAGCTTTGTTCTCTCCCGCGCCTGCCTGTCCGATCCGCTCCGGTGTCCTTCCCTTTGCAGAGCGGAACAGACTGCGCACCCGCGGGCAGGCGTCCTTCTTCTCCAATTCTATGTACCGTGAAAACATTCCTTCCTCCAAAAGCTGCGCCACATCCTCCTTCGTCCACAGCTCCTCCACGCTGCTTCCATGGATGGTTGCCAGAATTCCGCATCCGCAGGCAGAGACCCGCCGGATCGCCTCCACATCCTCCCTGCCTCCCACCTCGTCGATGGCGACAAGCTCCGGTGCCATGGCGCGGATCAGCATGAGCATGCCGAACACCTTGGGACAGGCATCCAGCACATCCGTCCGTATCCCCACATCATTCTGGGGCGTTCCCAGATAACTGCCCGCGATCTCCGACCGCTCGTCCACCACGCCCACTGTCCGTCCCCTGCCCCAGCGGCTGCCGTCGGACACCTGTCTGATCAGGTCCCGCAAAAGGGTGGTCTTGCCGCAGCCCGGAGGCGATATAATCAGAGTGTTGCAGAATCTTCCGCCCTCGTACAGAAACGGCAGTACGCCGTCCGCCGCGCCCTTCACCTCATGCGCAATCCTGATATTCATGCCGGAAATATGTTTCATGGTGCGTATCCTGCCATCCTCCTCTAGCACAACCTGTCCCGCAACACCCACCCGGTGTCCCCCCGGCACGGTGAGAAATCCCTGCTTCAGCTCGTCCTCGTAGGCGTAAAGGGAATCGTGGCAGATCTGATTCAGGATCGCCAGAAGCGCCTCCCTGTCCATCCGGTAACAGCCTGTCTCCGTATCGGTAAACCCTCCGTACCCATCCAGAAAACGCTCCCCCTCATGGAGCCTTGCAATCACCGGCTTATCCGCTCTCAGCCTGATTTCCTCAAGTCTGTCATACTGCTTGACCGCACACCCGAAAGCCGCCCGCATATGGGCTGGAAACAGGTATAAAAGGCTGTCCGCATCCCGCAAATCGTCCCCTCCTTCACTCTTGTATACCTCTAATATATGTGTGGGCGGCAGGAATATGACAGGCTGTTTGAATTCTCCGCCTTTTCGCGGATCTTCACAAAGCGCCTGTAAAGACCGTCCGCTGCAATCAATTCGTCGTGGGTGCCGCACTCGGCGATCCTGCCGTCCTCCACCACAAGGATCTGATCCGCATTCCGGATAGTTGCCAGACGGTGCGCAATGGTGATGATCGTTTTGCCCTTTGTCAGCTCCGAGATAGCGAACTGGATCAGGTGCTCATTCTCCGGATCGATGCTTGCGGTCGCCTCGTCCAGAATGATGATGGGCGCGCCCTTAAGCATTGCCCTTGCAATGGAAATACGCTGTTTCTCACCGCCGGAGAGGGTTCCTCCTCCCTCGCCGATCACCGTATCGTAGCCGTCCGGCATCGCCATGATAAAGTCGTGGCAGCGCGCCTTTTTTGCGGCTTCTATCATCTCCTCCTCCGTAGCGTCCGGCTTGCCGAAGCAGATGTTGGCGCGCACCGTGTCGTGGAACAGGTACACGTTCTGGAACACCATGGAAACGTTGGACAACAGGCTGTCGCAGGTAAACTCCTTAAGATCATGTCCTCCCACCGTGATCCTGCCGCCCTGCGGATCATAAAACCGGGCAACCAGACTGCAGATCGTTGTTTTTCCGGAACCGGACGGCCCCACAATCGCCGTGGAGGTACGCTCCGGAATGCGGAAGCTCACATCCTTTAAAATCTGTCTTTCGTCGTATCCGAAATTCACATGCTCAAATGCAATGTCATAGTGGGAAAGCGCAATTTCCTTTCCGTCCGCATCGATGAAATATACAGACTTTTCTTTTTTTGTCTACATGAAGAACCTAAAAAGCGCACAAAAAAGAACACCAAAGTCTCCCTCGGTGTTCTCTTCTTTCCTCTTTTTTGTTCAGAGCTTATTCAGCCCATGCCTGCCATTCAACCCACTCATCATCATAGGAAAAGTGATTGCAGCCAAGACCGATGATCTCGCCGTCTGCGGAAAGATTTACGGAGAGGATTACGCACTCATCGTAGTCGTCCTGATCCTCCTCACAGAACCAGATGTTCTGTACTTCCACATCCTGCATGGCAACCCACTTGCCGTCCTGCTTGTAGAAGCCAAGATCAAGCCAGACATTCGTTACGTCGCTGCCGTACATATCGTCGGGATCCTCGTTGTTGTACTCCGCAAAGCTGGTATACATTCCGTCATCGCCGGAGTAGATCTCCCACACTGCATAGCCCTTCACTACATTGTAGAGCTTCTTGTAGTCGGAGAGCTCCATGCCAAGTTTCAGGCCCCTCTGGGTCTCATACTCCTCGTCATACTGATCGTAGGAACCGTCGGAATACTTTCTCACATAGGTCACATCTTCATATACGAGAAGCTCACGTCCCTCTTTCAGCGTGATCTCATCCTCGCTGCCCTTGAATGTGAAATCGTTCTCCGTCCACTTGCTTGAGGACAGTCCGCTGCAGGCGGTCAGTCCCAGCATCATCGCGCACGCAAGCACGGCTGCCATTAATCTCTTCTTCATTTGTTCTTCCTCCTCATCAAAATCCCTTGTTTTACTGCTGTGCAACATCCTTCATGGAGAAGCTGATTCTTCCCATCTTATCCTTGCCGAGACATACCACCGTCACAACGTCGCCCAAAGTCAGGACATCCTCCACACGGTCAATACGCTCCTTGGCAATCTTGGAAATATGAACCATACCCTCCTTACCGGGTGCAAACTCTATAAACGCACCAAACTCCTTGATGCTCACAACCTTGCCCTTAAAGATCTGACCTTCTTCAAAGTCGGTCACAATGATCTTGATCATGTCGACAGCCTTGTCCATCATTTCCTTGTCGGTGCCGCATACGGATACTTTTCCGTCGTCCGTAATGTCGATCTTCACGCCGGTACGGGCAATGATCTCGTTGATGGTCTTGCCTCTCTGTCCGACAACGTCCCCAATCTTCTCAGGATCGATCTGGATGGAAATGATCTTGGGTGCGTAAGGTCCTACCTCCGCTCTGGGTACTGCGATCGCTTTCTTCATGCAGTTGTCCATGATGAACAGTCTCGCCTCACGGCATCTTGCGATAGCACCTTCCACGATGGGTCTGGTCAGACCATGGATCTTGATATCCATCTGAATTGCGGTGATGCCCTCCGTCGTACCGGTCACCTTGAAGTCCATATCGCCGAAGAAGTCCTCAAGACCCTGAATATCTGTCAGGAGAACAAAATCATCGTCTGTGTCACCTGTCACCAGACCGCAGGAGATACCTGCAACCATCTTCTTGATAGGCACGCCTGCTGCCATCAGGGACATGCAGGATGCACAGGTGGAGGCCATGGAGGTGGAGCCGTTTGACTCGAAGGTCTCGGATACGGTACGGATTGCGTACGGGAACTCCTCCTCGGAAGGCAGCACGGGGATCAATGCTCTCTCTGCCAGTGCGCCGTGACCGATCTCTCTTCTTCCCGGACCTCTGGAAACCTTGGTCTCTCCTACGGAGTAGGAAGGGAAGTTGTACTGATGCATATATCTCTTGGATGTCTCATTCTCATCCAGTCCGTCGATCTTCTGCGCCTCGGAAAGAGGAGCCAGCGTGCAGACGTTGCAGATCTGGGTCTGTCCGCGGGTAAACATTGCGGAACCGTGTACGCGGGGGATGATATCCACCTCTGCGGCAAGCGGACGGATCTGGGTGATCTCACGGCCGTCCGGACGCTTGTGATCCTTCAGGATCATCTTGCGGACTGTCTTCTTTTCGTACTGGTATACTGCCTCGCCCAGAACGGCAAGCCAGTCTTCCTTCTCTGCGAAGGCTGCCTCAAGCTTCTCGGTGATCTGCTTAATGTTCTCCTCGCGGGTCTGCTTGTCGTCGGTAAATACGGCAACTTCCATCTCTGCGGGAGTCACGATCTCCTTCATGGCGTCAAACATCTCTGCGGGAATTGCGCAGCTTGTATACTCATGCTTGGGCTTTCCAACCTCTGCCACAATGCCGTCGATGAATGCGATAATGGTCTGGTTGATCTCATGCGCCTTGTAGATTGCCTCCAGCATCTTTGCCTCTGGAACCTCATTTGCGCCTGCCTCGATCATAATCACCTTTTCTCTGGTGGAGGCAACGGTCAGGTTCAGATCGCCTTCCTTCCACTGCTGCTGGGAAGGGTTCACGATCAGCTCCCCGTCGATCATGCCGATCTGCGTCATGGCGCAGGGGCCGTCGAAGGGAATATCGGAAATGCAGGTTGCGATCGCTGCACCCAGCATTGCCACCAGCTCAGGGCGGCACTCAGGGTCAACGCTCATAACCATATTGTTTAAGGTAACGTCATTGCGGTAATCCTTCGGGAACAGGGGACGCATGGGTCTGTCGATTACACGGCTCGTCAGAACAGCGTTCTCGCTTGCCTTTCCCTCTCTCTTGTTGAAGCCTCCCGGAATCTTGCCCACTGCATACAGCTTCTCCTCGTATTCCACGCTGAGGGGGAAGAAATCGATCCCGTCCCTGGGCTTGTCCGATGCGGTTGCGCAGGACAGTACCGTGGTGTCGCCGTAATGCATGAAAGCACAGCCGTTTGCCTGCTTGCCCACTCTGCCGATGTCCACGCTGAGTGTACGTCCGCCAAGTTCCATTGAAAATGTTTTGTACATGCTTTTCTCCTTCATTTGCTTAATAAGACCGCGTCTGCGGAATCGGCTTCAGGAAGAATGCCGAAACTACTGAAAAAACCACTTACGCCTGCAAATCATTTTTTCAGCGGTCTCGGAACAGATTCTGCCTGAAGAGTTTACGGGTTACAAAAGGCGGAGAGGCCGAACTAATCGGACACACTCCGCCTTCATGCTCTTTGAACTACTTTCTGATTCCCAATTTGCCGATGATCGCACGATATCTCTCGATATCCTTCTTCTTCAGATAATCCAGAAGACCGCGTCTCTGGCCTACCATCTTAAGCAGACCTCTGTTGGAATGATGATCCTTGGGATTCTGCTTCATATGCTCGGTGAGCTCCCTGATTCTCTCGGTCAGAACTGCGATCTGAACCTCAGGTGAACCGGTATCTCCGGGCTTCGTTGCATACTCGTTGATGATTGCTGTTTTCTTCTCTTTAGAAATCATGTTGATCTCCTCCTTTTTTCTTAATCGCCTGCTGCCAAGGTCCGGTCGGAGTCCTCCAAAACCTGAGCAACGGCTAAATCATACTTTGTAAGCATAGCACAAACTTTCCTGTTTGTAAACAAAAACTTATGCGTTCTCGGTGCCTGCGGCATATCTGTCCGCCTGCTCCGCGATCAGCGCCGCATCTTCAAAATAGTTGATGCGCATGGCAGCCTTCACTTCCGCCACGGTAGCCGCCGCTTCCTCACGCGCCACCTCGCTGCCCTTCTTTAAGATCTCGTAGATGTCAGGGATCTGCCGCTCCAGCTCTTTCCTGCGGTTGCGGATCGGCTCCAGCTCCTCCTGCATGATGGCGTTCAGGAATTTCTTTACCTTCACATCGCCCAGACCGCCTCTCTGGTAATGACCCTTCAGTTCATCCAGATTTGCGTATTCCGGCAGGTATCTCTCAAAATGCTCCGGTCTGCTGAAAGCGTCCAGATAGGTGAACACGGTGTTGCCCTCCAGAGAACCGGGATCCGTGATCTTCAGGTGGTTGGGATCCGTAAACATACTCATAACCTTGGTGCGCACCTCATCCGCCGAATCCGACAGATAGATGCAGTTGCCCAGGGACTTGCTCATCTTCGCCCTGCCGTCCGTTCCCGGCAGTCTGCAGCAGACCTCGTTCTGGGGAATCAGCGCCTCCGGCTCCACCAGCGTGTCTCCATATACAAAGTTGAACTTTCTCACGATCTCGCGGCACTGCTCGATCATGGGAAGCTGATCCTCCCCGACGGGAACCGTGGTTGCCTTGAATGCCGTGATATCCGCCGCCTGACTGATGGGATAGGTGAAAAAGCCCACCGGGATGCTGGTCTCAAAGTTGCGCATCTGGATCTCCGCCTTCACGGTAGGATTCCTCTGCAGTCTGGACACCGTCACAAGGTTCATGTAGTAAAAGGACAGCTCCGCCAGCTCCTGGATCTGGGACTGTATGAACAGCGTTGATTTTGCCGGATCCAGCCCGCAGGAGAGATAGTCCAGCGCCACCTCGATGATGTTCTGGCGCACCTTCTCCGGATTGTCAGCATTGTCGGTGAGCGCCTGCGCGTCCGCGATCATAATAAAGATCTTGTCATACTCTCCCGAGTTCTGAAGCTCAACTCTTCTCTTCAAAGATCCCACATAGTGCCCCACATGCAGCCTTCCCGTAGGTCTGTCCCCTGTCAAAATAATTTTTCCCATTGTAATCTCCATTCTCTCTGCGGGCTTTCCGCCGCATCGTTTTCCCTCTATATTCTCTCCTGTCAGGCGCCTACCGTGATCAGATAGTCGTCCTTGTCCGCATCCTTCACCTTGTAAAGCTGCACATCCGCTTTTTTCAGAATGTCCTCAAGGCTCTCCGTGTCTCCCGGAATCTGGCAGAAATATCCCTGGGACACCGTCACGATTCCCCGGTTCGGTGCATTCGGATTTTCAATCCGCAGCGCTCTCACCTCGTTCTGCAGCTGCTCTGCAAACCTTTTTAACCCATCCATATCGATATCCGTCAGAACCACCATGAGTTCATCCCCGCCGTAACGAAACGCCCTGCCGCAGGCGCCCTCATGCACAGCCCGGCGCAGGCATTGTCTGAGCACCTCCGACAGACTCTCAAGACATCTGTCACCAGCCACATGTCCGTAGGTGTCATTGTACTGCTTGAAGCAGTCCACATCAATCAGCCCCACCACCAGATAGGTGTGCTCCTCCTTCGCCTTCTCCAGAAGATCCGTGCCGTAACGGTGCAGGCTGTACCTGCTGCCCAGCCCCGTGAGCGCGTCCGTCTCCGCGAGCTCCTGCATTGCCAGCTTCTCCCGCGCCTCGGTCGCACGCTCCTTCTCCTTGCAGAAAAGCTCCACCTTTATATCGGCAATTTCCTTTCTTTCCTGTCTGTCCTCTTCCTTCCTGTCCATCACTGCGTCCACATACTGCACGCACAGGTTCTTGTAGTCCTCCTCCCTGTGCAGCGTGCGGGCATAGTCCATGCACATCTCCAGCACGCAGATGCGGATCTCCGTGTTGTGATACTGCCCCATCTTCCTGTAATAAATGGAAACAATCCGCTCCCAGTAATCATACGCCTTGATATCCTTGAGCAGCGTGACATACTCCTGAACGCGGGTAAGAAAATCAGCCGGCTCCGAGACATCCAGCAGACATTTTTCAAGCTCAGGCAGATTCTTTCTGACTTCCTCCTCCATGCCCTTCCGGCAGAGGATCATGTTCCGCAAAAGCCTGACATCATAGACCTGAACATCCTTCTGTGCCAGATTTTTCTCTGCCTGTGCAAGGTAATGCTCCGCCTGCTCCAGATGACCCAGCTTCAGATGCGCAAGCGCCAGATTTTCGGAAAGAATCCGCCGAAGAACGGCTATCCGCGGGAAAACATCCGCATTCAGATACTGCGCCTTTTCCCGGCACTCCTCGAAGAATTGCAGCGCCTGTTCATTCTCCTCAATTTCCAGATAGTGGGAGCCCAGATTGTTCAGGCTTACCAGCTCCGTGTACGGCACATCATGCTCTCTGGCACACTTAAGCCCCATGATATAGCTGTCGATTTCCTGCGCCACATTTCCGATCGCCGCGTGAACCACGCCCATCAGATTGTAGGTCTTCGCCTGCATCTCATAGTCTTCCAGTTCCTTGAACATCGGAAGTACCTGCTCCAGATGGGCGTTAGCCTCCCGCAGCTTGCTGTCGTAATATTCCTTTTCTGCGCACTCGTAAAGTGCATAAGCTTCGCTTTTCTGCTGTTCTCTGTCAGTCATGTCTGCTCTCACCTGCATTTCTTCTGTGTCCGGAGCGGTCAACGGTCTCTCATTTTACATTACCTTTAATCATAATTCCCCGCCGGATTCCTGTCAATAGCGGATTGGAAATACCTTGCACTACCTCGCAATCTCTCTCCCCCTGTCATTCCATTTCCGGATAAAATCAGCATCCATCTTCAGTACTTCCCTGTCGTAGGTCATAAGTCCGTTGATCTCCTCCTCCACATCGGACAGCTGGGTGTAGACCGTGGCGCTGATTCCTTCTTTAAGTGCCGGCAGTACCGTCTCCGTCATCAGCTTTTCGTAGCTCTGCTCCAGCTCCTCCCGCCGTTCAAAAACCTTGTAGCCGTACACCTTATCCCGCGCAGTGTGCCCCGGCTCCTTTCTGGCATAGCCGCCGAACTCCGTCAAAGCCAGCGCCCTTTTTTGCTCCCGCCTGTATTTCAGCTTGAAGAAATAATAGTGGATGCTCTTGAAGTCACCGCCGCCCATATCAAACCAGCCGCTGGCCTGATCCACCAGCATATCCGGCGCAAGCTCCTTGATCAGCGCCGTCATGCGGTTCGTGTCAAACTGTCCCCAGCCCTCATTGAACGGCACAAGGCACACCACGCTGGGATACTGCTTCATCTCCCGCACCAGCTGTCGCAGTTCGCGCTCATACGCCTCCCTGCCCGGTCTGTCCTGTCTGGAGAGCAGTATGGGATGTCTGTCCGTGGTTGACAGGTGCAGAAGCTGAAATACTGTCGCCATGTAGGTCACATACCAGCCCTTGTTTTTCCTGCCTCCGTTTATCATATCCTGCCACACCAGCATGCCCAGCCTGTCGCAATGGTAATACCAGCGCGCCGGCTCCACCTTCACATGCTTGCGCAGCATGTTAAAGCCCAGCTCCTTCATGGTCTTTATGTCATAGATCATGGCGTCGTCCGAGGGCGCCGTATACAGGCTCTCCGGCCAGTACCCCTGATCCAGAACACCGATCTGCATATAGGGGCGGTTGTTCAAAAAGATGCGCCTTACGCCCTCCTTATCCGTCCCGATCTCACACTTTCTCATGGCAAAATAGCTCTTCACCCGGTCAAGCACATTGCCGTCCCCGTCAAGCAGCGCAAGCTCCACCCGGTACAGGTAGGGTTCCTCCGGGCTCCAGCTTTTAAAACGCGGCAGCGCCACCGCCGTCGACCCTCCCGCAGGAATCCGCACATCCGGGTACTCCCCGTTTGAGAAGTGAAGGAGAATTTGTTGGCTTTGCTCTTGCATTTTCTGTGGCTGTGCTTCCGGCATCCCTATTGCAGGCTTTTCTCCCGTTGTTGTGCGCTCATTTTTCTGCGCCTTCCATTCCCGCCGGTTCTCTTCATTCGCTTCTGCTTCTGCCGTAAGAACAATTTGCTCCTCGTCGTAGCGGCACTCCCAGAACAGGCTCTTTAAAAAGCAGGGCGGCACCGCCTCCATCCAGACTGTCTGCCAGATGCCGGATGTGGCGGGATAGTACATGCCTCCCGGTTTCAATGTCTGTTTTCCTACACTGTGCCAGGAAGTGTCCGAGGCATCCTCCACCCGCACCCGGATCGTATAGCGGTCGGCACGCTCTCCAATCTCAAATGTAAACGGCAGATAACCGCCCACATGCTCACCGATCCTCCTGCCATTGACAAACACCTCACAGCACTGATCCACCGCGCCAAAGTGCAGCAAAAGATGACCGCCGGATGCCAACGTCTGCTCCATCTGTGCGGAAAGCTGCACCGTCCGCTCATACCACAAGGAATCCCCGGGCAGAAGCGTCCTTTTCACGCAGGACAACACGGTTTCCGGAGAGAACGGAACCAGAATTTCTCCCTCCCACTCTTTGGGCGCGTCCTTCCCCTTCGTAAACGCATACTTCCAAAGTCCATTCAGACATTGCCAGTTTTCACGCTCCATGACCGGTCTGGGATACTCCGCCAGAACGGTATCTTTATCCTGCCGCTCCATAACCCCATGTCCCCAGCGGGATACCAGTTGATGTATCGCATTTGCTTCCTTTTTCATCCTATTCCTCATTTCCGGGCAGCCTGCTGCAAAAAACTCTTTCCCACATCTGCACGCCAATGCCGTTTGGCAGATGCCGTTTACATCAGCGTGAGTTTTCCCACTGCCCTACATTTCTCGGATATCTTTCCTTACTTTGATACAAATATCTTCTTCATGCCATCCGTCATCAGATAGGTGCCATCTGCCTGTATGAAGAGTGCCTCCGCTCCGTACTGCTGCGCAAGCCGCATCCCTTCATCCGCTCCCAGCACAAAGCATGCCGTGGAGAGCGCGTCGCTGAGAAGCCCGCTTTCGCAGACGACCGTCACGCTGCGCACACCGCTGTCCGCCGGATAACCGGTCGCCGGATCCATAATGTGGTGATACCGCACACCGTCCACCTCAATATATCTCTCATAATCCCCGGAGGTGGAAATGCACCACTGTCCGCTAAGCGAGAGGACGCCTGCCCTTTCCGCGGTGTCAAAGGGATCCACCACCGCCACCTGCCATGGCGAACCGTCCGGCTTCTGCCCATAGGTAAGAATGCTTCCTCCTACGGAAATAACCGCACCCTGAATCGCCCCCTGCCCCGCCTGGGTAATCCCATCAAACAAAGCGGCGATCTCATCGCAGGCAATTCCCTTTCCCACGGCACCTAGATCCAGGCTCATGCCTTCCGGCAGCAAAAGTCCCTCCTTTGAAAGCTGCAGTCTCTCATACCCCGTCCGGGCAAGCGCCTCCGCAATCTCTTCCTGCGCAGGAAGCTCTACAGCGGAAGAATCCGCCTCCGTCCCGCCTGCCGCCCATTCGTCAATGTTCCACAGCCGCACCACCGGCCCGACGGTCATGTCAAAAGCCCCGTTGCTCTCCTGCGACACAGACAATAAAACTTCCAAATACGCCCTCATGGAATCGGACAGCGGAATGATCCCGTCCCCTGCGGCAGCGTTGATTTTTTCCACCTCGGATCCTGTCACACGCCACGACAGCGTGTTCTGCTCCAGCTCCTCCAGCCGCTCCATGACCTGATCCGTCAGGTTTTCCCGATCCGTATAAATCGTCTGCCCGATCAGCGTGCCCATTGCCGTCCCCGCCGCCGTGTAACGCTGCACACTTCCGCCGCACCCGGCGTAACTCAGCATACAAAGGCTCAGCAGCACGGCAAAAAAAGCCGCCGCCCGGTACTTCGGTCGAATCCATTTATTTATTTTATCAGGATACTTCATGTTTTCCTCGCATCTTTCTATGGGTTTTCTCTTCCCTGTCCCACGCAGCATAATTCTGTTTCACAGGGTATTTCTCCCCCCCGAAATCCATTAACCATATCATACCACAAGAGTGAAAAGAATTGTACTGTCGACCGCTGACAAAAGAGGTTTGTGAAAGCATACTTCTTTTGGTATACTGTTAATGTCCGGTTTTTGCATGGCAAAAACCGGAACTTCAACCCGGAGGCATTCCATGACATCAGTTCAACCGAAAAAAAAGCTGTCACTGCGCAGCAAGGCAATCTTCTTATCCATTGCAATCGCCCTAGTGTGCCTCTGTGCGCTTGCTTCCATCCTGCTGCCGCGCCGCGGTTCAAGAGGTCTTGTCGCCTCCGTCTATCAGGACGGCGCTCTTTTGCAAACCATTGATCTGGCTTGTGTGGACGAACCATATTCCTTTTCCGTTCCCTGTAAGACAGGCGGGGAAAATGTCATTTCTGTTTTTCCAAATGCCATTGGCATTACCGATGCGGATTGTCCCGACCGCCTGTGCGTATCCATGGGAATCGTAAAGAGCTCGCTGCTCCCCATTGTCTGTCTCCCGCACGGTCTTGTCATTGAAATCACAGAAAAAAGCGATACCGGAACAGGGGCGGACACCCCGGACGCCATCACTTACTAGATTGTATTACAAAGGGATTGCTGTTATGAAGAGTACAAAAAGACTTGCCGTTTTATCTATGTTTACCGTTATTGCATTGACTATTTTTGCAGTAGAAAATATGATTCCCGTGCCCGTCCCCATTCCGGGGATCAAACTTGGGCTTGCCAACATTGTGACCCTGATCGTACTTCGCAATTACCGCGCCACCGATGCATTTGCGGTATTGTTTGCACGAATCCTTCTGTCCGCCCTCTTCTCCGGGCAGATGATGACTCTTTTTTACAGTGCCATGGGCGGCCTGTTTTGTTTTCTTGTGATGTGCGCCGCAAACCGCTTTCTTGACGGACGCTTTCTCCCACTGACCAGCATTTTGGGGGCGCTGGCTCACAACGCAGGACAGCTCACAGCAGCTTACCTAATCGTCCGCAGCACAGGCATCCTCGCGTATCTCCCGTTCCTCACACTGAGCAGCGTCATCACCGGTCTGTTCACCGGTCTTTGCGCGCACTACGCGCAAAGATACCTGCTGCCCCACATCAAAAAGATGTAGCGAAGCTATGTCCAGCCCTCTTTTTTTGCAAGATAGGCATAGAACGCCTCACACCCCTCCCGGACATCGGCGTAGGTGGTGTCAAAGTCACCCGTGTACCACGGATCTGCAATCGCCCGCGGGCTCCCGGTAAAATCCAAAAGCTTATAAATTTTCTTCTCCCTATCCTCCCCGACAATCCGAAGCATATTCCTTATGTTCGCCTCATCCATCCCGATCAGATAGTCATATTTCTCATAATCGGCGCGCGTCATCTGCACTGCCCGGTGCCCCTCGCAGCAAATCCCGTTCTGCTGCAAAATCCGCCTCGTTCCCCGGTGAATGCCGTTCCCGATCTCCTCCGTGCTGGTCGCCGCCGACGCAATCACAAACTCATCCGCCCGCCCCTCCCGCGCAACCAGCTCCTTCATCACAAACTCCGCCATGGGCGAGCGGCAGATGTTGCCGTGGCAGATAAAGAGCACGCGTATACTCATGTTTTTTCCTCCTAAAAAGCCTTATTTTGCCGTAATTTGCCGTGTTATGCCACTTTCAAAAATGTATAAAGTATTGTTACAATGCCACGTGACATTGATTTTTAGTACATATCTTGGCATATCATGGCAAAATAAGGCAAATCGATACACTCATTCGTAGTAGAAACATAGTCAAAATAAGGTGTGTTACTACTCCAATTTTGGTGGGTGCATTTGAAACCTTTGAATCCTAAAGGGGGTGCATTTTTGCACCCAGGGGGGGGCAAATCCAAAGTCTATAGTTCTTTTCGACATTCAGGACATCGATTGCCACGTATTTTAGTTCTTTCCTTTACAACCGCTTCCCACATATGTCCTTTTTTACACTTCCAATGGATACGTTTATGACTTCCCCAAGTTACCATATCTGGAGTCAATTCTCCATTCTGAAGTGCATCCCATTCTTCCAATATATATTCTCTATCATTCTGCTTACACCAAGTTTCTAAATCATTTATCCCCTTAATAGCTTTTTTATTTGTTCCTGAACAAAAAGGACAGCCATGATTATATGTTCTACTTTTAATCTGAGCTTCCCACTCATGCCCTTTTGAACACTTCCACCATACTTTAGCATGACTTCCATATGTAACTGATTGTGGTGTTATATCCATATTTTTTTCATAATTCCACTCATCGCACAAATTAGAATTATTTTCTCTGCACCACTCAGCTAATGTTACTTTATTTCGTTTAACATTATTACCAGTATTACATACTGGGCACCCCGTTCCATTTACACGGTTATACACTGTTGCTTCCCATTCATGCCCCTTTGAACACTTCCAATGCATTTTTTCTTTACATGTTTTTGGAACTTCAGATGGTTTTACAGTATTTTTTTTATAATCCCATTCATCTAATAAAATACTGTTATTATCTCTGCACCAGGATTCAAAATCATTCTCTCCAGTCACTACTCGTTGTCCAGCACAATATGGGCACCCCAATTTATGCTCACCACGTGTATTAATCGATGCTAGCCAAGAATGACCATTTTTACATTTCCACCATATTTTTTTATTATTTCTTGCTGAATAAACATCTGGTGTAATACCTTCATTTTTTTCAACGTCCCATTCCTCTATCAGTTCTGGAAAAATACTAGCAACACTGTTCTCTTTAAGAACATTCATATAATATGCCCTTATCGATAACTCATCTAGTTTCATATCTATATTAGGAATCATTTTACTATTGGTAATAGAATTGATTACTTTATATAGTTCTGTTAATGCCCATTCGAATTCATTGGTGACATATTTACCATTCATTGCAATAAATTCAATGACAACTTGTCCATCCGTTTCATAGACAGAAGTATTGTCCTTCGTTTCTCGCAATCTAATTAATCTTATACCTTCTGAAACAAGTTTCTTTGTTTTTTCAAAATCTTTCTTTTCTTTCTCCTTACCCGAATGCCACATAGAACCATCGTATTCTATGGCAATATTAAATTGAGGTAGAAATATATCCACTTCACGTCCTTTTATTCTGTATCTCTGTAATACTTCATATTCTTTTCTCAAATAGAACGCAACAGCCTGTTCTGGAAATGAAGTCTGAGTTCTAGCACAGATAGGGCAATTTGTTTTTGAACCTTCAGTTCTATTACGAACTTGCGTTCTCCACTCATGATTTTTATTACATTTCCACCATACATATTTTCCACTTCCAAAGGTTACCTCTGTAGGCAGAATTTCATTTTTTTCATAATTCCATTCCTTTAAAATATTATCTCTTTGATTTTTTTTGCACCATGACTCTAAATCATTAAAACCAACTAAAATTCTTTTAGGTGGATTACTACAATATGGACATCCCGCCGTTTTTACAAATCGGGTTTTCCCTTGTCTAGCTGTAATTCTACTTGAAATAACAGCATCCCATTCATGACCACAAGCACCAATCCACCAATATTTCTTTCCTGCTCCACCTTGAATAATATCACATGGCTTCATCCCATTATTTTTTTCATAATTCCATTCTTTTAACAAATCTTCTCTACCATTATTCTTACACCATGTTTCAAAATCATTATATCCTTTTAACAATTTGCTACCCGAACAAAATGGACAGCCATGATCATTAACGGTTCTATTTCCTATAGTTGCTTCATATTTATGTCCTTTTTCACATATCCAACTAACTTTAATATTTGAATTAGGCATAACAAGATCAGGAGTTGAAACATCCCATCCAAATTTATTTTTCAAACCATTATTAGCATTGTAATCCCATTCTATTAACAAATTTTCTCTATTGTTCTTTTTGCACCATGTTTTTAAATCATTTTCTCCAATAATTAGTTTCGCCAAATCTTACTCACCTTCTCGCACTTGATTCACTTATTACTTCTTTTATATATTTTCGTTCCATTTTAGTTAAAATGTGATTCGAATATAATTTTCCAAATGAAGAAGCAGCCATAGATTTTATAATTTCTTGTTTGATTTCATCTCCAATGGGGAACAAAAAATTTTTCCGATATTTTGCTTTATTTTCATTTCCAAATAAAAATAAACATAGTTCTGATGATACTGGAAATATTATTTCATCATACTCTTCACATGGAAAATCACTACCGCAAACATATATTGGCTTGTCTGATGTAATAATACTCTTACTTCTATCTATGCCTACACCAAATGACATATTCTTCATCGGTTCGAACAGCGCATTAATAATAAATGCTTCATTACTGCTTTCATCAATTTCTTTAAAGAATGGTAAACAAAACTTTCTTGCAATATTCTTAGCTTGCTTTGAACTTACATTATCTCCCCAAGTTTCTATACTTAAACTCTCAGCTATTTCCAAAATCTGAGGAGTTCTTAATATTTGGATTATAATATATGTTACCCAAAACACCTTTTCATCATTTGTAAGAAAACAATTTGTCCTATAATTATCCTCAATGAATGCTTTTCTTTCCAAATCACTCCTAAAATCGCTAAACATCTTTTCGATACCAGCGAAGAAATGTTCTAGATAATTAGGAAGTACAATCTCACCACTATGGCCTGTCACTTCGTATAAATATTTAATATAACAGATAGTCTTAATTGGCACATATTCATATTTTTGTTTTTTCACATTTAAATCATAGCAATAAATGGTATATCTCGAATTAGGATAACTCTTGCTTCCTTTTTCATACTCTGGTGAAAAACCTCTCAAATATACTTGTGGAATATAATGTTGATTTTTTGTCATTACATCATTTTTTGACAATTCATCTTCACATCCTTATCATCTGGTATTAGGTCGTCATCCGATAGTTTATCTTTTAACGATTACTCTAACAATTTAACGATTTACCCCAACCTTTTAACGATTGTTCTTAACAATTTAACGATTTTCAGAACCCCCCAAAAATAAGGATTCTTGAGATATTAGCACCATTTACAGCATAATAATCATCAAACCTTTTAAGAATACCTCTGAACCCACAATGAATCTATCATCATGACATTTTCATTTTACATTCCGTCATTCGTAGTAATACCGTAGTCAAAGTCTTATTCGCCTGCCACGATTTGCCAAATTTTGCCGCGATACAGGCAAATAAAGGCTTTCAGTCCTCCGTCCTGCCGTGGCAAACCATGAGGACTTTTATTTTTCTTTGCATATATTAGTATAACCTCGATTTTCCTTATATTTACTAGGGTTCTAGCCATTTTTCCTTAGAACCCTATCTCGATATATCTTAGCATATTATTTCTTATCTTGGTAGGTAAAAGCTGTACAAATGGCTGTAAATTTTACCACTCGTACAGCAGCCCTATTTTTTCTCCCAGTTTTATACCGCACTCACTCTTTTCAATTCTCTCTTGGCATTCTCCATATCCACCAATGCCATCTCCTTTTTTAACTGCTCCCTTACTTTCATCTGCTCCAGTTCGTCCTTGGCATCTTCTAATTTGAGATGCGTGTACACATTCAAAGTTGTTGCTATATCTGCGTGTCCCATGAGATATTGCAATGTTTTAACTGCTATTCCCGATTTTGCCATATTCGTGCAGTAGGTATGTCGGCATATATGGGGTGTAATCTTTGGCAATTCCACCTTGTAAATTTTATTGTATTTCTCAACAGAATGTTGAAATTTCTTTTCCCACTGATATGCCAACATTGGTTTCCCCTTATCATCCAAGAACAGAAAACCGCTGACACCATCAATCATCTGTTCCACCTTTGGTTTCTTTCTGCTTGAAATGATACGCTTAAATGCTTCGTACACTTCATCACTCATTGGAAGCACCCTTGTTCCTGCTGTTGTTTTTGTCTGCTCAATGTAGGCTTTCTTTCCACCTGTGTACTGCAACTGCTTATTAATATCTATTGTCCGCTCCTGCAAATCTATGTCACGAATTGTCAGTCCACACAATTCGCTGATACGCAATCCTGTTTTAAACAAGATAAACATACCATCATGGAACTGATTGAAATATTCATCTTCTTTGATGAATTTCAGAAAATCCCGCTCCTGCTTTGCTGTCAATGCATCACGCTTGACGGAATCATTTATCAGCACCGTTGCAAGTTCAAAGTCAAAGGGATTTTTACGAAGCAAGTCATCCTCCACCGCCATTTCAAAAGCAGGTCTTACCACTCCACGAATGCTATGAATGGAACTGTAACTGCGACCGCCATCCTGCAACTCTATCAGCCACATTTTCGCTTCAGACGTTTTGATGTCAGCAATCTTCTTTTTTCCAAACGCGTCTTCTTTCAACACGTTTATTACTGTTTTATATCCTGCCCTTGTTGTAGGACGCCTGTTACCTTTTCGACTTCCTTCTTGGCTGCCTCAAGTTCTTCAATCACTAAAGTTCTTAGACAGTGTTCACATCTTACCCGTGAACAACTGATGATTATTTGACGATTAAATGAAAATGACATGTCATTATATTCTTACCAGCCCAGTTCCAATAGCCAGTTATTTAACATTCTCTCCCTATCCTTCTCTTTTATCTCTAAGTCTCTCGGACTTATATACTCTCCCTTAATGTTACCATCTACAATGTATAACACTCTCGAACACTTTGCAGCTACCTTTGCATCATGGGTTACCATCATAATTGTTGTTCCTTCTTCGTTTAACTTTACCAGTTCCTCCATTACCTCATTTGACGCAGTTCTGTTCAAAGCTCCCGTCGGTTCATCCGCAAATATGACCGCAGGTCTATTAATCATACTTCTACAGATGCAGGCTCTCTGAAGCTGCCCTCCCGAGACTTCATTGATGTCGTTATCGGCAATTTCTATAATACCCAGTTTGCGCATTAAGTCCTGTCCACGTGAAACCGTTTCTTTACGTGTTTCGGTATTCTTTTTAGATTGTGCTGCTGGAAGAATAATATTGTCGAGAACGGTCAGATTTTTAAGCATATACATCTGCTGAAAAATAAAACCCATTTCATCAAGACGTAAGTCTGCAAGCGCCTTTTCATCCATTTTTGCAATATTCTTTCCACAAAATTCCACTCCCCCTGCAGTAATGGAGTCCATACCTGAAACAGCATACAAAAGCGTGGATTTACCCGAGCCTGATGGCCCCATAATTGCTACCATTTCACCTTCAGAAACGGTAAAGTTTACATTTTTCAGAACATTATTCTGGCGTTTATTTACAATATAAGTTTTACAGAGGTCTTTTACTTCTAAAATATTCATAATCATTTCCTTTCTTATTCAATGTTAGCAGTGTCAGAGGACTTAATTTTTCTTGTGTAAATCGAAGTCAGAAATGCACTTACGGTTGTTGTAGCAAGAATTACAATAGGGAATATAAGATACATTTCAACAGGATTGATCACATAGTCAACCGCAAGCTCCATACCCATCATTTTAAATATTGGGTCAATGCAAAGGTGCGTAAGGGGCATTGCGAACATCTCTCCGATAAAAACTGTAATTATTCCTACAAATAAGAATCTCAAAGCATGGTATGCATAGATTTTTCCGTTTCTTGTGCCGACGGCTTTCATAAGTGCAATTTCTCCCTGCTCCTTTGCAATAAAAGAACGCTCCATAAACACGGTTATGAGTGCAACTAAGATGATTGCAAGGATAACGATAAGGGACTTTACTGAAGCAAGAGTATCCGCAACACCTAGCATATCCTTTACGGTTTCAGCACAAGTTTCTATGTTTTCATACTCCGGAAAAATTCTCTGAATTTCTTCCATTCTCCAGTTAATCTCTTCGCTGTCAGGGTTATCTGTAAACACGATCTGCGTGTTGACATACCCCGTTGCCTGAGCATAATTTATGTACTCATCACTGTGGAGTCTGATACCTCTTCCCTGCATATTCATACTTTGGAAGAATCCCGTAATCATATATTCCTTATCTCCGTCAATGGTTTTAATCGTAACGGTATCACCGATGTTTGCGTTCAGTTTATCCGCTGCAATTCGTGTGATTGCAATTTCATCAGTATTCTGTGGTACTGTTCCTGCTGTGTATTCGTACATATCCATTGTCGTACCTGTGCCTTGATATATACAGATATTGCTTTCGTTTTCTCCGAAAGCTACCGGCAAATTGAACATTGTCTCCTGATAGCATTTTGCAGGAATATCGTTTTGTGCAAGAGTCTGCTCCATATTGTTAAGGTGCTTTTCAAGCTTTTCACGTCCGTCTTCTAAGATACATTCCGCACCGATTTTACTGTCTATATATATATCACAATCTGCCCATCCAAATGTTGTAGCAAGACTATCGCTGTTCATAGTAGAAACAGTTGCCGAAAGTATAAGCAATAGGGACAGACAAAGGAAAAATGTAAGGCTTATAATACCATAACGCTTAGGGCTACTTACAATATCATTAAGTGCAAGGAAAGACGTTACAGAAAGCTTCGATTTTCCTAAACTCATAAGACTCTTTTTTCGGAAGCGTTCCCCTGTCTGTCCGTTTCGGATAGCATCAATAGGAGTCATTTTCTTAACTTTGTCTGTACATTCATAACAGAACAGTAAGATTACTGCAATAACAAGAACCGTACAGAAAATGTTTATCAAAATCGGACTCTGATTTCCCACAATAATTGACTGTGAGGAAACGCTCATAAGCATTTCACCAAAGGGGAAGCTAAGGGCAAAACCGATAGTCGCACCGATTACGGAAAGCCCCATATACTTTACAAGGTATAAGCCCCGGATCCTGAAATTGCCAATACCGATAGCCTTCATTACACCGATTTCACGGAATTCCTCAGAAAGGGTAAAGGAAATGGTAAACCTTAAAACTACAAATGCTATTGCAATAAGAATAATACTTACCACAAGCAGAACCCCTACTACGATCATATCAAAAATATAACAGAATTCCATAAAGGCTCTGTCCATTGTGCAAATACTGTTATCTACAATAGGCTTTATCTGCGTCGACACCTTTTCCATATCGGAAGAATATAGGTAAACAAGAGTACCTCCATAATATTCCTCCGTATTTTCTGCGGAAAGGAAACACTCAAAATCCTCCTCACTTATGATATAGCGGGTAATAGAAAGCTGATTTGAACCCAAAAGTGCGTCCTTTATTTTATCTGCAAGAACAAATTCACGACTCACACCATTTAATTCTATCGTCAACCTATCACCCACATCAACACCAAGTGCATCCGCCTTACCCTCCGTCATATAAAACTCTCCCGGCTTCACCGTTTCAAGGATGCTGCCATCGGAAAGAAAATAATTCATCCAAATGTCGCCTTGAAGCAGATTCGTACCACCATTGATAACAATATCCTCGTCCTCAAAAATAAAATTATCGGACGATAAAAACAATATGTTTTCCATTGCATAACGATCTACTGCACTTGCCGAGCCTACCGTTTCATCAATGTCAACGGAAAGATTTTTATTCATGGTAGCCACAAAATAATCTGGTGCATTCGCCATTTCAAAATAATTGTCCAGTGCTGTGGTAACATTTATAATGTTGTTTACACTTGACGATACAAACATTGTGGCAAGGATGATAAATAATAGAAGAATCATATTCATTGCCTTTTTTCGTTTTAAATCTTTTTTTAGTATGCTCAGATACATTTTTTCACTCCTTTCTCTTACTTCTAAATTCATTCTACAAGAGAAATTATTAAATAATCCTTAAATAAAATACAAAACTTCAGAGTCACTAGAAATAACTCTGAAGTCTTCATACCCATTATGCTTTTTTAATTACTATCGTCACGCAAAAGACATCTCCATTCATCCCGGCAAAGATTTCACCATCCATTTTACGCATCAATATTTTGCAAATATAGAGTCCCAAACCGCTTCCCTTCACGTCGTTACTATTGCTTCCACGATAAAAAGAATCGAAAATATTTGGAAGCTCCTCTTTTTTCAGATTGCATCCCGAGTTCTCGATATGTACTAATTTGCAATCCTCCTCCTCCCCAAAGGAAATGCGGATACTCTTACCGTCGCCATATTTTATGGCATTTTCCATAATATTTTGCAGGACCTCAACCATACGATCCTTATCTCCTTTGACAAGACATTCTGAAATTTCATCCACTTGAAATTCGGTATGGATTACAGACAACTTATCCTTATAATAATTTTCTGTGACTTTCATAACCTCTGAAAGATAATACTCTCCCATACTTACTTCCAAATTCAGAAAATCCTCTCTGGATGCAGTTACAATTTCGTCCACGTACCCCTTGATTTCCTTCACATTCCTTATAATCCCCTGCAGTGCTTTATCCTTTCTTTCCTGTGTGTCATACAAATTCTCAGAAAGTGCTTTAGAGTATAGTTCAATAGAAGAAAGCGGTGTTTTAATATCATGGGATAAAGAAAGAATCAATGTCTTTCGCTCCTTTTGAAACGCAAGTTCTTTCTCCTTGTTGTCCTCCAGCTTTTCGCGAAGCATGTTCATTCCCCACAGGAAATGTCCAAACATCTTACTTTTTTCTTCTTTTACAGGCATGGACAGATTCCCTTTCGCCAACTCATATGATAAATTACTCATATCCTGAAAGGGCTTTAAGACTTTTTGATACACATACACAAGCACCATAATTGTCACAATCATCATACCAAACAACGAGATATTTATGTACAAAGGTAATCGTGAACTTCTTTCCTCTACGTATTCGATCCGATACAGTTTACCAGCTATTTCTTCCACTAAATAATCGTTATCACAGACTTCTCCGGGGGCAAACTCTTTGATTCCTACTATCGTCTCATACTTATTTAAACTCATTGCTTCTATTTCGGAAGCCCCTAGTTTTTGTTCCTCTATTTCCTTAATCACGCGTCTTGCTTCTACAAGATATAATCTTCCTCCACTGTCATTGTTTTGATGGAAATACAATCTATTAGCCAGCAATATAAGCAATATCTCAGCAATGACAATCCATAGTGTAAAAATCCTAAACTTACTCAAACCGATATCCTACTCCCCACTCTGTAATAATATGCTTGGGCTTTTTGGGTTCTTCTTCTATTTTTTCCCTAAGCCACTTAATATGTACCGTCAATGTTTGAATTTCTGAATTACTGTCACTTCCCCAAACTGTATTGAACAAATACTCCTTCTTCATAGTTACATTCTTATTCTCGATGAGCAGCTTTAACAATTCAAACTCCTTTTCGGTAACTTCTTTTTTCTGCCCATCTACGTACAATGACTGTTGCACAGTATTCAATCGGATATTCCCTTCTACAATCTCTAATTGACCATATTTTCTCTTGAAAATGCCATTAATCTTGGCAATTAATATATCTACATCATAAGGTTTCTCAATGTAATCATCTGCACCAAGATTGAGACCTTTTAATTTGTCATTCTTTTCTACCTTGGCACTTGCAATTAAAATATGGGTATTGGAAGTCTCCCTAATCTTAGAGCAAACCGCAAATCCATCCATTCCGGGAAGCATAATATCCAACACAATCACTCTGGCTCCGTATTTTTCGTACAATTCCAAAGCTTTTTCACCGGTCTGGGCTACACTAACCGTATAATTCTCCTTACGCAAAAAATCACACAGCAAATTACCTATTTCTTTGTTATCTTCTACAATTAATATATCCAACATATTTCTTTCCTTATCTCTATCAAAAGGCATTCCCATCTGCAAAAGTCTTGCTTCCAATTCATCTAGTACACTGATTTCCTCGATATATCTATGTATACTCTCTGTCACCAGCCCTTCTGATTCAACTTTTGTTCCAGCTGTGACAATCTGCAGCAAGCGGAATACATCGTACTTATGCTTCTTTAAATCCTTTTCATTGACATGCTCGCCGGCTCTCTTTCGTTCTAAAAGATTAATCCACGCATACATTTTGAATGGAATCAGATGCTCTGCTCCCAGAACACCAATACCATCAACCACTCTACGTCCGGACATCATAAATTTATAATAGTCATCGTTCAGAAGAATCGCTGATAAACTGGAAGTATCATCATCAATATGAATCGGTATAATTCCCTCTTCAATTTCAAGAAGATATCCCAGCTTTCTTGAAAACAACTCAATCATAGTAGGATAACCGAATTTGCCTTCTGTGAAGCGGTAAAAGTGCATATTCTGTTCATTCTTCCATCCGCACTTATAGCCGCCTTCTTTTATGTATTCCCAGAATATGCTCGCAAATTCTGGGAAGTTGTCTCCTCCATAATCAGGATCATATCAATATCTTTTGTCGCTCGAAATGGCAAGTCTGCCTCTGAGAGCAGAATATCGCAGGCAGTTCCGCCGATAATAATGTAACAATCCGTATAATTTTTAAATTTTTCTCTAAAAGAGTCTAGCCCTGGTACAATTTATAATTCCTCCAGCAGTTTCTCAATACTCATTTCTATTCTTTCGTCTTCGTTACCTTTGAATGTACATGCAAGCGAAACAGGATCAACACATCCTTCTCTTGCAAAATAAGAAGGATTGTATTTCCATAATTGTACCTTCAAGCAGTCGTCCGGGGCTTCAGATCTGGCATCCACAATTTCCAACTGGTCAACAACTTCCTCGCCCTTGTAGATTGCCCGTTCCTCAATTCTAGGCGGATTCAATTCTGACTCCTGACTAAGAGCGGTTTCTCCTGCGCTAAATGATTCAAAGGTTGCTTCACATCGCATAATTGTAATCTCTTTCTGGACCGGATTAATCAAATATGCTTTTGCATTTTCATAATACTCTTTGCGTGTGTAATTTCTCTTAATAGCAATCTCTGTTCCGGATTTCATCTGGCGGATAAGTCCCATTCCCTCTAATTGGGCTGTTGCTCTTGTAATGGACGTTTTGGTAAGATTCAGCTTGTTCGCAACCTCACTTTTTAGCACAGATTCCTCATCTTCCATATATAACAATTCAAGGAACACCATCTGTGTTGCAGGCATCATCTTATCTGCCTTGACAAGCTGCTTGAGATACACATCCTGCAATACAATTCCCATAAATGGCAAAAATACATTTCCCGGCAAATCCACAAACGGAACTCCGCTTTTCACCAGCGCATTTCTCATGGAAACGCTGTTTAACGCTACTTCATATGCTGCAGGACACTGCAATGCTTCCTCATACTTTGCTTTCTGCTTTTTCATTGCAGCAACACTTAGTTCCATTTCCTTCACTACATCAATTATTGCAAAGTTAACACCATATATTTCAACCATCATAATGTCACGCATAGTCATAAAAATCGGCAATTGTAATTTATTCTTATATTCTGCTATTTTTACTTTGCAGCCGAAATACTGCTCTAATTGCTTTTGCATATGACATCTCCTTGTAACATAATTTCATTCATAATAACATATTTTATGTTACTTTTCAATATTTTATGTTATTTTTTTATAATCGACCTGATTTCTATGCATATTTAGGTAAGGTATACGATTATTATTAAAAGTACAACCACATAATATGTATTGCAGTCAAATATCATAAACAAACCGACACTTAACCGACATTCAAACCGACATTTTTATGTAAGTGAAAAGAAGTCCCCGAAGGAACTTCTTTCGTCACAAATCATATTCTTTTTTATCGAGGGAAGTCCGGTTGATGATCCTACTGTTTTACAAAATAGGAGTACAATGGGGGTACCAGTCCCATCCACATTCCCTAAAAGCCTTGATTTTAAGCCTTTTCAGCCAAAAGTACGGTTTCTGGGCAAATTATAGCATATTGTTGCAAGTCTATTCTTACAATTCCATCAGAAAATGTTCATGCAGCGCACGTTTCACCTGATCGAAATTACCTTGCTCCGGACATTGGATGGAAACAACCAATCCCTTCTCTGGGAGAATCGTTGTAATCTGTCCGAATGCGCCATCAGCACGATAGGATCCTGGATATGGACTGATCCAGAACTGATAGCCATATCCTACATGCCAGAGATCTGCAGATGGCTCGAAGGTAAATTTCGGGGTGGACACCTCCTGCACCCAGTCCCTGCTGACAATCTGCTCGCCCTTCCAGTTACCCTCAGCCAGATAGAGCTGTCCCAGTTTCATCATCTCGGTACAAGTCAGATACATACCTCCGCCGCCATTCGGATGTCCCTGTGGATCATGCTCCCAGAGCGGCCATCCCATATCAAGAGGCTGGAATACCTTCTCATACAGATACTCTCCCATCCGCTTGCCAACGGCCCGTTCTACCATATGAGCAGCCAGAATACTGTCGGCAGAGGAATAGCAGAATGCACTGCCTGGCTCCACAGGAACCGGCTGTGCCATCATATATTTCTCATAATCCGGTGCGCCGACGCCCGGACGTCTGTCCGCATTCATCAGAAGTGCCTTACCAAAGCCACTGGACATGCAGAGCAGATGTTTCAACTGAATCTTCTCCAGATTTGGATCCGGATTTGAAGGAAGTTTATCTTTAAACACTTCCGCCACATGATCTTCCAGGCTTAGTTTTCCCTCTTCCATTGCGAGTCCAACTGCTGTTACCGTAAAACTCTTGGTATGTGAATAAATATTTCTCGGTGCATTTGCTGCGTAGTGCATCTCACAGAGTACCTTGTTCTCATCTCCGACACTGATAGCTTCCAGCGGCAGATTGTGGCTGCTGGCATAACGATGAAATTCCAAAAACTTCTCTTCCAGTAACATAATACCTCTATCCTTTCCGGCAAATCTCTGATGTC
>URSA01000012.1 GCA_900550475.1 uncultured Lachnospiraceae bacterium
ATCATAGAAGACCTATTAGCTAATACTTATTTACAGAAAAACTTTCACAGACTCGAGGAGTTCTGCACTTCTATAAACACCTTACCAACTGTTTAACCATATAGTTTTTCTTCAAATAACTGTATATATTTCGAAATGCCATCTTTAAGTTCTTTTCTCTCTATATCAGCCCAAAAACTTTGCAAAAAGATACTTATATCAGCTCTTTCACTTTCATCAACAGCCTTCAGCAGAATCAGTTTTGCATCATCACTTATTTTATCAGTAACATAAAACTCAAACAAAGCAGCTATCCATAACGGTATTACCATAACCCAGTTTTGATTCTCCTTATAATCAGAATAATTTGCAAATAGCTCACTTAAATTACTTGTAATAATGCATATTTTTTTCTCTCCATTCATTTTATCACTAACTGCCACAGCTCTACATAACGCTACTATGTCAAGAAACGAATGAATATATTTATGAAATTTAGATTTTTCAATCATTTGGACGGTTCCAACAAATTTATTTCTACTTGTACAAGTTAAAAAGTACCCCCATTCATCATAGAAATATCTAATTCCTATTATATATAAACATTTCAAATCTACATGTTTATATATAATAACCAAAATCCCAAATATGATTATAAGCCCAATTACCCCAAAAGTCTTATATGACATTCCGAAAAACATACTAAATATTATAACAAATATGCTTAGTGCAACAAATATTTTCATAAAATGCGCTGCTTTTTTATACCATAATTCTCTATGTACTCCTGCCAAATTTACATATTCTATTGTACGTAATTCTTTGA
Organism: uncultured Lachnospiraceae bacterium; assembly: GCA_900550475.1. GTDB lineage: Bacteria > Bacillota > Clostridia > Lachnospirales > Lachnospiraceae > Acetatifactor. The sequence goes on from URSA01000012.1 coordinate 806, forward strand.
TTTTTCTATATCTACATATATATTCATCAAAGTATTTCTCACAACACTTAATCAATTCAATATTTGATACATTCAACACCAGTCCAGGCGTCCGATAGTACAGGTCTTTTCTAATACCCTTCTTGGGTATTTTTTTAGAATAATATTCTTTACTTTCCTTTCGTATCTCAAGCACCGCAACAATAAAGATTATTACCAACATTGTCATTAATACATTCAATGCAACCCTATACTCTGATACAACTTTTACATCTTCTGTATCTATAATATAGCCTACTATACTAAAAGAAATTGCCAATACAGTCAGACACCCATTCCATATTGATTTGATATTAAAATTCTTTTCTTTAATCCATGTAAAAAGTAGTGGAAACAAAGCAACAATAAATATTCCTTTGTACCACTCTAAAAGCTTTTGAATTATCATATCTGGAACAATATGTATTAAAATATATACAATTAAACCCACAGGAATTAACAAAAATATTTTTGATAACACATCCATAAGTCTAGCACCTAAACTTTTTACGCTTTCTATCGAGCGTCTACGCATCACATTTTCATATTTTGTCACAGTTTTCCGGAACGGTAATATTATTAAAAGCACCATATCTATAACGAACCACATCATCAGTAATATATCCACATTTCCATCTCCTCTCTCGTACAAAAACTACTATTTCTTATCTATATATATCCATTTCCGTAAATTACTTCAAATTTTCTATATCATTAACAAAAAATGATAACATATCACCCTTTTTAAGTCTTCTTCCGAGGCCCACATCCTTCCTTATTTCATAAATTATATCTTCCATTTTCCACAAGATATTTTTATCACCTTTTATCGATGATTTTCTATATTTCAGCCATTTTTTCACAACTCTGTTTGATCCCCATAAAGTAAGACCTTTAGAAAATTCCGAAACCAGTTTAGTCATTTCTTCCTCTGTCATCTTCTCTCCATCCTTTTTTTTGGAATCTTCCATTATTTTATAAATCATTTCTACAAATTGCTTATATGGTTCTTCACGCTTATCATATAAGTACTTTTTTACGTTGTACTTATATTCCACTATCTTGGCTACGATTGAACTGATGACTACACCGGTGATAGAAACAGCACCTGTTATCATAGCTACCACAATAACTTGATCAGATGTGTTTACAAAATTTTCTACAAAATTAACTACACTTACAATCCAACTTCCCACCACGCCAAAAATCCATTTAACAAGTAATACCGCTGCTATCACCATTCCTATAAATAACAGAAATCCTATTAAAAAGTTAATTTTGGGATGTTTCTCTGCAAAAGTTTGCTTTTCTTTCATATATTATTTATTATTCCTCCTGCTATTTCTGTGGCACTGTAAGTTAGGAAAACTACAGTGCCACACTTTTAGTTATGCACTTTTAGCAACTACATATCCATAAATTACAAAGTCAAGATCCTCATCTGTCATGGATTTCCCATGTTCCATGTAGAATCCCGGTAGTTTTCGATGGTACTCGTCTAATGCATCATTGTTCTCTACTGTATACTTAATTGTCTCATCATATTGCCAATGTTCACCAGAATATCTTTTGGATTTTACAATCTCTTTCTTAGGTATTGCTTTTCCGTCAACATCTCGATAACCACCTTCATCAATCATTCTCTCCAAAATAATTCTTGTAAAATACTGACTCACTCCAAACAAATAGTTCTTTCTAACAATATTTTTAGGAACAAGAAGCAGTTCTTTGCCGTTAACAAAACAAACAGGTTTCTCAACCTTCTTCCATTCACCAGCATGCATGTCCCATGTGTAAAATGTTTTCGTGCCATTACTTCGAATGCCATATTTATGCATTTGCTCCATCGTAAATTCATTCAAACATTCACGAAGAATGTTTGTAAGTAAATCCGACATGCCATCTTCTGCGAAGCCTGGTATCAACAAAGGCAAATCTTCCGCTTTTCCAATTGTTTTAATTGAACTTATCAATTGCTCCAATGGTTGAAATATCTCCAACAAACCATCAGCTGTATTACCTTTGCCGTTATCGCCATTACCATATCCCAATCTGGTTGCATTTTGCTCCCCCGCATGTGACAACAAACATCTCATATCTTTTCTATTTCCCATACTATATGCTTTGAACAAATTAGCAAAATATGAGTTTATATGCTTCATTGCTTTGATAGCCCATGCATCATTCCATCTTTCAATTAAACACGGATCTATAAAAAGCAAATTGTCATCATTAACCGCCACATCTACAAAATCAAAGTTTTCGTGACCTTTTTTCCTTAATTTCCACTCATCAGATATATATTTTTTCTTCATCTTGTCTTACTCCTCAATATTATTTTTCTTTATCCCGTCCGCCTTCGAACGAATATAGGTTGTTCCATCAGATTTATTTACCACTTGATAATTTTCATAGTTTTTATTACCCTTGCTTATCTGCGCAACAGCCTGCTCTAACGGGATGTGTTTACCAGTTTCTACGTTTACAAATTCTATATTTAATCCGCTTGCAGATTCCTTAGATACCTTTAATTTCATAATTTCTCCTCCATTTTTAGGTGCACTTAACAAACCTAGTGCGTCCACCAGTTTTTTATGTAAAAAGGATAATGACCAAATCCTTGTAAAATATCAATTTTTGGGGGGTTGTAAAGCGGACTTCCAGATGATAAAATAGATTTGAATTCGTTTGACCATCTGTCGGTCATTCAAGCCTTGGCTGAAGCTGCAACTTCAGCCTTTTTACTTTGTCCACTTATACTTTTATTTTTCACCTCTTTCCTCCCACAATTTTTCTCCCGGCATTTGCTGAAAGCAATATTCAACAAACGCCAGCATATTTGTCTCTTTAATACCTTCTATTTTCTTGGCAAATGTTCTTACTTGATTGACCGTATCAAGACTTAATGGTCCAGTATTAATCGGAAAAATCTTTGTATAATATGAACCTTTTTGCGCATCGGGTATTCTTTTAACCATTATTCCAGCCTTTATCATTACATCCTCAAGGTTTGAAACATTATAGACTGGCACAATATACTCTTTTAATAAATGTCCTTCAAACAGCTCTCCAGAAATATATTTGGACTTTGTAATCTCATCACAATCATCTGTATCCATTATGATAAAGAGTTTAAAATTTCTGAGACTTTTTGTTTTTCTGTCATATTCCACTGAATACTCATTAGCAAATTCCTTAAGCGTCCTGAACTGCTTTTTCCTTAGATATTCTAATAATCCATTTATCTGAATACTTCCACGCCCTTTATCTTTCGCGATAATCTTTACAGGTAAATGCAAGTTCGTATAAATGTACTTTACTAATGCGAACTCAGATTTTCCATGAACAATGACTGCACATTTTGTATAACTTAATGTATTATGAGGCACTACTACTCGCCTCCTTCTACATCCGATAAATCATCCAACTCCTGCAATATCGTATCATAGTCCAATATATCCACAACTGGTACACCACCGAACAATCCTTTTAAATACATAATTCTTGGATTATTGGTTCCCTGAATTCTCGGATACTTATCCAAGCACTTTGCTTCTTTATTTCCCTGATAATCGACATTAATCAAATACACAGATTTAATATCAATAGTCTCCAACATGTACGTATTGTGTGTTGTAATGATAAGTTGGCCCGTAATATCCTCTATCATTGATTCCAACACATTTTTTAAAAGCAAGTCATGTATTCCATCATCTATTTCGTCATAGACAACCGTAACACCACAAAATGCTCCAAGCAATGAACGAATAATGTCAATAATATGCTGCGTACCTGCTGACTCTCTGGAAAAAGGAATTGTCCTAATCTTTCCGCCAATCATTTTCCTAACATACAATTTATACAAAATTACATCATTATCGATTTTTCTTTCGTAGTATACATCTTTTATATCCGCATACGCTTGTGTAAAGAAATCGCGAATAATTCTTTCTGAACGATCCAACAATCCTTCGTTCTCTTTTTTTATTTTCCCATCTTTTAAATCTCTCAATACATTTGTAGGTTTACCAGCATTTATTTCACTACCAGAAGAAGATGTTCTTTTACAATGGATTGTAGTATCTTTCAACATATCAATTATGTCAAACACATACTCCAAATAACTTTCCTTTATATATTCCTCATTCTTATCTTCTCTTTCTTTGTTAAAGATACTCAATAAGGTATGTTTGCCCCAATATTTACTTATTTCATCCCTAAGTTCTAATTCGACCTTCTTATTTTTGAAAAGCTTGTTTGAAAATTCTATTTTAGAATTTTCATTTGTGTAATCGATTTCATACAAAACACCGCGTTGCTTTCCAGTAAAATAATAAAGTTTCTCATACAAAAATCGCTCTTCAAAGGACATTATATAATAACCTTCATGTCCATTTACTTGAAATCCATATTCGATGGTAGTTGCTTCCTCACACTCAATCATTCTGCAATTTTCCTTATATTTTAAGATGCTTGTGCTATTCAACAACATTTCCAGAAGTTCTTGCGGAATATCTTTTTCCTTAGCAACTTCCATTATTCTTTCCGTTTCACCTACCATTTGAAATGATTCAATGGATTTTCTTAATAAATCAATGCATGTAACAAAATTTGACTTTCCGCTACCATTTTCTCCATAAATAGAAATAAACTTCTTGGCACCTTTGCTTCCGTTTCTAAAATCAAACATTACATCCTTAAATGACATAAAATTTTTCATTTTCACATAAGTAATCATTTCATGCACCTCCACTGTCATGGTACCACCTTTCTACTTTAAAGTCAATAAGTTTTATGTTTTTGTTATTTTTTATAACATTTTATGCGAAGTTCTGTTTTTTATACCTAAAACTTTGTTTTATACATCTATTGTTGAGAAATAATTCCACAAAAAAAGAATCAGCCACTAACTGATTCTTTTAAATAAATTTATTCCCTATGACCTTACCATATAATATCTACATCAAAATATCCCTCGTCCCAACACACGTAATTTTTATACTCCTTGCTACCATAATACTTTACGCCTTCAATCCCCGCCTTCTTACAACACGTTGTGACAAATTCAGGAAGAAGATATTCTGTAGGTTTTATGGATTTTGAAGCAGTATAACGCAAACATTCTAAGAATTTATTCTTAGTCTTAACCTCTTCCGACAAATCAATCATTCTAGCCATTTTTTCTCTCTCAATCATCCTTATTACCCTTGGTCTGTTATATCGTTGCATTATCACAAACATACTCTCCACACCGACAGCTAAAACTGATGTGATAAAAAATACCCAAAATGTTCCCCATATTAAAGTAGCTAACACAGGTACAAAACATAGTACTACTATAATCGAATGCACCACTTCTGACTGGCACATTGCCCCTGCAATTTCTTCCCATGTGTGCACTTTTAAATCCAGCATTTCAGGTGCAAAGGTAGGCATTTTATCTTTCCACTTTTTCACTCGTAATACTTCATACCAACGCTTTTCAAATTTCTTTTCTTGAAACCACTTTCTTTTATAATTAAATCTGTTATGAAAGATTCCATTCACAACATATCCCACAGCCAAACGCATCAAAAAATGATAGCTAATCGTACCGAATGTAATCGCTATGCTCAATATCACAGTATTGGGATGGCATTGATAAATTAGCGTAAAAATAATTGTTAACACCACAAGAATTATCGCGGAAATCTTAATCGTCTTTGCAAACATTCCAGTCTCCTTTTCACGAAAATCGTCCACGAATAACAACTTTCGATATATTAGTAAAACTCCCTTGCATTCATGTCCCTATTATATCATCTACAAAACTTGACTACAACCAACAAAAAACACCCCAAGCAGTATCTCTACCACTTGGGGCATCCCCTACCGTCCCATCCCGGCAACCTTCCTGTGTACCCATTCCTTCACTTCGCCAATTCGCTCCCGGAACACATCCAGCATATTCCTTCCATTGATTACAAACTGCTTCATAAATTCATAGGCTTTTTCCAGCTTATCCTGCAAGACCTGAATCTTACTCCGGAGCTGTTCATTCTCGTAGGACAAATCCACCACCTTATCAAATAAATCCGTGTTCTCTGTATCCGTTGATAATCTATGGTACAAATCCAAGACAATCTCCTTTTTACGGGTTGCTTCATCCAATTCCTCCGTCACTCTGGAAAGCTCCCCTTGTGCCTGCTCTACTTCTTTCTTTTTATCCGCCAGAAGCTCATCTGCCTTCAGATACTCCGACTTGGAATATTCCGCTTTTTCTTCCCACTCTGCCATATCGTTTTTTCTACTCTCGATTAAGGCATCCGTACATTCCAGCGTCATATTCTTGGCAGATATCTCTTCATCCAGCTTTTTGATTGTCTTCTCTGACAAGGTTTGAATGTGCTGCAAAGCATTTTCCTGCCTTTCTTTCTCACGTTCCGCTTCCAATGCTTTCTCTGCCGCACGCTCCCTTCTATAATCGGAAAGAAATAAATCGCCACGCTCATTCTTTCCCTTGTAAAAGCGAGTCCATCCGATATTCTTTTCCATATCCTCTGCAATCCAGTTCTTCTGCTCCTCTATCCACTCAACTGCGCCGTAGGCTGTACGCACCATCTGAGGCTTCCTCCCCTCCGGTGTATCCTGCCACACCAGCTCGTCTGAGGCATCCCTTGCCTGCTCCATAGTGGTCTTATAACCCATTCGCGTAAAGGTCTGTGCCAATGCATTTTGGGTTTTCTGTCCACGACTGCAATTATCGGAATAGGGAACAAATGTCATGTGTAGGTGGGGAGTAGATTCATCTCCATTAAATGCAAAATTGGTAATCACCACACCTGCCTCAAAGGGCGGTTTCCACTCTGGGTCTTCAAGCCTCTCCTTGGATACATAAGTCACATTGGGCACTTCATACATCAGATGCTCTGCAAACCGTAACAGAACATCCTCCGCCCATATAGCTGACAAGTGGTCTGTATCGTACCCGGTATCATCCATATCCCCTATCTGCCAGATGATTTCGTAGGATAAATGTTTCTTTTTATCCTTTTCAATCTTCTCATAATAGGTTGGTGGATCATCCTTAGCACGACTCTTTTTCCGCTCCTTTGCAAGCCACTCCTCATAGGATTTTTGAAAAAGTTTATCGTATACCTGCTCCAAGGTAAATTCTTTTGTTCCGTTTACCAATATTACATTCCTATCTGTACGCTCCTGCACTGCGTTCCAAGGAATATGGTCTCTGTTATTGTGTTCTAAGTTCGGTGCCCGGAACAGTGCCCCCGATATGGTTCTGTATAAATCCGGCATCTCATCGCTCTCCTTTTATTCGTTCCATGTCTGCTTAAGTTCTGAAATAAAAATCTTCTTATGCTCATTGTCATAATCTCCTTTTCTGAAATTTCCTAAGTTCATTTCCTAGGTTGTCGCTATTAATTTTCTTTTCCGTTTCCGAAAGTAATGTCCCCCTATTAGTTGGGGAAATCCCAAACTAGGGGGCAAGCGTTTTGCCGCTTGACCACAAATGCATCTGCTCCCACCTGCCGTACTAGGAATTCCTCTTCCTGTGGCTGGCAGTCACATCTGCATGCTGACATTCTTATTATGGAAATGAACCGGTACGAATGTCAGCCTATGGAAATATCTCAATCGCTCTTTAGGACTTTGCTTACGCTACGCCTCAGAAGTGTACCCGTAGTATCTCTTCTCAAAATACTTTCTTGGGCATTTCCCGGCAATTTTGATATATCCCTGCTCAGCCAATTCCTCATTGAGCTGTCTGATAATCTGGTAGGCTTTTCCCTTGCTGACGCCCAGGGTATCCACCAACTCATCTGCCGTCACATATTGTGTTTTCATGCTCTCACCTCGCTCTCTACTATCACATTTTGTCCGTGTTTATCATTTCATCATTATTTATACTACTACTTTTTGTTCTTGTCAATAGATTTTTCTATTGCAAAATATCACTTATTGTGATAGTATTTGTTTCAGGAGGTGAAAAGCCATGAATATTATGACACTTGAAGAACGCAAGGAACTTGGCAACAGACTAAAACAAGCAAGAAAAGAGAAAGGGCTATCACAAGAGGAGCTCGCCAATCTCATCGGCTTGAAAGTTGGAACGGTTTCCAAATACGAACAGGGGGACCGCACTCCGGGAATCGGAAAGCTTCAACTAATTGCAAATGCTCTGGACTGTGACACATCCAGATTTGTAGCATCCGGCGATGAATATGTACGGATGACACAGGCCACGGATTTTGGCAACAATTTAGATGCATATTTAAACTGGTTGAAATTTTCCCACTTCGGATGCAATCCCTGTCAGATTGAAAACGATGACGGAAGTAAATCCTCTTCCTACTTTATCAGCTTTGATAAGGAAACTTTTCCAATCAGTGAGGACGCACTGGGAAGGGTTATGGAATACCAGAAGGAACAGTTCAAACAACTCATCCGACTCTTTGGCGATGACCTTCGATAGTAAAGGTAAACAATATGCCGGTCTATAAAGACGAAGAACGAGGAACCTGGTATGTCAGATGTTATTATGAAGATTTTACCGGAAAGAAAAAACAGATAAAGAAACGAGGCTTTAAGCTTCAGCGTGAAGCGAAGGAATGGGAAGCTGATTTCCTAAGAAAGCAGAAAGGCAGCACGGACATGACCTTCCGCTCTATGTATGAGATTTATATAGAGGATATGGGACACCGATGCCGCCAGAGCACCATTGACGGGAAGAAGCATGTATTCGAGAAGCTCATCCTCCCTTATTTTGAGAATAAGCCTATCAATAAGATTACTCCCAAGGACATCCGAGCCTGGCAGAATGAAATGATCGCGAAGAATTATTCCAACTCCTACCTAGACAGGATGCAGAATATGATTACCGCACTTTTTAATTATGCAGTGGGGTATTTCAATCTATCCGAAAATCCGTGCCACAAGGCTGGCAGAATGGGTAAGCGTGAAGTTGTGGTTAATTTCTGGACAAAGGACGAATTTGACCGGATACTGGTTGCAATGGAAGATGATTCTACGGCACATGTTTCGTTTTCACTACTGTACTACTCCGGTATCCGTTTTGGAGAATTCCTTGCTTTAACACCGAAGGACTTTGATTTCGATAAGAACACCCTCGACATCACCAAAAGTCTTCAGCGGATAAATAAGCAGGATGTGGTCACACCACCCAAAACGCCCAAGAGTATCCGGAACATCATCATACCGGACTTTGTAATGAACGAAGTCAAAGATTATATGTCAAAGCTTTATGATTTAAAAGATACGGACAGGGTCTTCCCCTTCACCAAATCTTATATCAATAATGCGATGGCAAGGGCTTGCAAGAAAAGCGGAGTAAAAAAGATTCGTATCCATGACATTCGCCACTCACACGCCAGCTATCTTATCAACTTGGGCTGCGCACCACTGCTCATATCGGAACGGTTAGGACACGAAAAGGTGCAGACCACCTTAAGCACCTACTCCCACCTATATCCGAATAAGCATCAGGAAGTGGTGGATATGATGCAGAACCAGCACAAGTTGGAAACAGTAGCTGCCGGTGCATCTGAAACCTCAGATAAACCGGAAAAGGACCCACAACCACAAGGCACAAGGTTCAAAGTTGTAAGTCCAAAGGATAAAATAAGCCCACAGCAAGTCCACGAGAATGACTTAAGCCCATGTGTCGGCTTTACCGGACGCACATAAAAAGGCTCAACCCCTTGAAAACAAAGGGCTGAGCCAATTAAGTCAATTGATACTCTTAAAGTATTTAATTACTCGATGATTGTAGCAACACGGCCTGAACCAACGGTTCTACCACCCTCACGGATAGCGAAGGTAAGACCCTGCTCCATAGCGATAGGATGGATCAGCTCGATGGTCATCTCTACGTTGTCACCAGGCATACACATCTCAACACCTGCAGGCAGCTCGCAAACGCCGGTTACGTCGGTTGTTCTGAAGTAGAACTGAGGACGATAGTTGTTGAAGAAAGGTGTATGACGACCACCCTCGTCCTTGGTCAGAACGTAAACCTGAGCGGTAAACTTCTTGTGGCAGGTAACGGTTCCGGGCTTAGCAAGAACCTGTCCTCTTTCGATATCGGTTCTCTGGATACCACGAAGCAACGCACCGATGTTATCACCAGCCTGTGCCTCATCCAGCATCTTACGGAACATCTCGATACCGGTTACAACGGACTTCTGCTTCTCTTCCTTGATACCAACGATCTCAACTTCGTCGTTCAGGTGCAGAACACCACGCTCTACTCTACCGGTAGCAACGGTACCACGACCTGTGATGGTGAATACGTCCTCGACAGGCATCAGGAAAGGCTTGTCGGTATCACGCTGAGGATCAGGGATGTAGGAATCTACAGTGTCCATCAGCTCCATGATCTTGTCGCCCCACTCGCCCATGGGATCTTCCAGAGCCTTCAGAGCGGAACCCTTGATGATCGGGCAATCCTTGAAATCGTACTCTTCAAGCTGCTCGGTGATCTCCATCTCAACCAGCTCAAGAAGCTCAGGATCGTCTACCATATCGCACTTGTTCATGAATACGATGATGTAAGGAACGCCTACCTGACGGGACAGAAGGATGTGCTCCTTGGTCTGAGCCATAACACCGTCGGTTGCAGCTACAACCAGGATAGCGCCGTCCATCTGAGCAGCACCGGTGATCATGTTCTTAACGTAGTCAGCATGGCCCGGGCAGTCAACGTGTGCGTAGTGTCTCTTCTCGGTCTGGTACTCAACGTGTGCGGTAGAAATGGTAATACCACGCTCTCTCTCTTCGGGAGCCTTATCGATGTTCTCGAAATCTACCTTCTCGTTTCCGGGTACTCTCTCTGCCAGAACCTTGGTAATAGCAGCGGTCAGAGTGGTTTTACCATGGTCAACGTGACCGATGGTACCAATGTTACAATGGGGCTTAGTTCTTTCAAATTTAGCTTTAGCCATTATGATAGTCCTCCTTAAAATGGTGAATCAATAAATTATTTTTTTCAAGTGAAACGCTGCGCTTCACTCTACAATCAGCTGTTTCTAATTATATTAGAAAAATGCAAGATTTTCAAGCATTATTTTACCTTCTCGGCAAGCACCTTCTCCTGAACATTCTTGGGAACGGGCTCGTACTTTTCAAAGAACATGGAGTAGTTGCCACGACCCTGTGTCTTGGAACGAAGGTCGGTGGAATAACCGAACATCTCAGCAAGAGGAACGAATGCACGTACCATCTTACCGCCGCCGATATCATCCATACCCTCAACACGTCCACGACGGGAGTTCAGATCGCCGATTACATCGCCCATGTATTCCTCGGGCATGGTAACCTCAACCTTCATGATGGGCTCCAGAAGAACCGCACCCGCCTTCTTCATAGCCTCCTTGAATGCCATGGAACCGGCAATGTGGAATGCCATCTCGGAAGAGTCGACTTCATGATAGGAACCGTCGTATACGTTAGCGTGAACGCCTAGAACAGGGAAGCCACCCAGAATACCGGCCTGTGCTGCTTCCTGAATACCCTCACCGACTGCGGGGATGTATTCCTTCGGAATTGCACCGCCGACAACGGTAGATTCAAACAGCAGGTTGGGCGGATCGTTAATCAGGATGTTTGCCTTTGCGTCGAAATCAAACTTCTCGCAGTTTGCTTCCATCGGCTCAAACTTAACCTTACAATGTCCGTACTGTCCACGACCACCGGACTGCTTAGCGTACTTGTATTCCTGATCAACAGCCTTGGTAAAGGTCTCCTTGTAAGCAACCTGAGGTGCACCTACATTTGCCTCTACCTTGAACTCACGAAGCAGACGGTCAACGATGATCTCCAGATGGAGCTCACCCATACCTGCGATAATGGTCTGACCGGTTTCCTGATCCGTATGAGCACGGAAGGTAGGATCCTCCTCTGCCAGTTTTGCAAGAGCTTCGCCCATCTTGCCCTGACCTGCTTTGGTCTTAGGCTCGATTGCCAGCTCGATAACGGGCTCAGGGAACTCCATGGACTCCAGAATAACGGGATGCTGCTCGTCACAGATGGTGTCACCGGTTGTAGTGAACTTGAAACCAACTGCTGCCGCAATATCACCGGAGTAAACCTTCTCAAGTTCGGCTCTCTTATTTGCGTGCATCTGCAGAATACGTCCGACACGCTCTTTCTTATCCTTTGTTGCATTCAGTACATAGGAACCTGAGTTCATAGTACCGGAGTAAACTCTGAAGAACGCCAGCTTACCCACGAACGGGTCAGCCATAATCTTGAATGCCAGCGCGGAGAACGGCTCCTCGTCGGAGGAATGTCTCACGATCTCGTTGCCATCCAGATCCACACCCTTGATGGGAGGGATGTCCGTAGGTGCAGGCATATACTCAAGGATTGCATCCAGAAGCTTCTGTACGCCCTTGTTGCGATATGCGGAACCGCAGCATACGGGAATTGCCGTACACTCGCAGGTTGCCTTTCTAAGCACTCTCTTCAGATCCTCAACGGAAGGCTCTTCGCCCTCCAGATACATCATCATCAAATCGTCATCCAGCTCGCAGATCTTCTCGATCAACTCGGAACGATACAGCTCTGCATCATCCTTCATATCACCGAGATCATCCGTAACCGTGATGTCTTCGCCCTTGTCATCATTGTAGATGTAGGCTTTCATTTCAAACAGGTCAATGATTCCCTTGAAATCATCTTCCTTGCCGATGGGCAGCTGCAGACAAATTGCATTCTTTCCCAGTCTGGTCTTAATCTGCTCTACGGCACCGTAGAAGTTTGCACCAAGGATGTCCATCTTGTTGATGAACGCCATACGAGGTACGTTGTAGGTATCTGCCTGACGCCATACATTCTCGGACTGAGGCTCAACACCGCCCTTTGCACAGAACACGCCTACCGCACCATCCAGCACACGCAGGGAACGCTCAACTTCTACGGTGAAGTCAACGTGACCCGGAGTATCAATGATGTTGATACGATGCTCCAATGCGCCCGGCATGGGTTTCGTCTCTTTTTCCAGAGTCCAGTGGCAGGTCGTAGCCGCAGATGTGATGGTAATGCCTCTTTCCTGTTCCTGCTCCATCCAGTCCATGGTAGCAGTACCCTCGTGAGTATCACCAATCTTATAGTTCACACCGGTATAGTAAAGAATACGCTCGGTCAACGTGGTCTTACCAGCGTCGATATGAGCCATAATACCGATGTTTCTGGTTCTCTCCAATGGATATTCTCTTCCAGCCAAGGTTTTTTCCTCCTTATATTATTAGGTAGCTTTTCAGATACGCATTCAGGTCAGACCTGATTAGAAGCGATAGTGTGCAAACGCCTTGTTTGCCTCTGCCATCTTGTGCATATCTTCTTTTCTCTTAACTGCGGAGCCGGTATTGTTAGCTGCGTCAAGAATTTCGTTTGCCAGTCTGTCCTCCATGGTCTTTTCGCCTCTCTTACGAGAAAACATTACCAACCAACGCAGACCCAGTGCCTGACGACGATCCGGTCTTACTTCGATAGGTACCTGATAAGTAGCACCGCCGATACGTCTTGCCTTTACTTCGAGAACAGGCATGATGTTGTTCATTGCCTCTTCAAACACTTCAAGAGCAGGCTTGCCTGACTTTTCTTCTACTTTAGCAAATGCGCCGTATACAATCTTCTGTGCAACACCCTTCTTACCATCCAGCATTACGTTGTTGATCAGCTTGGTGACCACTTTGTTATTGTATAAAGGATCTGCTAATACGTCTCTTTTTTGAATATGTCCTTTACGTGGCACGGTTCTTCCCTCCTTAATAATGGTAACGCTTCGATCCGAAACGTTAGGTTAATTAAATCATCGGTACTCACAATTGTTTCCCTAGTGTTCGTGCGGTATATCTGTATTAAGACAGAATTCCAACACTCAAATAGTTCCGTTATGTGAATCCAGTTCAATCAGCTTTCACTGATTATTTAGAAGCCTTGGGTCTCTTCGCACCATACTTGGAACGAGCCTGCTTTCTGTTAGCAACACCTGCAGTATCAAGGGTACCTCTGATGATGTGGTATCTGGTACCGGGTAAATCCTTAACCCTGCCGCCTCTGATCAGTACAACGCTATGCTCCTGCAGGTTGTGACCTTCACCGGGAATGTAGCTGGTAACCTCGATTCCGTTGGAAAGACGTACTCTGGCGATCTTTCTCAGTGCAGAGTTAGGCTTCTTGGGAGTAGCAGTCTTAACAGCTGTGCAAACGCCTCTCTTCTGCGGAGAAGATGTGTCGATTGCTTTCTTGTGCAGAGAGTTGAAGCCCTTCTGCAGAGCAGGTGCTGTTGACTTCTTTTCGGTTGTCTGACGTCCTTTTCTTACTAACTGGTTAAATGTTGGCATTCTGTTTCACCTCTTTCTATTATGAAATATTTGTTTGTTTTTATGTGCAACACAAAAAGAAATGCATCTGCGTGCACACTAAGATAGTATAAGTGTTTGCAAATGCATTGTCAACATATTTTCTAAACTTTTGCTTTTCTTTTTACACCCCCTATCATATAATAAGTATAACATTTTGTCAAATAACGTGTGAAAGTGGGGACGCCTGTATGCAGGACCAAAAATTCATCAAAGTTTTCCGTACCGCCAAGATCATTCAGCTCTGTCTGCTCTTGGGAATGGAAGCGACATTCTTCATTGTTTTGACCTTAAATACCGATCTGGGCAGCCGGATTTATTCCAACAGGGCGCTCTTTGTCCTCTGCGCGGTTACATGGGCGCTGATGATTTTCAACCTCCTGTGCCTGCTCTTCGATTTCTATAAGCTGCGTTCCTTTGCTTCCGAGAGCCATGCTCTCACCAAGGCGGCTTATCTGGACAATCTGACCGGCATTCCCAACCGTCACAGTCTCGATACGGTATTCCGCACCTACACAACGCCCGAGTCTCTTTCCGGTCTGGGATGCGCCATGTATACCATCTCCAACATAAAAGAAGTCAACGAGACCTGCGGTCACCGCTCGGGCGACCAGATGATCCGTGATTTCTGCACCATGTTTGAGGAGGTTGGCGATTCCTTCGGCTTTGTTGGAAGAAACGGCGGCAACCAGTTTATCGCGCTTTTTGACGAGTGTGACCGTGCGACCATGGAGTGCTTTTCAGACATTCTGGATAAGCGCGTTTCCTTATATAATACGGAACATCAAACCACCCCCATCGTGCTGCGTCACGCTGAGACTCTGTGCAGTGAGGAGCCCATGCAGACATTCACGCAGCTTCTCGCCGTAACCCATGACCGGCTGATCAAAGAAGGCGTCTGATATATGAAGGAACCCAACATACAATATCTTGCCGGGCTTGTGATCCTTGCAAAGCAGGACGACAGCAACGCCTTTGCCGAGCTGTACGCCCTCACCTACAACAAGGTCTACAACTACGCCAGGCATTACCTGCGGGATGAATTTCTTGCGCAGGATGCGCTTCAGGAGGTCTACATCTCGGCACTGAAAAACTTAAAAAAGCTGAACGATCCCACCCTTTTTCTGGCGTGGCTCAACAGAATATCCTTTCATGTGTGCTATGATCTCAGCCAGAAGCAGGGGCACGGCAACACCGTGTTTGACCCGGAATTGCTGGAGGTTGTTCAGGATGAGCACCTGTACGCAAATCCTGAGTCCTCCTATCAGCAGAAGGACGATTACGAGCAGCTGCGAAGAGCCATGGAGAGCCTCCCCTTTCACGAAAAGCAGGTTCTGACCATGCGCTACTACAACAACATGAAGCTGGACGAGATCGCCGATGCCATGGGTATCCACCGAAGCAGCGTAAAACGTTACATTGCCTCCGGTGAAGCGCATCTGCGACAGCTTTTGAAAGGTTAGGAGGTGAGCCGCATGTTTTTTCGTAAAAAGAAAATATACCAGATGGATTTAAAACAGGCGGACTCCACCCTGCAGAGTGTTTTTGCCGCCTGTGAAAAAAGACCGAATATTGTGGGAATCGACAAGCTGCGCCTGCGCCGGCAGCTGAATACGCGGGTCTACAACCGCCTTTTGCTCCTCACCGCGCTGCTTTTACTTCTCACCTTCCTGTCACCCTTTGCCGTTGCACCGGTGACGGGACTGTTTGCCGGTCACAGTGCCGGTTCCGTAGAGCTTTTGTCGGACAGCGTGGCGGAAAACATACTGACCCTGACCTTCAGCGGACAGGGCATCCTGTTTGAGAACGCCTATCAGGAGCTGCCGGACGGCTCTGTGGAAGCGCCCGTCTCCTACGACAAAAAATCAAAGACCGTCTGCTTCCCCTACCATGCGGAGGCGGAGGTCAATATCTATATTCCTATCAAAGACAGTGCGGACTTCCACCTGGTCATAAGTCCCAAATAAGGTATGATGAAAAAGCGATTTTTAATATTTGCCTTAACTGCATACAGTCTTTGTCTGTCGTTCCTTGCGGGATGTCAGGGGAGTGAGGCGTCCCCGCCCGTTTCGGAATCACCGGCTCCTCCTGTGCAGACAGCAGCCCCCGATCTGCCGGGCGATACCCTGCCTTCCGGGGCAGCCTCCCCCGAGGCGACAAAACAGCCCGCTCCGACGGAGACAGCCATTCCGGACAGCAGTACCCCCATGTCGGAGACTGCCCTGCGGGATAACACCCCAGTCTGTCTGGTTCCCACGGCGGATCAGACTGCCGAGACGCACAACGATGCCGCTGCCATCGATTATTCGCATGCCGCGGACGGCTATATCATGGCACGCTACTTCGGAAGCTCCCCAAAGGTCAAGATGCAGATCAAGGGGCCGGATCATGTGACCTACACCTACAATCTGATCAGCAACGATTTTGTCGCATTCCCGCTGTCGGCAGGGGACGGCAGCTATGATGTCGCCATTTATGAGAACATTTCCGGGACCAGCTACCTGACCTGCCTTACAACGCAGATTTCCGTCACTCTCACCAGTGAGTTCGGGCCATACCTTTACCCCAACCAATACTGCAGCTTTTCCGCGGACAGCGAGACGGTGGCGAAGGCCTCCGAGCTTGCAAAGGGAGCTGCCTGCGATCTGGATGTGGTGTCCGCGGTCTACAATTACATCATCTCCTCCATCACCTACGATTACGACAAGGCATCGACCGTCCCCAGCGGTTATACCGCAGATGTGGACGAGATTCTGGAAAAGGGCACAGGCATCTGTCTGGATTACGCGGCAGTCATGACCAGCATGCTCCGCAGCCAGCGCATTCCCACCCGCCTTGAGGTCGGCTATGCCGGGGACGCCTATCATGCGTGGATCAGTACATACATCACCGACATCGGATGGGTGAACGGAATCGTGGAATTTGACGGCAAGAGCTGGGAACTGATGGATCCCACCTTTGCCGCCAGCAGCAGCGAAAAAGAATTGCGGAAGTTTATCGGCGACGGCAGCAACTACGTCGTGAAATATATGTATTGATAAAGGAGTATTACCTATGCGTCAAAAACGTTTATCCAATCAGGAAATCGCTTCCTTCTGCGGTCAGACCGCCATGCTGTTTCAGGCGGGTATCGCCCCCGTGGAGAGCATGCACATTCTGTTGAACGACAGCACCTCCGGGGAGGGACGGCAGATTATCGAAACCATTCTGAACACCTGCAGACAGGGCGAATCCTTCTCAAAGGCGCTTGCCTCCGCAGATGTGTTCCCGGACTATGTCCTGCGCATGATCGCCATCGGCGAGGAATCCGGCAATCTGGATGATGTCATGCAGTCCCTTGCAGACTACTACGAACGTGAGGACTCCATCTCGGACAGCATACGCAGTGCCGTCACCTACCCCTTTATCATGATCGGCATTATGATGCTGGTCATCTTCGTACTTCTGGGCAAGGTAATGCCCATCTTCAATCAGGTATTCATACAGCTCGGAAGTGAAATGAGCGGTCTGTCGGCATCCCTGTTAAGGTTGGGCAATTCCCTGAACCGCTATTCCCTTGTCATTCTGCTTATCCTGATTGTGCTGGTGCTTTTATATTTTCCTGCCACCAAGACCAAGGCAGGCAGAAGGCTGACCCGGAGATTCCTGTCCGCCTTCCCTCTTACCAGAGGCTTTTATGCCAAGCTTGCCGCCGCCCGCTTTGCGGGAGGCATGGCGCTCACCATCAGCAGCGGCATGGACACCTTCACCAGCCTTGATATGGTTTCCGAGCTTACCGAGCACAAGGGAATGCAGGAGAAAATAGCTGCCTGCAAAAAATCTATCGAGGACGGTGCAAACTTTTCGGAGGCACTGACCTCCTCCGGCATTTTCTCAAACCTTTATTCCCGCATGGTGGCGGTCGGCTTCAAGACCGGCTCCATCGACACGGTCATGCAGAAGATTGCCGACAACTACGATAAGGAAACGGAACAAAAGATCCGCTCCATCATCTCCATTCTGGAGCCCACGCTGGTCATCATCCTCTCCCTGATCGTTGGAATGGTTCTGATGTCCGTTATCTTCCCCCTGATGGGAATCATGTCCAGCATCGGCTGAGAATGGAGCGTTACATGAGTATTTACCGCAATCGATTTGAACGCAATACACGTATATCCCCGGCGCGGCTGCCGGTGCTTCTTTCCTTTGCTGCATTCGCGTGCCTGTTCTTTCTTTTTTTGAACGGCATCCGCTCCGTCTCCGCAACCACGCTTGAAAAGGAGCAGCAGAGTCTGGAGAATGCCCTGCAGCGCAGCATCACACAGTGCTACGCCGTGGAGGGCACCTACCCGCCCAGCCTTTCCTATCTTGAGGAGCACTATGGTCTTACCTACAACAAGGATCGCTTTTTTGTGGACTATCAGCCCATCGGCTCCAACATCATGCCGGACGTAACGGTACTGTCCAGAACAGGAGGCACCCGATGAAGCGAAGAACAGAAGAGCCCGGCAGACATATCGTTGACATTCTTTTCGTGCTTGCTCTTTTTGCCGTGTTTGCCGCCTCCGCGCTGATGCTTGTCATTATTGGCGCCAATGTGTACCAGCAGACCGTATCGGACATGGACACTCACTACGCGGAGCGGACTGCCTATGCCTATGTCTCGGAAAAGCTGCGCCAGAACGACACGGCGGACGCAGTCTCCATCGGACAGCTGGACGGCGTACCCGCACTGATCCTGACCGAAGAAATCAATGGGGAGTCTTTCTGTACTTACCTCTATTTATACGACGGCTATCTGAAGGAGCTCTTTGTGCGAAAGGATTCCTTTTCGGGTGACAATATCCTTACTGCCGGGCAAAACATCCTTCCGCTCTCCTCCTTTTCCGTAGAATATGCGGGCGACCGTCTGGTGAAGCTCTCCATGGACACGGGAAGCGGACATGTCATGACCCTTTACGCCGCACTTTACGCCGATTACTCATAAGGGAGATTTGAGCTATGAATGCATCAAAATCCGGCTCCTTTTTGATGGAGCTGATTCTTTCCATATTGTTCTTTTCCGTTGCCAGCGCTGTCTGCATACAGCTCTTTGCAAAGGCACATCTGCTGGATCAGAAAACCGGCTATCAGAATCAGGCGGTGATCTGGGCAGAAAATCTTGCCTCCCTCTGGCAGGCGGAAAACGGGGATCTCTCCATTGTGCGGGACACCCTCTGTGCCGATTATGCCGCCGCACCCGGCTCTGTGGTGCTGTCCGATTCCGGCAGTCTGCTCCTTGTCTACCTCGACAAAGACGGCATGCCCACCCCGGATGCAGAGCAGAGCGCTGCCTATGTGCAGCTTTCCAATAAAACAGAAGAAGCACAATCCCATATGCTGGCTGCCGGGCTGTGTTTCTACGCAGGGCAGGAGCCTTTCTATGAGATCACGCTTATACAGCATCTTCCGCTTGAAAGGGGGAATCTTGACCGATGAATACCGATAAACGACGTTTTAAAAAGATTTCCTTCGGAACCGGAACCGGTTCTGCCTCCATTCTCGTGATTTTTGTGATTCTCTGTCTGGTTTCCTTTGCCGCCCTGTCCATCGTCAGCGCAAATGCGGACTATAAGCTCAGCACAAAGGTATTGAACCGCACAACCGCATACTACGAGGCAGTCGGAAAAGCACAGTCGCTTCTGGCACAGTTGGATCAGACCCTCGCCGATGTCTTTTCGGAGTGTGAGGGGGAGGAGGCTTATTTCAATTCCGTCGGCAGAAGCAAATCCTTCGTGCTTCCCATCTCCGGCCTGCAATCCCTCGAGGTATCCGTCACCATCCTGTATCCCGTGTCGGATACAGATCATTTTTACCGCGTGGACGCCTTCCGCGTGGTCACCACCGGGGAGCTGGATTTCGATGATACCCTGAATCTGATGAAATAAAAAAAGTGACGAAAAAACCGCCGGAGCTGCTGCCCCGACGGTCTTTTTTATAATCTCTTATTCTTCTGTACTCTCTTCTGCGGTTTCTTCCACAGCTGCCTCTTCAGCAGTCTCCTCAAGTTCGGCATCCTGCGTCTCGATCATATCGTCTGCCTCGTCGGACAGATTGATCTCTGCATCCTCGTCGAAGTTGATCTCGTCAAATTCCTCGTTGAGCTTATCCGTACTCAGATGCGTATTGCGGTATCTCTTCATACCGGTACCTACCGGAATCAGCTTACCGATGATCACGTTCTCCTTCAGACCGATCAGGGGATCTACCTTACCCTTGATTGCAGCCTCCGTCAGAACCTTCGTGGTCTCCTGGAAGGATGCTGCAGACAGGAAGGAGTTGGTTGCCAGCGCTGCCTTGGTGATACCAAGCATCATCTGCTTTCCTTCTGCGGGCTCCTTGCCTTCTGCGATCAGCTGCTTGTTGATCTCCTCATATTCCAGTACGTCCACAGGCGTACCGGGCAGGAAATCCGTATCTCCGCTGTTCTCGATGCGAACCTTCTTAAGCATCTGACGAACAATGACCTCGATATGCTTATCGGCGATATCTACACCTTGCAGACGGTACACACGCTGTACCTCGCGGATCATGTAATCCTGTACGGCACGGATACCCTTGATCTTGAGCAGATCGTGAGGGTTCACGCTACCTTCTGTCAGCTCATCGCCGGCCTCCAGTACCTGTCCCTCCATCACCTTGATACGGGAACCGTAAGGAATCAGATATGCCTTGTTCTCTCCGGTCTCCTCATTGGTGATGATCACTTCACGCTTCTTCTTGGTATCGCGGATCTCTACCTTGCCGCCAAACTCTGCGATAATTGCAAGTCCCTTGGGCTTTCTTGCCTCGAACAACTCCTCTACACGGGGAAGACCCTGTGTAATATCGTCACCTGCCACACCACCTGTATGGAAGGTACGCATGGTAAGCTGGGTACCCGGCTCACCGATGGACTGTGCCGCAATAATGCCGACAGCCTCGCCGACCTGTACTGCCTCGCCGGTAGCCATGTTTGCGCCGTAGCACTTCGCGCAGATACCGTTCTGGCAACGGCAGGTAAGAATGGTACGGATCTTTACTTCCTCTATCGGCTCACCCTGCTCATTGACGCCAACGCTCAAGATCTTTGCAGCGCGGCTGGGCGTGATCATGTGGTTATGCTTTACAATTCTGTTGCCGTCTTTATCAAAAATGTCCTCGCAGGCAAAACGTCCCGTAATTCTGTCCTTCAGGCCTTCGATGGTTTCCTTGCCGTCCATGAATGCCTTTACATACATTCCGGGGATCTCGTCCTTGCCCTCAGAACAATCCATCTCTCTGATGGAAAGCTCCTGAGATACATCCACCATACGTCTGGTCAGATAACCGGAGTCGGCGGTACGAAGTGCGGTATCGGACAAACCTTTACGCGCACCGTGTGCGGACATGAAGTACTCCAGTACGTCAAGACCTTCACGGAAGTTTGACTTGATGGGCAGCTCGATGGTTCTACCTGTTGTATCTGCCATCAGACCACGCATACCGGCAAGCTGTTTGATCTGCTGATTGGAACCACGGGCACCGGAGTCAGCCATCATAAAGATGTTGTTGTACTTATCCAGTCCGCTGATCAGCTTATCGGTCAGCTCCTTATCCGTCTCGTTCCATGTCTCCACCACGGCACGGTATCTCTCCTCCTCCGTGATCAGACCACGTCTGAAGTTGGTGGAGATCTTGTCTACCGTTGCCTGTGCCTGTGCGAGCAGCTCCGGCTTTTCAGCGGGAACGGTCATGTCGGAAATGGAAACCGTCATTGCCGCACGGGTGGAATACTTGTAACCCATTGCTTTGATATAGTCAAGCACCTCTGCATTCTTGAATGCGCCGTGGGTGTTGATTACTTTTTCAAGGATCTGCTTCAATCCCTTCTTGTTTACCAGGAAGTCAACTTCCAGTTTCAGGAAGTTCTCGGGATCCGTTCTGTCCACAAATCCCAGATCCTGAGGCAGCACCTCATTGAACAGGAAGCGTCCCAGCGTGGACTCCACATTACCGGTCACCACTTCACCGTCCTCTTTCACCTTGGAAACCCTTACCTTGATGCGGGTCTGCAGGGTGATAACCTGATTCTCGTATGCAAGAATCGCCTCATTTACGCTCTTGAAGAACTTGCCTTCTCCCTTGGCTCCGGGTCTCTCCTGTGTCAGGTAGTAGATACCCAGTACCATATCCTGAGTGGGCACTGCAACGGGACCACCGTCGGAGGGCTTCAACAGGTTGTTGGGGGAGAGCAGCAGGAAACGGCACTCCGCCTGTGCTTCCACCGACAGAGGAAGATGCACTGCCATCTGGTCTCCGTCGAAGTCTGCGTTGAACGCGGTACATACAAGGGGATGCAGCTTGATTGCCTTACCCTCTACCAGAATGGGCTCAAACGCCTGAATACCCAGTCTGTGCAGGGTTGGTGCACGGTTCAGCATAACAGGATGCTCTTTGATGACTTCCTCCAGCACATCCCACACGCTGGTATCCAGTCTCTCCACCAGCTTCTTGGCATTCTTGATATTCTGGCTGATGCCTCTTGCCACCAACTCCTTCATCACGAAGGGCTTGAACAGCTCGATTGCCATCTCCTTAGGCAGACCGCACTGATAAATCTTAAGTTCAGGACCAACCACGATAACGGAACGTCCGGAATAGTCCACACGCTTACCCAACAGGTTCTGACGGAAACGTCCGGATTTACCCTTCAGCATGTCGGACAGGGACTTCAATGCTCTGTTGCCGGGGCCGGTAACCGGTCTGCCTCTTCTGCCGTTATCGATCAGGGCATCCACAGCCTCCTGCAGCATTCTCTTCTCGTTGCGCACGATAATATCCGGCGCGCCAAGCTCAAGCAGTCTCTTCAGACGGTTGTTTCTGTTGATGATCCTGCGGTACAGATCGTTCAGATCCGAGGTTGCGAAACGACCTCCGTCCAACTGTACCATGGGACGCAGATCGGGCGGGATAACCGGGATCACATCCATGATCATCCACTCCGGCTTGTTTCCGGATTCCCTGAAAGCCTCAACCACTTCCAGTCTCTTGATGATACGTGCGCGCTTCTGACCGGTGGATTCCTTCAATCCGGTCTTAAGCTCAGCCGCTTCCTTCTCCAGATCAATCGCCTGCAGAAGCTCTTTGATCGCCTCGGCACCCATACCCACACGGAATTTGTTTCCCCATGTCTCACGGGCGTCCTGATATTCCTTCTCGGAAAGAATCTGCTTATACTCAAGGTTGGACTCACCTGCATCCAGCACAATGTAAGACGCAAAGTAAAGCACCTTCTCCAGCACTCTGGGAGACAGATCCAGAATCAGTCCCATTCTGCTGGGGATTCCCTTAAAATACCAGATATGGGAAACCGGAGCCGCAAGTTCGATATGTCCCATACGCTCTCTGCGGACGCTTGCCTTGGTCACTTCCACGCCGCATCGGTCACAGACAACGCCTTTATAGCGGATCTTCTTATATTTACCGCAATGACATTCCCAGTCCTTGCTGGGTCCGAAAATTCTCTCACAGAACAGACCGTCACGCTCCGGCTTTAAGGTTCTGTAATTGATGGTTTCCGGTTTCAGCACCTCTCCTCTTGACCACTCGCGGATCTTCTCCGGAGAAGCCAGACCGATCTTGATGGCATCAAATGTCATGGGCTGATACACTTCATTTTTTGTTTCTGACATCTATGGCACTCCCTTCCATGTCTTAATCTATTTAGAACTCGTCATCTCCTGCAAGGTCATCCTCGTCGAAATCACCGCTGTAATCATCCTCTGCGGAAACCAGCTCGCCGTCCTCGTCAAATTCCTGCTGCTGATAACCCAGATCACCCAGAGAATCCTTCTCAAAGTCGTCGTAGTTCTTTCTGTCGCCCTCTATCTCGTAGCGGTAATCCGTGTCACCGTAATCAACGGTCTCCATGATCTCCACCTCAGTCTGATCCTCACGCAGTACGCGTACATCCAGACCAAGTGCCTGCAGCTCCTTCAACAATACCTTGAAGGACTCAGGAATGCCGGGCTCAGGAATGTTGTCGCCCTTAATGATCGCCTCGTATGTCTTCACACGGCCTACCACATCATCAGACTTCACGGTCAGAATCTCCTGCAGAGTGTAGGATGCGCCGTATGCCTCCAGCGCCCAAACCTCCATCTCACCGAAACGCTGTCCGCCGAACTGAGCTTTTCCGCCCAGAGGCTGCTGCGTTACGAGGGAGTACGGGCCGGTAGAACGCGCATGGATCTTATCGTCTACCAGATGGTGCAGTTTCAGATAATGCATGTGTCCGATGGTTACGGGGCCGTCAAAATACTCGCCGGTACGTCCGTCGCGCAGTCTGACTTTTCCGTCTCTTGAGATGGGCACGCCCTTCCAGAGCTTTCTGTGCCCCTTGTTCTCGGAGAGATACTGCATTACCTCGGGAAGCAATTCCTCGCCATGTCTGCTTGTAAAGGTATCGCCGCTCCACTCCTTGCCGTCCGCAGTGAGCGTCCTGCCCTTCGCCTTCCAATCAGCGGCCTCTTCCTCGTCAAACGGAAGATTTACATAATCGTTGGCAAGATCCAGCGTATCCATAATGTCTTTCTCGTTTGCACCGTCGAACACGGGCGTTGCAACGTTGAAGCCAAGTGCCTTTGCTGCCAGGGAAAGGTGAATCTCCAATACCTGTCCAATGTTCATACGGGAAGGCACGCCCAGAGGGTTCAGCACAATGTCAAGCGGGCGTCCGTTGGGCAGATAAGGCATATCCTCCACGGGAAGCACACGGGAAACAACACCCTTGTTACCGTGACGGCCCGCCATCTTATCGCCGACGGAGATCTTTCTCTTTTGTGCAATGTAAATGCGGACTGCCTGATTTACGCCGGGTGAAAGCTCATCGCTGTTCTCCCTTGTAAATACCTTTGCATCCACAACAATACCGTATTCGCCGTGAGGCACCTTCAGGGAGGTATCCCTCACCTCTCTTGCCTTCTCACCGAAAATTGCCCTGAGCAGGCGCTCCTCAGCGGTCAGCTCCGTCTCACCCTTCGGCGTTACTTTTCCTACCAGAATATCACCGGCACGCACCTCAGCACCGATACGCACGATACCTCTGTCATCCAGATCCTTCAGCGCATCATCACCGACGCCGGGAACATCCCTTGTGATCTCCTCGGGTCCGAGCTTCGTGTCACGGGCCTCTGCCTCGTACTCCTCAATGTGTACGGAGGTATATACATCATCCTGAACCAGTCTCTCGGAAAGCAGAACTGCATCCTCGTAGTTGTAACCTTCCCAGGTCATAAATCCGATCAGCGGGTTCTTGCCCAGTGCAAGCTCTCCCTCTGAGGTGGAGGGACCGTCCGCCAGAACCTGACCCTCTGCAACATGGTCGCCCTTGAACACGATGGGCTTCTGGTTGTAGCAGTTGGACTGGTTGCTTCTTGTAAACTTGGTAAGGTGGAACTCTTCCTTCTCCCCATCATCATAGGTCAGCTTGATCAGATTGGAAGAAACATAATCAACCGTACCGGCCTTTCTTGCCAGCACGCATACGCCGGAGTCAACCGCAACCTTGGTCTCCATACCGGTTCCCACCACAGGCGCCTCCGTCATCAGAAGAGGCACTGCCTGACGCTGCATGTTGGAACCCATCAGCGCACGGTTTGCATCGTCGTTCTCAAGGAAGGGAATCAGTGCCGTTGCCACTGAGAACACCATCTTGGGCGATACGTCCATGTAATCGAACATCGCCTTGGGATACTCCTGCGTCTCCTCACGGTAACGACCGGAAACGGAATTTCTCACGAAATGTCCCTCCGCATCCAACGCTTCGTTCGCCTGTGCTACATGGTAGTTGTCTTCCTCGTCCGCTGTCATGTATACAACGTCCTCGGTAACGCGGGGATTTGTCGGGTCTGTCTTGTCGATCTTGCGGTAAGGAGCCTCCACAAATCCATATTCATTGATTCTTGCATAGCTTGCAAGAGAGTTGATCAAACCGATGTTGGGACCTTCGGGGGTCTCAATGGGACACATTCTTCCGTAATGGGAGTAATGTACGTCACGCACCTCGAATCCGGCACGATCTCTGGAAAGACCGCCGGGACCCAATGCGGAAAGACGTCTCTTGTGGGTCAGCTCACCCAGCGGGTTGTTCTGATCCATAAACTGGGACAGCTGGGAAGATCCGAAGAATTCCTTCACCGCCGCAGTTACAGGCTTGATGTTGATCAGCGCCTGCGGGGAAATCTCCTCAGCGTCATGTGTGGTCATTCTCTCTCTGACCACTCTCTCCATTCTGGAAAGACCGATGCGGTACTGGTTCTGCAAAAGCTCACCCACCGCACGGATACGTCTGTTGCCCAGATGATCGATATCATCATCATTTCCCAGCCCGTACTCCAGATGCATATTATAATTGATGGAAGCGAAAATATCCTCTCTCGTAATGTGCTTCGGAACCAGCTCATGCACATTCTTCCTGATTGCCTCTGCAAGCGCCTCGGGATCCTCGGAGAACTCCTCCAGAATCTGTGCCAGAACAGGATAGTAAACCAGCTCCGTCACACCCAGCTCTCTGGGGTTGCAGTCCACGAAATGGCGAAGGTCTACCATCATATTGGAAAGAACCTTCACATTTTTCTCCTCGGTCTGGACATACACAAAAGGAACTGCTGCGTTCTGGATCTCATCAGCCAGCTCTGCGGTCAGCTTGGTACCTGCCGCTGCAAGCACCTCTCCTGTGGACGGATCCACGGCGTCCGCAGCCAGAATCTGATGGCGTACACGATTGCGCAGCGCCAGTTTCTTGTTGAATTTATATCTGCCGACTTTAGCCAAATCATATCTTCTGGGGTCGAAGAACATGGCATTGATCAGGCTTTCCGCACTCTCCACGCTCAGAGGCTCACCGGGACGGATCTTTTTGTATAACTCTAACAGACCCTCCTGATAATTCTCAGCAGTGTCCTTGGAAAAGCTTGCCTCGATCTTGGGCTCATCGCCAAACAGCTCCCTGATCTCATCGTTGGTTCCGATGCCGAGCGCACGGATCAACACCGTAATGGGAACCTTTCTGGTTCTGTCCACGCGCACATAGAACACATCGTTGGAGTCCGTCTCGTACTCCAGCCATGCGCCACGATTGGGAATTACGGTACAGGAAAACAGCTTTTTACCGATCTTATCATGTCCGATCGCATAATAGATGCCGGGGGAACGAACCAACTGGCTGACGATTACACGCTCTGCACCGTTAATCACGAAAGTACCCGTAGCCGTCATCAAAGGCAGGTCGCCCATGAAGATCTCATGCTCGCTGATCTCCTCTTTTTCCTTGTTGTAAAGACGAACCTTCACCTTCAGGGGAGCTGCGTATGTGGCATCCCTCTCCTTGCATTCCTCAATAGAATACTTCACATCGTCTTCACACAATTCAAAGTCCACAAATTCCAGGCTCAAGGAGCCGCTGTAATCTGCAATCGGAGAGATGTCGTCGAATACCTCTTTCAGACCTTCCTTCAGAAACCACTGATAAGAATCCTTCTGGACCTCGATCAGATTGGGCATCTCCAAAACCTCTTTTTGTCGTGAATAACTCATACGTTTGTTCTTGCCTGCGGCAATAGGACGTATTCTGTTCTTTTCCATTGACATTTCACCCCGTTCTTATATGATATTGACCCTATTATATCGGTGTTTTCATACTCAAATAGACATAACACACCACAATAGTGCATCATCCATATTACTACAAATTGGAAGCACCGTCAAGATTTTTTTGAGTAAAAGCAAAAACGCTGTAAGACTCCCGCGAATGCAGGACGCCCTACAACGTCTTGTTTTTGAATCAATCTGTCTGCACGGATTACTTCAGGGTAACCTTTGCGCCAACCTCTTCCAGCTTCTTCTTGATGTCCTCGGACTCTTCCTTGGAAGCACCTTCCTTTACCATCTTAGGAGCGCCGTCAACAAGATCCTTAGCTTCCTTCAGGCCAAGACCGGTGATCTCACGGACAACCTTGATAACCTTAACCTTCTCAGCGCCAACCTCGGTCAGCTCTACGTTGAACTCGGTCTTCTCTTCCTCTGCAGCACCTGCGCCTGCACCTGCTGCTGCAACAACAACGCCTGCTGCTGCGGAAACACCGAACTCCTCTTCACATGCTTTTACTAAATCGTTCAATTCCAATACTGTCAACTCTTTGATTGCGTCAATCAGTTCCTGAGCTGTTAACTTAGCCATTTTTATTACCTCCGTTATTTGATAGTTGATAAATGTTCTTTGTTATCTGTTACCTGAATTATTCCTCTGTTGCGGGTGCCTCTTCTGCAGGGGCTTCCTCAGCTGCTGCAGGTGCTTCGCATGCGGAAGCGCCGCCTTTTTCTGCGAGCTGATTCATAACACGGGCAAAATTGGTGATCGGGGACTGCAGACTTCCAAGCAGCTTGGAAATAAGCTCGTCTCTGGAAGGAATGCTTGCGATGTTCGCAATGCCAGCCGCATCGTATACAGTACCTTCTACAACGCCGCCCTTGATCTCCAGCTTGTCAGCGGTCTTTGCAAAGTTTGCAAGGATTCTTGCGGGTGCGGTAGCATCCGTAGTGGAAACTGCCATTGCGCTGGGGCCTTCCAGATACCGGGAGAGACCTTCAAGCTCTGTTCCCTTGAACGCAAAGTTCATCATGGTATTCTTGTAAACCTTGTAAGTCACGCCTGCCTCGCGCAATGCGCGGCGGAGCTGTGTATCCTGCTCTACAGTAAGACCTCTGTGGTCAACCAGAACGACGGACTGTGCGCCCTGAATGCGTTCGGAAATCTCCTGTACAACAGGCTGTTTCAATTCAACCTTTGCCATTTCTCTTTACCTCCTTTTAGATTTATGGGATTTCTCCCTGCCGATAAGGAGTATGTTCTTAAATAAGAAAATGCCTTCCTGAAGACAGGAAGGCATAGAAGTCTTAACGAAAAACCCTTTCCTCGGTAGGTGCTCTGCTTACCCCGTACATGGGACCTACTGTCTTCGGCAGTTATCAGAATACCACAGGCTTTTCAGCCTGTCAAGTACCCTTATTGATTTTAGTAT
The DNA here is from genome assembly GCA_900550475.1 of uncultured Lachnospiraceae bacterium. Taxonomy (GTDB): domain Bacteria; phylum Bacillota; class Clostridia; order Lachnospirales; family Lachnospiraceae; genus Acetatifactor. The sequence continues at coordinate 30,264 of URSA01000012.1, forward strand.
TTGGCAACGCTTACTCTCACGCCCGGGCCCATGGTGGTGGTCAGGGTAATGCTCTTCAGATACTGTCCCTTCAGTGCTGACGGCTTCGCCTTTACAATTGCATCCATCAGAGCGTTGAAGTTCTGGGAGAGCTGCTCATCTGTGAAGGAAGCCTTTCCTACCGGAACATGAATGATGTTTGCCTTGTCAAGTCTGTACTCGATCTTACCGGCTTTGATATCATTCACTGCCTTTGTAACATCCATGGTTACGGTGCCAGCCTTAGGGTTGGGCATCAGTCCCTTAGGTCCGAGTACCTTACCGAGACGTCCCACAACGCCCATCATGTCAGGGGTTGCAACTACAACATCAAAGTCAAGCCAGCCTTCATTCTGGATCTTCGGAATCAGCTCCTCGCCGCCTACGAAGTCAGCGCCTGCTGCCTCTGCCTCTGCTACCTTGTCTCCCTTTGCGAATACCAGAACCTTAACGGTCTTACCGGTTCCGTTGGGAAGCACTACGGCGCCACGGATCTGCTGCTCGGCATGACGTCCGTCGCAGCCTGTTCTGATGTGAACCTCTACGGTCTCATCGAATTTTGCGGTTGCAGTCTTCTTTACCAGAGCCACTGCGTCAGCAGCTTCATATAAGGTTGCGCGATCTACCAGCTTGGCAGCTTCGCTATATTTCTTACCATGCTTCATATTATAATCCTCCTATGGTTCTAACGACATTTCTGTCTCCCAATCTGTTTACAATTAGTCTTCTACTACAATACCCATGCTTCTTGCGGTTCCGGCGATCATGCTCATGGCAGCCTCAAGACTTGCGGCATTCAGATCCGGCATCTTCAGTTCTGCGATCTCCTGAACCTTTGCCTTGGAAATGGTAGCTACCTTGGTCTTGTTGGGAACGCCCGAACCGGACTTGATGTTGCATGCCTTCTTCAACAGTACTGCAGCAGGCGGAGTCTTCGTAATGAAGCTAAAGCTTCTGTCTGCATATACGGTAATTACAACAGGGATGATCACATCACCCTTATCTGCTGTTCTTGCGTTGAACTGCTTTGTAAATTCAACGATGTTCACGCCATGCTGTCCAAGTGCAGGACCAACAGGCGGAGCCGGTGTTGCCTTGCCGGCAGGAATCTGTAACTTGATGTATCCTTCTACTTTCTTTGCCATAACGGCACCTCCTATAATGTGGTAATCTGGCGTACCATACGGTACTCCCACGGTGCGTTCCGACCGGAACACACTTGTTGCTGCTATATTATCCGCCGGAATCCGCAGGCTCACGCCCTTGGCCCACCGGAAAATACCTGAACTAATTGAGCTTTCTTACCTCTGCAAAGCTGATCTCCACAGGCGTCTCCCTGCCGAACAGCTCCACATTGATGGTAGCGGTCTGCTTACCGTAATCCAGCTTCTGTACGATACCCACGGTATCCTTCCATACTCCGGCAACAACCGCAATGCTGTCGCCCTCGCCAAAGTCGATGGAAACATTCTCCATCTTGATTCCGAGAGGCTTCATCTCTGCCTCCGTGAGCGGCACCGGCTTGCTTCCCGGTCCGACAAACCCTGTCACGCCGCGCGTGTTGCGGACAACGTACCAGGTATCATCGTTCATCACCATATTGATCAGAACATAGCCCGGGAACATCTTTTTCTGAACCGTCTTCCTGGCGCCGTTCTTAATCTCCACAACATCCTGCATCGGAACTCTCACTTCAAGAATCTCTTCCGCAAGGTGCTTGTTGTTTTCGATCGTCTTCTCAATATTGGCTTTGACTTTGTTCTCATATCCGGAGTATGTATGCACTACATACCAATTTGCCTCTGCCATACAATCACCCTCGCCTTATAATGATGTCAAGAAGTTCACGCCATACTTAGCCACATAATCGATCATGGCGATCACAACTCCCAGGACTACTGAAATTGCAACGACTGCAACGGACTGTTTGAACATGGTCTCCTTATCCGGCCAAGTGATCTTCTTGCACTCGATCCGAACATTTTTGAAGAAGCCCTGCTTTTTTGTCTTTTCTGCTGAATCTGCCATTCCCTCTCCTTCCGGGCCAGTTATTACTTGGTCTCTTTGTGAATTGTATGAGTCTTGCAGAATCTACAATATTTCTTGGTTTCCATTCTGTCAGGATGTGTCTTCTTATCCTTCGTAGTATTGTAATTACGCTGCTTGCATTCTGTACATGCCAATGTAATCTTTGTACGCATCTTTCCACCTCCACGCGCTTTCTATTCTTTTCGTGTGCATAATTTTATGCATAAAAAAAAGACCTAAATCTCATCTCGCTTAGCTACTATAACACAGGTTCCGGCACTCCGTCAATGCTTTTCTTGTTTTTTTACAGTTTTTGCCTTAAATCTATTGCTCTTGCGTTTTTTCGGTGCTACAATGTTCTTATATAAATAGGTTTTTATGCCGATACCCTTAACAGAAATCATCCGATCGGATGCTAAACGGATTTTAGCACGGATGGCTGCTTATTTCAAGGAAGAAAGGAGGGGTCTCTTTGAGCAATGCTATTTTGACAAATGTCTACAATCATTATCTCACCGCGTATGCGCCCAAAAGCACCACGCAGTACGATACGCATAAAAAGAGTGAGCTTCGGAGCATCTACAATTCCATTGTCAAATTGAATAAGGAATCCCCCTGGTATCTTGAAACTACCAGCCGTTCGGCTCAGGAATACGCAGTGAACTTAAAGGAGAGTGCAAGGCTCTTTCACAATACCGTCGCCTCTCTGGGCGGTCTTGACGACAGTCAGGCGCTGGCAAAGAAGGCTGCTTACTCCTCCGATTCCGGTGTGATCGCCGCGACCTTTGTGGGCAATACCGGTGACGACAGCCCCGTTCCCACGCTCAAGATGCAGGTGAACAGTCTGGCTACCTCTCAGGAAAACATGGGTACCTATCTTGCTGACGGCACGGTGGGACTGGCTCCCGATACCTATTCCTTTGATGTGTCCATCAATGACTTAAACTATGAATTTCAATTCAATATCAACGAAAATGATACCAACAAGGACGTACAGCAGCGCCTTGTGCGTCTGATCAACAATGCCGACATCGGGATTCAGTCACGGTTGGATGAGGGCAATGCCCGCAGCTCCATCCGGCTGTTCTCCCAGAACACCGGGCTTCCCGAAGGAAAGAGCGAGATCTTCCGCATCACGGACGACCGCACCAGCAAGGCCTCCGGGGCTGTGGAGTATTTTGGTCTGGACTACATTTCCAGACAGCCTGCGAACTCTTCCTTCCTATTAAATGGGGAAGAACGCAGCACTTCCTCCAACACGTTCACCATCGGCAAAATGTACGAAATCGAATTGAAGGCGGTGAGTGCTCCCGATACGGAGGTCACCATCGGACTCAAGACGGACACTGAGTCCCTGACGGACAATGTCAGCGCTCTGATTGGCAGCTACAACACCTTCATCAGCACTGCATCCTCCTACCAGAGCAGCGAACGGCTGAGCGGAAGGCTCGTCCGGGAAATGAGCCGCATCGCCGCCCATTATCAAAGCTCCATGGAAAGCATGGGAATCCGGCTCGGCTCGGACAACACGCTCTCCATTGATGAGGCGTTGTTGAAAGAGTCCGCCTCCTCTTCCGACGGCTCTTTCTCGTACGACACACTGAAGGACTTTGCTTCCTCGCTGATCCGGAAGACCAATCAGGTCTCCCTTGACCCGATGAATTATGTCAGCCGTACCATCGTGGCATACAAAAATCCGGGACATAATTTTGCAAGCCCCTACGTCACAAGCGCATACAGCGGTATGATGTTCAACAGCTACTGCTAAGTTACTGCAGTAGCTGTTTTTTTGCCTCCCGATATTGCACCTGCGTTACCCCAAGCATGCTGCAGGCCTGTTCCAGCGAGCAGGAAACATTCTTCATCAGGTTTTCAATCCCGGTGACAAGCTGTCCCGCCCTTCCTTTTGCAATCCCTTTTTCCACACCTTTTCTTGTATACTGGTCAAACAGTTCGCACATGGTAACCTCATCCTCCTCCCTGATACACATTTCTTCCAGCATATGCTCCGTATCGCTCACATTGCTCTCGCCGTCCAGCACCCGGATCATCTTGATCAGGGCAGCCTTATGCACAATTTTGCGATCCGATCTGTAGGCTGCTCCCTCCGCAAGGTAGTCCACCACGATGCGCATATCGCTTTTAAACAGACAGCGGACGCTTTCCGGCAGATGGTGCATCTTTTCTCCGTTCTCACAAAGCAGAAAAGGAGAAATCCGCATTCCCGTTTCCGCCCTTTTTCATTGAATCATCGGCGATTTGCCGGGAAATGCACTCAAAGAGGCGGGTCAGAATTGACCCTCTGTGCATGACATGTGATTCCTTTGATATAAAAATTGTAGCATAAAAGCGCCGGCAACGCAAGTGCTTTTATGCTACAATTATAAACGATATTTCGTTAATTGTCTTTTTCCGCCTCAGCCATGTCCAGTGCTGCGGCGATCACCTTGTCCATGTCATAATAGCGGTACTGCCCGAGACGCCCGCCAAACAGTACGTTCTTTTCCTTGTCCGCCAGCTCCCGATACCGGAGATACAACGCGTTGTTCCTCTCATCATTGACCGGGTAGTAGGGCTCGTCCCCTCGTTTCCACTCTGCCGGATATTCTCTGGTTATGATGGTGTCCGGCTGACTGCCAAACTCAAAGTGCTTATGCTCTATGATGCGGGTGTAGGGAACCTCCCGCTCCGTGTAGTTGACTACCGCATTCCCCTGATAATTGTCACAGCGCTCCAGATACTCCTCCTCAAACCGAAGAGAACGATACTGCAGTTCGCCCAGACAATAGTCAAAGTATTCGTCTATCATGCCGGTGTAGAGAACCTTTGCAAAACGATCGGGAGAGCCCGCCGCCTCATTGCGCGCCATAAACTCCTTGTAGGAGATGCCAAGCTTCACCGGAATGCCCTGAAGCAGCTTTTCCACAATCTGCGTGTAACCACCCTTGGGAATTCCCTGATAAGGATCCGTAAAGTAATTGTTGTCATACACAAAACGGAGCGGAAGTCTCTTGATAATAAATGCCGGCAGATCCTTGCAGTCTCTGCCCCACTGCTTCTCCGTATAGCCCTTTATCAGCTTTTCATAGACATCCGTTCCGACAAGCGACAGCGCCTGCTCCTCCAGATTGCGCGGCTCCTCTATGTGGAGGCTCTCGATCTGGGAGCGGATCTTTTCCTTTGCCTGCGCGGGTGTACGGATCCCCCACATCTTGCTGAAGGTGTTCATATTAAAGGGCAGATTATACAATTCATCCCGATAAACCGCCACCGGGGAATTGATATAGTGGTTAAATTCCGCAAACTGCTGCACATACTCCCACACCCGCCTGTCGGATGTGTGAAAAATATGGGCGCCGTACCGGTGAACCCTGATTCCCGCCTTCTCCTCCGTATAAATATTACCCGCCACAGACTCTCTCTTATCAATGACGAGGCAGCTCTTTCCCTGTTTTTTTACTTCATGGGAAAAAACTGCCCCGAAAAGTCCGGCTCCGACTACCAAATAATCATAGTCCATGCTTCCCCTCCATGCCGAAACATTACAAATTCACTTTGCTGTACTTATTTCGTCTTTCTTGATTTGGACTTGTACTTGTCAATCTGGACAAAATCGTCCATCAGCTCCAGAATCTTATCCCTGCCGTTCTGGTTGAGCTTTACATAATACTGCATTACCCTGTTTTCCAGAAGCTGCGCTCCGAGAGAGGTATCTCTCTCAAGGGAGCTGAAATCGACCGGGTTCAGGCTCAGCTTGTCACACATCCTGATCACGGTACCGTAAGCCATACCGTCAATTCCGCGCTCCAGCGCCGTAACCAAGGTGCTGTACGGAATCCCCATCTCCAATGCAAACTGTCTAACACTTCTATACTGTCTCAAAATTTCTTTTTTCAAAATTTCTGCTTTTGTCATCACAACAGCCTCCTTAATTTTTGTATAACCACAGTTTACGTTATATCGTCTTTTTTTTCAAGTGAGCTATTGGAAATTCATCAAAAATTAAGGTTTTGTTTATAATTGCCTTATATCTGTCCGCGGAAGTAAGCTCCCGTCTCCGCAAGCAGCTTCAATACCGCCGGGTGCAGCTCTCTCGGAAAGCCCTGCATACATCGGAATGTCTCAAAGTTGAGCACGCCCTTGTAGCCGATCTGTCTGAGACCGCGCAAGAAACCGTCCCAATCCGTACTCAATCCGTTCCACCCTCTCATAAAGGTATAGGGCATGGTGTGCAGATCACTGACGCCGTCATTGTCGTGGATATGCAGTATTTTCAGGCGGTCTCCCAGCGTGAGCACGGTCTGGTACAGATTTTTCCCCAGAATATTGGCGTGCCCCACATCCAGGCAGAAACCGAATTGTTCCTTTCCGGCATATCCGTTCAGTTCGTCGATCCAGTCGGCAGCCTCCCTGAAATCCGAGCAGCAGCCCTCCATCAGGTGGCTTCTCTGATCCACAAACATATTTTCCAGACAGATCACCACCTTGTTCTTCTCGGCAACCGGAATCAGCCGGCGGTACATCTCCATATTAACGTCATGCTCATCCTCCCTGCTGTACGCATACGCCAGCGTGACCGGATGCACGACAATGTACTTTCCTCCCATCCTGCCGCAAAGCTCGATGGCATTTGCGGTAATCCGGAACATTTTTTCATTCACGGCTTCCTTGCCCGGCTGAACCATGGGAAAAGGCGCATGCATCTGCTCAAATGTCAGCCCGTACCGTTCCGCCAGCTTTACATGCGGGGCAAAATCCTGCCAGATCTCCTCCATGGGTCTGTCGAACAGATCCCCCAGCTCCTCCTCTTTCCCCGACTGCACCAGACCGCAGGACAAATACTCGTCAAAATTAAAGTCCACACAGTCAAAGCCTGCCTCCTTTATCATCCGGTAGCCCTGCTCCGGCTCCTTTGGGTCAATCGTCCCACAGGACTGTACTCCGAGTTTGTTCATGTTTTCCTCCCGCTCCTGAATTTTCTGCCAAAAAAAGGGATCGGCTTACGCCAATCCCTCTTTTCTCAACACAAAGAGTTTCGTACTCTTACAAGCATTACTGTAACAGAGACAGAACACCCTGGTTAGCCTGGTTAGACTGAGCCAGCATAGCCTGACCTGCCTGAGCCAGAATGTTGTTGTTGGAGTACTTAACCATCTCAGTAGCCATATCGGTATCACGGATCTGGCTCTCTGCGCTGGTGGTATTCTCCACAACGTTGTCAAGGTTGCTAATGGTGTGCTCCAGTCTGTTCTGAACGGCACCAAGTGCGGAACGCTGGGTGGAAACCTTCTGGATTGCCTCCTTGATGGTCTCGATTGCATTCTTCGCGTTGGTATCGTCTGCTCCATCAACCTTCAGACCACTTACTCCCAAAATCTTTGCACTCATTGCCTGAATATCAACAGAAATCTGATTGTTGTCTGTGGCATCAGCACCCACATGAAGTTTCAACTTCAAGGAGCCAGTGGACTGCTTCTTAGAATAATCCACCAATGCATCTACATCCTTCTGCTCTGCTACTCGTCCATTCAGGTACAAGCCTGCATCAGACTTCAAAGTGCCATCCTCATTGATGTACTTATAGAGACCATTTGCAGCAATCTCATTTCCATCTTTGTCGGTGAACTGGGCAAGACTCTTCGCATAACTAGGCTCAACAGCCTTATCGGTATCATATTTTGCAGTCTTAACATCCTTGTAATACTTAGCCTTGTCTGTATCTGCAATAATATTTCCTTTCTTTACAAGATTGCCCTTTTCATCATAAACATCCTGTTGTAATTCATAGCCGTCTTTGGTAGTGGGATCAGCAGTCAATGCCTCTGCCTTTGCTACCTTTCCATCCGCAGTGAACGTTATGTTATAATAATCGCCAGCGGTTCCAGAGTACTTAGCACCTTTCTCTACCAACGTGAAGTCACCTGTAGTAGCATCTTTTGTGTAAAGATCATCCTGATCAATCATCTTCACTGTGGTTGCTCCAAAATAGGTAGTTTCTTCAGCAGTAGTAATAGCCGTGCCAACCTTGCTTCCGTCTGCATTCTCAAAATACTTATAGTTTGTGTCAACAGCATCCTTATAAGTACCTTTCTTCAGAGTCTCCACCTGACCGTCTTTCAGATAATACAAATCTTTGCTGGTTACCTCTGCTTCCTTGTACTGGAAATCTGTTGCCGCAGTTCCATTCTTATCGCCCTTCAGCAGATAAGTCTCGTTGAACTTGGTGGTCTCAGCAACACGGTCAATCTCAGTGGTCAGCTGGTCAATCTCATCCTGAATGTAGCTTCTGTCATCTTCAGACTGTGTGCCGTTTGCTGCCTTAACTGCCAGCTCGTTCATTCTCTGAAGCATATCCTGTACTTCATTCAGAGCACCTTCAGCGGTCTGTACTGCGGAGATACCATCCTGTGCGTTAGAGGAAGCCTGTGTCAGACCTCTGATCTGCTTACGCATCTTCTCACTGATGGAAAGTCCTGCCGCATCATCTGCTGCACGGTTAATCTTGTAGCCGGAAGAAAGCTTCTCGGTTGACTTTGCCTGAGATGTGGTTGTAAGTCCTAACATTCTGTTAGAGTTCATTGCTGTAAGATTGTGTTGTACTACCATAGTTTATTCCTCCTTGAATATGTCGCCGCTTCCCTGCGGCCATAATAGTTTGCGGTGGCAATGTCCGTTTCAAGTTCGCACATCTCTTCACTTCCACTGCCCTGTCCCCATTCCTTCCGGCGTGCGAAACCTTCCGTCCCGGGAATTCAAAAAGCATTTTTCCTCTTTGCTTTTCTTGTAATGTATATCGGAGCGTTTCTGAGAAACTTTAGAAGTTATTTCATTTTTTTCCAAATATTTTTGTTCTATTTCTTTTGATCCATATACTGGGGTTCCACCACATGGGAATTGTTCATGTTACGATAATAGTCCATCGCCACGCTCATGGAGCGCTTTCCCCTGCCGATGTCCTGACGCTCACGGTAGAACGCTCTCTCCACCGCCATTCTGTTACGGTTCTCCTGCGCCTGGATCGACACGCTCTTATCCATGACAGCGGTGATCAGCCTCCGGGTCTCGGCAATCCAGACCGCATACTGCTCCTTTTTTCCCTGCAGTTCTTCACGCACTCTCTCGTACAGCAGTTCAAAGCCCTCGTCCAGCTTATTGAGCTGATCGATGCAGACGTCCTTATCGTCCACAGCCTGATCAAATTTATCGTAATCCACAGGGTTTGCCGCAAGAATCTCTCCCTGCAGCCTGCAAAGTCTGTCGATCTCATCCAGAATCCCGATCTTTTTTTTCAGGCTGTCCTGCAATATATTCAGGTATTGTCCGTTCATACTTTACCTTTCTCCCGATTGATGCGCATGACTTCCTTCCAGGTATCCCTCATGGAGCGAAGATGTGTGCAGACCTCCTCCATGATCTCCTTGTCCTTGTGAACATCCGCCTGCACCAGTCTTTCAGCGAGATAAGCGTACACACGCTCGAAATCCTGTGCAACCGGATAGTTCATGTCCAGTGTGATGCGGAAATGGTCAATAATCTTCTGAGCCTTCACAATATTAATGTGTGCTTTCTCGACGTTCTTCTCATCGATCGCCATGATCGCCATATTGCCGAATTTGATTGCACCCTCGTAAAGCATCAGTGTCAGCTCCGCAGGGGAGGCCGTCAGAATTTTACTGTTATTATACTGCGCATATGCACTTGGCAATGCCATATCATGAACCTCCTAACAGGCTGGTAATCGCGCTGGCGTTAGACTGCATCTTCGCCATGGCAGTCTCCATTGCGGAAAACTTCTTGTACCACTTGTCCTCATAATCCTGCAGCTTCTGCTCCAGATCTGCAATCTTCTTGGTGTAGTCGTCATAATCGGACTTCATCTTAATGTCGTCATACACCGTATTGGAGCTGCTGTATCCGGCAACACGCTTCATCAGGTCGCCTGTCTTGGAATACAGGCTTCTGGACAGCTGCGTAAAGAAATCCATTACCGCGTCCGGGTCGGAAGTGATGGCTGCCATCAGGTCATTGGTCTTGTTGCCCACAACCTCGTCATCTTCATCACCGTTGATGTGATAAGCGTTTCTCTCGTTTTCCTCTGCCTCAAAGTAGCTTAAGGTGTCAATGCCGAAGCTGGACAGATACATGGTCTTGCCGTTCACGGTAAAGCCGGAGGACATAATCTGTTTGAATGCGGAGGACACGGTACTCAGTGTGGAGTCTCTGCGAAGAAGGGATTCCTTGATCTTGGTCTCCCACTTCTCCACCTCTTTCTCACTCATGGCATCCTTCTCTTCGTCCGTCAGAGGCTCGTATCCCTTTGCGGCATCTGCATTGTACAGCTTATCCATCTCGTTGATCAGCTCGCTGTACTCCTTGATGAACTTCTTGACCATGTCATAAATGCCGCTGGTATCGTCCTGCGTGGTCAGCGTAACGGTCTCGTTTCCCGTCTCCGCATTGCAGGTGATGGTCAGTCCGTTGATCTCAAAGGTATTGGAGGAGCCTTCAAACTTTGCTTTGTTCAGGTAGATGATCGCGTCCTGTCCGGGAACCTTTGTAGCGTCCGCACTGCCCTTTCTGTTCGTGTCGGCAATCACCGCCTCGGCTCTGGCGATCCTGTCGTCCAGCCAGTCCGTCACCTCTCCGGTCAGCTTGTCGCTTGCGCTGCCGTCCTCGTTCAGATAGCTCTCTACATCAGAAAGTTCCGTCTTTGCCTCATTTAACTGATCCCGCAGTGCCTGATAGCTCTCAACGCTGTCCAGCTTCTTCTGCAGGCTCTCAAGCCGGGTCTTTTCATCGTCGGTCAGATCATCCTTTTCCTTCAAGGCTTTGATATCTGCCCGCAGGGCATCCAGCGCACCGTCCGTATTGTTCACGAGCCGGTCGAAATCATCTCCCTCATAGGCGTTCTTAATCTCTTCCTGCCTTGCCTCGAGGGTATCTATTGTTCCGTTTAAGGATTTCTGTCTGGTAATATAAGTCTGCAATCTGGAAGCAAGCTCTGCGTCCAATGCTTTCTGATAGGCATCCGCATCCTTGCGCAGTGCCGCATCCTTCTCATACTTCGCCATCACGGCGTCGTCGTAAACCAGAATGCCCAGCTTATCCAGCGCGTTGGTGCCGCCGTCGTTGACTGCGGTAATGGCAAAATCTGCCTCTGCTCCGCTGGCGGACGCACCGATAAACAGGCGCTGTGTCTTGCTGTCAAAGTTTGCCTTGATGCCTGCATCGGTCAGTTTGGTTGTCAGCTCCGAGAGCGTCATAGACTCTGTAATTTCAATCCGGGTCGTCTCACCCTTGGTAGTCACCTCAATCTTGCTGCCCGCCTCGATTCCCATATCGGTCAGCCTGGTCGCCATCGTGCAGGGATCGCCGTCTGCCTTGGAAACCGCTGCGCCCGTCAGATAACCGGACTGTGCAAGCTGCTCCACCCTCAGCGTCTGCACGCTGTTCATTGCCGTATCCTCAGTCAGGATCGTGGCGACGGAGCTGTTGGAAATCTTGGTAACCTTCTTTGCGTAAGAGCCCTGGTAACGGAGCGTGGAAAGCGTACCGTTATAGAGCTTCTTGATCTTATTGTTCAGCTCTTTCCATGCATCCTGCTTCCACTCCAGCTTCTGCTGCGCCTTTTTCGCATCATCCACCTTCGTCTGCTTTGCGGAAACAAGCTCCTGAATAAGCGTCTCGGTGTCCATGCCGGACATCAGACCCGTCAGTCTCATTGCCATCTCTTTCCCCTCCTATCTCTTCTCATCGACCAGAATACCTGCCAGTTCCCAAACCTTGGCAATCATATCCAGAGTTTTTTCGGGCGGAAGCTCTCTGATCACTTCCTTGGTATCCTTATCAATGATCTTGATCGTCACCCGGTTGGTCTCCTCGTGGATTCCGAACACGGCCTCGGAATGGGTCATCTTCTTGTTGAGCGTCTCCACAGCCTTCTTGATCTGATCGTTGCTGGGCTGCTTGCTGCTCTCGCTGTTTGCGGAATTTCCGGAGTTACCCTTCTCCCGGGAGCTTTCCACAATGTTGATTGATGTGTCCGTCTGCCTGATCGTATTCTGAGCAGATACATCCGTGTATTCTGCGGCAGACTTGGCAGCCGGTGCAACCGGCTTTGTCTGTACCTGACTCTGCGCCTGTACACTCATTACACTTCCTAATGGTTCAATTGCCATTTCAAGTCACCTCCATGTGAATCGTCATTACAAGTTTTCTAGAACTGTTATCGGCAAAAATGTAACGGAAGTTTATAGCAGTTCTCCTAACCCAGCAAATTTTGCAGCGCCTCTATGCCGGAGATATCAGTTGCCGCTTTGTTTGCCTCCTGAATCTGCACATATACCTCCTTGCGGTATATGGGAACCTCCTTGGGTGCGGCTATTCCGATCTTGACCTGGTCGCCCTTCACCTCAAGCACCGTAATCTCTATATTATTGTTTATAATGATCGCTTCATTTTTCTTTCTCGATAGTGCCAGCATATTATGCACCTGCCTTTCCTGCCTGTAAAATCTCATAAACAGGGAATTTCACGGCATACTCGTCACCGTCCACGATCACCTGGCAGGCTTTTCTGTTCTGTGAATTGATCACAATGGGACCCTTCAGGTTCACGCTCATTTTGGTCAGATCGGCGGGAACCGATACCGTCACCAGCACCAACAGATTATCTGCATTCAGCTCTCCCAGATCAGCCAGCAGCTCATCCTCCACCTGCGGATTGTAATCCTTGCAGACAATCAGAGGATCCATCACCGGCATTGCAAACGTGGGCTCCTGCATGGACTGCAGCCAGCGGATTCCCGTCTTTACACCCTTCGCCTCATCATGGATCAGCGCAAATTTGGTGAGCTCGGGGAAGCCGATGATGCCACCCGCAAACTCAATGATCTTGTCATCCTCAATACATATCTCTCCGAAAATTTTCGTATTTGCCTTCATCCCTCTTTGTCCTCTCCTTCATCAGATAAAGTTTAACAGATTGGTCTGCGACACCTTTCCGGTCGCCATCAGCGCCGCATTGTAGGTCAGCTCTGCGCTCTTTAACTCGATCGCCACCTCCGTGATGTCGATATCCTCATTTTCCGACTTGAGCGTTTCAAACGTGGTCTTCTGATTCTTCATGCGGTTCTCCACAAGCTCCAGCTTGGAGCTTCTGGTACCGCAGTTTGTGATTGCAAGATTCGTGTCGTCCAGATAGCCCTGCAGCGCCGTGATACCGCCCTCAAACATAAGCTGCATTTTATTTTTGGTAAGTGTCAGGGCCTTGTTTGCAGCATCCAGTCTGCTCTGCAGAGTCGCTGCAATTGTCTCGTCCGTCTCGGTTTTCAGCATATCCTCCAGCGTGCCGGCCACGCCCTCCAGATTCTGCACTTCCTCCAGTACATTGATCAGATCGTCCACTTCCCTGCCGATGCCCGGGTCAAAGCACTCATTCGCCGTGGTATTGACACGGATGGTCTGATTGAAGCCCACATCATACTCGATCACCTGCTTTGCCACGTCGCTGCCGGTCAGGTAATCCTGATTGTAGTCGATAGTGGTTCCTGCGGCATCCTTGGTGGCGCATGCATAATAGTGTTCCGGTCTTAAATCACCCTTGAGCCACTTGTCCTTCTGATAGGTGATGCGGATCTCTCCCTCGTTTACCGTGGAGGTGGATGCCGTATCCTTGTATGCCATCATTTTGCTGTAAACATTGTCCCCCAGAATCAGCTCTCCCGTCTCGGGAACAAAATAAACATCGTCCGGATTCTGGCTTGCCAGCTCATACGCAGTGGGAACATCATAGTCGTGAACCGTCTTCACACTGGCAGCCGCGACCACATCCTCCGTGGTCACATTGCCGTCCGCGTCCTTGCCCGTCACCCGTGTAATCGTGGGAACCATGCCTGCGGAGAGATCCTCGTAGCTCAAACGGATCCTGTGTACCTCGGTAGCCGATATATCATTTTCCGTAACCTGAATCCCGTTGTAATTGGTCTGATTGAGGTCGTTGATATCCACCGTCGTACCGCCTGCAAGCTGCGCCGTGGTCTTTATAAAGGTCAGGCTGTCAATCGCCGTGTTGTCAAGCTGCTGGGTGATGGTGTATTCCAGCGTCTTTGCCTGTGTAAAGCTGATGGAGGTATCCGTCCGATAGCCTGCAAATACAAACCTGCCCGCATAATCCACATCTGCGGTGGAATAAACCTCTTCCCGCAGGGCCTTAAGCTGCTCCAGAATAATCTTTCTGTTCGCCGAGGTCTGATCGCCGTCAGCTCCGGTACAGTGCTTGATCATTTTGGTCAGAATATCGGAGGTGTTCTTCAATGCACCCTCCGTCACGCTCAGCCAGCTCTCCGCATCAGGAATATTCTTGCTGTAATACTGCGTTACCTCCGTCACATTGCTGCGCAGACGCAGTGCACGGATTGCCACAACAGGATCGTCCGAGGGTCTATTGATCTTCTTTCCTGTAGACATCCGCGTGCTCAGTCTGTCCTGCAGGATCTTGTTGTTGTTGATATTATTCAGGTTATTGTTCTGCATGATTTTGTTTGTGATTCTCATACGCCTCTCCTTGTCTTAAGGGCCTATACACCTGTCTCCAGGATTAGTCTGTCGTAAACCTCTGTCAACGTCTGCACCATTTTTGAAGCCAGATTAAAGCTGTTCTGATATTTTACCAGATTCAGCGCTTCCTCATCCTCATCTACGCCGGAAATGGAAATCCGCTGGTTGTCAATGCTTCCCGCAATGTTCTTGTAGTTGGTGTAGAATGTATTTGCCTTGCCGGCATTCAGCGCTACATCCGATAGGATGCACTGCAGAAACTCTCCGGACTTGCAGCCTCTGAAGCTCATCTTTGTCTTATCGCTTATCATGCTCTGGATCTCTGTCAGGATATCATACTGATCCACGCCGTCCGAAGCATTCTTCCGGGTTGCCAGAAGATCCGCATCCTCCACCATCGCCGCCAGAACGGTAAAATTCTTTGCCGTCATCTTGTAATAGCTGTTGTCCGTCACATCAACGGTGAGCGTACCGCCCGTCTGTCTGTCATAGCGGAATGCATCCTCAAACACGTATTGCTCCTTGTCCGTTGCCTTCTTTGCCGCAAACAGATCATTGCCCGCGTTTCCGTATGCGTCATAGCCGCTGCATAATATGTCGTTGAACTTCTGGGAGAAGGTTCTCACCCACTCGTTCATCTGCTTCATGTAGTACGGGATTCCCTGATAATCAATGCTGTTGCCTACCGTTGCCACCTTGCCCACTCTGTCATTTGTCAGGTTCCTGTCGTTCAGCGTATTGTCCGAGAGTACAAAGGTGTAGGAATAGGTGGGATTTCCCGCCGCGTCATAGCTGCAGGTGTAGGACCATGAATCATAGTAAAACTCCTGATTGCCCAGAGTGATCAAGCCGCCGCTGTCGGAAAGATTACACTTGTTCAGATCCTTCAGGTGATCCTCCGAAACCTCGATCGTCACCGTATCGTGGGGCTTCATATTGCCGTCTCTGTCCGCAACATCCTTGCGTCCCGTGGCTGTGATCGTGCCGTTGAAGATCTCGGCATTGTTGCCGTCACGCATCTCCACCAGTCCCTGCAGGGAGCCGCCCAGCGTCTTGTCGTAGATGTTGAACTGCTCGCCGTCCTTCCAGTAGATATCGTACAAGCCGTCTATATCCGTCTGGTTCACCTTCTGATAGCCGGTCCGCGCCACGCACTCAAGCTGCTTGTAATCGCTGGTATCAATCAGAAGCTGTCCGCCGCCGATCCTGACCAAAAAGCGGTAGGCACCGGTCTCCCTGTCCGGGTTGTTGGCGTCGGTAATGGGGATTTCCTGTGTCTCGATATCTACAATGTTGGAGAGCTGGTCAAGCAGCACCGTTCTGCGGTCGCGCAGCTCGTTTGCCTTGCTGCCGGTCAGCTCGATCACATTGATCTGCTTGTTCAGGGAAGCGATCTCACCTGCTAAGGAATTGATCTCATCCACCTTCAGCTTCAACTCCTGATTGGCATCCTTCTGCACTTTTTCCAGATTGCCAACCATGCTTCTGAAATACTCTGTCAGGTTTCCTGCATAGCCGATAAACTGTGCTTTCGTCGTCTTGTCGCTGGCAGCCTTCAGCACCGCCTGCAGGCCTGTCACGGAAAACTGGTCAAAGATCGTCTTGAACCCGGTGGTCTTTCCGTCGTCGGAAAAATAGGTTTCCAGCTGCTGCATATAATACTGCTTGATGCTGTACTCGCCCATATTGGTGTTGGCATCCCAGTATTTGGTGTCATAGAACTCGTTGCGCACACGCTCTATGGCGATGGTGTCCACGCCGGCACCGGCGCAGCCGTAGGTCTGGAACACGCGCAGCGCATCGCTTGCCTGCTGCACCACCTGCTGCCTGCTGTACCCCTTCGTCTGCACATTGGAAATGTTGTTTGAGGTGGTATTCAGGGCTGCATTTGATGCAAGGAGTCCTTTATATGCGGTATTTAATCCAAAAAATTGTGAGGGCATTTCTCTTCCTCCCCGTTACTAGATTGCCAGCGTATTGATGACATGCTCCAGCATTTCACTGATCACGTTGATGTATCTGCTGGCGGCGTTATATGCATTCTGGAATTTGATCATGTTGGAAAGCTCCTCATCGGAGGAAACTCCGATGATCTGCTCCCTTGCGCTGAATGTCGCTTCCACGGTCGCTTCCTGATTTTCGTATATGCTTCTGAATACGGATCCGCTGTTTGCCACCTGGGAAACCAGATCGGAGTAGTAATCCACAAACGTGGTCTTTTTCTGCACGTTCGGATTCAGGTGGTATGCCTCCTCCGTGAATGCGCTCTTCAAGGCTTCCGCCGTATCGTAATCCGCTTTTCCGTCCGCCAGCTTGAATCCCAGCATGGAAGGCTCCTGCAGCAGATTGTTGTTTATCTTCAGATTACCCAAGGTATACATGGTGTCCGTATTGTCGTAGTCCTCCTCCATGTATTTCCATGTGGTATTTCCCGCCGCATCCGTCTGCTTTGTCCACCCGTCGGAGGTCACCTTCTTGAACAGCTGTATCGGAGAGCCGTCCTTGTCACAGAGGTATCCGTGCTCCGCGTCGCTGGCATTCGACAGAACCTCATTGATCTTCGTCGCCACATTGTGGATCAGCTGGTCAAACTCCGCCTGCATGTTCATAATGATGGACTGGGAGATACTGTCGTAATCCTTCTCGATATCGGAGTAGTTTGCGCGGTGGTCGCCTCTTGCCAGAAGGATTGCCTTCAGACCGCCGATATCCGTATCCATGGTGGAGGAAACGGTCTGATCCAGATCAAACACCTTGGCATGGGTGATATCGTAGCTTCTTGTTCCGTCCGCCATGACGGTGTACTCCGCGTTCTGCGGCCAGAACGGCGTATAGAAGCCTGTTGTGGCGTCGGTCTGGAGCCCGATCTCGTAACACATGCCGCCCTTTACGAAATCCGTTCCCTCTATCTGTACGGTGATGTTCCCGTAATAATCTTCGCTGTAATTCATTTTGCAGAGCTTGCCCAGCTCATCCAGAATCTGGTTGCGGGTATCCCGAAGGTCGTTCGCGTGCTCAATGCCCGCCGCCTCTATTCTCTGGATCTGCTTGTTCAGCTCAAGGATCTGATTTCCGTATTTGTTGATGGTGGTCACATTTTCCTTCACCTTCCGGTTCAGGCTGTCCTGATAATCCTTGAGATCATCCGCCACCGCGCCCGCACGATCCAGAAACTCTGAAGCTCTCTGCACCAGAAGTCCCTGCGTCACGGAGCTGGACGGATCCTTTGCAAGCTCCTGCACCGCCGTCCACAAGTTGGTCAGAGAGGTCTGGAAATCCTCGCCGTTCATTTCGCCGAGAATGGTCTCCACCTGCTCCATGGTTTCCGTGGACACTTCATAAAACATACTGCGGCCGGATTCCTTGCGGTATGTCTTATCCAGAAAATAGTCTCTTACTTGTCTGACTGCGGAAAAATTTACCCCAAGACCATACTGCTGATTAGACACAGCTCTGGGGTTTTTAGACACCGTGATATAGCTCCTGGAGCCGAGTAACGGCTGCTGCCTCGTATATCCCTTGGTATCGATATTGGTTAGATTGTGCGCCGTAGAGTTCAGTACATTCTGTCCTGTCTGCAAGCCGGACACACCGATATATAAACTTCCCATCAGTGGCATATTATCACCTCGTTATGCACGGTCTCCCCGTGTCCCGGATTAGCTTTTCGCGTCAAAGCCGCCTCTCTCCGCTCCCATTGTCTCGCCTGCGCTGTACGCACCGCGATTGTAATTGGCAGTTTCCGGCGCTGCTTTCATCGCCTGGAGCAGATTCAGGTCAAACTCCACCATCTCCAGAGAATTGGCGATCAATTCCCTGTTCTGCTCGTTGACCCTCTGCGTGCTGTGCACCACATCCCTTAACTTGTCATGCACCTGTGCAAGTCTGCCGCTCTCCTGCGGTCTGCTCTCCAGCATTTTGATCAGGTTCGCCAGCTTCAATGTCTCAACATCCATGTTCATAACGTTGGCAATATCCTTGACCACCTCGCTTCTTCTGCTCTCAAGGTGATGAAGTCTGCCCACTGCATCTTGTTCCTCATCCGTGATTTGCTGTAACGCCTGCAGATCTCCGGCCACGATCACCGGAGTCTTTTTCATTGATAATCCCAGCAGCTCTTCATAAACTGCAGTTTCCTGTTGTAATACGTCAATCAGGTTTTCTATCAAGCTTGCCACCGGGATTACCTCATTTCTTCATACTTCTTCATCAGTTTGTCAGCAAAGCTGTCCACGCTCACCTCGTAAGTCCCCGCATCCATGCTCGCCTTGATAGGAGCCGTTACGTCTTCCCTGACATCAGGAGCCGCAGCAACCGCAGCCTTCACGGTCTGGAAATCCTTTCCCATGCTGCTGATCTGTACCTGATCCTTGAGCCCCGCTCCCGCCGTGCGCTTTACCTGTCCCGGCTTTCTGGTGTTGTAGAGCTGCTGTACCTGATTATATGCTTCGATACGCATACTGACTCCTCCTTTCCTTTTTGCTTTTTTCTGTATCACTATATATATCGTTAAAAAAGAGATGAACTTTAGTGTTCATCTCAATTTTTTATCAGATATTCAGCAATTCCCGTCCGGGCAGTTGGCGGCATCGATGGCTATGGCAAGCATCAGCGCCATCACCTCGTCCGCAGGATTCTGGATGTCGATCACATAGGTGTCCCCCCAGTGAAACGGTTGCTTTGAGATGTGTACCACCTCGCTGCACCCTGCGTAGACCTCATACTCCCACGCAAGGAAATCCCCCTCGCAGTGCCACCCGTTATAATCGATCTCGTAGGTGGGTTTGAAGATGGAAAATTGTTTTCGGACAGTCCCGACCATGACCCCGTCGACCTCAATGTCAAAGGTTGGCAGGAAGGTAAACGCATGCTGATGCACGGCGCCGATTTCACGCCCCGATGTGTCCGAGACATGGAGATGGTGCGCCCATGTCAGAAACTCCGCCTTCACAAAATATTTCTGCTGCTCATATTCATCATACACATCATAGGTGTCCGTCCACGAAAAGACGCGCTGCTTGATCAATAATTTCATAACCGGCCTGATTCCCCGTTCATTTTGTATCCTCTGCACACTCTGTATATCGTGCACACAGTAATTTCATGTTAGAGCATCCTGCTTTTTCTGTCAAGCATTCCCGATGCCGGAAAACATACAATTTGGGTATGGCTATTTCCGTGTATTTCCGCTATAATATATGGAAAATAAAAGAAAAAGGAATGGGAAAAATATGGAAATTGTATGTTTGGATCTGGAGGGCGTTCTGGTTCCCGAAATCTGGATCGCCTTTGCGGAGGAGACCGGGATCCCGGAGTTAAAGAGAACCACCCGCGACGAGCCCGATTATGACAAGCTGATGAAGTACCGCATCGGCATTTTAAAGGAACACGGCCTTGGACTGAAGGAGATACAGGAGACGATTGCAAAAATCGATCCCCTTCCCGGTGCAAGGGAGTTTCTGGACAGGCTGCGGGAGATGACGCAGGTCATCATCTTAAGTGACACCTTCTCCCAGTTTGCGGGACCTCTCATGAAAAAGCTCGGCTATCCTACCATCTTCTGCAATTCTTTGGTGGTTGCGGGCAATGGGGAAATCACGGACTTCAAAATGCGCTGTGAAAAATCAAAGTACACCACGGTCAAGGCGCTGCAGTCCATCGGCTACGATACCATTGCAAGCGGCGACAGCCACAATGACCTGGGCATGATTCAGGCAAGCAAGGCAGGCTTCCTGTTCAAGAGTACCGACGCCATCAAGGCGGAGTACCCGGACATTCCGGCTTATGAGACCTACGACGAGCTTTTTGACGCGATCAAACGTGCCATTCTGGCGTGAAAGGAAAAGCATGCTGCTCACAATCAAAATAATGGACAAAGATAACCGGATCCTCTGCGAGACCTCCGGTGAAAATTTTACAGACCTTGTGTGTGAAAGAGAATATGAGGAGGGAGATCGCATCGTCCTTGCCTCCTCCGAGAAAAATACAAGCCTGCGGATTCAGTTGGACGATGCGATGGGTGAAGCGCTGGTCTGCCTGACAGGCGAGCTTTCCTATGTGATTCCTTTCGGCGAACAGCGAAACAGCTATTCTCCCAAGGCATTCACCGGATCTACCCACTATCTGTACGCCGAGGCTGCACTTCCCGCTTCGTACCGGAATCTTGCCTTGAACCCGTATGATTTTGAGGACGCCGCGGACTGCTATCCCCACGCCTCCGCCAATGTCCACACCCGCGGCGAGGCTGTCTTTGCTGCCAGAAACGCCATAGACGGTGTGCGTGCCAACCTGTCCCACGGCAACTGGCCGTATGCGTCATGGGGAATCAATATGAGGGATGATGCCTGCATTAAGATCGACTTCGGGCGAACCGTGTCCGTCGACAGGATCCTGCTCTACACCCGCTCCGACTTTCCTCATGACAACTGGTGGACGCAGGTAACCTTCCATTTTTCGGACGGAAGCACTCTGGAATGTCCTCTGGAGAAAAGCATTGCTCCCCATGTCATTACCTTTCCTTCCAGATCCATTTCCTGGCTGTCCATGGACCGCCTGATCAAGGCGGAGGATCCCTCCCCCTTTCCGGCGCTTACCCAGATCGAAATATACGGAACGGACGCTCCCGCCTAAAGCTTGAGCGCCCGCTTTACTTCAATCGCTTTCATAGGGCACATCTCCTGACAACAGAAACAGGAGATGCAGCCCTTCTTTTTAAATCTGGCTTTTCTTTCTTTTATCTCAATCACATGCGCCGGACAGCTCTCCGCACATTTTCCGCAGCCCACGCAGCGCTCCCCATTGAGCCGGGGGTAAGATCGGAACAGTTTTCTCATGACAGCCACAAAGGGCTTCTTTAAGAATGTCGGCAGCTTGGAGGAAAAATCCAGCGTCTGCGTGTCCGGTTTTTGAAACGGCGTAAGATCCTCCGGCACGGGATCTCCCACAAGCGTGATCTCGTCCGGCTTTGCAAGCCCCTGCTCCACCGCCTGTCTGATCATCACGACCTCCATGGGATCCAGCTTCATAAGTCCCGCCGCAAAATAATCCTGCGTGTAGAAATCCCTTGCCGCCAGCAAAAGATGCAGCGGATGACAGGTTCCTCCCGTGGGGCCGTTTCCCTCCATGGCGTCAATGGCATCGATGACCGTAACCTTGGGCGCTACCGTCTGCGCCAGCTCCAAAAGCATACGGGAAAAGTCCTCGATATCCGGCCACATGTAATGCATCTGCGGTTTCTCCAGTCCCGGTATGGTGCCGAACAGGTTCTTGATTCCGCCGGAATATCCCGTCATGGAGTGGGTTTTCAGTTTGCAGATGTTGATAATATAATCCGCCTCCACGATCGGCGTGATCAGGTGAAAGCTATGGTTGGCAAACCCACTCTCACAGGAAACCGTCCGGGCGGAAAAATCCATGTTGAGTTCGCAGTCCTCCAGCTTGGATACGCCGCATACCCTGTAAAGATTTTTCATGTGCTCGGCGTGATACAGTCCGCCGGAGCTCTCCGCCAGCGTGATCTTCGTCACACCGTGCTCCCGCAGATAGCGCACCACCGCCTTTATGACCATGGGATGGGTGGTGGCTGCCGCCTCAGGATTTTTCGCCATGACAAAATTCGGTTTCAGAACCACCTTCATATCCGGACGCAGCTCCTCCTCTACGGAAAGAGCGTCAAGCGCCTTGAAAACTGCCGGAAAGACAAGCTCCTCGCTGTATTCCGAAACCCGGTACAGTGTCTGTATCATATCTACCTCGTAAACTTCTCCGTTTCCCTGATTCGAGCCAGTGCCCTCGCCATGGCGGCTCTGGTCAAATGGTACTCCTGTATGCTCTGTTTCTGCTGCAATCGTTCCTCTGCCCGCTCCAACGCCTTTCTTGCCCGGTCGGCATCAATATCCTCCGGGCGCTCCACCGTATCCGACAGAAGCAGGACACGGTTATTGGCAATCTGGCAGAAGCCCTGTCCCACAACGGCGTACCGCCATTCACCGCCTTCCTTCACCCGGAATCTCGCCTCCCCGGACACCACCGCCACCATCATTTCCTCATGGTGTGCCATAACGGCAAACTCCCCGTCCGGCGCCGGTATGATCAGGCTGTTGCAGGGTCCCTCGTAAAAGATCCCGTTACCGGATATCATTTCCAAATGAAAATCTGACATCTGCGTTCCCGCCTTTCCGTCCTGCGCAAAGCGTCACCCACTTAAACTGCGCTCTCCATTTCCTTTGCTTTCTCAACCACATCCTCTATGGTTCCCGCATTGAAGAACGCTGCCTCGGGATACTCGTCCATCTCACCGTTTATGATCGCCTGAAACCCCCTGATCGTATCTGCCAGCGGCACGTATTTTCCGGGAATACCCGTGAAATTTTCCGCCACATGGAAGGGCTGGGAAAGGAATTTCTGCACCTTTCTCGCCCGGTTCACGGTGAGCTTATCCTCCTCGGAGAGCTCCTCCATACCCAGAATGGCGATAATATCCTGCAATTCCTTGTACTTCTGCAGCATTTCCTGCACCTTACGCGCCGTCTCGTAATGCTCTTTTCCCACGATATCCGCTTCCAGAATACGGGATGAGGATTCCAACGGGTCCACCGCGGGATAAATTCCCTGTTCCACAATTTTTCTGGACAGAACCGTTGTGGCGTCCAGATGTGCAAATGTGGTTGCAGGGGCAGGGTCAGTCAGATCGTCCGCCGGGACATACACGGCCTGTACCGAAGTGACGGAGCCCTTCTTGGTGGAGGCGATCCTCTCCTGCAGCTCTCCCATCTCCGTAGCCAGCGTAGGCTGGTATCCGACGGCGGAGGGCATTCTTCCAAGCAGTGCAGAGACCTCGCTTCCCGCCTGCACAAAGCGGAAGATATTGTCGATGAACAGCAGCACGTTCTGATTCCGTTCATCCCGGAAATATTCCGCCATGGTAAGTCCGGTTTCCGCCACGCGCATACGCGCTCCGGGGGGCTCGTTCATCTGTCCGAACACCAGCGCCGTCTTTTCCAGTACACCGGAATTTTTCATCTCCGTCCAAAGATCGTTTCCCTCTCTCGAGCGCTCGCCCACGCCGGTAAAGATAGAATAGCCGCCATGCTCCGTGGCAATATTGCGGATCAGTTCCTGAATCAGCACGGTCTTGCCGACGCCGGCTCCTCCGAACAGACCGATCTTGCCGCCCTTTGCGTAGGGTGCCAGAAGATCGATCACTTTGATGCCTGTCTCCAGTATGTTGACCACCGGGCTCTGCTCCTCAAAGGCGGGCGGTTCCCTGTGGATGCACCACTTTTCCGCATCCTCCAGAGGTTTTCCCCCGTCAATGGGATCCCCCAGCACGTTGAACAGCCTGCCCAGCGTTTCTTCTCCTACCGGCACACAGATTCCGGCGCCTGTGACGGTCACCTCCATGTCGCGGCAGAGACCCTCGCTGGCAGACAGCATGATACAGCGTACCACGTTTCCGCCAAGCTGCTTCGCCACCTCCATGACGCAGCGCTTTCCCCGGTTATCCACCGTCAGCGCATCTTTGATCTTTGGCAGGGGCCCGCCCTCAAACTGCACATCCACCACGGGGCCCGATATTTGTATGATCTTTCCTGTTTTCACCATACGCACCTCTTTATTTCTCAACAACTCCTCCTGCGTTTTTGCGGGCTGTGCGGCGCTTTCTGCGCTGCGCCCTTGCCCCGCTTGACACCTCGGTGATCTCCTGTGTGATCGCCGCCTGCCTTGCACGGTTATACATTATGCCGAGATCGTGCAGCAGCTCATCCGCATTGTTGGTTGCCGCTTCCATCGCCATCATGCGGTCATTCTGTTCACTGCAGAACGCTTCCACAAGCGCGCCGTAGACGAAGCCGGACACATAGTTCGGCACCAGCTGATCCAACGCCTCCGACGCGGAGGTCTGAAAAAAGAACTCCTCGTGGCGCACGCCCATGGGCTCCACGGGCAGATCGGGCCGTTTCAGAGGCAAAAGCAGCTTATCCTCCGCCTGACTGACCAGACTGTTCTCCATCCTCGTATAGATCACATGGATCTCATCCAGATTGCCCTCCAGATATTGCTCCAGCAGTCCTTCCGTGATCCACCTCGCCCTTCCGAAGCTGGGATTCTGCGCGGTATACAGAAAATTTTCCTCGATGTGGAAGTGTCTTCCCGAAAAATAGCTTCTTCCCATCTCACCCACAACGTAAAGACTCACCTGATTCTCCGGGTCATCCAGAAACGCCTGTGCAAGCTTCAGCACATTATGGTTGTATGCCCCCGCCAGCCCTTTGTCGCCGGTTATGACAAGAAGTCCGATCCGGGTGCGCTTCTTTCCCGGGACTTCCAGAAAAGGAGTCTCCATCTCGGGCATATGCCGCATGACACGCTCGATCATCGCCTCCAGGGAATAGAAATACGGCTCTGTCTTTTCCAGATCCCTTTTCGCCTTCTTCATCTTGGTTGAGGCGATCATATACATGGCGCCGGTGATCTTGCGCGTGTCCTGAATACTTCTCCTTCGGTTCTGGATCTCTCTCAAGCCCGCCATATCAGCTCACCACCTGCTCCTTATACTCTCTCACCGCAGCCAGTATTTTTTCGATCAGCGCCTCATTCAGTTTTCCGGTCTGATCGATCTCCGCCCCGATCTGCGGATATTTCTCATCCATCCACGCAAGAAGTTTTCTCTGAAACTCCTTCAACTGTGCCACCGGGACATCCAAAAACAGCTTCCCGGTTGCCGCGCACAGGGTAATCACCTGCGCATGCTGCGACATGGGCTGCTCCAAGGGCTGTTTCAGCAGCTCCATCAACCCTTTGCCGTACAAAAGCTGATTCTTCGTGACCGCATCCAGATCGGAGCTGAACTGGGTGAACACCTCCATCTCCCGGTACTGAGCCAGAGCGATACGGATATTTCCCGCGGCCTTCTTCATCGCCTTTGTCTGTGCGGCTCCACCTACACGGGATACGGACAGGCCCACATTGACCGCCGGTCTCATACCTGAGAAAAACAGGTCGCTCTCCAGAAAAATCTGTCCGTCTGTGATGGAAATTACGTTGGTGGGAATGTATGCGGACACATCCCCTGCCTGTGTTTCGATAATGGGCAGCGCCGTAATGGAGCCTCCTCCCAGCGCATCGCTCAATCTGCTGGATCTCTCCAACAGTCTGGAATGCAGATAGAATACATCCCCGGGATACGCCTCACGCCCCGGAGAGCGCTCCAAAAGCAGGGACAGTGCCCGGTAGGCAACCGCATGCTTGGAGAGATCATCATACACGATCAGCACATCCTGACCCCTGTGCATGAAAAACTCCGCCAGCGCCGTGCCCGAATACGGAGCGATGTACTGTAACGGAGCCGGCTCACTTGCCGTCGCCGAAACCACAATGCTGTACTCCATGGCGCCGTGCTTTTCCAGTGTGTTCACCAGACGGGACACCGTGGATGCCTTCTGCCCGATCGCCACATAAACACAGATCACATTTTTGCCCTTCTGGTTCAATATGGTATCCACCGCAATGGAGGTTTTGCCCGTCTGCCTGTCACCGATGATCAGCTCTCTCTGTCCGCGCCCTATGGGGAACATGGAGTCAATGGCAAGAATGCCCGTCTCTAACGGTGTATCCACGGACTGTCTCTCCACAATGCCGGGGGCAGGCTGTTCAATGGGTCTGTAATCCTCCGCATCTATTTTTCCCTTTCCGTCTATGGGCTCACCCAGCGCATTGACCACACGGCCGATGAAGGAATCTCCCACGGGGATGCCCGCCATCCGCTCGCTTCGGATCGCCTTGGTTCCCTCCTCGATCTCCGTCTCGCTTCCCAACAGGATACAGCCGATTCCGTCGCTGCTAACATCCTGTACCATCGCCTTCTGTCCGTTCTCAAAAACAATGATCTCCCCGTACATGGCATGATCCGCACCGTTGATGTAAACGATGCCGTCCCCCACGCTCTCCACGGTTCCCACTTCGTTTCCGGCAAAATCCACCATCTGCATGCCGTCACGCAGGATGCCGATAATCTCCCTCTGTTCAAGCAGGGACTGCGCGCCGTGAATGTCGAGGCTCTCTATCTTCTTTTTGAGCTGTGCCTCCCGTCCCCCGGTACTCCAGTCGTACTCCTCGTTTCCCGCCCGGAGAATGAAGCCGCTGCCCAGATCCTTATTTTCCCGGCGGATCACATTCAGCTCTCGCCCCGGAATTTTTTTTTGCAGGAAATCAAGGATCCCGGCATACTGTTTTTCGTCCGGCTCCGCTACATACTCAAGCACACAGTCAACGGGCATCTGTTTTTCCGTTTCCTGATATTCATTAAGATTCTGCATGTGTCTCCTCACCTGCTTTTTTCAAAAATTGGTCGTAGATGCCGCTGTTGTCCGTCTCCCTGCGCACACTCTCGCATGCTGCCTCGGATAACATGGAACGGATTTCTCTCTCCGCCCTGCTCACCATACCCGCATGCTCCTGCTCCGCGCTTCTGCGGGAGTCGGAAAGGATCTGCTCTGCCTTCTGGTTTGCCTCCGCCACGATCTGCCTGTATGCCGCACGGGCATCCTCCTCGGCCTGCTGTATCACTTTTGCCTTCTCGTCACGGATGCCTTCCTCCAGCGCCTCGTATTTTTCCTTCTGCGCTTTTGCCTCATCCTCCGCTTTCTTTGCTTCTTCATAACGGGAGGCAATCGCCTGCTCACGTTTTTCAATTATCCGGTTGACCGGCTTGAACAGGAATTTTCTGATTAAAAGATACCAAACAAGCAGGTTGATTACCGTAAAGAGCAGATTGATATCCAGTCTTAACATATAAGTACCATCCCTTTCCCGCTACTGTCAGCCCAAAAGAATAATGATCAGAAGTCCGATAACGAAGCCGTAAATAGCCGTTGCCTCCGCAAGTGCGGATCCCAGAAGCAGAAGCTTCGTGATCTTGCCCTCCGCCTCCGGCTGCCTTGCCACCGCGTCCGTTGCCTTTGCCGTTGCCAGCCCGATACCGATTCCCGCTCCGATACCTGTCAATACTGCGATTCCTGCTCCGATTGCAATAAGTGTCGTACTCATAGTTGTTCTCCTCTCTCCTATTCGATTGCTTCTTTAATAAAAAGACCTGTTAAAAATACAAAGACATATGCCTGTATCAATCCGTCAAACAGATCAAAGTACAAGCTGAATACCACCGGCAGACCCACCGGCATGATGTACTCGATCAGCTTCATAATGACAAACGCGCCAAGCACATTCCCGAACAAACGCATGCACAGCGAAAGGGGTTTGATAAACAGCTCCAGTATATTGATGGGCGTAACCAGCACAATCGGCTCCGCAAAGCCCTTGATCCACTTCTTGATTCCTTTTTTATGGATCCCGGAGAACTCGATCAGCACAATGCTCATGAGCGCCAGCGCCGCCGTCACGTTCATATCCTTGGTGGGCGGCTTAAACCCGAACACGCCGACCAGATTGGCTGCGCCGATATAGATCAGCACCGCCGTCAGATAGGCTGCATACCCTTTGCCTTCCGTTCCCACGATTCCCTCGCTCACGCCCTGTATCCACGTCACCGCATGCTCCAGCAGCAGTTGTCCCTTTCCGGGATTCTCCACCTTGAGTTTTCTGGTAACCAGCAAAGAAATAAGGAGTACCACTCCCATAATGATCCAGGTCACTACCACGGATTCCGAAATGCCGATGCCGCCGACCGTAAAGACATTTTCACAGTTCAGCTCTTCCCTCAGCGTCTCTCCCAAGCTCATGTCCGCACTTCCTTCCTTTGTTTATTCTGAGTCAATCTCTATTATCTGTCGATCCCCTATATAATAATTCTCTTTTTCCGCAAAGTCCATAGTTTATTTTTCAATCTTTCACAATACAACTTTTTGTATATCTTTCTTTCTATTTTGATGGGCAACACCATATCTTGTGTCCGTCATTCTTTTTTCGTAAAATAATAATTATTTTTTTCTACATCTTCTTCCCGCATATTTCCTTGCGCATGACGGCAGACTGTGATATACACTCTGTATAACAAACTTCTATCTTTTCTCAGAAAGGACACATCTTCGCACCGACGAGGTGCATTCCGTTGACATCGCTAATCCCGTGGAGCTCGGCAGCGCCATCGACGCCAAGGACTTTGTTCTGGATGTCAAGATTCTGTTGAACAACCACACGCTCCTCAACCTTGAAATGCAGGTACTCAACGAAGGAAATTGGCCCGACCGCTCCCTGTCCTACCTCTGCCGCTCCTTCGATCAGCTGAACCGCGGGCAGAACTACGGGGATGCAAAACCGGTTCTGCACATCAGTTTTCTGGATTTTACGCTCTTTTCCGACCACCCGGAATTTTATTCCACCTATATGTTATTAAATGTGAAAAATTATACGATTTATAGTGACAAATTTGTCCTGTCTGTGGTAAACTTAACTCAGACGAAACTGGCAACCCCGGAAGACAAGGCCTGTCATTTAGACGAATGGGCTGCGCTTTTCAAAGCAACCACATGGGAGGAAATACGTATGCTTGCATCCGAAAATGAGTTTATTGCCGAAGCTGCACAAACCATGTATAAGCTCACGGCAGAGGAACAGATCCGACAGCAGTGCGAGGCCAGGGAAGATTTCTACCGGCAGCAGAACTATGTAAAATACAGACATGAGAAGGAAATGGCGGAAGCCAGAGAGGATTTTGAGCGACAGCAGAACTATGTAAAGCACAAGCATGAGCAGGAGATGGCGGAAGCCAGAGAGGATTTCGAGCGGCAGCAGAACTATGTAAAGCACAAGCATGAACAGGAGATGGCGGAAGCGCGGGCAGGTTTTGAAAGGCAGAAACAAGATACCGAGACTGCTCATGAGAGAGAGATGGCAGAACAGAAACAGCAGTTTGAGCATGAAATCGCAGAAAAGGACGCCCTCATCGCCCGGCTTCTGTCAGAAAAAGCCAAATAGCCCCGCGGCAGCCTGCCGCAGAACCATCTGGCTTTTTTTCTAATTTCCGCACTCAACACTGATTTTGTTGAATGTGCTCATAATATCCTCAGTGGTAGTGGACGCCTTCTCCGCCCCGGCGCGATCTATGATCGCCTCGCCCTGATGCATCATGATCAGGCGGTTTCCATACTCTACCGCATATCGCAGATTGTGCGTTACCATGATGGTCGTGACCTTCTTTTCCTTCACTACCTGATTGGTCAGCTCCATAATGCGGTCTGCCGTCTTGGGATCCAGCGCTGCCGTGTGTTCATCCAGAATCAGGAACTCGATGGGCGTCATGGTCGACATCAAAAGTGCCAACGCCTGTCTCTGTCCGCCGGAGAGCGCTCCCACCTGCGTATGAAGCTTATCCTCCAGCCCCAGATTCAGTTCTGCCAGCAGCTCGCGGTAAGCATCAATTCTTGCCTTATTCACTCCTCTCCCCAGGTTGTAAGGCTTTCCCTTATTATCCGCAATGGAGAGGTTTTCCAGAATCGTCATGGACGGGCAGGTTCCCTTCGACGGATCCTGATAGACGCGCCCGATCTTGCGGTGCCGCAGAAAATCCTTCTTTCCGACAATGGAAGTGCCGTTTACCACAATGTCACCGGAATCAATGGGAATACTGCCGCAAATAATG
This sequence comes from uncultured Lachnospiraceae bacterium, assembly GCA_900550475.1. GTDB lineage: Bacteria > Bacillota > Clostridia > Lachnospirales > Lachnospiraceae > Acetatifactor. Next base: position 60,465 of record URSA01000012.1, read on the forward strand.
TTCAGCATGGAGGTCTTTCCCGAACCGTTGCTTCCCACCACTGCCACAAAGTCACCGTCCTGTATGGTCAGGGAAAAATTCTGGAACAGACACAGCTCGTTGACAGAGCCGGGATTGTAATATTTATGGATGTTCTTTAACTCTATCATGCCTCTTTTCCTCCCTGCTGCCGGATCTTCGCCGCACGGTTGCGATCCATGCAGATCACCAGTATAATCAGGAACAACACTGCCGTGATCATCTTCAGATCCGTGGACGGCAGACCCATTTTCAGTGCAAGTGCAACACAGCCTTTGTAGATCACGGAGCCGATCACCACGCTGGTCGTCACACGCATAAACGTTATCCTCTTGAACAGACTGGTTCCGATAATTACGCTGGCAAGACCGATCACCATGGTACCGGTTCCCATGGAGACGTCAAAGAACCGCTGCTGCTGTGCGTAAACGCAGCCCCCCAGCGAGACAAGTCCGTTGGCGATGGCAAGACCGATGATCTTTACCTTTCCCTTATCCACACCGAGGGAGGTAACGATGGTATCGTTATCTCCCACAGCTCTCAGCAAAAAGCCGGATTTGGTGCGCAGATAGGCATCCAACAGATATTTTGTCACAAGCATGATCAGAAAGACAATGACCACCGTCCTGTACGGCTGCAGAGCCTGAGGACAGATTCCGTTCACCAGATCGTTATCGAAGATTGTCTGGTTGCTGTAAATCGGGAAATTCGCGCGTCCCGCCACGCGGAGATTGACCGTATAGAGCGCCGTCATCATAATAATTCCGGACAGCAGATCCCTCACCTTCAGCTTAACGTGGATCAACCCTGTAAGCGTTCCCGCCACCGCGCCCGCCAGAAAGCTGATCGGCAGGGTAAGCAGTGGGGCAACGCCTTTGGAAATGAGCACACATGTCACTGCCGCGCCCATGGGAAAGCTGCCATCCACCGTCAGATCCGGAAAATCCAGAATCTTATAGGTAATGTATATTCCCAATGCCATAATGGCGTAAATCATTCCTTGCTCCAAAACACTCAGTAACAGTGACACGATGCTTCCTCCTTGTTATTCTACCACGATTTCATCAAATTTCTCATAGGCGCCTGCAACAAAGTCATCGGCAAGAACCAGATTAACCTTTGCGGCTGCGGCTGTATTGACATACAGGCTGGGCTCGGTGATGGATTCAAAATTCATGTCCGATGCCGCTGCCTCTCCCTTCAGCACCTTTGCAGCCATGTGACCGGTCTGCTTTCCCAACTCAAAGTATTCAAGACCCATGGATGCCACGCAGCCCGCCTTCACCTGCTCAACCTCAGAGCCGAATACCGGAATGCCGGCGTCATTTGCCTTTGCCAGCACCGTCTGCAATGCTGATACCACCGTGTTATCGGTCAGGTTGGTAATGCAGTCCACCTTTGTCACCAGATCTGCTGCCGCAAGATCCACATCCGCGATGGTGTTGATTCCCACATCCACGATCTCAAATCCGTAATTGTCAGCGACTTCCTTGTACTCCGCAATGGTGCTTACGGAATTTGCTTCGCTGGTGGTATAGATGATGCCAACCTTCGTCGCATCGGGAAGGATCTGGCGGATCATCTGCAGCTGTGCGTCAACTGCCAGTGCATCACAGGTACCTGTGATATTCCCCACAGGAGAACCGTCCTCCTTTGCGAGTCCCGCGCCCACCGGGTCGGATACCGCCGTATAGATCACCGGAATGTCCGTGTTCATGGTGGAGTTGTAAGCACTCATGGCACAGGGTGTGGCAATGGCGCAGATCAGATCCACCTTCTTTGATACATAATTGTCGGAGATGGTACTTGCAGTACCCGTATCCGTCTGTGCATTATCAAACAGCACCGTCAGGTTTTCCCCCTCCACAAATCCTTCCTCCGCAAGACCTGCCAGAAATCCCTCACGGCAGTTGTCCAGAGAACCATGCTCTGCAAACTGGGAGATACCGATGGTGTAGGTTTTCTCTTTCGAGGAACCAGTGTTACCGCATGCTGCAAGTCCGAATACCATCATTGCCGATAAGATTGCTGCCAAAACTTTTTTCTTCATAAGAAACTCCTCTCTGCGCCGTGCGCAATAAAAAATGTTGTGTGATTGGATTATGATAGTTTTGAGACCGGTTTCCTATGGTAACAAAAAACCGCCTCAAGATTTCCTTGAGGCGGTAATCATCATTAACGCGGTGCCACTCAATTTCGATGAACCAAATGATTCATCCTTTGTTCCATGCACTATCATACATGTCGCCATGATAACGGGTGCGAATCCCGCCGGTGCCTACTATCGTTTCGGACCGTCCTCGAAAGCCCATTCAGCAGTTGTCCCCATGCCACCGTCCCACCAATCGGCAGCTCTCTGTAATAGTTGTCAAAAGCCTACTCTTCTTTCTCACAGGTTTGAAGCACTATTCATTTGTTGTAAATTACAATATACCCATCCTGCCGAATTGTCAACCGTTTTTTTGAAAGAAAAATTCTTCCTTGAGCAGCGCCATCCCCTGCTGCTCATCTCCCAGAAGGAGAAGCCTGTCCCCCGGCTTGATGTCGAATATCCTGCGCGCCCTTGCGGGAATCACGATCTGCCCTTTCTCCCCCACCGTCACGACGCCAAACGCATATTTTCCTTTGGGAGGAACCCCGAGCCCGCATTCCTCCTTTTCATATTTCACCAGATCATCCAGCGTCACGCCGAATATTTCCGCCAGCAGGCGGCTTTTCCCGATGTCGGGCAGGGATTCTCCCGTTTCCCACTTTGACAGGGTCTGCCTGGACACATTAAGCTTTTCCGCCAGTTCCTCTTGGGACAGATGATTCAATTTCCGCAATTCTATCAGATTATCCGCAAACATGATTCTCCTTATCATTCCTTTTTCTTTCGTTTGATTCCAAGCACACACCAGCGCAGTACCGGTATTCCGGAAATAACGGCGTTAAGCAGATATCCGCCTCCAAAGGCGGCAAGCCCGGTGAGCAGATAGGACGGAAACGCAGTCAGTGCAGTGTGGCGGTGCAACAGATAGGCGCATGCCGCCAGCGGCACATAATGAAATACATACAGTCCGAAATTCCGCTCAGACAGCCAGTCGGACAACGGGGAAGAAAAATCGCCCCATCTTTTTGCAAACGCCAGAACGGCAAGCACCGCAGCCCACCCATACAATACGGAAAACGGACTGTTCACCACCGGTTCCACCGCATAGTTTTGTCCGAAGTAATGCCATGTATAGGCGGCGCCCAGTACCAAGGCGGCTGCCGTCAGCACAAGCCAGCAGCGCGAAAGTCTCTCCATGACCGCGTCATTTGCAAACACAAAGTACCCCAGAAGAAAGCAAAGACCGTAAATACCGAAACGATACACCGCGATCACAGGTGTATTCAGGATCTGCGCCGCACCGTAGACCGGTATCACAAGCAAAATCAAAACCCGGACATTCGCCTTTTCGCAGAATCCGTACAGCTTTCCTTTTTCCACCTTGCGGATCAGGGCAAGCACCATGGAAAACAGCCACAAAAGCTGAATGTACCACAGCACGCCCGTACCGGAAACCACCATGATCGGATACAGAATGAAAACAGGCATCTGCTCCGGCATTTTGGAAAAGGCATCGGAAATCGCCATGTTGAAATATCCCAGTATCCACTGGAACACAAACAGCCCGATTGTGGACGGAACCAGCAATTTCCGGGTTCTGGAACTCACAAACTCCTTCACCGTGTGTCTGTCCAGATAAAATCGGGAGCACATCCCCGACACCACAAATAAAATTACCATAAACCACGGATACAACAGGTATTGCAGGCAATCCTGATACTGCGGTGTGCAAAACGGGCCGATTACCCCGTCCGTCGCCACCCCGTTATACATGTAGATCACATGGTAAAGCACCACCAGCAGCACTGTGGCGCAACGCACTTTGTCTATATAGTATTTTCTCATACATTTCCCACCTTTGCAATGAATTTTAACTTATTGTATCAGGTGGAAGCTGCATTTTCTACCAACCGAATTTAACGTAAAACAGCAAATTATGTTAAAAATCGTTGCACGATACAACGTTACAGGTTCTCAAACACTTCGGTGCCCTTTTTCCTGAGCCAGCTATACAGCGCACCACAGAGCAGTGCCGTCAGGATTGCGGCAATCGCCAGATACAGGACGGGCCCGATCCTGTAACCGCACACCAGATAAACCACTCCCAGAACAGCCGTATAACCCCACCCTCCAAACAGGGCGATTGTAACGCACATGCTCTGTTTAATGGGTGCAATCTCATTTGTCCATGTCAGGTTGGGCATCTTGAGCCCCAGATACAGACCAAACAACGCCGAAAACACCGTGTAGAGCAACGGCAGCAAAATCAACAGAATGACTAAAAGAGGCTCAGCCTGCAGGATAATCGTCATGCATACCGCGCAGAACAGCACCGGAATTCCGGTCATCAAAATCTGCACGGACAGCTTGGCGCACAGAGCCTCCCACGCATCTGCCGGCAGGGACTGCACGATCCAAAGATTTTTTCCTTCCAGAGAGACGGAGGGCGCCGCCATATCATTCATGGATGCCGCCATACACAGCACGGCGCAGAGCAAAACCGCCGTGCAGCCCGATTCCGCGCCAAAGACCTGATCCAGTGTGGAAACCAATGTATTTCCTTTAATAAGCAGCACAATGCCGCAGATGAAAATAATCAGCGTTCCGAGCCCACAATTCAACATATAGTTGGGGCTGGAGGTGAATCTTTTCCATTCCTTGAACAACAGCGCGCCGAACACGCTCTTTGCCTTGGCGGTCTTTTCCCTGTATACCGCCCTCTCCGTTTTGCCTGTGGCAGTCACGATGCCGATAAAGCTGCGGGACAGTACGATCCAGACAGCAGCAAACAGAATGGCAACCACCGCCGTCCATACGAGCAGGGCAAAAATGCTTCCCGTCCCCACCTGACCGAACAGATACACCGGATATGCCGCTCCCTTGATCTTTTCCCCGTAAGCAGCCGCGTCTGAAATGAGCTCCCCGATCAGAGTCTGCGCCTTGAAATACAGGAAATAATAGGCTCCGATAAAGAGCAGGGAAAGCAACACCGTCACAAAGCTCTTGTTTTTCAGTTTCAGGCTTGCCTTCGCCACCACCCATCCGAGCAGACAGGACAGAATCAGCACGATCACGGAAATAAGCGCTACAAGCAGCACGGAACCGATCACGGAAAGAGCTGTCACGGGTGTCACGACCCAGTAGACGATCACCGCCGGCACAATCACCACCGCCGCGTACATCAGACCCATCAGATACACGCTTAACAGGCGGGATACCAGAAGGTAGCGCACCGGAATCGGCAGGGACAGCATCAGATCATTGTCCTTGGACAGATACAGCCCCGAAAAGGTGTTAAACACACTGCCAAAGGATCCCAGTGCAATGGCAATCAGCCCCATCAGCGCAAAATACAGCCACCCCATGCCCACATCCGAAAACGGCTTGCAGATAGCAATGGCCAGGTAGGTGAATATCCCCCCAAGAATCCCCACCATAATAAACACGTACATAACAATGAACATGATCGTAGAAGCCTTGGAGCGCTTCCGGTTTTTCTTTGCATCATACAGATAGCTTTGGAAGATTTCCGCCATCTGTTTTTTAAGCAGCGTCTTCAGCATGACTTCTCCTCCAATTCCAGAAATACCTCCTCCAGACTGTCATCGCTCCTGACTTCCTCCATGGTACCAGAGCGGATCAACCTGCCGCCTTTGATGATGGCAATCTTATCACAGAGCTTTTCCGCCACCTCAAGCACATGGGTGGAGAAGAAAATTGCGCCGCCCTGATCGCAGACCTCGCGCATCATTCCCTTTAAGAGATGCGCTGCCTTGGGATCCAGCCCCACAAACGGCTCGTCCATAATGATGAGCTTTGGTTCGTGGATCCATGCGGAAATAATGGCAAGCTTCTGCTTCATGCCGTGGGAGTAAGCCGCGATGGGCTGAGCCAGATCCGCAGTCAGTTCAAACAGCTCTGCATACTTGTGGATCCTCTCCTTTCTGTCCACCGCGCCGACGCCGAAAATATCCGCAATGAAATTCAGGTATTGGATGCCGCTCATAAACTCATACAGATCCGGGTTGTCCGGTATGTACGCAATCTGCTTTTTGCACGCCAGCGAATTTTCCTTAACGGAGATTCCACCTATGGTGATTTCTCCCTCGTCAAACTGTTGAATCCCAACCACGGATTTCAATGTGGTTGTCTTTCCCGCACCGTTATGCCCGATGAATCCGTAGATTTCGCCCGGTGCAATATGGAGATTCAGGTCATCCACCGCCTTCTTCTCTCCGTATGTCTTTGTCAAATGCTCAATGTTCAGCATTTTTTCATTCCTCCTCATAGTATACATGATAAAAAAGAATCCTGCAAAGCAGGATTCTCCGCCTGCGGCGGGTCGCTTTCGCGACATGATACCTCTCCGCCGCAGTGCGATTCTGCCCGGAGGGCTTTTGTATCATAGGAAAATTACAGAGTAATTTCCTATGATACAAAAAACCGGACCCAAGAACGCTCCTGAACACCTCGGTGATCAGCGCTGCTTCTTTGAGTCCGGCAATTATCCGTTTGGTTACGCTATTATTCTAGTGAACCGACGCCGCTTTGTCAATCCTATTCTGTTTTTCAGACAGCATTTTCCTCCGACAGTATACTGTGAAGATATTGTCTTACCTCCGCCTCCGTGGGCATCTGCATACAGCGCTGCGCCATCTTTTCGGCGTCTTCTATGGAGATTTCTGCCAACGCCGGTCACCCTATATATCGTACTGCTTCATGGTCTCCGATCCCGGAACTCATGCTTCTCATAATAGCCGATCAGTTCGCCGGTCTCATCCCGAAGTGCCACCATATACACATCCTTGTTCTGCTTCTCATTGTGGAATGTGTATACCAGATTGTTGTCCCTAGACTTCTGAAACCACGCAATGACCTGCTCGATCTTCTCCACAGACTGCGGATTGTGGCAGGCAAGCAGACTTTTCCCCACAAGTGCACTTCCGCCCCGCTTCTCATAGTTTGCAACCGCCGCCGGGTTCATGTAAAGAATCTCATGTTTCAGATTACAGATCACGACAGACGCTCTGTCCTGATCGATAATGCTTTTAAAGTAAGCCTGCATATTGGGTCGTCCTTTCTATTTCAATATAAGCGCTTTATCTACCGCTTTTTTACTCCTCTTATCGCCGCGCTTTCCGGAGAAGCGGTTGCGGGATATCACGCTGACGGAAAATACTACCTGACCAAATCCAAGCGCGAAATAGAGTATTACCGGAAGCGGGCGGATGAAATGCTTGCAAATGCATGCCCATTGATAGATATTTACCGCAGTAAACGAGAGAATGATCTGAACGCCTTTCTGCTTGCTGATACAGGCAAGCCGGGGAACCGCCGCAGCATTCTTTCCACTCTGCCGCTTTATACCATAAGCGATGCACTTTTGGAGCGCATCCTCACACGGAACGGCATCGAGGAAAAACAGAAGCTGTGCAGCGCAATAGAACATTTTATTCCACCCATAACGGAAGAATAACTCTCTCCCGCCGCACTGCTATACCACGAACATAGCGCCAAACAAGAGAATGCTTGCCGCCGCACAGAGTAAACCGGCTTTTCCCGCACGGTACTCCTGCTTCTCCGGATCCCATTTTTTGATGTTGCTGCTTTCCGCAAAATAGCCGGCTGTTGCGGCGCCTGTTCCCAACAGCATCACCATCGACAGCCTGATTGCCGGCACGGTATTGTTTTCAATTCCCCTTGTGAGGAACAGGTAACACACGATTCCTGCGCCCAAAAACAGTAATATGATATATACTGCTGTGACCGGCATACTTTTCCATGCCCTCTTTTTGTCTGCTTCACGGATATACAGCCTGTCAATCACTTTATAGTTGCTGATCAGAATGCATGCTATTATGTTGAACGCATAGGCAATAAGCAGGAAACCATTGAGGAATTCGCTGACCCTGCCGAGCTTTGGCTGAAAACAGTCAAACATGCAGAACAGAAAAACATATACCGTAGAAAAGGAACCGATCCAGATATCCAACTGCGTCAGATATTTTTTTACTTCCGGTATGTTATACTCCGTTTTACTGTCATATCCGGCAATCATGTCAAACGATTCTTTATCGATCGCATATGTAAAACAAATGTGTAAAAACATCTGGATCGGCACGCCTATGATAAACATGCATATCAGCGTACCGACATGGAAAGTATGGTTTACTACGCAGAAAACAATATATGCCATAATGCAGAGGAGTGTGATCCCTATAAACAGCCAAGGCATCTTACTGTTCTGATACGGTTCTTCCCTCACTTCGGCATCGTTCTGCTTCCTGCCCAGCAGCTCCTCCACTGTGATTCCAAATATTTCCGAAAGTCTGATCAGATTCTCCGTGCTCGGCCTCGAAAGATTGGCTTCCCATTTTGTTACAGCCTGCCTGCTCACCTCCAGATATTCCGCAACCTTTTCTTGCGACATCCCTTTTTCAGTACGATATTTTGCAATATTTTCGCCTAAACTTTTTTGTTCCATATCGTCACCTCCGCCGTTTTGATGGTATCAGTATACGGAAAAACTCGGTTGCATACCACCAACTATATGGCAACTATCGGTTGCCGGGGGTGGGAAAATAAGGTTACTTTTGAAAATAACATTCACTAAATGCAGGTCTCATATATTCTATCTGCCCACGTGAGAGGCCGTATTTTTTTGCGAGTTTCTCCCAATTATCCCTGACAATTTCAAGTATTTCTTCTGCCATCTTTTCCGCAGCATCTTTTTGAATTCCAAAACGGCAGGATGTATGAATAGCTAATTCTATTGATATTTTATTGTCCTCGTCGTCCACAAGAAGCGATAGCTCATCCGCAAATAATCCAAAAATATTTTTTCCGGTTGAAAACCGGCGACCTAAAAATGGTTGCAGCTGCGGGTCAAGATTCTGAAAAATCATCATATACATATATGCTTTTTTCATCTATCGCCATTCACTCTTCCTCCTCGTTGCACGTTTCCTTGTCATAAGGTTAAGATCCTGCATCTGCCTCCCCATTTCGTCGTCCTTCGCCACAAGAAGCATATCCTTGTCCATATCACCTAACGCATGCAAGACAGCAGCGTAAATCCCAATGGCAACAGCCGGACTGCCCGACTCAACCTTCCATAAAGATGCTCTGCTGATCCCGGCGCGCTCCGCCACCAACTCTGCAGACAAATCTCGGCGTAATCTCGCTAATTTGATTTGCTCTCCCATTGTTTTCATTATTTCTTCTGTTGCAGGTAATATGTTATAAGCTGCTTTTCTCATTCTTACACACTCCATTGTTTTATGTTTACTATTATATATGTTTCCCCGCTTTTTTGTAAATAATAATAAACGTTATTAGTGTAACAATATGTGATATTATGAATGTTAATCTGCTTCTTTATAATATACCTCGTTGACTGCCTTCTGCGTTTTGAAAGTTTTGCAGAGAAGATTTGATAAAGAATCAGAAATTATTTCGGAGTCATCCACGGTGAGATCAAGCCCTGCCACCAGTTCCGACGGATCCGATATGGAAATGGCAGAGGTGTCCGCATCCATGTCCCCGATGACTTCTTCATACTGTGTTCCCTTTGTGTCGATGATGCGGTGCTGTTCTCATCTGTCGTAAAAATATTGCCGCCATGCCGCTTCCTCTGTCATTTCGGTGCTCTCCGTACCAAAATCCTCCTGATACCTTCTGGCATATTCCAGATTCCGCTGCAACTCTATAAAGCGCCGCCGTTCCTCCTCGACATAGTCTGGTTGTGTTTCTTCCTCACGGACCTCCGGCTTGGGCATGGTGGTTTTTGTCAGAAATACATCATAGTCAAAATCCTCCTCTTCCTCCCTATGCCTTTTCTTTTCCGTTTTCGCCTTTTTCAAGTGTTCAAAATCGACGATGCCCTCTATCATCTCTCCGCGTTCAAACGGTTTGTCATAACGAAAGGTCTGTCTGGAAATGATTTGTGTAATGTCCAGTCCCACCTCCACCTGCACTTCACACCCCTGCACATCTGCCCATACATGGGTGTAATGCGTTCCGTCCGGTTCCTCCCAGACGACCATGGCGGGAAGTCCGCTGCAGATACTCTGGTACGCTTCCCTCGTATCATACCATCTTGTCGCCTTGTCAAAAATCACGCTGACCAGATTCAGAATATCTTCCATCAGAGTAATTTCATCCTGTGACGGCATATAATGGTCTATATTTTCCTTCACTTCTATCCGTACCATAAAGTTTCCTCCTGTTAATTTACATAATTGACAGCGGGCTGAACATCATATCCCGCGCAGGCGGAATCAACCGTGCAACCCTCATAAACAGTCAGTGTTTGTAAAGAGGGTGTGTTATAAAAACAATTATATCCAATACTCGTCACAGACGCCGGAAACGTCACTTCCTTTAACGCCTCATTATCCCGGAAAATATCATTGGCGGACTCAATCTGTGCCTCTATCGTTACTTTTTCAATGAAATTGTTTCCCTCGAAAATTCTTGCCAGTTTTGTCACCGGATACCCCTGTATTTCCTTCGGCACAGTCACCTCTGCACTGTCACCGATATATCTTCTCAACTGAACGGAGTCCTCCTGAAACCGGAACTGAAACTGACCGTCCGCGGTATAATAATTGTGTCCCTCCACCATCTCGATATGGGAAGTATTGCTCACTCCCTCGGACATTTCCACATAATTGATGAGCGGCGAAACTTCGTAGGCAAATTCATCACTCACATAGCACCCTTTGTCCACTGTAACCTTTTCCAGTGCCGGTGTATTATAAAACGTACCGTATCCGATTTCGTTGACAGTAACCGGGTAAACCACCTCTTTCAATGCGGCACAGTCTCTAAAGTCCAATTTGGAGATTTCAGACTCCACCACCACGTTTTCCACCGTGTTATTTCCTTCCAGTGTACTCCGGTCAATCTCTACCACCGGATACCCCTGTATTTCCTTCGGCAGCGTCACCTCTGTGGCACCTCCCAGATATCCTGTAATGGTCAGCCCCTCCTGTCCGGCATATTTTCCGTCGTTATAGGTAAATTCAAATTGTCCGTCCGCTGTGCGGTATGTCTCACCGGGTTTCAGTTCCGTTCTTTTTACATCCTTGCCAGAGTCGGAATCTCCATCCTCATCCGCTACGATAACATCCGCGTAATTTTTGGAGGCTTCCTCCTGCATGTTCTGGATAAAGCTGCTGATACTGTGTACAATGCCAAATGCCACGAAAAGTCCGGCAAAGGTAAGCACCGCCACTTTGGGAAGTGCAAAAGGCTTATCGTCTTTTTTGTGCAAATATTCCTGTACCCTGTTATCGTCCACAGGCGCTACCATATGCTTTGCCTTTCCCCATTCTTCCGCCACAGGCACTCTTTTTAAGCCTCTGACATCCCCCTCGGTACTTCTGATGGGAACACCGTTTAAAGCATCCGTTTCCTTTGACCACTCATCCAATTCATCAAACATATCTTCCAGCGTTACATTTTCGTTGTCCATCATATTCTACCTCCGCTCCTCATATCTCAGATAAGGAATGGTAATCCAAAGGGGATTTCTCTCATTCTCATCTACCTTTATCTGGGTAAATACTTTGTCCTGTCTCAATAAGGTGTCATCATCCGTAAGTCCCGGTATTCCGTTTGGAAACTCATAATATTTGTAATTTTCTCTGACAAATTCTTTGTTCTTTGCCCTGCTTTCTCTTTCTATCAGCATAGACTCTCTTTTTGCCTTGGGAAACAGCGCATAGGGAAGCAGTGCCCTGTATACCCTTTCCATGAAATCATCATCTCTGACGGCATTCTGATTCTTTTCCATATCCTCCATGGATTTTTTGTGCAGATTATAATTTCCAAAACTGAAATCTGCAGGCGCTTCATTGATATCTCCCATATCCAGCCGCATTTCTCCGCCGGTAAGAATAGCGTTGTCACAAAAGACTCCCATATCGGGAAGCACCTGTCTGGATTTCAGAAAATATTCCAGTGCCGCTATATGGGACGCATTCTGTTTATAAATATTTTTCACCCTGTGTTCTTCCCTGCCAAGATGCTGAACCCAGATTTCACTGTTAAAGTTTCCGGTGAAATATCCTGCCCGGTTCTTACATTCCAGCACGTGAATCCAGCGATTGGTGATGATAATGGCGTCAATCTCCTGATAACTTCCGTTCGGCATGGGAACACATACATTGTATAATGTTCTGTGCGGAATTTTCAGTTTCCTGCTGAGCACATAGGCGTAAAACTCTCCCAGCACGCCCTTGTCGTTGACAATGTCTTTTCTTGTCACTCCCGTTGCCAGATAATACTCTGACTTTTGGGGACTCTGGAAAAAGCATGCCAGCGCCGTCATGTCATAGCTTACCAGTATCACTCCCATAAGAAACAGTCCCAATACCAATACCGTTTCCAGCACGTTGTTTGCGTCGAGAAGCGGGTTGATAAAGAACAGATACAGCAGCCACCATGCCAGAAGTATAAGGAAAACCGCCATTCCTCCATACTTTAATGTCCTTTCCAGCCATCTGCCGAAACTGCTTCCACATTCCTCAATACCGGGAAGTCCCAATGCTTTTCGTATGTTTTCCTGAATCGCTTTTATCATGGTTTTTACCTCCGTTGCCTCATGATTTGTTTCTTTCTATCCTTAAGTACCCGTTCATTCCTGTTTGGTTTTATTTTTTTGAAAAAAATCTACATTTCTTTAAAATCTATTTCGTATTTCTGTGCATACTGTTCGGCGGCGGAACCTTTCTCACCGTAAATCACCAGATGGGAGTTGCCGCTCATGAAAATTCCGTCACCTATCTCAGTGACACTGGCAGGAATGACAATCTTTTCCAGAGAGTAGCTGTTAAAGAATACCTTGTCCCCAATCTCCTCCACGCCGTCCGGAATTACGATTTCTTTCAGGTTACTGCAGGAAGAAAACGCCCTGTCTCCAATCTTTTTTAGAGATCCCGGCAACGTCACGTCGGTAAGATTCAGATAACCGCTGAATGCCATCGGAGAGATACTTGTCACGCCTTCCTCGATAATGACAGTTGTGGGATCCCCGCGGAAAACATCATACGTCCACGGTGCAACCTCTTTCCTTGCGTTGTAATCCGGCATTTCTCCTTCCCCTGATACGGTGAAAACTCCGTTTTCAAAGTGCATGGTAACAGTATCCGTCAGCTGCCATGTCGTACCGTCGTTGGTCAGGTGAACACCGGAGTCCGTGCTGTTTTCTGCGGATGGTGTCACGGTATTGTTATGCTCATCCGTGTCCAAAACGGGGGAGGATAATTTCTTGTAAACATAGTCCGGTGTATCACGGAATGCGTAAGACTCCCAGTCCTCGCCGTCCGGTATATCCACATATATCATTCCGTCCTCTTCCAGATAATAAAAGGCAATTCGTCTGTCTATGGGATTTCCTTCCATGTCTGTCAGTGTAAGCGGCTCCAAATCTTTTCCGGTAAAATGGATTTCCTGACCGTCTAACGTCCAGTACCCGTCATACTCCCAAAGAGTCTCATAAATATCACCATAGATGTGAACGGACTCCGAACCAATCTTTTTTACATATAGGGTAGGCCCGTCAGAACCGTCTTTGGGACCCCACTTTTCATACTCCCGCAGATTATCCACATTCGCTATGGTTTTGGGCTTCGTCTCCTCAACCTCCTCAACCGGTCTTCCGTGGCTTCCTTCAAATTTTTTTACTTTTATGATAATGTCATTCCCGGTAGACAGGGTGAAATACCATCTGTTGGCATCCTCTCTGGATACCTGCATGTAATCTATCATGGTTCCCGGAGCAGCAGCATCCTCACCTGTCACGGAAACAAACTCAATGGTATACGGAAGATTTAACCGGATTCCCACCGTCTGTCCGTCTTTGAAGGTACTCCTTAATGCCGCGGTGCTAAAACGGTATTCCCCATCACCCACTTTTTCTGCAGTCAGTGTAGGGCCGTCATACTGATATTCAAACACATAGGGCTCCGATACCGCCACCTCATACATCTTAATAAACTCAGAGTAATCTTCCTCCAATTCCCAAGCGTCAAATACTTCCTTGACAGAGGTATCCACCAGCCGGATGATAAAACCTTCTGCTGTACTGATCTGAAATGTAAAGGAATCTGCGGTAAAGTGATACAGATATTGAGGCACCAGCATATCCGGCGTCAAATCCGTCTGACTGTTGCAATAGGCAACCGCCAGTTCCACGCCCTCCGGCAATCCGCTCATTTTATCTTTTACGATACTGCAAGTTACCATATCTCCGTATTTTTGCAAATCCTCCGGTCGGAAACGGTATTCCGTATCGGACACCTTGTAAGGATATGCCGCCTCGGCATCCTCTCTCCAGTATTCGCCAAAATACAAGCCAAGGTACTCTGACAAATCATCCTCAAGTGTCAGCTTTTCCCCACTTTCGGACTCATCGTTTTCTCCGCCGAATTCATTATCCACCGTCTCTGCCCGGTTGTGGTTGATTACACTGATGGCACCCGCGATTCCCGCCCCGGCAACAATCACTGCTCCCGCAATCAAAAGTGCCTTTACCGTTGTACTGATGGCAACTGCTTTCGCCCCTGCTCCTGCGGTTGTCGCTGCCGTGGTTGCGGCTTCTGCAGCGGCAACTCCTGCTGCGGTTACTGCCTCTGCCGCAACGGCACCGCCGGCGGTAATGGCGCTTGCCTGTAAGCCGATGCCGGAGCAAGCGCCGTTGTATATGGTCTGTGCTGCCTGAGCCGTGAGTGTGGTTCTGTCGGACATGGTTCTAATTGCATACCAGAGCACCGGCAGTCCGAGAACATGAAGTCTGTAGCCCTCTTTCTTTTCTTTTTCCTCTACTCTTTCTTTGATATACTTTCTGGCATAATTTAACCGACTCTTAATCGTATTGACGGAGCACTCCATCAATTCTGCAATCCTCTCCACCTTCAAACCGTCAAAATAATAGGCGACCACTGCCGCCTTCTGCAGTTCGGGCAGTTCCTCAATAATCCCTTTCACAATCTCGGCAGTTGCCTTCTGGTCTGCCGTGAGTTCCGGCATGAAAGAAATGTCATTGTTTTCAAGGATGTCAAACATTCCCTCTGCCTCTTCCGTCAACAATACATCTCTCTGTTTTCTGTAAATTTTCATTCCCTGATTGTAAGTAATTCCATCCAACCATGAGTACAGTGCTTCCGCTGCCTGTAGTGTATGTATGTTTTTGTAGGCCTCCACAAAAACAATCTGTGTTAAATCCTGAGCATCTTCCTCTTTCTTCATAATCTGTTTCGCTCTGAAATACACCCTGTTATATGTTGCCGAATATACTGCATTAAAACCCGTTTCTTCCCCATTTTTCATCTGCTGTATGGCTTTTTTCAAACTGTCGTCCATTCTCATTCTCCTTTGTGCAATTATTTTGGTGGAATTACTTACTGCTCCTTTCTGATAATAAGTACCTGTCGGGAGCAATTTGGTTTTAAATTTTTTTATATTTTTAGTTTACCTTTTCATGCAGCTGTTGTCTATTTGAAAAACATACTCTGTCTGATACCCCTGCAGACATATGCACCTGCCTGTATAAAGGGAAACCGCCGGGTATATTGTCGGCGGTTTCCCTTTTTTTATCTTTTTACTTAAATGTTTCTACCCAATATGCGATATAAACATACTGACCGGTTTCCACGCCGTTTTTGTATACGGGACATCTTTTATAAAATACGCTGATGCTGGTCCGGTTTTGCTGTCTGTTGTCATACTCAATATTATTTCTGTGTCCTTCCGATGCCAGCCATATCATAATTACTTTTCAAAAATAAAACGCTACAAACCAGATCTTTCCGATTTGTGGCACTAAAAGGATTAATACAATCTTAATTTTGCCTTCTATCAATACTTAAGCATTGTGCGGAATATCTAACATATCAAGAATCCTTACAAATGTATCTTGTCCATCAAGGCAAGTATCTATAAGCCATCCCTTCTCATTTCTCCATTCAGACAAGCCTCTGTAATAAAAACCTTTTTTGCTATCTTCAATAATAAATGGAATAATATTATTCTTAAGGCACTCCTTTAAAACAATTAACCTGCCAACTCTTCCATTCCCATCTTGAAATGGGTGAATATACTCGAACTCAGCATGAAGCGCAATAATATCTTCAATCTTTATACTTTCTTTTGAATTGTAATTTTCAAGAAGTTCCCTCATATGTTTAGAAACCTCTGATGGTTTTGATGTTTCCCTTCCTCCAACCACATTAGCACGTTTTTTGTAATCTCCAACTGCAAACCAAGAAAACGTCGAATCCTTGGTATCATGTTTAATAATGTAATGCAGTTTCTTTATTATTTCTTCTGTTAATTCATCTTCAGCGATATCAATACAATAGTCTATTGCTCTGAAATGATGAACTGTTTCAAGAATATCATCTACAGGAATACCGTCTCCCATATCAATTGTATTCGTTTCAAAAATAAGTCTTGTCTGGTCTTCAGATAGTTTACTTCCCTCAATATGATTTGAATTGTATGTCATCCTGATCTGAAGTTCATGATAAAGACCACCAGGAAGATGTATCTCTTTCTCATCTCTTAGCATCTGAAGTATTTTATTATTCGATTCTATACGGTAAAGTAATTCTGGCGTAACCTCCAAATAATTAGCAATTTTATTTAGAGTATTTTTCGAAAGTTTTTCCCCTTTAGCAATCTTAGCGACTGTTCGTGTGGATAATCCCAATTCTAAACGGAGTTCTGTTTTACCAATACCTTTTTCTTTCAGTAACATTTCTAACCCATTATAAGAGAACATCCTTGCATACCTCCCGTCTATCTTTACTTAACATACCATATTTTTTACCAAAAAGTAAAGATATCCTTGTCACTATTAAGATTTATATTAAAATACAGATAGAACATATCTAATTGCCCTATCTGTATCCCATCATTATATCTCTTCATCCTTTTCTTTGCTGGTTATATTTGTGTTGTTCTGTAATCTTAATATTTATAAATGCTTCTAGCATTTCCATAATCCATGCAGATTACAATATGCATATACTTCTTCTACCAGTTCACCATCGCAAAGACAAAAATCTGCTACCGGCTCCTGCCCCGGATTTAACTGTTTTCTGTATATTCCTTGATTGGTACTTAATGTAATCCACTCAATGAAATGCTCTTCAAGCATAGGATGTTTTGTCTCTCCGACTACAACATGAACATGACCGCCTTCCACTGTATATACAGGTACGTGCTTCTCAACAGCAGCATCTGTCACTCCAGCTTTTAATTCCTGCATAGGTTCTCCGCAACAAATTACAGGTACACCTTTATCCTTTACCTTTTCAACAATGTTTCCACAATGCGTACAAATATAATACCTTACTTCCATGCTTTTTTCTCCTTCCGTGTGTAAAATTTATAATTCAATTGTCTCTATAATCTTTTTCAAAGAATCTGCAGATTCCTTAAGCTTTAACGCCTCATCGCCACTTAAATTAATAGGTATATCAGACTCAATACCATCTGCACCTACTATAGCAGGCATACTTAACGATACTCCGTCAATATCATATACGCCATGAATCATGTGCGATACCGGAAGTATTGATTTTTCATCTCTCATAATCACTTCGCAGATTCTTTTTACAGACA
>URSA01000013.1 GCA_900550475.1 uncultured Lachnospiraceae bacterium
ATCATAGAAGACCTATTAGCTAATACTTATTTACAGAAAAACTTTCACAGACTCGCAATTTTATTCAGTGATAAAAAATGGGGGCTATCACGCCGGATTTCGTTACCAGACAATTTTCATTTCTTCCATGTTGTCTTTAAGAAGTCCGGTTTCTTCAAATCCAATAGAGCGATATAAATGTTTTGCGGTCACATTTCCTATTGCAACCCCTGTATATATTTCATTGATCCCAAAATTATCCTTTAAATACGCCATTCACAGCTTCAGTGCTTCTCTGCCATAACCTTTATTCTGCTGATTTTTATCGATCAGAAATTTCCACAAGGTATATTGTTTTTTGCTGTTTCGATATGTTTAAAAGTAACACTTCATTCAAATTATCCTTGGTTATGGCTCTTAATTCAACCATATTTGGCCTCCGTAAATCTGAAGTTGCGCGTTTCTATGAGCGGTGCGCGGATGATGCATAAGTGTGCATGAGAGCTTGCTTGCAAATGCACATTTATGCAAACAGCCGCATGGCGCGACAGCGCGTCATGAGTATGCAGCAAAGCGGAATACGAATGGCACCGCAGCGATAAACTGGAAGTTTCCATTTATTTCTTTTTGCGGTATTTGGGTTCAATACCTACTACATACGCTACCATAGCCGCAATACTAATAAGCATTGCACCCAATATAGGTATAATAATCAAACCCGAATTCTGCCCATCTAATAAAGGCAATCCAATTAACGTAAACAAAATACCATACATGCACCACAATATGCCCAAAGCACGATTATAGCCTTTCACATCTTCTATGGGCGCTACCTCGGCATTTGCCCAAAAACCGAAAGGTTTTGCTTTCTTGGAATTAAAATCATAAATGCCCATTACAATAAATAATACGCCGATTATTACCCAAATAACAAATGCTATTAATCTTCCTTCCATAATATGTATCCTTTCTTTGTAGTTCTGTAAATTCAAATTTATCGCTGTGGTGCCATTCGTATTCCGCTTTGCTGCATACTCATGGTGCGCAACGTTCAATTTCCTTACTCGTCCAAAATCAAAGTATTACAAATACTCCTACCAGACATCCGACTAATCCCATGAACCAGGGTAATATAAAGGATAGCAAATTTGCCTTATTTTTCCGGAGCAGAATAATGACGGTTATCATTATGACTAACCAAACGAACATAATTATATATCCCAATGGTACAAAAAGCATATCCTCTCCATAATCTCTTGCACCGGGAGAAGTTTCAGGAAATGCAAACGCCCACCCTAGTAATGCGAAGTAACTCCCAAGAGTTCCTTGCAGAAGCCCTAATATTGCCAATAAAATTTTCTTGATCGCATTTTGCAAAATAAACACCTCCAAGCAAAGGGTAAACCTGAGTTTATAAAATAAAATTTTTCTTCATTAGTGCAAACAACATTTGCCTATCATCATCAAGCAGTAAACTCTCTTTTTTCAAAGCATAGTGATGAGCAAATTCCGTATCTATGTATGAGTGATTGTTAATTACAACGGCATTTTTATATCGTGGTCTCACATGTATATGCAAATGAGGGTTTGGTATAGCTTCTTTGTAAAAGTTATTTAACAAACAACTCCAATTGCTTAATTCGGCTCCCAATACCTCTTTATGGATATATTCCAATCTATCTATAATTGTTTTCAATTCAAGCCACTCGGAAATATCTAATTCTGAAAGACTACCATAATGTCTATTCAACACCAAAATACATCTGCCAACATAATCCTGTATATCTGCCAGATAGACAGACCAATGCAATGATTTATATAGTAACCATTCATTTTCTTTATAATCACACCATTCGCAACTGCTCATCACAGATCCCCATTCATTTCGATTGATCGGCTCATTCGGACATCCGCTGTGCCATTCGCTGCGGCTTCGCCTTCGCTCATGCGTGCTATCGCACTATATGTCCAATCCGAAAATCATCCGCCTGTGAACAAGTTCCCGGCGTCTGTTTTCAGATTGTCCATGCACCGCTCATTATCTCGACAAATTCTTTCCAACTTACCCCCATACTACCATACTCTGCCGTCTGCTGTAAAGCCATTCCTGCGGATTTCAAATGGTAAGGGCAAGGAATTGCCGGAACGCAGAACACCAAAGCGCGGCTGCCCCGGAGAGCAAAACCGCAAAACCGCAGAATCGGCAGCCCGGTTGCGGGCATAGGGGAAGCGTGCTATAATGCACTGGTTGGTGCGTGGCGCGGATGGCGGACGCAGCAAACGATTCAGAGGTGAGGATGAAAATGCAGATCGAGAAACAGTTTTTCAGATACGTGTTGCAAAATATATTGGGGATGGTGGGGATTTCGCTGTATATTCTGGCGGATACCTTTTTTATTTCATTGTCGGTGGGAGCGGACGGCATTACGGCGTTGAATCTGGTGCTGCCCATATACAGCCTGATCTTTGCGATCGGCGCCATGATCGGGGTGGGCGCGGCGATCCGTTTTGCGGTTGCGAAAGGAAAGGGGGAGAAGAATGCGGATGCATACTTTTCCAATGCGCTGTTTTTTGCCACGATTGCGGGGATTGTGTTTTTGGTGCTTGGCATTTTTGCACCGGAGGGCATTATCCGCCTTCTGGGAGGCGACGACAACATTGTGGCGACGGGGGCAGCATATACCCGGATTTTCATGCTGTTCGCACCCTGCTTTATGTGGAACTCCATCTGCAACGCTTTTGTGCGCAATGACGGCGCGCCGTTTACCGCCATGCTTGCGACGCTCCTTAGCAGCCTTTTCAATATTGTCATGGACTATGTGCTGATGTTCCCGCTTGGACTTGGAATGGCGGGAGCCGCGCTTGCCACGGCATTTTCGCCGGTTGTGGGCGTGGGGATCTGCTGCGCACACCTGCTGTCAAAAAAGAGCAGCGTCCGGCTGCACCGCATCAGACCTTCCGTGAAAAAACTGCTGCGTTCCTGTCAGGTGGGAGTCTCTGCTTTTGTGGGAGAGATCTCCTCCGGCGTGACGACGATTGCGTTCAATTATATTATATTGGGGCTTGCCGGAAACGTGGGTGTGGCGGCTTACGGCGTGGTGGCGAACACGGCGCTGGTGGCGGTTGCCATGTTCAACGGCGTTTCCCAAGGGTCGCAGCCCCTTGTCAGCGAGTTTTACGGGAAGAACGACTGGAAGAGAGTGCGGAGTGTGCTGCTCATGGGCGTGTGTACCGCGCTGGTGTTGGCGGCAGGCATGATCTTTGTCATATGGAAATGGACGACGCCCATCGCAAATGTCTTCAACAGCGAGGGGAATCTTCAGTTGACCGCCTACGCAGGGGAGGGACTTCGCATCTATTTTCTGGGCTTTTTGTTTGCGGGAATCAACATTGTGGGCACCGGTGTCCTGAGTGCGGTGGAGTCCGCAAGATGGGCGTTTGCGGCGTCCGTTGCCAGAGGGCTTGTGCTGATCTTATGCTGTGCTTTTCTGCTCTCAGCTCTCTTTGGAATGCGGGGCGTGTGGATGGCGTTCCCGGCTGCGGAGTTTCTCACAATGGCGATTACTTTTCTGGGATTATGTGGTATACTGAAAGGACAGCAGGAGACGAAGGACGGAGGCACATATGGATCTGTTTGAGTATATGCGCAAAAGCAACATGGAAAAAGAATCGCCATTGGCGGCGAGAATGCGGCCGACAACCCTTGATGAGGTTGTGGGGCAGCAGCATATTATCGGGAAGGATAAATTGCTGTACCGCGCCATCAAGGCGGACAAGCTCAGCTCGATTATCTTTTACGGTCCTCCCGGGACGGGAAAAACCACGCTCGCCAAGGTGATCGCCAACACCACAAGCGCCGAATTTACCCAGATCAACGCGACGGTTGCGGGGAAAAAGGACATGGAAGAGGTGGTGGAGAAGGCAAAGAACACGCAGGGTATGTACGGAAAGCGCACGATCCTGTTTATTGACGAGATCCACCGGTTCAACAAGGGGCAGCAGGACTATCTCCTCCCCTTTGTGGAGGACGGCACGGTTATTTTGATCGGAGCGACCACGGAAAATCCCTATTTTGAGGTGAACGGGGCATTGATCTCACGCTCGGTGATCTTTGAGCTGAAGCCGCTGGAAAAAGAGGACATCAAGACGCTTTTGAAGAAGGCGGTCTACGATAAAGACAAGGGCATGGGCACCTACGATGCCGAGATTGACGAGGACGCGCTGGACTTTCTGGCGGAGCTTTCCGGGGGAGATGCCAGACATGCGCTGAACGCCATCGAGCTTGGCATTATGACCACGGAGCGGGGAAGTGACGGTAAAATCCGGATTACCGTGGAGGTCGCGCAGGAATGTATCCAGAAGAGAGTGATGCGCTATGACAAGGACGGGGACAATCACTATGACACCGTCTCCGCATTTATCAAGAGCATGCGGGGCTCTGATCCGGATGCGGCGGTTTACTATCTTGCCAGGATGCTGTATGCGGGGGAGAGTGTGACCTTTATTGCCCGCAGAATGATGATCTGCGCGTCGGAGGATGTGGGAAATGCGGATCCGCAGGCGCTAGTGGTGGCGGTGAACGCCTCCCTTGCCGTGGAGAGGGTGGGAATGCCGGAGGCGCAGCTCATTCTTGCGCAGGCAGCCTCCTATATTGCGACGGCGCCAAAGAGCAACGCGGCGACATGTGCGATCGGAGATGCGATGAAAACAGTGGAAGAGACAGGAAATCTGCCGATTCCGACCCATTTGCAGGACGCTCATTACAAGGGCGCGGCGAAGCTGGGACACGGAACCGGTTACAAATATGCACATAATTACAACAACAATTATGTAGAGCAGCAGTATCTGCCCTACGAGTTAAACGGAAAAGAATTTTATCAGCCGTCGGGAAACGGCTATGAGGTGAAAATCAGAGAACATATGCAGCGCATCAAAAGAGAGGCGAAGGAGGGCTAGAACAGCTCCGACACCAGATACTGGTAAATTTTCTGGTTCTTCTTCTGCCAGTTGTCGCAGATGGAGGCGGCGACCTCCTCCGCAGGAACGGACAGGGTAATGTCAATCATGGTGATGCCCCGCTCCTTGGCGATCAGGTGCGCCTCGTACTCGCCGCTGGTGGACTTGTAGTAGTCCCCCTGAACCGCAACCTCGTTGCGCAGCTCAAGCTCGCGCTCCGCGAAATAGGCGTCGATATCCTGACGGATGGCGTCGCTGATCCGGTTTTCAAAAAAGTACAGAGTCTCCCTGCCTTCGTCCGTGATGACCAGATGGGTGCGGTTGCGGACGGAGCGGGCGGTGATCAGACCGGAGTCGATCAGCTCGGAGATTACCTGCTGCAACGTAAAGAAGTTTGTGTATTCTTTTTCCTGAATAAAGTCACTGATCTGTGCCTTTGTCAACGGAAAGGTCACTCTGTCCAGCATGTAGAGGACGATCAGCTTATAGAGGGTCAACGGATCCTGCATCATAAAAACATCTCCCTTGGTAGGTTTGCCGCTGCCGCATGGTGCGGTGCAGCGTGTTCAATACATTTCTCTTGTCGAGGCTCCAGCGAGGAGCGATGAGCAGCGCTTTCGCGCCGTCCCCCGTCACTCTGTGTATGACGGTTTCCGGGTCTGACACTTCCAGACAACGAATCAGAATATCGATGTATTCCTCAAGTGACAACGGGTTATAACCGTCCAGCCTGCCTTGCAGGTAATCCTCCCCGAGGCGGCTTCCCTTCAGAAGATGGAGAAGCTGCAGCTTGATTCCGAAAGGGTGCGTCCCCGTGGAGGGAATGCGGTTTAAGTAGGCGCAGGAGGCAAGCATATGGTCGGCAGTCTCGCCGGGAAGCCCCAAAATCAGATGCACGATAAAAGGGATTTCCAACGCGGTCAGGGCATATGCGGCGTCCTCAAAGACAGCGAGCGGATACCCTCTGTGGAAGGATTCCGCGGTGGTCTCATGGATGGTCTGGAGACCGAGTTCGATCCAGATGAATTTTTGGGGATACTGTTCTTTTAATTCCTTTAAAAGCGCCAGCACCTCTTTGCCCAGACAATCGGGTCTGGTGGCAATAGATATACCGATGCTGTCCGGCAGGGAGAGTGCAGAAGTATAGATCTCCCTAAGATAAGAAACGGGCGCGTAGGTGTTGGTGTAGGACTGGAAATACGCAACATACCGTAAGCCGGTTTTCTTTTTCCCAAACAGCGCTCTGCCTGCGGCAAGCTGTGCGGCAACGGAGCCCGTGTCCCGGGAGGCGGCAAACTCACCGCTGCCTCCCGCGCTGCAAAAGGTACAGCCGCCCGTTCCCAGAGTGCCGTCCCGGTTGGGGCAGGTCATACCTGCGTCCAGCGCGATCTTGTAACATTTTTCGCCGTAGGTCTGTTTGAAAAAAGCGTCCAGCGAGTAGTAGGGCTTGTCAAGCCATATCTTTCTCATGGGTCAGCGGATGTGGGATTTTACGGCGTCTGCCACCACATCGGCAACCTTCGGGTCAAATGCCTCGGGCATGATATTGTCCTCATTCAGTTCCTCATCGGGTACAAGCCCTGCGATCGCGATGGCGGCAGCCAGCTTCATTTCCTCTGTGATCTGTGTTGCCCTGCCCTCCAGAGCGCCTCTGAAGATGCCGGGGAATGCCACCACGTTGTTGACCTGATTGGGGAAGTCGGAGCGCCCTGTACCCACAACCTTTGCACCGGCCTCCTTTGCCAGATCGGGCATAATCTCGGGCACGGGATTAGCCATGGCAAACAGGATGGCATCACGGTTCATGGAGGCAACCATCTCCTTGGAAACAATGCCCGGAGCGGACACGCCCACAAAGATGTCGGCGCCTCTCATGGCGTCCGCCAGCGTACCGGTCTCGTTGTCCGGGTTTGTGACCTCCGTCATTTTTTTCTGCATCCAGTTGAGCCCTTCGGTGTCCTTGGAGACAATGCCCACCTTGTCACACATGACGATATTGGGGAAACCGTAGGTGAGGAGGAGCTTGGTGATGGCGACACCGGCGCTTCCGGCGCCGTTTACCACGACCTTGCAATCCTCTTTCTTCTTATGTGCAACCTTGAGGGCGTTGATAATGCCTGCGAGCACCACGATGGCGGTGCCGTGCTGGTCGTCATGGAATACGGGAATGTCCAGGATTTCCTTCAGGCGTTCCTCAATTTCAAAGCAGCGGGGAGCGCTGATATCCTCCAGATTGATGCCACCGAAGCCGGGAGCCAGCCATGTCACGGCTTTGATGATCTCCTCCGTGTCCTGCGTGTCGAGGCAGATGGGAACCGCATTGACACCGCCGAACTCCTTGAAGAGAACCGCCTTTCCTTCCATCACGGGCATGGCGGCGTAGGGGCCGATATTGCCGAGACCCAGAACCGCGCTGCCGTCCGAGACAACCGCAACGGTGTTTGCCTTCATCGTATATTTGTACGCGGCTTCCCTATCCTCCGCGATGACCTTGCAGGGCTCCGCAACGCCGGGAGTGTATGCCAGAGACAGATCTTCTCTGGATTTTACGGGCGTTTTGCTGACCGTTTCAAGCTTTCCGTTCCACTGTTCATGGAGCATAAGTGCCTTTTCGTTGGTTGTCATGACTGTTCCTCTCTTTTTCTCTTTATTTTTTCAGAATTTCCTGATATAACTATATTATATTTCCGTGGGAAACTCAAGACGGAAAGTACCTGCAAAAAGTGGTTGACACCAAGGAAAGAGTGTGTTATGCTACTTAAGCATGTGAATGCAGTTACAACAAAGCAGAGTATCCGCTCTCACCTTACAGCTACCGTGCTCGTAAGCGTTCATGATGAGGTATGTGCAGTGCGACAGGGATTTTAGTCCGTGCGGCATACGATTGTGAGTGGATGGCGATGCTGTCCATTTTTTATTTTTTCTTTATGGAGGGAAAAGCCATTAGCGAATTAATGATTAACGAACAGATCAGAGACAAGGAAGTACGTCTCATCGGGGAGAATGGAGAGCAGCTGGGTATTGTGTCCGCAAGGGAAGCACAGAAGATGGCGGAGGAAGCCGGACTGGATCTGGTGAAGATCGCACCCACCGCAAAGCCGCCCGTGTGCAAGATTGTGGACTATGGTAAGTTCAAGTATGAGCAGACCAGAAAAGAAAAGGAAGCCAAAAAGAAGCAGAAGGTCATCGATGTAAAGGAGATCAGGCTTTCCCCCAATATCGATACCAATGATCTGAATACCAAGGTAAGCGCGGCGAGAAAGTTTCTGAGCAAGGGTGACAAGGTGAAGATCACGCTTCGTTTCCGCGGACGCGAGATGGCGCACATGAACAACAGCAAGCACATTCTGGACGATATCGCAGCAAGCCTTTCGGATGTGGCGGTTGTGGAGAAAGCACCCAAGGTTGAAGGGCGCAGTATGACAATGTTTTTAACTGAGAAGCGCAGCTAACACAGTTAAAATAGATCAAGAAAAGAAAGTTTAGGAGGAATTTGTTATGCCAAAAATGAAGACAAGCAGAGCAGCAGCGAAGCGTTTTAAACTGACTGGAACAGGTAAGTTGAAGAGAGCAAAAGCTTACAAGAGCCATATCCTGACCAAGAAATCTACCAAGAGAAAGCGCAATCTGAGACAGTCAACCATCACAGATGCAACCAACGTTTCAAATATGAAGAAGATTTTGCCCTATTTATAATTGGTAAGGAGGAAATAAGACATGGCAAGAATTAAAGGCGGATTGAACGCTAAGAAAAAACACAATAGAGTATTGAAGCTTGCAAAGGGTTACAGAGGAGCAAGAAGCAAGCAGTACAGAGTTGCAAAGCAGTCTGTAATGCGTGCACTGACCAGCTCCTACGCAGGCAGAAAAGAGAGAAAGCGTCAGTTCAGACAGCTTTGGATCGCCCGTATCAATGCTGCAGCAAGAATGAACGGCTTATCCTACAGCAAGTTCATGTATGGTCTGAAGCTTGCAGGCGTAGATATGAACAGAAAGATGCTGGCAGAGATGGCAGTAAATGATGCAGAAGGCTTCAAGACACTGGCAGAGCTGGCTAAGTCCAAGGTAGCTTAATAATCTGAGAGCGGACAGACACAGATCGCACTTCCCGTAATAGGATATCCTAGAACGGGAGGTGTTTTTTTATGCAGGAAATGTTATCGGAAATGATTTTTCCGCTGCTGTTGGAGCAGCCGGAGCGCTATGCGTATGTGACGGGCAGCAGTGAATATCCGCAGATATGCGGCATGGTGCTGTTTTACCGGTTCCGGAAGGGAACCGTGGTGGTCGCGGACATTTCGGGACTGCCGGACAATGGGAGCGGCATGTACGGCTTTCACATCCATGAGGGCTTTGCCTGCGCCGGAAACGAGGAGGATCCCTTTGCGGAGGCGGGCGCACATTTTAATCCGTACCGGGTGGAGCATCCGCACCATGTGGGAGATCTGCCCGTGCTGATGGCAGACCACGGCAGGGCATGGTCGGCTGTCTATACAGAGCGGTTTCTGCCGGGAGAAGTGGCGGGGAGAACCGTGATCATACACGATATGCCGGAAGATTTCCGCACCCAGCCCTCGGGCGGCTCCGGCGTGAAGATTGCCTGCGGGGCGATCGAATAGTATTGACATGCATTTTTGCACTCTCTATAATGAAGGCATGATAAGGAAAGAGGGCGACGAAATGTTAGAAAATCTGGAACCAAAGCGCGTTTTTCATTTTTTTGAGGAGATCTGTCAGATTCC
This sequence comes from uncultured Lachnospiraceae bacterium, assembly GCA_900550475.1. Taxonomy (GTDB): domain Bacteria; phylum Bacillota; class Clostridia; order Lachnospirales; family Lachnospiraceae; genus Acetatifactor. The sequence continues at coordinate 9,678 of URSA01000013.1, forward strand.
TCACGGCTCCGGCAATGTGGAGCAGATCAGCGACTATCTGGCGGCATTTGCAAAGGAGAGAGGAATGTTCTGCATTCAGGATGAATTAAAGAACATTGTGATGATAAAACCTGCCTCGGAAGGCTATGAGGACGAACCTGCGGTGATCCTGCAGGGACATATGGACATGGTTGCGGTAAAGGCGCCGGACTGTGATCTGGATATGGCAAAAGAAGGGCTCCGCGTGAGAACGGACGGCAAAAAGGTCTATGCGGAGGGTACCAGTCTGGGCGGTGACGACGGCATTGCGGTTGCCTATGCACTGGCAATTCTGGACGACGATTCCCTGCAGCATCCGAAGCTGGAGATTGTGATCACGGTGGATGAGGAAGTGGGAATGGACGGCGCCAGAGGGATCGATCTCTCCATGCTGACAGGAAAAAGAATGCTGAATCTGGACTCCGAGGAGGAGGGTGTTTTCCTGACAAGCTGCGCGGGCGGAGCGAGAGTCAACTGCTACCTGCCCGTGTCCACCACGGAGCACACCGCCCCTGCCTACCGCATCAGCGTGGAGGGGCTTTTAGGAGGACATTCCGGCGGCGAGATCCACAAGGAGAGAGGAAATGCGAACTGCATCATGGGGCGCATTCTTTACCGCCTGACGGAAAAAATGCCCCTGTATGTAAAGAGTCTGGAGGGCGGTCTTGCGGACAACGCGATCCCGAGACAGACGGTTGCCGTTGTGCTGGTTGACCGGGAGAACGAGGCGTTGTTCCGCTCCGTTTTATGTGAGACGGAGGAGGGAATCAAGGCGGAGCTTGCCACCAAGGATCCCGATTTTCAGGTCACCACGGTTTCCATGGATGAGATGACGGCGGGCTGCACCGATGCGGAGAGCACCGCGCAGCTTGCATCCTATGTGCTTGCGCTGCCGGGCGGTGTGCAGGCGATGAGCGCGGATGTACCGGGGCTTGTGGAGACCTCCCTGAATCTCGGCATCATGGGCTATGATCCCGCAGAGCAGGAGCTTTCCTGTTCTTTCTCCGTCAGAAGCTGTGTGGAGAGTGCAAAGCAAAACCTGATCTCCAAGGTGGCCGCTGTCACGGAGCTTGCGGGCGGGCATTACACGGTGACCGGAGATTATCCCGGCTGGGCATACCGGGTGGAATCCCCGCTGCGGGACAAGATGGTTGCGCTCTATGAGAGCATGTACGGAATCAAGCCGGAGCTTCAGGCGATCCATGCGGGACTGGAGTGCGGAATCCTTGCATCCAAGATCGAGGGGCTTGACTGCATTTCTTTCGGACCGGATATGCGGGACATCCATACCACCGAGGAGACGCTGGATGTGCCTTCCGTGGCAAGGGTGTGGGAGTATCTGGTAAAATTGCTGGCATTGAGAGGATAGACATATGGGATACGACAAAGAAAAAATCCGCCAGATCCGGGGACTGATTCTGTTTGTGGCAGGCATTGTCCTGTTATTGTTATACAGCGGGAACGTGCTGAAAGGGCTGGGCGTCCTGCTTGATATTCTGGTGCCTTTTCTGGCGGGCGGCGCCATCGCCTTTGTGCTGAACATCCCCATGCGCGCCATCGAGGAGAAGCTGCTCGGGCGGTGGAAGGGAAGGTGGGCGAACAGGATAAAGCGTCCGCTCAGTCTGTTTCTTTCCATTGTTCTGATTGTGGCAATCCTGGCGTTTGTCATTATCATGGTTGTGCCGAAGCTGCAGGAGACCGTGGTGCTGCTCGGTGTGCAGGTGCCCGTTTTTGCAAAGGAACTATTGGCAAAATTGGAGGAAATGGCATCCTCCGATCCGGCACTATTGGAGAAGCTGAACGAGCTGGAAAAGGTCAAGATCGACTGGAATGCCCTGTTTGACAAGGCGGGCGGCTTCCTTGCCACGGGAATGGGCAGCGTGCTCAATTCCGCCGTGGTGGTGGCGAGCAGCATTATCGGGGGCGTGGTGAACGCCTTTATCGCCATTGTGTTTGCAATCTATATTCTGGCGCAGAAGGAGAAGCTTTCGGATCAGGGACACAGGATCCTTTCCGCCTATCTGCCTGTCGGAGTGTGCAGCGAGGTGGAGAGGGTGCTTTCGCTTCTGTACCGCAATTTCAGCAACTTCATTTCCGGGCAATGTCTGGAGGCGGTGATTCTGGGCACCATGTTCGTGGCTGCCATGACCGTGCTCCGTTTCCCCTACGCCCTTCTGATCGGCGTCCTGATCGCCTTTCTGGCGCTGATCCCCATTGTGGGCGCGTTTGTGGGGTGCTTTCTGGGCGCGCTGCTTCTGCTGATGAATGACCCCGTGCAGGCGGTTGGCTTTGTGGTGCTGTTTCTGGTGCTGCAGCAGATAGAAGGAAATCTGATTTACCCCCATGTGGTGGGCGGATCCGTGGGTCTGCCGTCCCTGTGGGTGCTGGTCGCGGTCAGCGTGGGAGGCAGCCTGTTCGGCATTGTGGGTATGCTGTGCTTTATTCCGCTGGTATCCACGGGCTATACCCTGCTGCGTGAAAATGTGAATGCCCGAAACCAGAAGAAGCGTGCGCCTGAAAAGAAGGAGACCGCTCCCGAGAAGAAGGAAAGCACTTCTGGGAAGCAGGAACAGGTTTCCGAAAAGAAGGCAGCCCCGCAGGGCGGCCGGAGGAGCCGGGGACGGAAATGAATTTATCAAATTACTACTTGACAGCACTAAAGCAATGTGGTAAAAAAGAATAAACCAGTGAGGGAGAGTAAGTAGTTTTTGACCCGACCGTTACAGAGAGCCGCAGCAGGTGGAATTGCGGCACGGAGGCAGAGACGAATGGGCTCCTGAGGGCAAGCCGAAGAAAGTAGGCGAGCCGGAGAAGATACTCCGTTACAAAAAATCGGCATATGATGGTATGCATGAGAGGATATCCGCACGGATATCAAGCAGGGTGGCACCGCAGGAGCGTTCAGACTCTTGTCCCGGCATTTGTCGTTGGGATGAGGGTCTTTTTTGATACAAAAATCCCTTGTCCCGTAATCCCATTTTATTGCGAGAGCGCAGAAAGGAAAACAGTATGAGCGAAGAAAAGAAGATCCCCTACAAAATCTATCTGAATGAGGATGAGATGCCGAAGCAGTGGTACAATGTGAGAGCCGACATGAAGAATAAGCCGGCGCCGCTTTTGAATCCCGCAACCCTGCAGCCCATGGGATATGAGGACCTGCGTCCGGTATTTTGTGACGAGCTGATCAGGCAGGAGCTTGACAACGACACGGCATATATCGATATCCCGGATGAGATCCTTGACTTTTATAAGATGTACCGTCCCGCGCCGTTGGTTCGGGCGTACTGTCTGGAGAAGGCGCTGGGAACCCCGGCAAAGATTTATTACAAATTTGAGGGCAACAACACCAGTGGAAGCCACAAATTAAATTCCGCCATTGCGCAGGCGTATTACGCAAAGAAGCAGGGGCTCAAGGGCGTGACCACAGAGACCGGGGCAGGTCAGTGGGGCACGGCGCTCTCCATGGCATGTGCCTATCTGGGACTGGACTGCAAGGTGTATATGGTGAAGGTTTCCTATGAGCAGAAGCCGTTCAGACGTGAGGTTATGCGTACCTACGGGGCAGAGGTGACCCCTTCCCCTTCCATGACAACCGAGGTGGGAAAGAAGATCCTTGCGGAGCATCCGGGCACTACAGGCAGCCTTGGCTGCGCCATCTCCGAGGCAGTTGAGGTGGCAACCCATACGGAAGGCTATCGTTATGTGCTGGGAAGCGTGCTGAATCAGGTGCTGCTGCATCAGTCTGTGATCGGACTTGAGAGTAAGGCTGCGCTGGATAAGTACGGCGTGAAGCCGGACATCATCATCGGTTGTGCGGGCGGCGGTTCCAATCTGGGCGGTCTGATCGCACCGTTTATGGGCGAGAAACTGAGGGGTGAGCAGGATTACCGCTTTATCGCAGTGGAACCGGCATCCTGCCCCAGCTTTACCAGAGGAAAATTCGCATACGACTTCTGCGATACCGGAATGGTGTGTCCGCTTGCAAAAATGTATACGCTGGGCAGCGGCTTCATCCCGTCTCCCAACCATGCGGGCGGCCTGAGATATCACGGCATGAGCTCCACCCTTTCCCAGTTGTACGCAGACGGTCTGATGGAGGCGGTTTCCGTAGAACAGACCAGTGTGTTTGAGGCGGCGGAGAAGTTTGCACGGATCGAGGGCATCCTGCCCGCACCCGAGAGCAGCCATGCAATCAAGGTTGCCATCGACGAGGCGCTCAAATGCAAGGAGACCGGCGAGGAGAAAACCATTCTCTTCGGTTTGACAGGCACAGGCTATTTTGACATGGTTGCCTACGAAAAGTTCAACAACGGGGAGATGACCGACTACATTCCCACAGATGCAGATCTGGAGGTTGGTTTTGCGGGGCTTCCCAAGGTGCAGGGATAAGAAATCAGATTAGGATTAAAATTTTAGCAGAAAAAATTGCACGAAAGACTTGACTTTATTTTTAAAACAAGTTACAATAGCTTTCGTGCTACGGGGTGTGGCTCAGTTTGGCTAGAGCGCTGTCTTAGGGAGGCAGAGGTCGCGTGTTCGAATCACGTCACTCCGACTACCGGAAATGCATAGAATACCGTGTTCTCAAAGTGAATGACGAGAGGACACGGTATTTTTGCGTATGTGCGCCCCGCGACGCACGTTTCTAACCGGTGAAAGTCCGGAATCCACCCGGTAATGGAAAGGATATAGCCGAAAGCAAGGGTGTCCATGGTATGGTCGTATTTGGTGGTAAAAACGGGAACGATCACTTTGTCTGTAATCCTGCATTCTCTATCGAATCTTTTTGGAAGTATTGTGATTCAATTGTTGAATGGAATTTCAACGGAAGCACTGGGTGTGTATTCTATGTTCATAATGCTGTTGGGAATTGTAGGATTCATATGCTTTTTAATATATTCTTTCATAACCGTAATCATGATTGTCTTAAAGAATGTTTTATAAGGAAAAACACGCCCTCGCGCTGGTTTGCGCTCCACCGCCTTATCTGACGATGTTCACCGCAGAAGGGCTGTCGTGTTGACAGCCCTTCTGAAACTACGCCACAACCTCGTTATGATGTTAAAAGTCCTCTGTGCAGTTTTCCTTTTGGTTTGAATATCTTACTCGTCCAGCATTTTTCCGTCAACCGATATGGTCGCAACCTGCCAGGGAATGAACTTGCCGCTGTTTTGCAATGCCTGTCTGGCGGCTGCCTCCAGTCCGCCGCAGCAGGGAACCTCCATCCGGACTACGGTAACGCTCTTGATGTTGTTTTCCCGGATGATCGCAGTCAGCTTGTCGGCGTAATTAATATCGTCCAGTTTAGGGCATCCTATTAAGGTAATGTGCCCTTTGATAAATTTTTCGTGGAATGCGGCGCAGGCATAGGCGCTGCAGTCCGCAGCAATCAAAAGCTTTGCCCCGTCAAAGTAGGGTGCATTGACTGGTACAAGCTTGATTTGCACCGGCCACTGAGACAGCATGCTCTGCGGTTCCCGTGCAACGGAACCGGCATACGCGGCAGCTTCATGCTGCACCTGTGCTGCTCCTGCCGTGGTACCATTCTGCGTCTGCCCTTGCGTTGCTCCCGCCGCACCTTCTACCTGTGCCTGTCTGGCTTGCAGCGTTCTTGCCGCGGAGCCGGGGCAGCCGGAGTGGATCTGTCCCGGATTTTCTCCTGCTGTCACACCGGACTGTGCTTTTCCAGGTTTCTTTTTGTTTTCCAACACGGCGGCTTCGTTGTATGCGGCAGCCTCACGCTCCACAAAGGTGATGGCGCCGGTGGGGCATGCGGGCAGACAATCTCCCAAGCCGTCACAGTAATCATCTCGGATCAGTTTTGCCTTTCCGTTCACCATGGCGATGGCACCCTCGTGGCAGGCTGTGGCGCAGGCTCCGCATCCGTTACATTTATCTTCTGAAATTTGAATGATTTTTCTGATCATGATTGATCCTCCAATCTTGCTTTGATGAGCTCATTATAGTACCGCATCTTTTATTGGTCTGTTGATTTTTCAACAAAAATAAAAAAGAGGAATACCACAAAATGGAAGATTATTTTGAAATTTTGAAAAACACAAGTATTTTTAAAGGAATAGAAAAGAATGAAATGAGAGAAATGCTTTCCTGTCTCGGAGCAAGAAAAGAGAAATATAAAAAGGATGATTTTGTCTTGCGGGAAGGAAGTACCGTGAAAAGTCTGGGACTTTTGCTGACGGGAGAAATTCTGGTGATACAGGAGGACTTTTGGGGAAATCGCAACATTATTGCAGTGCTTGGCAGGGGGCAGTGCTTCGGAGAGACATTTGCCTGTGCGCCGGGCAGTGTGTTGAATATCAGCGTCATTGCAAGAGAAAATGCCGAGGTATTGTTTTTGGATGTGCAGCAGCTTATGATGACCGGCGCAGCATGTAGTGCGCATTATAATCTCCTGATTCGCAATCTGCTCACGGATCTCGCCGAAAAAAATCTTCGTTTGAATGAAAAAGTTTCTCACCTGAGTCAGCGCACAACGCGGGCAAAACTTCTGTCCTATCTTTCGGCGGAGGCAAAAAAGCATGGTGCAGCTACTTTTTCCATTCCGTTTTCACGCCAGCAGCTCGCCGATTTTCTTTCGGTGGAACGCAGCGGACTTTCCGTCGAACTTGGAAAGATGCAGCGGGACGGACTGTTGGAATATCATCAAAACAAATTTGCACTGCAAAGACAAATTTATGAGCTCAATGACCCTGACGAAGGATGAATGCCGCCGCCTCGTCCGGAATCGCAAAAATGCCAGGCTTTGGTGGCTGATATGTGAAGATCAGAAAGCAGACAAGCAACAGCAGGACAGCCGCCACAAGAAAGGGAGAGCAGATTTCCAAAAGGCGGGCGAGTTTTACAGCAGCACCCGCATGATTCAGCAAACGGTAGACAACACGAAAGGCAGCTAAAACACTCAAAACAAACACCATAATATCGAGGAACAGATAATTGTCCCCCAGAATGCCGGAGTAAGTATAGAAAAGTGCGGGAACCAGCAGGACACCTGTCAAAATGCCCGCTGCCAGCGCTCCGGCTGTCTCGTTTGGCGTCAGCCCTTTTTCCATAGAAGAAGTGTCGGATGCCGGGTGCTTTGAGTAAACAAGTCCGCAATACATAAAGAAACCATAGACGAGCATCGGAAAGAATACCAATTTCATATGCTCCCAGGTCGATTCACTGACAGGACAAAATAATCCAAGGAATGTATTGTTGCCTGTCCATTCGTACACAAAGTGGGACAATGTGCCTGTGATGAGGACAAAGAGTATGCCGATCAGAGTGTAATATTTTAGTCGTTTCATAACAGGTAGCGTATGCAGGATCAAGGAGGTTTATGCATAATCCGCAAATGACTGCAAGGGTACAAGAGAGGGAAAAGTGCGATCTGTACCCGATCTGAGCGGGATATTAGACGGGAACCGGGTACAGGAGAAGGAAAATGGCGATCTGTACCCGATCTGAGCGGGATATCAGACGGGAACCGGGTACAGGAGAAGGAAAATGGCGATCTGTACCCGATCTGAGCAGGAAATCAGACGGAAACCGGGTACAGGAGAAGGAAAATGGCGATCTGTACCCGATCTGAGCAGGAAATCAGACGGAAACCGGGTACAGGAGAGGGAAAACGGTCATCTGTACCCTTACGGGATGGGGAAGGTGACATAGGATGAAAAGCGGCATGTGTCGAAAATGACAAAACCGCATCTGTCAATCCCATCAATCAATTATGAAAAGTCAAGTATTTCCTGTGGAAATATGTCTTAAAATAGGGTATGATAGAACTGCAGATTGTGATGTAAGAGAAATGGAGAGTAACATGGCAGGTACGAAAACAACACAGGAAAAGGTAAAAAATACACGAATGGAAAACAAGAAAACGCAATCAGAGACAGAGATAAGTCAGACGGAAATAGAAAAGTCCCAAGCAGAAACAGAGACAACCCAAGCAGAGAAGAAAGCAGCCCCAATGGAGAGTGAGGCAAGCCGGATGGAGGCGGAAAAGTCCCAAACAGAAACAGAGACAACCCGGACAGAGGAAAAATCCGCCCCAATGGAGAGCAAAGCAAGCCGGATAGAATCGGAAGAGTCCCAAGCAGAAGCAGATACAACCCAACCGGAGAAGAAAGCTACCCGGACGGGAACAGACATGAATCAGACGGAGGAAAAAGAATCTCCGGCAGACGCAGAAGCAGAGCAGTCGGGAGATGAAGCACCTCAGGATAAAGAGAAGGACGCACAGGAAGGCACAGAAAACATTCAAACGGAGACGGAAGTAATCGGGACAGAAGCAGGAGAGGCGCAGGAAGAAGCCGAAGAAGCGTCCTCAAGGGCGGAGAAAGCTTCTGCGGGAGCGGAAGAGATACAGAAAAGAAGGGAAGCAGCACGGACGAGGGCAGAGACCGCGCAGCGGAGAAGCCAGGAGCAGGAGCTTCTGGAGAAGCGGGAGCAGCGTAAGCGCCGACGCAAGAGAAATCAGATTCTGGCTTATTTGACAACGCTGGTGTTTGTGGTTGCAGTGATCGGCGCGGTTGCATGCGGCATTATTTATGCCGGACAGAAAGCAAAGGAGCGGGCTGCAAGCAATGCGTCCGTAGCCGAGGACATAGACAATGTGATCGGTCAGGAAGAAACGATCGTGATGCCCGAACCGACGGAAACGGAGCCGGTGCAGACGCCGGAACAGCAGTTGGATGAAATTATCAATGCGGCAATTAATGTGATGCCGATCGAGGACAAGGTAGCAGGACTTTTCATTGTAACGCCGGAGTCCATAACGGGAGTAAGCAAGGCCGTCAAGGCGGGAGAGGGTACACAGACAGCCTTGAATCAATGGGCTGTGGGCGGAATTGTTTATGCGGCACAGAATATCAAATCGCAAGAGCAGCTTGCGGAGATGATTTCCAACACAGTGCTTTACAGCAGATATCCGATTTTTATTGCAGTGGAGGAGGAAGGCGGCAGCAATAGCTGTGTGTCAGCGGCAGGTCTTGCGGAAAATGCGGCAGGAGCATCCGCGGTAGGGAAAAGCGGCGATCCGGCTGCGGCGTATGCGGCAGGCAGCAGCATTGCGGCATATCTGACACCGCTTGGGTTTAATCTGGATTTGGCTCCGGTAGCGGATCTGAAGACGGCACAGGATAGTCCGCTGGGAGATAGGGCATACGGTGCAGATTCCGCAAGTGTAGCCGGGATGGTTTCTTCCATGGTGCAGGGACTTGAGGAAAACGGTATCAGCGCATGCTTAAAGCATTTCCCCGGAATCGGCAGCACAGACGAAGACACACACGCGGGGCTTGCCGGAACGGAGCGGACAGCGGAGCAATTCCGTGCGGAAGAGTTTGCAGTATTTCAGGCAGGTATTGATGCAGGCGCAGATTTTGTTATGGTAAGCCATATTGCGGTGCCGGCACTGGCGGGCGATAACACCCCCTGCAGCATGTCTGAGGCGGTAGTTACGGGAATTTTGCGTGAGGAGCTTGGATTCAAGGGCGTTATCATTTCCGATGAGATGAACAGCAAAGCCATTTCGGAGTATTATGCCGCAGACGAAGCCGCAATCAAGGCTTTGAAGGCAGGCTGCGATATGATTTTGATGCCGGAGGATTTTGAAAAGGCATATCAGGGCATACTGGATGCAGTACAGAACGGTACAATTTCCGAGGAGCGTATCAACGATTCTTTGCGCAGAATTTATAGAATCAAGTATGCGGGAAGATATATGGAGGATGCCGAACAACCGTAACGGCAGGAAAACGGGCTTACGGTTGTTTGAAATCCCCTGTGACTGACTGCCCATAACGGGGCGATGCAAAACTCCGCCAAGAGTGCGGTGCAAAAAGTAAAAAAGCCCGTTGACAAAAATACTTTCTTATTGTATATTATTACTTGTCCGTGAAATGCGGGCTTGTATGCGCGAGTGGCTCAGCGGTGGAGCACCTCCTTGCCAAGGAGGGGGTCGCGGGTTCGATTCCCGTCTCGCGCTTTTTATAATGTGTGCGGAAACCTTGATTTTATCAGGTTTCCGCTTTTTCTATTTTAGCGGAAAGCGGTAGACAAAAATAGACAGATTACGGTCGCTGCGGACAGGTAACCGACTGCCGGCTATCTTACAGCTTAATAAGTTTGCATGCTGCAATCAGACAGTGGATATGAAATTGTATCCAGATAGAGGCAACAGATACAAAATTGTATCCAGACAGGAAAAATGGTTGTTTTAGATCCCAATTATGCGGAAAAAGGAACTTATAGCACGTGTTATTTTGCGAAATTGTATCCTGACAAGAAAAAGTGTGCTGCCAGATCCCAAAGATTGGGAAAAATTAGGATCCGGAAACGCAAAAAAATTGTACCGGATACAATCCTCCCGAAAAGAGAGGCTTAAGCAGGAATTTTATAGGAAAAATGGGATCTGAAAATCGATTTGTTCTTACCCAGATACAATCACGATCGGTGGAGCAATAGGCAAAACTACGGGTGAAATCTCCGGTGAAGCAATAGGCAGAACTTATAGAGAAACATCCGGTGGTACATTGGGTAAAACTTTGGGTAAAACTTTGGCAAGAAAGGTGCTTGCCATGGGGGGCATAAAAATATACAATAGAGATAACGAAAACAGTAAAGGGGTTGTGCAAATGAAACTGACATTTATCGGAGCGGATCACGAAGTGACCGGAAGCTGCCACTGCCTTGAGGTGGGGGGCAAGTACATTCTGGTGGACTACGGTATGGAGCAGGGGGTCAATGTTTTCGAGAACGCCAAGCTGCCGGTGGAGGAGGCGATGGTCGATTATGTGTTGCTGACGCATGCGCATGTGGATCATTCCGGCATGCTGCCGCTTCTGTATGCGAGAGGGTTCAGAGGGCAGGTGTTCACCACGGAGGCGTCGGCGGATCTGTGCGATATCATGCTTCGCGACTGTGCACATATTCAGGCGATGGAGGCGGAGTGGAAGAACCGCAAGGCAAAGCGAAGCGCCAGCGCGGTGAAGATTGAGCCGGAGTATACGATGGAGGATGCGGAGGGACTGATCAGGAGGATCGTTCCCTGCCATTATAATGAGATCATTGAAGTGTGTGAGGGCGTGAAGATCCGGTTCACAGACATCGGGCATCTTCTGGGCTCCGCAAGTATAGAGGTGTGGACGACGGAGGGAGACTGCTCCAAGAAGATCGTGTTTTCGGGAGATATCGGAAACAAGAGCCAGCCGCTCCTTAAGGATCCCAGCTACACGAAGGAAGCGGATTATGTGGTGATGGAGAGCACCTACGGCGACAGGCTCCACGGCGAAGAGCGCCCCGACTATGTGGGTGAGCTGGCAAAACTGATCCAAAAGACGCTCGACCGGGGCGGCAATCTGGTGATTCCTTCCTTTGCGGTGGGCAGGACGCAGGAGATCCTGTACTTTATCAGGAAGATCAAAACGGACAATATGGTCACGGGACATGATAATTTCCCCGTGTATGTGGACAGTCCCATGGCGGTGAGGGCAACCTCCATTTTTCAGGACAATAAGTTGGAGTGCTTCGATGAGGAGGCAATCGAGCTGGTGAATAAGGGAATCAATCCCATTTCGTTTCCGGGACTTAAGCTTTCCATTACCAGTGATGAATCAAAAGCGATCAACTTTGAGGAGACGCCCAAGGTAATCATTTCCGCCTCCGGCATGTGTGAGGCGGGAAGAATCCGGCATCACCTGAAGCACAATCTTTGGCGTCCGGAGTGTACCGTCCTGTTTGTGGGATATCAGGCAGTCGGAACGCTGGGACGCGCCATTGTGGAGGGTGCGAAGGAAGTGAAGCTGTTCGGAGAGCCCATTGAGGTGCGGGCGGATATCTGCAAGCTGGCAGGACTCAGCGGACATGCGGACAAGAACGGGCTGATCGAGTGGATCACCGCGTTTGAGGAGAAACCGAGAAAGGTATTTGTCGTACACGGGGAGGACAGTGTGTGTACTTCGTTTGCGGAATGCCTGATGGTGGAGCACGGCATCAAGGCCTATGCGCCGTACAGCGGCACGGTATTCAACCTTGCCAGCGGAAAGCTGGAGTATGAGGCAGAGCCCATTGCACTGAAGAAGAGGGAGAAGGCGGCGACAGGCGTTTATGCGAGACTGCTTGCCGCAGGTCAGCGTCTGCTCGCAATTATCAAGAAGAACGAAGGAACCAACAACAAGGATCTTGCAAAATTTGCGGATCAGGTTACTTCCCTGTGCGACAAATGGGATATATAGATGTAAGATGCTCAGAGGTGAGGGGCTGAACCGGGACGGAAAAATGAGGAAAGACGAGGAATGAGACAGGATGAGTCAGGCTGACAACATTTTTATCAATATGTGCAGGGATATTCTGGACAACGGAACCAGTACGGAGGGAGAGAAGGTGCGCCCCCATTGGGAGGACGGAACGCCCGCGTACACCATAAAGAAATTCGGTGTGGTGAACCGGTATGATCTCTCCAAGGAATTTCCGATTCTGACATTGCGCAGAACCGCATTGAAGAGTGCGACGGACGAGATCCTGTGGATCTGGCAGCAGAAATCCAACAATATTCACGACCTGCACAGCCATATCTGGGATGAGTGGGCGGATCCGGACGGCTCCATCGGAAAGGCCTACGGTTATCAGCTTGGCGTGAAGCATCAGTACAAAGAGGGAATGATGGATCAGGTCGACAGGGTGATCTACGACCTGAAAAACAATCCTTTCTCAAGAAGAATTATGACAAACATTTATGTGCATCAGGATCTGCATGAAATGAACCTCTACCCCTGCGCGTACAGCATGACCTTCAATGTGACGCAGAAGCCGGGGGATGAAAAGCTGATCCTGAATGCGGTTCTGAACCAGCGCTCCAATGATGTTCTGGCTGCCAACAACTGGAATGTGGTGCAGTATGCGGTGCTGATGCACATGCTGGCGCAGTCCTGCGATATGCAGGTGGGCGAGCTGGTGCATGTGATTGCGGACGCCCACATCTACGACAGGCATGTTCCGATCATCCGGGAGCTGATCACCCGCGAGCCCAAGCCGGCGCCGATGTTCCGGATCAATCCCGACATTCACGATTTCTATCAGTTTACAAGGAATGATGTGAAGGTGGAGGGCTATGAGTTCGGCCCGCAGATTGAGAATATTCCCATAGCAATTTAAGGAGCGCTGATGGCGGGCACAAATCCGATATTTGTGTCGCCTCTTCGCGGCAAATTGCGAAGAAATGAGGATCAGGATGAACATTTATGTGACGGTGGATGAAAATTGGGCGATTGGAAAAGAGGACGCGCAGCTTGCACAGATTCCCGGAAACCAGCGGTATTTTCAGGGGCTGACGGGCGGAAAGACGGTGGTGGTAGGCAGAAAAACGTTGCAGGCAATGCCGCAGGGGCAGCCCTTGTACGGCAGGGAGTATATGGTGCTTTCCCAGAATCCGGCGTACCGGGTCAAGGGAGCGGATGTGTTTGCAGATGCGGATGCCCTGCTCTTGGCGGCAAAGGAGGCGGAAGCGGCAGGCAGGGAGGTCTTTGTCTGCGGCGGCGAGAGCGTATACAGGCAGTTCCTTCCGTACTGCGACGCGGCGTATGTGACGTTCATTGAAAAATCCTATGATGCAGACCGGCATTTTCCCAATCTGGATCGGGATGAGGAGTGGGAGCTTTCCGAGGAAAGCGAGGAACAGACCTGCTTTGACATCACATATTATTTCAGAAAATACACCCGCAGAAAATAAACTTTTCCACTATAAAGCATTAACATGTAAAAGTGTTGACTTTTAGGGGGAAAAGTATAATAATGGAGAAAAAATAACCATAGAAGGGAAGTAGTAGGCATGGAAAAGAAAAACATTGATTGGGCGAATCTGGGATTTGGCTATGTGCAGACCGACAAGAGATACGTTTCCAACTTCAAAAACGGAGCATGGGACGCAGGCGCGCTGGTCGATGATGCCAATATCGTGATGAATGAATGCGCAGGCGTTTTGCAGTACGCGCAGACGGTATTTGAGGGCTTGAAGGCGTATACCACGGAGGATGGTCATATTGTGACGTTCCGCCCGGATCTGAATGCAGCCAGAATGGAGAGCTCTGCGGCAAGACTGGAAATGCCGGTATTCCCTCAGGATAAATTTGTGGATGCGGTAACGCAGGTGGTGAAGGCGAATGATGCCTATGTGCCGCCTTACGGCTCCGGCGCTACACTCTACATCAGACCGTACATGTTCGGCATCAACCCCGTGATCGGCGTGAAGCCCGCAGACGAGTACCAGTTCAGGGTATTCTGTACGCCTGTCGGGCCGTACTTCAAGGGCGGCGTGAAGCCCCTTACCATCAAGATCAGTGACTTTGACCGTGCGGCACCGCGCGGCACCGGAAATATCAAGGCGGGACTGAATTATGCCATGAGCCTGCACGCCATTGTGACAGCGCACAAAGAGGGCTATGATGAAAATATGTATCTGGATCCCGGAACCCGTACCAAGGTCGAGGAGACCGGCGGTGCAAACTTCCTGTTTGTAACCAAGGACGGCACGGTGGTAACACCCAAGTCGGACAGCATTCTGCCTTCCATTACCAGACGCTCTCTGGTTTATGTGGCAAAGGAATATCTTGGCCTCAAGGTGGAGGAGAGAGAGATCTTCAAGGACGAGCTGGACGATATGGCGGAGTGTGGTCTCTGCGGTACGGCAGCAGTGATTTCTCCCGTAGGAAAGATCGTTGACCACGGCAGGGAGATCTGCCTTCCCACCGGCATGACGGAGATGGGCCCTGTGACCAAGAAGCTCTATGAGACGCTGACCGGTATTCAGATGGGTCGTCTGGAGGCTCCAAAGGGCTGGATTCATGTGATCGAGTAATACAGTTTTCCAAATGGAAAGTTGCCCTGTAAACTGCAGGAGGTTTACAGGGCATATTTTATATCATAGGGTTCCATACACAGAAGGGAGTGGGCATGAAATTCATTCACACATCGGATCTGCATATCGGAAAAACGGTAAATGAGGTTTCCATGCTTGAGGAGCAGCGGGAGATCTTAAGACAGGTGCGGGAGATCGCAGTGGAGGAAAAGGCGGATGCCGTGGTGATCGCGGGGGATGTTTATGACAGGCAGATTCCGTCGGCGGAGGCGGTTGTGCTGCTGGATGATTTCCTCACGGCGCTGCTGGGGGAAAACATTCCCGTGATTATGATCAGCGGCAACCATGATTCCGGTGAAAGGGTAGCTTTTGCAGACAGGATTTTGCAAAAGCAGGGACTCTACATCGCGGGCGGTTATGACGGAACGTTAAAGCAGGTGACGTTTGAGGATGAATGGGGACGGGTTACCTTTGTCTGCATGCCTTTTGTAAAGCCGGCGGTCGCCACGGTGGAGGAAATGCTTTCCGGAACGCCCATGACGCCTGATCTGAGGAGCCGGCATGTTTTGGTGACGCACTATTTTGTGACCGGGGAGGACGGAAAAGAGCCGGAGCTTTCCGATTCGGAAACTTCCGTGAATGTGGGAGGACTTGACAATGTTTCGGCGGCGATGTTTGGCTGCTTTGATTATGTGGCGTTGGGACATATTCATAAGAGGCAGAAAATCGGAGCCGGACAGGTCTGGTATGCGGGTGCGCCGCTCAAATATTCCTTTTCCGAGGTGAACCAGAAGAAGGGCGTGAATGTGGTCACGCTGGGAGAAAAAGGGCGGGTAGAGATAGCGTTCCGCGCTCTTACGCCCCTACATGAGATGCGGGTGGTGACGGGAAGCATGGCGGAGCTGACCGCACCGGAGCAGTGGGAAAAAACGGAAAATGCGGACTATATCAAGGCAGTGCTCACGGATATGGAGGAGTTTATCGACCCCATCGGCACCCTGCGCAGCATATACCCCAATATCATGCAGATCGAGTGGGAGAAGAATGAGAGACGGCAGGCGGAGGATTCGATGGTGCTTAACAGTACGGAAAACAAGACCACAGGGGAGCTGTTTGCCGATTTTTATGAGCTGCTTCGGGGAGAGCCCATGGATGAGCGGCGAAAGAGGATCGTGAGGGAAGTGGAGGAGGAGATGCATGAAGCCTGAAAAGTTGGTCATCAGCGGCTGGGGGCCTTATAAGAGCCATGAGGAAATTGATTTCACCCAATTTGAGGGCAGAGGACTTTTTCTGGTGACCGGCGCCACGGGCGCGGGAAAGACCACGGTTTTTGATGCGATCACCTATGCGCTCTACGGCTGCCTGTCGGGCGAGCAGCGGGAGAAAAGCAGCGTGCGCAGCGATTTTGCGGATGCCGGCACCCCGACCTTTGTAGAGCTTTTTATGAAGCACGGAGGGAAAGCGTACCATATAAAACGTAACCCGGAGTATGTAAGACCCTCCAAGCGGGGGAAGGATCATCAGACCAAGGAGAAGGAAAATGCGATCCTCTGGCTGCCGGATGGGAAGGTCGTGGAGGGTATCAGGGAAGTCAATGCCAAGATGCTTGAGATCCTGCGGCTTGATTACGAGCAGTTCAAGAAGATCACCATGATCGCACAGGGAGAGTTTTCCAGAATGCTGCTTGCATCTCCCAGAGAGAAAACCGCTATTTTCCGTACCATTTTCGGAACCGGAATCTATGAACGGTTTGCACAGCAGCTAAGAAGCCGTTCTCTGGCTCTTTCGGCGAAGGTGCAGGAGCAGAGAAATAAACTGGAGGAGGATATCCGAATGCTTCTTGCGGACGGCGGGGAGCAGGAGATCCTGAATCCGCTGGCGGAGCTCTCGGAGTCGGCAAACTGGAATTACCGGGCAATGGCGCAGGAGCTTGCCCGGGTGTGTGCGGCCGCCGCAGAGCGTGAGGAAGCGGTGCGGTCACAGTATGAGGCGTTACAGGCGGAGAGTGACAGATTGACCAAGGAAGTCACTGAAAAACGCATGATCAACGAACAGATCGACAGGTTGGAGCAGACGAAAAAGACGCTGGAAGCCCTGAAAGCCCGGGAGGACGAGACGGAGAAGGAGAAAGAGAGGCTAAAGAGAGCGCGCGCGGCGGAGAGACTGCACGCCACGGTGCAGCGGGTCAGGCTGGCAAAGCTTGCAGCGGAGAAAAACCGCAGGCAGGAAAGCGAGCTTGCCGCCGCCATGGAAGAACAGCGGAAAGAGCGAGAAACGCTCGTCTTCTTTGAGACAGACAGAGAAAAACTGCAAAAGTATGCGGAGCTTGTGCGGCAGCTGGAGGAACAGGAGGCGCGGGCAGCGGCTGACGAAGTGCAGTGTAAGAAAGACACAGAAAAGTGGGAGAAGGCGAAGGGAGCCTTTCTTCTGGCGGAACGGGAGCAGGAGGAAAAACAGGCGATATACAACAGGGCGGACAAGCAGTACCGCCATGCAGTGGTGGGCGTGGCAGCCAGAATGTTGAAGGAGGGAGAGCCGTGTCCGGTCTGCGGTTCTCTGGAGCATCCCCATCCTGCAAAGGAGGAGCCGGGGCTCCCCTCGGAGGAGGAGCTTGCCGCGTACAAGGCGGCGTGGGAACAGGCGCAGAAAAAAGAGCGGGAGGCGCAGGCGAAGGCAGCAGAGCTGAAAGCACTGGCGGAGGCGGATGAAAAGCGCGCTACGGAGAGCGTTGCCGCTAAAGAAGAACAAAAGAAGCAGGAGGAAAACGCGCGGCGGGAGCTTGTGGGCAGGGCTGGCGGTTTGTTGGAGGACGACTTCTTTGCGGCGGTCTATGAGGAAAAACTGGCGTATTTAAAAAAGAAGGAGGCAAGGCTGCAGCAGCTTGCCGGGCTTCTGACGGCGGGGGAGGCGCAGCTTGCGGGACTTTTGCAGGAGAGAATCACCTGCGAACAGGAGGAGAAGGACAGCGAAAAGGCATTAAAGGAGGGGCTTTGCAGAGAGGGCTTTGCCACGGAAGAGGACTGCGAAAAAGCCGGACTTGCCCCTGATGACATGGCAGAGCTGGAGCAGAAGATCAACAGCTTTGCGGAGGAAAAGACGGCTGCGGAGAGTGTGCTTTCCCATTTGCAGCATACGCTCACGGTCAGGGAGGCGTACGACCTGACGCCCCTTGCGGCAAGACAGGAGGAAGTTAAGGCACTCTTTGCCGCAAAGCAGGAGGAGCTGAAACGGGCGCACGCATTCCGGGACGGGGCGGTAAAGACGGAAAAGCTCTTCGGACAGAAGCTTCAAAAGATCGAGGCGGCGGAGGAGGAGTACGGATATGTGCGGGATCTGGACAATCTGGCGTCCGGCAACAACGAAAAGCGCCTCGTATTTGAACAGTATGTCCTTGCAGGCTATTTTGAGCAGATTCTGCGGGCAGCAAACCTGCGTTTTTACAAGATGTCCGGCTCGCGCTACGAAATGTACCGGGTGGAGGAAGCCGGGGACGGCAGGGTGAAGGACAGTCTGGAAATTCAGGTAAAGGATTTTTATACCGGGAAAATGCGCTCGGTCAAGACCCTGTCCGGAGGAGAATGCTTTAAGGCATCTCTTTCCCTGGCGCTTGGCATGAGCGATGTCATACAGGCGGCAAACGGCGGCATCCGGGTGGAGGCGCTGTTTATTGACGAGGGCTTCGGCGCGCTGGATGCGGAGTCTCTGGATCAGGCGTGCGAGATATTGACCGGTCTGGTCGAAAAAGACCGCATGATCGGGATCATCTCCCATGTGGCGGAGCTGCGTGAACGGATTGACAGTCAGATTCTCATTGAAAAAACAAACAGTGGAAGCAGCGTGAAAATACGGGTATAATAAAGAAGAATGATGCGGAAAGAAGGAGCGGGGAATACAGATGATGAGAAAAACCGTACACCGGGCGGCAGGGCGGCTGCTTGCCGTGGTGGGAATATTGTGTATGACCTTTTTGCTTGCGGCATGCGGCAAACGGGACGGGGACACCAAGATCGTGCTGACCACGGGCTTTGGCAGGGATGAAGTGTTCCGCATTGAGGGAATTTCCTGTTCCGTGCCGGAGATCATGGTTTATCTGACCAATACCCAGAACCAGTACGAGGAGGTCTACGGGGAGCAGATCTGGCAGGCGAGTCTGGACGGTGTGACCCTTTCGGAGAATGTGAAGGAGACGGTGCTTGCAAAGATCGCCCAGATAAAGACCCTGAATCTGCTGGCGCAGGAGAAGGGTGTTTCCCTCTCGGAGCCGGAGCAGGATCAGGTCAGGCTGGCGGCTGCGGCATATTTTTCCTCCTTAAATGAGAGGGAGACGGAGCTGATGGGCGTCAGCCTCTCCACCATCGAGCAGCTTTATGGCGAATATGCGCTGGCGGAAAAGATCTATGCCAATATTATAAAAGACATCAACCCGGAGATCAGCGACGATGAGGCGAGGATCATCACGGTACAGCATATCCTGTTCAAGACCTACACCATGGACGGAAGCGGCAGGAGGGTGGAGTACACGGATGCCGCCAAGGCGGCAACACTTGCCCGCGCCAAGGAGGCACTTGCCCTTGCAACGGACGGCGAGCACACCTTCGAGAGCCTGATTGAGCAGTACAGCGAGGACGCAGCCGCCGGTTATTCCTTCGGAAAGGGAGAAATGACGGAGGCGTTTGACGAGGCGGCGTTCAATCTGGCCATGAACGAGATCAGCGGAATTGTGGAGGATGAATACGGTTACCACATTATCAAGTGTATCAGCACCTTCAACCGGGAGGAGACGGATCAGAACAAGCTTAAGATCGTGGAGGAGAGAAAGAAAGAGGTGTTCGGGCAGGAGTATGACGCCTTTGTGGACACCCTGACAAGGAGGCTGAACGATCCGGTATGGGAGGAGATCACCTTTCTGCACGACAGTCAGGTGACGACGGCGGATTTCTTTGAGGTGTACCGGGATTATTTCCCGGATCCGGAGTCCTTTGCGGAGGGAACGGAGAACTGAAACACTGTTTACGAAAATTTTAGAAATGAAGAAATGCCGTAAAATAAGGATTTTCCACTTGCTATTAGCACTCATGCAAAATGAGTGCTAATTTCGTATTGACTTTTTTTGCGGAGGGTTTTACACTGTAGCTTAGGTGGTATTGAAAGCATCTACAAAAAGAAAAGGAAGTGTTATTTATGGCCAAAACAGGTAGTTTATCAATTAACAGTGACAATATTTTTCCCATTATCAAGAAGTGGCTGTATTCCGACCATGACATTTTTTACAGAGAGCTGATCTCCAACGGCTGCGATGCAATCACAAAGCTGCAAAAGCTGGACATGATGGGCGAGTATGAGCTGCCGGAGGGCTACAAGCCGAAGATCGAGGTTGTGGTTGACCCGGAGAAAAAGACCCTTACGTTTACGGATAACGGTCTTGGCATGACCGCGGAGGAAGTGGAGGAGTACATCAACCAGATCGCTTTTTCCGGCGCGACGGATTTCATTGAAAAATACAAGGACAAGAGCAACGCGGATCAGATCATCGGACATTTCGGTCTGGGCTTTTACTCTGCTTTCATGGTTGCGGACGAGGTGCATATCGATACCCTTTCCTACAAGAAGGACGCAAAGCCGGTACACTGGGAGTGCGACGGCGGCACGGAATTTTCCATGGAGGACGGGGACAAGGCAGAGGTGGGTACTACAATCACCCTGTTTCTGATGGACGACTGCCTTGAGTTCTGCAATGAATACAAGGCAAGAGAGGTCATTAAAAAGTACTGCTCCTTTATGCCCACGGAGATCTATCTGAGCAAGGAGGGCAGCAAGGAGACACAGATCATCAAGGAGGACGAGAAGCTTGACACCGATACGGTGATCGAGGAGATCAAGCCCGAGAAGGAAGGGGACGAGGAAAAGTTAAAGATCGCAAAGCGCCCCGAGCTTCTGAACGACACCCATCCGCTGTGGATGAAGAATCCCAGCGAGTGTACCAGGGAGGAGTATCTGGAATTTTACCGCAAGGTATTCCAGGATTACAAGGAGCCCCTCTTCTGGATCCATCTGAATATGGACTACCCTTTTAATTTAAAGGGTATTCTCTACTTCCCGAAGATCAACATGGAGTACGAGTCCATTGAGGGCACCATCAAGCTGTATAACAATCAGGTGTTTATTGCGGACAATATCAAGGAAGTGATCCCGGAGTTTTTGATGCTCTTAAAGGGCGTGATCGACTGCCCGGATCTGCCTCTCAACGTGTCCAGAAGCGCACTGCAGAACGACGGCTTTGTGAAGAAGATTTCCGACTACATCAGCAAGAAGGTTGCGGATAAGCTGGCGGGCATGTGCAAGACCGAAAAGGAAGAGTACGAGAAATATTGGGACGATATCAGCCCGTTCATCAAGTTCGGCTGCCTGAAGGATGATAAGTTCTGTGAGAAGATGACGGATTACATCCTGTTCAAGAATCTGGAAGGACAGTACATGACGCTGCCGGAGTGCCTTGAGGTGAAAAAGTCCGATCCCGACGAGAAGGAAGAGACGGCTGTGGACGAGGACGGCAACAAGGTTGAGGCGGAGGTTGTGGACGAGTCCGACAGTGAGGATACAAAGGAAGAAGAGGACAAGAAGGAGAAGGTCATCTACTATGTGACGGACGAGAAGCAGCAGAGCCAGTACATCAACATGTTCAAGGCTGCCAAGATGGATGCCGTGATCCTGACCCACAATATTGACCAGCCTTTCATTTCACAGCTTGAGGCAAAGAACGAGGGCATCAAGTTCCAGAGAATCGACGCGGATCTGACCGATACCTTCAAGGCAAAAACCTCCAGGAAGGCAGAGGAGGAAATGAAGGAGCAGGCGGAGGCCATCGCTGAGATCATGAAGAAGGCACTCAAGAAGGATAAGCTGACAGTCAAGGTGGAGAAGCTGAAGAACAAGAAGATTTCCTCCATGATCACGTTGTCCGAGGAAAGCCGCAGAATGCAGGATATGATGAAGATGTACGCCATGAACGGCATGGACATGGGCGGCTTCGGCGCAGAGGGCGAGACGCTGATCCTGAATGCAAACCATCCGCTGGTGCAGTATGTGACGGAGCATAAGGACGGAGAGAATGTGCAGATGATCTGCGAGCAGCTTTACGATCTGGCAAAGCTGCAGCATGCGCCTCTGTCGCCGGATGATATGACGAAGTTTATTGCGAGAAGCAACGATATTATGCTTCTTTTGGCAAAGTAAGGAAGGAGCAGCAAGACAATGCATGACCAACTGACGGAGAGCGATATCAAGCGCATGGAGGAGGAGATCGAGTATCGAAAGCTCGTCCTGCGTCCCAGACTGTTGGAGGATGTCAAGGAGGCAAGAGCGCACGGGGATCTGAGTGAGAACTTTGAGTATCATGCCGCCAAGCGGGAAAAGAACCGGAACGAGAGCCGGATCCGTTTTCTGGATCGGATGATCCGGACGGCAGATGTGATTTCCGACAAGTCTGCGGAAGATGAGGTGGGAATCAACAACACGGTGACGGTGACATTTTTGGAGGATGGCAGCACGGAGGTCTACAAGATTGTAACCACCGTGCGCGGCAACTCCTTAGAGGGTCTCATCAGCAATGAATCCCCCTTGGGAAAAGCACTGCTGGGACATAAGGTCGGGGATGTGGTCTCCGTACAGGTCAATGCGGACTTCGGTTATCAGGTGAAGATCACCAAAATCGAGAATACGGTTGACGACGGCTCCGATAAGATCAGAAGTTTTTAAATCAAATGGCGCGTTCTATGATGCCGATGCCCAGGGGATAGGGGCCGGTATGAACACTGATGGTGGCGCCGATCTGGAAAATGGGCAGTTCTTCTGCGGTAAGCGGAGAACTGCCTTTCTGTTTTTCGTTCAGGGTGGAGAGAATCAGATCCCTGAAATCTTCCGCCTCCTGCGCATCGTAGCCGAAGCCTACGGAGAGGGAAAAGGCGGAGAGGGGCTTCCCTGTCCCATCTATATATTCAAGCAACAGATCAATCACCTTATCCATGGATTTCTTGCGGCTTCTGGTAATGCCGGAGGAGAAAATCTCCCCTTCCTTCAACGTGATCAGGGGACGGATTCCCAAAACGGAGCCTGCGAGCCCCGCCAGCTTGCCGATCCTGCCGCCGTGCTTTAAATAGTCGATGCTGCCCACGGTGAAGAAGATTCTTCCGGTGGACTTGATCTCTTCCAGACGGGCAACGGTTTCCTCGTAGCCAAATCCCGCATCCCGCATCTTGACTGCTTCCAGCACGAAAATTCCCTGCAGCACCGTATCCACGGTGGAGTCCATTACCGTAATCTGCGCGAGGGGATATTTTTCGTGGATCATATCCTTTGCGGTTTTGGCGGACTGCATGGAGCCGCTGAATTTTGTGGTGATGCAGATGCAGATAATGGGTGTGTTCTCCTTTGCCAGAGGCTCAAAGACATCGTAATAGTCCTGTACGGACGGCATGGAGGACTTGGGGAATACCTTGGGCTGTGCCACCATCTGGTCATAAAAATCGCGGATGCCGATTTCGGTGATTTCTTTTTGGTAGGTTTTGTCATCGAAGGAAACGTAAAACGGTACCACGAGAATTTGTTTTTCTTTTGTCAACTCGGGGGACAGATCGCAGGATCCGTCTGAAATGATCTGATATTGCATATGAATTTCTTCCTCTATTTTGGTTTTTTGCAACACATGCAATATGAACTGTAACATATAAAACGATTTTTGTCTACACCTTTCGTGGTTTTAAAAACTACATAACACAGAAAAGGCTGAAGAAGTCTCACCCGGGCTCAGCTATGCGGCTGACAGCCACATAGATGCGGGAGATGGCATACCAGGTGGCAAAGTCCGTGACGCCTGTCCGGGGAAGCCCGAAGATCTCCTGAAAGACGCGCACCGCCTCGGCAGTCCGGGGGCCGTAGATGCCGTCAGCCACCAGAGTGGGAATGGCGGGATAGTTTTCCGCGATGCGGTTTAGCTGCTGCTGCAGCTGGCGGACTTTTTCGCCGGAGGAGCCGATGGTCAGGTTGTAGCCCGGGAAGGAGGTGGGAACGCCGGAGATCACATCCGCAGAGTTGATATACATGTCGTTGCCGTAGTAGTAGCGGATGATCTCGATGGCGGAATAGCCCTCATCGCCCAGGTACTTGGAGCCCCACTGGCTCAGACCGGAGCAGGTGACCCGCCTGCCGTCGCAGTAGGAGGTGAAGATGGGCTGGCGCACCCCGGGGCGGGACAGGTAATTGTTGAAGATATTGTCCACAAGTCTGTCTATGTTCTCGTAGGTATTGCGGCCGTAGATCCACTTCTGGTCGTAAGCGGTGGAGCTTGTGATCGTAAAGTCGTACCCCCTGTTCCGGTACCACTCCGTGTAAACCCGGTTAAGGGTGAAGGACATGATTGCCAGTATGTTGGCGTAGATGGTCGCCTCTGACCAGGTGGAGTAGATTTCGGAGGAGGCAACGTTCTTGATGTAGTCGGTGTACTTGACCCAGTAGTCGGCGGCTGTCCGGTCGGAGGGCGCGCCGTCATGGACGATGACAAACTCGGGGACGACCACCCGGCTCAATACGATCTCCCCGGTCTCGTCCACGGGCTTCACTTCCGCCTCGGGAATTTTGGGAGGATATTCGCCCCAGAGCGTGTGGGCGGGGATGATGACCCGTTTCTCCTCTTCCTCCGTGGCGGCGAGCGGATTCATGCGGATGGGCTGCTGGGAGAGGGTGTCGGAAAAAAGCTCGGAACCTGAGACGGAAACCGGCTCATATCTGGGGGCGGTGATGACGAGATTGTACTCGGAGTAGGGCTGCACCTCACTGTCCGGGTCGAAGCTGTACTCGACGGGTGGTGTGGGGAGGGAGACAATGTCCGTCAGACCGGAAATGTCCGTGGTAAGTTCTGCCAGCGTCTCTCCCGGATTGCCTGCGGAGGAGATGGACACCACAGCGCCGGCAATGGGAATCTGCCCCAGCGCGGAGGTGACCGAAATGCGCATGGATCCGGTGTCCGGCATCTGGGCGGTCTGTAAAACTTTTTGCATAGAAGAACCTCGGTAGAAATTCACTTACAGCCATTATATGCAGAAAATATGTTTGCGTGATATATGGTGCAATGCTATAATGAGAAGAGAAATTTGTCAAAAGAGGGTGAGCGGCATGCAGGAAGTGATAGACAGACTTTTGGAGGGGAACTTTGATTATGAAAACGGTTCTCTTGATTTTTCGTGCACAAAGCTGGAGCTCACCATAAAAAAAGGCGAGTGTGTCCGCGGGTCTTTCCGGATCTATGCGGGAAGCGGACGCTATACCAAAGGAAGCGTGATTTCCTCCGACGGCAGGATGGAGTGCCTCACCCCGGAATTTGTGGGCTGTGAGGAAGAAATCTCCTATTGTTTTCACGGTGAAAACATGGAGGAGGGGGATGTTGTAAAGGGCGAGTTCTATGTGATCAGCAATCAGGGAGAATATTATCTTCCCTTTGTGGTCACGGTGGAGTATGCGGTGCTGACCTCCTCCTTGGGTAATATCCGCAACCTCTTTCACTTTGCAAATCTGGTAAAGACAAGCCCCACGGAGGCTGTGGATATCTTTTATTCCCCTGATTTCAAAAATGTGTTCAACGGAAGCGACTGGCAGTATTACGACTATTACCGGGGACTGTCCGCATTTCAGGGCAACAGACAGAATATCGAGGAATTTCTCATCGGCATTAACAAAAAACAGAAGATAGAGTACCTGACGGATGCCACGGAGCTTAGGGTGGAGGAGCCGGAGGGAGTTGTGGAGCTTTCTTTGACGATCACCAGAAACGGCTGGGGCTATACGAACCTGGCGGTCAGCACGGAGGGAGAGTTTGTTTTCACGGAGATCGACACCGTTACGGAGGCGGATTTTGCGGGAAACAGGTTCCGGCTTCCCGTATACATAGACAGCCGCCGTCTCCACGACGGAAATAATTTCGGCGAGGTACGGCTTTGCAGCGGATGTGACGAGATCAAAATTCCTGTAACGGTCAAATACAGAGGCGCGGGAAAGGCCGGAAGGCGCAGCGTGGAGAGTGACCGGCAGACCGTGCAGCTGATGCAGTATTATCAGGCGTTCCGGTTAAAGCGGATCAGCACCGACACATGGATGAAGGAGAGCGGCAAGCTGGTGGAGCGCATGATCTCGGCGGACGACAAAGATATGGCGGCGAGACTGTTTCAGGCGCAGCTCCTTGTGACGGAGGAGCGTTTCAATGAGGCACAGTGGATTCTGGATCATGTAGCGGATATGCTGGATCGGGAGGAACGAAGGGATCCCGTGACCGAGGCGTACTATCTCTACCTGACCACCCTGATCCACCGGGAGGAGTCCTATGTGAACCGGATCGCGGAGCAGGTGGAGAGCCTATATAAGAAAAACCGGGGAGAATGGCGGCTGGCGTGGCTTCTTTTGTATCTCTCCGAGGAATATAACCGCAGCTTTACCAAGAAATGGATGTTTTTGGAGGAGCAGTACGAGAGGGGCTGCAGCAGCCCGATCATATATATAGAAGCGCTGCTGCTGGTTAACCTAAGCCCCGCGCTTCTCATCAAGCTGGGAGCCTTTGAACGGCAGGTGCTCTGGTTCGGCGCGCGCAATGAGATGCTTTCCGGGGATGTGATCATGCAGTTTCTGTATCTGATGGCAAAAGAGCGGGAGTATTCGTCCCTTCTGTACCGGACGCTGGTGACCTGCTATCAGACCAGAGCCGATGTGCGGGTTTTGCAGGAGATCTGCAGCCAGCTGATCAAGGGCGGAAAGACCGGAAAGCAGTATTTCAAATGGTATAAGCGCGGCGTGGAGCAGGAGCTTCGCATTACCAGACTCTACGAGCATTATCTGATGAGCGTGGACAGAAACACCACCGAGGCGCTGCCCAAGATGGTGCTGATGTATTTTTCCTATCAGAACAATCTGGACTATGAGCTGGCGTCCTTTTTGTACGCCAATGTGCACCGCAACAGGGCAGGCTTCCCCGAGCTTTATGAAAGCTACCGGAACCAGACGGAACAGTTTATGCTGGAGCAGATCCTGAAAAGAAGGATCAACCGGGATCTGGCATATTTGTATAAGAATCTGCTGGAGCCGCAGATGATCACGCCCCGGATCGCGGAGGGACTTGCGGAGCTGGTGTTTATGAACAGCGTGCAGACGGAGCAGCCGGGAATCCGCTTTGCGGTGGTCTGCGGACAGGGAAAGAAGGATACGGAATACTACCCCCTGACGGACGGAAGGGCGCTGGTGCCCATGCCTGGCACGGAGGACAGGATCCTGTTTGAGGACACCTGCCACAACCGCTATATTTCCGATGTTTCCTACACGGTGGAGAAGCTTATGCTGCCGGGTAAGCTCGTGAAGCTCATCGCTCCCATGGTGGGCGACAGCCGCAATCTGAATCTGTATCTCTGCATGAACGGCAGGGAGGTCGCGGAGGTGACGGCGGAGAACGAGGAGCGGTTCGGCTTCCTCCTGCAGGATGAGGACATTACGGATGAGGTGAAGCGTGATATCGGCATGCGCCTTATGAAGTACGATTACGAGAATGACAAGATCAAGGAGCTGGACGATTATCTGGAGCAGGTCCGGCCGGAGCTTCTGAACGGAAAGGAACGGAACGACGTCCTGCACTATCTGGTACTGCGGGGAAAGGAGAGCATCGCTTACGACTGGCTTTCATGGTACGGCCCTTATGGCATGGACGCCAAGACGCTGATGCGGCTTTGCAGCAGACTGATCAAGAACAATGAGTTTGTGGAGGACAGCGTGATTTTGGAGGGCGTCCGCTATGCATTCCGGCGCGGCAAGTACGATGAGCATTGCCTGCGGTATCTCTCCCTCTATCTGCGGGGGATGACCAAGGAATTGCGGGATGTATACAAGGCGGCGGAGGACTTCAACGTAGATACCTATGAGCTGTGTGAGAAGATGCTGATTCAGATGCTGTTCTCCGGCTCGTTTGTGGGGGAGAAAATGCAGATTTTCCGCAGCTATGTGGCAGGCGGCGCAAAGCCGGATGTGGAGGAGGCATTCCTTTCCCAGTGCGCTTATGATTATTATGTGAAGGACAGACTGACGGACGGCTATGTGTTTGAGGAGATGGCGAGGCTGCAGCGTCAGGGAGAGATCCTTCACCGTGTCTGCAAGCTGGCATTCATCAAGTATTATGCGGAGAACAGGAGCGTTGTGACACCGGAGGAAGAGGTGTTTTTGCGGGAGTACATACGGGAGCTTCTGGCGGACAGGATCCGGCTTAAAATGTTCCTTGAGTTTGCGGAGCTGGACGATGCCATAAGGGAGCAGATGGCTGACCGGACGATTGTGGAATACAAGGCACAGCCGGGAGTGCGCGCCGTGATGCACTACTGTCTGGAGCATGCGGAGGGCGAGGAGCCGGAGTATCTGACCGAGGAGATGAACGAGGTCTACGGCGGCGTGTGCTTTAAGGATTTTGTGCTGTTCTTCGGGGAACGGCTGCAATATTACATCGTGGAAGAGAGCGAGGGGGAGGAGCAGCTCACGGAGAGCGCTACCATCCGGAAGAGCGACACCGGCAGCATGGGAGCGGAGGGAAAGTTCAATCTGCTCAATGATATCAGCATCAGCGGCACGCTGCAGGACTATGAGACGGTGGATAAGCTGCTCGCGGAATACCAGTACAAGGAATTTATGAAAAACGGGCTGTTTGCATTGAGGTAGGCTGTTCGGGAAAGGGAGTTACAGTGAAGGACAAGTTGATCGTAGGCTATGATCTGGGTGACCGGTATTCGCAGATCAGCTATTGGACAAATGAAGGAACAGAGCCGGAAACCTTGTCCATGGTTGCGGGCGGAGAGAGCTACAATATTCCGACCCTGCTGTGCAAGCGGCAGGGGGTGAGCCAGTGGTTTTTCGGAAAGGACGCCCGGAAACGCGCCGGACAGGACGACAGCTTCTTAATCCGGGATCTGGTTTCCCTCGCAAGGGCGGGCGAGCCGGTGAAGGTGGAGGAAGAAGAATTTGATCCGACGGCGCTTCTGACGCTGTTTGTGAAGCGCAGCATGGCGCTTCTGACCGCCACATGCGGGACGGACAGAATGGAAGGGCTGATGATCACCTGTGAAAAGCTGGACGGCAGGATGGTGGAAATTCTGAATGAGGTGGTGTCCAGACTGGATCTTAAGGCGGGACACATCTATTTTCAGGGGCATGTGGAGAGCTTTTACTACTACACAATCCATCAGCCGGAGGAACTTTGGAGCAGACAGGTGATGGTGTTTGACCGCCGTGGGGACGAGGTGTGCGTCTACCGGCTGGAGTGCAACCGCAGAACCACGCCCGTGGTGGCGTTTGTGGACGAGGAGACCTATCCGCTCCCGGATCCGGGAAAGACAGTGGAGGAGCTGACGCCCGACGAGAGCGGGCGCATGGATGAGCAGTTTCTGGAGATTTTGAAAACCTCCTGCGAGGGACGGCTGATCTCCTCCGCCTATCTGATCGGAGAGGGCTTCGACGAGGAGTGGATGAAGGAATCCCTGCGTTATCTTTGCAGGGGGCGCAGGGTTTTTCAGGGAAACAATCTGTATAGCAAGGGCGCCTGCTTTGCCATGCGGGAGAAGCTTTCCGCAAGCGATGTGGGCAGGACGCATGTATTTCTGGGTAATGAAAAGCTCAAGGCAAATGTGGGAATGCGCCTGCTGAGACAGGGTGAGGAATCCTATTACGCGCTTCTGGATGCGGGGCAGAGCTGGTTTGACGTACACGCAGAGCTGGATTTTATGCTGGTGGAGGAGAACACCTTTTCCCTGATTGTCACGCCCCTAAACGGCAGGAACGTAAAGCATGCCACGGTGACGCTGGATGGGCTTTCCATCAGAAAGGGCGCGGCGTCGAGGCTGCATATGGAGATGCATATGTCGTCTGAAACCTGCATTGAGATGGAGATTGAGGACAGAGGCTTCGGGGAGATCTTCCCCGCCAGCTATCAGAAATGGACGGAGAGTTTTGAGGTAGAGTAAGTGAGCAGAGTGATTTTATGTACAGGTGAGTACGCCAAAACTCCATACTATTTTGAAAATCTGGGCATCCGCGTATTCTCGGCGGAGGAGCTGTGCTATGTGCTGAAGGAAAATGCTTTTCTGTTGGACAGGGAGATTCTGGACAAGAAGCTGGTGCGCTTTATCGACGAGAGCCTGGGGCTTTCGGAGCTGGCGGCGCAGCTGTACCCCATGCTGCACAGAAAGGTTTCCGTGAGCGCCTTTGTGGGAGTCATTCTGGAATATGTGGGCTTCTATGACGGCGATACGGTGAAGAAAACAGAGGAGATCTACCGGGCGGGCGCCAACCTGAACGTATATGAAAAGCTGAAAAGCCGGGTGGATCACATGGTGGAGAGCGGGCGCTATGCGAACGCGCTGGCGGAGTATGATGCGCTGCTCATGCAGCTTCCCGAGGGGGAGAAGGAGCTAAGCTCCGCCATCCTGCACAATATGGGCGTGGCGTTCTGCGGATTGTTTGCGTTTGAGAGCGCGGAGAAGCGGTTCCGTGCCGCCTATGACCTGATCCCGCGGCAGGACGAGCTGGTCTGTGCGCTGGCGGCAAAGCGCATGTCCATGGAGGAGGATGACTATATCGCCTACGCGGCGGGCTTCCCCGAGTATTACGAGGAGACGCTTGAGGTGGAAAAGAAGGTCGAAGTGCTGCGCAGGCAGTTTGAGGAGAGCGAACAGGAAGCGGAGCTTGCGGAATGTCTTTCCCACAAGGAGGACGGAAGCGTCGCGCTTTATTATGAGGAGATGGACAGGATCGCACAGAGATTGAAGGAAGAGTACCGGACGAGCGTGACCGGCTGAAAGGAAATCTATGGGGCTTTTGAAGTGGCTGTTTGGCAGCAGGAAAAAAGAGAAGGAAGAGGAGCAGCAGGAGGACTGGGACAAGCTTGTATGCAGGCGGGATCAGATCGACATTGACGATGAGATCGAGAGAACCAGATACCTGACAAGCTGCATGGAGCAGCTCGGGGAGGCGGAGAAGGAGATCAATCTTCTGTCAGGGGAGTATTCCCTTGTGACCTCCTACCTGACGGATATGGAGGAGATTGAGTCCCTGCCGCAGGAGCAGGCGGAGGAGATCAAGTCGGTCGCCGGAAAGATGCTTGCGCTTGAAAAGGAGAGACAGCGCTATCTGGACAAAAAGGAGCGCATGACGGACAGCGAGTACCACAAGATGCGCGCACAGGAGGACGAGGCAGAGAAGGGTATCGCAAAGTTGAAGGAAGCGGAGCGGTATCAGAAACTGGTAAAGCAGGATCTCGCCAAGCTGGACGGGGAGCGTCACGCCTACGGATACCGCAGGAATGAGCTGAGAACTATGCTGGCAAATCTGCGCGGAATGGCGATGATCTGTCTGGTGGCGCTGGCAGTTTGTATTCTCATGCTTCTGGTGTTACAGTTCGGATTTTCCATGGATACCGCCGTGGGCTATTATGTGGCGGTGGGAGCGGCTGCGGTCGCCATCACGGTCTTGTACCTGAAATACACCGATGCGGACAGGGAGCTTACCCGGGTGGAGAAGGCGCAGAACAGGCTGATCCAGCTGCAGAACACGGTGAAGATCCGTTACATAAACAATGTGAATCTCCTGGACTATCTTTATTTGAAATATGATGTGGACAGCGCTGCAAAGCTGCAGCAGCTCTGGGAGCTGTATCAGGCGGAGAAGGAGGAGCGCAGACAGTACGCGGAGGCGGAGGCAAGGTATGATTACAACAAAAAACAGCTTTCCGCACTGCTTTCGCGGTACAGGGTGAAGGATCCCGACCGTTTTGTGCTCCGCCCGGCGTCACTGGTGGACAGCAGGGAGATGATAGAGCTGCGCCACGAGCTGATCGTCCGCAGACAGGCGCTGCGCAAGCAGCTTGAGTACAACAAGGAGCTTGCGGGCACGGCGCAGCAGGAAATCAAGGATATCGCCATGAAGCATCCGCAGTATGCGGCGGAGATCCGGGAGATGCTCGAAAAAGCAGAAAATAGCTTGATTTATGAAAATGAGTGATATATGATTGTGCTGTATGGGGCTCTTTGGGGAAAACAATAAATTAAGAGGAGAAAAACAATGAAGAAACTGGAGCAGCTTTATGAAGGCAAGGCAAAGAAAGTGTTTAAGACGGATGATCCCGATGTGCTGATCGTGGATTACAAGGACGATGCGACTGCATTCAACGGCGAGAAAAAAGGAACCATTGTCGGAAAAGGCGTCATCAACAACAAAATGACCAACCATGTGTTTAAGATGCTGGAAAAAGAGGGCGTTCCCACACACTTCATTGAGGAGCTGAGCGACAGGGAAACCGCAGTAAAGAGAGTGGAGATCGTACCCCTTGAGGTGATTATCCGCAACGTGGCGGCAGGCAGCTTTTCCAAGAGATTGGGCGTGCCGGAGGGTACTCCGTTTGCAGAGCCGACTATCGAATTTTCCTACAAGAACGATGAACTGGGCGATCCCCTCATCAACGCTTATTTTGCAAGAGCGCTGAACCTTGCAACATGGGAGGAGATCGAGACCATCAAGAAGTATGCGTTCAAGGTAAACGAGGTGCTGAAGGCTTATTTCCTGCAGGCAGACATGAAGCTCATAGATTTTAAGATCGAGTTTGGACGTTATCACGGACAGATCATTCTGGCGGACGAGACCTCACCGGATACCTGCCGTCTGTGGGATGTCCATACCAATGAGAAGCTTGACAAGGACCGCTTCCGCAGGGATCTTGGCAATGTGGAGGAAGCATACAACGAAGTATTCAAGCGTTTGGGGTTGGCATAATGCAGAATTATGATAAATTAAGCGAAGAGTGCGGTGTATTCGGCGCTTACGACTTTGACGGAGGGGATGTCTCCTCCACCATCTATTACGGTCTTCTGGCGCTTCAGCACAGAGGACAGGAGAGCTGCGGTATTGCGGTCAGCGACACCAACGGTCCCAAGGGCAAGGTGTTAAGCCACAAGGACATGGGACTTGTGAACGAGGGCTTTGACGCGGAGACGCTGTCCAAGCTGAAGGGCGATATCGGTGTGGGGCATGTCCGCTATTCTACGGCGGGAAGCTCCACCAGGGAGAACGCCCAGCCCCTCGTGCTCAATTATGTGAAGGGTACGCTGGGACTGGCGCACAACGGAAACCTGATCAATGCGCCGCAGCTAAGAAGAGAGCTGGAGTATACGGGTGCAATCTTCCAGACCACCATCGACTCGGAGGTGATCGCGTACCACATTGCGCGTGAGCGCTTAAATTCCAAATCCGTTGAGGAGGCGGTTGGGCGCGCCATGAACAAGATCAAGGGAGCTTATTCCCTTGTGATCATGTCGCCCAGAAAGCTGATCGGCGCAAGGGATCCCTTCGGTTTCAGACCGCTCTGTATCGGAAAGAGGGACAATGTTTATCTTCTGGCGAGCGAGACCTGCGCGCTGGACACGGTGGGCGCTGCCTTTGTCCGAGATGTGAGACCGGGAGAAATTGTGACGATCTCCCCCGAGAAGGGCATTGAGTCGGATATGTCCCATGCGCTGAAGCCGGAGGAAACGGCGAGATGCGTATTTGAATACATTTATTTTGCAAGGCCGGACAGCCATATTGACGGGGAGAGTGTATACAATTCCCGGATTCTGGCAGGGAAATTTCTGGCGATCGACTCCCCGGTGGAAGCGGATATGGTGGTGGGTGTTCCCGAGTCGGGCAACTGCGCCGCCATGGGTTATGCCATGCAGTCCGGCATCCCCTACGGAACCGCTTTTGTGAAGAACGCATATGTGGGGAGAACCTTTATCAAGCCGCAGCAGAAGAACCGTGAGAGCAGTGTGCAGGTGAAACTTAATGCCATCCGGGAATCCGTGGCGGGAAAGCGCATTATTATGATCGACGACTCCATCGTCAGAGGTACGACCTCAGACCGTATCGTCCGCATGCTGCGGGATGCGGGGGCGAAGGAGGTGCATATGCGCGTCAGCTCACCGCCCTTTTTGTGGCCCTGCTATTTCGGTACGGATGTACCGGCAAGGGAGCAGCTTATCGCATATAATCGCAGCGTGGAGGATATCAGCAGGCTGATCGGAACGGACAGTCTGGACTATCTGCGCGTGGAGAGACTTTCGGAGATCGTGAACAATCTGGGAATCTGCAAGGGCTGCTTTACGGGAACCTACCCCATGGAGCCGCCCACGGAGGACATCAGAGGCGAGTTTGAGAAATAGACTACGAGGAGGACTATCAGTGAGTACAGACGGTTATACAAGCCCCTTGTCGGAGCGCTATGCCAGCAAGGAAATGCAGTATATTTTTTCTCAGGACATGAAATTCCGCACATGGAGAAAGCTTTGGATCGCACTGGCGGAGACGGAAAAGGAGCTGGGACTTCCCATTACGGAGGAGCAGCTTGCAGAGCTTCGCGCCCACGCGGACGACATCAACTATGATGTGGCAAAAGCGCGGGAAAAAGAAGTGCGCCATGATGTCATGAGCCATGTGTACGCCTACGGCGTCCAGTGCCCGAAAGCAAAGGGCATCATCCATCTGGGTGCAACCTCCTGCTATGTGGGAGACAATACGGATATTATCGTGATGACCGAGGCGCTGAAGCTGGTCAAGAAGAAACTGGTGAATGTCATGGCGGAGCTGGCAGCGTTTGCGGATAAGTACAAGGCGCAGCCCACGCTTGCCTTCACCCATTTCCAGCCTGCGCAGCCGACCACCGTGGGCAAGAGAGCCACGCTCTGGCTGCAGGAGTTCTGTCTGGATCTGGAGGATCTGGAGCATGTGCTTTCCACCATGAAGCTTTTGGGAAGCAAGGGAACCACCGGCACACAGGCATCCTTCCTTGAGCTGTTTGACGGGGATCAGGAAAAGATCGACAGGATCGATCCCATGATCGCGGAGAAGATGGGCTTTAAGGAGTGCTATCCCGTTTCCGGCCAGACTTATTCCAGAAAAGTAGATACCAGAGTTGCCAACGTGCTTGCCGGCATTGCGGCATCCGCACATAAGATGAGCAACGATATCCGCCTTTTGCAGCATTTGAAGGAGGTGGAGGAGCCGTTTGAGAAGAGCCAGATCGGTTCCTCGGCAATGGCTTACAAGAGAAATCCCATGCGCAGCGAGCGCATTGCGTCCTTGAGCCGTTATGTGATGGTGGATGCCTTAAATCCGGCGATCACCTCCGCAACCCAGTGGTTTGAGAGAACACTGGACGATTCCGCAAACAAGCGTCTTTCCATCCCGGAGGGCTTCCTTGCCATCGACGGCATTCTGGATCTGTGCCTGAATGTGGTGGACGGTCTTGTGGTGTACCCCAAGGTGATCGAGAAGCATATGCTGGCGGAGCTGCCTTTCATGGCGACGGAGAATATTATGATGGATGCGGTGAAGGCGGGCGGCGACAGACAGGAGCTGCATGAGCGCATCCGCGAGCTTTCCATGGAAGCGGGCAGGAATGTGAAGGTGGAAGGAAAAGAGAACAATCTGCTGGAGCTGATCGCGGCGGATCCTGCGTTCAACCTTTCTCTGGAGGATCTGCAAAAGACGATGGAGCCTGCAAGATATACCGGACGCTCCAAGGAGCAGGTGGAGGCGTTCCTGACCAAGGTAGTCAGCCCCATTCTGGAGGCGAACAAGGCGCTTTTGGGTGTGAAAGCCGAGATTACGGTATAACAAGATAACACACTCTTATACGTTCCATAAATAATATTGATTTTACTTATATGATGCTATGGGCTATAATGGGTAAGTAACAGGTAAAATCAGCCGGGATATCCGGGAAGAAAGGAACGAAGAGAATGGTAAAAGCAGTTGTAGGAGCAAACTGGGGTGACGAAGGAAAGGGAAAGATCACCGATATGATGGCGGAAAATGCCGACATCATCGTGCGCTTTCAGGGAGGCGCAAACGCAGGGCATACGATCGTGAACAATTACGGCAAATTTGCGCTGCACACACTTCCGTCCGGCGTATTCTACAATCATACGACGAGTGTGATCGGAAACGGCGTGGCGCTGAATATTCCCATCCTGATCAACGAGATCAAATCCATCACGGACAGGGATGTGCCCATGCCGAAGATTCTGGTCTCCGACCGCGCACAGATCGTGATGCCGTATCACGTCCTGTTTGACCAGTACGAGGAGGAGAGACTCGGAAAGAAGTCTTTCGGCTCCACAAAGTCGGGCATTGCACCGTTCTATTCAGATAAATATGCAAAGATCGGTTTTCAGGTAAACGAGCTTTTCGACGAGGAGGTACTCAGAGAAAAGGTATACCGTGTGCTGGAGACCAAGAATATTCTGCTGACTCATTTGTACCACAAGGATCCCATCGATGCGGAGGAGCTGATTGCGACGCTGCATGAGTACAGGGATATGATCGCCCCCTATGTGTGTGATGTTTCCTCTTTCTTAAACAAGGCACTGAAGGAGGGAAAGACCATTCTTTTAGAGGGACAGCTCGGAACCTTAAAGGATCCGGATCACGGCATCTACCCCATGGTAACTTCTTCCTCTACACTGGCGGCATACGGCGCAATCGGCGCAGGCATTCCGCCCTATGAGATCAGGGAGATTGTGACGGTCTGCAAGGCATATTCCTCCGCAGTCGGCGCAGGCGCTTTTGTTTCCGAGATTTTCGGGGACGAGGCGGACGAGCTGAGAAGACGCGGCGGCGACGGCGGCGAGTTCGGCGCGACCACCGGTAGACCCAGACGCATGGGATGGTTTGACTGCGTGGCTTCCAAATACGGCTGCCGTATGCAGGGAACTACGGATGTAGCGTTCACGGTGCTGGATGTGCTGGGATATCTGGACGAGATTCCGGTATGTACGGGATATGAGATCGACGGCGAGGTGACGGACGAGTTCCCCGTTACCCATAGGCTTGAGAAGGCAAAGCCGGTACTGACGGTGCTGCCGGGCTGGAAGTGCGAGATCCGCGGTATCAAAAAGTACGAGGAGCTTCCCGAGAACTGCCGCAAGTATGTGGAGTTTATTGAGCAGCAGATCGGTTATCCCATTACCATGGTGAGCAACGGACCGGGACGCGACGACATTATCTATCGTGAGAGTCCCTTGAAGAAGGCGTGAGGTCAGAATGAAAAAAAGAACAGCAAAGCAGATCGCAGCGCTTGTGGCGGTGATTCTGCTGGCAGCACTCTATATCGTGACGCTGGTGGTCGCAATCGTGGATCCCACGGCGTCCGGCAAGTGGTTTGTAGGCTGTCTGGTCTGCACCATGGCGGTTCCCCTTCTTGCGTGGATCTTTATCTGGATCTACGGGGAAACCACCGGAAAGAAGACCATCGCGGATCTGCACCTGATGCAGGATGCGGATGGGGTGGACGGTGCGGATGCACAGGAGACTGTGGATGCAGAGACTGCCGATACAGAAACAAAATAAAGACTACGGTTCTGAGAGGAGCGCCTCAAGCTCCGATCTGGCCTGAGAGAGCGTTTGAAAATGTATGCCGTGGATGCCCAGTGCTTCCGCGGCATTTACATTGCGCAGGGTGTCGTCCAGAAAGACGCACTCTTCGGCGCGCAGCCCGTAGCGTGTTAAAAGTAACTGATAGATGGCGGGATCCGGCTTGGTCAGCTTGACCTTGCAGGAGAAGATGCCGCCGTCCGTGTGAGGGACAAAATCCAGAACGGAGGGACATTCCCGGAGCGCCTTCTCGGAGAAGTTTGACAGATAGAGCACCTGCAGCCCTCTGCCGTGCAGCTCCTCGATCCAGGGGATGGCGTAGTCGTAGCGCAGAAGCAGACCGGAGAAATCCGCAAGGGATTCCCGCAGCTCCTTTTCGATCGAAGGGTCGTTTTTTATGAAAAGGGCAAGGATTTCATCGTCGGACAGCTTTCCTAAATCATATTCGTTCCAGGCGGGGCTTAATACGGTGGCCTTCCCCAGCTTTTCCAGTGTTTCGGCGTCATAGCCGAAAGAGGCGAAGAACTCCTGCCAGGCAAAGCCCGCAAGGACGTTTCCGATGTCGAAAATAACGGTTTTGATCATAATGTGTTCTCCTTCTTTTGCTGTGCGTTCTCTATGATTGTCCACAGATTTTTTGCAGCGGTTGACATGGGATTTTTTGTGTTTCTTACAATACAGATCTCCCTTTTGGGAATAATCTTATTGAAGCGCAGTTCAAAAAGCTTGCCGGATTGCAGGTGGGGCAGCGCAAAGTCCCGCACCACACAGCCGACGCCCAGATTGCGGAGCGCAAACTGCACGATCATATCGCTGGTGGCAAGCTCAAACTCGGGGTGAACCGATGCGTGGTTCTGTTCCAGAAAGGCGTCCATGTAGCGGCGCGTGCTGGTGTCGCCCTCAAGACAGATCAGGGGAAGCTCGCCAAGCACGGACAGATCCAGCGTGCGGTGCTTGTAGGAGATGAACCGTCTGCCACAGACAAAGGTGTCCTGTATGGGATGGACGGCGACCGCCTCTGCAGCGGGAAGGGAATCGAAAGGCGTGCTGACGGCGCCGAAATCGATCTGTCCGTTTTCCAGATTCGCCAGTGTCTCCGGGGTGGGAGCGTTCGTGACCACGACCTTGATGGAAGGGTAGCATTCGTGAAACTGTTCCAGAAACGGAAGCAGGCAGAACTGCAGCGTCATGTCGCTTGCACCGATGCGAACCTCCCCAAGCTCCAGATTCAGCATCTGCCGCAGCTTTTGTTCCCCCATGGCGATCTGTTCACAGCCCTTTGCAACATAGGAATATAAAAGCTCCCCCTCGGGCGTCAGCCGCACTCCCTTGGAAACGCGGGTGAAGAGGGGCGTGCCGAGCTGTGCCTCCAGTGCCTTTAGGGACTGGCTGACGGCAGGCTGCGACACCGACAGGATACCGGCAGCCTGTGTGAGGGAGCCGGTTCTGGCAACATGATAAAAAACCTTGTAGTATTCCAGATTGGTGGTCATGGGATTCCTTTCCGATAAAAATGCGGGTATTTTCAAACCACCCCCATTCTACTACAAAAGAGGGAAATGGGCAACCGCGCCGGGAGAGAGCCGATTTACATTCGACAAATGTCTGCGTATCATTTATAATGGAGTGGAAGATATGAGAGGGAAAGCGGAGAGCAGTATGATACAGAAACGGAAAAAGATTTTTTTGGAATATCTGATATTGACACTTGCCACGATCCTGTTGGTGGTGGGGGTATATGTGTTTAAATTTCCCAACCATTTTTCGTTCGGCGGTGTGACCGGCCTCGCGGTGGTGCTGGGTGAGGTGATGCCCGTGAGCCCCGCAACCATCAACTTTGCGATCAATATGGTGCTTCTGGTGCTGGGATTTTTGTTTTTGGGGAAGGAGACGGGATTAAAGACGGTTTACGTTTCCCTCCTCACCTCAGTGGGGCTCAGCTTTCTTGAGTGGGCGGCGCCCATGGAGGGGCCTCTGACCACACAGCCCGTGCTGGAGCTGATCTTTGCCGTTGTGCTGCCCGCGGTCAGCAGCGCCATTCTCTTTAATGTGGGAGCCTCCGGCGGAGGAACGGACATTATCGCCATGATCCTAAAAAAATACACCAGCGTCTCCATCGGCATTGCGCTTTTTGCGGTGGACCTTCTGATCGTGATTGCCTCCTGTCTGGTATTTGACATTCAGACGGGATTGTTTTCCTTCTGCGGCCTGATGGCGAAAACGCTGGTGATCGACGGCGTGATCGAGAACATCAATCTGTGCAAATATTTTACCATTGTCTGCGACGATGCGGAGCCGGTCTGCCACTATATCAACGAGACACTGAAACGTTCCGCCACGGTCTATCGGGCGGAGGGAGCCTATTCCCACCAGGAAAAGACCATTATTCTTACTGTGATGAAGAGAAGTCAGGCGGTGATGCTGCGGAATTTCATCAAAAAGACCCAGCCCACGGCATTTATGATGATCACCAACAGCAGCGAGATCATCGGTAAGGGCTTCAGAGGATTGAACTGACACACGCAAAAACCCCCGGCAGTCAAATGGCTGTCGGGGATTTTTATAGGGGAGGATAAGTATTAAATTTATCTTTCGTGTCTGGTAACAGTATGGGCGGGAAGGACTGCTTTTATACAGCAAAATATAATTTTTTTCAATAAAAGAAATCAGTCTTTTTTTGAGAGAAAAAATATTGTAATATGGTAGGGACAAAATTGCGGAGCAATCTGCGGAACGGAGTACGACATGAGGAGACGGACAGAAAAGCTATGGATATGCGCGGCGGCATTGCTGGTGCTTTGCCTTTCGGCGGCAGGCTGCGGGAAGAAGACCGGAACACAGGTGAGGATCGGGGCGTTGAAGGGCCCCACGACCATCGGCCTGCTCAGACTGATGGAGGAGGCAGAGGCGAAGGAAACGGAGAACGATTATGATGTGAGGATGGCGGTGGGAGCGGACGAGCTGACGCCGCTTATGATAAAAGGGGAGCTTGACATTGCGCTTGTGCCTGCGAATGTGGCGGCGATCCTCTACAACAAGACGGAGGGGGCGGTCAGCGTGATCGACATCAATACTCTGGGCGTTCTGTATATGGTATCGGGGGATGAGAGCATTGAGAGCTTTGCGGATCTTACGGGAAAGACCATCTACCTGACGGGAAAGGGAACCACGCCGGAGTATGTGCTTTCCTATCTGCTTTCGGCAAACGGGATCGACCAGAGTGAGGTAGTCTGCGATTACCGGTCAGAGGCGACGGAGGTGGCGGCGCTTCTCGCGGAGAACCCGGATGCGGTGGGACTGCTTCCCCAGCCCTTTGTGACGGCGGCATGCGCGCAGAACGAGGCGCTTTCCGTGAGACTGTCCATGACGGAGGAGTGGGAGAAGGTGCAGAAGGACGGCAGCAGTCTTGTGACCGGCGTCACGGTGGTGAGAAATGCCTTTCTGGAGGAGAACCCGGAAGCGGTGAAGCAGTTCCTTGCAGACCACGCAAGGAGCGCCGCCTATGTGCAGAGCAATCCCGACGAGACCGCGGCGCTCTGTGTCAAGGCGGAGATCATTGCCAAGGAGCCCATTGCGAAGAAGGCAATTCCGGCCTGCAACATTACCTGCATTACGGGGCAGGAGATGAAGCAGGCGCTCACGGGGTATCTGCAGGTATTGTATGAACTGAATCCCGAATCGGTGGGCAGCAGCATGCCGGAGGACGGATTTTATTATGTCCCTTAGGAGAGGTGCATGGAAAACGGTGCGCACATAAAGAGAAAAAAGTGGATAGAGAGCGTGCTTGCGGCATGCTTCTGGCTGTGCGTCTGGCAGGTGGCGGCGCTTCTTGCGGACAACAGCCTTTTGTTTGCAGGCCCGGCTGACACGGCGGCAGCCCTGTGCAGGGGGATTGTGACCGCAAAGTTCTGGCAGAGCATCTGGGGGTCTGTGATCCGGATCCTCTGCGGCTTTTTTTGCGCAGTGGCGGTCGGCGGCGTGCTTGCGGCGGCGGCCTTCCGGTGGCGGTTTGCGGAGCGGCTTTTGTCCCCGTTTATGACCTTCTGCAAGGCGGTGCCTGTGGCAGCCTTTTCCGTGATCCTGCTGATCTGGCTCGGCGGGGAGCGGCTTTCCGCCGTGATCGCGCTTCTGGTGGCACTGCCCATCGTGTATGTCAATGTGTACGAGGGACTGTCCCATGCGGATCCGAAACTTGCGGAGATGGCGGCGGTGTTTGAGATGCCCCGGTTCAACCGCATTTTCTACCTGTACCGGCCTGCGCTGGCACCCTTTGCGGAGAGCTGCCTCAGGACGGGCATGGGCATGAGCATCAAGGCGGGGATCGCGGCGGAGGTGATCGGCATGGCGGAGCGATCCATCGGCGGCAGGCTGTACGAAGCCAAGATCTATCTGGATACGGCGGGTGTGTTT
This sequence comes from uncultured Lachnospiraceae bacterium, assembly GCA_900550475.1. Classification (GTDB taxonomy): domain Bacteria; phylum Bacillota; class Clostridia; order Lachnospirales; family Lachnospiraceae; genus Acetatifactor. The sequence continues at coordinate 51,427 of URSA01000013.1, forward strand.
GCGTGGACGGCGGTGGTGATCCTGTTGAGCGCCTGCATGGAATGGGGCGTGCTGTTTTTGTGGAGGGGGTTCTGCCGGTGGAAGCCGCAGCCCCATGCAGGCAGAAGGAGCGCGGGCAGACAGCACACGGGCGGACAGGGGATCGTGCTTGAAAAAATCTCCAAGGCATACGGCAAAAAGCAGGTGCTTACAGAGTTTTCCGCACGGTGGGAGCCGGGTTCCGTCCATTGCCTGATGGCGCCCTCCGGGAGCGGAAAAACCACTCTGCTTCGTCTGCTGGCGGGTCTGGAGCGTCCGGACGGGGGAGAGTTTGAGAGCGGGGATAAAATTGCCATGGTGTTTCAGGAGGACAGGCTGTGCGAGGAGGAGCCAGCGCTTTGCAATGTGGAGCTTGTCTGTAAGAGCAGGCAGGCGGCAAGGGCGTGTCTGGAGACACTTCTTCCCGGGGAGGATTTGGAGCAGAAGGTTTCGGCGCTCTCCGGCGGAATGCGGAGGAGAGTGTGTCTGGCGCGGGCGCTGGCAGCGGAATCCGAGGTGCTGCTTCTGGATGAGCCCTTCACCGGTCTGGACGGGGAAAACAGGGACAACGCAGCCCGGGTGATCCGGGAGTGGCAGAGAGGCAGGACGATGGTTGTGGCGACCCATGAGGCGGAGGATGCCGAAAGGCTGTCCGGGGAAATCCGGGACATGCAGAAGGAATGGAAAAAGGCGTAGACAAGCCACTTTTCATGTGCTATAATCGAATAATGACTGTGGCTGTATCTGTTTTACCGTAATCATGGCGGACGGCTGCGATTTTAAGGAGGAAATGTAACGATGAGTTTACAGGTAGAAAAACTGGAAAAAAATATGGCGAAGCTTACCATCGAGGTATCCGCTGAAGAATTAGAGAAAGCACTGGAGTCCGCGTACCAGAAGAACAAGAACAAGATCAGCGTACCCGGCTTCCGCAAGGGCAAGGTGCCCCGCAAGATGATCGAGCAGATGTACGGCGCAGCAATCTTCTATGAAGATGCAGCCAACGAGCTGATCCCCGGCGCATATGAGAAGGCACTCGAGGAGTGCGAGGAGGAGATCGCTTCCTCCCCGAAGATCGATGTGACCCAGATCGAGAAGGGCAAGCCCTTCATCTTCACCGCTGAGGTGGCTCTGAAGCCGGAAGTAAAGCTTGGCAAGTACAAGGGCGTGAAGGTTGACAAGGCAGATATTGCCGTTACCGAGGCAGAGATCAACGAGCAGATCGACAAGGAGAGAGAGAACAGCGCAAGAACCCTTACCATCGAGGACAGACCGGTAAAGAACGGCGACATTACCACCATCGATTTCGAAGGCTTTTTGGACGGCGTTGCATTTGACGGCGGAAAGGGAAGCGACTACCCGCTGACCATCGGATCCGGCGCATTCATTCCCGGCTTTGAGGAGCAGCTTGTGGGCGCAGAGCTCGGCAAGGAGACCGAAGTAAAGGTTACCTTCCCCGCAGATTACCATGCTTCCGATCTGGCAGGCAAGGATGCTGTGTTCAAATGTACCGTAAAGGGTATCAAGGAGAAGCAGCTTCCCGAGCTGGACGACGAGTTTGCAAGTGAGGTTTCCACCTTTGATACGCTTGCAGAGTACAAAGAGGACGTAAAGAAGAATCTGGAGCAGAAGAAGATCGACGCGGCAAAGGCAGCAAAGGAAGAGGCTGTGATCGAGGCTGTGATCGCAGATGCGGAGATGGAGATTCCCGACGCAATGGTGGAGACCGAGCAGCGTCAGATCATCGATGAGTTTGCACAGAGACTGCAGATGCAGGGTCTTACCATGGAGCAGTACATGCAGTTTACCGGCATGAACGCACAGATGCTGTCTGAGCAGACCAAGCCTCAGGCACTGAAGCGCATTCAGTCAAGACTGGTGCTGGAGGCTGTTGCGAAGGCTGAGAACCTTTCCGCGACGGACGAGGAGTACGAGGAAGAAGTAAAGAGAATGGCTGAGAAGTACCAGATGGAGCCGGACAAGATCAAGGAGATGCTGGGCGAGAAGGGCAAGAGCCAGGTACTGGCAGACATGGCTGTGAACAAGGCTGTGGACTTCCTTGTTGAGAACGCAAAGGAAGGCAAGGCAGCTTCCAAGGCAAAGGCTGATGCAGAGGACAAGCCGGCAGAGAAGAAGACCAGAGCAAAGGCAAAGAAGGCTGAGACAACCGAAGAGTAATAGAATGGTCTGCTAAAAAAAGTACTTATAGAGAAATCAGAAACAGAGGATTAAGTTTTTCTTAAATCCTCTGTTTGAGATTGCAAAACTTTTTCCGGTAGTCTATTATTATAGAAGTGAGAAAAGCAAGATTGCAGGACAGAATGGAGGAAGACGAATGAGTTTAGTACCTTATGTCATAGAACAGACAAGCAGAGGCGAGAGATCCTACGATATCTATTCCCGCCTTTTGAAAGAGAGAATTATATTTTTGGGCGAGGAGGTCAATGATGTATCCGCAAGCCTGATCGTGGCGCAGCTTCTGTTTCTGGAGGCGGAGGATCCCGACAAGGATATCAGCCTTTACATCAACAGCCCGGGCGGTTCCATCACGGCGGGCCTTGCCATTTATGATACCATGCGCTATATCAAGTGTGATGTTTCCACGATCTGCATCGGTATGGCGGCAAGCATGGGTGCCTTCCTTCTGGCAGGCGGCGCAAAGGGCAAGAGAATGGCGCTTCCCAACGCGGAAATCATGATCCATCAGCCCCTCGGCGGTGCGCAGGGACAGGCGACGGAGATCGAGATCGCCGCAAAGCACATCCTGCTTACCAAGGAGAAGATGAACCGCATGCTGGCGGAGAATACCGGCAAGGACTATGAGGTGATCGCAGCGGATACGGAGCGTGACAACTGGAAGTCCGCACAGGAAGCATTGGAATATGGTCTCATCGATAAGGTGATCACATCCCATGCGGTGAGTGAAGAGAAATAAAGAGCGGAGACTGAGCGTACTCCGGCCTGGAGGGAGAAATGGCAGGAAAAAATTCCGGCAATGACGTGAGATGCTCATTTTGCAATAAGACACAGGATCAGGTGAGAAAGCTGATCGCCGGACCGGCAGGTGTCTATATCTGCGATGAGTGTATTGAGATATGCAGTGATATTTTGGATGAAGAGTTTGACGAGGAGAAGCTTCACTCCGAGGAGACACCGGATTTCAAGCTGTTAAAACCGGTTGAGATCAAGCATTTTCTGGATGATTATGTGATCGGTCAGGAGGCGGCAAAGAAGGTGCTTTCCGTTTCCGTCTACAACCACTATAAGAGAGTGATGGCAAAGAGGGAGCCCGGTGATGTGGAGCTTCAGAAGAGCAACATCATCATGATCGGGCCTACCGGCTCCGGCAAGACCTATCTGGCGCAGACGCTGGCGAAGATTATCAACGTGCCCTTTGCCATTGCGGATGCCACCACGCTGACCGAGGCAGGCTATGTGGGAGAGGATGTGGAGAACATCCTTTTAAAGCTGATCCAGGCAGCCGACTATGATGTGGAGCGCGCCCAGTACGGCATGATCTACATCGATGAGATTGACAAGATTACCAAGAAGAGCGAGAACGTATCCATAACCCGTGATGTGTCCGGAGAGGGTGTGCAGCAGGCGCTGCTCAAGATTATTGAGGGTACGGTGGCAAGCGTGCCGCCCCAGGGCGGAAGAAAGCACCCGCATCAGGAGCTGATCCAGATCGATACCTCCAACATTCTTTTCATCTGCGGAGGTGCATTTGACGGTCTGGACAAGATCGTGGAGGCGCGGCTTGACCGCAAGTCCATCGGCTTTAACGCGGAGATCACGGAAAAGGCAAGCAAGGAGATCGGGGAAATTCTGGGCGAGGTAACGCCGCAGGATCTGGTGAAGTTCGGTCTGATTCCCGAGTTTGTGGGTCGTGTGCCCATCAATGTGTCGCTGGAGGGTCTGGATCAGAAGGCGCTTGTGCGTATTCTGACGGAGCCGAAGAATGCGCTGATCAAGCAGTATCAGAGATTGTTTGAAATGGATGGCGTGGGGCTTTCCTTTGAGGAGGATGCCATCACCGCCATTGCGGAGCTTGCACTGGAGAGAAAGACGGGAGCGAGAGGTCTGCGTTCCATCATGGAGAATGTGATGATGGACATCATGTACCGCATACCGTCCGACGATACCATAGAGAACGTAATTATTACCAAAGGGGCAGTGGAAGGTGTGAGCGAACCGCTTACGGTGCATCGTGAAGTACCTATGAAAAAAGCAAAGTAAGCAGGAAAACGCCGCCTTTTTGTGCGGCGTTTTCATTTTAAATATACTTGGAGAAGATAGATGGAAGAGACAAAGGAATTGGCAATACCGGTGGTTGCACTGCGGGATCTCTGCATTCTGCCGGGGACGATCATACATTTTGATTTGAGCAGGGAAAAGTCAGTACACGCTGTGGAACAGGCGATGATTCTGGGACAGAGGCTCTTTGTGGTGACCCAGCGGGACGAGCGGGTGGAGCAGCCCGGAGCGGAGGATCTCTACGAGATGGGAACCGTTACTTCCTTAAAGCAGATGAGCCGTCTGCCGAGTGGAATCGTGCGCGTTCTGGTGGAGGGAACCGACAGGGGAAGGCTCGTGGAGCTGGACGATACCTGCAAGGAGTATCTGCTGGGCACCGTGGAGGTGATGCGTCCGGACGAGGACGAGCTTACGCAGGTGCAGCAGGAGAGCATGGTGAGACAGCTGCGGGATCTGTTTGCGGAGTACAGCCTGCTGTATCCCAAGAGCGGGAAGCTGTTGGAAAAAAAGATCGGAAATATGGCGGAGCTGGCTGTTATGGCGGATGTGCTGGCAAGCAGCCTGCCCCTTGCGGTGAGCAGCAGGCAGCAGGTGCTCGGTGCGGTGTCCGTAAAGGAGCGGTATGAGCTGCTCTCCGGTGTGCTTTACAGCGAGATCGAGATCGGAAAGATACGCAAGGAGCTGACGGAAAAGCTGCAGAGAAGGGTGAGCAAGAATCAGAAGGATTATCTTCTGAGGGAGCAGCTTTCCGCCATCCGTGAGGAGCTGGGGGACGGCGATCCCTTTTCCGAGGCGGATCAGTTTTCCGAGAGTGTGAAGAAGCTGAAGGCCGATAAGGAAGTGAAGGAGCGGATTGAGAAGGAAATCACCCGGTTCAAAGGGCTTTCCGGCAGCAGCTCCGAGAGTGCGGTGGAGCGGGCTTATATTGAGACCCTGCTGGAGCTGCCGTGGAATAAGGCATCCAAGGACAACACGGATCTTGCCCGCGCGGAGAGGATCCTGAACGAGGATCACTACGGGCTGGAGCAGGTGAAGGAGCGCATACTGGAGTTTCTGGCGGTGCGCAGCCTGACGGCGGGAAAGAAGGGCGGAGACAGCACCATTATCTGTCTGGTGGGGCCTCCGGGAACCGGAAAGACCTCCATCGCCAAGAGTGTTGCCCGGGCGCTGGATAAAAAGTATGTGCGCATCAGTCTCGGCGGTGTGCGGGATGAGGCGGAGATCAGAGGACACAGAAAGACCTATGTGGGAGCTATGCCGGGCAGGATCGCCACAGCCCTGAAACAGGTGGGCGTTGCCAATCCGCTCATGCTTCTGGATGAGATCGACAAGGTGGGGAATGATTACAAGGGAGATACCTCCGCAGCGCTTCTGGAGGTGCTTGACGGGGAGCAGAACAGCCATTTCGTGGATCATTATGTGGAGCTTCCGCTGGATCTCTCAAAGGTGTTCTTCATCGCCACCGCAAACAACGTGGCGCAGATCCCGAGACCGCTGTTGGACCGTATGGAGCTGATCGAGGTCAACAGCTATACGGACAACGAAAAGTTCCACATTGCCAAGGAGCATCTGTTAAAAAAGGCATACGAGAAAAACGGACTGGGCGACGGCACGCTGTCCATCACGGACGGTGCGCTGAAGGCGATCATAGAGGGATATACCAGAGAGGCGGGCGTCAGGGAGCTGGAGCGCAAAATCGGCGAGGTTTGCAGAAAGGCTGCCAAGGAGCTGCTGAAGGAGAAACCCGGAAAGCGGAAGGAAAGGCATATCCGTGTGACGGCGCAGAATCTGGAAAAATATCTGGGCAAGGTAAAGTACACAAGGGATACGGCGAACGACGCGGACGAGGTCGGGATCGTGAGAGGGCTGGCGTGGACCAGCGTAGGCGGCGAGACCCTGCAGATCGAGGTGAACGTCATGCCGGGAAACGGCGAGCTGAAGCTGACCGGACAGATGGGGGATGTGATGAAGGAATCCGCCATGACCGGGCTCAGCTATGTGCGTTCCGTGAGCAGGGAGTACAAGATTCCGGCAGAGTTTTACAAAAAGAACGATTTTCACATCCATATCCCGGAGGGCGCGGTGCCCAAGGACGGCCCCTCTGCCGGTATTACCATGGCAACCGCCATGTTTTCTGCCATCACGGGGAGAAAGGTGCGCGCGGATGTCGCCATGACGGGTGAGATCACCCTGCGGGGAAGAGTGCTTCCCATCGGCGGGCTGAAAGAAAAGATTCTGGCGGCGGGCAAGGCGGGAATCCGCGAGGTGCTGGTACCGCAGAAGAATAAGAAGGATGTGGAGGAGATCTCGGGAGAGATCAAATCCGGCATTAAGATCTGCTATGTGGATAAAATGGAGGATGTGCTGAAGGAAGCGCTTGTGTGAGGAGAAGAACATGGTCATTAAGAAGGTGAGTCTGGAGACGGTGTGCGGCATTACCAGTAAGCTGCCGGACAACCGGTATCCCGAGGTGGCGTTTGCAGGCAAGAGTAATGTGGGGAAATCATCGTTGATCAATGCGCTGATGAACCGCAAGTCGCTGGCGAGAACCAGCGCCCAGCCGGGCAAGACCCAGACAATCAATTTTTACAATGTGAATGACGAGATTTATTTCGTGGATCTGCCGGGCTACGGCTACGCCAGGGCAAGCGAGGAGATCAAGGCGAAGTGGGGAAAAATGATAGAGGATTATCTCCACAAGTCAAAGCAGTTAAAGGCAGTATTCCTGCTGATCGATATCAGACATGCGCCGGGCAATAACGACTGCATCATGTACGACTGGATCCTGAAACAGGGGTATCATCCCATCATCATTGCCACCAAGGCGGACAAGATCAAGAGAAGCCAGCTTGCCGGTCAGGTGAAGCTGATCAGACAGACTCTGGGCGCCGGTCAGGATGCGCTGATCATTCCCTTTTCCGCGGAGAGCAAGCAGGGAAGGGAAGAGATCTATGAGGTGATCGGACAGTTTCTGCCCGAAGTGCCTGTGGGCTGAGAGGGGGCGTGTGAAGGATGTGGACTTCCATGAAAAAGTATGTTAAGGCAATTCTGAATCTGGGTGTGGCGCTGGTTGCACTGCTGCTTATTCTGCTTGTGGTGCCGAGGCTTCTGTTGTTTTTCATGCCGTTTCTGATCGGCTGGATCATCGCGCTCATTGCAAGCCCCATGGTCCGCTTTTTTGAACAGAAGCTCAAGATACGGAGAAAAGCGGGAAGCGTTGTCACCATTGTGGTTGTGATCGGTCTGGTGGTGCTTGCCGGCTATCTGCTGGGCAGCAAGCTGGTGAGGGAGATCGTCGGGTTTGTGCAGGATCTGCCCAATATGTGGTCTTCCCTGGAAAGTGATTTCAACGAGATTGCCGCCAACCTGAGCGTGCTCTACGAGAAGCTTCCCATGGATGTGCAGAATACGCTGAACAACATCTTTACGGGAATCGGAGATCAGGCGAACAAGACGGCGGGGGATCTGTTTTCCAGGATCAGTACGCCGACCATTGCCGCCGTGGGCAACTTTGCAAAGCAGCTTCCCACCATTATCATCGGCATTATCATGTGTCTTCTGTCCGCATATTTCTTCGTGGCGGAGAAAGAGCAGTTTACCGGCTTCCTCAGGGATCATATGCCGGAAGCCCTGCTTCTGCGCTACCGCATTATGAAGAAGAGTATGGTGAAGGCTGTGGGCGGATACCTGAAGGCGCAGATCAAGATCGAAGTCTGGATCTATCTGCTTCTGGTGGCAGGCTTCCTGATTCTGGGAGTGGACTATACGCTTCTCATCGCATTCGGCATCGCCATTCTGGACTTCCTGCCGTTTTTCGGCACGGGTACTGCCATGGTGCCGTGGGCGATCGTGAAGTTTTTGAGTGCGGATTATAAAATGACGATCGGACTTCTGTTAATCTGGGGAATCAGTCAGCTTGTAAGACAGGTCATTCAGCCAAAGATCGTGGGGGATTCCATTGGTGTCGCACCGATCCCGACTTTGTTTCTGCTCTACATCGGATACATGACGGGCGGCGTTGTGGGAATGATAATAGCAGTTCCCATCGGGCTGATCGTGTATACCATGTATCAGGAGGGAGCGTTTGACACCACGAAGGAGAGCATTCAGATCCTGCTTGCGGGGCTGAACCATTTCCGGAGACTGACCCCTCAGGACAAATCCATCATCACCGCCTACAAGCGGGAGTGCGAGCAGGATATGGGAACCTTTGAGGAAGAGGACGAGCATGAACAATTATAAGATGATCCTGCAGTACGAGGGTACCCGTTATCAGGGCTGGCAGAGGCAGGAGAGTACGGAGAATACTGTGCAGGGAAAGCTGGAGCTTCTGCTTACCAGAATGTGCGGGCAGAAGGTGGAGATACAGGGAAGCGGGCGCACGGACGCGGGCGTCCACGCCAGAGGACAGGTGGCGAACGCGCATCTGGAAACCCGGATGACGCCGGAGGAGATCCGGGACTACATGAACCGGTATCTGCCGGAGGACATCGGCGTGCTGTCGGTGGAAATGGTGCCGGACCGCTTTCACAGCAGACTGCTTGCGAAGGGAAAGACCTATTGTTATCAGGTGATCAACAGCGGGATTCCCCATGTATTTGACAGAAGATATGCATATGTTTATAAGGAGAAGCTGGATGTGGGGGCGATGCGCAGGGCGGCGGAGCAGCTTACCGGCACCCACGATTTTGCAGCCTTCACTTCGGCGAAAAAGAGTAAGAAATCGACGGTCAGAATCATAGACAGCATTACGATCGAGCAGGAAGGGGATATATTGCGGTTCCTGTTTTCGGGGGACGGTTTTCTGTTTCACATGGTGCGGATCCTGATGGGAACGCTCCTTGAGGTGGGAGAGGGAAAACGCCGCCCGGAGGAGATGGCAGGGATCCTTGCGGGGCGTGACCGCAGTCTGGCGGGCCCTTTGGTTCCGGCGGTGGGTCTGACATTGATGGAGGTAAGATATTGACAAAAAAGCAGGTTAGAATCCTATTTATCCTATACCTACTGATTTTGCTCAAAGTGATCGTATTCAAATATCCGTGGTGGCGTCTGCGGGAAATCATGGCAGGATGGCAGAAGGATGTGCTGTGGGAGGGCTTGCAGGGAGCGAATTTCACCCTGTTCAAGACGATCCGGCTGTATGTGCGGCACTGGGATCTGAAGGGAATCAACAGCTTCGGAAACCTTGTGGGAAATGTGGTCGCCTTTGTGCCGTTCGGCTATCTGCTTCCCAGAGTGTGGAAGGCGGCGCAGCACGGCATTGTCTGTATGGGAACGGCGTTCCTCACGGTGGTGGGCATAGAGCTTTTCCAGCTTCTGAGTGCGTTCGGCATCTTTGATGTGGACGACATTCTGTTGAATTGCTTTGGGGCGTTACTCGGCTACCTCTGTTTTCTTTTGGCGAGAAAGCTGGGATGGACGGGAGAGCGCAGAAAAGAGGTCAGCGGTTAAACAGCTTATCCGCCAGCGGGAGCTTCATACAGAAATGTTCTCCCCGGTATGCGGCGAAGTGTTTTAGAATGACAGTGAAGGAGAAAAACGCGCAGCCCGCCTTTACGGAGCCGGGAAGCGTTTTGGAAAACAGGCAGCATACGGTAAAGAGCAGGAAGGCGACCACCGACCGGTAAAAATGGGGGTTGATCACGAAGACCACGGAAAACAGAATATAGAGGGCAGCCAGCGTCAGCGCGGGCGCAAGCATGGGAAAGAGGCCGAGAAGCACGCCGAAGGAAACGGCGATTGCTTTTCCGCCTTTTTTGTTTTGCAGAAAAGGAAAGGCATGTCCCAGCACGGGGGCAAACAGCACCAGGGAAAACAGGGGATCCGAGATCTCCAGCCGATGGGCTGCCGCCCACACGGGAAAAGCGCCCTTCAACAGCTCGCAGAGAACCACCAGCATTCCGATGGGGATTCCCGCATGCAGAAATGCGTTGGCAGTTCCCGGATTTCCGTCGTCAGAGAGGGCGCGGATATCAATGTGCTTTAACACCTTGGGAATCACATAGGCATACATGATGCTGCCGGAGAGATAGCCTGCCAGAATATAAAAAGCAAAAGCAATATATCTTTCGTTTATCACTTCTTTTCCTCCCGGATGTGTTTCTCCAAAAAGCGGCAGATGTCTGCGGCTGCATTCGGGCGGGCGTTCTGCCGCTGCGCCGAGCGCATGCCGTCCCTTACCGCCTCGTTTTCCACCAGAAGCCTTCCCTGCTTTACCTGTGTGTAAACATGTTCTGCGGCGATGGACATGCCCCTTGAGACAAAGAACTCGCGGTTGCGGGTCTCGCAGCCGGGGATGGGAGCCGTGTGCACGATGGGAACGTTGCAGTTGAGCGCCTCCGTGCTGGTCAGACCGCCCGGTTTTGTGTAGATCACATCACAGGCAGCCATGAAATCCTCCACATGATTGGTGTAGCCTATGATGTGGACGCCGGGGGTGCGGCGGAACTGCCGCTTTAAGGTGTTGCGCAGCTTTTTGTTGTTTCCGCAGATAATCACCACCTGTTCGCCCACTTTCAGATGACGTACCAGCTCATAGGCAAAAAGGTGGATTTTGCCGAAGCCCATGCTACCGCTCATAATCAGGTACAGGGGCTTGTCCTCCGGCAGATGCAGCTTTCTTTTTGCCTCTCTGCGGGGCGCGGGATCGCAGAAGGCGGCCTTGGTGGGGATCCCGAGAGGAACCAGCTTTTCTGCGGGGATGCCCCGCGCGGTATACTCCTCCGCCAGATCCTCATGGGGAATGATGTAGTAGTCGCAGTCCGTCTCCTCCCAGAAGGGAATACAGGTATAATCCGTGCTGACCGCTACGGTCAAGGGCACCTCCATATGATGTTTTTTCATGTAGGTAACAGTCTCCGCAGGGAACAGGTGCGGCATGACGATGGCGTCGCAGGGATGTCCCGCTAAATAGGCGGCAAGCTTTTTTGCCATAAGCCCGTTTGCAAAATAGACCGGGGACTTTCTTTTGGAGGAGCTGATGACGCCTCCGATCCGGTAGAAGATTCCGAACAGATGCGGAAAGGTCTTTGCGATATTGACATAGCACTGTCCCACCCGGCGCGCCGTGCGCGGCCCGGAAAGGAGAAACATATCCATCATCTCTGCGTCGTATCCCGCAGCCTGCAGCGCCTGTGTGACGGCAGCGGCAGCGGCGTTGTGTCCTCCGCCTGTGGAGGAAGACAGTATTAAAACTCTCATAGAAACAGATACCCCTCATAAATCAGTATTGTCTGTACGCACATTGTATCATGCGGGTGGGAAAAAAGCCAGTGCTATCCGCGCTTGACGCAGAATCCATTTTCTAGTAATATAGTCTTATGAAAGCACTTACATTTTGAAAGACCGCACGGCGGCAGAAAGAGTGAAAACATGCATATTCCTGTGATTGAGCAGTATATCGACGAACTGATTGAGAGAAGCACCCTGGATGTTCCTGCGTGGAATATCGAGAAGGCAAAGAGCGGGCTGAAGGCGGGCTGGAATTACATAGACGGCTGTATGATCCTTGCCCTTCTGGAGACCTACAATACCACGGGCGAAAAAAAGTATCTTGACTTTGCGGATGCGTTTATCGACCATAGGGTCATGGAGGACGGCACCATCGCGGGGTACAAGCCGGAGGATTACAATATTGACAATGTGAATGCGGGAAAGACGCTCTTTCTTCTGTATGATCTGACCGGCAAGGAGAAGTACCGCAAGGCGATTGATGTGATCTATGGGCAGCTGCTGGGACAGCCCCGGACGGAGGAGGGCAATTTCTGGCACAAGAAGATATACCCCAATCAGGTCTGGCTGGACGGGCTTTATATGGGACAGCCCTTCTATATGGAATATGAGACCAAGTTTGACGGCAGGAAGCATTATGACGATATTTTCCGCCAGTTTGCCAACGTGGTAAAGTATATGAGGGATGAAAAGACCGGCTTGTATTACCATGGCTACGATGCATCCAAATCCATTTTCTGGTGTGATAAGGAGACGGGACTTTCCAAGAATTTCTGGCTGCGGGCAATCGGATGGTATTCCATGGCGTTGCTTGATACCTTGAGCAAGACGGAGCCCGCCGGATATGAGAAAGAATATGAATATTTAAAGAAGGTGTTCTGTGAATTGATTGATTCCCTCTTAAAATTTCAGGATGAGAGCGGTATGTGGTATCAGCTGCCTGCTCTGGGAGAGGGGAACGGCAATTATCTGGAGACCAGCGGCAGCGCGATCCTTGCTTTTTCCATTCTGCGGGGCGTCCGTCTCGGATTCCTGCCGGAGTCTTACAGACAGTACGGCGTAAAGGCGTTTGAAGGGATACAGAACCGCTATATGAAGACCACGGACGGCAAGCTGCATCTGGGCGGCATCTGTCTGGTTGCAGGTCTCGGCCCTGCGGACAATACAAGAAGGGACGGCTCCTTTGCATACTATATGTCGGAGCCTGTTGTGGAGGACGACGCAAAGGGTGTTGCACCGTTCCTTCTTGCCTACACGGAGCTTCGCAGACTGGACTGATTTTGCTTTCAGCCCTTAAAATTAAAAGAAGAGATGCTCGATCAGTATCTTGCTGCCGATCAGGATCAAAATGATGCCGCCCACAAGCTCTGCACGGGATTTGTACTTCGTTCCGAACACATTGCCCACCTTCATGCCGAGAGCGGACAGGAGGAAGGTGATGACGCCGATGAAGGAAACGGCGGGAATGATGGGGATGTCCGGCAGAAATGCAAAGGTCACGCCAACCGCCAGCGCATCGATGCTGGTAGCAATGGCAAGCAGCAGCATTTCCTTGAAGGCAAGAGAGGCGTTGGCACCCTCTTCCTCCTTGGAGAAGGACTCACGGATCATGTTGGCGCCGATGAACACCAAAAGCACGAAAGCGATCCAGTGGTCGATGGCGGAGATCTTCTCCTGAAAACGGTAACCGACCAGATAGCCGAGCGTGGGCATCAGCGCCTGAAAGGCGCCGAACCAGAGTCCGACCACACAGGCCTTTTTCAGGGTGATCTCCGGGGTGGCAAGGCCCTTGCACACTGCGACTGCGAAAGCGTCCATGGAAAGACCGACGGCGAGTAAGAAAAGACTGCATAAACTCATGGGGGTTCTCCTCTTTGGTGGGCTACACCAAAAAGACTCACGGATGGTCTGCGCACAACAGATCATCCATGAGTCTCATTTTTTAAGATAATACCAGATGCCGCACACGGCATCATCGTGTTGATATTACCACAGCACTGCTGCAAACTACTCCCTCAAGGGCAATATGAATGTAAAAAGCATTATAGGGTAAATGAAAAAGATTGTCAATAGGGAGAACGGTTTTTTTCCTTGAGGTCTGCCGCAGGCAGTGCTATAATGAAGAAAAATAAAAAGGAGAAATCCGGAAAGAAGGAAAAGAAATGAAAAAAATCAGGACAATCCTGCTGGCAGCGGTCATGTTTATAATATTGTGTGCGGTGGGAAACACAGTGTATGCGAAAACGTGGGCGACGGAGGAAGCACCGTCATATACTGTTTTAGCCGAAGGAGACATCCTGACGGCGGGATGCCACATCATCGATGCGGACTATGTCGAACTGGATGGAGAGAGAATCAAAACAAGCTGGTCCGACAGCTTGAGGGGTAATGTATATGTTGTCGAGAAAGATGTGACGGTGATTGGGATAGAGAATGGTGTTTATGGTTCTTATGTACCGTTGCCGGGAGGAGGAGAACCTGAGGCAGAACATCTTGTTCGTCTGAAAACCATTGTGCCGGAGACGGTTGGCGGAGCGCAGACAACCCTGTCCCCGGAGGAAGCGTGGAAGAGAAGTCCCCAGAACCCGAAGAACTATCTGCCGGAGGTGACACTGGCGGACGGAAGTACGGTGGAATCCACCGTTCCCGCCCACTTTATGAGCGGGAAGGACGGAGGTGTGTCCGCAGTGTTCTCCACTACGGCGCTCGGCGATTTCTATCGCGCACTTGGGGTGAGCGGAGGCAACGGCGTGCATATGTATAGCTACAAGAGCCTCTGTGGGCCTTTGATGAGGCAGCTTTTTGCAGATCATGCGGCAGCACTGGGCACAGAGGTGACGGTTGCGGACATCTTTGAGATGCAGACGGAGATCAGAGATAAGAATTACAAGCTGGTGGAGGTTGTAACCGAGGGTAACGAAGCGGTGGATATCGTGATCGGCTTACAGGGTGATCTGTTGAAGGCAGCGGAAGCCGGATCCGATTTCGCAGTGCTTGTCTATGCGGACGGTGAAATGACCGTTTGTACGGATACGGACGAGGAAGTTTCTACCCTGACCATCAACACCACCAAGACAAGCGGCATTTACGCAATCGTGTATGCACCGGCGGGAACGTTTGCGGAGTAAGACAATTTGCGGGAGAAGGTAAGGAGTCGCATGGGAGAGAGTCTTAAGAAAACAGAAGTGATATGGCGGGCGGATCAGGGGGACGGAACCTACCGGAATCCCATCCTGTATACGGATTATTCCGACCCGGATGTGATCCGGGTCGGGGAGGACTATTTTATGGTGGCTTCCTCCTTCTGCAACACGCCTGCGGTTCCGGTGCTGCATTCCAAGGATCTGGTCAGCTGGAAGGTGATCAGCTACGCCATGGAGCAGCTTCCGTTTGACTATTACGACAGACCGCGGCATGGATGTGGGGCGTGGGCGCCCGCGATCCGCTTCCATGAAGGGGTGTACTATATTTTCATTCCCATGCCCGACGAGGGAATCTTTATGGTGAAAAGCAGGGATCCGTTTGCAGGCTGGGATGCTCCCGTCTGTGTGCGCAAGGTGACGGGCTGGATTGATCCCTGCCCCTTCTGGGATGATGATGGGCGGGCGTACATGGTGACGGCGTTTGCGCGAAGCAGGATCGGCTTCAAAAGCATGCTCCATCTGTCCCCCATAGAGCCGGATTGTACCGGAGTGCTGGGTGACGGCAGGCATATTTTTGACGGCAGCGAGACACAGCCCACCATTGAAGGCCCGAAGCTGTATAAACGCAATGGCTACTATTATATTTTTGCACCGGCGGGCGGCGTCAAGACCGGCTGGCAGACGGTGCTGAGGGCGAAGAATATCTGGGGCCCCTATGAGGAGAGAATTGTGATGCATCAGGGGAACAGCCCTGTGAACGGCCCGCATCAGGGAGCGTGGATTGACACACCCTCCGGGGAGGATTGGTTCATTCATTTTCAGGATGTGGGAAACGCAGGCAGAATCATTCATTTGCAGCCTGTGCGCTGGGAGGATGACTGGCCTGTGATTGGTGTGAACGCAGACGAAAACGGCTGCGGGGAGCCCGTGATGCACTACCGCAAGCCGGATGTGGGCGGCGTATATCCGTCCTGTGAGCCGGATGCCTCCGATTACTTTGACAAGGATGTGCTGGGGCTGCAGTGGCAGTGGAATGCCAACCATAAAAAGGAATGGTACGCACTCGGAAAGGACGGGCTCAGGCTCTATGCCCAGCCTGTGGAAAAGGAGGTACAGGCCTGTGACATCAGCAACCTCTTGCTGCAGAAGTGGCCTGCCCCCGCATTCTCCGTGACGGCGGATCTGTATCTGGATCATATGGAGGAGGGCGATGTGTGCGGCATGATCTCTCTGGGCGGCAGGTATGCAGTGCTTGCCGTAAAGCGGGAGAACGGAGAAAACCTTCTGGTGCAGCGTACGGGAGAATGGACGAAGCAGGACGAGACGGAGACGGTGTGCGGCAGGGTGGAGGAGAACAGGATCTTCCTGAGAATGTATGTAAAGCGTGAGCAGTATGTGTCCTTTGCGTGCAGCGCGGACGGCACGGAGTTTATTCCGGTGGGAAGGGAGACCGAGGCGTCTCCGGGACGCTGGGTAGGCGTCAAGACAGGATTGTTTGCCATCAATGAAACCGGAAAGAGCGGCGGCTGTGTGCGGATCGGTTCGTACCTGTATGAAAGAAAAACGGAGTAGCGCAAAATCGAAAAATCGAAAAATGCGGCGAGAAAAACAAAATGGGACTTCCCATTTTGTTTTTTTTGTAATATAATGTGCTATATCATCTGTGGATGATCTGTTTTTTCAACATAAATCATGTATGAATCCCAAGCAATCTTAAAATAAAATAGACCGGTGCAAGCAGAGACAGCTATGTTTGCGCGGTGTTATGCAGCAGTTTACGTTTCAGAAGGAGGAACGGACGAATGAGAGAGAAGTATGAATCCCTGGCGCTTGCAGACTTGAAGGCCATTGCAAAATCCAGGGGAATCAAGGGCGTTTCAACCATGAAAAAAGCGGATGTGGTTGAGGCGATGCTTCTGCTGGATGAAAAAGAGAAGGCGGAAGAACGCAAAGATTCGGAGGAGCGCAGTGCGTCTGCGGAGCGGAGAGGACAGGAAGAACAAAAGACCTTAAGAGAGCGCAGAAACCCGGAGGAACGAAACGGCTCTGCGGCGGGGCGCAGACGCCCTGAGGATCGCCGTGCTTCCGAGGTTCGTCACGTTCCCGAAGAGCGTCGTGCTTCCGAGGAGCGCCGTATTCCTGAAGAGCGCCGTACTTCTGAGGAGCGCCGTATTCCTGAAGAGCGTCGCACTTCTGAGGATCGCCGTATTCCTGAAGAGCGCCGTGCTTCTGAGGATCGCCGAGTTTCCGAGGACCGCCGCACTTCTGAGGAGCGTCCAGACACCAGACGTCCCGAGGATCGCAGCAAGGCAGCCTCCTCCTTTGACAGAAACGCCGTATATGATGTGAATTGCTTTCCGCCGGAGCTTGACAGCGGGCTGGAGGCAAACGGTATTTTGGAGGTGATGCCGGACGGATACGGCTTTATCCGCTGTGAAAATTATATGCCGGGCGACAATGATGTGTATGTGGCGCCCAGCCAGATCCGGCGGTTCGGACTAAAAACGGGCGACATTCTGGTGGGCAACAAGAGAACCAAGACTCAGCAGGAGAAATTCAGCGCCCTCCTCTATATCAAGAGCGTCAACGGATTTACCGTGGAGGAGACCATACGCAGAAGCAATTTTGAGGAGATGACCCCGATCTTCCCTGATGAGAGAATCAAGCTTGAGGTTCCGGGAGCCAGCATTGCCATGCGTGTCATGGATCTGGTGAGCCCCATCGGAAAAGGGCAGAGAGGTATGATCGTGTCGCCGCCCAAGGCAGGAAAGACCACACTTTTGAAACAGGTGGCAAAATCCATCCAACGCAACGAGCCCAAGATGCATATGCTGATCCTTTTGATTGACGAGCGTCCGGAGGAAGTGACGGACATCAAGGAAGCCATTCAGGGCTCCAATGTGGAGGTAATTTATTCCACCTTTGACGAGCTGCCGGAGCATCACAAGAGAGTTTCCGAGATGGTCATCGAGCGCGCAAAGAGGCTGGTGGAGCACGGCATGGATGTGGTGATCCTGCTTGACAGTATTACAAGACTGACGAGAGCATACAATCTGGTGGTTCCGCCCAGCGGACGCACCCTGTCCGGCGGACTTGATCCGGCGGCGCTGCATATGCCGAAGCGCTTTTTCGGCGCGGCGAGAAACCTGCGCGGGGGCGGAAGCCTGACCATTCTGGCGACAGCGCTGGTGGAGACCGGCTCCAAGATGGATGATGTGGTGTACGAGGAGTTCAAGGGAACGGGTAATATGGAAATGGTGCTTGACCGTAAGCTTTCCGAAAAGCGGATCTTCCCTGCCATTGACCTGCAGAAATCCGGCACCAGACGTGAGGATCTCCTGTTGAATCAGGACGAGCTGGAGGCAATCAATGTGATGCGCAAGGCGCTGAACGGCATGAAGGCGGATGAGGCGGCAGACCGGATTCTGGATATGTTCTCACGGACGCGCAACAACAACGAATTTGTCAATGTTGTGAAAAAAATGAAGTTTATTTGAAAATGTACTTGCATATTATGTTCCCGCATGATACAATAACAAAGCTGCTTGTGGGTGCATAAGCAGTGCGGATGAGAACAGAACAAATTGACTTTATTATAGAGAGGTGAAAAAGATGAAAGAAGGAATCCATCCCCAGTACTATCAGGCAACCGTTACTTGCAACTGTGGCAACACATTCGTAACCGGTTCCACAAAACCTGAAATCCACGTAGAAGTTTGCTCCAAGTGCCATTCATTCTACACCGGTCAGCAGAAATCTGCGAGAGCCGACGGACGTATTGACAAGTTCAATAAGAAGTACGGTGTGGAAAGCAAGTAGTTTTTCCATAAATATGATTTCTGAAAGGTTGAGGTGTATATCTCAACCTTTTGTGGTATATGGTATTTTTGAGAAAGGCAGACAGGTATGGCAAGAAGGAGAAAAGCACATTATTCCGGGATCGGCGGACAGGCGGTTCTGGAAGGCGTGATGATGAAGAACGATGAAAAGTATGCGGTTGCCGTGCGCAAGCCCGATGGTGAGATCGAGGTTGAACTGGAGAACTATCAGGGTGTGCTTGCGGGGAGCGCTGTCAAAAAAATTCCCTTTATCAGAGGAATTTTCAACTTTATTGACTCCATGATTCTGGGAACGAAGTGTCTGAATTATTCTGCGGAGTTTTATGAGGATGAGGATGCGAAGGAGACGGCGGCGGATCGTGCGCTGAACAAGCTGACCCGCGGCAGGGGAGAAAAGTTTTTCTCCGCGCTGGTGACCATTTTTGCGATTGTGCTGGCGCTCGCTATTTTTGTGGCGCTGCCCCTTTATCTGTCCTCCCTATTCAGGGAATATGTGCGCAGCAATGTACTGATGTCCATTATTGAGGGTGTGATCCGTATTGCAATTTTCATTCTGTATATTGTGGGCATTACCCTGATGAAGGACATCAAAAGGCTGTATATGTACCACGGTGCGGAGCATAAATGCATTAACTGCATAGAGAGAGGGAAGCCTCTTACGGTGAGGAATGTGATGCGCAGCTCCAGACTGCACAAGCGCTGCGGAACCAGCTTTATTTTTTTCGTTCTGTTTGTGAGCATTATCCTGTTCTTTTTTATTCAGGTCAGCAATCCCTTCGCAAGACTGGCGGTGCGGATTCTTATGATCCCCGTGATTGCGGGCATCTCCTATGAGATTATCCGGCTGGCGGGCAGGACAAACAATATTTTTATCAATATTCTCTCTGCCCCCGGGCTGATGATCCAGAAGCTTACTACCAAGGAGCCGACCCGTGACATGGTGGAGGTTGCCATTGCATCCGTGGAGGCTGTGTTTGACTGGAAGCAGTTTTTGAAGGATGAGTTTGGCTGGGAAGAGCCTGCCGACGAGCCCTCCGGGCAGGAAGACTGACGGTGACGGCAGGATGACTTACAGAGAGTGTTACGCATACGGCGTTGCGGCGCTTTCGGAGGCGTCGGTGCCGGAGGCAGAGCTGGATGCCAGACTGCTTTTGGAATTTGTGTGCCGAACCGATTACAATACGCTGCTCACTCATGGGGACAGCCCCGTGGAGGAGGATGCGCAGGCAAGATACCGCGAGCTGATTGATGCGCGCAGCAGGCGGATACCGTTGCAGCAGTTGACGCAGGAACAGTATTTTTGCGGGTTTCCTTTTTATGTGAACGAGCATGTGCTGATTCCCAGACAGGATACGGAGATTCTGGTGGAGGAGGCGCTTGCTAAGCTTGCGCCCGGCGACAGGCTGCTTGATCTGTGTACGGGCTCCGGCTGTATTCTGATCAGTCTCCTTAAAATGGGAAGGGAACTGGAGGGAACGGGAGCGGATATTTCGGGGGAAGCCCTTGCGGTGGCACGAGAAAACGCCAGCAGGCTTTTAAAGCGGCAGCCGGAATGGTATTTGGGAGATCTGTTTGCGGCGCTGCCGGACGGGTGTGCGCCCTTTGATGTCATTGTGTCAAATCCGCCCTACATTAAAAGCAGCGAGATTGACGGTCTGATGCCCGAGGTGAAGGATCATGAGCCGAGGCTTGCACTTGACGGAAGTGCAGACGGACTCTGCTTTTACAGACGGCTTGCAGCGGAGAGCCCAGGGTATCTGAAGACAGGCGGGTGGCTTGTTATGGAGATCGGGTACGATCAGGGAGAGGCTTTGCGGGAACTGCTTACGCAGGCGGGCTTTTCCGAGGTATGCATCAGAAAGGATTACGCGGAGCTTGACAGGGTTGCCCTCGGGCGATGGCTTTAGGGTGCGCAAAATATAGAATTTAGAAATCGCTGCCGCAGCAAATTGCGGATGAATGGAATTTTTTCAATTACGGGATTTGTGTCTGTGCGCACTTGACACAAACCCTCCATGCGCAAAGTGCGTGCGCAGAAATGAGGATAAAAATGTTTGACAAGTTAGATGATCTGTTGCGACGATATGAGGAGATGATGAACGAGCTCCATGAGCCGGATGTGGTAAACAATCAGGAACGTTTCCGCAAGCTGATGAAGGAGCAGAGCGATCTGGCGCCTCTTGTGGAGGCATACACCGAATATAAGAAATGTAAGCAGGATATCGAGGATTCCCTCACCATGCTGGAGAGCGAGAGCGATGAGGAAATGCGGGAAATGCTGAAAGAGGAGCTCTCCGAAGCCAAGAAGCGGGTGGAGGAGCTGGAGCAGGAGTTGAAGATCCTGCTGCTTCCCAAGGATCCCAACGATGATAAGAACGTGATCGTGGAGATCCGTGCGGGCGCGGGCGGTGATGAGGCAGCCCTCTTTGCCGCAGAGATCTACCGCATGTATGTGCATTATGCGGAGAGCCAGCGTTGGCGTGTGGAGCTCATCAATGTGGATGAGATCGGCATTGGCGGCATGAAGGAAGTGCAGTTTACCATAAGCGGGCAGGGCGCGTACTCCAAGATGAAGTATGAGAGCGGCGTACACCGCGTGCAGCGCGTACCCGAGACGGAGAGCGGCGGCAGAATCCATACCTCTACCATCAGCGTTGCTGTTATGCCTGAGGTGGATGAGGATATTGATATTGTGATCGATGAGAAGGACATCCGCATTGATGTGATGCGTGCGTCCGGAAACGGCGGACAGTGCGTCAACACCACGGACTCCGCAGTGCGTCTGACCCATTATCCCACGGGCATCGTGGTATACAGCCAGACGGAGAAATCCCAGCTGCAGAACAAGGCGAAGGCATTCGCCCTGCTGAAATCGAAGCTGTATGATCTGGAGCAGCAGCAGCGGCACGATGCCGAGGCGGAGATGCGTCGCAGCCAGATCGGAACGGGCGATCGTTCCGAGAAAATCAGAACCTACAACTTCCCTCAGGGCCGCGTGACGGATCACCGTATCGGGCTTACCCTTTACAAACTGGATAAGATCATGAACGGCGACATCGAGGAGATCATTGACGCCTGCATCGCCGCCGACCAGGCAGCCAAGTTAAGCCGCATTGAAGAGCAAGGCTAAAACCCCTCAGTTTGCGCCAAATTGCGGTGATATTTCAATTTGTACCTCAGAAATAAATATGTGAATAAAATAAAAAATCAGTTCATCGACGCCTTCGCAGAACTGATTTTTTATTTTGCTTCATTTACTTCTGATTCTGCCCTACCCCGGGCGTATTACAATTTATTTGGATAATTCTCCAACTGGTTGAAGATACCTACAACATTTACGGTATCTGTTCTCACATCAAAAATGATAATATAATTCATCTGCGGAACCACCGCCTCTCGATAGATTGGTTTGTTCTCCATGCTTTGAAACCACACTTATTAAGCATGTCTACTACAGCTTGTTCAAACTGTAATCCTTTTTCCACTGCTGTTGTACTCATAGGCACCTGCTTTCTGACAATATTTGAAATATTCAGACTGTTGCAAAATCGTCTATTTTTCTCTTGTGCCTATAAATATTTTAACGTGTTTGCATCAAGAGGTTGTGATTTTAAGGCAATGAGTACAAGCATTAACCAATGTCTATGAGGCTGTTTTTCAAACACTAAGATATAGAAAATGTAAAATATTTTTGAAAGGAAACTATTATGGAAAACAAAGTACAGACATTAGCTTGGCTGTAGTATTTTTTATCAACATGTGTTAGACTGCTGTTATTCAAATTTGAATTTTCTTAATGGATAATGTATGAGACATTAAGTGTCCCATCAAATAAAATAG
>URSA01000014.1 GCA_900550475.1 uncultured Lachnospiraceae bacterium
AACTCCTGCTCGACTCTGTGCAGTGCAGAGGAGTTCACATATTTTACATTCAGAACGGGTGCAAGCAGGGAAGGAGTAACGATGCTTCCACGCAGAAGGTCCTTGGGACGTTTTCCGCGTAAGAATTCGTCCTGATGATCTCCACCGGTGCCTACATAGACTTCCACGGTATGGATTTCCACCGTCCGGGATTCCGGCTCATGGCGCAGTGGGCATGCGGGCGGTGGAATTTAAATAAAAAATTTAGGTATTAGTGGGACAAGAACCGAAAGAATTGCCATCTTCCCGGATTAATGGTATAATGGGAAAACGAAATACCGAGACGCGAAGATGAACCAACCGACCGGGTTGGAGTATACCGGAAAGGCATCACTGGGTTTCTGATCCAATGGTGCTTTTGTATTTTTTTGACGTACTTTATGAGGAAATGTGGGAGTGGACATGAAGATTTTTTACATGAGCTGTCTGATTCTGGCGTTTGCACTGCTGATCTGGCAGATTTTGTCCGATGAGAGACGAAGCGTGACGCAGCATATCATGTTGTTTGTGCTGGTGGTGACAAATGGCGGATATCTGGCGTCGATTTTATCTGCAAATATGCAGGAGGCGATTCTGGCGCAGAAGGTGATCTATATCGGAGGCTGCTTTTTGCCGATGCTGTATTTTATCACGGTGTGCGAGATTTGCAGGGTGAAGATCCGGCGGAGCGTGATGGGCGTTCTGTTTATCGTTCAGGGAATCGTGTATGCGTCGGTATGTACCATCGGATGGAACGACTGGTATTACAAAAACATCGAGTTTCATTTGGAAAACGGATGCGCTTATCTGACAAAGGATTACGGACCGCTGCACAATCTTTATGTGTATAGCATGGCGATCTATCTGCTAATGGCGTTTTGCGTCGTGCTGATTTCCCTGCATAAAAAGACCTCCATCAGCATCATAGGTGTTGCGATTATGATGGTATCCTTCTTTCTGGCATGCGCTGCCTACATCGGGGAGCGTGCGGTGGGAGTGACCTATGAAATCATGCCGATGGCGTACATCGTTCTGTTTTTCGGCTCCAGCATGCAGTCCTACCGCGCCAACATTTTTACCATAGAGGAAAACAGAAAGATTGTTGACGAGCGGTTGAGCGAGGTGGGATTTATTGCGTTTGACCGCAGGCTGAGATATATGGGATGCAACGCCTATGCGGGGAAAATATTCCCGGCGCTTCAGGGGAACACCATGGGGCGGAGGATCAGGAATGCGGATCCGTTTCTTGAGAAAAATATTCTGGACGCGGTGAGTCATTTTGCGGAGCATCACGGCGGGGCACACAGCGCGGAAAAGCACTGCCACGAAAAAATCGATACCTTTGTGATAAATGATCATTCCTACGACTGCAGGATCCACACACTTGAAAACTACACAAAGAAATGTGTGGGTTACACCGTGGAATTTTATGATGAAACAGAGCATTACAAGGCGATAGAATTGTTCTCCAACTACAACAAGGTGCTGGAGGCGGATGTGAAGGCAAAGACGCAGCAGATTCAGGATATTCAGGAAAAGATTATTCTGGGTATGGCGCAGATGATAGAATCCCGTGATTTGAGTACGGGCGGCCACATCAAGAGGACGAGTGAAGTGGTTCGCATTTTTGCGGATGCATTGAGCAAGTCCGATCTGGGGCTGGAACCGGATTTCCTGAAGCTGGTGATCCGCAGCGCGCCCATGCATGATCTGGGCAAAATCGGTGTCGATGATGCGATTTTGCGCAAGCAGGGAAAGTTTACGGATGAAGAGTACGAAAAAATGAAGGAGCACTCGGCAATCGGCGCCCGCATTGTCAAGGAAGTGCTGACCGGGGTGGAGGATGACAGATTTGTGAAGGTGGCGGTCAACGTCGCACATTACCATCATGAAAAGGTGAATGGAACCGGTTACCCGGAGGGGCTTTCGGGGGATGACATTCCCATCGAGGCGCGTATCATGGCGCTGGCAGATGTGTTTGACGCGCTGGTATCGAAGCGATGCTACAAGGAGGCGTTCTCCTTCGACAAAGCCTTTGGCATCATTGAAAAGGACGCAGGATCGCATTTTGATGCGACATTGGCGCATATTTTCTTACAGTGCCGTCCTCAGCTGGAGGCGCTGTATAGCAGACAGTTTTAGCTGCGGAACGGAGGGGCTGTGTTGTGCTGTATGATCATTGATGGTGTGTTTGCGGATAACCATAGAAAAAAATAATGGAGGAAAAGTATGCGGGTCAGAGTAGAAACCGAGCGGTTGATCTTGAGAAATCTGGTGCCGGAGGACTATCAGGCGGCTTTTAAATGGTGCGGAGACCCCAAGGTCAACAAATATATGATTTATCCGCTATACAAATGTGCCGAGGATGTGAGAACGTGGATCGAGAGCCTCGATGCGGACAAGCCGGACAATTATGACCTTGGTTTTGTACTGAAGGAGACGGGCGAACTGATCGGGAGCGGCGGCATCTGCTACGCTCCCGACAGGGATGTCTGGGTGATCGGGTACAATCTCAGGGCGGATCAATGGGGAAAAGGGCTGACGCCGGAGGCGATACAGGGACTGATCGATTACGTGGGAAAGACCCGGAAGATCCGCGCTATCGAGGGAGAGTTTGCTGTGGAAAATTATAAAAGCCAGCGTGTGATGGAAAAGCTCGGAATGCACTATGTGCGGGATACGGAATACGAAAAGCTGGACGGAAGCGCCTCATACAAGGGAAAAGTGTTCCGGAGAGATTTTGATTGAGAAATGAGGATGAAGATGATTTTGGAGGAATTTGATTCGGCAAAGACTGCGGTGCTCAATCCGTGGAACATTATAGAACCGGTGGAAGGGATGCCGCAGATCGCAATAGCCTGCTATGCCAAAACGACCTTTGACAGGATGACGGGGGAACTGGAAGCGAAGGTGATTGCGCAGACCTGCTCCGCAAACGGTGTAAAACCGGTATACAGCGCCCGGTATAAGGATGTGGAGGTTGCACTTTTTATGATTGATGTGGGTGCTCCCATGAGCGTCGCCATGCTGGAGGATGTATACCGGATGGGCGTGCAAAAAATGATTATCTTCGGCACCTGCGGCGTCCTGCAAAAGGACATTGAGGACTGCTCCGTCATTCTTCCCGATGCGGCGGTCAGGGATGAGGGAACCGGTTATCACTATGCGCCGCCCTCTGATGAGATCGCTGTAAACGGAAGGTATCTGGAGACATGTAAGAGTCTGTTAAAAGAATTGGGGATAAAGTATACCGTGGGGAAGGTGTGGACGACGGACGCTATTTATCGGGAAACGCCGGACAAGGTGAAACGGAGAAAAGAGCAGGGCTGTATTTGCGTTGATATGGAATGTTCCGCGAATGCGGCGGTGGCGCAGTTTCGGGAGAAGGATCTGATTCAGTTTTTCTACGCGGCGGACAACCTGGATGCGGAAGAATGGGATGTGCGCAGTCTGGGCAACCATGACAAGCTGGAGGAAAAGGACAGGATTGCCACCATAGCGCTGGAGCTTGCGAGAAGAATCTAAAGAAATGGAGAAGGGTATGAGAAGAAAGAATGTATGGCTGGTATTGTTTGCGGCAGGTATGCTTGCCGCGGGAGGCTGCGGGAAAGGCGCAGTGGAAAGTGCGGCGGGAACGGTGGCGCCTACGGAATCTGCTACGGAAACCGTGACGGAGACCGTGGAGGAAACGGTGGAAGAGACGCAGGAGATTGTGGAGGAATCCCCATATCTGTACCCGGTCATTGAGGAGCGGGAGATCGTGGATGGCAAGATGCAGAGCTACTTAAGCGGTGAGTGGGTGGATGCGGAGAAGGCGGACAGGCGTCCCATCGCGGTGTCGATTCCCAATCAGAAGAGCTGTCTGCCCCATTACGGCATCACCAATGCAAGCATCATCTATCAGGTGCCGCTTCGGGATAATCTGACCAGACTGTTCTGCATTTTCGAGGATTTTGACGATCTGGACCGCATTGGTCCTGTGAGAAGTATCCGCGACTATATGGTATATGACGGCATGGAGCATGATGCGATTATCTGCCACTGGGGCTCTGCCGTGTATGCAAACGCGCTGCTGAACAGCGATGCGGTGGACAATATCAGTCAGGCAACCGCGGGAATCGATGTTCCGACCAGCACTGCGTATGACCGGTATGCAAGATCGGGCAAAAAATCGGTTGACTGCGCGTACCTGTTTGTGGACGGTCTGATGAAGGGCGTGGAGAAACGGGGATACAGCTGGGAGTATGATGATGACTTTTCTCCGAAGTTTCTGTTTGCACAGGATGGTGTGATCGCCGATTATGCGGATGCGGATACGGCGACGAAGATCTGGCCGGGGACGAAGGGAAATTATAAGACCGTAGGCGCATATTTTGAGTACAACGAGGAAACCGGACTGTACGATTATTATGAGTACAATGCCAAGCTGGAGGACGAGCACAACGGCGAGACGCTTCAGGTTGCAAACGTGATTTTGCAGGTGTGCTACGGACAGGAACGGGATGATCACGGCTATCTGATTCTGGAAATGCACGGCCCGATCACCGGAGACGGAGAGATGTACTTTTTTACGCAGGGGAAAGTGGTAAAGGGAACCTGGGAGAGAATGGACGGAGACAGAAAGCCGGCGCACTTTTATGATGAGGACGGCAACGAGATCGTGCTCAATCAGGGAAAAACCTTTATTTGTCAGATCTGGAGCAAATGGGAGGATTACATTGAGTTTGAATGAGTTTGACTGCGGATTTACAAAGGAAGACCACTGGTTCCGGTATCGCGCTGCCGCCATCATAGTCGAAGACGGGTGCGTGCTGTTTGCCGGAAATGAGATGGAAGATTACTATTATTCCATCGGCGGCGGGGTACATATGGGGGAGACCGCGGAGGATGCCGTCCTGCGGGAGGTCTTCGAGGAAACCGGTGTGCATTATGAGATCGACCGGCTGGCGGTGATACACGAAAACTTTTTCAACGAGAACAGCGGTACATTGAAGGGGCTGGATTGCCATGAGATAAGCTTCTATTTTTTGATGAAGCCGAGGGGCAGCAGGGAGCTTCACAGCGACAGCTACACGCAGGGCATAAGGGAGCAGATGCATTGGCTTCCCATAGAGGAGCTGGACAGGTACAAGGCTTTTCCAACGTTTTTGAAGCAATATCTGAGTGAGATACACACCGGAATAGAACACATTGTTACGGATGAGAGAAAAAAATAGGTTGACAGATATATCGCACTGCAATATAATGACTATATCGAGGTGCGATATATCGATGTGTGATGCATTGAAACAGCACTCCGAACAGCTTTGACGGCAGACGCAAAAGGATATTTGCGTCGCCTCGTGGCAATAAGTTGCTCGAAAGGGAGAGTTAAAATGGATGCACACATAAAAAAGGTTTATGTTCCCATGACGGAAACCAGCTTTTATATTCTTCTCTGTCTGCGAGAACCGAACCACGGTTACGGAATCGTGCAGATAGTGAAAGAAATGACCGGCGGCGACATTGTCCTGACGCCAGGTACCATGTACGGCAGCTTGTCGAAAATGGAAAAAGACGGTCTGATCTGTTTTGTGAGAGAAGAGGACAAAAGGAAAATCTATCACATTACAGCTCTGGGGGAAGAGGTGCTGGGTCTGGAGATGAAACGGATTGAGCGGCTTTACCGGAATATGAAAGAGAGGGCGTAAACATGGGAAAATATAAAACAACCTATAAGATCTTCAGCATAATGCAACGCGAGAAAGAGCAGGCATATCTCAGCGAAATGCAGGAAAAAGGCTGGAAACTTGCACATATTTCCGGTCTGTGCGCCTATCATTTTGAAAAATGTACGCCGGAAGCAGTAACCTACCAACTGGATTATCAGAAGGAAGGAATAAACGACGAGTATCTTCAGATGTTTGCGGACTGCGGCTGGGAGTACATACTTTCCTTTTGGGGATATCACTATTTCCGCAAACCGACAGTCCTGATGGACAGCGGCGATGAAGAGATTTTCTGTGATGAGGAATCGCGTCTTGACATGATGAAGCGGGTATTCCGGGGGCGCCTGTTGCCGCTTGTGGCAGTATTTTGCTGCTGCGTTCTGCCGCAGTCTGTTGCGGGATTTTTAACCCGGGAGCCTTCTGTGGGCAAGGCTCTGTGGACGGGGTTGCTTATTCTGTTTTTGCTCTACTCGTGCATCTTTCTTTCCTTTGGCTTGCACTATCTGCAATACAAGCGGAAAGTGCGGGGGGAAGAACCTCATTTTAAACTCAAGTATTATGGGCTTCTCGGCGGAGGAATTGCCATAATTGCGCTTGTCCTGCTTTTGACTGTCGGAAAGCTGGCGGGACAGCGGGCGTCGGACTATACGGTCAGTGCGGAACCGGATTGGTACTGTGTGGCGGCAAACTACTTGGACGAGGAAGTGATGTACGACTGGGAGCTTCAGGAGGGCGACCGCCTGAGCCTGTCCATGGTTGTTCCGGAGGGGAAGATCCATGTCAGCATCGGAATCCCCGGGGAAGACCCCATCTATGAAGGCAATATGGACAAGATGCACTCCTCGGTGGTTACGGTCACCAAGACGGGAACCTACCGCATTCTGGTGAGGGGTGACCATGCGAGCGGAAGCTATTCTTTTACGCTGAATGAGTAATGTCGAAGATTGTCGATGAGATAGAGTTGAGTGTCGAAATGCGCGAGTGTAGAATAAAAATAAATAAGGCGTCACAACGGTATTGCCCATTTGGAGTTTTTCCTATAAAATAGTTTCTGTCGCAGGAAACTGCGAGAGTAGAAACTATTTTATATAGTGAGACAGAGAAGAGGGACGGAGAGAGCAGATGCTTTTTCCGTCCCTTTCTGTCTACATGGGAATAAAATTCTCATTATATAAAATAGAGTTGACGAACAAGGGGGAATATGCTATTGTTCTATTAAAGATACAGAAAGCGGGTAGAGGACTTGGGTGTTATATATAAGGCACATATCAATGAAAAGACGCGGGCGGTTCAGACCATAAAAGAGCATGCGGAGGGTACGGCAGAGCTTGCGGCGGCATTTGCCATCCCAAAGCTGAAAGAGTTGTCGTACCAATGCGGTATGCTCCATGATATTGGGAAGGTATCTGATAAATTTCAACGACGGATAGACGGAGCGAATATCAGGGTCGAGCATTCTGCCTGTGGTGCCATTGAGGCGAAAAAACTGCATCCGAATGCAATCGGTCTGCTGATGGCGTACTGTATTGCAGGGCATCACAGTGGATTGCCGGATGGCGGCAGCATAGGGGACAGGTCTGACGGCGCCACGCTGCAAGCCCGTCTGCACAGGGAGTACGAGGATTACAGTGCATATCGGGATGAAATCTTACCCGGGACATTGGATGATGCCGGATTGATCTCCTTTTTGATACAACACTGTGGTAACAGTATTGATAAGGTGGTGGATCAGTTTGCGTTTTGGGTAAGATATGTCTATTCCTGTCTTGTGGATGCGGATTGGATTGACACTTCCACATTTTGCGAAGGCGAGGCACCGGAGGGGCTGCATGCGGATTTCAGGAAGGCGCTTGCGCTTGCGGATCAAAAACTGGGCAGTTTTGTGTGCAAAACAAACTTACAGAAAAGCCGCGCCGGGCTGCAGGAACAGGTTTTCCGAAGAATCGGAACGGATGCGGAAATTTACCTGATGAATATGCCGACAGGAAGCGGAAAAACCTTGTGCAGTGTGAAAGCAGCGTTGGAGAGGGTGCTGAAAGGAGAGAAAAAGAGGATTATTTACATCTGTCCTTTTAACGCGATCATAGACCAGACAGCGCAGGAGTTTACGGATTTGTTCGGAGATTCGGTGGAAATTCTGCGGCACCAGTCCACTTTTTCCTATGAGGATGAGGAGGACCTGGACGAGGATTATAGAAAATCAGTCAGACATGCTGTGGAAAACTGGGATGCACAGTTTATCATCACGACGGCAGTCCAGTTTTTTGAGTCGATTAACGGAAACCGGCGCGGGAAATTGCGGAAGATGCATCATGTTGCGGATGCGGTGCTGGTGTTTGACGAGGCGCATCTGATGCCCCGGAAATATTTGCAGCCCTGCTTGCAGGCAGTGGCGTATATCACCAAATACCTGAACAGCGAGGCAATGTTTTTGACGGCAACCATGCCCGATTTTGAACGGCTGATCCGGCGATACGCCATGGAGGACAGCCGGATATATAATCTGGTGGAAGACAAATCCCTGTTTGGCAATTTTCAGAAGTGTCGGTTCTGCTACGAGGGGAAAATGTCGGGCGAGCAGATACTCAGGATGGCGGAGTCCTTCGCCTCTGCACTGGTGGTGGTGAACAGAAAAGCAACGGCAAGGGAACTGTATCGAATGGCAGCCGGGAAGAAATATCATCTTTCCACTTACATGACGGCACTCGACAGGGAGAGGATCATTGCAGAGGTGCGGGATGCACTCCGCAAGCTGGAGGAGGATTTTCCGGATGGAGCGGAGGTTCCGGAGGAAAGGCGGATCATAGTGTTTTCCACCTCGCTGGTGGAGGCGGGCGTTGATCTGGATTTTGCTACCGTATTCCGTGAAATGGCAGGACTTGACAACATCTTACAGGCAGGGGGACGATGCAACCGGGAGGGAAAAAGAACCGGTGCGGAAGTACATATTTTTGAGTATGACAGGCAGGACGGGACAATCCTGCCGGATCGGGATGAACGTGCCGGACTGACCAGAGGTCTGCTCGAAGAGTTTGAAGACATTTCCTGCCCGGAAAGCATCCAGACATATTATGACCGGCTTTACTTCATTAACGAGCAGGAAATACAGCAATATGCCATGCACAGGTTTTGCAGGGATATCAACAGCATTCCTTTCCGGGAGTATGCGGAACGATTCAGAATCGTGGATGCGGAGAATACGGTATCCGTAGTGGTGCCGCAGGATGACAAATGTAAACAGATAGTGGAGCTGATGCGAACCGGCGGAAAGGCAAACGCCAGACAGATGCAGAAATATACCTGCACCGTCGGCAGGAAAGAGTTTGATGACCTGTATCGGCAGGGCGCGGTTTGTGATTATGGGACGGGTATCTGGTGCTTGACGAATACGGATTATTATGACAGGGAACTGGGCATTTACTTTGAGGGAAAGGATTATATCTTGTGAAGAGAAAGGAGAAGCAGGATGGGATATGGTTTTAAGGTGCTTGTGGAGGGCGATTATGCGTGTTTCACAAGAAATGAGTTGAAAGTGGAAAGGGTAAGCTATGATGTTCCCACACCCGGAGCGCTTGAAGGCATGCTGAAAAGCGTGTATTGGAAGCCGGCGATCAGGTATGTGATCGACAGAATCATAGTTTTTCAACCGATTGAATTTGCCAACATAAGGCGTAACGAGGTGAAGAACAAGGTTCTATACAGCGCCGTCAGGGGACAGATGAACGGGACGGGAGCCGATCCCTGCATCTATACGGTGGAAAACAGGAGCCAGCGTGCCTCTATGGTGTTGAAAAATGTGAAATATGGGGTGGAATTTCACTTTGAACTGACCGGATTGCAAAATGACAGGGAGGAAGACCCGGAAAACAAGCATTACAATATTATCAAGAGGAGACTGGAAAATGGGCAGTATTTCCGCGTACCGTGCCTTGGGTGCAGTGAATTTCCGGTAAAGCGCCTGGAACTTGTGGAGGAATTTGACGAGAATCTGATCAGTGATGCCATTCTGAACATGGGTGATGTGGATCTTGGCTTTATGGAATACCGTGTGGTGTTTGAGGACGGCGGTGTGCCAAAGAACGGAGACTGGGAGAATCCCAAGTTTTCCGACAAAGCGACCACCATGTACTATCGTCCGCATATGGTGAACGGCGTGATTGATGTGGCAAAGTACCGCGACATGCAGAAATACTGAGATTGTAAAGGAAGACAAAGGAAGGAGGGAAACCATGCTGATACAGGCGCTTTGTGAGTATTATGATATTCTGGCAAAGGCAGGAAAGGTGACGCCGGCAGGGTACAGCAAGGCAAAGATTCACTATCTGGTACATTTGACACCGGAGGGAGAGATTGACAATATTTCAAATTGGCAGGTGACGCAGGGAGAAAAGGAAAAACCGGTTCCAAGAGAGGAACAGATGCCGGAGCGTACCGAAAAACCGGGTATAGAGGCGAACATCGTAGAACACAGACCATTGTATCTGTTCGGGCTGAATGAGACAGATGGGGTACTGAGCCCGGAGGACAAGACAGGGAAAGCGAAAAAATCCCACCGGGCATTGGTGGAGAGTAATCTGGAATTTCTGGAGGGCTTGGATTCTCCTGTGGTCAATGCCTATCGGAAGTTTCTGGAAAACTGGAATCCGGAGTCCGAGACGGAAAATCCCCATTTGCTGGGGCTGGGGAAAAGTTACAGCAAATCCAACTATATATTCTGCCTCAAGGGGAGACCGGATTTACTGCTCCACCTTGATCCCGGATTAAAATCCAAATGGGAGGAAAGGCAGAGCAACCGGGGGACAGGAGGGGGGGAAATGACTGCCCAGTGTGCCGTGACCGGTGAAATGGCTCCCATAGCCCGCATCCATGGAAAGATCAAGGGTGTTGCGGGCGGGCTTGCCACGGGGGCGGTTCTGGTCGGATTTAATAACCCGTCCGAGTGCTCCTACGGAATGGAACAGTCCTATAACAGCAATATATCCGAGGCTGCCATGAAGAAATACACGGAGGCGCTCAACTATCTTTTGAACAGCAACCGGCATAAGGTACTCATTGACGATATGACGGTGGTATTTTGGGCGATGGACTCCGGCGAAGACAGCGAATTGCTGCTTCAGGAGATGCTGTTTGGAAACGGGCAGGATACCCTGCACGCAGAGCAGACGGAGCGGTTGCTGCAAAATATGTTGGAGGGAGCGAAAAACGGCACACTCACGGAGAGGAGCTTTACAACGCTGGCGAATATAGATCCCAATGTGGATTTTTACATGGTTGGGCTAAAGCCTAATTCCTCCAGACTTGCGCTGAAGTTTATCTACCGCAGGAAATATGCGGACATTTTATACAATGTGGCAAGGTTCCAGATGGACATGCAGGTATCGGGGCAGGCGCGTGCAGTGCCGATTTATCGGATCAAGCGGGAACTGGTTCCTCCCAAAAGCAAGGACAACAAGGTAAATTCCGCCATGATGGCAAGAATGCTGGAAGCAGTGCTATGTCACGCAAAATACCCCTATGCGCTGTTTGATACCATGGTCAGAAGGATTAAAATTGATGCTTCTGACGAAAACGTGCGGTTCAACGAGGTGAGAGCAGGTATTCTGAAGGCCTGTATCAATAGAAATTATACAAAAAAGAAGGAGGAAGAGATTACAGTGGGACTGAACACAGAGAACCAGAATCAGGCATACTTGTGCGGCAGACTTTTTGCCGTACTGGAAAAATTGCAACAGGAAGCTTTGGGAAATCTTAACCGGACGATCAAAGACGCATATTTTGCGTCGGCATCATCCACACCGGTACTGGTGTTTCCTAAATTGCTGTGTCTGGCGCAGAATCATTTGAACAAAGTGAAAAGACCGGTTTATTTCAAGAAATTAATCGGTCAGGTGGTGGATGGGATTCAGGATCAATTTCCACAAAGACTTTCTTTGCCGGAGCAGGGAATGTTTCAGATAGGCTACTACCAACAGTATCAGGATTTCTTTAAAACAGAGAGTACAGAGGAAGGGGAGGAACAGTAATATGGCACTTGAGAACAGATATGATTTTGTAATGCTTTTTGATGTGGAAAACGGAAATCCGAACGGAGATCCGGATGCGGGAAACGCTCCCAGAATTGATGTGGAGTCCGGTCTGGGATATGTCACGGATGTATGTCTGAAACGTAAGATCCGAAATTATGTGGAACTTTGCAGGGAGGGAGAGCCGGGATACAATATTTTGGTTAAACCGGATAAATCCCTGAATGCCAAGTTTACGGAAGCTTATGATGCATTGGGACTTCCCCATAACAAAGAGAAAAATAAAAATCCGGATGACGTGAAAAAGGCAAGAGATTACATGTGCCGCAATTACTATGATGTCAGGGCATTCGGGGCTGTCATGTCCACCGGTGACGATCCCTGCGGTATTGTGAGAGGGCCGGTGCAGATCAATTTTGCCAGAAGCATTTCCCAGGTCAACAATCAGGAAGTGACCATCACGAGACAGGCGAGAACCACGGACGAACGCAAGGAAACGGGAGAGACCGAGATGGGAAGAAAGAGCGTGATTCCCTACGCTTTATACCGTGCGGAAGGCTATGTGTCAGCTGCTTTGGCAAACAAAGTCACGGGACTTTCCGAGGAAGATCTGGAGCTTTTGTGGAATGCCATCATCAACATGTTTGAAAATGATCACAGCGCTGCGCGCGGAAAGATGTGCATGAGAAAATTGTATGTTTTCAAACACAGCAATGTACTGGGAAATTGTCCTTCCCACCTTTTGTTCGACAAGATTACGGTGGAGGAAAAATCCGACCAGGCGCCGCGCGCTTTTTCGGATTATGAAATCCATGTAGACCGCGAAATGCCCGCAGGGGTTGAACTTCTGGAAAAACTGTAATGAGTGAGGAGATTTCAATCAGAGCAATCCAACATTATCTGTATTGCCCTCACCGCTGGGGACTGCTTGAAATCGATCGGGCGTGGGCGGAGAATGTGTTTGTCACAAAGGCAAATCTGCTTCACGGGCGGGTACATGACCCGGACAGCCATTACACCACCGGCAGCAAAAAGGTGTTTACCTCCGTCCCGGTTTACCATGATGATCCGAAATATAATCTGTACGGAATTGTGGACTGTCTTGAGCTGACCGAGGATACATCCGGCGTGAGCATAGAAAACATGCCCGGAAAATATCGCATTTGTATTGTGGAGTATAAGCCAACAAAGCCGAAAGACAAGGAGTATCACGAAGAGGATCTGATGCAGGTATTTGCGCAGAAGCTGTGTGTGGATTATGTGTTTGGCGGAGACTGCGAAGCAGTGCTTTACTATGCGGATGTGAAGAAAAGAATCCGGTTGCCTTTGCAGGAGAATTTTGCCCGGTATGAGGAAACTTTGGCTGCAATACTGGAAGACATGCGGGACAGGATGGCGACAGGAAAGATACCGAAAATCCGGGTTGGGCAAAAATGCAGCGGCTGCTCCATGGCGGACATGTGTATGCCGAAGGCGGGAGGCAGGGGAAATTTCCTTGCCTCTCTGCGGCAGGCAGAGCAATCGGAAGAGATAGGTAAGTAGGAGCCGCCTCTGCGGCGGAATGGGTGCAGATGAGAAAGCTGTTGAATACGCTTTATATTACAAATGAGCAGGCATACCTTTCCCTCGACGGGGAAAATCTGGTGTGCAGAATAGACGGGGAGGAAAGACTGCGAATCCCATTCGACAATGTGGAGAGCGTGGTCTGTATGAACTATGTGGGCTGTTCCCCGGCGCTTATGGGAAAATGCGTGGAAAAATTAATTCCCATAAGCTTTATTTCCCCGCAGGGTAAGTTTTTGGCAAAAGTATGCGGCGAGACAAAAGGGAATGTCTTTTTGCGGGTCGCACAAATTGACTGCTTCCGGCAGAATGGACTGACGCTTGCGAAAAATACTATGGCTGCCAAATTCAGCAATACCAGGCAACTGCTTCGGCGAACCATGCACGACAATCCGTCCGTGCGCGAGGATGAGGAAGTGCAGAGCGTGGTGGAGACGCTGAATGAGGGCATAGAGAAGGTTCTGTGTGCGCAAAGTGTGGAGGAAGTGGTTGGAACAGAGGGAAACTGCGCACAGAATTATTTTTCTGTTTTTGACCGTCTGATCACGAACAAGAAGACAGGCATGTCCTTTTCCGTCCGAACGAAACGCCCTCCGTTGGATCCTGTTAATGCAATGCTCTCATTTGTATATACATTGGCGACAAATGAGTATGCGGCGGCATTGGAGACCGTGGGACTTGACAGCTACATCGGTTACTGCCATGCATTGCGAAGTGGGCGAAGCTCACTTGCCTGCGATCTGGTGGAAGAAGCCAGATGCATTGCAGAACGTTTTGTATTGACGCTGATCAATCTGCAGGTGGTCGGAACAGGCGATTTTGACACACAAATTTCGGGGGCGGTGTGGTTAAACGAATCGGGCCGCAAGAAAGTTTTGACAAAGTGGCAGGAGAAAAAGCGAACCGACATGATGCACCCGTACCTGAAACAGAAAATTCCGTTCGGACTTTTGCCTTATGTGCAGAGTAATCTTCTTGCCAAGTTTGTGCGGGGAGATATTGCGGAATATCCGCCATTTCTTGTAAAATAGGACTAACAGCTATCTTCAAAGGATAATGCGTGCCGCAGACATCGAGATTATGACCCGACTGCATGGTTGAAACGGAGATTCAACAGATGCTTTCTGATGAGGGGCGGCGGAATGGAGCGTTTCTATGATGGTGATAATCAGTTACGACGTGAGCACCGTTGATGCTGCCGGCAGAACCCGATTGAGAAAGGTTGCAAAGGAGTGCCAGAATCATGCCCAGCGCGTACAGAACTCGGTTTTTGAAGCAGATCTGGACTACTCGGCATTTCTGAAAATGAAAGATCGGCTGCTGAAGCTGATCGATCAGGAACACGACAGCCTCCGCTTCTACTATTTGGGCAACAACTGGGAACGCAGGGTGGAGCACATCGGCGCAAAAAACACATATAATCCCGAGGGAGTCATTATCCTTTGACCCATGGAGGCGAACCTCCGGTGACACAAAATATCCCGTAGGGTTCGCCCCCAAAAAGCACAATTTTATCTGAAAAAACATCATAAAACATTTTTAATTTTAGTCTGCCTCTCGCATTTAGACGCATGACCGAATACATCCACAACATGTAGCGGTCATGCCTCGCAAGAGGCATGTGAGTAGAAACATCAACTTATTAAGCACTGCAATGAATTATGTAGTCATGCCTCGCAAGAGGCATGTGAGTAGAAACGGATTCGGGAATGGAAATATAAGGCGCTGGGACAGTCATGCCTCGCAAGAGGCATGTGAGTAGAAACGTAAAAGTGAATTTTGACACACAAACAGTGTCAGGTCATGCCTCGCAAGAGGCATGTGAGTAGAAACTAATGCCGATGTTTATTGAATACATTCGGAATGCGTCATGCCTCGCAAGAGGCATGTGAGTAGAAACGGCATGTTTCATTGATAACAAACCCTGTGTCCTCGTCATGCCTCGCAAGAGGCATGTGAGTAGAAACATTAAAGTGGCTTCGGGCAGAAAGTGAGGAATAGCGTCATGCCTCGCAAGAGGCATGTGAGTAGAAACCTTTTTCTGCCGGGGCATACCCGGCGCCCCGTACCGTCATGCCTCGCAAGAGGCATGTGAGTAGAAACCCGTAATAAGAGCCACCGGAACGAGTAGTATAATGTCATGCCTCGCAAGAGGCATGTGAGTAGAAACCTTACGAAAATGCGTCTCCCAGCATTTTGTCTAGTCATGCCTCGCAAGAGGCATGTGAGTAGAAACCTCCGTTAGGTTATCGGATTCTTTTCCTGTTAGGTCATGCCTCGCAAGAGGCATGTGAGTAGAAACGTCCATAAGATAATCTTTGCTCCGTGGTGCTGTGCCGTCATGCCTCGCAAGAGGCATGTGAGTAGAAACGCGTTTTTGGTAGGTGTCGAATGGATCAAAGGTGTCATGCCTCGCAAGAGGCATGTGAGTAGAAACATCGCTATCGGGTTACATTATGCATACGGTGTAGGTCATGCCTCGCAAGAGGCATGTGAGTAGAAACAAAAGAGACCGAAAGTTCAAAAGCGTTGCTGTTGGTCATGCCTCGCAAGAGGCATGTGAGTAGAAACGCTGGAGGCATAGATCAGGGAAATAACAAACCCGTCATGCCTCGCAAGAGGCATGTGAGTAGAAACCTGATACGGATGAGGAGATGGCGCCGGGTCTGTGTCATGCCTCGCAAGAGGCATGTGAGTAGAAACAATCGCCGGGTCTAATTCCGGGACAGGTTCCGGGTCATGCCTCGCAAGAGGAATGTGAGTAGAAACCCGATTTTCGCAAAATCGATATCATCAAACTTAGTCATGCCTCGCAAGAGGCATGTGAGTAGAAACGTCACACTATTCATTGCACGATGAATGCTATATGGTCATGCCTCGCAAGAGGCATGTGAGTAGAAACGATAACCTGGGGTAGTGCTTCCATCAGGCCGTTGTCATGCCTCGCAAGAGGCATGTGAGTAGAAACACATCCCACTCCGTCACCGGATCCATGGCGGATCCGTCATGCCTCGCAAGAGGCATGTGAGTAGAAACACCATAAATAATCCCGATAAACTAGGTTACACAGTCATGCCTCGCAAGTCTTATGCATTAATAGCACACATGGTGATAAAATGACATTAGGTTGTTACGTGAAAAGAGAGGAATTCCAGATGATAAAAATTGCGATATGTGAAGATGCTTTACCTGAACTACAAATGCAAATGCAAATTATACAATCCATAATGCTTAAGTATTCTAAAAATATAAAGATATTTTGTTTCCGAAGTGGTGAAGAATTATTAATAGAAATGGATACAACAGGCAATATGGATATTGTTTTTTTAGATGTGGAGATGTCAGGTATCAGTGGAATCGAAACTGCCCGTATCATTAGGGAAAAAGACATCAGGGCAATACTGATTTTTGTTTCTTGTCATAATCAGTATTGCAGGGAAATGATTGAAGTACAACCGTATGCGTTCGTTGACAAACCGGTGTCAGAAGAAAAATTGGATAAGATTTTAAGCCGAGCGCTGGAAACACGTTTGAATGATGATGGCAATTTTTGCTTTTCGTATCAGAGAAAGCAATATAATATTCCCTTGAGCCAGATTAGATTTTTTGAAAGTGATAAAAGAATTATACGGATAAGTGTCATGCAGGCAAATTTTCAGACACAGGAATATCTGTTCTATGGAAAACTGGAGGAGGTTGAAAAAAGTATACAGGAAACAAATTTGAAATTTCTGAGAATTAGGAAATCTTTACTGGTAAATTCGCGGTTTATCAAAGAATATTCGGCGGACAAAGTGGTTTTAGATAATGGGATGCAGGTGGAAATTAGCAAAAAGTATAAGGACAATATAAGGCAACATTATATTTCGATACTGAGGGATAAGAGATGGAGATGATGTTGATATTAATTGCACTGGAGATTTTTTCTGTAATTCTGCAACGTATTTTCTGTGACAGTACGCTCACTAAGAGGAATGAAAACAGGTATATTGACCTTCTGGTATGGGGAGGATTTTTTATTATATTTAACGGCGGTACATATGCTATTACAGGTTTGACAGAAAATGTCGGTAATGCGTGGCTAAACTTGTTGGTTTTCGTATGTACTTTTTTCCTGACGATCAGAATCTTGTATGTTAATTCAATCCGAACATTGATTGCAGTAACAATCTTTATGTATATGAGCGGTATGTGCGCGGAATTGCTTGTGTATTATGGTAGAGAATGTTTGCCGTGGTCATATGACGGAGATATGAATTTGTTGAGTACGATATTATCTAAAATCGTGTGGCTTCTACTCATTAAACTGACGTCTCTCATTATAAAATTGAATAGGAAAACAGAACTTAATCTTTTGGATTGGTTTGAAGTATTTATTGTTCCGGTCAGTAGTATATTCATTTTAATCTCAGTCTTTATAACCGGAACGCTTGAAAACTATTTCTGGGGTTTTATTGTTGTGTTCATGATTTTGTTAATTAATGTGTTTACATACTATTTGTATGATAAAGCAAAAGAAAACATGGAAAAACACATCAAGGAAGAAGTTCTGAAAAAACAGTGTGAATATTATATCCGCCAAAACCGGGAAAGTAAGGAATGGTGGGAGGAATTGAGAAAGCTTCGCCACAACTTGAAACAACATTATATATTGGAAAACACCTATCTGGAAAAAGAAGATTATGAAGCCTTGAAAAGGTACTGCAATGAAAATTTAAAGTTTTTAAGCAAAACGGGTTATATGTCCAATAGTGGAAATCTCTATATTGACAGTGTAATCAATTATAAAGCCGATATGGCTGAAAAGGTGGGAATAGAGTTTATAGTCAACGTTGAAGTGCCTTGGGACGTTGAGATGAATGCGGAGGATATCAGCATTTGTCTGGGAAACTTGTTAGATAATGCCATAGAAGCAGTAAAGGAACTATCAGAGGATAGAGTAATCAAACTTTGGATAAGCACAGATGGTAATAACATGATAATTAGTATCAGAAATAGGTATAAAAACGAAATATACAAAATAGATGAGCAGTATATAACAAGGAAGACAGATAATAGAAAACATGGGCTAGGACTTTTGATTGTTAGACAAATAGTAGATAAGTATGCCGGTGAAATGAGTATACGGGATGAGAATCACATTTTTGATGTGCTGATATTAATGTATGATTTCTTAAAATAGAGAGCTTTTTGTAAAAAGTTACATATATCCCGGTCACTTTTTACATCTACGGTTATGAAGTTCCAATATATGCTATAATCAGCAAAACAGGAGGAACTAGCCGTATGAAAAGCTTGAAAATATTTTTGAAAAGGCACACATGTCATGCGCTTACACTCATGCTGACGTGGGTGCTTACTGAAGTAGCAACTAGGGGGTGTTATTTTGTGTTCTATCAGCCTAGCACTCCTGAAAATCTAAAAAATTTTTCAAAAAACAAGTAAGCAGTGGAACGATTATATAAAAAGCTAATCAAAAAATTGGTAGACAATGGAAATATATGTAACGAAGACCAGGAAATATATCAATATGCATTGAAGAGCGTGTTGATTTTAGGCGGAAATATCCTACTGAGTCTGACAATAGGAGTTTGTATGAGAAAGCTAGGGTATTGTGCGTTGTTTTTGTGCATGCTCATTCCGTTAAGATCAGATGCCGGTGGATATCATGCGCCTAATTTGTTTTTTTGCTATTTGCTTTCCTTTACAGCTCTAATTTTTACATTGCTTCGGGCAAAAGAGGCGGGTGGGCTTCGTCTTGCTGTTATATCAGTATTTGCACTGGGATCATTATTACTGATTTTTTTGTTTGCACCTTTGGACAGTGCGAGCAGACCGTTAAAAGGGCAGGAGAGAAAGGTAATAAGAAGACGCGCACGAATAATTGTATGTGTTGAATGGATTATAGGGGGATTGCTATTGGTCGTTAGTCCTCCGGCTGCTTACACAGTGTGGAGCGCAATTGTATGGAGCGGAGTGGGATACATAGCTTGGCTTATTCAAAGAAAACGAAGAAACAGGAAAGATATTTTATTCACAGCAAGTTGATTTGTTATGTATTACTGGAAAGGGGGAATGGTGCATGAGAAATTGAAACATGGGAAAATGGCAATCGGATACTCTAAACCGAAGCTGTATATTATATGGCTGCTTTGTTTGAAACTTTAAGAAAGGGGATTGGATTCTATGAAAAAAATTAATAAAGTTGTGCTGATAGTAGTAATACTCATAA
This sequence comes from uncultured Lachnospiraceae bacterium, assembly GCA_900550475.1. Lineage (GTDB taxonomy): Bacteria > Bacillota > Clostridia > Lachnospirales > Lachnospiraceae > Acetatifactor. The sequence continues at coordinate 19,545 of URSA01000014.1, forward strand.
ATAGTTTTAGTTTGACTGTTAGTGCAAGTGGGATCAAAACATGTGAAGACGTTATACGGGAGATGGTGTCATTAGAAAACACACAGTCATGGAATGAATTTGCTTCTTGCTGGGTCGAAGAAGAAAAAGAAGAATTTAATACGCTTTTTAATGACAGTATTTATTTGCAAGAAAAAGAGGGCGTTATTTGCGTGACATCCGCAGAATTATACTCTCTTGATGAAATTTCGGCAGAAAATGTTCCGGCTATTATTCTGGAAGATGGTCGGTTTGACAAATTTGTGGAAAAGAAATATTATCTTGCGGGTATTGATTATGAAGTGTCTGATGTAAGTAAGTATTTTTATAATGGAGTCAACTATCGTTTGATTATTATGGCAAAGGAGGATGGAGAGTGGAAAGTAGCCGGAAGGCAAGATGCGGCAGGTCTATTGGAGGGGTGGCAAAATAATTTCGATTTTGCGGAGATATTGGATGACGAAAACGCAATTGTTGCGATGGAAATCTGTGATGCCAGAATGGCCGGTTATGTGATTGATTCAAATATGTGTACGAGGAATATTGACGGAGTGGTTACATATGGATACAGACCCGGATATACGGCGACAACCGGATGTCCCCATAGCAGACCATCAACGGTAAAAGTAAGAACCGGAAGTTCCGGTAATGCCTATACTTCCCCAAGTTTGGAAGACTATATTAAAGATGTGATGCCTAATGAGTGGGTTATCTCTACTACAGGAGCAGCGGCACTGCAGGCAGGAGTTGTTACAATCCAACAATATGCAGTGTGGAATAGTATTTATTACCAGAAATATCCGGATTATGCTTATGATTTAAGAGCTGGAAGCGGTGATCAGAATTATGTTGCGGGTTCTTACAGTAATTTAGCAAGTAGATATCGTACTAAAATTGATGATGCATATAATGCTGTTGGGAATATTCACATGGAAACGGGAAGCAATTCATCGTTGTTCCAATCGCAATATGCTTCAACATCAGGAAATTATTCGTATGGCAGATTGTTTCAGGATGAAGCAAAAACAATGGCATCTGATGGATACACCTATGATCAGATTTTGAGCCATTTTTATAATAATACCGCGCAGCCGGGAATTTCTAACATTGGAACTGTTAAATTTGTTTCATACAATTAAGATGGAGAGTGACTATGAAAAAGGCAATGTATGTAATCCTTGCTGTTGTTGTATTGTTAGGTGTGTTTTGCGGTGGCGCCTATTTGGGGAAGAATAGTAGGGTAAAGGATACCGAGCAGGACGTAAGTACAAGTGGTGGTGAGAGCGAGGTACCGGATGATAATGACATCACGCAATTTGAAACCACTAAAATTGAGATACTGGATCAGGGTGATAACGTAGTTGCGGAAGACGGCGGATGGTATATGGTTTCAAATGGCATGAAGCTGAGAATATGCTATGTCGGCGCACCTGAAGTAGTCAGTGTGTTCTATATCCCTACGGGAAGTCAAATGCTGTCTCAGCGTAAACAGTTGGCAGTATATTCTTTATATGAAGAGGATGATGTGAGAATAAAATTTGAATCTTCGGAAGATGATGTGAAAAGAGTCGTTGTTGAGGTGCCGTTAGAGGGGTTACCTGAAACGGGACATCTATATGTTATGCTGGAGGACGAGAGAAGTGCAGTTATTTCGGAAACATATAACATATGTATAGAATAGTCTGACTGACTTTAGGGGAAGAGCGAAAGTTCTTCCCCTTTTCAGTGGTTTTAGATGGGCATTTCATACTATGCGGAGCAGAAAATCAAGACCACTCCATTATAAGGACTGTACTCAGTTAAGGGTACAGGAGAAGGAAAAGAGCAATCTGTACCCGACAAAGAAAAAAGGGGGCGGAGGAGCTAAGCTGGAAGAGCCAATCTCAAAGCTCAGCCAGAGAAACTAAGTCCAAAAGTCTAGCAGGAAGAACCCAGCCGAAAACCCACCTCAACCCGGAAGAACCCAGCCGAAAACCATCTCCCAACCAGAAGAATCCCCACCCCCCAAGAAAACAGGTGTGTTTGGGGCGGAAATCTGGTACAATAAGAGAAACGCCTTCGCGTAAAGCGAAGGCGGAAGAAATGAACATTGAACAGGAGGACGGCAGCTATGGCATGTACGACATTGTTGGTTGGAAAAAAGGCGTCTTACGACGGATCGACGATGATTGCGAGAAATGATGATTCGGGATCGGGGCATTTTACACCCAAGAAATTTGTGGTGGTGCACCCGCAGGAGCAGCCGAGACTTTATAAATCAGAGATCTCCCATGTAGAGATCAAGCTTCCCGATAATCCGATGCGGTATACGGCGATGCCGAATGCGGTGGCGGGCGAAGGAATCTGGGCGGCAAGCGGCGTGAATGAAGCGAATGTAGGAATGACGGCAACCGAGACCATCACATCCAATCCCAGAGTGCTGGGAGCGGATCCCCTTGTGCGGTATGAGCCCGCAACGAGCGAAAAAGCGGAGGTAGCAGGAGGCATCGGCGAGGAGGACATCGTGAGCATCGTGCTTCCGTATATACATAGCGCAAGGGCGGGTGTGGCGCGTCTGGGAAGCCTTTTGGAGCAGTACGGCACTTACGAAATGAACGGAATCGCGTTTCAGGATCAGGACGAGATCTGGTGGCTGGAGACAATAGGCGGACATCACTGGATCGCAAGGAGAGTGCCGGATGATGTCTATGTGGTGATGCCGAACCAGCTCGGAATTGATCAGTTTGATCTGGAGGATGCGCTGACGGAACAGAAGAATTTCATGTGTTCGTCGGACATGAGGGAATTTATAGAGGAGAACCATCTGAATCTTTCCTTTGACGGGACTTTGAATGCACGGGATGCGTTCGGCAGCCATGATGACGCGGATCATGTATACAACACCCCCAGAGCGTGGTATATGCTGCGCTGCCTCAATCCCCATACGAAGGTGTGGGATGGGGATCATGCGGAATATACGCCGTTTTCGGATGATCTTCCCTGGTGCATGAAGCCGGAAAAGAAAATTACGGTGGAGGATGTAAAATATGTATTATCCTCCCATTTTCAGGGAACGCCGTATGATCCCTACGGGGCGTACGGTGACAAATCAGAGCGCGGCGCGTTCCGTTCCATCGGCATCAACCGCAATGACTTTGTAGCGATTTTGCAGATGCGTCCCGACCATATGGACGGAGGCACGCTGGAATGGGTGGCGTATGCGTCCAACGCATTCAATGTGGCGGTGCCGTTCTATGCGGATGTGACGAAAACGCCGGCATATCTGTCCGGGACAACGGAGAAGGTCTCCACGGACAATTTTTACTGGGTGAGCCGGATGATCGCAGCCATGGCGGATGCTTCCTGCCATAAGTCTGTGTTCCACATTGAGCGCTATCAGGAAAAGGTGATGGCGAAGGGACATGAGCTGATCGGAAAGTATGATGCGCTTTTGGAAAACGAGCAGGATGAGGAGAAGCGCATGGCGCTCAAGGAAGCCGCCAACGAAGAGATCGCAGAAATGTTACAGGCGGAGGCGTCTGTGACGCTGGATAAGGTATTGTTTGAACTGAGCAGCCAGATGAAGAATGCCTATTCCAGATCCGATGCGTAAAAAGCGATACCTTAAGCGGGAGGGTGAAATTTACACTCCCGAAACAGATTGCCGACGGCAATTTTGTAATCACTGATGCTGTCCGCCTTCTTGATCTTTTTCAGGTGGCGGTCGGCGTCAGAAAAGGATCGGCCGAGGAAAGTCCACAGATCCTTCATTTTATAAAGCGTATTGGTGTCTCCCGACATGATTTCGCGGTAGCGCGAAAGAAGGGTGTCGTGGAAGGCACGGAGAGTAGAAAGCTCCGCATCGCAGGATGTGGGGCTTTTTATCTGCGATAAAAGCGCGGGATTTTGCAGGATGCCCCGCCCCAGCATGACGGTCTCCAGATTGGGAAAGCGTTCCCGAAGCCGCATGAGGGATGCGGGGGAGGTGATGTCGCCGTTGTAGCAGAGCGGACAGGTCAGGCGCGAGGCAGCCTCCGCGAAGGCTTCCATATGGGGTGTACCGGTGTAGCCCTCCCGCTGCAGGCGGGGGTGAATGATCAGCTCCTCCATAGGATAGTTTTCATAGATGGCAAGCAGAAGCCGCCATTCCTCAGGATCTTCCACACCGATGCGGGTTTTGACGGATATCCTGATGGGACATTTTGAAAAGATCTCCGCAAGGAACCGGTCCAATTCTCTGGGAACGCTCAAAAATCCGGCACCCCTGTTTCGGGAGACCACCGTGCCGGAGGGACAGCCCAGATTCAAATTCACGCAGGTGTAGCCGTAATCGGCAAGCTGCCCGGCGAGCGCAAGAAATTCGTCCGACCGGTTGGTCAGAATCTGCGGAACCGTGTGCATGCCTTCGTTGTGCTCCGGCAGGATATCATTGCGCTCGCGGCTGTTCATGCGGCGGTTGGAGATAAATGGAGTAAAGTATTTGTCCATGCCGCCGTAATAGGTATTCCAGACGGTGCGGAAGGTGTAGGTGGTCAGCCCCTCCATGGGCGCAAGATAGTATTTCATGTCCGTACTTCCTCTCTTTCCGGTTCTCATTATAATCCGCTTTCGGAAATCCTTTCAAGAAAAACATTGTATTACAAACAGGTAATAAAAAATAATTGACTTTATTACTACTTGTCTTAAAATAAAAATACAGAAAATGAAAAGGAGGGTTGGGCATGCGGACGGAACCGCGACCCATGAATGGTGGCATTATGACTCTGCAACGTCGGAATTCGGAAAAATATGGCAGCTGTGCACAGTGCTGCTTCACAGTGATAAATAAACAGAGAATTGACAGAGGCTCTCATGGCATGTAAAATAGCGTTATGAGAGATTTGACAAAAGGTAAACCTTCTATCTTAATATTGACATTTGCACTGCCGATCTTTCTGGGAAACCTGTTGCAGCTTGCATACAGTCTGGTGGACACCCGCATCGTCGGAAGCTTCTTGGGAGAAGACGCACTGGCGGCTGTGGGTGCAACCACCACGCTGAGCAATCTGATCGTCGGTTTTCTACTCGGACTCTGCAACGGCTTTGCCATCCTGACGGCGCAGTATTTCGGCGCCGGAGACATGGAACGAGTGCGCAAATCCCTGGCGGAGGCATTGAAGATGGGACTGGCGGTTGCCGTTCTGCTGACGGTTGTGGGACTGGTGTTCCTGCAGCCTATTTTGCGTTTCCTCAATGTGCCGGAGGAGCTTTTGGGCATTGCCGTGGAGTATATTTTTGTAATCATAGCCGGGCTTGTGGCGACGCTTTTGTATGACGTTTTTGCAGCGACCCTGCGCGCCATGGGGGATACCCTGATGCCGCTTCTGATTCTGGCGTTTTCCGTTGTGCTGAATATCGGCGGGGACATTCTGTTTGTGGTGGTATGGGAAACCGGCGTGCGGGGCGCTGCCATTGCAACGGTGCTTTCCCAGGTGATGTCGGTGATTGTCTGCGGCATTTACATGTTCAAACGCTACGAGGTGCTTCGGCTGAGCGCTGAGGATTTCGGGCAGAGTGAGGGACAGATGCTGCGCAACATGGCAGGCTCCGGATTTTCCATGGGCTTTATGACCTCTCTTGTGAACATCGGTACGCTGACCTTACAGACCTCCATCAACAAGCTGGGACAGGACATCATCATCGCGCACACGGCGGCGCGCAAGATTTCCGAGATCTTTATGATCATGTTCAGCGTGTTCGGGCAGACCATGGCGACCTACTGCGGACAGAATCTGGGAGCCGGAAAGACGGATCGTATCAGGCGCGGCATCTGGCTTGCCATTCTTTATACCTGCACATGGTCTGTGCTGACCATGATCGCCAGCTACACCATCGGCCCCCGCCTTGTCAATCTGGTGACGGGAAGCAGCAATGAGGTCGTGGTGAAAAATGCCACGGATTATCTGAAATTCGATACCCTTTTCTATTTTGTGACGGCGGTGATCTGCGTGGTGAGAAACGCCATGCAGGGGCTTGGAGAGCGCATTGTACCGCTTATTTCCAGTTCGCTTGAGATGTTGGGAAAGATTGTGATCGCGGCAACGCTGGTGCCGCTTCTCGGATATACCGGAATTATACTTGCGGAGCCCATTGTATGGTTCCTTATGGTGATTCCTCTCCTGATCAAGATATTTAGGATGCCCGTCCTAAAATAAAACATTAAGCAAAAGCCGCAAAGCGGCGGAAATGAGGAGACATGTTAGAAAAAATCACAGAAACAATCAGCAGCATTTTGACAGCAGTGGATGACTTCGTGTGGGGCGTTCCGCTGATTGTCCTGATTCTGTCAACCGGCATCTTTTTGACCATACGGCTCAAGGGATTACAGATCACCAAACTGCCGCTTGGAATCAAGTATATGTTTGCCAACGAGAAGAAGGGCAAGGGTGAGGTGTCCAGCTTTGCGGCGCTTTGTACGGCACTCTCGGCAACCATCGGAACGGGTAATATCGTGGGTGTGGCAACCGCTATTGTAGCGGGAGGCCCCGGCGCCCTGTTCTGGATGTGGGTTGCCGCCCTTGTGGGAACCGCAACCAAATACTCCGAGTGCTTACTGGCGGTGAAGTACCGTGTGTTCGCAAAGGACGGACATATTGTGGGAGGCCCGTTCTACTACATAGAAAACGGTATGGGCAGAAAGTGGAAATGGCTGGCAAAGGTGTTTGCGGTGATGGGTATGTGCGTGGGTCTGTTCGGTATCGGTACGTTCACACAGATCAACGGTATTACCAGTGCGGTGAAGGGATTCTTTGACGCGGACAGCACACATATGGTACAGTTATTCGGAAGAGAATATTCGTGGAGCGTTGTGATCTCCGGCATCATTCTTACGATTTTTGTTGCGCTGGTGCTGATCGGCGGTTTGCAGAGGATTTCCAAGGTGGCGCAGGTGGTTGTGCCGTTCATGGCGATTGCGTATGTATTGACCGCACTTGTCATTCTGATTTTCAATGCAAAGGCAATTCCGGGCGCTCTTGTGGAGATCGTGGAAGGTGCATTTGGTGTGAGAGCTATGGCGGGCGGTGCGCTCGGCGCGATCCTCATGGCAATGCAGAAGGGTATTGCAAGAGGTATCTTCTCCAATGAGGCGGGAATCGGAAGTGCGCCCATTGCGGCAGCAGCAGCACAGACGGACGAGCCTGTAAGACAGGGACTGGTTTCCATGCTGGGAACCGTCATTGACACGCTGGTGATCTGTACCATGACAGGTCTGGTGGTCGTGATCACGGGAAGCTGGAATGTGGGACTTGACGGTGTGGATGTGACGGATCGTGCGTTCCAGATGGGTCTGCCCTTCAATCCGCAGATTGCTTCCTTCATCCTGATGGTTTGTCTGATCTTTTTTGCATTCACGACGATTCTGGGATGGGATTATTACAGCGAGCGCTGTCTGGAGTATCTGACAGGACACAATCAGAGGGCAGTCAAGATCTATCGCTGGCTCTACATTTTCTGCGTGTTTATCGGCCCATACATGACGGTGAAGGCAGTGTGGACGATTGCGGATATCTTCAACGGTCTGATGGCGATCCCCAACCTGATCGCGCTGCTTGCGCTGAACGGTGTTGTGGTTGCCGAAACCAAGAAGTATTTTGACGGTTTGAAGAAGAAATAGAAAATAAGAACAAATAGATTGAAGGAGCAGACATGCTTACGGTACTGTTGAACTGGTGTTATATTCTATTTACGGCGTTCTGTCTGGGGTACGGCATATCCCGCCTGACGGAAAGGTACCTGTCCTGCCGGATACGCGGACTGGACAGTGTGCTGATGGCGGGGATTGTCGCCGCAACCGTATATGCCCAGTTTTTCAGTATCTTCTGCAAAGTCGGTCTGGCGGCGAATCTTGTGCTGTCGGGCGGCTGCGGCATGATCCTGCTCCTTTGTCGTAAAACGCTTTTGCGGGATCTTAAGGCATGGGCGGCAGACTGTGGGAAGCTCAGGCTTCTTGTGGCTGCCGGCCTGTTTCTTTTGTGGGGCTATTTCACCTCAAGGGGGTATATCCATTACGACAGCGATCTCTACCATGCCCAGAGCATCCGCTGGATCGAGGAGTATGGCGTGGTAAAGGGGCTTGGAAATCTGCACGAGCGCTTTGCCTACAACAGCGCTTCGTTTGCCCTGTCTGCTCTTTACAGCATGAAATTTCTTCTGGGAAAATCCCTCCACACGCTGAGCGGTTTCTTTGCGTTCCTGCTCAGCCTCACCGCCATGGATGTAACGGCGGCATGGAGGAGAAAAAAACTTCTGCTTTCCGACTATGCGCGGATTGCCGCCATCTATTATCTGACTACCATATGGGACGAGGTGGTTTCCCCCGCATCCGATTACAGCATTATGTGCATGATCTTTTTCATTGTGATCAAATGGCTCGGGGAGCTGGAGCGGCAGCGGGAGACAAAGGAGGAGAACTGTGCGCCCTATGCGCTTCTGTGCGTGGCGGGCGTATATGCACTGACCCTGAAGCTGACGGCGGGGCTGATTCTGTTACTGCTGATCAAGCCTGCATATCTTCTGCTGCGGGACAGGCGTTTTAAGGAGATCGGGATTTATCTTGGGACAGGACTTCTGGTGGCGGCGCCGTGGGTGATCAGGACGGTGTTGATCTCGGGCTGGCTGGTTTATCCGTTTCCGGCACTGGATCTGTTTTCTTTTGACTGGAAGATGAGCGCGGAGGTGGCGCAGGTGGATGCGGCGCAGATCAAGACCTGGGCAAGGGGACTTTATGATGCCGCCAAGATCGGTGTCCCCTTTTCGGAATGGTTTCCCGCGTGGTTTTTACGGGAGCTGACCGGGACGGAGAAGCTGTTGATCGGAGCCGATCTTGCGGGCTGTGTTTTCACGGCAGTCTGCGCGTTGGCGGCTCTGGTGCGGCGCATGGTCTCTCACGAAAAGCAGCCCCGGAAGGACGAGCTGCTGGTGCTGGGTACGCTTTGCTGTTCCTACCTGTTTTGGCAGCTCAGCGCGCCCATGGTGCGTTACGGCTACGCCTACATTTTGCTTGTGGCGGCGCTTGGTGTGGGATATGCGGCACAGAGCCGGCTTCGACGGGACGGACTGCTCCGCTGCCTGATCCTTCTGTATGGAATCTACAAGCTGGGCATGATGGGGCTTTATGTGAAGGACACCTGTACCGACGACCGCTATCTCTGGCAGACGGACTACGGCACCTACGAGCTTGGCAGCTACGAAGTGGGGGGCATCACCTTTTACTATCCCATGCAGGGAGACCGCACCGGATATGAACCGTTTCCGGCAGCACCCGCACAGGGCAGGTTTGAGCTAAGAGGGGACGATCTTTCCGACGGTTTCCGTTCCGGGCGTTAAAAAGGCTTTTTTACACAGGGAGAGAAAACATTTGGTTTCCTCGGAGCGGTCCCTGCGCTTATGGTAGATTCCGTAGGAGAGCGTGGGCGCGTTCTCAAGGGGAATATAGAGAAGAGATGTCTCGCGTAACGGCATGATGTCAAAGACCATGGTAAGCCCCAGACCTGCTTTTGCCAGTGTCAGGGCAGCCTCCGTGCTCTCGCAGAAATACAGATCCTTGGGAGCGTGGCTGTCCGCCATGGGCTTCTGCAGTTCAAACAGGGCGGGGGAGATCCGGAAGGGCTCCTGCAGGATCATTTTATGGGAAAGCAGGTCTTCCTTTTTGAGAACGGGCTGACCGGAAAGCGGATGTGCGGACGACATGGCGCACATGACGCGGGTATGCAGCAGTTCGCAGTAGGCATAGTCCTTCTTGAGCAGACGCTCATTTTCAAAATCAAACATTACATCGATGGTGCCGTTCTCCAAAAGATTCGCCAGAGAGTGGAAAGGAACCGTTTTCAAAAAGGGGTGTATCCGGGGAAAGCGTTCCGAAAAGGCGCGCAGGATATCCGGCAGCATCATAAGCTCCGAGGTGCCGTGGCAGCCGACGGAAAACGAGGAGAAGCTTTCGTCGGAATCTCTGGCAAAACGGGATTTTGCCAACCGGGTGGCCTGCAGGATGCTCTCTGCGTCCGGCAAAAACATGCGGCCGTCCTGGGTCAGGCTGACCTGCCTTGTGGTGCGGCTGAACAGCTTGACCGTCAGCTCCGTTTCCAGTGCGTTGATCTGGTGGGTGACGGCGGGCTGCGTGATGTGCAGTTCCTCTGCGGCGCGGGCAAAGTTCAGATAGTTTGCCACCGCAACAAAACATTCTAATTGCGCTGTGTTCACAGTGTACCTCTCATTCATAAAAAAATTTTATTAATAATAACATTTTTTAAATTCACTTGCAAACAAAAATGCGTTACAGTAGTAAGCGTAGAAGTAGAAGAGGAGTGAAGAAAATGATTCGTAAAATTACACAACATGTAAAGCAATACAAGAAGGCGTCCCTTCTCACGCCGCTGTTTGCCGCGCTGGAGGTCGTGATGGAGGTACTGGTCCCGTTCGTGATGGCGTCCATTGTGGATAAGGGCATTGAAAAGGGAGATATGGGGGCGGTTCTGCTGTATGGGGGAACCATGCTCCTGCTTGCCATGTGCAGTCTTTTGTTCGGCGTGCTGGCAGGAAAATACGCCGCTGCCGCCTCCGCGGGTCTTGCCTGTAACCTGCGGGACGCCATGTATGAAAATATACAGCGTTTTTCGTTTTCCAACATCGACAAGTTCAGCACGGCGGGGCTGATCACGAGAATGACCACGGATGTGACCAACCTGCAGAACGCATACCAGATGGTGATCCGCATTGCGGTGCGGGCGCCCTTCATGCTGATCTGCAGCATGTGCATGTGCCTGTTCATCAATGCGAGGATCAGCCTGATCTTTGTGGTTGCCATTGTCTTTCTGGCGTTCTTCCTGATGCTGATCATCTCTCTGGTGACAAAGGTGTTTGATGTGGTCTTTAAAAAGTACGACGACCTGAACGCCAGTGTGCAGGAGAATGTGACTGCGATCCGGGTGGTCAAGGCGTTTGTCAGGGAGGATTTTGAGAAAGAAAAGTTCAATCTGGCGGCGAACAATCTGTACCGCCTGTTTGTGAAGGCGGAGGGAATCCTTGCGTTCAACAACCCCATTATGATGACCGCCATATACGGCTGCGTGCTGGCGCTGTCATGGTTCGGCGCGAAGTATGTGGTGCAGGGAAATATGACCACGGGGGAGCTGACCTCCATGTTCAGCTACATTATGGGAATCCTGATGTCCCTGATGATGCTTTCCATGATCTTTGTCATTCTGACCATGAGCCTTGCCAGCGCAAGGAGAATCGTGGAGGTACTGGATGAAGAGCCGGATTTAAAGAATGTAGAGCACCCGGTGGAGGAGATCCCCGACGGCAGCATCGATTTCGACCATGTTTCCTTCTCCTACAAGGCGGACAGCGAAAAGGAGACGCTGCGGGATATCGACCTGCATATCGGGGCGGGGGAGACAATCGGCGTGATCGGCGGAACGGGCTGCGGAAAATCCAGTCTGGTAGCGCTGATCAGCAGACTCTATGATGTGACGGAGGGTACGGTCAGCGTAGGCGGAAGAGATGTAAAGGAGTACGATATGGAAGCGCTGCGTGACAATGTGGCGGTAGTACTGCAGAAAAACGTCCTTTTCTCCGGCACGATTCTGGAAAACCTAAGATGGGGCAACGAGAATGCCACGGAGGAGGAATGTCGTGAGGCATGCCAAAACGCCTGCGCGGATGAGTTTATCGAACAGATGCCGGACAAATACAATACCTATATCGAGCAGGGCGGCACGAATGTGTCGGGCGGACAGAAACAGCGTCTGTGCATTGCAAGGGCGTTGCTGAAAAAGCCCAAGATCCTGATTCTGGATGACTCCACCAGCGCGGTGGACACGGCGACCGACGCCAGAATCCGCAAAGCGTTTGCACAGGAGATTCCGGGAACTACCAAAATCATCATTGCACAGCGTATTTCCAGCGTGCAGGATGCAGACCGGATCGTGGTGCTTGAGGACGGCAGGATCGACGGCATCGGCACCCATGAAGAGCTGCTTGAGGCCAATGCCATCTACCGCGAGATTTATGACACCCAGATAAAGGGTGGCGGCGATTTTGACGAGAATGCCTGAGGAAGGAGCGGAATATGAAACGAGTTTTTCAATATATGTGGAAAGATTATAAATTTTCTTTTCTTGTGGTGGTAGTCTGCATCATCGTGTCGGCGATCGCCAATGTGCAGGGGCTCACCTTTATGCAGGTGCTGATCGACGACTATATCACGCCCATGGCGGGAAATCCCAACCCGGATTTTGCGGGGCTTGCGTCGGCAATCCTGAAGCTGGCGGCGATCTTTGCGGTCGGTATCCTCTGCGCTTACCTTTACAACCGCATTATGGTCAATATCGGACAGGGAACCATGCGCAATCTGCGTATCAGCCTGTTTTCTTCCATGGAAGCCCTGCCCATCAAGTATTTTGACACCCACGCCCATGGAGATATCATGTCGGTTTACACAAATGATGTGGATACGCTCAGACAGCTGATCAGCCAGAGCATTCCCCAGACGATCAACTCCGCTGTGACCATCGTCACGGTATTCTGGGGAATGATCAACATGAATATACCTCTGACGGTTCTGGCGCTTGTGATGGTCGGGCTCATGCTGGTGGTCACAAAGAAGCTGGGCGGAAAATCGGGCTTTTATTTCAAGGAACAGCAGAAGGCGATCGGCCGTGTGAACGGCTACATCGAGGAGATGATGGAGGGGCAGAAGGTTGTCAAGGTGTTCTGCCATGAGGAGAAGAGTCTGGAGGAGTTTAAAAAGATCAACGAGGAGCTCAGGGTCAGCGCGGATCACGCCAATAAATTTGCCAACATCCTGATGCCGGTAAACGGCAATCTGGGAAATATCAGCTATGTGCTCTGTGCCGTGATGGGAGGTGTGCTGGCGTCAAACGGCTACACGGGGCTGACGCTGGGAGCTTTGATTTCCTTCCTCACACTGAACCGGAACTTTACCCAGCCCATCACCCAGATCAGCCAGCAGATCAACTCCATCGTGATGGCGGGAGCCGGTGCGGCGAGAGTGTTTGCCCTGATGGATGAGAAGCCAGAGACGGACGAGGGCTATGTGGAGCTGGTGAACGCGAAAAAGGCGGCAGACGGTACGCTTACGGAGACTGCGGAGAGAACCGGTCTCTGGGCATGGAAGCACCCGCACAAGGCGGACAACAGCGTCACCTATACAGAGCTGACCGGAGATGTGGTGTTTGATGATGTGGACTTCGGCTATGACGACAAGAAGATCGTGCTGCATAATATCAAAATGTTTGCCGCACCGGGGGAGAAGATTGCCTTCGTGGGAAGCACCGGAGCGGGAAAGACCACTATTACCAACCTGATCAACCGCTTTTATGACATTCAGGACGGAAAGATCCGCTACGACGGAATCAACATCAACAAGATCAAAAAGGCGGATCTGCGCCGTTCCCTCGGAATCGTGCTGCAGGACACCCACCTTTTCACCGGCACGGTGATGGAAAACATCCGCTACGGAAGACTGGATGCCACGGACGAGGAGTGCAGGGCGGCGGCAAGGCTCGCCAATGCGGACGGCTTTATCTCGCGTCTGCCGGAGGGCTATGATACCATGCTGACCGGGGACGGAAGCAACTTAAGTCAGGGACAGAGGCAGCTTCTTGCCATTGCCAGGGCGGCGGTGGCGGATCCCCCCGTGCTGATTCTGGACGAGGCAACCTCCTCCATCGACACGAGAACCGAGAGTCTGGTGCAGCAGGGCATGGACAGACTGATGCAGGGCAGAACCACCTTTGTCATTGCGCACAGGCTTTCCACCATCCGCAACGCAGACTGCATCATGGTCATGGAGCAGGGCCGCATCATAGAGCGGGGCAGCCACGACGGGCTGATCGCAGCGGGCGGCAGATACTATCAGCTTTACACTGGACATTTTGCGCCGGGCGTGGTATAAGAAAGGAAAAAACATGAGGGGAAAGGAACAGGTGAAAAGATGAGGATCGGAGCACTGGAGGCAGGCGGCACCAAGATGGTTTGCGCCGTAGGAAACGAGCATGGAGAGATTGAGAGAAGGGTAAGCCTTCCCACCCGGACACCGGAGGAGACCATGCCGGAGATGATCGACTTTTTTAAGCAGGAGCGGATCGGGGCGTTGGGAATCGGCTGCTTCGGTCCCATCAACCCGGTCAAGGGGACGCCTTATTACGGATATATCACCTCCACGCCCAAAAAGTCATGGCAGTATTATAACATTGTGGGCACCTTTGAGGAGGCGCTGCACTGTCCCGTGGGCTTTGACACGGATGTGAATGCGGCTGCGCTGGGCGAAGCCTCCTACGGGATTACCAAGGGACTGCAGAACAGCATTTATGTGACGGTGGGAACCGGGATCGGCGTGGGAGTCTATGCGGACGGAAAGCTGCTGCACGGAATGACCCACCCGGAGGCGGGGCATATCTATCTAAAGCGGCATCCGAAAGATGCCTTTGCCGGAGGCTGCCCGTTCCATGGGGACTGTCTGGAAGGGCTGGCAGCAGGACCGGCGATCGAGAAGCGCTGGGGGAAAAAGGGCGTGGAACTCACGGACAGAAAAGAGGTCTGGGAGCTGGAGGCTTGGTATCTTGCACAGGCATGCGCAAACTACTGTATGCTCTATTCCCCGGAGAGGATCGTGCTGGGTGGCGGCGTGATGAAGCAGCCTTCTCTGCTGCCCATGATCCGCGAAGCGTTTCCGAAACACCTTGCCGGCTACATCCGCACCGAGAAGGTGGAGGATGTGGAGAACTACATCGTGCCGGCAAGTCTCGGTGACAATCAGGCAGTGCTGGGCTGTCTCAGGCTGGCTTTGGGAGAGTGACCGGAATGTCAGTCCCCCGTCTTTCTGCCGGAAAACAGTGAGCGCGGCAGCAGGAGAAGCTCATGCACCAGAAGCGGCACGGCGGACAAGAGCAGCAGAAAGCGCCAGTCTTTGAAGAACAGTCTGCATGTGCCGAAAGCGTTGGTGAAATAGGGAACGGAGGTTGCAAGCACCTGTAAGCCGATTCCCAGTACAAAAGCGAGCAACATCAGCTTGTTTGTAAAATGCTTCATGCGGAACAGGGAGCATTCCGTATCGCGCATGCCGATGGCATGGAACAGCTGGGAGATGCCGAGCACGGTAAAGGCATAAGTCTGGCAGCGTACCAGAATATCGGGAACCGCGAGCAAAAGCCGGATATGCTCTATTGTGACAGGAATGTCATTTGCAAGCAGCAGCCTGAGCGGCAGCTGCAGGAAAGCAATTAAACTGATCAAGGATATCAACACCCCGTACAGAATTGTGCAGAACAGTCCGCCCTCGGCGAACAGGCTCTCCTCTTTTGGACGGGGTGGTTTTTTCATAAAGTGGGAGGTGTCGCTGACGTCCACACCTAACGAAAGCGCCGGAAGGGAATCCGTGATCAGGTTGATCCAGAGGATGTGGGCGGGCTTTAGCGGTGACGGAAATCCGGCCAGGATGGCGACGAGCATGGTGATGATCTCGCCGAAGTTGGAGGAGAGCAGGAACAGCACGGATTTCTTGATGTTGGCATAGATGCTCCTGCCCTGCTCGATGGCTTTCACAATGGTAGAAAAATTGTCGTCCGTCAGGATGATATCCGAGGCGTTTTTTGCCACATCAGTGCCGGTGATCCCCATAGCGATCCCCACGTCGGCGGATTTTAAGGAGGGCGCGTCGTTGACGCCGTCCCCGGTCATCGCCACGATGTGTCCGCTCTCCTTAAGCGCTTTTACCAGACGGGTCTTGTGCTCGGGGGAGACCTGTGCAAAGACCCTGACGCGGGAAAGGGTATCCTGCAGCGCGCCGGGAGGGAGGGCATCCAGCTCGGAGCCGGTCATACATTGGGAAATATGATCGGCGATGGAGAGCTCCTTTGCGATGGCACAGGCGGTGTCCACCCGGTCTCCGGTGATCATGACGGTGCGGACACCCGCACTGTGACATGCCAGCACCGCCTCCCGCGCCTCCGGACGGATGGGATCCTTCATGCCCGCAAGACCGAGAAAGGTCAGATCCTTCTCCGTGGGACGGTCTGTGCCGGTCGCCATACCCAGTGCCAGAATCCGCAGCGCCTTGTCGGACAATTCCTTGATGGCGGCGTAGATGGCTTTCTTATGGGAGGGGGTGAAGGGAACGGTCTGACCGTTCTGGCGGATGTAGCGGCAGCGCTTGATCAGCTCGTCGGGTGAGCCTTTCGTAAAGGATATGCTGCTGCTTCCCTGCCTGTGGAGCGTGGTCATCATCTTGCGGTCGGAGTCAAAGGGCAGCTCGCCGATGCGGGGCATGCGCAGCTCCAGAGCGGGGCGGTACAGACCGAAGTCGGCGGTCATATCCAGAAGGGCAAGCTCCGTGGGATCCCCGATGCGGACGGCTTCCGCGGCGAGAAGTTCGCTTCCGCGGTCAGTGTCTTTTTCAAGGGAGGCGTCGTTGCAGAGCGCAAAGCCCTCCAGAAAAAAACGATCCTTCCCCCGGCTTAAGGCTGTGGGTGCGCAGAGATGCCCGTCCGTGTAGCATTCCGTCACGGACATGCGGTTCTGGGTCAGGGTTCCCGTCTTGTCGGAGCAGACCACACTGACGCAGCCCAGTGTCTCCACGCTGGGAAGGCGCTTTATAATCGTGTTGACCTTTACCATGCGGGACACGCTGAGGGCGAGCACCATGGTCACGATGGCGGGCAGTCCCTCCGGTACGGCGGCGACCGCCAAGGAGATGGCGGTGATGAGCATTTCGGGAATGTTTCTTTTTTGCAGCAGTGCAATGCCGAAGAGCAGGGCGCAGAGAATCAGGGAAATGATGCTCAGAATCTTTCCCAGATCTGCCAGCCGCTTCTGAAGGGGCGTGCTCTCGGAGGGTGCGTCGTTGATCAGGCGGGCAATTTTGCCGATCTCCGTGTTCATGCCGATGGCGGTCACGATTCCGGTTCCCCTTCCGTAGGTCACATTGGTTGACATAAATGCGAGATTATGCTGTCTGGTATCCTTCTCCACGGGCAGGGATTCCCCGGTGAGCGCGGATTCCTCAATTTTGAGACTCTGGGTATCAGTAAGACGAAGATCGGCGGGAACCTGGCGGCCGGCATCCAGAAGAACAATGTCGCCGGGAATCAGATCGCTTGCGGCGATCTCCCTCGGAGTGCCGTTCTCCAATATGACGGCGCGGGGACTTGTCATTTCCTTCAGGGCGTCCAGCGCGCGCTGGGCTTTGCCCTCCTGAATCACGCCAACCACTGCGTTGACCAGGATCACCGCCAGAATGATGGCAGTGTCACTGTATTCTCCGAGAAGCAGGGAGATGGCTGCGGCGATGAACAGAATGAAGATCAGAGGATCGTTGAGCTGCTCGCAGAAGCGCCGGGCGGCGGTCTTTCTGCGTCCCTCCGAAAGAATGTTGTGGCCGCGTTCCGATTGCGGCGCAGATAACGGTTTTGTATGCATAAAAATCCCCCCGAGTCATGGCTTGCGGCAGTGGACCTGCCTAAAGCAGAATATGACCCGGGGGGACAAATTATGAAAAGACTGTTTTATTTGGTCAAAGGAATGCCTTTGACAATTCTGCGATACAGCTTCCAAAGGATGACGCCGGGAAAGCTGATGGTGAGGTAAATGGTGGACAATCCGCCTGCCAGCGCACCGATTACCGCAATGACCCAAAGTAACGGACTCATGGAAAAGCCTCCTTTATGTATAGTTTTTTATGTATGGTCCGGACAGATTACATTCCGCTTTTCATCCTAGCACGACGGCGGCTGTGGGAAAACGGGTGTTAAGAAACCTTAACACGGAAGGAACAAATCTTAACACGACCTTAACGCGATCCCGCTGCACCCGGTGCGAGCGAATCTGGTTGCGTAAAAGCCCCGGGAAAGGTATACTGTATAGGAAGAAAGAGAAAAGGAGTGCTTCGGAATGGAAAGAAACATGACTTATGAACAGGCAAAGGAAAAACTGGATCGGTACGGTCAGGAACATGTTTTGAAATATTATGAGGAGCTGACGCAGACAGAGAGGGAGGAGCTGCTCCGCCAGATTGCGGAGACGGATTTTTCCGTGGTGGAGTCCTGCAAGCACAAGGAGGAGCTGGCAGGGAAAGGAAAGATCAGCCCTCTTGGAGCCATGGAGCTGCCCGAGATCGAGGAGAACCGCAGAGAATTTGAAAAGCTGGGGCTTGCCGCCATCCGCGAAGGAAAGGTGGGCGCCGTGCTGCTCGCGGGCGGTATGGGAACCAGACTGGGCTCCGACGATCCCAAGGGAATGTATAACATCGGTATCAACAAGGACATGTATATTTTTGAGCGCCTCATCTGCAACCTGATGCAGGTGGTGGAGCAGGCGGGAGAATGGATCACGCTGTTTGTGATGACGAGCGAAAAGAACCATGAGGCAACCGTCCGTTTCCTGACGGAGCATGCCTTCTTCGGATACCGCCCGGACAGGGTGCATTTCTTCAAACAGGAGATGGCGCCTGCGGCGGACTACGAGGGAAAGGTGTATCTGGAGGCAAAAAACAGGATCTCCACATCCCCCAACGGCAACGGAGGCTGGTATATTTCCATGAAGAATACGGGAGTTCTCGACGTTGTGAGACGGGAGGGAATCGAGTGGCTCAACGTGTTTGCGGTGGACAACGTGCTGCAGCGCATCGCGGACCCGGTGTTCATCGGTGCGGTTCTTTCCAAAAACTGCGTGGTGGGAGCCAAGGTGGTGAGAAAGAATGCGCCGGATGAGAAGGTGGGCGTCATGTGTCTGGAGGACGGCAGACCCTCCATCGTGGAGTACTACGAGCTCACGGAGGAGTTGATGAACGCCAAGAACGAGAAGGGAGATCCCGCATACAATTTTGGTGTGATCCTGAACTACCTGTTTCAGGAATCCGCGCTCAGCGAGTTTGTGGAAAAGAAGCTGCCTCTGCATGTGGTGGAAAAGAAAATCCCCTATCTTGACGAAAACGGTGAGCTTGTGAAGCCGGAGGCGCCCAACGGCTATAAATTCGAGAGTCTGGTGCTTGACATGATCCATCAGATGAAGAGCTGCCTGCCCTTTGAGGTGGTCAGGGAGAGGGAATTTGCCCCGATCAAGAACAAGACCGGCGTGGACTCGGTGGAAAGCGCACGGGAGCTGCTGAAAAAGAACGGTGTGGAACTGTAACAAATATAACATTTTGACAGGTATGTGCAACATAAAAATATTGCTGTCCGCAAGAGAAAGAGCGTAAACTGAACGTACAAGGACGGGAGCGCGGGGCGCACCGGTTAAGAGGAGGTAGCAGTATGGCAATATTGGTGACAGGCGGTGCCGGCTATATCGGCAGCCACACGGTGGTGGAACTGCAGAACGCAGGCTACGATGTGGTGGTAATGGACAATCTGAGCAATTCCAGTGAGAAATCCTTAGAGAGAGTGGAGCAGATCACGGGAAAGCCGGTGAAATTCTGCAAGGCGGACATTCTGGACAGGGA
This sequence comes from uncultured Lachnospiraceae bacterium, assembly GCA_900550475.1. Taxonomy (GTDB): domain Bacteria; phylum Bacillota; class Clostridia; order Lachnospirales; family Lachnospiraceae; genus Acetatifactor. The sequence goes on from URSA01000014.1 coordinate 39,040, forward strand.
GGCAACGGAGGAGATCTTTGCAAAAGAGAGCATTGATTCCGTGATCCACTTCGCAGGGCTCAAGGCGGTGGGAGAGTCCGTCCGCAAGCCGTGGGAGTACTACCACAACAATATTGCAGGTACGCTGGTTCTGCTTGACGTCATGCGCAGCCATAATGTGAAGAACATCATTTTCAGTTCTTCCTCCACCGTGTACGGCACGCCCGAGAAGGTGCCCGTTACGGAGGAGACGCCAAAGGGCGAGTGCACCAACCCTTACGGCTGGACAAAATCCATGCTGGAGCAGATTTTGTCCGATGTGCAGAAGTCGGATCCTGCGTGGAATGTGATTCTGCTGCGCTATTTCAATCCCATCGGCGCACACAAGAGCGGCCTCATCGGAGAGAATCCCAACGGAATCCCCAACAATCTGATGCCCTACATCACGCAGGTAGCGGTGGGCAAGTTAAAGGAGCTGGGCGTATTCGGAAACGATTATCCCACCCCGGACGGCACCTGCATCCGCGATTATATCCATGTGTGTGACCTTGCGGCAGGACATGTGAAGGCGCTCGGCAAGCTGAAGGAAAACGCCGGGCTTTCCATCTACAATCTGGGAACCGGCAACGGTTACAGCGTGCTGGAAGTGATCGAGAACTTTGAGAAGGCTACGGGCAAAAAAATACCGTACAGCATCAAACCGAGACGAGAGGGCGACATCCCCGAAAATTTTGCCAATGCTGACAAGGCATACAGGGAGCTCGGCTGGAAAGCGCAGTACGGTATTCTGGAAATGTGTCAGGACTCATGGAGATGGCAGAGCCGGAACCCCAATGGGTATGACGATTAAGCAACGTAGTTATACATGAAGATAAAGTGGCACACGCTGCCTGCCATCACAAACAGGTGGAAGATCTCATGGGAACCGAAACCGGCGTGCTTTGCGTTGAAGATAGGAAGCTTCAGCGCATAGATCACGCCGCCCACCGTATAGATGATTCCGCCTGCCAGAAGCCACAGGAAAGCGGGAAGAGGCAGGGTATCAAGGAGCTGTCCGAACACGAACAGGCACACCCAGCCCATGGCGATATACAGGACGGAGGAGAACCATTTTGGGCAGGTGATCCAGAAGGCCTTGATCAGCATTCCCGCCGCTGCGATGCTCCAGACGATGGTAAGCAGCGTGTAGCCCTGTTTTCCGCCTAACACAATCAGGCAGACCGGTGTATAGGAACCGGCAATCAGAACAAAAATCATCATATGATCCAGCTTGCGGAAGATGCGTAACGGCCTGCCGCTTAAGTTTACCGAGTGATAGGTTGCACTGGCACCGTAGAGCAGCACCATGCTCAGCATGAAAATCAGCATAGCCGTAAAGTCCTGTTTCCCGGAAGAAAGCCCCGCTTTGACCAGCAAAGGCACGGATGCAAAGAGTGCCATCATCAAAGCGATAAAATGGGTGATTGCGCTTCCGGGTTCTCTTATTGTAATCTGCATATCGAATTCCTCCTTAAAACAGCATGTAGTTTTCAAAACTACTTCTTGAAAGCATAATACTACCTAAGGAGGAACGTGTCAACAGATTTTTAATCTTCTTCGATTACGTGAATTTCCAGATAGTCAAAATCGATGTGCTCCACAAAGCAATCCTGTGTGAAACGGGCTTTGTCATGCTTCTGAAACTCTTTCACGGTCGAATCCAGCCAGATCGGCTTTCCCAGATCAAACTGATAGCAGACCTCGTCCAACGCATGAAAGATCTTGTGGGTACGGGTGTCTGTGCTGTTGTCCTCAATGACGGTATCACGCAGCATATGGTTATCTTTAAAAATCTTTGCCCAGAGTCGAAACATTTTATTCTCCATTCCGCAGATGTTTTTTCTCATCATAGCAGAAAAAGAAAGGCTTGTCACTTCAGGAAATTTTGTCGCGTGTGCATACAAACGGAAAAAAGTATGATATACTGGTGTGGGGTAAAAAACTGAGAACGGGGTGGAACGGGATACATGGAGCTTAGAATCAACAGAGACAATGAGGTGGACAGCTGGCAGGAGGTTCTGATCGTATACAATGCGGCACTGAAACAGATTCAGACCAAGATGGAGATTTTGAATGACGAGTTTCAGCATGTGCACCAGTACAATCCCATCGAGCATATCAAGGCGCGCATCAAGACGTCGGAGAGCATTGTAAAGAAGCTGAAACGCTACGGCTACGAGTCCACCATTGAAAACATGGTGAAATATGTGAACGACATTGCGGGAATCCGCATTATCTGTTCCTTCACCTCCGATATCTACCGGATCGCGGACATGATCGAGAATCAGCGGGATATCAAGGTGGAATCGGTGAAGGATTACATCACCTATCCCAAGGCGAGCGGCTATAAGAGCTATCATATGATCGTGACGGTTCCGGTCTATCTGTCGGACCGCATTGTGGATACGAAGGTGGAGATCCAGATCAGGACGGTCGCCATGGATTTCTGGGCGAGTCTGGAGCACAAGATGCACTACAAATTTGAAGGAGATGCGCCGGAGCATATCAAGAACGAGCTGATTGAGTGCGCCCGCATGGTGTCGGATCTGGACGCCAGAATGCTGTCGCTCAACGAGGAGATACTTGAGCTGGCGGCTGTTCCCGAAAACGCCTCCTAAAATGAGGAGTGCCCCGATGCATTTCTGCACCGGGGCTATTATGAAAAAATTTATCAATCAACTGCTTCTTGATGGTTTTTATTATAACAATTAAATATGAACAAACTATGAACATGATGTGAAGAAACGGTAAAACTTACAAAATTTATAATTAAACGAAAAAGAAAATATGCAATATGCACAAAAGCGTGCTTTTTGTTGTCTTTTGCGGTTTCTGATGTTAAAATGATAGACAGGAAGGGCACCGGAAAGTGGTAGGGATATGTTTGGAGGAAGATGGATGGATACGTTTATGGATAAGCTGGCGCAGAAACTGACTGCGCAGGAGATGATCAAAGCGAATGCCGCTGCGGATGCGGCGGAGCTTTCCCGCATGAGAGAGCAGACGGCGGAGTACGAGAAGCTGTTCGCCGAGATGCAGGGAAGCAGCGAGAAGAACGCTGAGAATGCGCAGAAGGTGCAGGAGCTGGTCGAGGCGGGCATCGCCAGGATCGAAAAAATGCAGTGTGAATCCCAGGCGTCCGAGGAACTGAAACAGCTTTTAACGGAGCTTAAGGAGCAGCAGGCAAATCTCGAGAAGGCGCAGACTGAGCAGTTTGAGCAGCTCACCGATCACGTTCACAAGGAAAATGTCAAGGTGTACCGCAACGTGCAGGCGGTGGTGGTGGATGAGACAGCCAAACAGAATGAGATCAACGGCAAGACCTTGTCCTCCGTATCGAAAAAGCTGAGCGCGGTGCTGGGCATTTCCATCGTGGCGCTTCTTGTGTCGACGGCGGGCCTGGTATTCCAGATTCTGGTCTATCTTCATATATTATGATGCCAGGGTCAAAAGGTCTAAGCCCACATAAGCTTGCTTATAAGTGGGTGAAAGACCTTGGGACTATTATAGAATTATTTAGAAAAGGCGGGATTTTACATGTCAAAACAGCTTTGGAAACCGGGAAATATGCTGTATCCGCTGCCTGTGGTGATGGTGAGCGTCGCCGGGGCGGACGGTGAAAAAAATATTCTGACCATTGCGTGGACGGGTACCATATGCAGCGATCCGCCCATGGTGTCCATCTCGGTGAGACCGGAGAGACACTCTTATAACATGATCCGCGAGACGGGGGAGTTTGTGATCAATCTGACCACGGAGGAGCTTGCCTTTGCCACGGATTACTGTGGAATCAAAAGCGGGCGGGATGTGGACAAGTTCAAGGAGATGCATCTGACCCCCATACCGGGAGAGGTGGTGAAAGCGCCCCTCATCAAGGAAAGCCCGGTGAATATTGAGTGCCGCGTCACGGAAGTGAAGAAGCTGGGAAGCCACGATATGTTTCTGGCGGAGGTGGTGGCGGTGCATGCGGATGAGCAGTACATGGACGAGAACCACAAATTCCATCTGGAGAAGGCGTCGCCCATCGTGTACTCCCACGGCACATACCTTACCACAGGCAAAGAGATCGGCACCTTCGGTTACAGTGTGAGAAAGAAAAAATAACAGGAATGAATACAGCAGGCGGAGAACCTCAGTTTTCCGGCCTGCTGTTTTTTGGGGGCAGCATACTGCCGCGCACCACGGCGGAGGAGCCGAAGCGGCCGCGTATGTCGTCGAGAGCGGCGTCCAGCTTCCGCTGCTTTTCATTGGAAGGCTGCGGTTTTGCCAGATCGAAAAGGGAGAGCTGCACCGGGGTATCCTCCGGAACCAGCTTTGAGGTGCGCAGACCCAGAAGCCGGATGGGCGAGGAATCCCACAGGGCGTCGAACAGCAGAAGCGCCGTGCGGTAAAGCACCTCGGAGGAGGCACTGGGCGTATCCAGAAGCATCTGGTGCGATACGGATTTAAAGGAGCTGTATTTGATTTCAAGACACACCAGAGTCGCCATTTCGTGGGAAGCGCGAAGGCTGTGCCCCACCGATTCCGCAAGGGTGAGGAGGGTGTGGGCAGCTTCCGTGCGCAGGGTGAGATCGTGGCTGAGGGTGGTGGAATTGCCAACCCCCTTCCGCTTTGCAGGCTGCGGCATCACGACGGAGTCATCCCTGCCGTTTGCATAATTCCACAACAAAAGACCATGGCTTTTCAGATGGGCGGTCAGAATGTCCGGGTCTGCGCAGGCGAGATCGCCGATGGTCATGATTTCCAGTTTATGTAAGATTTCCACACTGGATCTGCCGCACATGAACAGGGAGGAGACGGGGAGGGGCCACAGCTTCTTGCGGATCTCCCGGGAGTACAGGGTGTGCACCAGATCCGGCTTCTTGAAGTCGGATGCCATTTTTGCCAGAACCTTGCGGTCGGAGATTCCCACGTTGACCGTGAAGCCGAAGCGGGAGCGGATCTCGTCCTTTATGGTATGCGCGGCGGCCTCCGGAGAGGGGTAGCGGTGCGCCACGGAGGAAAAATCCAGATAGCACTCGTCGATGCTTGCCTGTTCAATGTCGGGACAGATGTCGAGAAGGTAGGACATGAGCATATGACTTTTCTGCTCATACATGGCATGATCGGGGGAGACGATGGTGAGAGAAGGGCATTTGCGCAGGGCATTTACCACAGGCTCTCCCGTGGTGATGCCATATGCCTTTGCCGGGATGGATTTTGCCAGAACCACGCCGTGCCGCTTTTCGATATCGCCGCCCACGATGGACGGGATCAGGCGGAGATCCGCAGTCTCGCCGTTCTGCAGGCGCTCCGCCGCACTCCAGCTTAAAAAGGCGGAATTTACATCAATATGAAAGATAATGGGATCCATCGCCGCATCCTCCTTCGTTTCCTGTTTTTTCCTTCGATTTCTATTATATCCTTTTTAATAAGCCCTTTACAACCCAAAAGAATGCTGATAGAATGGTAATTGTTACAAAATTGTGAACTAAGGGAAAGAACATGCTGAAGAAGATAACCAAACATTATAAAAGATTGCATTTTACATATATGAAACTTGCAGGGGGCATACTTTTTACAGCGGCTCTCTTTTTTCCGTCCTACACCAAATGGGAGGATGCGGGCAACAACACCTTCACCATATTCCTGAACGGCCAGGAGGTCGGGATGGTGGCGGAGTACGCCAGAGCGGAGGAACTGCTTCAGGAAACAAGGCGCGAGCTGGTGTCCCGGTCGAACGAGCTGGTGTTTATCGATGTGGACATGACCATGGAGGGTAAGAGTGTCCTCTGGGGCAAGGTGGATGATGAAAACGAAGTGAAGGCGCGCATGAGAAGCGTGCTTAAGGACAATATCAAGGAGACCATGCACCGCTCCTATGTGCTGAAGGTGAACAATTACATGGTGAATCTGGGAAGCAGACAGGATGTGGAGACCCTTCTCCAGACGGCGGTGGACAAGTATGACACAACGGGGCAGTATCAGGTGGAGCTGGTTCATGCCGAAAACCGGGAGTTCAGCGTGCTTACCGCACAGATCGCGGATGTGGGAACGCCGGAGGAACAGCAGGTTGCGGCACAGAGCCTGATTCCCGAGGCAAACGGCGGAATCCAGCAGGTGTTTGACAGTGCCCTTGATGATGTGGAGCCCGCGGGCGAAAAGGGATTTGAGGATTACGAGCTCGGTCTGGTCGGCATGAACTTCGCCGAGGAAGTGGAGATCGTGGAGGCGTACCTCGATACGGATGAACTGACCGGCGTGGAACAGGCCGTGGAGGAGGTGATCAAGGAGCAGGAGGTCAATTCCGTCTATGAGGTCGTGTCGGGCGATACTTTGTCCGAGATTGCCATCAAGGTGAATATTCCCATGGATCAGCTGGTTGCCATGAACGATGCCCTGACGGATGTTAATTCTACGATCCGCGTGGGACAGGAGCTGATCATTACGATTCCCGAACCGGAGCTTTCCGTGGAACGGCAGGAGGAAATGTATTACGAAGAGATTTATGACGCAGATGTGATTTATATTGATAATGACAGCTGGTATACCACACAGCAGGTGACAAGGCAGGAGCCCTCCGCAGGCTTCCGTAAGGTGGTTGCCATCGTATCCTATCACAATGACAAGGAGACGGGCAGGGAGATCCTGAAGGAAGAACTGGTTATGGAGGCGGTGCCCAAGATTGTGGAGCGCGGCACCAAGATCCCGCCCACCTATATCCGGCCGATCTCGGGAGGAAGACAGACCTCCGGCTTCGGCAAGAGAAAAGCGCCTACCAAGGGAGCCAGCACGTACCATAAGGGCGTAGACTGGGCAACCCCTACCGGAACCACGGTGGTTGCGTCCTGCGGCGGTACGGTAACCAAGGCGGGATGGGGCAAGGGAACCGGCTACACGGTATTCATTGACCATGAGGGAGGATATCAGACCCGTTACGCCCATCTGAGCAAGATCTATGTTTCGGTGGGACAGAAGGTTTCCCAGGGACAGAAGATCGCACTTTCCGGCAATACCGGCGTGAGCACGGGGCCTCATCTGCATTTCGAGATCCGTATCAACGGCAACCCGGTCAACCCGCTGAAATACCTGAAGTAAAGCGGTAAAGCGGCACGAACATGTATTTGTGTTTACAAAATGTTTACAACGGTATATAATGTTTTAAATAAAAAGGAAAGTAGCCGGTTGGCTTGAAATGTGATGCCTGTGGGCACACGAATAGAGGAAAATGAGATGGAACAATACGCAATCAAAGGCGGTAATCCATTAGTCGGTGAAGTTGAGATAGGAGGCGCTAAGAACGCAGCGCTTCCTATTATTGCGGCATCCGTCATGACGGATGAGACGGTGCACATCGATAATCTGCCGGACGTGCGCGATACCAATGTCCTGTTGGATACAATGCAGGAGATCGGCGTTATCGTGAAACGTGAGGAACGGCACAGAGTGACCATCAATGCCGCGCAGATCAACAGTCTGCAGGTAGATGGCGACAATATCAGGAGAATCAGGGCTTCCTATTATTTTATCGGGGCTCTGCTTGCAAAGTACGGACATGTGGAGGTGGCGCTTCCCGGCGGATGCGATATCGGCTGCCGCGCCATCGACCAGCATATAAAGGGCTTCCGCGCGCTGGGTGCGGATGTGAAGATTGAGTATGGTCTGATCAAGGCGCATGCAGATCATCTGAAGGGCAGCCACATTTACATGGATCAGGTTTCGGTGGGCGCTACCATCAATGTGATGATGGGGGCTTCCATGGCGGAGGGACAGACTATTATCGAGAATGCGGCGAAGGAGCCCCATGTGGTGGATCTTGCCAACTTCTTAAACAGCATGGGCGCAAACATAAAAGGCGCAGGTACGGATGTGATCCGCATCAAGGGCGTACAGAAGCTCCACGGTACGGATTATGCCATTATCCCGGATCAGATCGAGGCGGGCACTTTTATGTTTGCCGCTGCGATCACCAAGGGAGATATCACGGTGAAGAATGTGATCCCCAAACACTTGGAATCCATCACGGCGAAGCTTTTGGAGATCGGCTGTGAGATAGAGGAGTCGGACGACGCAGTCCGGGTTGTTGCGGCAAAACCGCTTCGGCACACTCATGTAAAGACCCTTCCCTATCCCGGTTTTCCTACGGATATGCAGCCCCAGATCACGGTGGCACTCGCCCTGTCCCAGGGTACGAGCATCGTGACCGAGAGCATTTTTGAGAATCGTTTCCGCTATGTGGATGAGCTCACCCGTATGGGCGCCAATATCAAGGTAGAGGGCAATACCGCCATCGTGGACGGCGTGGAGCAGTACACGGGGGCCTGCATTACAGCCCCGGATCTGAGAGCCGGCGCGGCGCTTGTGCTGGCGGCACTGGCGGCGGACGGATATTCCGTTGTGGAAAAGATCTATTATATTGAGCGCGGCTATGAGGATTTCGAGATCAAGCTGCAGGCGTTGGGCGCACAGATCGAGCGCATCAGCACTGACAGGGATTTACAGAAATTTAAGCTGAAAATCGGTTGACAAACCGGGACGCGCATAGTATCGTGTTGATAGAAAAGATAACTTCATAACATCTCTCTTATTCAGAGTGGCGGAGATACATAGGATCTGTGAAACCACGGCAACCCCGCATCCTGCGGAAGGTGCCTCCCTGAGCGAGAAATCCTGCATATGCAGGTCGAACAATAAGAGGATTTGATAATATTCGCAATGTCGGATCCGCTTAGTGTGTGAAGCGGATCTTTTTTATCTCATAAAAAATGATTGCAGAATGCAAAGGATTGTCCCCGCGGACGCAAGGCGAAGTGCGATGGCATGCGGGTGACGGAAAGGTATGGTGTGAAATGGAAAAAGAGAAATTGTTGTTTACATCCGAGTCCGTGACGGAAGGGCATCCGGACAAAGTGTGTGATGCCATCTCAGATGCGATTCTGGATGCTATGGTGGAGCAGGATCCCATGAGCCGTGTGGCTTGTGAGACGGCAACCTGTACCGGCTTTGTGCTGGTTACGGGCGAGGTGACCACCAAGGCGCAGGTGGACATCCCCAAGATCGTACGCGACACGGTCAGGGAGATCGGCTACGACAGATCCGAATACGGCTTTGACGGCAATACCTGTGCGGTGTTCGTAGCACTGGACAAGCAGTCCCCCGACATTGCAATGGGCGTTGACAAGGCGCTTGAGGCAAGAGAGTACGGCATGACGGATGAGGAGCTTGAGGCGATCGGAGCCGGCGATCAGGGTATGATGTTCGGCTATGCGACTAACGAGACAAAGGAGTACATGCCGTACCCCATCTATCTGGCACATCAGCTCACCAGACAGCTTACAAGGGTGCGCAAGGACGGCACGCTTCCCTATTTAAGACCCGACGGAAAGAGCCAGGTTTCCGTACAGTATGACGAGAACGGAAAACCCATCCGCCTCGAGGCAGTGGTTCTGTCCACGCAGCATGACGAGGATGTGGAGCAGGAGCAGATTCACGCGGACATCAAGAAGTATGTGTTTGACCCGGTTCTGCCCGCAGAGCTTCTGGATGCGGACACAAAGTATTTCATCAATCCTACGGGAAGATTTGTGATCGGCGGCCCTCACGGCGATGCCGGACTGACGGGACGTAAGATCATCGTTGACACCTACGGCGGCTATGCACGTCACGGCGGCGGCGCTTTCTCCGGAAAGGACTGCACCAAGGTAGATCGCTCCGCAGCGTACGCAGCCCGCTATGTGGCAAAGAACATTGTGGCAGCAGGCCTGGCGGACAAGTGCGAGATCCAGCTTTCCTACGCAATCGGTGTGGCACAGCCCACCTCCGTGCGGGTTGACACCTTCGGTACCGGAAAGGTAAGCGAATCGAAGCTGGTCGATATTGTGCGCGAGAATTTTGACCTGCGTCCCGCAGGCATTATCAAGATGCTGGATCTGCGCCGTCCCATCTACAAGCAGACGGCGGCTTACGGTCATTTCGGCCGCGACGATCTGGATCTGCCTTGGGAGAAGTTAGATAAGGTTGAATTGTTAAAGAAGTACCTGTAAAGCAGGTTATACACCGGGCTCTGTGGTCCGGCGGATGTGGCGTTGGTTTCCCGGCGCCGCACCCGCCGCCGCGGAGCCCGGTGCTGTTTTGCACTGACTTATCCTTTGTATGCGCATAATGCGACGAGTGACATCAGGCATCTCACGGGTACAGGAAGCGCTTTTTGCGCTGCTGTACCCGGTTTTCGTTCGACTTCTCGCTCCGGTCGGGTACAGGAAGCGCTTTTTGTGTTGCTGTACCCGGTTTTCGTCCGATTTCTCGCTTAGATCGGGTACAGGAAGCGCTTTTTGTGTTGCTGTACCCGGTTTTCGTCCAATTCCCTGCTAAAATCGGGTACAGATCACACTTTTCCTCCTCCTGTACCCGCCATACCAAAAAGATAAAGTTCCTTTCTTAATCGGACAAAAAGTATTAGACTTGCTTTATGATGGGTGCTACAATGATAATATCGGTGAAACGAAAAACAAAAACTTATGAGGAAAGGAAAAGAAAAAAATGAGATTAGGTTTGTATGATGTAGACTCCCTGATGAGTCAGGGCATTGGAATTGCAATTGTAGTGATCGTGGCAGGATTGCTTGTGTGGATCGGCCTGTTCTTTCTGGTTCGACTGATTGTCCTGTGGTATTTCAAGATCAACAAGATGCTGAAAGAGCTGACGAAAATGAACTATTACCTTGAAAGACTGGTTGCACAGGGGGAGGTTCCCCACGTTACCGTACAGCAGGCAGCGCCGCAGCCCGTAGCACAGCCTACGAATCCCGCACCGCAGCCTATTGTGCAGCCGCTTGATCCTGCGCCGCAGCCCATCGTGCAGCCGCTTGATCCCACACCGCAGCCCGTGATTCAGCCGATGCCGCAGGAAACCGCAGTGATTCCCACGATGGCAGCACCGGCTGCAGCAGAACCTGTAAAACGTACCTGCGTGAAGTGCGGTGCGGTGCTGCAGGACGGAGCATCCTTCTGCATGCAGTGCGGAACAAAGAACTAAAGAAGAGACAGGGAGAAAACAAAAGATGTATTGTCCGAAATGTGGAAAACAGAATGTTGATGACGCGCGGTTCTGTGCGGGATGTGGTGCAGTGCTGAACGAGGTGCAGGCGCAAGCTGCACCTGCACAGCCCGTGCAGCCTCAGCCCATGGCGCAGGCGGCACCCGCGCAACCTGTGGTGCAGGCAGTGCCCATGCAGCAGCCCCAGCCTATGGCGCAACCTGCGCCGGTGAAGAAAAAGAAAACCGGCTTCAAGGTATTTTTGGCGATCCTTGTGGTGCTTTTGCTGGTGGGAGTGGGCGTTGTGTCCTTTATGTTTATCAGCAAGGCGTCCCATGACAGAAAAGTGAAGGATCAGCTGGCACTGGCGGAGCAGTATCTGGACGAGCTGCAATACGAGGAAGCCATTGCCGCATACATGGCGGTGCTGGATCTGGAGCCTGCCAGCGAGGACGCAGCGGACGGCTTGACGGATACCTACATAAAGTGGGCGGAGAGCTGCGCGGCGGACGGCGATTACGACAAGGCACTGGAAATTTTGCAGAATGCCGACGACAGGGCGTCCTCTAAAAAGATCAAGAAGCAGGTTTCGGAGATCGAGGCACAGCAGGAGGCGTATCAGGAGCAGCTCCGCATTGAGCAGGAACAGCGTGAGGAAGAAGAACGGCAGCGCCTTGCGGAGGAAGCCCGGGAAAAAGCGGGCGAGACACTGCAAAATTATCTGGACGCTACCCTGATTCCCACATACGGATTGCTGGATTGTAATGCGATCTATAGGGCAGATTATCAAGGAGATGGAGAGTACGATTGGAATGCATGGTCTAAGAGATTAGAGGAAACAAGGACGATTCTGATGTATGACATCCGGGACTATGACGGGGACGGACAGGCGGAGATGCTGGTTGCCGTCGGAAAGCTCACAGATAGTTATCTGGGGGAAGAACAGGGAAATGTAGAAATGTGGCTCCAGATGTATGAGGTGGAGGAATATACCGTCTATATGTCTGCAGAGCAGAATTTGGGACTTTGGGTGTCCGGAGGCCCGGATGCCATGGATTTCAATGCCTACCTGATGTATGACGGTACTTACAACCACATTGCACTGGATAGTCAGGCATACTATGGTCTGGTTGCGGATGGTGTCAGCTACTATACTATGTTATGGAGATACGACGGCGACAGATTTGCGCAGGAAATCAATTTCGCGACAGGCGGATCTGATTTTGACAGCGGCGAGTTTGACCCAATTGCAGACTCGTTTGAAGGCTATGGTCTTTATGCCAGTGCGGAAAAAGCCAGAGGCAACGGCGACTGGTGGGGCATGCCTGCCTACGATGAAGAGGGCGACCATCTGGAGCGTCTGTTCAGGGTCTGCGCACGAAATCCGTATCTCTATGACTATACAGCATTTGAAAACGAGGGAGGCTCTCTCTGGTGGGAAAACGGAGATCCGGCAGGACTTGGCTATGTCTATTACGGATTTGAGAATAAAGATGGCGGATCCGCAGACGAGGTGGATGCAGCGTACGGCTATCAGGGTTGAATCGAATAAGGAGAAAACCAAAGATGTACTGCCCAAAATGTGGAAAACAAAATGCTGATGACGCGCGGTTCTGCACGGGATGCGGCGCGGTGCTGAACGAGGCACAGCCCGTGCAACCTCAGCCTATGGTGCAAACTGCGCCGGTGAAGAAAAAGAAAACCGGCTTCAAGGTATTTTTGGCGATCCTTGTGGTGCTTTTGCTGGTGGGAGTGGGCGTTGTGTCCTTTATGTTTATCAGCAAGGCGTCCCATGACAGAAAAGTGAAGGATCAGCTGGCACTGGCGGAGCAGTATCTGGACGAGCTGCAATACGAGGAAGCCATTGCCGCATACATGGCGGTGCTGGATCTGGAGCCTGCCAGCGAGGACGCAGCGGACGGCTTGACGGATACCTACATAAAGTGGGCGGAGAGCTGCGCGGCAGACGGCGATTATGACAAGGCACTGGAAATTTTGCAGAATGCCGACGACAGGGCATCCTCTAAAAAGATCAAGAAGCAGGTTTCGGAGATCGAGGCACAGCAGGAAGCGTATCAGGAGCAGCTCCGCATCGAGCAGGAACAGCGCGAGGAGGAAGAGCGGCAGCACCTTGCGGAGGAAGCACGGGAAAAGGCAGGCGAGACCCTGCAAAATTATCTGGACGCTACCCTGATTCCCACATACGGATTGTTGGATTGTAATGCGATCTATATGGCAGATTACGAAAGATATAAAGATTCTGAGTGGGATGCATATTCCAAGGGGCTAGGGGAAACAAAGACCATATTAATGTACGATATCCGGGACTATGACGGGGACGGACAGGCGGAGATGCTGGTTGCCGTCGGAAAGCCCGCTGAGTACGATTTCTGGGGGCCGGAAAGCTATGTAGAAATGTGGTTTCAGATGTATGAGGTGGAGGAATATACTGTTTATATGTCTGCAGAGCAGGATTCTGAAACTGTCATGTCAGGAGGTCCGGATGCCATGGATCTCAATGTCTATCTGATGTATGACGGTACCTACAGCCACATCGCACTGGACAATCAGCAGTATTCCGCGCTGAGCGATGCCACCGGTATTGGATATTCTATTTATCTATGGAAATATGACGGTAACAGTTTCGTTGAGGAAATCAATTGTTGGACAGTCGGATATGGGTTGTCGGCCGGGGAAGAAGAATTGAAAAAATTTACAGATCAATTTGAGAGCCACGGTTTTTATGCCAGTGCGGAAAAAACCAGAGTCACTGACGGGTGGTGGATAGTGCCTGCTTATGATGCAGAGGGCGACCATTTGGAACGCCTGTTCAGGGTATGTGCAAGAAATCCTTATTATTATGACTCAGATCTGCATGCAAGTTCCGGGAACTGGAAACTTTGGTGGGAAGACGGAGATCTGGCCGGGCTTGGCTATGTCTATTACGGATTCGACAATAAAGATGGCGGAATGGCGGAACAGGTGGATGCACAGTATGGTCCCCGGTAGTCAGAAATGACAGCGGAAACAAAGCAGTGACGGTGATATGAACAACAAAGAATATTCCACGGGGGAGCTGATCAAACGATTTGCTCCCTACTATAAAAAGCATAAGGCGGTTATGATAACGGATCTGGCGTGCGCCTCGCTCACTACGGTATGTGAGCTGGTACTGCCCATGATCATCCGCTACATTACCAATACGGGCATGCGCGATCTGGCGTCCCTGTCGGTCGGTGTGATCGGGAAATTGTCCCTTTTGTATCTGGTGCTGCGCATTGTGGACTGTCTGGCAAACTATTACATGGCGGATATGGGACATGTGATGGGAGCACGGATTGAGACGGATATGCGCAGGGACGCGTACAGCCATTTGCAGATGCTTTCCAACACCTACTACAACAATACGAAGGTGGGACAGATCATGGGGCGTATCACCAATGATCTGTTTGACGTAACGGAATTTGCCCACCATTGCCCCGAAGAGTTCTTCATTGCCGGGATCAAGGCGCTTGTCTCCTTTATCATTCTGGGAATGGTGAACCTCCCGCTTACGGTGATGATTTTTGTGATCGTGCCTGTTATGGCATATGTCTGCATCAAGCTGAACCGCAGGAGCAGAAGGGCGTTTGCAAAGCAGCGTATGCAGATCGGAGAACTGAACGCCGCCATAGAGGACAGTCTGCTTGGACAGAAGGTGGTAAAGGCGTTTACCAATGAGGCGGTGGAGGTTGAGAAGTTTGAGAAGGGAAACCGGAAATTCTTCGATATCAAAAAAGAGACTTACCGTTATATGGCAACATTCCAGACCGCAACCAGAGCGTTTGACGGTCTGATGTATCTGACAGTGATTCTCGGCGGCGGTATCTTCCTGATCAGGGGGCTGATTACCCCGGGAGATCTGGTTGCCTACATTATGTATGTCTCCACTCTGATCGCAACCATAAGAAGAATCATTGAGTTTGCGGAGCAGTTCCAGAGAGGACTGACCGGAATCGAACGCTTTTTACAGATCATGGATGCGGATATTGAGATTTTCGACGACGCGGATGCGGTGGAAATGCCGAAACCGAAGGGCGAAATCACTTTTGAAAATGTATCCTTTGAGTATCCGGACGATCACAATATCGTCTTTACGGGGCTGAATCTGCATGTGAATGCAGGGGAGAAGCTCGCCATTGTAGGACCTTCCGGCGGCGGAAAGACGACGCTCTGTAATCTGATTCCAAGATTTTACGATGTGACGGCGGGAAAAATTCTGATAGACGGAACGGATATCAGGCATTTTACCTTGAAGAGTCTGCGCGGCAACATCGGGATTGTGCAGCAGGATGTGTACCTGTTTTCGGGAACTGTGCTGGAAAATATCCTGTACGGCTGCCCGCAGGCAACAAGGGAAGCGGCGATGGAAGCCGCCAGACAGGCAGGTGCCCATGAGTTTATCATGGAGCTGAAGGATGGGTACGATACCTATGTGGGAGAGCGGGGCGTGAAGCTTTCGGGAGGACAGAAGCAGCGGATCAGCATTGCCCGTGTGTTCCTGAAAAATCCGTCCATTATGATTCTGGATGAGGCGACATCCGCACTTGACAATGAGAGTGAGTTTGCCGTGGCAAATTCCCTGAACAGGCTGTCCGAGGGACGCACGACCATCACCATTGCCCATAGGCTTTCCAGCATCAAGAACTCTGATCGGATTCTGGTGCTTACGGACGAGGGCATTGTGGAGGAGGGAAACCATGCCTCCCTGATGGAACAAGAAGGGATGTATTACGATTTCTATACCATGGCAGACAGGCTGAAATAGAATTTAAGAGGAAAGCAAAGGCAAAAATGAGGCACGAAACAAAGCAGAACGTGAATCGAGTTTTACCCTTTTTATTGGGGATATTGGCAGTTACCGCAGGGTATCTGCCGTATCTTGTTTTGAGGGAAAATTGTGTGATACCGGTGAGCGATCAGCTGGACGGAGAGATTGTGACATACTATCTTGGGGCAAAGCATCTCTTTGACGGACGGAGCGTGTTCCCGGAGGTTATGTGTGGCGTGTCCCGCAATGCACTGATTCCGCCGTCTTTCCTGACGGTACTGTTTTACGCCGTACTGCCGCCCTTTCCGGCATTTCTGCTCAATCAGTACTGTGTGCTCCTTGCCGCGTTTACAGGCATGTATCTTTTGCAAAAGGAATTGGGAATTGACGTAAAAATTGCGTTTTGCGTGGCGGTCTTTTTTGCCTATCTTCCCTTTTACTCCGTGTACGGTCTGAGCGTTGCCGGACTTCCGCTTTTGGTTTATGCGGTAATCAGGCTGTGCAGGGGTGGGAAAAAGCTTCCGTGTTATGCGCTGATTGCGCTGTATTGCTTTTCCTCCTCTTTAGTTCTGATCGGGTATGCGGTGCTGGGGGCGCTTGTACTTGCGGCGGTTTTTGCCATTGCAAAAAGAAAATACCGCAAGGAGCTGCTGACTGCTTTTTTTCTTTCTCTGGCATGCTATGTATTGCAAAATATGTCCTTGCTGTTGCAGGTGTTTGCCGGAAACGGCGAGCCCAGCCACAAGGAGGAAATTGTATTGCAGGGTGTCCGGTTTCTGGACGGCTTGAAGGGGATTCTCTGGGAAGGAAATGCCTATGCGCCGACCTGTCAGAAGTACCTTGTGATACCCATTGCGGCGGTACTTTTCTTCGGCGGTATTTTTTATAAAAGGTGCGGCACACAGAGCCGGAACCTGCTTAAATTGACCGGACTGCTGACAGGGCTGATCCTGTTGATCGGACTTTTCTATGCGGCGGCAAACTGCAATGCGGTGGTACAGATCCGCAATCAGATCGGAGGGCTTGTGAAGTATTTTCAGGCTGACCGTATTTACTGGTTTTATCCGCTGCTGTGGTATTTGGCACTCGGGTGCGCCCTGCAGATTATTTATGCGGAATTACCCCGGGTATGTGCATGGTGTGCAGGCATTGCGGTGCTTGGGTATGTGGGGATTGCGGTGCTGCTCGGCAGCAATTTTAAGTTGAATGTGCATCAGATGTTCAAACCAGAAACGCTTAAGATGGTTAGCTGGGAACAATATTTTGATGAAGCGTTGTACGCTGAAATCATGGAGTATATTGAGGAGGAGACCGGCATGACCCAAAGTGAATACCGGGTGGCAAGCCTGGGAATTCAGCCGGCGGTTGCGGTAATGAACGGGTTTTATACCATTGATATGTATTCCAATAATTACAGTCTTGCTTACAAGCATGCATTCCGAAGGATTATCGAGAGGGAACTCAACAGGAGCGCTCTCAACATTTTATATTTTGACGACTGGGGAAACCGCTGCTATCTCTGCTCCGCAGAGTACGGATTTGCCTCCTATTTCGGCAAGCAGTACGGGATTGTGTATCACAGTCTGGAGCTGAATACCGAAGCGATGGCGGAGATGAATTGCAAGTATATTCTGTCGGCGGGAGAGATTCAGACGGCGGAAGAGATGAATTTGTGTCTGGAACGGATTTTTGAGGAAGAGGACAGCTATTACAGGGTCTACTTGTATCGGATAGAGTAGGACGGAAAGGATAGGAAGCGTCATGGCATTTACGCACCTGCATGTCCACACGGAATATTCCCTGCTGGACGGCTCCAACAAAATAAAAGAATATGTGAAGCGTGTGAAAGAGCTGGGAATGGACAGTGCCGCCATCACGGATCACGGCGTTATGTACGGTGTGATCGACTTTTACCGGGCAGCGCGGGAAGCAGGGATCAAGCCGATTCTGGGCTGCGAGGTCTATGTGGCACCCAATTCAAGGTTTGACAAGGAGCTGACAGGCGGGGAGGACAGGTACTATCATTTGGTGCTTCTTGCCGAGAACAACACCGGTTATGCCAATCTGATGAAGATCGTGAGCCGGGGCTTTACCGAGGGCTATTACTACAAACCGCGGGTGGATATGGAGGTTCTGAACCGGTACCATGAGGGGATCATTGCCCTGTCCGCATGTCTTGCCGGGGAAGTGCAGCGCTATATCGTGAAGGGACTTGTGGATGAAGCGCGCAAGGCGGCAAAAAAGTACGAGGCATGCTTCGGAAAGGGAAACTACTTTTTGGAGATGCAGGATCACGGCATTCCCGAGCAGCGCACGGTGAATACGGAGCTGATGAAAATGAGCCGCGAGCTGGATATTCCGCTGGTGGTTACGAATGATGTGCATTACACCTACAAGGAGGATGTGGATTCCCATGATATCCTGCTCTGCCTGCAGACGGGAAAGAAGCTAGCGGACGAGGACAGAATGCGCTATGTGGGCGGACAGTATTACGTCAAGAGCGAGGAGGAGATGAAGGGGCTGTTCCCCTATGCGTGGGAGGCGGTGGAAAACACCCAGAGGATTGCAGACCGCTGCAATGTGGAAATTGAATTTGGCGTGACAAAGCTGCCGAAATATGATGTGCCGGAGGGGTACGATTCCTGGAGTTACCTGAACAAGCTCTGTACGGACGGGCTGAAGGAGCGGTACGAGGATGAAAATAAGCCTGCGGGAAATACCGGGCAGACGCTGCGGGAGAGGCTGGATTATGAGCTGGGCGTCATCCGCACCATGGGCTATGTGGATTATTTCCTGATCGTGTGGGATTTCATCAACTACGCGAAGGAAAACGGCATTCCGGTGGGGCCGGGAAGAGGATCGGCGGCGGGCAGCATCGTGGCTTACTGCCTGAAGATCACCAATATTGACCCGATCCGCTACAACCTGCTGTTTGAGCGTTTCCTAAACCCGGAACGTGTGTCCATGCCCGATATTGACGTGGATTTCTGCTTTGAGAGAAGGCAGGAAGTGATCGATTATGTGGGGCGCAAGTACGGTGCCGACAAGGTGGTGCAGATCGTGACGTTCGGTACCATGGCGGCGAAGGGCGTGATCCGGGATGTGGGGCGCGTGATGGATCTGCCATATGCGTTTGTGGACTCCATTGCAAAGATGATTCCCAACGAGCTCAATATCACCATTGACCGGGCACTGGAGATGAACCCTGAGTTCCGCAACCTTTACAATAGTGACGAGCAGGTAAAGCATCTGATCGACATGTGCAGGCGGCTGGAAGGTCTGCCCAGACATACCTCCATGCATGCGGCGGGCGTGGTGATCTGCCAGAAATCGGCGGACGAGTTTGTGCCCCTGTCCCGGGGATCGGACGGTTCCATCACCACGCAGTTTACCATGACGACGCTGGAAGAGCTTGGACTTTTGAAGATGGACTTTCTGGGACTGCGCACCCTGACGGTGATCAAGGATGCCGTTGACATGATCGAGAAGGATACCGGGGTTCATATTGATGTGGATCACATCGACTATGACGACAAGAAGGTGCTCGACTCTATCGGCACGGGCAGGACGGACGGCGTGTTCCAGTTGGAGAGCGCGGGGATGAAGAGCTTTATGAAGGAGCTGCGCCCCCAGAATCTGGAGGACGTGATCGCGGGAATTTCCCTGTACCGTCCGGGCCCCATGGATTTCATACCCAAATATATCAAGGGCAAGAACAACAGCGCGGATATCACATATGCGTGCCCGGAACTGGAGCATATTCTGGCACCCACCTACGGCTGTATCGTGTATCAGGAGCAGGTTATGCAGATCGTGCGGGATCTGGGCGGCTACACGCTGGGCCGAAGCGATCTTGTGCGCCGTGCCATGAGCAAGAAGAAACAGTATGTGATGGAGAAGGAGCGCGCCAACTTTATCTACGGCAACGCGGAGGAGGGCGTTCCGGGATGTATTTCCCGGGGAATCAGTGAGGATGTGGCAGGGCAGATCTACGATACCATGATGGATTTTGCCAAGTATGCGTTCAACAAATCCCATGCTGCCTGCTATGCCGTGGTTTCTTACCAGACTGCATATTTGAAATATTACTACCCGGTGGAATTTATGGCGGCGCTGCTGACCTCCGTAATTGACAATCCCAAGAAGGTTGCGGAGTACATTCTGGTGTGCCGCAATATGGGCATTTCCATTCTGCCGCCCGACATCAATGAAGGAGAGAGCGGATTTTCCGTTTCCGGCGGAAGCATCCGTTATGCCCTGACCGCCATCAAGGGCGTGGGCTGGCCGGTGATCGAGGCGGTGGTAAATGAGCGCAGGGAGAGAGGCACGTTTACCAATCTGAAGGATTTTATCACCCGGATCGCGGACAAGGATGTGAACAGGCGGGCGATAGAGAACTTTATCAAGGCGGGGGCGCTGGACAGTCTGGGCGGAACCAGAAAGCAGTTCATGAGTGTGTATGTGCAGATCATGGATCATGTGCAGCGCGACAAAAAGAACAATATGGCGGGGCAGATGTCCCTGTTTGACATAGTGGGGGAGGAGGAGAAGGACAGCTTTGACGTGAAGCTTCCCAATGTGGGAGAGTATTCCAAGGAAATGATGCTGGGATTTGAAAAGGAAGTGCTGGGCGTGTATGTCAGCGGTCATCCCCTGCAGGAATACGAGACCACGTGGCGTAAGAGAATCAGCGCCACCACGGCGGATTTTGCGCTGGATGAGGAGACCAACACCGTGCGTATCAAGGACGGCGAGAACGTGGTTGTGGGAGGCATGATTGCGGAGAAAACCATCAAGTATACCAAGAATGACAAGGTGATGGCGTTTCTGACCATTGAGGATCTGGTGGGAACGGTGGAAGTGGTGGTATTCCCGAGGGATTATGAGAAGAATGCGGTGCTGCTTACGGAGGACGCGAAGGTGTTCGTGAGAGGCAGGGCTTCCGTGGAGGAGGACAAGGACGGCAAGATCATCTGCGAGAAGATCATGGCATTTGACAAACCCACGAAGAAGCTCTGGATCCAGTTCCCGACCATGGAGGCATACAAGGAGTCGGAGCAGAAGCTGTTCGACGCCATCGCGCAGTCGGAGGGGGATGACAGTGTTGCCATCTACATCCAGAATCCCAAGGCGATGCGGGAGCTCTCCCGCAACCATAACGTCAAGGCGGACGAAGCCCTGATCCATGCGTTGCAGGAGCTTTTCGGGGAGCAGAATGTGCGCGCGGTACAGCAAGCGTAAAATTTGTGAAAAAAATATCATAAAAATGATTGAAAATGCAGGGAAATAGGATTAAAATAGAATAAATTATTTAGGAGGACTGAATCATGGCAGATCATGTAAAGACAGTAGCCGTGTTGACAAGCGGCGGCGACGCCCCCGGTATGAATGCCGCAATCCGCGCAGTTGTGCGTACTGCAATTGCCAGAGGATTGAATGTTAAGGGTATAGAGCGAGGCTATATGGGCCTTTTGAATGAAGAGATCATAGATATGGAGGCAAAGGATGTCTCCGATATTATCCAGCGAGGCGGTACGATTCTGGGAACAGCCAGATGCCCGGAGTTCAAAAATCCGGAGGTACAGCAGCGCGGTGCGGATATCTGTAAGAAGCACGGAATCGACGGTCTGGTGGTAATCGGCGGCGACGGCTCCTACCGCGGCGCACAGGCGCTTGCGAGACTGGGCATCAATGCCATCGGACTTCCGGGAACCATCGATCTGGACATTGCATGTACGGATTACACCATTGGTTTCGACACCGCAATCAACACGGCGATGGAAGCCATTGATAAGGTAAGGGATACTTCCTCCTCCCATGAGCGCTGCAGTATCATCGAGGTTATGGGACGGAATGCCGGATACATCGCGCTGTGGTGCGGTATCGCAAATGGCGCCGAGGATATCCTTCTTCCCGAAAAATACGATTATGATGAGCAGGCGATCATTAACAACATCATCGAAAAGCGTAAGATGGGAAAGAAGCACCACATCATCATCAATGCAGAGGGAATCGGTCATTCCAATTCCATGGCAAAGAGAATCGAGGCGGCTACGGGCATTGAGACCCGTGCGACGATTCTGGGACATATGCAGCGCGGTGGTTCACCTACCTGCAAGGATCGTTACTACGCATCCATCATGGGCGCATATGCCGTAGATCTTCTGATTGCCGGAAAGACCAAGAGAGTGGTCGGCTACAAGCACGGTGAATTTGTGGACTTCGATATTGAGGAAGCACTGGCGATGACCAAGGGCATCCCCGAGTATCCCTATGAGATCAGCAGACTGCTGTCTAAATAAGCGGAAACATGTACTCCTCACAGTGAAGCTGTGGGGAGTTTTCGTCTTATATGCAAGGTGAGGAGCACAGACCATGATTACCAGTACCGCAAACGCAAAAATCAAACAGCTTGTGCAGTGGCAGACCAAGGCAAAGGAGCGCAGACGCGACGGTGTTTTCGTGGCGGAGGGAACCAAAATGTTTTTGGAGGCTCCGGATGCCCTGATCCGTGAAATTTATGTGACAGAGGAGCTGATTGCCCGGCTGAAACAGGGAAAAATGGAAAAAGAGCAGCTGTTATCAAATAAACTGGAGCATTCCGGTTACGAGACAGTGACGGAAGAGGTCATGAAAAAGGCTGCGGATACGCAGACACCCCAGGGAATTTTGTCGGTACTGGATCAGCCGCGCTACGAGGCGGAGGACATTCTCTCTCCGGACGGTCTTTACCTGATACTGGAAAACTTGCAGGATCCGGGGAATCTGGGAACCATGTTCCGCACGGGAGAGGGCGCGGGTGTAAGCGGCGTGATCATGACGCGGGAGACAGTGGATCTGTTCAACCCCAAGACAATTCGTTCCACCATGGGATCTGTTTTCAGAGTCCCTTTTATATATGTAGAAACTCTTTCGCCCATAATGGAAAAAATGCGGGAGAAAGGCATTGTTACCTACGCGGCGCACCTGAAGGGAACGGCTTCCTACGATGCGTTCGACTATCGGAAGGGCACTGCTTTTCTGATCGGAAACGAGGGAAACGGCCTTACGAAGGAGACAGCCGATGCGGCGGATTTCTATCTCCGCATCCCCATGGAAGGAAAATTGGAATCCTTGAATGCGGCGGTTTCCGCTGCGATTCTGATGTACGAAGCACATAAACAAAGAAATTAAAACAAGATTTAACAGGAGAATGCTATGATTGGATTTATTGGACTGGGAAATATGGCAACTGCCATAATTGGGGGAATCCTCAAAAAAGAACTTGTGTTATCAAATGAGATCATCGGCTCTGCAAAAACGCAGGAAACCATGAAAAAATGCAGGGAAAAGTACGGAATTGAGGTGGCGGATAACGCCACGGTGGCAGCCCGTGCGGACATTCTTTTTCTGGCTGTAAAACCGGTCTTTTTCCCGGAGGTGATCGCCCGGATCAGGGATGTCGTCCGTGAAGATACGGTAATTGTCAGCATTGCCGCAGGAAAAACGCTGGCTTACATAGAGGGATTGTTCGGAAAAAAATGCAAGCTGGTCCGCTGTATGCCGAACACGCCCGCACTGGTGCTGGAGGGGTGTACGGCAGTGACCTACGGTGAGCTTGTGACCGCAGAGGAGAAGGAGCGCGTGGGAAAAGTGCTTGCGTCCTTCGGAACGGTGAGTGAGGTGCCGGAGCGCCTGATGGATGTGGTGGTGGGCGTCAGCGGAAGCTCTCCTGCCTATGTGTTCATGTTTATCGAGGCGATGGCGGATGAGGCGGTATGCGCCGGAATGCCCAGAAAACAGGCGTATGAGATGGCGGCACAGTCGGTGCTCGGAAGTGCGAAGCTTATGCTGGAAACCGGCAGACATCCCGGAGAATTGAAGGATATGGTATGCTCCCCCGGCGGAACAACCATCGCGGCGGTCAAGGTTTTGGAGGAAATGGGCATGCGCGCCGCGGTGATGGACGCCATGGAAGCCTGCATCGAAAAGTCAAAGAACCTTTGATCTGCTGTAAAAAAAGTAAGCGCTTGACAAAAAAAATGTCTTCTGCTATGATATCTCCCATAACAAATTTAACAAATTTGTAATAAATGTAACAAAATCGGTATATATTATTGTTACGTGCAACAAACGGAGGTAAAGAAAATGGCAAGAGGCAGATGGCTGCTTGCGGGGATTGCCGGTATGATCCTTTCACTGGCAATGCTTTTTGAGGCAAGCATGGTTGCAGAAGCCGGCAGCGCGAGTAATTACCTGAGTGGAACGAACGGCGGTGTGTCGGCTGTGCTGGATGTGAGCGCGGCGAGTACCGCGGATGTGCTGTATGAAACGGCAAGGGCACTTAATGTGGATCTGGATGAGATTCAGCCGGAAGAGAAGTCGACCCTTGTGATGGCGAATGTAACCCATACATTGAATGTGCGCGTGGAGCCCGATGCGGATGCCGAAAAGGCAGGAAAGCTCTACAAGGACTGCGGCGGCACGGTTCTGGAACGAAAGGACGGCTGGACCAAGATCCAGTCGGGCGACCTGATCGGCTGGGCAAGCGACGAGTACCTTCTCTTTGACGAGGAGGCGGAGGCGCTGGCGGCGGATGTGGGCGTCACGGTGGCGCATATCGACGATGGACTGAATGTGCGCAAGGAGCCCAACATGGATGCCGAGGTTTACGGTATCCTTCCGAAGGGCGATGAAGTGGAAGTGCTGGAAATCAGCGAGGATGGCTGGGCATGCATCGATTATGACGGTGCGGACGGCTATGTGTCCACGGACTATATCACCATCGAGTTCAAGATCGATGCTGGTGAGACCATGGAGGCAATCAAGGCGCGCGAGGCAGAGGAAGCCGAGAAGAAGCGCCATAAGAATTACGGTGCGTACACCACGGATGCAGACACCACCCTGCTGCTTGCGGCGCTGATCCAGTGCGAGGCAGGCGGAGAACCCTACGAGGGACAGCTGGCGGTAGGCGCGGTCGTGATGAACCGTGTGCGGAGCGCGGCTTACCCTGATACCATTCACGGCGTAATCTATGCGTCGGGACAGTTCACACCCGCCCAGAGCGGAAAGGTGAACCGGGTATTGGAATCCGGCAAGATTAAACAGAGCTGTATTGATGCCGCTATCGAGGCAATCTCCGGTGTTTCCAACGTGGGCGATCTGACCCACTTCAGAAGAAACAACGGCAGAAGCGGTCTGGTGATCGGAAATCATGTATTCTACTAAAAAAACGATGGGATGTTGCGCGGCGGCATCCCATCGTTTTTTTCGGTATACCCTCAACGTGCGCACCCTTCCGCTTTAAGAAGGCTTATCGTGCAGAAAAACAGTTGCCCGAATGCGCCCGGTGTAGTAAGATAAGAGAGTATAAAGGTGAAAGGAAAAGGGGGTAGGAAAGATGAATAGCATGTTGTTTGTATGGCTGGTTCTGCTGATCCTTTTTATCGTGGCGGAGCTGGCGACCATGGGACTTACCACAATCTGGTTTGCCGGCGGTGCCTTGATCGCAGCGATCGCGGCTGCATTGCATGCCCCGTTGGTGCTGCAGGTGGCACTGTTCCTGATTGTGTCCATCGTGCTCCTGTTCTTCACAAGACCGATTGCGGTGAAGTATTTCAACAAGGATCGTGTGCGGACGAATGTGGAGAGCATGATCGGAAGGCAGGCAATCGTGATCAGTGAGATCAACAATCTGGAAGGTGTCGGACAGGTTACGGTGAGCGGCCAGGAATGGTCTGCACGAAGCCGCAATGAGGCACAGAAGATTCCGGTGGGAACCGTTGTGGTGGTGTGCGCGGTGAGCGGCGTGAAGTTGATCGTGGAACCGCAGCAGATGCAGTCTTAAAAAGTGAAAAAAGAAAATAAAAGCCGTTTTGTACGGCGGAGGGAGAAAAAATGGAATTTATTATTATTGCATTGATCGTACTGTTGTTGTTGATACTGGTTTCCTGTATCAAGATCGTGCCTCAGGCACAGGCTTACGTGGTGGAGAGACTTGGTGCATATCAGGGTACCTGGTCGGTCGGCATGCACCTCAAGTTGCCGTTCTTGGACAGGGTGGCAAGAAGAGTCAACCTGAAGGAGCAGGTAGCGGATTTCCCGCCCCAGCCCGTAATCACGAAGGATAACGTTACCATGAGAATCGATACGGTTGTGTTCTATCAGATCACGGATCCCAGACTGTTTACCTACGGTGTGGAAAATCCCATGATGGCGATCGAGAATCTGACGGCAACCACGCTTCGTAACATCATCGGTGATCTGGAGTTGGATGAGACCTTGACCTCCCGTGAGACCATCAATACGCAGATGCGTGCAGCTTTGGATATTGCAACCGATCCCTGGGGTATCAAGGTAAATCGTGTGGAGCTGAAGAACATCATTCCTCCCGCAGAGATCCAGAACGCTATGGAGAGACAGATGAAGGCAGAGCGTGAGAGACGTGAGGCCGTTACCAGAGCAGAAGGTGAGAAGAAGGCAAGCATCCTTCAGGCAGAGGGTGAAAAGGAATCCGCAATCCTCCGCGCAGAGGCTGAGAAGCAGTCCGCAATCCTCCGTGCAGAGGCTGAGAAGGAGAAGATGATCCGCGAGGCAGAAGGTGAAGCGGAAGCAATCCTCAAGGTGCAGCAGGCAAACGCCGATGGTATCAAGATGCTGAAAGAGGCGGGCGCGGATGAGGCTGTGCTGAAGATCAAGAGTCTGGAGGCATTTGAGAAGGCAGCGGACGGCAAGGCAACCAAGATCCTGCTTCCTGCCGATCTTCAGGGAATTGCATCTCTGGCAACCGCATTCAGAGAGGTTTCCGACAACAAATAATTGTAAGATAAGACCCGGTTGAGAAGGAGAGTCTGCGGGCAGGCTCTCTTTTTCCCGTGAAAAGAATAAGGAGGCATTTCCATGGATCTGAAAGGACGTCATTTTTTAAAGCTGCTTGATTTTACACCGGAGGAGATCACTTATCTGCTGGATCTTGCCGCAGACCTGAAGGACAAGAAAAAGAAGGGAATCCCCGTGGACACTTTCCGGGGAAAGAATGTGGCGCTGATTTTTGAAAAGACCAGCACGCGCACCCGCTGCTCCTTTGAGGTTGCCGCCCATGATCTGGGACTTGGCATCACCTATCTGGATCCGCAGGGCTCCCAGATCGGCAAAAAGGAGAGTATTGCGGACACCGCAAGAGTGTTGGGACGCATGTACGAGGGAATCGAGTACCGGGGCTACGGTCAGGAGATCGTGGAGGAGCTGGCACGGTATGCCGGCGTTCCGGTCTGGAACGGTCTGACCAACGAGTTTCATCCCACTCAGATGCTGGCGGATCTGCTCACCATCCGGGAGCATTTCGGCTACCTGAAAGGAATCAAGCTGACCTACATGGGTGACGCCCGGTACAATATGGGCAATTCGCTTATGGTGGCATGTGCCAAGATGGGCATGCATTTCACTGCCTGCACCACAAAGAAATATTTCCCCGCACCGGAGCTTGTGGCAGAGTGTGAGAAGATTGCGGCAGAGACCGGCGGAACCATCACACTGACAGAGGATGTGGGCGCAGGAACCCGCAATGTGGATGTAGTGTGCACAGATGTGTGGGTGTCCATGGGAGAGCCCGACGAAGTGTGGGAGAGCCGGATCGAGGAGCTTTCTCCTTATCAGGTAAACAGAAAGGTGATGGAAAACGCGGGAAGCAAGGCGGTCTTCATGCATTGTCTGCCGGCATTCCATGACCTCAAGACCAAGATCGGCACCGAGATGGGAAAGAAGTTCGGCATCACGGAAATGGAAGTGACGGACGAGGTGTTTGAATCCCCGCAGTCCGTAGTATTTGACGAGGCGGAAAACAGGATGCACACCATCAAGGCAGTGATGGCGGCAACCTTATGAAATCAGAAATATTGTCCCTGTTAAGGGAGTCCGGGGATTATGTTTCCGGTCAGGAGCTTTGCGAGCACTTCGGTGTCACAAGGGCGGCTGTCTGGAAGGCGATCAACCAACTGAAAAAAGAAGGCTACGACATCGACGCGGTGCAGAACAGAGGCTACCGTCTGGTCTCGGAGCGGGAGCTTTACGGCAAAAACGAGCTCGAGAGCAGAATCCGCACAAGGTGGGCGGGACGAAATGTAGTGTTCTATGAGATCACGGATTCCACCAACGTGCAGGCAAAACGGCTGGCGGAGCAGGGCGCTGCCCAAGGGACGCTGGTAGTTGCCGAGGAGCAGACCGCAGGACGGGGAAGACGGGGCAGGGACTGGCGGTCGCCTGCCGGAAGCAATATCTATTTTACGCTTCTTCTCAGACCGGAATATACCACGGACTGCGCTTCCATGGTGACGCTGGTGATGGCGCTTGCGGTCAGGGAAGCGGTGCAGGAGATCTGCGGTACGGATGTCGGGATCAAGTGGCCGAATGATGTTGTGGTTGGCGGAAAGAAAGTGACCGGGATCCTGACGGAGATGAGCCTTGAGGGAATGGAGATCCAGCATGTGGTCATCGGCGTGGGAATCAATGTGAAGGAACAGACCTTCCCTGCGGAAATTGCAGACAAGGCGACCAGTCTGGAGGAGGCAGCGGGAAAATCGGTGTCCAGAGCGGCACTTTTGCAGAAGATCATGGAGCATTTTGAGGTTGACTACGAAAAGTTCCTGCAAACGAAGGATCTGTTCCTGCTAAAGCAGGGATACAACGGGGCGCTTGTGAACCTCGGCAGGGAGGTGCGGGTGCTGGATCCTGCGGGAGAGTATGGCGGTACAGCATTGGGAATCAATGAAAAAGGAGAGCTGCTGGTACGGACGGCGGACGGTTCCGTGAAGGAAGTCTATGCCGGCGAGGTATCGGTGCGCGGGATATATGGGTATGTCTGAACAGGAAATGGATGGGAAGACCGTGCTCTGCGGAGCCAATTCCTACGAGATGAAATATTATTTCAACGAGACTTTTAAGGGGCTGCCGGATGCAATCAAGGATGAGCTGCACATTCTGTGCGTGCTTTTTACAGAGGAGATTGGCGGTGTTTTCACCATTGCCTTTGATGCGGAGGGCGGAATTCTTTTAGAGACCAATGCCGACGATGATGATATCTATTACGATGAGATCAGCAGCGGTCTGATGGTTTCGGAGGTACGGAGAAAGCGCAGGGAATTGCTTGAGAGCCTGAGCCTCTATTACAGGATTTTTATCCTGCATGAGGATGTGAGCGCACTTTTGGAGGAAGACGATGATTCTGGCAATTGATGTGGGAAACACCAACATTACATGCGGCGTTTATGCGGAAAAGGCGTTGCAGGCCACATTCCGCATTACAACCAAGCAGTCCCGCACTTCGGACGAGTACGGCATTCTGCTGGGGGAGCTTCTGCGTGTGAAGAAGATTGATCCCGGGCAAATTGAGGGGACGATCATTGCCAGCGTGGTTTCGGATGTGATGCACTCCCTGACCGGCGCCATCGTGCGCTATTTGGGACACACGCCGCTCATCGTGGGCCCCGGCGTCAAGACCGGCATCAAGGTGTCCACGGAGAATCCCCGCGCCATCGGTGCAGACCGTATTGTAGATGCGGTGGCTGCATATGAAAAGTACGGTGGACCGGTACTGGTCATCGATTTCGGTACCGCCACCACCTACGATCTGGTGGGACGGGAAGGAAATTTTCAGGCGGGCATCACGGCTCCAGGCGTGCGTATCAGTGCGGATGCGCTGGCAGACCAGACGGCGATGCTGCCGAAGGTTGAACTGAAGAAGCCCCGTTCCATTCTGGCACAGGAAACCGTGACCAGCATGCAGGCGGGCATTTTCTTCGGACAGATCGGGCAGACGGAGTACATCATAAAGAAGGTGCGGGAGGAAAGCGGCTATCAGGACATGAAGGTGGTAGCCACGGGCGGTCTCGGCCGTGTGATCTCCGAGGAGACCGAGAGCATCGATGTGTATGACAGCTTCCTCACACTGGACGGGCTGTACCTGATCTATGAGAAAAACCGGAGAAGCGAGCGGTAGGGAATGAAACTTCAGATTGGAAACGTGGAACTGGATAATCAGGTGATTCTTGCCCCTATGGCGGGCGTGACAGATCTGCCCTTCCGGCTTCTTTGCAAGGAGCAGGGGGCAGGTCTTTTGTGCATGGAGATGGTCAGCGCAAAAGCAATTTATTACCACAACCGGAATACGGAAGATCTGATGGCAATCCGCCCGGAGGAGTGTCCGGTGTCCCTGCAATTATTCGGCTCGGATCCCGATATCATGGCGGAGATGGCGAAAAAAATCGAGGACAGACCGTTTGCCATTCTGGATATCAACATGGGATGCCCGGTTCCGAAGGTGGTCAATAACGGAGAGGGCTCCGCGCTGATGAAGAATCCGAAGCTGGTGGAGCAGATTGTATACAAGGTGTCCCATGCCATAAAGAAACCGGTGACGGTGAAGATCCGCAAGGGCTTTGACGACGCGCACCTGAATGCGGTGGAGATCGCGAAGATCGCCGAGAGCGCAGGCGCGGCGGCGGTGGCGGTTCACGGAAGGACAAGGGAGCAGTATTACAGCGGAAAGGCAGATTGGGACTGCATCCGTGCGGTGAAGGAGGCAGTGCGCATTCCCGTGATCGGAAACGGCGATGTGACGGACGCCTTGAGCGCAAAGCGCATGTTGGACGAAACCGGATGCGACGGTATTATGATCGGCAGGGGCGCACAGGGAAATCCTTGGATTTTCCGGGAGGTGACAGAATATCTGGATACGGGTGTGATTCCTCCCAGACCCGATCCGGCGCAGATACGCCGTGTTGTGGAGCGCCATGCGGCTCTGCAGCTTGCCGTTAAGGGAGAATATACCGGCGTGAGGGAGATGCGTAAGCACCTTGCGTGGTATACCACCGGACTTCCCGGCTCCGCAAAATACCGCCAGATGATCAATTCCATGGAGACCATGGAGGAATTGCTGCAAAGTCTGGATGCGGTTTTTCAAAGCTAGGGAAACGACACGTTTCAAAACAAAGCGGAAAGTCATGGCATACGTTATATTGGAACAGCATATTTTCAAAGGGAAAGGAGTGTACCCTTGGATCAATATGCTGTTATTTTTTTTACCGTGGATGAAGCGTGCTGCGGCAGGAGACGGCGCAGGGAAAACTGGCAGTATTTCATAGAGGAGCATATATACGGTACGGAAAACGAGAAAGTATTATTGGTATCGGTGGTACTGCCCGGATTTGAGAGAAGGAAACGCCGTTGGAAACCGGAGGAAAAGACTGCGTATCTTTCCGGTATCGATGTTCCCGGGGAAGGGAGAACGGTCTGTTATCTGTACGGGGACGGCGCGGATACTTTTCTGGGGCGGAAGCGGGAGCCTCTTTCCATGGAGTGGAGCCTCTTTTTACTGCAATGGTTCCGGATGACGCAGAGCCGGAAAGAACTTTGGTGGCAGACTTTCCCCGAGGCGCTGCTGCTTGCAGCCGATTACCACATAAATACCGAGGAATGGGTGCGCCTGTTTGCAAGGCGGACACGCTATATCGGGATTCTGACGGATGATCCGCAGGCGCTTGAGGAACTGCAAGAGGAGATCTATGAGGAATATGGTTTTCTGATCGAGACCGGCAGTGACATACGAAAGCTTCATCTGCCGGACGGTGACCAGGGGCTGTTATTGGTATCGGGTGCGGATCTGCGGCTGATCAAACCCGCCGCCCTTCCCCATAACTGCGTATGGCTGTATACCATGACGGAGGGATCGGAAGCGGGACGCCTGTGCAGCGGACTGCATGACGCCTATTACCTTGACATCTATTCTGCGTGGAAAAAGATGTAGACTGTGAGCAGGGTGGGGAACAGGCATACAACGCGCACCTTGACACCTGTGGGAAAATTCTGTATAATACCTACGTTAATCTAGGTGGGGTGTCGGCACTGTGACGAAATCACCGGAATTTAAAAAGGAAAATTTGACCAGGAAGGCGAATATCATGGAATCCAAAAAGAACATTTTGACCTATGAAGGCTTGAGAAAATATGAGGACGAGCTGCACGATCTGAAAGTCATCAAACGTAAGGAAGTTGCACAGAAGATCAAAGAGGCGAGAGAGCAGGGAGACCTGTCCGAGAACGCAGAGTATGATGCAGCAAAGGACGAGCAGAGAGACATTGAGGCTCGTATCGAGGAACTGGAGAAGATCCTGAAGAATGCCGAAGTGGTAGTCGAAGATGAGGTTGATCTTGACAAGATCAACATTGGATGTATGGTAAAAATTCTGGATCTGGAATACAACGAGGAGATGGAGTACAAGATCGTCGGTTCTACCGAGGCAAACAGCCTGAAGGGCAAGATCTCCAACGAGAGTCCGGTCGGCAAGGCGCTGATCGGAAGCAAGCTGGGTGATGTGGTAGAAGTCGAGACACAGGCGGGCGTACTGAAGTACAAGGTGCTTGAGATTCAGAGATCCAACTAGAGGAGCGGAAAAAGTGGCAGATACACAGAATAAGAACGAACAGAACGTGAACAATCAGGGCGGGCAGCAGGAGCAGGATATCCATCAGCTTCTCAAGGTGAGAAGAGAAAAGCTTGCTGCATTGCAGGAAGCCGGAAGAGATCCCTTCAAGGTTACGAAGTATGAGGTAACCTACCACAGTGCGGAGATCAAGGAGCACTTTGAGGAGCTGGAGGGAAAGACGGTCAGCATTGCCGGACGTATCATGCAGAAGCGCGTGATGGGGAAAGCGTCCTTCTGCAACGTGCAGGATTTGCAGGGAAATATTCAGGCATACGTGGCAAGGGACAACATTGGAGAGGAATCCTACGCCGATTTCAAGAAATATGATGTGGGTGACATTGTAGGCATCAGGGGCGAAGTGTTCAAGACCAAGACCGGAGAGATCTCCGTTCATGCGGCAGAGGTGCTTCTGCTCAGCAAGAGTCTCCAGATCCTTCCCGAGAAGTTCCATGGCCTGACCAACACGGACATTCGTTACAGACAGAGATATACCGACCTGATTATGAATCAGGATGTGAAGGAAACCTTTGTAAAGCGCTCCAGAATCATCAGCGCAATCCGCAGATACCTTGAGGGTGAGGGATTCTTGGAAGTGGAAACCCCCATGCTGGTTGCAAATGCAGGCGGCGCTGCGGCAAGACCCTTTGAGACCCACTACAATGCACTGGATGAGGATGTGAAGCTCCGCATCTCTTTGGAGCTTTACTTAAAGAGACTGATCGTGGGCGGCATGGAGCGCGTGTACGAGATTGGCCGTGTGTTCCGTAACGAGGGACTGGACACCAGACACAATCCCGAGTTTACCCTGATGGAGCTGTATCAGGCATATACGGATTACAACGGCATGATGGACCTGACGGAGAATATGTTCCGCTACGTGGCGCAGGAGGTCTGCGGTACCACGCTGATTCCCTACGCAGAGGAAATGATTGACCTTGGAAAGCCTTTTGAGCGCCTGACCATGGTTGACGCAGTGAAGAAGTACGCAGGTGTGGACTTCGACCAGATTGCGGACACTGCCGCTGCGAAGAAGATCGCGGATGAGAAGAACGTGCATTACGAGGAGCGCCACACGAAGGGCGACATACTGAATCTGTTCTTTGAGGAATACGTGGAGGAGCACCTGATCCAGCCCGTGTTCATTATGGATCACCCGGTGGAGATTTCACCCCTTACTAAGAGAAAGCCGGACAAGCCGGATTATGTGGAGCGTTTTGAGCTGTTCATCTATGGCAGGGAAATGTGCAACGCATACTCCGAGCTGAACGACCCCATCGACCAGCGCGAACGCTTCAAGGCGCAGGAGGCTGCACTGGCAGCAGGCGACGAGGAGGCCAACACCACCGATGAGGACTTCATGAACGCACTGGAGATCGGTATGCCGCCCACCGGCGGAATCGGCTACGGAATCGACCGCTTGGTAATGCTCCTGACCAACAGCCCCGCGATCCGGGATGTGCTGCTGTTCCCGACGATGAAGTCTATTGATAAGTAAGAATGCAGGAAAATCAAGGGGTTCAGCACTTGGATGTACTAAAATATATAGTTGGTCAAGGGGTTTTGACCAAGATTTGACCAATTTTTGGCATAGTCAAAAAAAGATTAGTACAGGTT
>URSA01000015.1 GCA_900550475.1 uncultured Lachnospiraceae bacterium
CATTCATTATCATAGAAGATCTACGTATTTACAGAGTTTTCTTCACACACTCCAATTTCCCTGCGAATTGTTTTTTCCGCATGCTGCCAATATCATTGCAAAACCTCTTTTTTATCTGTAATCCCCACTTCATTTTTACTCTTAAATTATTTCCGCTTTTGTGCGTCCTTTTTGTGTGTTACACTGACAGGGGATACCTCCTGCCGGAACGTGATTATAGAGTTTGAAAGGACAGAAAAGATATGATATACACATGCAAATACGAATCGACTCTTGGTGATATTATGCTGGCTGCTGACGAGATCGGACTCGGAGGGGTGTGGCTTGAGGGACAGAAATACGCTGCAAACCCATTTTCCGGCGAGTGTATTTCACAGGAAACTCCAATCCTCGCGGAGACAAAAGAGTGGCTGGATGTGTATTTTTCCGGCAAAGAACCGAAATTTACCCCACCGCTTCATCCCGTGGGATCGGCATTCAGGCAGGCGGTGTGGCAGATCCTGTTACAGATCCCTTACGGTCAGACGACTACCTACGGGGAGATTGCAAAACAGATGGCTGAAATGAAAAATATCCCCCGCATGTCCGCCCAGGCTGTGGGCGGCGCGGTGGGACATAACGAAATCTCCATTATCATTCCCTGCCATCGTGTGGTTGGAACAAACGGCAATCTGACAGGATACGGGGGAGGAATCGACAAAAAGATTGCGCTGCTTAAGGTGGAACATGTGGATATGAGTCAATTTTATGTTCCGAAGAAAGGAACGGCACTCTGATATAGAAAAAGTGTGCGGAACAGGGAGACATTTTTAATGAATCATGCTGATACAGTGAAGCAGTCATTCAAGATACAGGCTGAAAAATTTGCGGCATATCATATGTCGAAGGCGGAGTATACAGATTATCTGATTGAGCGAATCGGAGCGGACGGAGGGGAGCATGCATTGGAGGCAGCTGCCGGAACCTGCATCTGCGGCAGGGCGCTGGCGCCTTTTGTAAAGGACATTACCTGCCTTGATCTGACCGAAGAAATGCTGGCGCAGGGCAAAAAACTTGCAAAAGAAAGCGGGATAAAAAACATTTCTTTTCAGACGGGCAACGCCGAGGAACTGCCCTACGAAGCGGAAACATTTGATTTGGTGATAACCCGGCTTTCCCTGCATCATTTCGTAGATCCGTCGAAGCCCTTTTGTGAAATGCAGAGGGTTTTGAAAAAGGGAGGGAAACTGGTTGTCTGGGATATGGAAGCGACCGAGGAACCGCTGAGAGAGATGGATGATCGAATCGAAAAAATGCGGGATCCGTCACACACCAGAATCCTCAGCAGGGAAGAATTTGAAAAAATGTTTGAGAAAGACTTCACCCTGCAATGCGAAGAGTCTACTTTAGTGCCGGTCAATCTGGAAAGCTGGATGGAGCTGACCGATACTCCGGATGATGTCCGGAAGGAAATTGTGGATCTGATGAAAAAGGATTTGTCAGGGGGAGACAAAACAGGATTTTCACCCTATATCAAAGACTCGCAGATCATGTTCGACCATAGGTGGCTGTTGTTGATCGGCATAAAAAAGTAAATTTGATTTTGCATATGCCCTGTCCCAAGGCGACGGGTACAGGAGCGGGAAAAGAGCCATTTGTACCCGAGAAAAAGCAAAAATGGCAAGCCGGGCGGGTACAGGAGAGGAAAAAGTGCCATCTGTACCCGAGAAAAAGCAAAAATGGGGAGCCGGACGGGTACAGGAGAGCAAAAGTGTCGATCTGTACCCGAGGGAGAAATTGTCGCTAATAAATATGGCTTGTGGGTAGATATCCATTTAACAACTTGAAATTTGTGCAGGAGGGAGAGCTTATGTGTAAGGACATAGAGATAAAAGAGGAGCGGGTATCCGCAGCGGAATACATTGACTTTTTAAAGCGGACGGATTTGGGCGTAGACAGAGACTATGAGCATCAGGGGATCGGCACTGCATTGATGAAAACTGCGCATTCCATAGCGGGCGGAGAGAAGGATATTGCGGTCTATCTGATCGCAAACGAAAATGCGGTTCCGTTTTATGAAAAACTGGGAATGAAAAAGGCAGATGATATGATGGAATATAATCATATAGAGTGGACGGGATTTACCGTACAATAGGATTTTACGGAGGTGTTCAGATGTTGGAAATGGAAAGGTTGCTTCTGAGGAGATGGACAGAGGAGGATGCAGCGAGCCTGTTTACATATGCAAAGGATCCTGAAGTCGGGCCGATTGCGGGATGACCGCCCCACAAATCGGAGGAAGAAACTGTAGATATTGCAATGGAGACGGGGGCAGTTATTTTGCCGGTATCAGTAGAACAATATGAAGAAGAAAAAAGTTTGTGGTGAACTCAGGGGATATTATAGAAATAAAACAAAGAGGTGATAAGGAATACAAGATTAAAAAACATGGGAATTAAGGGATGCTATGGCAACATTAAAATATGAAATATGGGAAAGAGAAGGTGTTATAGAACGAAATACTATTAAAATAAATCATTGGGAGAATTTTATATTACATCGTTGTAAGGAATGGTCCAAGTATGCTTTTCGTGAACAAATCGATAATTGTTATATACCAAGAGAAAAAACACAGTACTGGGAAGTAATCCGTGATATAAAAAATATGAAAATCCGAGAAGCAAACAAATTTTTGTTTATGAGAAAGGAGGATTTTTTGGCAAAGCAGAAAGAGTGATTATATGAAATATTTTTATGAGTTTTAAAGCTTCAATCTTAACGTCTTTGGCGGCAAAAGCATCAGTCAAATTATATGATGCTTTTGCCGTATCTATTTTTATCAACGGTTATAATTCAAAACGATCTTGATAGTTTTGGCATGGGAAACATTTTCGTGAAAGTTTCACAAATATTTAGGAAAACGCAGGAAACCTAAAAAATAATTGTGAATAACAGCTAAAAAAGAAAGATGTAAACTGTGAAAAATAAATAAAGCAGAGGGAAAACGATTACCCAAAATCAAATTGACCATCCGGAAACAGCAACGTTATAATCAAAATAACCCAAGGGAAGTGCACTTTTTAAAACGGTTGATACTACAGAAAGGTTACAAAAATATAACACAGACAAGTAGAATCGGAAAGAGAGGATATTATGGGTAAGTTGATAAGACGTTGTGGATCATTTCTGATGATGCTTCTGCTGGTGATCGGGATTCTGCCGATGACGGTAAATGCAGAAACAACACAGAATACAGAAGAGAGAAATGCGCTTTATGTACAGGTGCCGGAAGATTGGGAGAACCCTTGCGTCTGGGCATGGGACAGTGACGGCAATAATGCGTTTACCGCATGGCCCGGCGAGGAGATGGAAGCAGATGCAGCTAATGACGGCTGGTATTATATCTGGCTTCCTGCATGGGCGAATCATGTAATCGTCAATGCCAATGAGGGTAACGTGCAGACCGAAGAGCAGATCCTGGATACCAATGCAGCATGGATCACGGTGAGTGCAGCGGACACCGTAGAGATCTCTTATGAGAGCAAGACTACCGGAGAGGCACCGGCTTACGTAGAGAAATTCGTGGTACATGCAAAAGTAGATGATGCCTGGGAAGCCCCCTGCCTGTGGGCGTGGTCGGCACCGGATGGCACCAATGCCTTTGCAGCATGGCCCGGGGAAGAGATGAAAGCAGGTGAAGATGGCTGGTACAGCATCAAGGTTCCGGTATGGGTCAATTCCATTATTGTCAATGCGAACGAAGGAACTGTACAGACAGAAGATATTTCCATTGATCCCGCAGAGCTTTGGGTAACGGTAGCAACCGACGGCAGCTACGATTTCAGTTATAAGAACCCGGATCAGGCAGAAATCCCCAATGTGACGATCCATGTATCTGCTCCCGCAGACTGGAACGGTCCTTGTCTGTGGGCATGGTCGGCACCGGACGGAACCAACGCTTTTGCAACATGGCCCGGAGAGGCATTAGAGGAAGGCGAAGGCGGCTGGCTGGTAAAGGAGATTCCCGGTTGGGTGAATTCCATAATCGTCAATGGTAATGAAGGAAGTGTACAGACGACGGATATTTCCGTAGAGACCGGTAAGGATATCTGGCTTACGATAAACGGTCCGGAGGATTACACCGTATCTTATGAAGAAATCGCGCTGGAAGAGACGAACGAAACTGTGGAAACACAAGAGTCTGCGGAAGCTGTGGAAGCAACAAACGAAGCAGCGGAGAATACAGAGAAATCCACTCCGGTCGTACCCATCGTGATTGGCGTGCTGGTAGTGGTGGCAGCAGGCGGCGCAGCAGTGGCAGGTTCAAAGAAAAAGTCACAGAAATAAGATATAAAAACAAGAAGCAGGAGAGTACATATCAAAGGAGTGCAGGATATGAAGAATAAAAATCAGAAAAAAATCCGGAACAGAGCATGGGCATGGATCGTGACAGTAGGACTGACCATTGGCAGCCTGACCGGCTGTGGCAGTCAGACGGTGGATCAGACAGCACAGGGCGAAAAGACGGACGGAGAGGTTACGATCACCATCTGGCATGACAAGGAAGATGCGGTAACGCAGGTCCTGAAAGAGGAATTTGCCCAATTAGAGCCGCAGATCCGCGTAGTACTGGAGAAAAAGAGTGATCTGACAGAAGCTCTCAAAATGGTGGGAAATGATCCTAAGGCAGCTCCGGATATGTACTTTTTTGCCCATGATAAGATAGGTGTCTATGCAGAAATGGGTATTCTGTCGCCTATCACGGATATTATTCCGGCAGAGGAACTGGATGCCTATATGGATAACACGATCGAAGCGGCGACTTATAAGGGAACGGTCTATCAGCTTCCTATCTATTATGAGACCTTACTTTTTATGTATAACCGTCTCTACATGAAGGATGAGGAAGTGCCGGCTACCACAGAGGAACTGTATGCTTACATGCAGGATAATACCCGTGGAGGGCATTACGGATTCGTGGAACAGCATAGTACCCCTTATTATGCGGCAGGCTGGATCAATGGATTCGGAGGCTATATCCTGAATGATGCCGGAGAGCCGGGATTAAATCTGCCGGAGACAGAGGAAGCCCTGGCCTATCATAAAAAGTTCGTGGATCTCATGCCCGGGGAGACCGAGTATGCCACAGTGAATACCCTGTTCAAAGAGGGAATGGCGCATGCGACTATAGCCGGTCCATGGCTGATCCCGACAGTAAGAGAAAGCGGAATGGACGTGGGAATCGCCTCTATGCCTGTGATCGATGAGACCGGAAAGCCAATCGCCCCCTATATGGGAGTACAGGGTGTCCAGGTGCTGAAAAATGCAGCAGAGAATAAAAAGAATGCGGTGGAGCAGGTACTGCGGGTACTTATGAAGGACGAGGTAGGTATTGCGCTTGCACAGGCCAGCGGCTGTGCTCCTGCCAGAGAAAACTGTTACAGTTATGAAGAAGTAAGCGGTGATGAAGTGGTCATGGCTATGAAGGAGACTGCGGAAAATGCTGTGCCCATGCCGAATCTGCCGGAAATGGATGTGATGTGGACCGTAGCCAGCGGACTGCTGACGGATGTCAACATGGCGGGCAATGATGTGGCGGAAAGTGCGGAGAAAGCACAGAAGGAAGCATTGCAGCTGATCGAATCCATGAAATAAGCGATGCTGCGTAATCAGGCATAATCAGGCAAAAGGAAATGGTATGAATAAATATGGCAAGAATGAAAAATGTTCATGGAAACAGACAACAGAATAAAAAAAGAAGAGAGACACTGTTTGCCTACAGCCGGTCACTGCCGTCCTTAGTATTGATCCTGTTGATCGTAATCTTCCCGATACTCTATACCGGATATATCTCCATGACCAATATGAATATTTATCACTGGAATAATTATGAGTTCATTGGACTGGAGAACTATAAGGATGCCTTGCTGGTATTTGACAATGGCTTCCTGACGGCACTTCTTGTGACGATATTGTGGACCGTGGTAAATATGGTACTGCAGCTGGTGATCGCTTTTATTATGGCGACACTTCTCAATATCAAGGGATTGAGACTGCGGAATGTCTATCGTACCCTGCTGATCTTTCCCTGGGCCATGCCGGGGTATGTATCCATCCTGCTGTGGAAGACAGGGATGTTCAATTCCCAGTTTGGTCTGTTGAATCAATGGATGGTCAGACTGGGAATGGAACCGGTGAGATGGCTTGGAAGTGACGTAATCGCATTCATCAGTTGTACGACAGTGAACCTCTGGCTGGCGTTACCCTTCATGATCACCATCATTGACGGGGCACTGCAGAGTGTGGACCGGAGCTTTTACGAAAGTGCGCTGCTGGACGGTGCCACCTGGCTGGAGCGGACGAGATATATTACGGTTCCGATGATCCGCCCCATTATAGCACCGTCGGTTATGATCACGACTTTTACGACCTTTAAACAGTTTGATGTTATTTATCTGCTGACCCAGCAGGTGGGATCCAAGACCGGTGCGAATATTCATACCATTTTGACTTATGCATATGAGAAGGCATTTATTACGAACAATTATGGATACAGTTCCGCCATCTCCATTCTGATCTTCGGAATGCTGTTAGTGTTTTCTCTGGTGACAAACGGCAGAAAGGAGGAGAGCTGATGAGTAAAAAGACGAAACATGTGCTGGTACTTATAGCGGTAAATATGTTTTTCATCCTTGTATGCTTTTTCGTGCTGGTGCCGGTATTATATGCGTTTTCTGTGTCGCTGAATGCAGAGAACAGCCTGTTAGGATCTGACTTTTCCTTTTTGCCAAAGCATATGACTCTGCAGAACTATAAGGCGGTTTTTACCGAGAAACCGGTGCTTTTGTGGCTGAAGAACAGTCTGATCCTGGCGGTGACCACACTGGTGATCTCGCTGGGGACCGGAATCCCTGCGGCGTATGCTTTTTCCCGGAAACGATTTCCCGGCAGAAAGACGATTCTGAAGCTGCTGATTTTGCTTTATGCATTTCCGTCCCTTTTGTCCATGACGGCACTGTATAAGCTGCTTAGTCCTATGGGGCTGATCAATACCAGAACGGGACTGATCATTGTGTACACCGGTACGATGGCAGTGTTTGCACTATGGAATATGAAGGGATATTTTGACACGATTCCGGTGGAGATCGAGGAGGCAGCCATGATCGACGGAGCCACACAGCTAGAACAGGTGACAAAGATCGTACTGCCGCTTGCTAAGCCTACCATTGCGGTAACGGCTATGATGGTTCTCGTCTATGTATGGAACGAGTATATTTTCGCCATCAATTTCATGATGGGATCCGATACTTATACACTGGCGGCGGGCTTATATTCGCTGCAGGCGACGGAGATGAGCGGAAGCTGGCCGATTTTCTCGGCAGCATCCCTGATCGTGTCTCTGCCGATCCTGATCGTATTTTTCGCATTGCAAAAGAACATGACAGAGGGTCTGACCTCCGGTGGAGTGAAGGGATAGACCGCAGAAAGAGGAAGTATGAATCGAAGTGCAGTATTACATATACCAATGTCCCAGTATGCATACGGGACAGATGAAGAGCATATTGTGATCCGTCTGCGGGCAGGCAGAGGGGATCTGACGGAATGCAGGCTCCATTACGGAGACAGGGCATGTCGCTTGACACCGGTGCTTTTTACAGAACAAAAGATGGCAGTGGTGGCGCAGACGGAAGAATTCGATTACTGGGAGACTACGCTGGAGCATCCCTATAAAAGACTTTGCTATTATTTCGCATTGTCCGATGGCAGGGAAGAGGTGTTGTACTACGGAGAACGATTCACAGATCATACCGTGGATGACCGCTCGGAATATTATCAGCTGCCGTTCAATCACCGTGCAGATATTGTTACACCTCCCGAATGGGCACAGGATACGATCATCTATAATATTTTTCCGGACAGCTTTGCCACTGAATACCGGTATCTTTGCGGCAGAGGCGAGGAGAAGGAATGGGGCGGTGTACCGACGAGGGGGAAGCTCGGCGGTACGATCCGTGGGATCTGCGAGAACGTGGAGTACCTGAAGAACCTCGGCGTGAACGCTATTTATATCAATCCGATCTTTGTCGCCGGAGAATATCATAAGTACGATCTGTTAGATTATTTTCACATTGATCCCTGTTTCGGAACCGATGATGATTTTCACCGGCTGATCGATGTATTTCATGCGAACGGACTGAAAGTAATCATTGACGGTGTGTTCAATCATTGCGGCTGGTACTTTTTTGCCTTTGATGATGTGGTGAAAAAAGGAGAGCAGTCCGCTTACAGAGACTGGTTCTACGGACTTACCTATCCGGTAGTGCGACCGGAGGATCCGGAGGAATATCCGGGATATGAGTGTTTTGGCTATGAACGGATGATGCCGAAGTTAAATCTGGCAAATCCCGAGACCGCAGAATATTTCTGCAAAGTGGGGCGCTATTGGGTGGAAAAATTCCATATTGACGGGTGGCGGCTGGATGTGGCAAGTGAGATCAATGACGGCTTCTGGAGAAAATTCAGAGAGAGAGTAAAAAGTGTGAAGCCTGATGCTATTCTCATCGGAGAAGTATGGGAGAGCGCAGCACACTGGCTGGACGGAACCATGTTTGATTCTACGATGAATTATGATTTCCGTAAGCACTGCAGGAGATTTTTCGGGGAGCAGACGGCAGATGCGGGGGAATTTGACAGCCGCATGACGGATATGCGTATGCGCTACCGTAAGCAGACAGTCTATGCACAGTTAAACCTTTTGGACAGCCATGATGTCAGTCGGTTCCGCTCACTGTGCCGGGATGAAGAAAGCTTCCGACTGGCGGTGGTCTTTCAGATGACTTTCCCCGGAATGCCCTCTGTATTTTATGGGGATGAGGCGGGACTGACCGGTATCCGGGAGGAGGAATACAGACAGCCCATGCCCTGGGATACGTTGGATGAGAGCAGTCCTCAGTTTTTACTGTATCAGAAGGCAATTACCCTGCGCAAAAAGGAGGCTGTCCTGCGGAGAGGAGAGTACCGCACCCTGTTGGCGGAACCGGGCAGCAGAGTGTATGGCTATGAAAGATACCTGGAGGAAGACGGAGTCGTGGAAAGCGTCCGTATTTTCCTGAATATGGAAGAGAGAAGTGCTCAACTGCCCGAAGAACTGCTTCGGGGAGAGATTCTCTGGCAGGAAGGTCTTAAAGAAGGGCAGTTGGCAGCAAAAGGATTTGCACTGATCCGGACAAGGGATTAAAATATTCTCAGAGAAAATCGCACGAGGAGGGTGAACGATGGGAGCAACCATTAAGGATGTGGCAAAACTGGCGGGAACTTCTACGGCAACCGTATCGAAAGTGATGAACGGCTCCTATTCGATCTCTCAGGAGACGGCAGCTAAAGTACGAAAAGCTATGGAGGAACTGGATTATCATCCGAATCTGCGGGCAAAAAATTTCGCCAAGCAGTCTGCACGAACCATTATATTTGTGGCAGAGTTGGGCAAAGGAACCGGGTTTGCCAATCCACAGATGTTTGAAATTTTGTGTGGGTTGGAGGAAGTGTTGGTGCAGAAGGACTATACGCTTGTAGTTAGGAATATAGCAGCGGGAGACTGTGCGGAATTTATTCGGAATGCAGCAGATACCAAGCAGGCAGACGGGTTTGTGATCCATGCGTCGGTGATTTCCCGAGCACTGGATGAACTGCTTTTTACCCACGAGATCCCTCATATTGTGATCGGCAATCCGAATTTTAACAGCAATTTCTGCTGGATTGATATTGACAACCGGCTGGCGGGAGAACTGGCGGCGAAGCATCTGCTGGAGCGAGGCTGTCAGTCGGTGGCTTTTATCGGAGGCAAGCCGGAGGACCAGATCTCAGCGAGACGTCTGGACGGAGTGCTGACCGTTCTCAAGGAGCATGATGTGTTACTGCCCAGAGAATATGTGAAAAAAGGAGAATCCATCTGCGACAGCGGATACCGGATGACCATGCAGATCCTGGAGAATAGAAGACGTCCGGATGCGTTAGTGTGTGCGGACAACTATATCGCCTACGGCTGTGTGAATGCCCTTCATGACAGGGGAATCCTGATCCCGGAGGAAATGAAGGTGATTACTTTTGACGACTTCCCATTTTCTCAGATCCTGAAGCCCATGCTCTCTATCGTGAACATCGATGTCTACGATATGGGGGTGCAGGCCGGAAAATATATTTTGCAGAAGATTAAAAGACCAAATCTCTATGTGCAGTCCCATATCACATTCCCAACCTTGATCATCCGGGAA
Organism: uncultured Lachnospiraceae bacterium; assembly: GCA_900550475.1. Lineage (GTDB taxonomy): Bacteria > Bacillota > Clostridia > Lachnospirales > Lachnospiraceae > Acetatifactor. The sequence continues at coordinate 10,251 of URSA01000015.1, forward strand.
TCTACCTGATGCACAAAAAGGGAGCCTCATACGTAGGCTCCTTTTATAATGAGATTGTGTAGTTTAGAGCCTGTGAAACTTTTTCTGTAAATAGGTATTAGCTAATAGGTCTTCTATGATAAAATCTAAATCATAGGAGTTTTTTTGCCTGCCAGGTCGATTCATTACATTTTTGGGTCGATTGGTGCAGTCCGCCGCATATCTTTTGGGAAAAATGGTATAATCCTCCTTGAGGTCAAGATCATAAGTACAGAAGAACGAGGAGGAAAATCTTATGAACAGAACAAGATCTTTGAAAAAGATGCTGGGTCTGGCACTTGCCGTTGCCATAGTGGTAAGTATGATGCCGGCAATCAGTGCGAAAGCGGCTCCACTGGGCTGGACTCCAGTGACGAGCAAGAATAAAGATACCATGGAAGAAAATTTATCAGATGTGAGTGATCTGCTTGCTAATGGTATGACAGATTATCTCGATGCATTTGCAAAAGCTTATGGTAAAAATAACCTGCAGTATGGAGAACGTTACATAATAGGCAAAAAAGGAGATCAGTATGTGTATTTAAGCAGCGGTCTGTACGGTGCTAACTTGGTTTCAAGCGATCAAATAGATACAGATACGGCTGCGGGCACCTATACATACTATTACCATCCGCAATATACCGTTACTTTTGATCTTGGCGGAGGAAGTTTCACAGGCAGCACTACTGCCAAGACAGTGGGCGGATTGCTTACAAGTCTGCCTATGCCTACAAAGGCTGGGTATCTCTTTACCGGGTGGTCTACTACCTCGGGTGCTATTTCTGAATCTGCAAAATATTTGGAACAGCGCTATATTTACAATGCACCGACAACCATTTATGCGCATTGGTATCAGTGGACCGGGAAGGAAGAATGGGTAAGGGCAACTTCGATGAGCGATCTGGAATACGCGAATTTGCCAGTCATCGGCAACAGCGCAGGAACCAATTATATAAATACGTACTTTACCCCGGATTCGCTTCCGGAGGATGCGTATCAGGTCGTTTTTGGATATTTTTACAGCTATGGCGTAAATTACTGGCTGACTTCTAAGAGCAGCGCAGATTCTTCCGGTAAGCTGCATTCAAGCTTCTATCTCTCTAATGATACGTTAGAGGAGCGCTTGCAGGAGAAGGTTATTTATGTTTACAAAGATCCAAGTGCGGTAGCGCCTGTAACGCCAACCCCCGCACCTGCAACGCCAACCCCCGCACCTGCAACTTCGGAACCGGTTACGGGAGATTCCGGTAACAGTTCTTCCGAGTCCGTTTCCCCTGCATTGAAAACAACGAATATTGCAGGAGAGCAGATTTCCGGTTGGAAGGATATCACAAAAGCCATTTCTACGCAGACGAAGGATAAACAGCAAAGTGTATCCGGTGCAAATCAGGATCTTCTGCATGTGGATGCCAGCGGCTTCAACAAAACGATTCCTGACGCAACCGTAAAAGAGGTGTCTTCATCGGCACTGAGAGGATTGCATGTATTTATTGGTGATGGCGATGCGATAACATTCCTCGCAAAGAATGATTTATCCGATTACAAGGAAACCAACTTTGAACATAAAGACACTATCACAGACCATGCAAGAACCATCGACTTCACCTACAAACAGGAATTGGGTGCAACGGTTGTATTCCATACCACAGTGCCTGCAAAATTAAGTGAAGTGACGGTCTACAAAGTGGACACTGACAACAAGAAGATCCGTATTGTCAAAACCACTTCCAATGCAAACGGACAGGTTTGCTTCCAGATTACGGAAACAGCAACCTACATATTGGAATATTAAATTCGTATATACAACAACCCTGCTGCAGGAGTAAAACCCTGCGGCGGGGTGTTTTTGCGTTTTGCGGTGCAAAGCTGAAATAAAGGGCATGACTTGACAATGGGTAGCGGCACGGTAATAATGAAGATAAATCTTCCAAAGAGGTAAATCGTTGTTGGAGGAAGTGGAGGCAACTCTGATGAAATATATGACATTTAATTCCTCCTGCTCCTATGCAGGGATTGCAAATATGCTGGAACGACATGGCCTTGATACAAGTGATCGTTCCATAGCCATTGGGATGAAGCTCCCGTATCTGTTTTTCCGGTGCAATGGTATCTATTTGTCGGGCCCCATGCTTCAGGAGGCAAAGTGGTTCAATTTATATCTGAATCCCATCGGGTACGAATTGTCGGAGAAAATGATGCCCGCCGATGAGACTGCAGCCTATCTGAAGGCGCAAGAAACGGCAATGCTCGGCATCAGAACCGGAAACACAGGCAAGCACGCCGTGGTGTATACCGGAACGAGGGCAGATCGTCTTGTCTTTCTGAACAATAAATGGGAGTCTGAGGAGGCGCCCGATGAAATTCAATTAACTGCGGACGAATTGAAACAGAAGCTCGATCCTACGGTGGTTGTTGCGACTTTGCGGCAAGTTTCTCCTAAAAGCGTCAGTTTTACAGACAAGCTGCAGGAATCCATTGCCGTCCTGCAGGCAAATCTGGCAGAGATTACCGAGCTGTGCGGAAAAGAGGAAACGGTTGCATTTTTCCGCTCGAAACTGAACATTTTATTCAGACCTCTTTTTTTAGATGGTATCGCCATGCTAAACCTGGTCGGGGAAGCCGGCCTTGCCCAATCCTTTACAAGCCTGCAGCAGGAGCTGTTGTGCGCGCTCCGGCAGGAACCGGAGCAATGCATTTTGCTGAATGAGTATATATCAATGGATAGGCTGCAAACATCTGCACAAAGTTACGTGGATTTGATAAAAGCGGAGTTGGAGAGAGAGGTATCCTATGTATCAGAAAAAGAATAAATCCTATGCAATCATATTCGGCTATCTGGCAATGGGGGGGTGTATAAGCGCGGCATTCCATACTATTACGTCATTCAATGCCCCAGTTGATCTTTACTTTTGTGTTCCATCTTGTCATGTGCTTTATCATATATAAGCGAAAGGATATTCTGATTCCCACCGCACTTCATTTTGCACTGGATTTTGTGCAGGCGGTGTTGTAGTTTAACCGGAAGGATCGGTAAAGTATGAAAACGGAAATTTTGTTTGAAAATAAGGAAGTGCTGGTGGTACACAAGCCTGCGGGCATTGCCGTGCAGACGGCACAGCTCGGCAGACCGGATGTGGTGAGTGAATTGAAGAATTATCTGGCGGCGGGCAAACCGCCCTATCTGGGTGTGATCCACAGACTGGATCAGCCGGTGGAGGGTGTGCTTGTCTTTGCAAAGACGCCGAAAAGCGCTGCGGCACTTACCGCACAGTTGAAAAATGGTGATTTCTGTAAGGAATATCTGGCGGTGGTATGTGGACAACCTCCCGAAACGGAAGGCACCCTTGTGGATTATCTTGTGAAGGAGCAGGCATGCGCCAAGGTGGTGGATCCGGCGGCAAGACCCGACGCCAAGAGGGCGGTGCTGCATTACAGCGTACAGGATCGGCGGCAGGAAGGCGGGAGAGAGCTATCCCTGCTTCGGGTGATGATCGAGACCGGGCGGTTTCATCAGATCCGGGCGCAGCTTTCCCATGCGGGTCTGCCCATTCTCGGGGATTCCCGCTACGGCAGCCCGGAGGATGTCCTGTTTGCAAAAGAGCTGGGCGTGAGGGATGCAGCGCTTTGCGCCGTAAAGCTGTCCTTTGCGGATCCTGTTTCCGGGAAAACACTGAACTATTCCGTACAGCCCCGAAACGGTGCGTTTGCTCTTTTTTCAGCGCATGAAAAATAAGAAAAACCGCATACTAATTTCAACAACGCAACATAGGCGCGAAGGGGATGCCGTCTGTGGGAGAGAGGATTGGTATGCGGGAGAAAAAAGCAAAAACATGGAATCCATATCTGGTACTGCTCCTGATTACAGGGGCAGTCTATTTTTTTCTGCGGTGGATCAGTCCGCTGGTGACTCCCATGCTGATCGCGGGTATGTTTCTCACGCTGTGTTATCCTGCATTTGATGATATACAACGGAAAACAAGAATTAAGAAACAATATATGGCGAGCGCCATTCTGCTGTTACTGTGTGCGGTTCTCATTCTGCTGGTGTGGTTCGGAGGCTCTTTTCTGTTGCAGAAAATTCCGGTCTGGGTGGAGGGAATCGACGGCATGCAGCAAAGCTTTGCGGTGATCGTGGGGGACTGCTGCACCAATGTGGGCACCCTGATCGGAATGGATATTTCGGAGCTCACGCACACCATTGTGGGGCAGGTGGATCTGTTTGTGGAAAATTTACAGATGCAGATCCTGCCGGGGGTGATCGGCGGCTCATGGAGCTACATCAGGCAGTTACTCTCCGTCATTGCGGTGCTGGCGGTGACCATGATCGCCACCGTCCTGCTGGCAAAGGACTATGACGCCATTCTGGCATTCATGGGCGCCGGGAGGGAAAGCCGGGTGGTTTTGGAGGTGGCGCTGCGGGTGATCCGCTATCTGGCTACCTTTCTTAAGGCGCAGGTGATTATCTTGCTGGCAATCGGCACGACCTGTGTGACGATCCTAAGTCTGGCAGGCGTGTCAAAGAGTGTTCTTTTCGGCGTTCTGGCAGGGATTCTGGATGCACTTCCGTTCATCGGAACGGGCATTGTTCTGGTACCGCTTGCAATCTGGCAGCTGGCGCAGGGGTATTACTGGAAAGCGCTTTTTTGTATTGTGGCATATGGAATCAGCGCCCTGATAAGGGAATTTCTGGAGCCCAAGCTGATCGGAAAGCGGGAGGGGGTCTATCCCATTGCCATTCTGATTGCGGTTTACGCCGGGATCCGCTTGTTCGGATTGTGGGGAATCATAAAGGGGCCTGTGGGTCTTGTGATGATCCGACAGGCGTTCCGCGCTTACAAGCGTTATGTTGACGATGCCGGGCAAATGAATTATGATAAAGAGGAAAATATACCGAAGAAGGAAACGGAACAATGAATAAGGATATGGGTGTGGCGGAAACCTGCCGGGAATATCTGCGGATGCTCCTGCGGGCGGTCACCGTTTTCTATATACTGATGGTGGCGGGAATCATGCCATTCTATTACAAAAGGGAGACTGCTTACGGTGCTATCGGCTCAAATAAGTCTTCCTTTTTTCAGAAATGGGGCTTTATAGCGGCGAGGATGCTTTTGGTCATTCTGGCTGCTTATGTGGTTTTCAGTCTTTTTTGCTGGTACAGGGAAAACCGCAGACAAAAAGGGAAGCTGTCCCTTCTGATCAATCTGTTTCTGGATGATCTATCCCTCACGGACAAATTTGCATGCTTTTACGCGGTGGCTCTATGCATGTCCTACTATTACACTGCATACCGGGACACTGCCGCAATGGGTACGGACGGCTGGTACATGGGATTTTTCCCGCAGCTCCTTTTCCTGCTGTCCTATTTTGCAATATCCCGCTTTACAAAAAAGAAGGAACGGGTCTGGGGACTGACCGCCATGCTGGGTGTTTCTCTTGTGGTTTTTCTTCTGGGAGTGCTGAACCGCTATGAGGTAAATCCGCTTCACATGACTTCCAGCGGTCCCGGATTCATCTCTACCATCGGAAACATCAACTGGTACTGCGGTTACTGGTCGGTGCTGTTCCCGCTCGGTGCAGGGCTTTTTCTGTTTATGCGGAGGAAGGAAACGGGAAGGTCGGAGAAGCTGTGTTACGGGTTGGCGGCGCTCACCCTGTTTACAGGCTTTGCCACCGGCATTTCCCAAGGCAGCGACAGCGGGATTCTTGCCATGATTGCCCTGCTTGTGCTGTGCGGCTGTCTCTCTGTGGGCAGCAGGGAATTGTTTTGCCGGTATCTGGAGCTGCTCCTTATGTTCTGTCTTTCTGCTATGGCTCTGGGGCTGGTTCAACTTCTGTTTCCCACGCGCAACCAGTATGTGACCGCCGCATACCGGATCTTGGTGCAGACACCGTATGTGCTTATAGCAGCGGTAGTGCTTCTGATACTCCGGTTTTTTCTGGGGAGACAAAAAGGAGAGAAAATATTCCGCGCAGTGCGGATAATCTGGTGGTGCCTGATGGGACTTCTGGGTGCGGCGTTTGTGCTCTTTGTGATCCTGATTGTGTGCAACACCAAAAACCCGGGCAGTATCGGCAGTCTGTCGCAGTATGCCATATTTACATTTGATGAAAAATGGGGGAGCTCAAGGGGCGCGACATGGAGTATCGGCGTGCAGACATGGCTTTCGCAGGACACCCTGCACAGGCTGGTGGGCGTGGGCCCGGACTGCATGGCTGCCTACATATACAGCGGACAGGATGAGGCGCTTCTTTCGACAACGCAGGCATCCTTCGGCAATCACCGGCTCACCAATGCCCACGGGGAGCTTCTCTCTGTTCTGGTCAATATGGGTGTGTTCGGTGTGATCGGGTTTGGCGGTATGCTGCTTACAGCCGTGTGGAGACTTTTGCGAAAAAGCCGGACGCAGGTGTTGTGCGCAGCGTGCGGGCTTGGTATTTTCTGTTACATGGTGAACAATCTGTTCAGTTTCTGGCAGATTATGAATATTTCCCAGATGTTTATTGTGCTTGGTCTGGGAGAGGGCTTTTTGAGGGACGGGAGAGAAGCGTAATGGTTAAGATTTTGATTGTGGAGGATGATGCGGACATCAACCGGATCCTGGCGAAAATCATGACAAGGCAGGGATATGAGGTGGTGCAGGCGTTCTCGGGAAGCGAGGCGTGGCTGCGTCTTTCCTCACCGGAGGCGTCCGGGTACAGTCTGATTCTGCTGGATCTGATGCTGCCCGGCATGATGGGTGAGGAACTGCTCTCTCACATCAGGGAGAAGAGCGAGATCCCGGTTATTGTGCTTTCCGCAAAGACTGCGCTGGAGGATCGGGTGAATCTGCTGGAGCTCGGCGCGGACGACTATCTGACTAAACCCTTCGAGCAGGAGGAGGTCGTGGCACGGGTCAACAGGGCGCTCAAGCGTTACCACAGACTGTGTAAGGATACGGTGGGAGAGGAAAGGATGACCTACCGGAATCTGGAGCTGCTTCCCTCTGCCAGAGAGGTGCGGGTGAACGGGAAGGAGCTTTCCCTGACCGGACATGAGTATGAGATCCTCCTGCTTCTGCTGCAAAATCCGGGCAAGGTTTTTTCCCGGGAGAGTCTGTATGAGCAGGTCTGGCAGGGTGGCTATTACGGGGAGGACAACACCGTGAATGTGCATGTCAGCAATCTGCGGAAGAAAATTGCGGCATTGGACGAGGGGGAATACATAAAGACGGTGTGGGGAATCGGCTTTAAGCTGGCGTGAATGCAATCTTTATGATTTCTTTAAACTTTCTAAAAGACTTTTTTACGGTGCATTGTGTATCATTGCAATGTACTTGAGAGAGGAGTGAAAGAATGAGTGAAGAAATGATTGTAACAGGCAGCAAGCTGACAAAGCTGTACGGACAGACAGCAGCACTGAAGAATGCTTCCATTGCGATCCGGCGTGGCAGCATCTATGGACTTGTAGGCAACAACGGAGCAGGAAAAACGACCTTTCTGAAAATTCTGGCAGGACAGATCTATCCCACGGAGGGAAGCTTTGTCATGCTGGGAGCGGACAGCAAGGGAAATCTGGGAGCCGTGCGCAAAAGAACGGGCGCCATCATCGAGAATCCGGGCTTTTATCCGAAGCTGACCGCAAAACAGAATCTGGAATATTACCGGATCCAGAGAGGCATCCCCGGAAAGAACGTGGTTGACAGGATGCTTGAGGAGGTTGGGCTTTCAAATGTTGCAAAACGCAGATTTGAGAATCTGTCCCTCGGGATGAAGCAGCGGCTGGGACTTGCTCTTGCGCTGATGGGAGAACCGGAGTTTCTGATTCTGGACGAACCTATAAACGGTCTGGATCCTGCGGGAATTGTAGAGATCAGAAATCTTCTGCTGAAGCTGAACAGGGAGAAGGGTGTTACCATTCTGATTTCCAGCCATATTCTGACCGAGCTTCAGAACATCGCCACCGACTACGGATTTTTGAATAAGGGAGAGGTGGTGGAACAGATCTCGGCGGAGAAGCTGCGGGAGAAATGCTGTGCTTATCTGGAGATCAAGGTGACGGATGCCGCCGCCTATGCGGCATTGCTCGAGACGGAGCTGCTCTGTACGAAATACAGGGTGCTGCCCGGAAACTGTATCCATATTCTGGAGCGGGTGGACAATATTCAGGATTACAGCGCTCTGGCTGTGAAGCACGGAATCGGTCTGCTGGGCTTTGAGATGAAGGAGATCAATCTGGAAAACTATTACATGCAGTTGATCGGCGAGGAAGGTGGGGAGATACAATGATAAATTATATAAAGAGTGAATTATACAGGATAGCACATACAAAGTCCATTTATCTTTTGACAGGTGGGTGCGCGGCACTTTTGCTGGCGATGAATCTGGTGCTTTACATTTTCCGTGTGCGTTACGATGATTTTCCGTACGCATCCACGAACTTTGTCTTTTCTATGGTGACAAATGCTTTTGGCTTTGTGCTGTTTCTGACGCTGCTTCTGGGAACCATGGTTTTTTCGGACGAGTATAAAAACCGGACATGGATGAACAGCATTGCATTCGGGTATTCCCGGTGGACAATCTTTGCAGGCAAGGTGATAGCGGGGATGATTGTTTCCGCTCTGGCGATTGCGTCCGTACTTGCCGTTTTTATCGGCAGCGCTTATCTTTTGCTGGAAAACAGCGGAAGCGAGGCTATTTACATGCTGCTCAGGGGTGTGCTGCTGAATATTCCCATCTTTATGGCGGGAGAGATCGGTGTATATACGTTTCTGGCATTAATGCCTACGAGAGATGCCGGAATGTGGTCGTGGATCGGGCTTATCATGCTATTCCCTTCTGTGTGTAATCTTTTGGGGATGAAATTTAAGTTTTTTGCAAGGCTGAGTCCCTGGCTGATCTACCACGCGGTGGGAGCGGGAGAAATGAACGACGCAGGGCATTATGTCATGGCGTTTATGACAGAAGGCGGTATGATCAAGTGTCTGGTTTCCGGCATTGCGGGCATCGTGATCTTTATGGCAATCGGACTGGTGGGTATTTCAAAGAAGGAATTTAAGTAGGACGGAACGGGACAAAACAGGGAGGAGCGTATCTGATGGCAGTGGCTCTCATCATTACAACTTTTGCGGCAATTCTGTATATGGTACGCTTTTACCGCCTGAGAGCAAATCTGAGGCGGGAAGCGAAGGAGCTTGAAGAGATAGGGCAGAATCCGGAGGAAAACCGGATTCTGCATATTTCGTTTCCCGATAAGGAGGCGGAAAGTTTTTTGGAGGCGGTCAACGCATATATTCTGGTTACGCGGAAGGAGAAAATCACATACCGCAACAGGGAGAGGGAGCTTCGGGCGCAGATTGAAAATATCAGCCATGATTTGAGAACGCCGCTCACCGCCATTATCGGATATCTGGAGCTCTTGGATGTGAGCGGTATGGATGAGGAAAATCTTGAGATGGTGAAAAATATATCCGGGAAAGCAAGATCCCTGCAGCGCCTGATCGGTAATTTTTACGACTTGTCCAGACTGGAGTTAAATGATTACCGCCTGCAGCCGGAAAGGCTGGATGTGAGCCGTTTTGCAAGGGAGATTGCGCTGACCTTTTATCAGCAGTTTGAGGAGAGAGGACTTGCCGTGCAGTTGACGGATATTTCGGCGGAGGCAATGTTCATCTGTGCGGACACGGGGGCTATGGAGCGCATTTTTTCCAACATGTTCCAAAATGCACTTCGGTATGCAAAGAGTTATTTTTGTCTTCGGGTATTCCGGGACGGCGGGAAGATCTGCCTCTCCTTTGAAAATGACACGGATGCGCTTCGGGCGGAGGATGTGGAGCATCTGTTTGAACGTTTTTATATGACACAGAAATCCCGCACCACCGAGGGCAGCGGTCTTGGCCTGACGATCAGCAAATTGCTGGCGGAGGCGATGGGAGGCAGCGCGGAGGCGAGTCTGGAGCAGGGGGTGCTTCGGATCCGGTACTGCTTCGAGGAGGTATAGGTGTATGGTCTATCTGACACATTTTACATTTCCCGAGTTGGAACAGGAATATAGTTTTCGTATGGGATTGAAACGGACATGCTATGATACGGTGTATCCGTTTTTTGTCATATCTGCACATGGGCTCCGCATGCTGGATTTTGAGCCCGTCACCATTCTGTACGGCGGTAACGGCTCCGGCAAGACAACGGCACTCAACGTGATTGCGGAAAAGCTGCGGTTACAGCGGGATACCCTCTATAATCGCTCCAATTTCTATGAGGACTATCTTGAAATGTGCGATTACAGGACGGAGGGGTTTTTGCCGTCCCACAGCAGGATCATCACCAGCGATGATGTGTTTGATTTCATGCTGAATCTGCGGAGCATCAACATGGGAATAGACCGGCACAGGGAAGAGCTGCTTTCCGAATATCTGGAGATCCGGGACAATGAGCGCAATCCTTTCCGCATGGAGTCCCTGAAGGATTACGACCGGTTAAAGAAGGTGACAATGGCAAGAAGCAAGTCACAGTCGAAATACGTGCGGAATTTTGTCCCGGACAATGTGAGGGAACATTCCAACGGGGAGAGCGCATATTTGTATTTCACGGAGCATATTCAGGAAAATGGGCTTTATTTGCTGGACGAGCCGGAAAACAGTCTGTCGCCGGAGAGGCAGCAGGAATTGTTGAAATTTCTGGAGGATTCGGCGAGATTTTTTGGCTGTCAATTTGTGATTGCCACCCACTCGCCCTTCCTGCTCGCCATGAAGAACGCAAAGATTTATGATTTGGACGAGGATCCCGTGGATGTGAAGCGTTGGACTGAGCTCCCCAATGTGCGGGCGTACTATGACTTTTTCAAAGAACATGAGAGGGAATTTTCCTGAGTTTTGGAACGGGCGCTTGACAAACACGGCTTTTGATCATACAATATAGAAATCAAGAGTAATCAATGAAACGTGCATTTTCGGCACATTCCGGCATTTCTGCCACTTTTACTCAATTTATGACAAAAACAGTGGCAGAGGCGGAAACCATGTACCGCCGCTGCCCTTGAAGGGAGGTCGTACATGGGAAATATCAATACGGTAATGCAGCATTATCTGGAGGACAGGAGGCGTTTTGCCGACCTGTTCAACGGTGTGTTTTTTCAGGGCAGGGAGAAAATCAAACCGCAGATGCTCCGCAATGAGGATGGGCGGTACACGGCGTTTGCAGCGGAAAAAAGGAATCTGGTGGAGGGAAAACGCACAGAGCGGATCCGTGATCTGAAAATGTGGATGGAATCGGGAGGTCTGCTCCGCATACTGGCAGTGGAGAACCAGAATCTGGTGGACTATGCGATGCCGTTCCGGTGTATGCAGTATGACACCATGGAGTACGGGAAGCAGACGGAGGAGCTTAAGAAGAGAAACAGGCAAAGAAACATGCTGGAAACGCCGGCGGAGAAAATGTGCGGAATGCGTAAGCAGGATAAGCTGATACCGGTGTATACATTATGTCTGTACCATGGAGAGAAGGAGTGGGACGGACCCCGCAGTCTGAAGGATATGATGCAATTCGGTGAGGAGGATGAGATGGAGTGCTTTTTCTCCGACTATCCGTTTCACCTGTTCTGTATCAATGAGGAAACAGATTTCTCTGCTTTCAGCACGGAACTGAAAGAGGTATTTTCGGCGGTACATTACAGAAACAACAAAAAAGAATTTAAAAGACTGCTTGAAATGGATGAATCATATCGACACTTGAGCCGGGACACCGTTGAAGTGTTGTCCGCCCTGCTCAATGTGCCGCAGATGTGGGAGGAGAGGGAACAGTATATGAACCGTGAAGCAGAAGAGGAGGAGTATGATATGTGTCAGGCAATGAGGGAATGGCTGGAGGATGAGAGAAACGAGGGAGTGCAGCAGGGGATACAACAGGGAATACAGCAGGGTATACAGGCAGGAATGCAGCAGGGTATCACGGTTATCATAAAAAACATGCTCCGCCTGGGTGCACCAATCCGGGATATCTGTGCTTATACCGGCTACAGCGAAGAACAGATCCGGCAGATACAGGAAGAGATTGATGCGTAACGGTAAAAGGATGTGGGACATATGTGGAAAAAATTAAAGAAATACTGGTATTTTGCTGCTTTAGCGCCCATTTTTATGCTGGGTGAGGTGTCCATGGATTTGCTGCAGCCCAAACTGATGGCGGTCATCATAGACGACGGAGTTCTGGGACTGAACCAGTCGGGTGTAGGAGACATGCACCTGGTCGTTACCACCGGTCTTAAAATGATCGGACTGGTTCTGTTTGGGTGTTTCTGTGGCATTATGTCAGGAGTATTCGCTAATTTGTGCAGCCAGAATTTCGGAAATGATGTGCGGAAAGAGGTCTTTCGGAAAATTATGTCTCTGTCATTTGAACAGACAGACCGTTTTTCGACAGGTTCTCTGATTACGCGCGTAACCAATGACATTACACAGATGCAGAATTTAGTCAGTGAAGCGATTAGGGGATTTGTCAGAACTTTTTTGCTGTTTTTGGGCGGTATACTGTGCATGCTTACTCTGAATATATGCTTTGGAGTGGTGGTAGTCTGTGCGCTTCCGCTGGTCACCTTATGCGTAATCTGCTTCCTTACAAAGGCGAATCCGCTCTTTTCCATACTGCAGAAAAAACTGGATGGCGTAAACAATGTGATGCAGGAAAATGTGTCCGGCAACCGTGTCGTCAAAGCGTATGTAAGGGAAGACTACGAAAAAAAGAGGTTTTCCGGGGCAAATGAGGAGCTGGTAAATACACAGTTGAGAGTCCTCCTGCTGCTTTCCTATATGATGCCTATCATGAATATTATTCTGAACCTGTCGGTGGTGGCGGTTATTAAAGTGGGAGCCATTCAGGTACAGGCGGGGACAGTAACACCCGGCAATGTGATGGCAGCCATCACATACATCTCCCAAATCCTGAATGCTGTGATGCGAATGACAATGATATTCCAGTCTGTTTCGAGAGGCGTTGCCAGCGGGAAAAGAGTTCAGGAAGTGTTGTCCTGCCAGCCGGTTATATGTGACGGTGATTTTTCGGGAGAGACTGGTCTTAGGGGAAAAGTGGAATTTCGCAATGTGTCTTTTGCCTACCCGGGAATGGGGCAGGAGTGGGTGTTGAAAAACGTAAATCTTACCATACTGCCCGGAGAGACTGTGGGAATATTGGGCGCCACGGGATGCGGAAAGACCAGTTTGGTGAATCTGATTCCCCGTTTTTATGATGTTTCGGAAGGCGGAGTTTTCGTGGATGACATTGATGTCAGAAACTATAAGCTTGTGAACCTGCGCGACAAAATTGCCGTTGCGTTACAGAAGAGTGAGATCTTTTGTGCATCCATTAAAGAGAACATTTTATGGGGAAATCCGGGTGCTGATACGGAAATGTTGGAACAGGCAATAAAAACGGCACAAGCGTCAGAATTTATTGCCGAAAAAGCGGAAGGAATGGATATGCAGGTCAGTCAGGGAGGGCACAGCCTTTCCGGAGGACAAAAACAGAGGCTTGCCATCAGCAGAGCCGTTTTGAAAAATGCGGAGATTCTTATTTTTGATGATGCCACAAGCGCACTGGATTTGAAAACCGAGGCAAATCTGTACGCTGCCTTGCGGGAAAGTCATCCCAGCGCGACTAAAATTGTGATTGCCCAGAGAATCGCTTCCGTTAAGGACGCGGATAGGATTGTGGTGCTGGATCACGGACGGATTGCCGCCGAGGGAACGCACACAGAATTGTTGAACACCAGTCCGATCTATCGGGATATCTTTGATTCCCAGCTGAAGAAAGGCGGTGAGATTGATGGCTGAAAAAGTGCAGATGAACAATTACAGGATTCCGGGCATGAGGGGGCCAAGGAACCGGCAGCAGGCGGAGAAGCCTAAGGACGGCAAAAAGACATTAAGGCGGCTTGTCCGCTATTTTTCAGGAGAAATCAGGAAGTTGTGCGGCCTTTTGGCTGCCGTGATCATCATTGTGATATGCTCAGTGTGCGCCCCCAGCCTGCAGAGCGGAGCCATTGACAGGATTGCGCAGGGGAGGTTTGGCGAACTGCCGCAGGTTCTTGCGGTAATGGCGGTGCTGTACCTGATTCAAAGCGCCTGCTCTCTTGCACAAAGCCGGCTGAGCGCTATCTTAAGTCAGGACATTGTAAAAAGACTGAGGGAGGATTTGTTTGATAAGATCGTGAATCTTCCGGTTAAATATCTGGATATGCATTCTCACGGAGATATTATGAGCCGCATGACAAATGATGTGGAAAACATATCCAACACGGTGTCCCAGTCCCTGAGTTCCATGGTGTCCGGCATTCTGACCATCGTGGGAACTGTGGTAATGATGTTTTACTGGTGTCCCCAACTGGCAATTCTTTCATGCACGACGGTGGTACTGACAGTTACGGCAACCCGTTTTCTATCATCTGCCATGAGAAACTCTTTCAGGAAAAGGCAGGAGCTTCTTGGAAGCCTGAACGGAACAGTGGAGGAAATGGTAGGCGGTTACAGGACGGTTGTTGCCTACAACCGTCAGGAAGCGGTTATAGAGGAGTTTGACGAAACTGCCGATGCGCTTACCAAAACAGGAATCGTAGCGGAAATACTGGGCGGTTCCATGGGGCCGGTCATGAATGTGATCAATAACATCGGATTCGTGATTATTGCGGCGTGCGGAGGCTATTTTGCAATCAAGGGAATCATTTCCATCGGTGTGATTTCCGCATTCATCGTGTATGCAAAGCAATTCGGCCGTCCCATTGATGAGCTCGCCCAGATTTATGGGCAGATTCAGACGGCGATCGCCGGTGCAGAGCGGGTTTTTGCAATCATGGACGAACCGGGTGAGGATAAAACAGGCGACTGTACCATGGAGAAAACAAAAGGAACCATCACCTTTGAAAACGTTAATTTTTCCTATGTACCGGGACATCAGGTGCTCCATAATTTCAGCTTTGAGGTTCGGGAGGGACACAAAGTAGCGCTGGTAGGTGCTACCGGCAGCGGAAAAACGACCGTGGTAAACCTGCTGATGCGGTTTTATAATCCGGACAGCGGAAGGATCGCCATCGACGGTGTCGATATAAAGGACATTGCCTGCGATGAACTGCGGCGCAATACGGCAATTGTTTTACAGGATACGGTATTGTTTGCAGACACAGTGAGGAACAATATACGTTACTCCAAGGAGGACGCAACGGAGGAGGAGATTGATGCGGCTGCGAAAATGAGCAACTGCTTTGATATGATCCGGCATATGCAGGACGGTTATGAGACAAAGCTTGCCGCATCCGGCAATAATCTGTCACAGGGTCAGCGACAGTTACTTGCCATTGCAAGGGCGTTTTTGGCCAGTCCCAAGATATTGATTCTGGACGAGGCTACCTCCAATGTAGACACCCGGACGGAAAAGCATATACAGGATGCCATGGTAAAGCTTATGGAGAACCGCACCAGCCTTATTATTGCACACAGGCTTTCTACCATACAGGATGCGGACTGCATTATTGTGATGGATCAG
This sequence comes from uncultured Lachnospiraceae bacterium, assembly GCA_900550475.1. Classification (GTDB taxonomy): domain Bacteria; phylum Bacillota; class Clostridia; order Lachnospirales; family Lachnospiraceae; genus Acetatifactor. Next base: position 25,776 of record URSA01000015.1, read on the forward strand.
GGCAGGATTGTGGAAACCGGAAATCACGATGAATTGATTAAACAGAAGGGACGGTACTACGAGCTGTATATGACGCAGTTTGCGGGTAACGCAATTTGATGTAGGGTCTATGGTTTTCTGCCGTAATATGTTAAAATATACCTGACAGGAGCCGCTGCGTGGCGGAATTGCTGAAATACGAAAACAGGATGGCGGAAAGGCAGAAGAACCATGAATGTAACGGAGCGGTTATTTGAACTTCAGGATAAAGCCTATGCGGATTTTCACAGCGGCCTGGTACCAAATGTTCCAAGAAAAAAGATCATCGGGGTCAGGGTGCCGGATGCAAGACGGCTTGCAAAGGAGTACGGAAAAGACCCGGAGTGCAGGGATTTCCTGAGGGCGCTGCCACATAAATATTATGATGAAAATGTGCTGCATGGGATTCTTTTGTCCGGGCAGAAGGACTATGAGGAGTGTGTGCGGGCCGTTGAGGAGTTCCTCCCGTATGTGGACAACTGGGCGGTCTGTGATATCCTGTCGCCGAAGGTATTCCGGAAACACAGAACCGAGCTGATCGCGAAGGTAAGGGAGTGGTCTGCCTCCGAAAAAACCTATACCTGCCGGTTTGGACTGGAGATGTTGATGACTCATTATCTGGATGAGGATTTTCGCCCGGAGTATCTGGAAATACCTGCGGGAGTGTGTTCCGAAGAGTATTATGTGAATATGATGATCGCGTGGTTTTTCGCAACAGCGCTGGCAAAGCAGTGGGAGGCAGCAATTCCCTATCTGCGGGGCAACAGACTGGGGGCGTGGGTACATAACAAAACGATTCAGAAAGCGCGGGAGAGCTTCCGCATTACACAGGAACAGAAAACGTATCTGAAAACACTTCGGCGGTAAGTGCGCCGATGAAACCGGAAGGGGGACAGGGTATGGAAAAACGCAATCACGAAATTCTGACAAAGCAGCCGTTGCTTCGTGAGGACGGAAGTCTTTTGGACTGCGGCTGGGCACGGTCACAGCTGCAATGCTATGACAGGAAGGCAATCAAGGCGCCTAAATTCCGCATCAAGGAGTGGGACTATTATCTGGTAATGGGGCAGGGCTTCGGCATTGCACTGACCATTTCCGACGACGGCTACATTGGGCTGCAGTCGGTCTCCCTGTTGAATTTTAAGGAAAACTGGGAGCATACGGAAACCATACTGAATTTGTTTCCCATGGGAAGATTTCACTTGCCCTCCCATGCGGAGGAAGGCAGAACAAGCTATGCGGACAAGAGGTTAAAGATGGATTTCAACGTGGAAAAGGATGGGGACGGCAATCTGATCCGCACGCTGGAGTGTCATTTTGAGCGTTTCTATAAAGAAAAACCGTTCCGCTGCAAAATTGTCCTTTGCCAGAAGCCCGGGGATAACATGGTGATCTCCATCCCGTGGAAGAGAAAGAGAAAGGCATTTTACTACAACCAGAAAACCAACTGCATGCAGGCGTCCGGATTCGCGGAATATGACGGCGTCCGGTATGAATTTTGTCCGGAGACGGACTTCGGAACGCTGGACTGGGGGAGGGGCGTCTGGACTTACGACAATACATGGTACTGGGGAAACGGAAACTGCCGGGTGGACGGGCACGCTTTCGGCTTTAACATCGGTTATGGATTCGGGGACAACAGCGCCGCCAGCGAGAATATCATTTTTTACGACGGAAAGGCGCATAAGCTGGACGACATCACCTTTGAAATTCCCAAAACGGAGGATGGAAAGGATGACTATATGAGCCCGTGGAAGTTCTCTTCCGGTGACGGGCGATTTGAAATGGATTTCCTTCCGGTCATGGACAGGGCGGCAAGGATCAATGCACTGGTGGTGGAGAGCGACCAGCATCAGGTTTTCGGAAAAATGTCGGGCAGGGCGGTGCTGGATGACGGAACGGTGATTGAAATCCGGGACTGCATGTGCTTTGCGGAGAAAGTGCATAACCGCTATTAAAGCACTGTGCCGGGCGCGAAGAAAAGCAGGAGGAAGAACGGATGGAACAGAATAAAATTATGTCTGTCATAAAGAGGCAGAGGGCATTTTTTGATACCGGAATCACGAAGACCTTCGGATTCCGCCAGACGGCGCTGGCACGGCTGGAAGGTGCGCTGGAAAGCTATGAGGGGGAATTGTGCGATGCCCTGTATCGGGATCTGCACAAGTCCGGTTCGGAGAGCAGAATGGCGGAGATCGGCCTGACGAGGGCAGAACTGAAATTTGTGCGCAGTCACCTGTATCGCTGGATGAAGCCGAAAGCGACAGTGACAGATGTGTCACAAATACCTTCGCGTACTTACACGGTGGCGGAACCGTACGGTGTAACCTTGATCATGGCGCCGTGGAATTATCCGGTGCTGTTGTGTCTGGAACCGTTGATTGATGCGATTGCGGCTGGAAATTGCGTGGTGCTGAAGCCCTCTGCATACGCACCGACAGTATCGTCAGTTTTAAAGAAGCTTGTGGAGAGCGTCTTTCCCTCCAAGTATGTGGCTGTGATCGAGGGAGGAAGAGAAGAAAACGCCATTCTGCTGGAGCAGCGTTTTGATTACATCTTCTTTACGGGCAGCGTGACGGTGGGAAAGCTGGTGCTGGAAAAGGCAGCAAAGTATGTGACGCCGGTGACGCTGGAGCTTGGCGGAAAGAGCCCCTGCATTGTGGGAAGGACGGCGGATATCAGGATTGCCGCTAAGAGAATTGCGTTCGGAAAGCTTTTGAATGCGGGACAGACCTGTGTTGCACCGGATTATCTGGTGGTGCATGAGGACATAAAGGAAAAATTCCTGAAGGAGCTGGCGGCGCAGCTTTCCCGGATGGAACGCGGTGATGCCTTGAAAAATCCGGATTATCCGCGTATAGTGAATGAGAAGCATTTTCACAGGCTCTGCGGGCTTATGGAGGGCGAAAAGATCTACTGCGGGGGAAGAAGTTGTGAGGAGACATTGCAGATCGAGCCCACCATTCTGGAGGACATAACAGTGGAGTCCCCCATTATGCAGGAGGAGATCTTCGGACCCATTTTCCCGGTTCTCACTTATTCGACCCCGGAGCAGCTTGAGAAGATCATAAAGACTTTTGAGAAGCCGCTGGCGTTTTACCTGTTCACCCAAAATCCCGGAATGAAGGAGTGGGCGCTGCGGACGTTCCCTTTTGGAGGGGGCTGCATCAACAACACGATCGTACACTTGTCCACAAGCCATATGCCCTTTGGCGGTGTGGGCTTCAGCGGAATGGGCGGCTACCACGGAAAAGCGGGCTTTGAAACGTTCAGCCACAGAAAGAGTGTGGTCGACAGCTGCAATCACCCGGATATTCCGCTCCGCTATCAGCCGTATGCAGACTGGAAGGATCGGCTGATCCGTCGTATTCTTTAGAAGAAAGACATAACAAGAGCATTTGCGAAATGGGGATCAAAATGTTTACAAAAAGTAAAAAACCGGAAAAACATAGGTGGAATACTGCGGATACCATTACATCTGTACGGATTGTTTTTTCCCTTATCCTGCCTTTTCTTACGCTGTATTCGGTCTGGTTCTTTGTAGTCTATACGATTACCGGCCTGACGGACGCTTTGGACGGCTGGATCGCGAGAAAGACCGGAATGGACAGCGAATTTGGCGCAAAGCTGGACAGTGTCGCGGATCTGCTGTTTTACAGTGTGCTGCTGATCCGTTTTTTCCCGGTTTTGCGGCAGATGGCGCCGCGGCCGATCTGGTACTTTCTGGCGGCAGTCCTGCTTGTGCGGCTGACGGCCTATGTTGTGGCGGCGGTTAAATTCCATCGCTTTGCTTCCGTGCATACGCTGCTCAACAAGCTGACCGGGGGCGCGGTATTCCTGCTTCCCTATATGCTCGCGTTTTCTTCCGGTGTCGTATATCTCTGGATCACCTGTGGCATTGCCTTTGCGGCATCTGCGGAGGAATTGATCCTCCATCTTTGCCGAAAGCAGTATAAGGAGAACCGCAAATCCCTGTTCGGCGGAAAGGGGCAGGGTGCCCCTACAGCATAGGAAAGAAGAAATTGTTTAGAAAGCCCTGGCAATGTGCGCATTGAAAAATCTGTCACCGAAGCTGGAACACGTCCTGAAGCTTGCAGGCCTGTGGGAGGATGCGTCAAAACTGCCCAATGGGCCGGACACCATACTGTATAAGAGCTTCGATGAACCTACCGCCGCGATCTGCCCGGAGGTTTTTACAAATTTTACTGGCATTTTAACGGTAGTTGTGCTAATATACTCAATAGATGTGCAGCTATAGTTCATCGGTAGAATGCTAGCTTCCCAAGCTGGAGAGACGGGTTCGATTCCCGCTAGCTGCTTTAAAAGAGCCCGGTAAATGACGGGCTCTTTTGTGTTATCTTTTTAGAGTGGGCAAAATCCGAAAAATATGATATACTTGCCGCATAAAAAGAGTTGACATTACATCGGAGGTGCGGCATGGCACAGTTTACGGAGCGGGCGATCATTGAATCCTTCGTAAAATTACTGAATGAGCGACCGTTGGATAAAATTACGATCAAGGACATTGTGGAGGACTGCGGCATCAACCGCAATACATTCTACTATCACTTTTCTGACATTCCGGCGCTTGTGGAGAAGATTCTGGAATCGGAGACACAGAAGGCATTTGCGGGCGAGACCGGGATGGAGTCGTGGGAGGAGAGCTTTATTACGGCGGCACAGTTTGCGCTGCAGAACAAGCGGGTTGTGTACCACATTTACAATTCCGTCAGGCGGGAAGAGGTGGAACGCTACCTGAACAGCATAGCCGGGGGCGTTATGCAGCGCTATGTGGAGAACGTTTCCGGCAGTTACCGGGTAAAGGAAGAGGACAAAAAACTGATTGCGGATTTCTATAAATCAGCGCTGGTCGGCATGATTCTGGATTGGCTGAACGGCGGGATGAAGTACGACCCCGAGCAGATGATCCGCAGGCTCGGCATCATGCTGAAGGGCAATGTGGCGGAGGCTTTCGAGCGGGTGCAGAAGTCCTGATTCAGACATTTTGAGGCAAATGCCCAAAAATCAGATAATTACAAGGCAATGTGCAAAATTTGTACATTGCTTTTTTTATGTCCGTTTTCAGGAGGGGGGGAAACCCGATAGAATACAAAAACGAAAGAGGTGAAAGATTGAAAAAGATGTGCGCGGAAATGATGAAGAAAAACATGAAGATCAGAAAAAGCGTCTGCGTTGCGAAAGCGGGCTATATCACAATTTCCCTTATGTTCTGTTTGGGTGGAATCCTTCTCATGTTCAATCCGGATATGCCAACAAAACTGCTTGGTATCGTGGTGGGGATTCTGTTAGTGGTATGCGGCGCTGTCAAGCTGATCGGATATTTTTCAAAGGACCTTTACAGACTGGCGTTTCAGTTCGACCTTGCCATGGGTGTCTTCGCCATGATTGCGGGCGTGATCCTGTTGGTGAAGGAAAAGACCGTTATGAATTATTTTCAGCCCCTTGCGGGTGCGCTGATTCTGGCGGATGGTCTTTTGAAGCTGCAGACGGCGGTGGATGCCAGGAAATTCGGATTGATGAAATGGTGGCTGATCGGCGTGCTGGCGCTCCTGACCAGTGTGATCGGCATCGTTCTTGTTTTCCATTTCTTTGGCGGGAAGACGGCGTACATGATCACAACGGGAGCCGGATTTGTTCTTGCAGGCGCCCTTAACCTCTGCGTGGCGGTCTGTGCGCTGAAAATTATGAAATCAATGTGAAGGAGATGGAGAGACAATGAAATTCGGAAAGTCGGTAGTCAAATACCGGATCCCGATCCTGATTCTGGCGCTGCTTCTGGTTGTGCCGTCTGTGATCGGGATGGTGAAAACCAGAATCAATTATGATATGCTGACCTATCTGCCCAAGGGCATCGATACGGTGACGGGGCAGGACATCCTGATGGATGAGTTCGGAAAAGGAGCATTTTCCTTTGTGATCATCGAGGATATGGCACCGAAGGATGTGGCGGAGCTCCGCAGCAAAATCGAGCAGGTGGAGCATGTGGACACGGTGCTTTGGTATGACAGCTTTGCGGATGTGTCCATTCCCATGGAGATGCTTCCGGACAAATATTATGACGCATTCAATGCGGGAAATGCCACGATGCTGGCGATCTTCTTTGACACCTCGACCTCGGCGGATGAAACCATGAATGCCATAGAGGAGATCCGCAGCATTGCGGGCAAGCAGTGCTTTGTGTCGGGAATGTCCGCCATGGTAACGGATTTAAAGGCACTCTGTGAAAAAGAGGAGCCGATCTATGTGGGACTTGCGGTTGTGCTTGCCTGTGCGGCAATGATGCTGTTCATGGACAACTGGATCATTCCGTTTGTGTTCCTTGCCAGCATCGGCATGGCGATCCTGCTCAATATGGGAACCAACTATTTTCTGGGAGAGATCTCCTATCTGACCAAGGCACTGTCGGCGGTTTTGCAGCTTGCGGTCACGATGGACTACTCCATCTTCCTGTGGCACAGCTATGAGGAACAGAAGGAACAATATGCGGACAACAAGGAAGCGATGGCGGTGGCAATCAGCAAGACCGTCACCTCGGTGGTGGGCAGCTCCATCACAACGGTTGCCGGGTTTGTGGCACTGTGCTTTATGAGCTATACACTGGGACTTGATCTTGGTGTTGTGATGGCAAAGGGCGTTGTGCTCGGCGTGATCGGATGTGTCACCACGCTGCCCGCCATGATCCTTGCACTGGATAAGCTTCTGGCAAAGACCGGACATAAATCCCTGATACCGGGTACGGGAAAGCTTTCCGATTTCATTATCGAGTATTTTCCGGTGTTCCTGATTCTGTTTGTGGTGATCTTGATACCTGCCTATTATGGGTACGACAAAACCAACAATGAAGTCTACTATGATCTGGGCGACAGCATGCCGGAGGATATGGACTTTGTGATCGCCAACTCAAAGCTGAAGGAAAAATTCGGGGTGGGCGCAACCCACATGGTGCTGGTGAGTGCGGATTTGCCGGAGACGGATGTGCGTGCCATGTCCGACGAGATGGAGCAGGTGGAAGGTGTCAAATATGTGCTGGGTATGGAGTCCGTGGTCGGCTCCCTCATTCCGGAGGATATGCTTCCCGAGTCCGTCAAGAGCGTTCTGGAGAGCGATGACTGGGAGCTGCTTCTGGTGAACTCCGAGTACAAGACCGCCAGTGACGAGGTCAATGAACAGATCACACAGCTCAACGAGGTGCTGAAAAAATATGATGCAACGGGTATGCTGATCGGCGAAGCGCCCTGCACCAAGGATCTGATCGAGATCACGGACAAGGACTTCCGGGTGGTGAACACCATCTCCATCGTGGCAATTTTCATCATCATTGCCCTGGTGGAAAAGAGCATTACGCTTCCGGTCATTCTGGTGGCAGTCATTGAGTTTTCAATCTTTATCAATCTGGGCTTGTCCCATTATACCGGCGTGTCCCTGCCGTTCATTGCACCGATCTGTATCAGCACAATCCAGCTTGGCGCAACGGTTGATTACGCAATTCTGATGACAACGCGGTACAAGAGCGAGCGCTATGAAGGGAATGATAAACGGACGGCAGTGTTCAACGCACTCAAGGTTTCCATCCCCTCCATCATCGTCAGTGCAATGGGGCTGTTCTCCGCAACCTTCGGCGTGGCGCTTTACTCCGATGTGGATATCATCAGCTCCCTGTGCAATCTGATGGCGAGAGGAGCCATCATCAGTATGTTCAGTGTCATCCTGATACTGCCCGCCATGTTCATGTTGTTTGACAAGGTGATCTGTGCGACAAGTCTGGGATTCAAGAAGAAAATAAATGTGGGAAAGGAATAGGTGAGAGATATGTTTGATAAGAAAAGAGCAGCAAAGAGAATCGGTGTGATCTGCCTTGCGGGTGTGCTTGTGACCGGCATGGCAGGAGCGACGGTGTATGCAAAAGCTCCGGGCAGCAGTGCGAGCGGGGCAAGCGAAAGCTCCCGGAGTGCGGAGGATGTGAAAGAAGAGATCAAGGAGACTGCCTCCAGGATCTGGCAGCCCAAGGACGGGAACGGAGCCCTTTTAAAGGATGAGACAGTCTATGTGATCACCACAGCGGACGGCACGACGCAGAAGATCATTGTCAGTGACCTCATCCAGAACGGAACCGGTGCGGACAGCATTTCCGACAAGACAGAGCTCTCCGATGTGACTGCCGTAAAGAACGGCGAGAGTTATACAGAAAAGGACGATTCCTATGTATGGGAGGTGGACGGCGCTGATGTTTGCTATCAGGGAACCACGGACAAGGAGCTTCCCATCTCCGTGAAAATTACCTATACGCTGGACGGAAAAGAAGTGACGCCGGAGGAACTGGCGGGCAAGAGCGGTCATGTGGTGATCCGCTATGAATATGTGAACAATCAGTATGAAGTGATGGAGATCGGCGGAGAGCAGGAGGAAATTCATGTGCCTTACGCAGTGCTTACGGGCATGATCCTTGACAATACCAGGTTTGGCAATATCAAGGTGTCCTCGGGCAAGGTGATCAATGACGGAACCAGATGTATCGTGGCAGGCATCGCGTTCCCCGGCATGAATGCCGATCTGGGAATGACGGAAGAGACATTGCCGGAGTACGTGGAGATAGAAGCGGACACAGAGGATTTCTCTCTGGGCAGCGTTTATACCATTGCCACCAACGAGGTGTTCAGCAGTCTGGATCTGGAAGATGTGGACACGGTGGATGATCTGCGGAACGCGCTTTCCGAGCTGACAGATGCCATGGAGGCGCTGATGGACGGCTCCTCCGAGCTGTATGACGGTCTTGCGGAGCTTTACGATAAATCCGGTGACCTGAAGGACGGCGTAGATGCGCTTTCGGACGGCGCGGGACAGCTTTCGGACGGCGCTGTGGCACTGCACACCGGTGCGGAGAGCTTACAGAGCGGTACGGAGAGCCTTTTGAGCGGTGCGCAGAGCCTGCAGAGCGGTGCGTCCACTCTGGCATCCGGTCTTTCAACCCTGAATGCAAAAAGTGGAGATCTGACCGGCGGTGCCGCCCAGGTATTCAATACCTTGCTTGCCACCGCCACCAAACAGCTTGCCGACAAAGGCATCAATGTGACGCTGACCATTGACAATTATGCCGCTACCATAAACGGCATCATACAGAGTACACAGCAGCAGGTGTATGAGGCTGCCTACAACGGGGTGAAAGCCTCCGTACTGACACAGGTGCTGGAAGGAGCAGGCATCGATCAGAATACCTATGACGCACTTCCGGCAGGTGACGCCACAAAGGCGGCAATCGACCAGACGGTGGAAGAGAAAATGCAGACACCGGAGGTACAGGCGCAGATCAGTGCGCTGGTTGCCCAGAACGCATCCGGTTCCGCAGCGCAGCTCGCAGAGCTGAAATCCCAGCTTGACAGCTACAACACCTTCTATCAGGGTGTGCTTGCCTATACTGCGGGAGTGGCATCCGCAAGCAGCGGTGCAGGTCAGCTCAGCAGCGGCGCAGGCCAGCTTAGCGGCGGTGCAGCAGCGCTGAACAGCGGCGCAAAGGAACTGACCGAGGGCGCCGGAACGCTTTCTGACGGCATTGTCACTTTAAAGGACGGTATTGACACACTTGCCGACGGAAGCGATGCTCTCATTGAAGGTGTGTCAAAGTTAAAAGACGGTGCAATGCAGTTGAGAGACGGTCTTGCCACCTTCGATGAGGAAGGCATCCGGAAGATTTCCGATCTGGCAGGCGCCGACCTTGACACATTAGTGGAAAGATTGCAGGCAATTTCTCAGGTGTCCCGGAATTACAATTCCTTTGCAGGTATTTCCGATGACATGGACGGCACCGTGAAATTCATTATCAAGACAGCGGAAATCAAGTAGTGCTGTCTCACAGCAGGGGATGATCGGCGCGTGCCTTCAGGCGTGCGTACCTACGGTCAATCTCCTGCTGTATTTTATCGGTAATCTGTGCATATTCCGGTTTGGCGAGATGCACAGTGCGCCCCATCATGGAAAACCATTCACGGACAGGTATTTTTTTACCTGTCTTTTCCGGGTCGTAGGACAGGGAGGTGATCCCCTGCTCCACCTCATAGAGAGGAAAATAGCAGCAGTCTACCGCAGCGCCGATCACAGCGCGCTCCGTGCTTGGATTGTCGTTCCAGTTCAACGGGCAGGCGGACAGCGCTTTCACATATGCCGTGCCGAAGTCTGCCGCATATGCCGCCGCTTTTGCTGCCTTTGTGATGAAGTCCTGGGGCAGGGATTCCGCCACGGTGGCAATATACGGGATGTGGGTTGCTGCCATAATCTCCGGCATATCCTTGTGGAAAAAGGTTTTTCCGTAGCAGTTGCCGCCCACATGGGAGGTGGCGCTCTTTGCGCCCATGGGGGTGGAGTAGGAGAGCTGATATCCGGTGTTCATGTAGCCGCCGTTGTCGTACTCGAAAAGAATGAGCCCATGTCCGCGCAGGGCGGTGCCGATTGCGGAGCCCATGCCGATATCCATGCCGCCGTCCCCGCTCACCATGATGAAGGTGATGCGCCCCTCGGGATATTCTCCCCTCTGCTGGCGTTCCCGGAACATCTCCACCAGTCCGCTCAGGGTTGCCGCTCCGTTTTGAAACAGATTGTGAAGGTACGGAACCTTGAAGGAGGTTTTGGGATAGGGTGTGGTCACCACCATGCCGCAGCCGGTCTGGAACAGCAGTACCACATTGCCCTCTATGCCCTTTAACAGCAGATTGACATTGACGGGAATACCACAGCCCGGACAGGCGCCATGACCGGGAGCCAGTCTGCGCGGCATGACGGTGGTGTCACGGACAGAGCCTCCCGTGACGATCATTTTTCCGACAGATTCGTCATAAACACAACTGGTTGTGTGTGGAGAGGTGGCTTGTTCCGTAAGCGGCGCATAATAGGGAGGCTGCGGTTTTTCGGAGGTTCCCTTTACGATGCCGTAATAGTCGAAGGCGGCAGCGGAAGGGTTCAGACACTCCCGGAAGAGAGCTACTGCATCCTCCACGAAGAAGTCCAGACCGCCGAGCCCATAGATGCGGGTCAGAACAGTTGCGCCCACACCGGCCTTCTGAAGGGCGGCACGCAGCTCAAGAGACAGGTTTCCGCCCCCTGCGCCGTAGCTGTCCTGCCTGTCGGCAGCGATGATGACGGAGGCGTTTTTGCATAGTGCAGCAAGCTCCTCCCCCGGAAAGGGGCGCAGGACGGAGAGGGTGATGACGCCGGCGGCGATACCCTGACGGCGCAGTTTGTCGGCTGCATCCATGGCGGTGTGGAAAGCGGAGCCCAGAAGAAACAGCAACACATCCGCATCTTCATGGAGGTATCCGCGGCAGCAGGAGCAGGATCTGCCGGACAACTTCTTAAATTCCGTGAACAGTCCGGGCAAGGTCTGTGCCGCCTGCTCCATGGCAAGATGAAGCTGATATTTATTGTTCATCACATCCGGTTCGTTCATGTAGGAGCCGATTGTAATGGGGTGGTTCAGGTCTAAAAGATCGGCGGACGGTTTTCGCCTGCCGATATACTGCTGAACGGTGGCGTTATCGGAAAATACAAGGCACTTACGCTTCTGGTGGCTGGTGTAGAAACCGTCAAAGGCGACCACAACCGGCAGCCCCACGTTCTCAGCCAGCTTGAGACCGAGAAGGTTCATGTCATAAACCATCTGCGGTTCATCCGCAAACAGGATAATCCAGCCGGTATTTAACAGGTACATAATGTCGCTGTGGTCGCATTTGATGCAGAGGGGGCCCGACACGGTGCGGCAGGCAATGTTCATGACCATGGGCATGCGGGTGCCGGACTGGACGGGGAACTGCTCCAGAGCATACAGAAGTCCGTTGGCGCTGGTTGCGTTGAAAACTCTTCCGCCGCCTGCGGACGCACCGTAGCAGATTCCGGCAGCACTGTGCTCGCCCTCCGCGGCAATCAGCCGGATCCGGTGTTTTCCCTCCGCCCGCATCTGGTCAAGCTGTTCTGCAATCTGGGTGGAGGGGGTGATGGGGTAATACCCCATTACATGATAATCAATCTGTGCGGCAGCGTAGGCGGCAAGCTCGTTGCCGCTCTCGTACACGATTTTCTGGGCTGCGGTGGCAGTCTCTTTCTGCTCTGTCATAGAGTACCTCCTTCTACCGGTTTTTCCGGGAAAAACGAGTCGCTTGTGATCCAGGAGCTGGGGCCGCTTTTTTCATAGACAACATGATCCGGCAGCAGGCTTTGATCCGGCAGGAAATGCGGCTTTACCGGATAGTCGCGCTCCTGTGCCTTTACCAGTGCGCCTGTGGGGCAGACCTCCACGCACCGCAGACAGCCCTTGCAGTGCAGGTAATCAAGCCCGCAGTTGACCATGCATTCCGTACCCCGGTAGGTTCCGGGCATGAACTGGAACACCATGTCCGGGCAGGTGGAATCGCAGAGCCCGCAGTTGATGCACTTCTCCGGCAGAAACAGGGGGATAAAGCCCTCCCGTGAGGGGGACAGGTCATTGGAAACGGTGCTGCCCGGGCGCGTGTTTACACCTCCCACAGGAGCGGTGTCATAGCCCCACATATATGCTTCTCCTGTTTTCTCTTCCCGGGGAGGCTGTCCGTCTGCATTGCAGGGATAGCCTTTTGAGAGTGCCTCATAACCGCGGTGAAGCCCGTCTATATTGGTCTGAACCAGCCGGGCATCCTTTGTGCGGAAGGTTTCCTTGCAGAGGGCAGCCACCTTGGCGAGGGGGATAAAGTCCGCAGCACGCACCATGGCGCCGAGCAGCACCATATTGATTCTGGAGTGGGTGTCCATGGCTATTTTCTGGGCATCTATGCAGTAGAGCGTGGACGGCGAAAAATCATACAGCCGTGAGATTTCCTCCGGGGTCTTCGATGTGTTTACGATCGTCTGTGTCCGGGGATGGATGCCCTCCGTCACGGGATGCTTTCCCAACAGCCCTTCATGGAAAATACAGAGCAGATCCGGAGACCGGACAGGGCTGTTGTTGCGGATAGGCATGTCCTTCGGGCACCACCTGATATAGGATTTTACAGGCGAGCCTCTCTTTTCGGAGCCGTAGCTGGAGAAACCGGAGGCGTTCAGATCCAGCTTCAATGCCCCGAGGTCTCCCAGCATCTTGCCGCAGAGATTGGCACCCAGTCCGCCGATGCTCTCAAGGCGTATCTCGTAATATCCGTTTTCCTTAAAGGGAGGATTTTGCATATTCGTGTAAATTTCCTTTCTGCAATTCTGGTTACCGTGTTTATTTTCCAGTATGCAGTGATCCGTTCCTTTTTATGCGGCGTGTTATTGTAAAATGTACCGATGCGGGGTATGATGGGGAGGTAAAGTGTCGGAGAAACGGAGAGAAAAAATGGTACATACGGTCATTTTTGATTTGGATGGGACATTGATTGATACGGAGAAATATTTCAAGGTATTCTGGCGGCAGGCGGCGGCTCATTTCGGCTATGAAATGAGCGAGGAGCAGGCGCTTTCCCTGCGCAGTCTGGGGAGACCTTTTGCTCCCGCGCTTCTGCGCAAGTGGTTTGGCGAGAATTTTGATTATTATGCGGTGCGGGAATACCGCAGGCAGATTATGGCGGTGCATTTGCAAAAGGCGGGGCTTGAGAGGAAGCCGGGTGCGGCGGAATGCCTGAAACAGTTGAAGGAGGCGGGATACCGGATCGCCCTTGCGACTGCAACACCCCCTGACCGGGCGCGCGCCCAGCTTGCGGAGGTTGGACTTGACCGGTTCTTTGACGAAATCGTGAGCGCCTCTCAGGTGGAGCGTGGGAAACCTGCGCCGGATGTGTACCTTTTTGCCTGTGAAAAGATGGGGGTAGATCCCTCCGTGGCAGTCGCCGTGGAGGATTCCCCGAACGGCGTGGAGTCCGCCTTTGCGGCGGGACTTTCCGTTGTGATGGTGCCGGATCAGACACAGCCGGATGAATCGCTGCGGCAAAAGCTCTCCGCCTGCATCCCTTCTTTATACGAACTTCCGGCTGCGGTTGCAGCATTGTGAGGGGAGGTACAGAAGCGACGAAAGCCTTGACAGCCGCTTGGAATGGGCGGTAAGATGAAATTGGTATTTTATACATGATAGGGGACGATACAATGAAAAATACTAATTATTTTTTGCCCTTGCGAAGGGTCTTGAGGGAATTTGGCATTGCCGAGGAGGCGTACAGTCTCCGGTCGTATGCGGAAGGAACGGTATGTCTGGAACAGCAGGGCGACCTGTGGATAGTATACGAGGGAAACGCCGGGAGCAGATGCCGTGAAAAGCGCCATGCGTACATGGAGAATGCCTGCATCGATCTGATTTCCAGAGTGTGCCGTGACAAACGGAAGGAAGCGGAAGTCCGCCGCAGATTTGAAAACGAGATCGTGCCGGACTGCGTTGTGGGAAAGAGGCTTTGATGTAGTTTAAAACTTGAAAGTAAGTTCAAAAACTGATGCAATTGAACTTGTTAAGACCGCAACCGGACTTGGAGAGATGCTGTATGAGAGGATTTAATTATAAAAAGCTGGCTGAAAGAAGCTGGGATAATGAAATACTCCTCTTGCGCCGTATGAAACACCTGAAGCCATAGCTCAGATATGTAAAAGTTTTACTGAGGTGATGTCACTTGAGATTGTCGATCCGTTAATTCTGATTCCTTCTTTCATCTGCGACTTCCTGTGTATACATCCCTTCAATGACGGAAATGGGAGAATGAGCCGCTTGCTTACCCTGCTGCTTTTATACAAATGCGGATATGGGATTGGTAAGTATATCAGTATTGAAAAACAGATTGAAAAGACGAAGGATGTCTACTATGAAGTTCTTCAGGAAACAGATTTCGGGTGGCATGAAGAGAAGAACGATACGACACCCTTTATTAAGTATATTCTTCGGATGATTTTGGCGTCCTATCTTGAGTTTGAGGAGCGGGTGGGCGTTATGGAGGATTCCGGAGTGAAAAGTTCGGCATATGATGTCGTGAAATCATTTACGGACAACAAGCTTGGTAAGTTTACGGCGGCGGATGTGCTTGCAAATTGCCCCAGTGTGGGAAGAACGTCGGTATTCAATGCGCTCAAAAAGCTTACGGAGGAAGGTTATATTGAAAAGCATGGCCAGCGGCAGCAGGCGTTCTATGTGAAAAAATCAGACGGTTTGCGGCAGGATTGGAAATGAGTGAAAGCCCGGACGAGAAAAGTAGTTGAAAATCTCCCAAAATTAGTGTATAGTGAGCATAAATTCAATAATGTAATGAAGGCGATGACGAGGGTTAGTAGGGTGGCCGGACATGACAGAGAGAGAGCCAGACGGTGTAAGGCTCTTATGGAAAGCATCTGAACCTGCCTCCGAGTTCCGTATGAAAATACGGCGCTGTGCCGGCGTTAGAGGGCAGTATGAGCAGGATTTCAAGGTGAAGTGACGGTGATGCGGAGTGCCGGGGACGGCAGCAAGGCGAAGGATTCCGCGCCGGAGCAGACGGGAAATCAATATGGGTGGTAACGCCGGTCTTCCGGTCCCTGATGGGGACGGAAGGCCGTTTTTTGTATCGTGGGAAAGGAATCCGTAATTTCCTGTGGTACAAGCCCTCCGGGCAGGATTGCCCTGCGTCGGAGAGGTATCATGCCGCGAAAGCGTAAGATATGCAGAAAGGAAAGAAAGTTATGGCAGACAAGAAATTAGTGGAAGCAATCACACCGATGGACGAGGATTTTGCCCAGTGGTACACAGATGTGGTGAAGAAGGCAGAGCTGACGGACTACACCAGCGTGAAAGGATGCATGGTGATCAAGCCTGCGGGCTACGCGATCTGGGAGCTTTTGCAGAGACAGCTCGACGAACGCTTTAAGGCGACGGGGGTGCAGAACGTGTATCTGCCCATGTTTATTCCCGAGAGCCTGCTTGAGAAGGAGAAGGATCATGTGGAGGGGTTTGCACCCGAGGTTGCATGGGTGACACACGGCGGCTTACAGCCGTTGCAGGAGAGACTTTGTGTCCGCCCCACCTCCGAGACCCTGTTCTGCGATTTTTATAAAAATGATATCCAGTCTTACAGGGATCTTCCCAAGGTATATAACCAGTGGTGCTCCGTGGTAAGATGGGAGAAGGAGACAAGACCTTTCCTGCGCTCCAGAGAGTTCTTGTGGCAGGAGGGACACACCGCCCACGCGACTGCCGAGGAGGCGGAGGCAAGAACCATCCAGATGCTGAATGTGTATGCGGATTTCTGCGAGGAAGTGCTGGCGATTCCCGTTATCAAGGGACAGAAGACGGACAAGGAGAAGTTTGCGGGTGCGGTTGCAACTTACACCATCGAATCCCTGATGCACGACGGCAAGGCGCTGCAGTCCGGCACCAGCCACAACTTCGGAGACGGCTTTGCGAGAGCCTTCGGCATCCAGTTCACGGATAAGGACAACACATTGAAATATGTATACCAGACCTCATGGGGTATGACCACCCGTATGATCGGCGCCATCATCATGGTACACGGCGACAATTCCGGTCTGGTGCTGCCGCCCAAGGTTGCACCGATCCAGCTTGCCATTATTCCCATTCAGCAAAAGAAGGAAGGCATTCTGGAGAAGGCATACGAGCTCAGGGACAGATTGCAGAGCAATTTCCGCGTGAAGGTTGACGACACGGACAAGAGCCCGGGTTACAAGTTTGCGGAGGCCGAGATGAGAGGATACCCGCTCAGACTGGAAATCGGTCCCAAGGATCTGGAGGCAGGCAAGTGCGTGCTTTGCAGAAGAGACAACGGCGAGAAGATCGAAGTGGCTCTGGATGAGGTGGAGAGCAAGGTGGCAGAGCTTCTTGAAATGATCCACCACGATATGCTGGAGAAGGCAAGAGCACACAGGGATGCGCACACCTACACCGCCCACGACAAGGCAGAGTTTGAGAAGCTGTTCACCGAGAAGGCAGGCTTTGTGAAGGCAATGTGGTGCGGCGAGCAGGCCTGTGAAGATGAGATCAAGGAGAAGCTGAGCGTGACCAGCAGATGTGTTCCCTTTGAGCAGGAACAGATTTCGGATGCGTGCGTGTGCTGCGGAAAACCGGCGAAGAAAATGGTGTACTGGGGCAGAGCGTACTAAACAGGGAGAAGGACTATGATTTATCGGGAAATTCCGTTGCAGCTTCCCGGCTCGCTGCCGGGGGCAAAGCTTGTGCTTTATATGCAGGACTATTCGGAAAACATGCTGGTGCAGGAACGCCCGTGCGTGATCCTGTGTCCGGGCGGCGGTTATCATCATGTCTCGGAGCGTGAGGGAGAGAGCGAGGCATTGCAGTTTCTCTCCATGGGCATGCATGCGGCGGTGTTACAATATTCGGTTGCACCGGCGAGATACCCGGTTCAGCTCACGGAGCTGGCGTGGGCGATGCACTGCATAAAGGAGCATGCTGCCGAATGGCATGTGATGCCGGATAAGATCATCGTGCAGGGAAGCTCGGCGGGCGGACATCTTGCCGCCTGTCTGGGCATGTTCTGGAAAGAGGAATGGCTGCGGAAGGCGGTAAGCGTGGCGGAATTGCCGGAAGATGTGCTCCGCCCGGCAGGGCTTTTGCTCTGCTACCCCGTGATCACCTCCGGTGAATACGCGCACAGAGGCTCCTTTGAAAACCTGCTGGGACAGGAAAGTGAAAAAAGGGATCTGTTGGAAAAGCTTTCTCTGGAAAATCAGGTCAGTGCGGACACGCCGCCGGTTTTTGTGTGGCACACCCTTACGGACGGCTCCGTTCCGGCAGAAAATTCGCTTCTGCTGGTGAGCGCGCTGCGCAGGCATAATATTTCCACGGAGTTCCATCTGTATCCCGAAGGGCACCACGGGCTTGCACTGGCGGGCAGGCTGACGGCGAGCCGTGACGGCAGCCATATGCAGGAGTGCTGCACCTCGTGGATCGGATTGGCAAAGGAATGGCTGGAGGGAATCTGCAACAGATAGATTCGTAAAAATAATTCGGTAATTCAGGTAGAAAAAGAGAGGTATTATTTTTCTCTTTCTTTCCTTATAATCAAAGCACAGAAAGTTAATTTGAAATAGGAACAGGATAAAAAACTGGTCGGAATGGAGGAGCTGTATGATATTTGGAAATGGATGCTGGCTGCAAAAGGAAGGCTGCGGATGCTTTTCCCCGCAGGAGGTTTATTTTGAGAAGGTAGAGCCTACAAAGGTAACACTCTGCCTGCCTACAACGAGAATTGTAACGAGAGGAAGCACACTGGGCGGAATCAACCTGACCATGGTGATCACTTCCCCTGCACCGGAGGTACTGCGTGTGCAGACCTACCACCATATGGGCGCAAAGAAGCGTGAGCCCGAATTTGAGCTGGAGCAGAAGGAGGAAATGCCTCTTACCGTTACCAGTGATGAGGAGAAGCTGACGATCGCAAGCGGCAGTCTGACACTGGAAATCCAGAAGAAGAACTGGTCTATGAGCTACAAAAGGAACGGTGCGCTGATCACCCGCTCCGCAGCCAAGGATCTCGCCTGCATGAAGACGGACTGGAAGGGCGACTGCTATGACAAGGGCGACATCACTGAAACCTATATGCGCCAGCAGCTGTCCCTGGGCGTGGGCGAGCTGATATACGGTCTGGGCGAGCGTTTTACCGCGCTTGTGAAGAACGGACAGAGCGTTTCTATCTGGAACGAGGACGGCGGTACCAGTACATACCAGTCTTACAAAAATATTCCCTTCTATCTTAGCAACAAGGGCTACGGTGTATTTGTAAACCATTCCGAGAAGGTGGATTTTGAAGTTGCCACGGAGCAGGTGACAAAGGTTGAGTTCTCCGTCGAGGGCGGATATCTGGATTATTACCTGTTCAACGGCCCTACCATGAAGGAGGTGCTGAGCCGCTACACGGATCTGACCGGCAAGCCCGCGCTTCCCGCACCCTGGACTTTCGGTTTGTGGCTGTCCACATCCTTCACTACAAATTACGACGAAGAGACCGTTATGAGCTTCGTAAACGGTATGCTGGACAGAGGCATTCCCTTAAGAACCTTCCACTTTGACTGCTTCTGGATGAAGGAGTTCCACTGGACGGATTTCGTGTGGGATGCAAGAGTGTTCCCCGATCCTGCGGGCATGCTTTCCCGTATCAAGGCAAAGGGGCTGAATATCTGCGTCTGGATCAATCCCTACATCGGACAGGAGAGCTGCCTGTTTGCGGAGGGTGTTGAGAAGGGATATTTTGTGAAACGCACAAACGGCGATGTATGGCAGTGGGATATGTGGCAGCCCGGAATGGCACTGGTGGACTTTACCAACCCCGAGGCATGCGCATGGTATCAGGAGAAGCTGGCAGGGCTGCTTGATATGGGCGTTGACTGCTTCAAGACCGATTTCGGCGAGAGAATCCCTTGGGAGAATGTAGAGTATTACGATCATTCCGACCCGAAGAAGATGCACAATTTCTATACCTACCTTTACAATAAGACGGTGTACGATATTCTGGAAAAGAAACGCGGCAAGGGGGAGGCAGTGCTGTTTGCACGTTCCGCCACCGCCGGCGGACAGAAATTCCCCGTACACTGGGGCGGCGACTGCTGGTCGGATTACGAGTCCATGGAAGAGAGCCTGAGAGGCGGTCTGTCCCTGATGATGTCCGGCTTCGGCTTCTGGGCGCATGATATCGGAGGCTTTGAGAGCACCTCCACGCCCGATGTATACAAGAGATGGGTTGCGTTTGGTCTGCTTTCCTCCCACAGCCGTCTGCATGGCAGTACCTCTTACAGGGTGCCCTGGGCGTACGACGAGGAAGCGGTGGATGTAGTCCGTTTCTTCACCAGACTGAAAGCAAAGCTGATGCCGTATCTGTATCGGACGGCAATTCAGGCAAACAGAACCGGCGTTCCCACCATGAGAAGCATGGTGCTGGAGTTTACGGAGGATCGCACCTGCCACTATGCAGACAAACAGTATATGCTGGGCGACAGCCTTCTGGTGGCCCCGATTTTCAACGAGGAGGGCGTGGCGGATTACTACCTGCCTCAGGGCAGCTGGACGAACTTCTTTACCGGAGAAGTAAAGCAGGGCGGCTGCTGGGTTCAGGAGAAGCATGGCTACCTGAGCATTCCCCTCATGGTGAAGGAGGGCTCCGTGATCGCACTGGGCGCCCATGACGACAAGCCGGATTACGATTACGGCGACGGCGTGGAGCTTCGTGTCTATGCGCTGAAGGACGGCATTTCTGCGGAGACGGTTGTGTACGGCATGGATCAGTCCGCAGAGATTAAGGCTTGCGTGCTGAAGTCCGGAGACAAGATCACCGTCGATGTGGAGAGCAAGCGTCCCTGCAAGGTGCGCCTTGTCAATGTGAAAGCACAGAGCTGTACGGGAGCGGCATACAGCGTGGATGGAAGCGATACAGTTCTGACAGATGTGTCAGGGCATGCTGAGTGCGCACTGTAAGGATGGCGCAGCACCGCAAAGCATCTGTGAAATGGAGATAGCATGAAACAAAAAAGGAATCGATTACTGGAACTGATGAGTAACAGAAAAATCGGGCAGCAGCTTTACATGATTTATGTGCTTGCCGTTTTCTTTCCCATAGCCGTGATCGGTTCCTTTTTGCTTGTCAATACCTCCAAGCTTCTGACAAATTATTATCGGAACCTGTTGGAATCGGACAACCTGAGGGTGAAGACGATCCTGTTCGAGCTGACGACGCAGGTTTACAATATTTCCGAGAGCATTTCCTTTGAGGACAGTCTCCAGAAAATCCTGTCGGATGCCGACGGGAGCGGTGGGGAAAATATTGCGTACTCCTACACCACCATTGACAACTATATATCCAATCACGCGGAAATCGAGGACATTACCGTATACACGGACAATCCGGTGGCGGCGGGGTATATGCACTTTGCCGGCGTGGACGATGAGATCCGCGAGACGGAATGGTATCGGAGAGCAACGTCCCAGGTAGGAGTGTTCTGGGTTCCCATGGAGAAACGTGACAGATACGGAAATTCCTACTGGAACCTTGCTCTGGTGAGAAAGATTACTGTGATTGGAAGCGAGTATCAGGCTGTTTTGGTGATCCAGCTCAGCGACAATTATCTGCAGACCCGCATCCGCAGCAGCGAATACCGCATCATGGCGTCTGCGGACGACGGAAGGATCTTTTACAGCTCTACAAGGATGGGCTACGGGGAAGAACAATCCATTTATATCAATTATGATGATTCCTATTATGAGTATCTGGGGCCTGTCTGGGAGGATGCAAACAGGCTCTTTACAAAAATATCGACGCTTCACCTCTACCAGTCCGACAGCCGTGTTTACATTGTTACTATGCATGAGACGGCGTATTATGACATCCGCAACATTATCTTTACCTGTCTGCTCATCATCCTGCTGGCGGTGGCGGTTCCGGCGGTACTGATCCATTACTTTACCGGCTATTTTACCGGGCGTGTGGATGTGCTCCGCAAGGAGATGAAAAAGGCGAGCAACGAGGAATACAGCTCGGCACAGCCCTTCGGCGGGGAGGACGAGCTTTCGGAAACCTTCGCCGATCTGCAGGTGATGGTGCAGAAGATCAAGGAGAAGGATGCCAAGGTGTACGAGGCAAAGCTCTCAGAACAGCAGCTACTGAACGAACAGCAGGTTATGGAGATGAAGATGCTTGCCAGCCAGATCAACCCGCATTTTCTCTATAACACACTGGAGAGTATCCGCATGCAGGCACTGACGGCAGGAAACAGGGAAGTGGCAAACTCTATCAAACTTTTGGGAAAATCCATGCGGTACGTGCTGGAGAACACGGGTACTTCCATGGTGAGCCTGAAAAAAGAGCTTGATTACATGGAAACCTATCTGCAGATCCAGCGGATACGCTTCGGGGACAGGGTCAATTACCGGATCGGTACGGAACAGGATATGAATCTGGACGATTACATGCTTCTGCCGCTTCTGATCCAGCCGATTGTGGAAAATGCCATTCTTCACGGCCTGGAACAGGTGGAGGAGAACGGCAGGATCGATATCACGGTGGAGGCGCCGGAAGACCAGTACCTCAGGATCACCATTGCGGACAACGGCTGCGGCATGGACAGCGAGGAGTTGGAGCTTCTGCGCGGCAGGATGGCGCAGCGCACCATCGACCGCAGTAAAAGCATCGGTCTGTGCAATATCAACCAACGGATCCGGCTCTGCTACGGTGATGAGTACGGCATGCAGATCGACAGCACGCCGGGCGAAGGCACCGTAATTATTGTCAAATTGCCCATAAAGCACCCGGACCGGGATTAGAAGATGATATTAATGTACAATTTTGCCCGTATAAGATGTCAAAAAGGAATGGTTTTTTTTACAGGAGGATTCCTATAAAATCATGTTAAAGCGTATGGCTTTGTGCGCATAGTGCGCGCAGCAAAATTATAGGAGGATGCAAAATGAAAAAGTTCAGAAAGCTACTTGCTGCTGTACTGTCATTGGGAATGATCCTGTCTGTTCAGCCCGTATCTGCGGCTCAGGACGCATCAGGTCTTGTTGACGGAACAGCATACCTCAACATCAACAACGCCGACTGGAGCGAGTTTGATGCTGAGTGGACCAATGCAGAAATTACCGGAGACGGAACCTATACCGTAGGTATGGTTGCAAAAGAGGGTCAGTCCCTGGTACAGTTTAACGCTCTTGAGGTTGTAAACGGAGAGTCCGTTCTCGGAACCGGCTGTGTGCTGACAGTTGACAGCATTAAGATCAACGGTGAAGAGGTTGAGCTTCAGGGCAAGAGCTACACCTGCTCCGCAGATGGTGCCGGTGTAACGACCCGTGTTAATATTTACAATGAGTGGAACACTCCCGATGCTACCGCCACCGCAGGAGATGACAAGCATCTTGACTGCCGTGTTGCAGAGGGAAGCGTTGAGGATGCAGTTGCATGCCTCTTCTCCAGCGATTATGTAAATGCTTCTTCCAACAGCGGATTCCTTGTAGATTCCCTGGAAGTTACCTTCACTGTTTCCGGTTACGGCACCTCCGGTGCTGCTGCAGAGGGCGGCGCAGTTGTGACAGCAGAAGGCCCTGCTATCGCACACCTGTCCATCAACAAGGATGACTGGAGTGAGTACGCAGCAGATTATGTAGACGCAGAGATCACCGGAGACGGTACCTACACAGTTTCCATGACCACCGCAGATCCTATCAATCTGGCACAGTTCAACGCACTTCAGGTTGCAAACGGCGAGCTTCTGATGGGTACCGCATGCGTACTGACCGTTGACAGCATCAAGATCAACGGTGAGGAAGTAGAGCTTCAGGGTCCCAGCTATACCTGCTCCGCAGACGGCGGCGGTATTGATACCCGTGTAAACCTTTACAATGAGTGGAATGCTCCCGATCCTACCGCTACCGCAGGCGATGACAGCCATCTTGACCAGCGTATTGCTTCCGGCAATCTGGAAGATGCAACCGCAATGCTGTTCTCCGCCGATTACCTGACCGCAGGTCTTACCTCCATCGAGGTTACCTTCACGGTAAGCGGCTTCAGCGCATCTGCTGAAGGGGGAGAGGCTGCTGAGGTTCCCGGTGTTGACCTGAACGGCACCTACAATGCATACTTTGGTCTGCAGACACCTACATACAGCTTCAGAAACGCATTTGATGATGCTACATACGGCAGAGATACCGAGTACTTCAATCAGGTTACAGGATGGGACAGCGATAACAACGCAATCAAGAGAGAGGGTACCTTTACGGATGCCGTGATCGCAGGAAACGGAACTTATACCGTATCTGTAAGCGGTCTGGATCTTGCAGGTGACTTCGATTCTCAGGATTACTTCAACCTGCTCTTCCTTTCCACGGATATCCCGAATACCGGAGAGATTACCATCTCTGATATGAAGCTGAATGTCGGCGGTTCCGATGTTTCCATCAACCCGATCCTCAGCCCGGATTCTGTAAACTATGTCAACATGCTGATCCAGAATATCTGGAATGATGATGTTAAGACAATCGGATACTATATGGTACCGCCCACGGAGATGAGCATTACCTTCACCGTTTCCGGTTTCGCATATGACAAGGCTGCTGACGAGGCACCTGCAGCAACCGAGGCACCCGCAGCCGATACGGCAGCACCTGCAGAGGATACTGCAAGCAGCAGCAACACCGGTCTGATCATCGGTATCGTTGTGGCAGTTGTAGTGGTAGCCGCAGTGGTAGCAGTTGTAGTAGTTTCCAAGAAGAAAAAAGAAAGCAAGTAATTGAATTGAATGCATGATTTTTCAGGACTGCCGCTCTTCGGAGCGACAGTCCTTTTTTGGACTTCTTTTTAGATTTCTCAAACGGGAATTAAAAATTACTGTATTTTCTATCAAGTATTTGCGGTATCTTTCAAAGCCCCTGTTTTGTATAATAAAGATAACTTCTGAGAAAGAGGATAAGTCTGTCAATAACAGATTTAGGGAGGTATCGAATGAAAAAAGGAACGACAGGAAAGGAAAAGGCAGCGGGCTATGTCTACTATGTGCTGCGAATCGGTGCACTGATGTCCGCACTGCTGATGTTTCTTCCCGCACTGAATCCGGCAAGGATCTGTGATTATGTGAACAAGAATATGTCGCTTCTCACATCAGCCATTTCTTATTCCGAACTGGTAAAGAACTGTATTCGAGCATTTAATCAGGGCTGGGTACAGAAATCAAGCTTTATACTTTTGTCCGGAGCCAGCATTGTGACTTGTCTGGGCATTATTGCAACGGCGGTGACCGCATGTATGTCCGCCGGCAATCTGAAAATGAAAAAGACCGGCAACTGGTTTGCGATTGCGGGCGGTATAGTGGAAATTCTGGGTCTTATGGGAATTTATCTGGCATATACGCAGGTGGCTGCCACAAGCAGACCGGAGAAGGTTCTGCCCTCCTTTGAACAGGGCGACTGGCTGCTCTTTCTGATCATTGCGATTCTGACAACACTTTCCGCTCTGATTGTCCAGATCCTGCTTCCGAAGCCGGAGAAAACGGACAAATTCGAGATGGAGTCCAAATATAAATTATTCCTGATGTTTCTTCCGTTTGCGGTGCTTGCCTTTGCATTCAGCTATCTGCCTCTGTACGGCTGGCGCTATGCATTCTATGATTATACGGCGGGAGGAACGCTCTCCTCAGAAAACTTCGTAGGCTTCAAGTGGTTTACGACTCTGATAGCAAATGAGACCACAAGAAACGACGTGATCCGTGTATTGCGCAATACACTGGCAATGAGCGGTCTGGGAATCCTGACCAGCTGGCTGCCCCTTGCGTTTGCAATCTTCCTGTCGGAGATCAAGAACATGAGAGTCCGCCGCTTTATCCAGACGTTTACCACGATCCCCAACTTCATCAGCTGGGTTTTGGTATATGCAATCGCACTTGCTATTTTCTCCACGGACGGATTTATCAGCAGCGTATTTACCAACATGGGAATCTGGACGGAAGGAAAGAATATGCTGATGGGAAGCTCCCACATCTGGCTGAAAATGCTGGCATGGGGTACCTGGAAGGGTATCGGCTGGAGCGCCATCATCTACATAGCCGGCATTTCCGGTATTGACCAGCAGCTTTACGAGGCGGCCACGGTGGACGGCGCCGGACGCTTCCAGAAGATGTGGCACATTACGGTGCCGGGTCTGATTCCGACCTATATGGTGCTTCTGCTGATGTCAGTGGCAGGTGTCCTGAGCAACGGTATGGATCAGTACCTGAACTTCCAGAACGCACAGAACTCCAGCTACATTCAGGTGCTCGACCTGTATGTGTACCAGCTGGGTATCGACAGCGGTTCGATTCCTCTCTCCACGGTAATCGGCATGGTGAAATCCTTAGTCAGTGTCATTCTGTTATTTGGCGCTAACGGCATTTCCAAGCTGATCCGCGGCGAAAGCATTGTATAAGGAGGTGTCGACATGGCGAAAACAGCACAGGAAAAATTAGATGCAAAGAGAGAAAAGCAGTATTATAAGACACACAAGCGTACCTTTAAGCTGAAGCCGGGCGATATTGTGTTCAGTATTCTGAACTACACCTTCTTCCTGGTATTCACGATAAGCTGTATCTTCCCTTTTTACTACCTCTTCATCAACACGATTTCTTCCAATGATCTGGTGAGAAAGGGTGCGATCAACTTTATTCCGAGAGGACTGAACATTGACAACTATATCTCCCTGCTGAATGCGGGCGAGGTGGGGCAGGCATTTATGGTATCCATTGCGAGAACCCTTCTGGGTACGGCGCTGATGGTGCTTGCCTCCGCCTTTGTGGGATACCTTGTGACAAAGCAGGAAATGTGGCACAGGAAATTCTGGTATCGCTTCCTTGTGATCACAATGTACTTCAATGCAGGTATCATCCCCTGGTATCTGAATATGTCCATGCTGGGACTGACCAACAACTTTATGGCATACATCATTCCCGGTATCGTGGCACCCTACAATATCATTCTGGTAAAGACCTATATTGAATCCATCCCGGCGGAGCTGGAGGAGAGTGCATTCATGGACGGTGCCAGCTACATGACCATTTTCAGAAAGATCATCTGGCCGCTCAGCAAGCCGATTCTTGCAACCATTGCCATATTCGGTGCGGTGGGTCACTGGAACTCCTTTACGGACTCCCTGATCCTCATGCAGAACGCTCCGGAGCTTTATACATTGCAGCACAGACTGTATATTTACCTGCAGGGTGCGTCCAACCTGTCGGCGCTGTTCAACTCCGGTACCGGTATCAGCGAGACGACCATGACCAGTATGATGAACACCAAGGTAATCAAGTATACCATTTCCATGGTGTCCATTATCCCGATCCTGTTGGTATATCCGTTCATGCAGCGCTATTTTGAAAAAGGTATTATGCTGGGAGCCGTAAAGGGCTGATATCCGGCAAAATATAAAAGAAAACAAGGAGGATTGTATGAAAAAGATGAAAAGAGCAGTAGCCCTGCTTCTGACCCTGGTAATGTGCAGCGGTCTGCTGGCAGGCTGCGGAGGTACAAGCGGCGGATCTGACAAAAATATGATCACGCTGAATGTGTATAGCCAGCTGGCAAACTATTCCGGTGAGATGGTGGGCTGGTTCGCACAGATTTTAAAGGATAAGTGGAATGTAAAGATTAACCTGATTTCCGAGTCCGGCGGTGTGCTGGAGACCCGTATGGAGGCAGGTGATCTGGGTGATATCGTGGTGTTCGGTTCCGATGACACCTCATATCTGCAGGCTGTAAATGCAGGTCTGCTTCTGGATTGGGAGGAGGATAACCTCCTGCAGGAGTATGCACCCGACATTGCACAGAACATGAAGAACGCGCTGGAGAAAAACCGTGAGATCTCCGGAACAGGAAAGGTTTACGGCTTCGGACATAATGTTGCGGCAAGTTCTGAGAGCCATGAGGCATTCTTCTATACCTGGGATATCCGCTGGGATCTCTATGCACAGCTTGGCTATCCGAAGGTGCGGAATTTGGACGATATGGTTTCTTTGTTTGAGAAGATGAAGGAGCTGTGTCCTACCGATGACGCAGGCAATACAACCTATGCAATGTCCCTGTGGCCTGACTGGGACGGCAACATGGTAATGTATGTGAAGGCAATGGCTACCGCATACTACGGCTATGATGAGATGGGTGTCGGCCACTACAATGTAGAGACCGGTGAGTACTATGACTGTCTTGCAACTGACAGCCCGTACCTGGAAATGCTGAAGTTCTTCAACACCCTGTACCGCAAGGGACTTCTGGATCCCGATTCCATGACCCAGACCTACGATAAGATGATCGAGAAGGTACAGAATGGTGGTGTGTTCTTCTCCATCTTCAACTATGCCGGATCTGATGGTTACAACAAGACAGAGCATTATTCCGAGAACAAGATCATGCGTTCTCTGGTTCCCACACAGGCGTCTCCTATCGCTTACGGTATGAGCGTGTACGGCGGAAACAGAGTATGGACGATTGGTGCCAATACCCAGTATCCTGAGCTTTGCATGGAGATCCTTGACTGGCTGTGTACGCCGGAAGGAAGACTGACCATGGAGTACGGCCCTAAGGGCGTTTGCTGGGATTATGACGAGAACAACAAGACCTACCTGACAGAGTTCGGTCTGCAGTGTGTGGAGGACAGAACCACCCTGATGCCGGATGAGTGGGGCGGCGCTACATTCAACGACGGTGCATTCCAGATCAACAATACTACATGGAGCTTGAATGACAAGAACCCTGAGTCCGGTGAGAAGTATGACAGAAAGTTCTGGGCTAGTACGCAGAGCAAGGACGGTCTGTGTGCATACGATCTGGACTGGAGAGAGAAGACCGGCTGCACCACCGTGGAAGAGTACATGGAGAAGACCGATTATGTGGTAGACATCGCAACCACCTATGCAGCACGCAAGATGGATGCGGATATGAAGAATGTACTTGAACAGGTTGCCAACTGTATTGTAGAATACTCTTGGAACGCGATCTACGCGCAGACCGATGAAGAATTTGATTCACTGGTATCTGAGATGCGCGGCAAGGCAAAGGGCTACGGCTACGATACCATTGTAGAGTGGTATCAGGAAGAAGCAGCTATCAAGAATGCTTTGCAGGAGCCTTTGAGAAACAACTAATCGTGGTTTTACACACGGGAGAGGGGTCGTATCCGCGACCTCTCTCTGTTTTTTAGGGAGCAGGAGAGAGAACATGAAATTTTTTAGTGTTGACGGGGGACTTTACAAATTTATCTCAAGGCTGTGGGATGTGATCAAGCTGAATTTTCTCTGGCTGCTGTTTTCCCTGCCGATCGTCACCATGGGTGCCGCGACCGTGGCAGCTTACAGTGTGACACTGAAAATGGTGGATGATGCGGAAGGATATGTGGCAAGACAGTTTGTGAAGGCATTCAAGGAAAACTTAAAGCAGGGAATCCCGTTGGGGCTGATTTTTCTGTTTTGCTCCTATGTGGTTTATCTTGACTTTGAACTGTTTCAGAAGGTGGAGGGAAACCCTATCTATCTGCTGGCGTTCGGCATTGTGGCGGCATTCATTTTTACCATGGCGTTCATCTACGCCTTCCCGCTGAGTGCGCGATATGCGAACACCCTGATCGGCACGATCAAAAACTCCGTAAACATTGCCACCAGATATTTTCTTAGGACGCTGGCGCTTGTGGCGGTTCTTGCGGTGGAAGTGGTGATTTTCCTCTTTAACTCCACTACCATGTTTTTCGGAATACTGATCGGACCTGTCTGCATAATGTTTACCATCAGCGGATTTGCCATGCACTTTTTCAGGGAGATTGAGAAGGAGCCCGGTGCAGTGACACAGACAGAAGAGGAAAAGGAGAATTAGACCATGATTCAACAGACGATACAGTTTGAGCTTGCGGGAAGCCTTCCGGGCTCCTGCATGAAAACATATATTATCGAGGATTCACCTGAATTTGTGATCAACAAGAGACCTGTGGTGATCGTGTGCCCGGGCGGCGGTTATGCCTATCTGTCCGACCGGGAGGGCGAGGTGCTTGCCCTGCAGTATGTTGCTATGGGATATCACGCGGTGGTGTTGCATTACTCCATTGCCCCTGCTGTGTTCCCGGCGGCTTTTCTGGAGATGGCGGCATGTGTCCTGCTTCTGCGTGAAAAGGCGGAGGAGTGGCATATAGATCCGGACAAGATTATCGTGGAGGGCTCCTCTGCGGGCGGTCATGTTGCCGCAGGCTACGGTATGTTCTGGAAACAGGATTTCATTGCGGAGGGAATCGGACTGGAGAGTGCGGATCGTGAGATTCTGCGCCCCAACGGTATGATCCTGAATTATCCGGTTATCACATCCGGTGAATTTGCCCACAGGGACTCTTTTGTAAACCTTTTGGGAGACCGATATGATGAACTGGTGGAGCAGATGTCGCTGGAGAAGCAGGTGAGTGCCGATACGCCTCCTGCCTTTATCTGGCATACCTTCACGGACGGCTGTGTGCCGGTGGAAAATTCCCTTTTGCTGGTGGGCGCTATGCGCCGGGCGGGCATCTCCGTGGAATTTCACATGTACCCCTCGGGCGGACACGGGCTCGGTCTTGCCAATAAGCTGACGGAGAGCCCCTTCGGATATGAGATTGAGCCTTGCTGCCAGAGCTGGATCGGGCTTGTGCACACATGGCTGCGGCATCTGGGAAAAAAGGAATTTGACGAAAAGGAAAAACAGATTTAGAAAAAAAGGGACAGCCTATTCTTCGGCTGTCCCTCCGTTTTTCTTGCGGAATTCCGCGGGGCTCTCCCCCACATACTTGCGGAATTTTTTATGGAAATAGTCCACGTTGCGGTATCCGACCCGCTCCGCAATCTCGTAGACCTTGTAATTGTTCTGCAAGAGCAGCTCCTTCGAGTGCTCAATGCGCATGTGATCCACATAGGAGTTGAAGCTCTCGCCCACGGTCTTGTTGAAGATTTTCCCCAGATAGGCGCTGTTGTAGCCGAACAGGGGGGCGATGGTCTCTAGCTTGATGTTGTTCTGATAGTTATGATCTATGTAGTACAGGATATCGTCCAACACATTGCTGCGGGAAGGGTTTCCGGTAGCGTTCATCACCATCTCAAACTGCTCGGACAAGAACTGGATGATCTCATACATATAATATTTCTTCTCGATGAAATCGATCACGGTGGAGTTGGTGGGAAAAGGTATGGTCAGGGTATTGTATACCAGATTGATCTTCTCTTTGATGCGCAGGTATAAATCCGTCAAAAACAGCTTGACCTCGGAGATGTCACTCTGTACGTTATACAGGTAGTTTTCCAGCGCGTACAGCGTTTCTGCCACGTTCTTGCGGTTGAAGGTCTGCAGATATCCCACGATATAGTCGGTGTACTCCGAGAGCTTTTCCGGCTGGAGCTGTTTTGTCGCCTGACTGATGTCGGGCAGCTCCTCGTAGCCCAGCGTGTGCTGTCCCTGCACGCAGAAAAAGCGGCGGGAGATCAGACGGCTGGCGTCCTCATAGGAAAGATGCACCTCGTCCAGATTGTTCACAGGTCTGCCGTAAGCGAGAAACAGCGTGTCCATGGGGCTGCCCTTCTGGGGAGGAATGGAGCTGTTGTAATGCTCCAGAAAATCCTGAAAGCGGTTCAGCGCGTAGCTTCCCTTCAACAGAATTACATCCTTCTGCTCCTCTTCAAAGTGATGGAAGGTGTGTTCGTCCCTGTTTGTGACCTTCAGAAGATCGGCAAAGCTGTAGGAAAGGCTTCCCAACTTCCGGCTGAAGTTCTCATAGATCACGACCTGATAGACATCTGCGGCGAGCTCAAGATCTGCGGCGTCTGCGGCGGAGATCCCCTCCTCCGGGGAGATGCCGGTTACAAGCTCATGCAGAATGACATTGCGCGCCTTTTTGCGCAGATGCTCAAAGCTGTCCTGACTGCGGGTCTCATTGTCCAGAGAGATCTTGATTTTTTCGACTGCCTCGGAGAGCGCATCTTCGTCAATGGGCTTGGTCAGGTAAAAGTCTACGCCATAGCGGATCGCCTCCTGTGCGTAGCGGAAGTCGGAATAGCCGCTCAGAATAATAAACTTACCCTTGTAATCCTGTTCTCTGGCTGCTTTTACCACTTCCAGTCCAAGCATTTTGGGCATACGGATGTCCAGAAGAACCAGCTCCGGCTGGCGTGACAAGATAAAGCGGAGAGCATCTTCGCCGTTTGCTGCCTCCCCGCCGACACAAAAACCATATTCTTCCCAGCTCATTATGCATTTCAGCCCGTCGCGGATCAGGGCTTCATCGTCTGCAATCAAAACCTGATACATAGCATACCTCCATTTGGCACTAACTGTAGTATAAAAGAGTTTGAAAATTGCGTCAAGTTTTTGTATAATTTTTATAAGTATTCAGGAAAGGACATTGTATATGGTCAAAAAGAGAGGCGCCCGGTTTGCGGCACTGTTTATCATTATGGCACTTACCCTCGGAGGATGCGGTCTGCCCGCCTTCGGCACGGCAAAGGATGAATGTCCGTATGAGGAGTTTATCGTGGTGGATGTGTTCGACTCCCAGGCGAATTTTCAGGGAATCCAATCCGGCTGGTTTGCCAAGATTGTGAAGGATAAATTCAATATGGAACTGAATATCATTGCGCCGAACGTGGCGGGGGGCGGGGATACGCTCTACGAGATCCGTTCCGCAGCAGGCGATCTGGGTGATCTGATCATCGTGGGCGGTGACAACGGCAGGCTGGAGAGCCTTGTGACAGCGAATCTGGTTGTGGATATCAGCGGATACCTGAAGGACAAGGGGATCATGCAGTACGAAACCGCCATCCGCGAGCTCAATGATGTGGTGTCGAAGGAGGCAATTTACGCAGTTCCCTCGGAGCTTTCCTCAAACGGGGCGCTGATGTCCAGCGAGACCACGGAGCCGACCTATGGCGTCTACCTGCGATGGGACGCCTATGCGAGTCTTGGCTATCCTGCCATTGACACGCTGGAGGATCTGCTTCCGCTGTTGAAACAGATGCAGGAATTGATACCCTGCGGAGATACGGGGAATCCTACCTATGCCTTTTCCTTTTTTAAGGACTGGGACGGCAACATGATGAACAATGCAAAGCAGCCTGCATGCCTTTACGGCTATGACGAGTACGGCTTTACCCTGGCAAAGGCGGACGGCAGCGATTTCCAAAGCATTCTGGATGAAGACTCACTCTATATGCGCGCGCTGAAGCTTTATTTTCAGGCAAATCAGATGGGATTGGTGGATCCGGATTCCCCCACCCAGAATTACGAGAGCGTTTTCTCAAAGTATCAGGATGGCGATGTGTTGTTCGGCATATGGCCGTGGCTTGCACAGTCCGCTTACAATACCCTGAGCCACAAGGAGGAGGGGAAGGGCTTTATGCTGGCGCCCATTTCCGATATGCAGATTTTTTCCTACGGATGCAGGGCAATGGGAAATTCCCAGACCGTGATCGCGGTGGGAAGCGGTGCCAAGGATCCGCAGCGCCTTGCCGATTTTATCGACTGGCTGTATTCCCCGGAGGGAATCCGTATCAATGGGGCGCAGGCTTCCGGCGGAACGGGAGGGCCGGAGGGGCTGACATGGGAAATGACGGAGGAAGGCCCTGTTCTGACCGATTTTGGCGTACAGGCGCTTATGAACGGCGAAATTGATGTGCCGGAGGAATGGGGCGGCGGCTCCTGGCGGGACGGCATTTCAGCGCTCAATTTCAAGTCTGTGGTGCAGAGCGATACGGATCCGGACGGATACCCATATGCCTATTCCCTGTGGGATTCTGTCATTCAGATGGATGTCACGGAGCTTGACAGGTCATGGCGGGACTATATGGGCGCCGATTCGACCATGGAATATCTGCAGGAAAACAACATGATTGCGGTAGCGCCGGGCTGCGACTATCAGAGACCTACGGAATCCTCCGAAATATCCACCATGCGCAGCCAGTGCAAGAATATTATTGTGGAATATTCCTGGAAAATGATTTTTGCTGAGGATGAGCAGACTTTTTACGAGCTGTATAATACCATGAAGACAAAGGTGGGCAGTCTGGGCTACGGGGAGGTTCTGCAGGTGGATATGCAGAATGCCAAGGCACAGGATGCGGCGCGCAAGTCGGCAGCGGAAAAATACAGCGGCGGGGAGCGTTGACAGATGGAGTATATTGTATTTGATCTGGAGTGGAATCAGGGTGGCAATGAGGAGCATGAGAGAGAAAAACTGTGCTTTGAGATCGTGGAGATCGGTGCCGTGAAAATGAACGAGAAGGGTGTGATGATCTCGGAGTTCAGCCGTCTTGTGAAGCCTCAGGTTTACCATGAAATGCATAAAATTACCAGCAGGCTGATCCATTTGCAGATGCAGGAGCTGGAGCACGGGAGCCCCTTTGAGGAGGTTGCGGAGCAATTTCTGGACTGGTGCGGAACGGACTATATCTTCTGCACATGGGGGCCTCTGGATCTGACGGAGCTGCAGCGGAATATGCAGTATTATGGCATGGAAGCACTGGCAAAAGGCCCGCTTGCGTTTCTGGATATCCAAAAGCTCTTCAGTCTGGCATACGAGGATGGAAAGAGCCGGAAGTCTCTGGAATACGCCGTGGATTTTCTGGGTCTGGAGAAGGACATTCCCTTTCACCGCGCATTCAGCGACGCTTACTATGCAGGGAAGGTTTTAGCCCGCATCCCGGAGAAATTTTATGGGAACTGCTCCTATGACCTGTTTCACCTGCCCGCAGAAAGAGCGGATGAGGTGCATGTGGTTTTTGACGGTTATGAAAAATATATTTCCCGTGTATTTCCGAACAAGGCGGCAGCGCTGACGGACCGCGAGGTCATCAGCAGCAAATGCTATCTCTGCCATAAAAATCTGAAAAAAAAGATCCGCTGGTTTACACCTAACGGAAAGCATTATTACTGTGTGGCATACTGTGACTGCCACGGCTATATGAAAGGAAAGATCCGCATAAGGCGGGCGGAGGGAGACTGTGTCTACGTGGTCAAGACCACAAAATTCATCAGCCCGTCAGATGCGGAGGATATCAGTCTGCGCCGAAATCGTGCAAAGAAGAGAAAGGATCAATAGTCGTAATCCCGGAAACGGTTCGGGTGCTTCGGCTTCCTTCTCTTTCTGCGCTTCGGAGAAGGCGTTCTCTCTTCTTCCGCATCGAATGCCCTGCGACGGTATCGGTTTCTCTTTTTTCTTCTGCTGCGAAGCCAGCTTCGGCGTGTACTGCGCTCTCTCCCGGAAAACTGATAATTTGTAAAAAAGGCATACACAAACAGAAGGAGTGCGATCACTCCTGCGATTCCCAGAATCCAGAGGATCACCCGGAAGATATTGACAAAAATAACCTTTGCACCGAAGGGCGCGGAATCGCCTTCGGATACGGAGGGCTGCTGCATGGTTCCACTCTCAAAGCGGTAGATATCGCTGTTTTGCAGAAAATCCACCGAGACAGAGCCCAGAAACTGATCCCGGTAGGTGTAGGTGATCAGAGCTGCCTGTCCCGCATCCAGCCCATCGTAGGTGATGGAGGAAGTAACGTCCGAAAAAGGGACGGTCTTTGGCAGAACGATACAATCCTCCGTGTTCAGGGAGAGAATCGGTTTTGAATTGCCGAAAATATCGTTCTCGCTGTATATAAAGCTGGTATTGTCGATATTAAAGCGGGTTTCCGTCTGGGAGATATTGACCCGGCTGAAATTGCTGAAACCGTAGTTGAAAAGCGCGATTGTGTCCTCGTACTGGCTGGGGGCGTTTTCCGCCAGAACAACGGCGATCAGCCTTAGTCCGTCTTTCTCCGCGCAGCTTACCAGAGAACTCTTGGCAGCTACCGTATAGCCGGTTTTGCTGCCCACCAGATACTCGTAGGCGTAGGTTTTGCCGGGCAGAAGCTGGTTTTTCGCATTTTCAATCACATGCTTGGGCTGGTTATCCGTGGCGGGAATGTCAAGCCTTTTGGAGGAGGATATCTTGCACAGCAGCTCATTTGCAAAGAAAGCCCTTCCGATTCTGGAAAGGTCATAGGCGGAGGTATAGTGGTTCTCGTCCGGCAGTCCGTTCGGATTGACAAAGTGGGAATCCACGCAGCCAAGCTCTGCGGCGCGCTCGTTCATAACGGCGGCGAAATCCTCCCAGGTGGTTCCCGTGATATGCTCTGCCACGGCAAAGGCGCACTCATTGGCGGATGCGATCAGAATGGCGTTCAGACACTGCTCCATGGTCAGCTCATAGCCCACATCCATGGCGATGTGGTTGCTGTCTCTGGGGGTGTCAAACACCGCATCATACGAAAAAGTGACGATCTCGTCCATGCTGCACCGCTCGGTGGCGATGAGGCAGGTCAGGATTTTGGTAGTGCTTGCCGGATAAAGCTGTTCATGTATGTTCTTTGCATAGAGGATCGCGCCCGTGTCCGCATCGATCAGAATGGCGGACTGAGCCCCCGTGACAGGCCCCTGCGGCCAGTTTGGAATGGCATTGCTCTCAATGGGAATGGCAGCGCGCTCCTCCGCATCATCAATCACGGGAAGGGCGTACACGGGTATGGCCTCCGCAAACAGCAGGCTTCCCGCGCAGAACAGCGCCAGACTGAGGTTGAATAATTTATTAAATTTATATTTAACTTTTGAAAAAAACAAGGAAAACACTCCGTTTCATGGACGGTTCACGTCCGGTAATCAAAATTCACACTCCTATCATACACTATTTCACTGTAATTTGAAATCTTAATTTCATTGCGAAATCCCTTAAAATAGCTTATACTTAAAAATCATATGATGTCGGGGTCAAAAGCCCCGACTCTGATGCCTGCGGATTGCTCCGTGCTACGCACTCTCACAATCCTACTCGATATTCGCATATCGTGGGATTATCATCCCACTTTTATGCTCATACCGGGGCGGGTCCCAAGGTCTTTCACCCACTTATGAGCAAGTTCATGTGGGCTTAGACCTTTTGACCCTGGCATCATTATATTATGGGACGGAGAAACAGACGAAAAAATGCGACTCAGGAATATTACAGGCTCAAGGGAAGTGATCGGTGACAGCCGCTTTGTGGTACAGGAACCGAAGAAGGCAAGAGGAAAATGGCGGGAGATCTTTGGAAACGACCATCCGCTCAGAATCGAGATCGGAATGGGAAAGGGCAAATTTCTGCATACGCTTGCCAAGGAAAATCCCGATGTCAACTATGTGGGGATTGAGAAGTATTCCAGCGTTCTTTTGCGGGCGATCCAGAAGATGGAGGAGGACGAGCTGCCGAACCTTCTGTTTATCAGAATGGACGCGGAGGAAATCTGCGAGGTGTTCGGAGAGGGTGAGGTCGACCGGATCTATCTGAACTTCTCGGATCCGTGGCCCAAGGACAGGCACGCCAAGCGCCGACTCCCTTCAAGGCAGTTTTTGGAGCGCTATGACCGGATTCTGAAGCCGGACGGCGTTCTGGAATTTAAGACGGATAATGAGCCGCTGTTTCAGTTTGCGGTGGAGGAAGTGCCCGGGGCAGGCTGGAAGGTGAAAGCGCTGACCTATGATCTCCATGCGGATCCCGAGCTGATGAAGGGGAATATTATGACGGAGTATGAGGAAAAATTTTCCTCAAAGGGGAATGCAATTTTCAAATATATTATCTATAGATAGGAGATACTATACACAAATGCATTTTCTGCCGCGGGCAGGAAGAAAGGACGGACAAGATGGAATACAGATTTACGGAGCAGAATTTTGAGACGGAGGTACTGCAGTCCTCCCTGCCGGTGCTTGTTGATTTCTATGCGGACTGGTGCGGACCCTGCAAGATGATGGCGCCTGTTGTGGAGCGTCTGGCGGAGGAGCTGGACGGAAAGGTCAAGGTGGGGAAGATCAATGTGGATGATGAACCTGCCCTTGCACAGAGATACCGGGTGGTCAGCATTCCCACCTTTGCAATCTTCCAAAACGGTGAGCTGATAAAGACCATGGTGGGCGCCATGAGCGCGGCTCAACTGACAGAAAACTTGCAAAACGAAATAAAAGAATGAAAAAATGCAAGTTCAGACCGAAGCACTTGCAAAATAGATTTTATAACGAAGGGTATTTTTAGGGCGCGGTTTTCCGAACTGCGCCCTGTTTTAATGGAAAAGCGCCGGAGCAAAAAGATGAGGTATATAAAATAACATACGGTATGGAAGAAAAACAAGAAATAAATAACACAAGCAATGAAATGCGTGATAAAATATACGAAAAAAAGCGATAGATAGGTAGAAAACAGGAGGAATTAATGCTACAATTTTATGAGAAGGAGGAATGGGGTTATGAGTAAGGAACAATACAAACGTGCCAACAAGACGGCTTACACCGTTGTGGCGGTTATTTTGGGGTGCTTTCTGCTGTCCACTATGCTGGGGGCATTTATGAACGGCTTCCGGCTGCGGCAGATTATTCTGATGTCGGTGTGTGCGGCTGCGCTGGTGGTCAGTACCCTCGCTTTGATTCTGAAGCGGGATTGCAGGGCGGGCGCTACCATCCTGATGGCAAGTGCATCGGTGGCATACATGACGCTGGCGCTGGGAGGAAGCAGCGACGGAATGTACGCATATGCATTTCCGATTCTGCTGTCGTCCATGGTATATTTCAATGTGCGCCTTGTGGTGTGCGGCAATGTGGTGATTGTAGTGACAAATATTCTGCGATTCGTATTACATAAAAACCGGGCGGACAACGTGTTTGTGCAGGAGTGGAGTGTTTCCATGATCGTTGTTCTGCTCTGTGCCTACGCATCCATCAGCATTATCAGACTGCTCACCAAATTCAATAAGGAAAAGGTTGAGGAGATTTCGGCGGCGGCAGAACAGCAGAAGGACAACAACGACAGGATGAAAACGGTTGCTCGGGATATTATGGACAGCTTCGGTCATGCCATGAAGGAGCTGGATGCGCTTCAGGAGGGTGTTGACACCTGCAACCTTGCCATGACAAATATTACGGACAGTACGGAGAGTACGGCGAATGCCATTCAGCAGCAGGCATCCATGTGCGCGGAGATCCAGCAGAACACGGATAAGGCGGAGGCAGGCATCAGTGAGATGATTCAGGCTTCCGACCGGACGGACAAAACCGTCACCGACGGCGCGGAAGTGATGAAGAGACTGCGGAAGCAATCCGAGAGCGTGGAGACGGCAAGCCGGAACACGGTTGAGGTGATCGGCAGGCTGACGGAGAAGGTGGAGAAGGTGGAGAGCATCGTAAGCTCCATCCTTACGATTTCCGGTCAAACCAATCTGCTGGCGCTCAATGCTTCCATTGAGGCGGCGAGAGCCGGAGATGCGGGAAGAGGCTTTGCTGTTGTGGCGGAGGAGATCAGACATCTGTCCGAGCAGACCAAGGAAGCTTCCAACAATATCACGCAGATCATAGCGGAGCTGAACGAGGATACAAAACAGGCGGGCGCGAGCATTGACGATTCCGCTGCCTCCGTCAGAGAGCAGAATAAGCTGATCGAGGACGCGCAGGCGAAGTTTGGCGCCATGAATGAAGAGATTGCCGCGCTGTCCCGTAATATTCACAGCACGGAGCAGCTGATCCAGGGCATTCTGGACTCCACCGGTGTGATCTCCGACAATATCACACAGCTCTCCGCAACCAGCGAGGAGATTGCGGCGTCCTCCACGGAGGGACTGCGCACCTCGGAAGCAACAGTGGAAAACATGAAGAGCTGTAGGGAGGTTCTGGAAAAGATTTACGAGAGCGCGAAGGAACTGTAAAGCAGAGCTTTTGGATAATAGGACAAGCCGGGATAAAGATCTCGGCTTGTTTTGTAACACGGGAAATTGTAAAGCCCTCCGGGCAGGATGGCACTTCGGCGGAGAGATATCATGCACATTATGCGCCATCCGTGCACCATTCTCAGAAGCGCGCAACTTCTAATTTTAGATAGTGAGGTAATTAAAACATGACAAATAAAGAGATATTTGATATTGCAATGCAACAATCTGCATACGATATTAATGCTAAGGCTTCTGATTTTCTTATGGACAAAAATGTGTTGGTAAGGGCTGAGCTTGGGCCATTGGCAAAAAAATACTATAAAGAACCTATTGCCTGTAATTTACTTTCGTATGGAAATAATATAGTTGCGTCTGTAAAAGATGAGTATAGAGAAATTGTTGAAACGTATTTGAGCAAATATGAGTATTATCATTGCTTTGAAACGCCTAATATGCATTGGCTGGATGAACAAATGAAAGAAAAGGGATACCGCGTTTGCTTTATGGCAGAATATTTTTTGCCGGATGTTAATGCTTTGAAAAGAAGAGAATGTAACTATCATCTTAAGGTGTTGGAGCAAAAGGATTTTGCAAATTTGTATCTCCCAACTTGGGGGAATGCACTCTGTGAAGA
This sequence comes from uncultured Lachnospiraceae bacterium, assembly GCA_900550475.1. Classification (GTDB taxonomy): domain Bacteria; phylum Bacillota; class Clostridia; order Lachnospirales; family Lachnospiraceae; genus Acetatifactor. Next base: position 65,626 of record URSA01000015.1, read on the forward strand.
TAGGAAGGAACTAGATGTTCTTGGGGTTGGCGCTTACGATAACGGGAAACTGATCGGGCTTGCAGCCTGTTCTGCAGATTGTGATGATATGTGGCAAATTGGTGTTGATGTTTTGCCTGATTATCGTAGGCAAGGAATTGCTTCTTCACTAACAAGTAATTTGGCAATAGAGATAATTGACAGGGACAAGGTGCCATTTTATTGTTGTGCCTGGTCGAATCTGAAATCCGTTAAAAATGCATTGCGGAGTGGTTTTGTGCCGGGATGGGTAGAGATGACAGTAAAAGCAGCAAGCTTAGTTGGAGATATGAATAAATAAAAGATTCCGGGTTAGCAAATATACAATCTATTGCTCAGATTAGATTTAGAAGTCTAATCTGGGTATTTTTGTTTATGTAATTGACGAAAGACAAAAACGGGGCAAAATATTACAAAATGGATTGAAAAAACGGGGCATAAGAGATATTTTTAAGAAGGGAGGATGCAGATTATGTATAGAAAAGACTCGATTGTCATAGAAGAATGGATGAAAAGCTCGAATAAGGCATTACTGGTGACAGGGGCCAGACAGATTGGAAAGACGTAGCTTATAAGAGAAGAAATTGCCAAAAGCGGATATACCAAATTTGAGGTTAATTTTATAGATCAACCGGATTTGGTCGATTATTTAAATGCAAAAATGAGTGCGGAAGATTTTCTGGTGAAGTTGAAAATGATTATGCCGGAGGAATGCCCGATGCGGTAAAAACCTATATTGCTACCAAAGATATACGGGAAGTTGACAAAGTACAGCGGGATATTGTGATGCTATACAAAGAGGACCTTTCGCAATATGAGAGTGAAGATAAAAAATTGAAGCTGATATCCATTTACGGTATCGTTCCGGCAGAACTAAACAAACAGAATTAAAAATTTGTTTTTACGATGCTGGATAAGGAATTGAAATTTGACAGGTACGAAAACAGCTTTCTATGGTTGAAGGATGCCGGGGTTGTGTTACCGGTTTATAATGTAGAAGCACCGACCATTCCTCTGAAGGCAAGCAAGAGCAGCAATGTCTTCCGGCTCTTTTCAAATGACACGGGGCTGCTTACCAGCGCATATCCGGCGGAAACAAAAATAGAACTGATCAATAAGAACAGTGAAGTGAATAACGGTGCTCATTTTGAAAACGCCGTTGCACAGCAATTAACGGCAAATGGATTAGAACCTTATTTTTGTAAAAAGAAAAATCTTGGGGATCTGGATGTTTTGATTGAGATGGGCGGAAAAGTTGTTCCTATTGAAGTGAAATCCGGAAAAGCCTACAAGACACATAAAGCGCTGGATAATTTTATGAATATTTCCGATTATCATATCGAGAAAGCATATGTCTTATCGGTGGCTAATGTGGAACAAGAGGGAGCTGTGGTATATCTGCCGATCTATATGTGCTATCTTTTAAAGGAGCGGGAAATTGGCAGGTTAATAGTGGATCTGGATATGGAGGGATTGTAAAAAACATGACATACTGTTGTCGTGTTTCCTGTGTTAATATGAAGTACGTAAAGGAAAGGTTATGAAGATAGACAGACAATTAGGGATTTTATCCATACTGTTACAGAAGGAATCCGTTACAGCCCCATATTTGTCGGAGATGTTTGAAGTGTCCAGAAGGACAATAAACAGAGATATTGATGACTTATGTAAAGCAGGTATACCAATTGTAACAAGACAAGGAAAAGACGGCGGAATTTCAATTATAGACGGCTATAAAATTGACAAGACAATGCTGACAAAAGGTGAAATGCTGGACATTGTTGCGGGATTGCGTAGTCTGGATAGTGTGAACGGTACTAACAGATATGGGCAGTTAATGGAAAAGCTATCAATAGGATCTTCTGATTTTTTTGTCGGAAATCAGTCGGTATTAATTGATTTATCTTCATGGTATAAAGACTCTCTTGCACCTAAGATTGAAATGATAAGGAGTGCCATAGAACAACACAGAGAGATGATGTTCTTTTATTATGCTCCAAATGGTGAGTCACAGCGCATAATCGAACCATACTATTTGATTTTTCGATGGTCGAGCTGGTATGTGTGGGGCTGGTGTAAAAGCAGGGAGGATTATCGGCTTTTTAAATTGAATCGTATGGATAAAGTACATATGTCTGAAAACTATTTTTCAGAGAGAATTGCTCCGTTTCCGGATTTGCGAGATGAACGAATATTTCCCGGTGGAATTAAAGTAAAAGCCGTGTTTGAGGCAGATTGCAAATGGCGACTGGTAGAAGAATTCGGACCGAATTGTTTTAGAGAACAAAACGACGGGACGCTTCTGTTTCAGGCAGATTATACAGATAAAGAAAATCTGATTACATGGTTGTTATCTTTTCGAGATAAGGTGGAATTGCTGGAACCAAAAGTGATAAGAGAAGAGTTACGACAAAGTATTCTGCAAATGAAGAAAAAATATGACAATGCGATGGAGGGTTAGGAGGAAAATGAATGGAATCAAGATGTGGCATTTTGTGTAGTAAATGTGACTGGCAAAAGACTGAAAAATGCAAGGGTTGTGCTAATATTGATAATCCGTTCTGGGGAGCTTGTCCGGTAAAAACTTGTTGTGAAGAAAAAAAGCTGAGGCATTGCGGAGAATGTAGAGAGTTTCCGTGCACACGGTTAAATGAGTTTGCTTATGATGAAAAAGAAGGAGACTGCGGGGTTCGACTGGATCAGTGTAAGATCTGGTCTGCATTAACACAGATGAGATATGTCTGGATTGATGAGTTCCTTATGCATAAAACCGGTGTGACAAAACTACCGCCACAGTGGAACTGGATTCGTTATGCGGTAGGAGGAAAAATGTTTGCTGCAGTGTGTCTTGGCGAAGAAAACAGACCGTATTACATAACTTTGAAATTAGAGCCGGCAGAGGGAAGCTTTTTGAGACAGCAGTATGAGGACATTATGCCGGGATATTACATGAATAAACAGCACTGGAATTCAATTAAACCAAATGGCGCAGTTGAAGATGACTTGCTAAAGGATTTGCTGGAAAAATCATATCGTCTGGTGCTTGGAAGTTTCAGTAAAAAGAAGCAAAAAGAGATTTTGGAAAGTGGTGATAAAATAAATGGCATTTGATTTTAAGAAAGAGTATAAAGAGTTTTATTTACCAAAGAATAAGCCACAGATTGTAACAATCCCAAAGGCGAATTATATAGCAGTAAGAGGTAAAGGGAACCCTAATGAAGAAGGGGGAGAATACAAAGTTGCAATTGGCGTTTTGTATTCTATTGCTTATACTCTCAAAATGAGTTATAAGACGGATTACAAAATAGAGGGCTTTTTTGAATATGTAGTTCCGCCGCTTGAAGGATTTTGGTGGCAGGATAATGTTGAAGGTGTAGATTATTCCAACAAGTCAGCGTTTAACTGGATTTCTGTTATTCGTCTGCCGGATTTTATTACAAAGAAAGATTTTGATTGGGCTGTGGACACCGCTTCAAAAAAGAAAAAAATTGATTGCGCCGGTGCAGAATTTCTGAGTATAGATGAAGGTTTATGTATACAGATTATGCATATTGGTGCATTTGATAATGAGCCCGAAACAGTAGCAATAATGGATGAGTACCTGAGTGCCAACGGCTATGTGAATGATTTCACCAATGGACGGCACCACCATGAAATCTATTTATCAGACCCAAGAAAGGCTGCACCCGAAAAATGTAAAACTGTTGTCAGACACCCAATAAGGAAATTGTAAGCAGCAAATAACCTCCGTTTGATCGGAGGAAAGGGTAATAACACATATGAAAATATACATAGATTTTGATGATGTATTGTGTGAAACAGCAAAGTATTTTACAAAAATTGCAAAATGACAACCTTACATAAAGCATGACAAGGAAAACAGCGGTGCAGACAATTAGAAATCGAAAAAGCCACATTCTGATGACTGGGCAATCCAGCACATCAGAGTGTGGCTCTTTTTATAGGCGGTCAGAGTTGCTTTCGGTTTTCTTTTGTAAGGCCGGAGATAGACAGATAGGTGAAATGACTGTTGTGATAAGAGTTGAAATATGGCGGTTTTCCCGAGTGTGTGAAGAAAACTCTGTAAATACGTAGATCTTCTATGATAATGAATGGC
>URSA01000016.1 GCA_900550475.1 uncultured Lachnospiraceae bacterium
CTTAAAATCCCTCGGTGGCAACACCGTGCCGGTTCAAGTCCGGCTGCCAGCAGTACACGGCTGACACTGGATTCGCCGGAGAATGGGAGAAACGTTGTAAAAACAATGTTTCTCTTATTTTATTTGAGCAGTTTTGAATCAAGTGTTGTGATATTCCGTAGAATCGGATAAAATGGAAAGGGAGATGTAGGGAAGAAATTTGATTTATTGTTGACATTGCGATCATTTTGAAGGATGAAATGGACGATATAACAAGGGATAAGTTTATCTGTTGGTCAGCGGAAATGGATCTTCGCTATGATAAGGTATTTTCAATTGTAGATATATGGGAAAAGAATATAGAAAAATGGGGAAGCGTACTTCCCTTCTATAAAAACGTACAGAGGGAGGGGGTTGTTCTTTGGAAGGCAGCTTAAAAATCCGATTACGTGGTATGCTTTTTGGAAAATCTCTTTCGTTTGTCTATGACGAGGAAGAGGAAGCCGGGATAGAGCAATATATGAGGCAGGTGAGAAAAGCATGGAAAGAAGAATCTTAAGCTATCGAAGATACATGGACGAGCTGCTGGAGAAGCTGGAAAAGGCGCAGGGGCTGAAAAATGGGGAAGGTGCAGGAAAAGAGAAGTCTTGGGCGACAGCGGCAATACGAAACGAGGAAGGACAGGAAAGCGGGACAGCGGAACAAAGAGGACAAGGCGAAAGGAATGTAGATCTGGAGAAATTGAAAAAGGAGCATCTGACGCAGATCGGATTTTTCCAACATGAACGCCTGATTCACTTGATTGTGACGGTTATTTTTGCACTGATGGAAATGCTGTCATTGATTATGACAATCATGTCAGACGAGCTGTTTCCCATTATATTGACCATTTTGATACTGGTATTGCTGTTGCCGTACATCAGGCATTATTACATATTGGAAAATGAAGTGCAGAAGATGTATGCGCAGTATGACCGGATCAGTCAACTGCAAAACTGCAATTCTGATGTTACGAAGGGAAGCGACACAAAGAAAGAATAACATAACAAGCGTGATGGAATAGACGGAAACAGAGAAATGATGAAGAGACAACAGGGAAAAACAGGAGGAAGACTAGGGGAAAGAGCAGCGAGCCGAACAGGGGACAAGCAGTAAAACCAACAGAGCAAAAAACCACCCAAACAGAGCGGACTTTCACAGGTTGAGATTTTTGTCAACTTGTGCAGGGTTCGCTCTTTTTTTATAATACAATCAATACACTGGCGTTACTGCGGCCATTTGCGGCAAAGGTGTGATGAGACAAAAAGAAAGGGTGAGAAAATGGAGCGACGCAAACGAAGAAAATGTGTCATGGGAATCGTGCTGGTGTGCGTGGTGCTGGCATTGGCTGCTCCCATGTGCATTCAGGCGGCGGAGCCGATCATGCGGATCTATTCGGATTTGTCCCGCAAGGAGAGAAAGGCATTGCTGACCACAACGGGGGGTGTGGATGTAAACAATTACTCCTACACGTTCTACGCCTTGAATCCGGAGCCGATAGATATCGGACTTCCCGGCAAGTATGGGGATGAGAAGGGAAATACGGTCTACTCGTATTCCAATCCGAAGAGAAAGGCAACCCGCTATTTTAGAAAACTAAGTAATCAGAATATCCAATACGGCGGAGGCTGGTACCTGGCGTACACAGCCGAAGATGAGGACGGAGTCTACGCGGTCGCAAGCTACGACGGCACGGCGAGAAATGTGACGGTTCCGAAGGTTCTGGAGGGCTACCCGGTAAGGGGAATCTCCGTTACCAATAACCGCATTTACAGAATCAACATGCAGAATCGTGTGGAGTACATATATGGCTGTCAGTCGGCTTTTTTGCGGTGGCTGGTGGGCTGCGATGCGGTAAAGTACATCGGCAGCCAGGCATTCCAGAACTGCGTGTCGCTCAAGAAACTGCCCATGATGGAGAATCTGACTACCATAGCCACAGGCGCATTTGAAGGCTGTCTGTCCCTGACGGATATTCCTCTGGGTGACAATATAGAGAGCATTTCTCCGGATGCCTTCGGGTGGTATGATGTGGTAATCGGGAACTATGATTTTCCGGGAATGAATGATGAATTTTCCTATTACGACGGTTTTTTGGATAATGACAGGATTTACGGGGTGACGCTCTATGCGAGGGAGAACTCCCCCACCCACTGGCTCCTGAACAATATGTATGAGTACCATTATATAGAAGGAATGGAAACGGAGGAGGTCGAGTTTTTCACCGGGCATGTGTCCTACGGAGATCTGAGCGACTTTACGGGTGTGGAGGAAGAGCCTTACAAGGAATCCGGCTGGACGCGCGTTCCCTACTATGACTGGACGAAGGAAGACCAGTCTGCAAAGGACAATACCGGAAATGCGGATACCGGGAACACAGGTGAGGGGACAGCATCAAAGCCCACTGCAGGTCTGGATGATGAGGCAAAGAGTGCGCTGGATTATTTGCTGGATTTGTTCAAGAAGGGAGCCATTACATTTAACGCACTGCTGTTTGCCATGCTGACAATGTTCGGCGTCAAGGTTCCCAACTGGGTGACAAAGAGTCTGGATCAGGCGGATATGAAGGGCTTGGCAGCTTTCACAAAGAAGTGTGACGGAATGACGGAAGCAGAACGTCTGGATATGCTCAATGTGGCTACCGGATATCTGGGTACTGCCATCGGAGAACTGGAGGATTATCTGCCGCGCGGCGGAACACAGTACAGCCTGGCATGTACGGCGCTGGCTTCCCTGATACAGGCCGTCTCGGCTGCAAAGAATGGCCAGTCGCTTGAGGATGCCATTGCAAGATTTGCAACCAACTTCGGCGGCACCGTGGCATCGGATACGGCGATTAAGATTGCAACCGGCGCCATTGCGGTTCCCGGACTTAAGCTTTCTCCGATCAAGGGTCTGGGTACATGGGAGACGGTAGTCTCCATAGGACTGGGTGGATCTCAGGCGGGCGATGCGGCGGGCATCACCAGCAATGTGATTCACCTGACGGATTTCATGTACGATATCGTGAAGGCGTCGAAGGCTGCGGACACCCGTGCCGCTACGGATATTATCGTGGACAACGCACTGAACAAGGGGACTTACGGAACCAACATACAGACTGCGGCACAGCTGCTCGACATTACAAAGAATGATGACTGGGATATGGTTGTCGCAGGAATCCGGGAAATGGGAACCAGAAAGTTTCTGGAGGGCATCTGCGAGACCGCAAACCATGTTTGTCTGGACAATAACTTTTTTGGTCAGATGAGGGTGAGGGCATTTAAAAATAGCCTCGAGGGCAAGGTGCTGATGAAGGCATTCAATCTCACCATTCAAAAATTGGAAGAAAAGGGGCTGTTGGATAAATGATAAAATTTAATATACCTTATGTTGCCGTCAGCCTGATGGCAGAAAGAGCCGGAATCAAAATAGAAGTGCAGTCACCCATGAACGATTTTCTCGCAAAGTGCGCGGAGCACAGGGAAAAGCTGGGTGCCGAGAACTGCGAGGCCATGCTTGCGGAGCTTGCGCAGGAAGGTTATATTACGATCAAGGGCAGAAAGATCAGTCTGACCTCCGATATGGGGGCTGTGGTGAAGGCGCTGTGTGCGCCCAGAGCGTGCATCAGAGTACGTTTCAGACAGGCCGCGGGAAGCGAGCTGTTCCACTACACACCAATTCAGGACAGCTGGATGAAGGTGACGGAAAGGCAGGGCATTCTCTACTGCGAGTGCCCGGTGCCGGAAAAGATTGTGGAGCTGGAGATCCTGACCAGACTTTCTTCCGCTGCCGAGAGCGGGGAGAACCTTGTGGAGATCCAGACCTGCACCCGCTCAAAGATCCATGCGACGGTGGTGTCGTGCGGGGAAGAGAATTATCAGGTGCTCACCTACCTGTTGGGTGAGGAGGAACGCTTTGACCGCCATGACTTCCCCAAGACACAGCAATCCTTGAAGGAAATCTATGAGATTTCCATGGGGCGTGCGACGGGAAAAGAGCCCGACGACTACAAGAAGATCAACTGGCTGCATGTGGGGCGGGGCGCACTGATCGCCACAGCCGTGTATATCTGCATGGCGGTTTTCAACACCGTGCTGAGAAATCTGCTGATGTGACGGAGGTGAGAGCTTGAGTAAGATAACATTCAAAACAGTAATCAAAAATTTTTTTTACAGCATTGCCAAGAGCTATGAAAAGAAGCGCTTTTGGAAAAGCCTTTTGGGCAGTATTGCATCGGCGCTTGTGTCGGCAATTCTGACGGCTTATGTGCTGCCGGTATATTTCAGCGTAAACAGCGTCTGGAATCAGCTTTTCAGCGCCCTGTTCTTCTATCTGATCATTTCCGGCGTCTTTAAGGTGGCGGCTGATATCAGGAGGGGAGGATTCTTCCCCAGATTCGGGATCACCTGTAAAAAGGTGGTGCTGGGGTTGGGCTCGGGCAGCTTCTCCACGGGCTCCAGGATCGTGCAGGCAGTCATGATGCTGCTTGCGGCAGCGGGTGCGTTTTTCCTGCCGCCGCTGTTGGGGCTGGCATTGGGACTGACCCTGTTCCTTTCCTCGGTTGCCGCTGAGAACAGCGTTCTTTTAATGGTGGCGGAGGCCTTTAAGAAAAAGAAGACCGCGCTGCCGGATGCGTCGGGGCCTGTTTCCAAAAGAGGAAAGAATCTGGCGGCAGTGGGCGTCGGCGTGCTGTTCGGCTGTCTGGTTGCGGTTCTCGTAGGAAGCTTTACCGGGTTCAGGCCGTCAAGTCTTCTGACCGGAACGGCTGCACAGACGGAAACGGAACCGGACGGAAGCTCAGACAGTGACCGGAACAACGGACAGGGCGGAAAAGATCAAAATGGAAAAGATCAGGACGGAAGCACGCAGCCGGAGAATACGGGCAGCGGCGTTACACTGGACGATATAGACCGGACGGCGGAAACTTATACCGCGGATTCTCCCTTTACCCAGAAATTCACACAGGAGGATATGGAATCGGATGACGGGGATGCGGATTACTTTTTTCCGCAGGACGGCAGCGGAGACTATCTGATCACCAGCTTTGACGGTGGCGTAAGCTGCACCATGTGGATCTATGATGAAATCGGAGATCTCTGGGAGGTTCGCGGCAAGAAGCGTTATGAGTCCGAGGAGGCGCTGCTCAGGGAGTACCCGGATGCAGGGGAAAGCTCCTTCAACGAGGAGGGCTATCTGCACGACGGCGCGGTTCTCTATTATCTGATGCCGGAGGACGAATTTGCGCTGACCACTCAGGGAAGAGACAAATACACCATGCTGTATCTGGCGTCCCAAGGGTATTTTGATTCCTATTATTACTGGTTCTCCGTGCCGTACAATCCCCTTCCTGCGGAGGATGCCGAGGACACAGGCGATATTGGATACCCGGGCGGAGATTACAACACAGACGACGGATATGGAGACGACGGATACACTGACGGGAACGACGGTTATGACGACGGCTATAACACCCGGTACAGTGATCTGGAAAACAGCGTGGTGCGCCTGTTTGAAGGACTTTGCACCATGGCGGGCGGAGATTACGATGCCTTCTGTGAATTGTTCCGCAATATGGACAGCAGCATCATAGACCAGTATTACAACATGGAGTACCGGGATATCAGCCAGTTTGAGCATGAAACGCCGATCATCATCGCACAGGATGGAAATTATGCGTTTGCAACGCTGTTGTTCTACACGGTTCCGGCGGATTATCCCCGGATGGATCTGGACAGCTACGTGATCTCCACCATTGTAAGCTGCGACGACAGCGGGGAGTGGAAGATCGAGTACACGGACGAGTCTTTGTCCTACCTGCAGGATGAATATCTGCAAGCCATTCACACGGAGGGCGGCTATGATGCCATACAGGATGGACGTCCCTGCGCAAGATTCTGGCTCTCCTTCGATCTGGACTATGCTGTGACGTTTAGCGGAGCGTTTGTGGGAAGAGTTGTGGAGATGTACCAGTACGACAACGGTGACACGGTCGTGACGCTCTATTTCTCGAACGGAACGGATGAGACGGTGACAGTGGGAGAAATCCAGAATCTCTGTATCGTGGACGGAGAGAATGTGTTCATGCAGGTGTCAGCGGATATTTACAGCACCATAGAACCGGGCTCGGGTCTGCTCTATGAACTGAACGTACCCGCCGACTATGTGGCAAGCTACGGCTTCAGCAGGCCGCGCGTGGAAGATTTCAGCTTTACGACAGACTAGCGGATCCACGGCAGCTCTTGCGGTAGACGGCGAGGAAATAAATAATCTCTGCAATCGCTGTGATTGCCCATGAAAAGACATAAAGCAGATACAGCGACGGAATGGTTTTGAAATAGGCAAAGACTGTGTAGATCCATGTGATACGGAACGCACAGGAGCCCAGAATCACAAGAATGGTGGGGACAAAGGTTTTGCCCAGTCCCCTTGCCGCCGCGATGGTATTGTCCATGAAGGCGGAGACGCAGTAGCTGAGCGCCATGATCGAGATACGCTTCATGCCTGCCTCCGCCACGGCTGCCTCGTTGGTAAAGAGGGCAAGGAACGGATGGCGCAGCAGGTAAAGGGCAACGCCCAGAACCAGTCCCATGACGAAAGAATAAAGAAGACAGATCAGATAGCTTTTCATGATTCTGTCTTTTTTATTTGCACCGAAATTCTGCGCAATGAAGCTTGCACAGGCGGTGTAGAAGGCAGCCATCATATCGTAGACCAGAGGATCTGCGTTTGCCGCAGCGGAATTGCCCTCCACCATCACATGGTCGAAGGAGTTTACACCGGTCTGGACAAAAAGGTTAGCAATGGCAAAAACCGCATACTGGAAAGCGGACGGAAGCCCGATCTTGAGAATGCGGATCAGCTTGTCCGAAACGATCTTAAGTCCGTGGAGTGACACGGAAAAATCCGCCTCAGTTGTGAGCAAAACCCGAAGGATCAGCACGGCGGACAGATACTGCGAGATAATGCTGGCAAGGGCAACGCCCACCACATCAAGGCGGAAGACGATGACAAACAGCAGGTTGAGCAGCACATTCAGAACGCCGGAAAACAACAGGTAGTAGAGAGGACGCTTTGTGTCCCCGGCGGCGCTCAGCACGGCATTACCGAAGTTATACAGACCCAGGGCGGGCATGCCGAGCAGATAGATGCGCAGATAGAGAAGGGCGTCCGCAAGCAGCTCGTCCTTGGTGTGGATTGCGGTCAGGATCCATTCAGAGAACAAAATGCCCAGAACGGAGATCAGGATGCCCGCGATCAGGCAGAGCAGCAGGGCGGTATGTACGGTCTCCCTCAGATCCTTTTTGCTCCTTGAGCCGATATAAAGGGCGGTCAGGGCGTTGACACCGCTGGCAAGCCCAATCAAAAGCCCGGTAAAGAGCGTGATCAGGATGCTGGTGGAGCCCACGGCGCCCAGCGCGATGGGGCCGGAAAACTTTCCCACCACGGCAATGTCGGACATATTGAACAGCACCTGCAGAATATTGGTGAACATCAAAGGCACACTGTAAACGAGTATTTTTTTGAAGAGGGATCCGGTGCATAGATCCATCTCATAATTCTTTTTCATGTAGAAATCATCTTTCCCTTCATAGCTGTTTTGTATTTGCTTGTACTATCATACACCAGTTGTATAAAAAAGCAAGCGGAAACTTCACCTATTCACCTATTGACATAGTAGGTAAATGGGTATAATATGAAGCGGAAGAAGAGAGGGGGACTGCGGTTATGATGATTTCTACGAAAGGACGCTATGCACTCCGGGTGATGCTGGAGCTGGTAGAGCATGAAGGGGACGGCTTTACGCCCTTGAAGGACATTGCCGACAGGCAGGAAATTTCCCTGAAATATCTGGAGAGCATCATGACGATCCTCTCCAAGCAGCATCTTGTGGACGGCGCAAGCGGCAAGAAGGGCGGCTACCGCCTGTGCAGAAAGCCGGAGGAGTACAGCGTTGGCGAGATCCTCAGGCTGACGGAGGGGACGCTTGCACCGGTATCCTGTCTTCAATACGGAGCGCAGCCCTGTGAACGGGCGGATATGTGCTATATGCTGCCGGTATGGCAGGGGCTGGAGGATCTGATCAATCAATATTTTGACAATATGACGCTGGCTGATATTTACCAAAACGCCCGAAAGTCCGGGTGTGGGAAAACGCCGGACGAATCAAACAGGACGGAGGAGAGAAGAGCATGAGCAAGGAATGGGTTCTGGATGCGCAGCATCTGGATGTGAGAGTGGAAGAAAAGGAAATACTGCATGATGTAAGCCTGCAGATCGGAAAAGGGGAGACCCATGTGCTGATGGGCCCTAACGGAACGGGAAAATCCACGCTGGGGTATACGCTGATCGGCAATCCCCGCTACGAGGTTTTAAACGGCAGGATTTTGTTTGAGGGGGAGGATATCACCGGGCTTCCGGTCAACGAGCGGGCAAAAAAAGGATTGTTCCTCTCGTTCCAGAATCCACTGGAGGTGCCCGGCATCACGCTGAGCGCATTCATCAGAAGCGCGCTGGAGCAGAAGACGGGAAGCCGTGTCAGACTGTGGGATTTCAAGAAGGAGCTGGCGGAGAAAATGGAGCTGCTGCAGATGGATCCCTCCTATGCGGAGAGAGATCTGAATGTGGGCTTTTCCGGCGGTGAGAAAAAGAAAGCGGAAATTTTGCAGATGCTCATGCTGAAGCCGGCACTGGCAATTCTGGATGAGACGGATTCCGGTCTGGATGTGGATGCGGTGCGCACGGTGTCGAAGGGAATCGAGGCATACCAGAAGAGCAGCGAGGGCAGCCTTTTGATCATCACCCACAGCACCAAGATTTTAGAGGCGCTGCACGTGGATACCACCCATGTGATGGTGGGCGGGCATATTGTAAAGACCGGAGACGGCAGTCTGATCGGGGAGATCAACGAGAAGGGCTTTGGTGCATACGAAAACGCTTAGTGCGGAATGGAGAGTGCAATGAGAGAGAACGGTTTGGAAGAAGAAAAGAGCTATGTGGAGGATATCGACAGAAGCGTTTATGATATAAAGGATGAGGAGAAGGACGCCTACCGCCTGCACGCCGGTCTGACACCGGAGATCGTGGAGCAGCTGTCGCTTGAAAAGCATGATCCCGAATGGATGAGGCAGTTCAGGCTGGATTCCCTGAAAATCTATGAGCAGCTTTCGGTTCCCCGGTGGGGGTCGTCCATCGAGGGACTTGACATGGATCACATTGTGACCTATGTGCGCCCCAATACGCAGATGAAAGCCGACTGGTCGGAGGTGCCGCAGGATATCAAGGACACCTTTGAACGGCTGGGAATCCCGCAGGCGGAGAGAAAGTCGCTGGCGGGCGTGGGTGCCCAGTATGACTCCGAGCTTGTGTACCACAATGTGAAGGAGGAAGTGGCGGCACAGGGCGTGATCTACACGGATATGGAAAGCGCGCTGACCGGAGAGTATGCCGACATGGTGAAGTCGCATTTTATGAAGCTTGTGCCGCCGTCGGATCACAAATTTGCCGCCCTGCACGGCGCTGTCTGGTCGGGTGGCTCCTTTGTGTATGTGCCGAAGGGTGTTTCCGTGGAGATTCCGCTCCAATCCTATTTCAGGCTGAATGCGCCCGGCGCAGGACAGTTTGAGCATACGCTGATTATTGTGGAGGAGGGCGCCAGCCTGCACTTCATAGAGGGCTGCTCCGCACCCAAATACAATGTGGCGAACCTGCATGCGGGCTGCGTGGAGCTGTTTGTGGGGAAGAACGCAAAGCTGCGCTATTCCACGATTGAGAACTGGTCAAAAAATATGTATAACCTGAACACGAAGCGGGCAGTGGTGGAGGAAGACGGCACCATCGAATGGGTGTCCGGCTCCTTCGGCTCCCACGTTTCCTACCTGTACCCCATGAGTATTTTGAAAGGGCGCGGCGCGAAGATGGAGTTTACCGGCGTGACCTTTGCAGGAAAAGGACAGAATCTGGACACGGGGGCAAAAGTGGTACACTGCGCACCGGATACCAGCTCCTATATGAATACCAGATCCATATCAAAGAGCGGCGGTATCAGCACCTTCCGAAGCTCCGTGGTGGTCACAAAGGAGGCAAAGGGAACCAAGTCTTCCGTTTCCTGCCAGTCCCTGATGCTGGATTCCGAATCCGGATCCGACACCATCCCCGCCATGGATGTGCGCACGAAGGACGCCAACATCGGGCATGAGGCGCAGATCGGGCGGATCAGTGACGAGGCGGTGTTCTATCTGATGAGCCGGGGCATGAGCGAGGAGGAGGCAAAGGCGTGCATCGTCAGTGGCTTTGCGGACAATGTGTCCAAGGAGCTGCCTCTGGAATACGCGATTGAGATGAACAATCTGATCCGGCTGGAGATGAAGGGCTGTATCGGGTAAGGGAAGGAGATTGTAAAATATGGTACAGAATCGTGAATATATAATCAATCAGCTCCCGGCGCCCACATGGAACCGGCTGCAGGTAAATGAGGCGGTGCTGCAGTGGACGGGGGAGACCGAAGGCTGCAGGATCGATACGGAAAACCTTGTTCTGCGGCAGGAAGCAGAAGCGCCTGCGATCCTGACGGGTGCCGGCGTGGAGGCGGATTCCCTGTTTGAAAGAGCAGCCGCATGTCAGGTGAACGGACAGCAGGAAAATCCGGTGCGAATCCATATCAGAGGCAGAAAAGAGGAGCAGAGCGCCGGGCTTGTGCGGATCACGGCGGAGCCGGAAAACCGTCTCACGGTGGTCATGGACTGCCGGACGGGCAGCAGGCAGGCATCCTTAGCGGTCAGGACACTGGTGCATGCGAAGGAAAGGTCGCATATTAAGCTGATCCAGATTTTGACGCCGGGACAGGAAAGCGTACTGTTAAGTGACATCGGCGCACGCTGCGAGGAGGAGGCGGAGCTTGAGCTGTTGCAGCTCTTTGCGGGAAAGGGAAATCTGTATGACGGATGCCGGGTGGATCTTGACGGGGCGGACAGCCGCTTTTCCACGCAGATCGGCTATGTCTGCGGCGAGGGTCAGCTGCTTGATCTGAATATGGCGGTCAACCATTTCGGGGAGAGAAGCATCAGCGATATCCGGGCGGATGGAACGCTGCTTAACCATGCGGACAAGATCTTCCGCGGAACCATTGATTTCAAGAAGGGTTCCGCCGGTGCGGAGGGACAGGAGACGGAGAACGTGCTCCTTTTAGGCGATGATTTACGGAACAGAACCGTGCCTCTCATTCTCTGCGCGGAGGAGGATGTGAAGGGAAATCACGGCGCCACCATCGGCGAGCTGGATGAGGATACGCTTCTGTATTTTGCTTCCAGAGGAATCGGAAAAGAGACGGCAGAGAAGATGATGACCCGCGCGAAGCTGGAGCGTCTTTGCAGCCAGATGCGGGATGCCGGGGCGGAGCAGCTTGCAAAGGAGGCGGTGGAGGAGCTTTTGTTTGACGGCCGTGCCGATTTTCCACTGCTGCAGACGGAAAAGACCTTCTATCTGGACAACGCCGCCACCTCCCAGAGACCGGTCTGTGTCATGGAGGCGGAGCGCGCTTTCTATGAGCATGACAACGCC
Source organism: uncultured Lachnospiraceae bacterium (assembly GCA_900550475.1). GTDB lineage: Bacteria > Bacillota > Clostridia > Lachnospirales > Lachnospiraceae > Acetatifactor. The sequence goes on from URSA01000016.1 coordinate 11,557, forward strand.
AATCCTCTGCGGGGCTTTTATCCGCTAAGCCTGAGGGCGACGGAGGCGTATGAGGAAGCCAGAAAAACCGTGCAGCGTTTTTTACATGCGGCTGCGCCGGAGGAGATCATATTTACACGCAACACCACGGAAAGCCTGAATCTTGTGGCGTACAGCTACGGCTTGTCCCGCCTGAAGGAAGGAGACGAGATCGTGGTCTCCATCATGGAGCACCACAGCAATCTGCTGCCATGGCAGATGGTGGCGCGCACCACGGGGGCAAAGCTGGTGTTTCTGGAGTGCGGGCCGGACGGGGAGATCACGGAGGAGCGGATGGACGCCGCATTTTCCGACCGGACAAGGCTTGTGGCGGTCACTCATGTTTCCAATGTGCTGGGCAGGGTAAATCCCATTGCCCAGATCGCGGAGAGGGCGCATGTTGTCGGCGCGGTGGTGGTGCTGGATGCGGCGCAGAGTGCTCCGCATATGCCGCTTGATGTGCAGGCGCTTGATGTGGATTTCCTTGCTTTTTCCGGACATAAGCTCTTTGGCCCCATGGGAATCGGCGTGTTGTACGGAAGAAGAAAGCTTTTGGAACAGATGCCGCCCTTCCTCACCGGCGGTGAGATGATCGACAGCGTGACCAGAGAGGGCGCGGTATTTGCAGAGCTGCCGCACAAGTTCGAGGCGGGCACGGTGAACGCGGCGGGAGCCGTGGGTCTGGCGGAGGCGATCCGCTATATCGAGAGAATCGGCTTTGAGAGAATGCAGGAGAGGGAGCTTGCCCTGACAAAACGGGCGATGGACGGGCTTTGCAGACTTCCCCATGTGCATGTGCTGGGCTCGGAGGATGCGCGGGAACACACGGGCATTGTGACCTTTGTGGTGGATGATGTGCACCCCCATGACGTGAGCGCAATTCTGGAAGAAGAAGGAATCGATGTGCGTGCCGGACATCACTGTGCGCAGCCGCTGCTTGCATATCTGGGCGTGCGTTCCGCAACGCGGGCAAGCCTGATGTTCTACAACACGGCGGAAGAAGTCGACGCATTCGTGGACGCGGTGGCAAGTGTCCGGGAAAGGATGGGCTATGGAGAATAGAAGCTTTTACAACGAAATTCTGACGGAGCATAATCTGCGTCCGGAGTTCAAGCATGATCTGCCGGATGCCAATCTGGTGCTGGAGGGTGTAAATCCCAACTGCGGTGATGATATTTTTTTGAAGCTCAAGGTGGTGGATGATGTGATCGCAGACGGCGCCTTTGTTGGGGACGGCTGTGCCATTTCCCAGGCGTCGGCGGATATCATGCTGGGTATGATCATCGGGAAGAAGAAGGAAGAAGCGCTCCGGCTAGGGGAGCTGTTCTTTCGGATGATAAAGGGGGAGACGACCCCGGAGGAGACAGAGGAGCTGGAGGAAGCGTCCGCACTCAAGGACATTGCCCACATGCCGTCAAGGGTGAAGTGTGCCGTGCTGGGATGGCATACCCTTGCCGAAATGTTCAAAGAGCCGGAAGACTAAGCCTTTTTGGCATGGCGGAGCGCGGAGATCGCGAGCCGGCGCTTGTAGTAGCGGAAAAGCCCCGCAGCTTTATTGTAGAACCAGAAAGAATACACAAGCACATTGTTTAAGGAGCCGATTTTGTCCTTGGTGGTGTGCGTATAATAACAACCGCCGCAGCGCACGGGCTGTTTTGCATTGACGTAGCGGATCAGATCACTTTCCGTCTGTACGGAATCCGGCAGGTCGGTGTATGCCAGACCGATGCAGTCCGGCTTGTGGGCGTCGCTGCCGCCGAAGCCGGGAAGATCATATTTTTCAGCAAGCTCCGCTGCCCTTTTGTTGGTCGCGGGGCTTTCGCACGCGTTGAAGGTTTCCATGAAGTCAAAATTCTTTAATATGTCGGGATTCTTGCGGTAGCGCCGGGAGCGGCAGAAACTTAAGTATTTCTCCCCGCACGGGTGCGCCGGTCCCAGAATGCCGCCGTAGAAGTGAACCACTTCGATCAGCGCGGTCACGGGGAGTCCCCGCAGCTCCATGAGCGGAAGCTTGGTGTACTCCGGCAGGATCACCAGAATATGTCCCGCGTCGATGGTATCATACTCAATCCCCTTTAATATGGTAAAATCCCGGAAGGCAGGATCATCCTTATGTTTTTTGTAGTAACGGTAGGCGTTGTAGGAATTGTGATCGGTCACAAGCATTCCCTGATAGCCCCGGCTCTTTAATTGCTCTACAAAATCGGCAAGCCGGACTTTTCCGTCCAGCGAGCCTTCCTTGGTGTGGCAGTGCATGTCAAAACGCATAATGTTCCTTTCTTCGACGGGATCAATCCCCGTTACAGTTTAGCACAAGAGGACAGCATTGTTAAGATTATTTTACATTTGGCGCGAGGTTTTTGCCTTTACATTAGACTGTCCAGAGTTTATAATGTTATGTACCTACAAAACAATTACACATGGAGGAAAAACTATGAGTTTTCTATGGGAAGGCATATGCGCAGTCACATGGCAGCAGATCGTCATGTATGTGGTGGGCGCAGTGCTGATTTGGCTTGCAATCAAAAAGGAATATGAACCTTCTTTGCTTTTGCCGATGGGCTTTGGTGCCATTCTTGTCAATCTTCCCGGTGCCAATGCCATCAATCAGGTGCTGGAAGGCGTGGGAGAGACAAACGGCATCATCCAGTGGCTGTATGAGATTGGAATCGAGGCTTCGGAAGCATTGCCGCTTCTCTTGTTTATCGGCATCGGCGCCATGATCGACTTCGGCCCGCTGCTGGCGAAGCCCATCATGTTTCTGTTCGGTGCGGCAGCGCAGTTCGGTATTTTTGCAGCGCTTCTCTTTGCTGTGCTGCTGGGCTTTGACTTGAAGGATGCGGCATCCATCGGTATCATCGGTGCGGCGGACGGTCCCACATCCCTGCTGGTTTCGCAGGTTCTGCATTCCAACTATATCGGAGCGATCGCGGTGGCGGCGTACTCCTACATGGCATTGGTTCCCATCGTACAGCCGGCGGCAATCAAGCTGATCACGACTAAGAAAGAACGCAGTATTAAGATGGAATACAAGCCCGGCTCCGTTTCCAAGCGGACAAGGATCCTGTTCCCCATCGTGGTGACGATCATCGTGGGCTTTGTGGCGCCCTCCTCGGCATCTCTGGTTGGCTGCCTGATGTTCGGCAACCTGATCCGCGAGTGCGGCGTATTGCAGAATCTTTCGGATACGGCACAGGGACCTTTGACCAACCTGATCACCCTGCTGCTCGGTATCACCATTTCCTTCAGCATGAAGGCGGAGGCTTTTGTCAAGGTGGATACGCTTCTGGTTATGCTGATCGGTCTGGCGGCGTTTGTATTTGATACCTTCGGCGGCGTTATGTTTGCGAAGATACTGAACATCTTCCTCAAAAAGAAGATCAATCCCATGGTGGGAGCTGCCGGTATTTCCGCATTCCCCATGGCGTCCAGAGTGGTGCAGAAGATGGCGCAGGAGGAGAACCCCGGCAATATTCTCATCATGCAGGCAGCAGGCGCCAACGTGGCTGGACAGATTTCCTCCGCAATCGCGGGCGGTATGATCATCCAGCTTGTAGCACAGTTTGCACAGACTATGTAGGAGGTGGCACATGAACGCAAATATCTTGGCAGCACTTGAAATCATGGGATACGGCATGGCAGGCATTTTTGCCGCCATCATCATCATCATCTTCTTTGTCTGGATCCTGCAGAAGCTGGACAGCAAAGGAAAGAAAGATTGATTTAAAGTAGAATCCTATTAGCAAGCTCAGGCACTGCACCCGTTGGGTACAGTGCCTGATTTTTTCAGCACATAAAACAAATTTCTTTTTCCTGCCGCAAGCAACTGCTTTCCGCCATGGCTGGCGGATCAGAAAAGCCGGAAGGGTACAGGAGCGCATTTTTGCTGATCTGTACCCGTGGTAAGTGGAAGTCTGGCAGGCTTCCGGGTACAGGAGAGCGTTTTTGCTGTTCTGTACCCGATTTGAGCGGGAATCCGGCGGGTTTTCGGGTACAGGAGAAGTTTTTGGTCGATCTGTACCCGATTTGAGCGGGGAATCGGCGAGTTTTCGGGTACAGAAGCGTTTTTTTGTTCATCTGTACCCGATTTGAGTGGAAATCCGGCGGGTTTTCGGGTACAGAAAAGCATTTTTGCTGATCTGTACCCGTGGGGGACAAATCTTCATGCGGCAACAACCTTGCCTATGAGCAACACAGACAGGGCAAGATAGACGGTGGAACACTGACAGTGCAGGAAAGACAGTGCAACGCAGACAGCGCGATGTAGACATGCCAGACGGGTGGATGTCAAAGCGCCGCAGCAGATTCCAGCAGTTTCCTGAGTTTGTCTCCGAAGCCGTCGGACATGTGCGAAGTGGAAGGGATGTGAAGAAACAAGACAGGACATTCTGCTTTCTGTAACACATACCAATATGCTTCGTTACACAGGTACGTGCCAGGAATCTCCGACACAGTATAGGATAGCCCCATTTCATTTGCCAAAGCCAAATAGGGCTCGATATCCATGGAGGAATAGAGCAGCTTGCCGTCCTTTTGCGCCGCCCGCTCAAAGCGGACGGCATCATGCAAATTCTTATCCAATCCCAACATGAGTATCTTTTCGTAGTTCATAGACAGGGTGTCAATATCACGTTTGATGCCGGGAAAGGAATTTGTAAGATAAAAAGCATCCGCGTGCATCTGGCTGACAAGCTGACAGGATGAATTATTTTTTCCTTTAAAGGCGATATATAGTATGTTTGCCATATTAATGCCTCCTCAAGATTTAATGCTCCAGCCGGTATATCTCCAGCCCGTCGCAGATCCCTTTATAGGAAAAGCCCTTCTTGCAAGCAATTTGTTTTGTGGCTGTCTGCTGCGGCACACACTCTATCACCACATCCTTCTGCTCCTGCTGTGCCTTCCGGATCAACTGATCGGTGAGCGCTGATGCATATCCGCGCCCCCAGAAGGCGGGGAAGAGAACCCAGCCTATTTCCATGCTTTCGTGGTCATAGGAATGGTATATGACATATCCAATGAATTTTTCGTGTTCTTCCACAGCATAGATCAAGGGGGAATCCGATAATCCGGCACTGCATAGAAAATGTTCGGTCTGCTCCCGACTGTACGGAGCCTCCAGATAACGCATCACCTTCGGATCGGACAGCAGCAGATGCAGCGCAGGGGCATCATCTTTTCTCATTTTCCTGATAATCAGCTCCATAAAACATTTCCCCCTTGATTCCGCACACGCAAAGCCCACACATCGCCGTACTCCAAAATCCAACCATGAAAAAAGCCGAAATCCTTTGAACACTCAAAGAATCCCGGCTCAACGACAATGCGCGAAAACGCATAAAACGTGCGCAAACGCACAGTAGCGTGCGTTAGAGGATTCGAACCCCCGACCTTTTGGTCCGTAGCCAAACGCTCTATCCAGCTGAGCTAAACGCACACAACAGATGTAATCACCTGCAACATTAAATATTTTACATAGAGACCCCGGGATTGTCAAGGGCTTTTTCAAAGTTTTTTTATACGCAGACGAAGGAGGATATGTTATAATCGAGGTAAGATCCGTATTTTCAAAAGAGAGGGCAGAGAGACAAATGAAAAAGTTTTTGCATGTGTTTTTCAAGCTGGTGTTCAGCCGTACCCTGATTATCGTGTTGTCACTTTTACTGCAAATTGCCATTCTGGTGAGTACCTTCCTGTGGATGGGGCGGTACAGCACCTATGTTTACGGCGGTATGGTGCTGCTGGGTGTGGTGGTGCTGATCTATCTGATCAACAAGGAAGATCTGCCGGAGTTCAAGCTCTCCTGGGCAATCCCCATCTGCGCACTCCCCGTGGTGGGAACCATAGTGTTTCTGTTTGTGGACAAGAATCTGGGGAGCCGCGGACTGAAGCATGAGATGAACCGCGTGATCGCGCAGACCCGGTCCTATATGGAGCCTGACGGGAAAGTGCTGGAGCAGATAGAAGAGATGGAGAGCGCGGCGGGGCAGCTTGCCCATTATCTTGCCTATACGGCAGGATATCCGGTATATCCCGCAGAGAAGAATACCTATTTCAGAATGGGAGAAGAAAAATGGAAGGATATGCTGGAAGAACTGGAGCGGGCGGAGCATTTCATTTTTCTGGAATATTTTATCGTGGAGCCAGGTCTGATGTGGGATTCCGTTCTGGCGGTGCTAAAGCGGAAGGCGGCAGCGGGAGTGGAGGTGCGCTTCATGTACGACGGCATGTGCTCCCTGCTTCTGCTTCCTTATAATTACCCGAAAAAAATGGAGAAGTTTGGAATCAAGACAAAGCCCTTTGCCCAGATCGTGCCCATGCTCTCCACCCACCAGAATAACCGTGACCATAGAAAAATCCTTGTGATCGACGGCAGGGTAGCATATACGGGAGGCGTAAATCTGGCGGACGAGTACATCAACCGGAGAGAGCGCTTCGGGCATTGGAAGGATGTGGCGGTAAAAATCACGGGAAAAGCGGTGGACAGCTTTACGGTCATGTTTCTCAGAAACTGGGATACACCGGGCAAAACGGAGGATTTCGGAAAGTACCTGAAAAAGTGGAAGGAAGAGGAGGCGACCGCTCCGCTGTCCGACGGTATTGTGATTCCCTACGGGGACGGGCCGAACTGCAAGGAGAATGTGGCGGAGAAGGTCTATCTGGACATCCTGAACACGGCATCCCGCTATGTGCATATTATGACGCCGTACCTGATTCTGGACAGCACCTTTCTGATGATGTTAAAATATGCCGCCCAGAGAGGCGTGGAGGTCAAGCTGATCCTGCCGCACATACCGGATAAAAAATATGCGTTTGCCATTGCGAGAACCTATTATCTCACGCTGCTTTCCGCAGGCGTGGAGATCTACGAATACACGCCGGGCTTTGTGCATGCGAAGGTATTCACCTCGGACGACTGCAAAGCGGTGGTGGGAACCATCAATCTGGATTACCGCAGTCTGTACCACCACTTCGAGTGCGCAGCCTACTTTTACCGCAACAGCGTGGTGGCGGATGTGGAGGAGGATTTTAGGGAAACACTTGCAAAATGCAGCAGGGTGACGGAGGAATACTACAAATCGATTCCCCTGCACACAAGGCTGTTCGGGCATATCTGCAAGCTCTTTGCACCCCTTATGTAAAGAAATAATTCCCCATGACATCAAAAGGGCCGTACCATATCGGTACAGCCCTTTTTTATACCATAGGAAATTACTCCGTAATTCCTATGGTATAAAAGCCCTCCGGGCAGGATCGCACTGCGGCGGAGAGATATCATGTCGCAAAAGCGACCCGCCGCAGGCGGAGAATCCTGCAAAGCAGGATTCTTTCTCACGCACTGCGGCGCAGGTTTTGAAATTTAGCCCATGGTTACGGTAACATGGTATTCGGTCTTGTCCTTCTCGTAAGGGATGATGTGGCCGTCCACCGGCTTGCCGTCCACTACCATGGAAACAACACCCTTCTCTACGCCGGAAGGATTCTTCACATCGATGTGGTAGATGCCTTCGCGGAAGGAACGGGTCAGCTTGAAATCGCCGAAGCCCTTGGGAAGACAAGGATCGATGCTCAGTCCGGTGTGGGTTGGATATACACCCAGAATGTACTGGGAAATATTGACAAAAGTCCATGCAGCCGTACCGGTCAGCCAGCTGTTCTTTGCTTCGCCGTGGAACTTGGCGTCGCGTCCGGCAACCATCTGGGAGTAAACATACGGCTCGGTGCGGTGGATCTCACTGATTTCCTCCACATATGCGGGACAGGTCTTCTGATAGATCTCAAAAGCACGGTCGCCTCTGCCGATCACGGTCTCAGCGATGGATACCCAAGGGTTGTTGTGGCAGAAGATACCTGCATTCTCCTTGTATCCGGGCGGATAAGAGGTGATCTCGCCAAGCTCCAGATGATATCTTGTGTAAGCGGGCTGCAGGATCATTACGCCGTACTTGGTGTCCAGTCTTTCCTTTACGGAGTTGAGCGCCTTCTCGGCAAGACCTTCCTTGACGCCGACGCCTGCCAGAACACAGAAGCCCTGCGGCTCGATGAAGATCTGGCCTTCCTCACATTCCTTGGAACCAACCTTGTGGCTGTAAGCGTCGTAAGCACGCACAAACCACTCGCCGTCCCAGCCGTCCTTCAGGATGGCGTCATACATAACGGCTACTTCGTCGCGGGCTCTCTTTGCCTCTGCGGCATCGCCCAGAAGCTCAGCCAGCTGCGCATATTCCTCGCCGTATTTTACAAACATGCCGGCGATGAACACGGACTCCGCAACGGGACCTTCACTGGGGCCGAAGGTCTGGAAGGACTCGCCGGGATGCTCTGAGAAGCAGTTTAAGTTCAGACAGTCATTCCAGTCTGCACGCCCGATCAAAGGCAGGTTGTGAGGGCCTTTGTGGTTGATGATGTAATCAAGTGAGCGCTTTAAGTGCTCCATCAGGGTGGTTGCAACCGACATATCGTTGTCGTAGGGAACCATCTCCTTCAGGATGGAGGTATCTCCGGTCTCACGCACATAGGCGCTGGTTCCGGCAATCAGCCACAGCGGGTCATCATTGAAGCCGCTGCCGATGTCAGAGTTGCCCTTCTTGGTAAGGGGCTGATACTGATGATAAGCGCTGCCGTCCCGGAACTGGGTGGAAGCAATGTCAATGATACGCTCCCTTGCACGGTCGGGGATCAGATGCACGAAGCCGAGCAGATCCTGGCAGGAATCACGGAAGCCCATGCCGCGGCCGATACCGGATTCATAATAGGAAGCGGAACGGGACATATTGAAGGTCACCATACACTGATACTGGTTCCAGATATTAACCATGCGGTTTACCTTGTCGTTGCCGGATTCCACGGTGTACTTGGAAAGCAGCTTCTCCCAGTAAGCCTTCAGCTCTGCGAAAGCGGCGTCCACACCGGCATCTGTGTTGTAGCGCTCAAGCATTGCAAAAGCGCGCTTCTTGTTGATCACGCCGTAGGATTCCCACTTTTCGTCCTCGGGATTTTCCACATATCCCAGCACGAAGATGTAGCTCCTGCTCTCGCCGGGCTTCAGGGTCAGATTGATCTGATGCGCAGCGATGGGAGACCAGCCGCTTGCCATGGAGTTGGTGCATGCACCGTTCTCAACAGCCTCCGGCAGATCAGCGCCGCGGTATGCACCGAGGAAAGCGTCCCTGCTGGTGTCGAAAGCGTCAACCTTTGCATTTACGGAGTAAACCGCATAATGGTTGCGGCGCTCTCTGTACTCGGTCTTGTGGAAAATGGTGGAGTCCACGACTTCCACTTCGCCGGTGCTCAGGTTACGCTGGAAATTCTTCATATCATCATCAGCATTCCACAGACACCACTCTACATAGGAGAACAGAGAAAGGTTCTTTTCGGTGTCGGAGTTGTTGGTAATGCTGATACGGCTGATCTCACAGGTGTCCTGCATGGGAACAAAGGTGAGAACGGATGCCTCCACGCCGTTCTTCTTTCCGGTGAAACGGCTGTAGCCGATGCCGTGGCGGCACTCGTAGGAGTCAAGCTCCGTCTTGGAGGGCTGCCAGCCCGGATTCCAGACGGTATCGCCGTCCTTTATGTAGAAGTACTTGCCGTTGGTATCGGCGGGGATATCGTTGTAACGATAACGGGTCAGACGCAGCAGCTTTGCATCCTTATAGAAGGTGTAGCCACCGCAGGTATTGGAGATCAGGCTGAAAAAGTCTTTGCAGCCCAGATAGTTGATCCAGGGAAGGGGAGTCTTCGGGGTAGTGATCACGTACTCGCGGTTCCCATCGTCGAAATAGCCGAATTTCATGGTTTTTTCTCCTTTTCAGTTGTGGAATGGTTTTTGAAGTAAACGTTTAAGTAAAAAAGTACAACTTCTTCTAATTTCAAATTATACACAAGAAAGACAGGGAGCGCAACAAGAAAATGCAGTAAAAATGGACTTTTTGAGTAAACCATGAAATACACAACCGATAACTGAAACAAAAGGCGGAGGAGGTGAGGAGAGGGGGGGGAGGGGGGCAAAACGGCACATTTTTGATTAAATATAGAAGAAACTGGAAATACGCCTATACAAAAGTACAAAAAATTGTGCAACAAAACTGTGTAAGTTTGCTAAAGCTATAATAAATGCATAAAAAAGATATAAAAAGTGTTGCAAAAATATAAATGTTGATGTATATTATAACTGCGAAAACGATTAAGCGACTTTTCAATGTGGACAAAGACGAGGGAAGCTGGAGATTGGGGATTGCAACATGATCTCAATGAAAGATATATCCAGGGCGTGCGGTGTCAGCGTGGCGACAGTCAGCAAGGCATTGAACGACCACAAGGATATCGGGGAGGAGACAAAGGAAAAGATTCGGCAGACGGCAAAGGAAATGGGATACTTTCCAAACTCATCTGCCAGGGCGCTGAAAACAAACCGTACCTATAATATAGGAGTGCTGTTTGCGGATGAGGCGCAGAGTGGTCTGACCCATGATTTCTTTTCCAATGTGCTCGACAGCTTCAAACGGACGGTGGAGACGAGGGGATATGACATCACTTTTATCAACACCGGGCGTAAGGGAAAAGGCAAGATGAGCTATCTGGAGCATTGCAAGTACCGGGGCTTTGACGGCGTGGTGATCGCCTGCGTAGACTTCCTCGGCGACGAGGTGGAGGAGCTGGTGCACAGCGACATTCCCTTGATTACCATCGATCATCTGTTCCACAACAGGTCGGCAGTCATTTCGGACAACGTAGGAGGCATGAAACAACTGCTTACCTATATATATGAACAGGGACACCGCAGGATCGCCTATATCCACGGCGCGGATTCCTCGGTTACCCAGAGCCGTCTCTCCTCATTTTACAGGACGGCGGAGGAGTTGGGACTTACCGTTCCGGACAGTTACATATTAGAATCGGCGTACAGGGATACGGAAGGCGCCGGTCAGAGGACGAAGGAGCTGCTTTCTTTGAAGAGACCTCCTACCTGCATCCTCTATCCCGATGATTTTTCCTGCTTCGGAGGCATCAATGTGATCAAGGAGCGGGGGCTGCGGATTCCGCAGGACATTTCCGTTGCAGGCTATGACGGTATCCGCGTAGGACGCCATATTGAGCCACAGCTTACCACCTTACATCAGAACACCGGCAGGATCGGTGAGATGGCGGGAGTAAAGCTCATCAGCCTGATTGAAAAACCGAAGACAACGCTGGTGGAACAGATTTTGATCAGCGGCGAGGTCTACGAAGGGAAAACGGTAAAACGGATCTGAAAAATAATACCGGTATTATTTTTGCATGATAAGATCATGCAAAACTAATATAAAAAACACACTCATTATTTTAAAGGGAGGAAAAAAGTAATGAAAAAGAAATTACTTGGAGCCCTGCTTTCCGTAGCAATGCTTTCCAGCCTGCTGGTTGGATGCGGTGATGGTTCTACCACTACCGACGGAAGCGGAGCAAACACCGAAACAAAGACGGAGTCTTCCGCAGCACCTGCTAGCGGAGAGTCCAAGACAGACGACGGCTCTGCAGCATATGTAGGCGAGCTGGAGATCATGCACTACTCTACTTCTGAGGAGTCTCAGGGTAACGGTGGTTCCGATGGTTTCCGTACCGTTCTTGCACAGTGGGATGAGGCTCATCCGGACATCACTCTGACCCAGAACGTTCTGGCTAACGCAGAGTACAAGACCCAGATCGCTACACTGGCAGCAGCAGATGACCTGCCTGATGTATTCTTACTTCAGGGTATGAATACCATCGCATGGGCGGATCAGGGACTGATCCTTGACCTGACCGACATCATCAAAGAGTCTCCTTACTACGCTGACTACAACACCTCTTACTTCGCACCTTTCACCGTAGATGGAAAGATGTATGGTTTCCCTGTACTGACAGGCGGTACCTGTACTGTTGTAATCTACGACAAGGCAATGTGGAAAGAGGCTGGATTTGATTCTTTCCCGACAACTTGGGAAGATGTTGAGAAGGCTGCTGAATACTTCAACGCAAAGGGCATCACCACTGTTGCGTTCGGTAACGGCGGTAAGTGGCAGGCAAACTCCTGCTTCCTGTCTACTTTAGGAAACAGATATACCGGTCCCGACTGGTTCATGGGTCTGATTGCAAAGAGCGGTTCCAAGTTCACAGATGATACCTTCGTAGCAGCTCTTGCTGAGACCCAGAGACTGTTCAATGACACTGCAATCTTCAACGAGGACTTCAACGCAGTCACCAACGAGGACGCTCGTGAGTACTACATCGCTGGTACCGCAGCAGCATTCATCGGCGGTAACTGGGATGAGTCCTATATCGCAGCTACTTTGAAGGAGAGCGATCCTGACAAGTTCAACAACATCGGTTTCGCAGTTCTTCCTCAGCCTGCAGATGCAACCTACGCTCCTAATTCCCAGAACATCGGTCTTGGATACGCAGTAGCAATCAATCCTAAGGTTGCTGAGGATCCTGCTAAGCTGGCAGCAGCTATCGATCTGGCTGAGTACGTTACCGGTCCTGCATTCGCAAGCTATGTAGCTACCGGCTACGCTCTGGGCGGACTTACCAAGGTTGCTGACGTAGATCTGAGCGGCTTCGATGCAGTTACCCAGGCATTCTACAACTGGTCTTATGTTGATACCGAGACCTGCGAGATTTACGACTCCTACATCTCCAGCGCTGTATGGGATGTTCTGAACACAGACCTGCAGTCCATGATGAACGGAGATATGACACCTGAGGACGTTGCTGCAAATGCACAGGCTGCATACGAAGCAAACTACTAAGAAGGTGACTGACAGGGGCATAAGTCCTTTGCAGTAAAAAAGAGATTTACTTTCAGGCCGTTCTGCCTACCTTAGTGCAGGCAGAACGGTTTTTGTAAAGGAAGGAGAGGGCGTACATAACATGTTAAACTCAATCAAACCAAAAGGACGAACTGTATTTCTGTATTTGATTTTACCGGTTGTCTTTTTCGTATTCACTGTATTTGTTCCTCTGGTAACCGCATTCGTTTATAGCTTTTTTGAATGGAAGGGTGGCCCCAAGAAGACTTTTATTGGATTCGATAATTATATTCAACTGTTTCACGATGCGACTTTCTGGGAGTCCTTCGGACATAACATCTATCTGGTGGTTGCATGTATCATCGGACAGGTCGGCATCGCTTTTATCATGGTAATGATTGTGAATTCCAAGGTGGTAAAGCTGAAAGGGATTCACAGAACCTTTGGATTTTTCCCCAGCACGATTTCAGCAGTGTGTCTGGGCTTGATCTGGAATATGATCTATCACAACCAGTACGGAATCATCAACTGGTTTTTGAGAGTTATCGGCAGACCTGATCTTTGTAAGGTTTGGCTGAATGAGCCGAAGTTAGTAATGCTTTTGGTATCCATTCCTCTGATCTGGCAGTATATCGGATATTACATGGTAATCATCCTCTCCGCAATTTCTTCCATCGATACGGAAGTGTTCGAGAGCGCGGAGATCGACGGAGCCAACGGTGTGCAGAAGGCATGGTATATCACACTTCCCCTGATTAAGAACACAATGCTTGTTTGTATTACCCTCTGCGTAGCAGGTAATATGAAGGCGTTCGATAATATCTTCGTTATGACGAAGGGTGGCCCGGGTACCGCGTCCATGGTTATGGCAATGTACGGTTACCAGATTTCCTTCAATCAGAGCAACATGGGTTACGGAAGCTGTATTTCCGTAGGAATCTTTGTACTGGCAATGCTGGTCATCGGCGGATCACAGTTGCTTGCAAATTTGTTCACCCGCGAGAAGGAGGCGTAGAAGATGTCAACACATACTCAGGCAGTAGCAAAACCCCATCCTGTTCGCAAGGGTATCCTTACGGTAGTACTCAACTTTATCTGTATTGTATTTTCACTTTCCTGTATTTTCCCCATCGTGTGGATGCTGTATTCCTCACTGAAGGAGAAGAGAGTGTTCAATGCAGACATTGTGGGACTTCCCAAGAACCCTACCCTGGTCAACTATATCAGAATTTTGGGCAACTCGGACTACCATCTGGGAGAGTCCATGATGAACAGCGTGCGTACCACGGCGCTTTCCATCGTTCTGATCGTTTTATTCAGCTTTGTAGTAGGTTACATTCTGGCAAGAGTTCGTTTTAAACTGAACCGTCCGCTCTATGTGATGTTCCTCATGGGAATGCTGATCCCGATCCATTCCCTGCTGGTACCCATCTATGTGGTATTCAAGAGCTGCGGTATTTCCAACCAGTGGTATACACTGCTTTTGCCCTATGTTTCCTTTGCACTTCCCATGGGTATCTTCCTTGTGGAAGGCTATGTAAAGAGCATTCCGGTCTCCTTGGAGGAGGCGGCAGCCATTGACGGAAGCAGCTTTTCCCACACGCTGTTGAATATCATCCTTCCGATCTGCAAACCGATTCTGGTGACGGTTGCCATTATTCAGATCTTCGGATGCTGGAATGAGTTCTCCTTCGCGTTGGTTTTGATCAAGAATGTGCATCTGCAGACGGTGCCTCTTGCACTGACACAGTTTAAGGGTCAGTTCGCATCCGACTATCCGAAGCAGATGGCAGCTATGTTGATCACCATGTCCCCGATCGTGATTCTGTACTTTATGTTCAGCAAGCAGATCATCAAGGGAATGGTTGCCGGTGCCGTGAAGGGCTGACATTTTTGCTTATATCTTTATAGAAAGTTTATAGTACCTTTCCTTACCTTTTATTTACGAATCAAGGCGGGCATGTTATAATGTGTGAAACGTTATGCATGCCCGCTTTGACTTGCTGCGGGGACGGAGGAAAGATATGACAAAACAAGAGTTCCTGGACAGTCTGAGAATGGCGTTGACAGGCAGGGTCAGCGCTTCGCAGGTGGAAGAGAACATCAGATATTATGAGGACTATATCAATACGCGGGTGCGGATGAACCTGAGCGAGACGGAGGTGATCGCAGAGCTGGGAGATCCGAGACTGCTGGCGCGCAGCATTTCGGATGCCAGCAAGCGCGCGGAGCGGGGCAGCGGAGAGGGCGGCGATGGCTGCGACAGTCAGGGCAGCTACGGCTATAACGGTTACGGCGGATATGCCGACGGGGACGGTATGCAGCACAAAAGACGCCTGTTCCACATGCCGCTGCGGCTGGTACTGATTCTCGTATTTGTCGTCCTGATTCTCATATTTGGAGCGGCATTTTCGATTTTGTCCTATCTGGCGCCGATTCTGATACCGGTGCTGTTGATCGTGTTTGTGGTGAGGTGGATCAGAAGCTCCTGACCCGGGCTGCATAGAAAAGCGTGAAAAGAAATTTGAAAAAGGGATTTAAAAGGGAATGAGCCGTCGGGGGAACCGGCGGCTCATATAGGGGAGTATAAATAATATATAAGGGTTACAAAGGAAGAAGGTGGGGACCAATTTCCTTTGCAAGATTATTATATAATACTTTAGTACCAAAAGCAAGCATAAAATAGTAAAAAAGTCCTATAAAAATCCGGCATATTTTCAGGGGACGTCAGAGATACTATTCCTGTAATAAAAAAATCAACAGGAGGAGTTTTCTCATGTCTTATAACAACGAGAATCAGAATCAGAACAGCAACCAGAACAACCAGAATCAGAACAACAGCCAGAACAACCAGAATCAGAACAACAGCCAGAACAAGTACAGCAACTGCTCTGACAGCACCAAGAACAACCGGAACAAGCAGAATAAGCAGAACAATCAGAACAACTGCCAGTAGGCATTGTGACGGAGTGACAGGAAACCGCCTTATCCTTCGGGATGGGCGGTTTTTGTGTAGTGCAGGATCTGCGTGGACAGGATTCCTTTTTACTTTGCTTTATATGAAAAAAGATGCTATACTGTTAAAAAGGAAAAAGGCGGAAATCATGAGAAAGTTTGAATTGATCGCACCCTGCCATTTCGGCATGGAGTCGGTGTTGAAGAAAGAGATAATTGATCTGGGGTATGACATCACGGAAGTATCCGACGGAAGAGTCACCTTTTTCGGGGATGAGGAGGCACTTTGCAGGGCAAATGTCTTTTTGCGTACTGCGGAGAGAATCCTGATCAAAGTGGGTTCCTTTCATGCGGAGACCTTTGAAGAGCTGTTTCAGGGAACCGCGGCTCTGCCCTGGGAGGAGTATATTCCCGCAGACGGAAAATTCTGGGTGGCGAAGGCGGGCAGCGTGAAGAGCAAGCTGTTCAGCCCCTCCGATATACAGTCCATTATGAAAAAGGCAATGGTGGACAGGCTGAAAGGAATCTACCATGTAAACTGGTTTGCCGAGACCGGCGAGAGCTACCCGGTAAGAGTCTTTCTGCTGAAGGATGAGGTTACGGTTGGCCTGGATACCACCGGGGAATCCCTGCACAAGAGGGGCTACCGCAGGCTGGTGGCGAAAGCGCCCATTGCGGAAAATCTGGCGGCGGCGCTGATTATGCTGACGCCGTGGAACAAGGACAGGATTCTGGTGGATCCCTTCTGCGGCAGCGGTACGTTTCCCATAGAGGCGGCAATGATGGCTGCCAATATGGCGCCCGGCATGAAGCGGAAGTTTACGGCGATGAACTGGAAGAATGTGGTGGGCGGACAGGTGTGGAAGGATACGCTCGAGGAGGCGGAGGATCTTGTGGATCTGTCGGTGCACACGGATATCCAGGGCTACGATATCGACGAGAAGATGATCGCCGTGTCCAGAGAGAACGCAAAGCTTGCAGGCGTGGATGGGCTGATCCACTTCCAGAGAAGGGCCGTGGAGCAGTTGAGCCACGCGAAGAAGTACGGCTTCATCATCACCAATCCCCCCTACGGAGAACGGCTTGAGGAAAAGGAGGCGCTGCCTGCGCTGTACCGCACCATCGGGGAGCGTTTCCGGGCGCTGGATGCATGGAGCATGTATCTGATTACCGCGTATGAGCAGGCAGAGCGGGATATCGGCCGCAAGGCGGATAAAAACCGTAAGATCTACAATGGCATGCTCAAGACCTACTACTATCAGTTTATGGGACCGAAGCCGCCGAAGGAGCGCGGCACTGCGGAAACAGGGAAAAAAGGATGAAGCAGAACGGGATTAAAAAAGCGGTCTGGATCGTGCTTTACTGCGCGGCAGCCATGGGAGCCATGCTGTTTTTTATGAAGCACAAGGCAATCACCATCGCCAATGTGGAGCAGGATCAGGTGATAAAGGATACGGGCGGGGACGGAACAGAGCATGAGCTTCGCTTCCGGTTAGACGACAGTGGGACGGACTATCTGTGCATCCCGCTTGAGAACGGGGTGAGGCCCGAGGACGTCACCATTGAAAACCACTACATGGACAGGCAGGTGTGGATCTATATTGCGAACTGCTCCGCAGACTATTACAGGCAGGAAGCGGTATCGGGAAACATTGACAGGATCACGGCGGGCAGCTACACCGCAAGGGAGGGGACAACGCTGCTAAAGTTTTCGCTGGAGGATGTCTTTGAGTGCAGCAGCGTCATGGAAGAAAACTGCCTATACATAGAGTTCGTGCCGCCGAAGGAGATGTACCCGAAGATCGTGGTGCTGGATGCCGGATGCGGCGGCGAGGACAACGGCTGCGAGTACGACGGCCGGAAGGAGAAGGATCTGACGCTTGATATTGTGAAGCGGCTGAAGCTTCTGCTTGACAGAACCGACATCAAGGTCTATTACACCCGGACGGAGGATGTGACCGTGTCGGGGCAGGAGAGAGCGGCATTCGCAAACGCGGTGGACGCGGATTTCCTGATCGGCGTCCGGCTTGCCGGGGACGAAGATCCTGCGGTGTACGGCGTCATAACGGAATACAACGACGAGTACTTTATTCCATGGTTTGACAACGCAAAGCTGGCGGATCTTGTGGAGCGCAACGTGGTGTTAAGCACCAGTAACCGGGGAATCGGTCTGCGCGCCGCTGATGAGACGGATACATTATTGAAAGAGGCAGGGATGCCGGCAGCGGTGCTGTATGCGGGGCATATGAGCAATCCGAAGGAAGCGGCGCTTCTTGTACAGCCCGATTACAGGGACGGCATTGCGGAAGGATTATACAACGCGATCCTGGCTGCCTTTGCGGAGCGGGAGAGCAGATAGATGAGGGAGAGAAGAACATGAACAGAATTGTGTTTGCAACGGGAAATGCGGGAAAGATCCGCGAGATCAGAGAGATCCTGCAGGATATTCCGCTTCCGGTGGTGTCCATGCGGGAGGCGGGCATCGATGTGGATGTGGAAGAGAATGGGGAGACCTACGAGCAGAACGCCCTGATCAAGGCGAGGGCGGTTGCCGCGCTGGCATCGCCTGAGGATATTGTGATGGCGGATGATTCAGGTCTGGAGATCGATTACCTGAACAAGGAGCCGGGTGTGTACTCTGCCCGCTATCTGGGGGAGACGACCTCGTACCGCGTAAAGAACCACAATCTGATCGAGCGTCTTGAGGGTGTGCCGGAGGAGAAGCGGACGGCAAGGTTTGTCTGTGTGATTGCCGCCGTTCTGCCGGATGGAACGGAGCTTACCACAAGAGGTGTGATCGAGGGCAGAATCGGCTATGAGGAGAGGGGTGTGGGCGGCTTTGGCTACGATCCGATCTTTCAGGTTCCCGAATTTGGAAAGAGCACGGCGGAGCTGACCGAGGAGGAGAAAAACGAGGTCAGCCATAGGGGAAGGGCGCTGCGTGCCATGAAGGAAAAACTGAGAACGGTAATAGGCGGAGACAAAAGATGAAAGTGCTGATCGTGAGCGATACGCATAAAAAGAACGACAATTTTTTCCGTGCGGTGGAGCTGGAGGAACCCCTCGACATGGTAATCCACTGCGGGGATATCGAGGGAAGTGAATACGCCATATCAGCGCGTGCAGGCTGCCAGGTGGAGATGGTGGCAGGCAATAACGACTTCTTTTCCCAACTGCCCATGGAGCGTGAGTTTGGAATCGGAAAATATCATATCTGGGTCACCCACGGACACCACTACTATGTCTCCGTGGGTACCGAGGTGCTGAAGGAGGAAGCACGGGCGCGGGGAGCGGATATCGTGTTCTTCGGGCATACGCACAGACCCATGCTGGATCTGGACGGAGATGTGGTGGTTGTCAATCCGGGAAGCCTTTCCTATCCCCGGCAGGAGGGGCGGCAGCCGTCCTATGTGGTCATGGAGATCGATGCGAGGGGAGAGGTTGAGTTTTCCCTGAAGTTCCTCTGAGGCGGAGACGGGGTTGCTTGACAGAAAGGCGGCTCTATTATATAATTACCACTGTGCCGTGAGAACGGTGCAATATCGGGGTGTGGCTCAGCTTGGCTAGAGCGCCTGGTTTGGGACCAGGAAGTCGCAGGTTCGAATCCTGTCACCCCGATTTTTTTATATCATAGGAAAATTACGGAGTAATTTCCTATGATACAAAAGCCCTCCGGGCAGGATCGCACTGCGGCGGAGAATCCTGCTTTGCAGGATTCTTTTTTGTGTATAAAAATAAAAGGATGCAGAATAATACAGGAAGGAAAACTTTGCGTATCATACGGAGTTTTCGGATTGGAGGACGCATGAACATTTTATTTTTCGGAACAAAAAGTTACGACAGGGATTTCTTTGAGAAACTGGAGAATAAGGGAAAATACCACGACATCGACATTACCTTTATCGAGCCGAATTTAAGCCCGGAGACGGCGCGGCTTGCGGACGGGTACGAGGCGGTCTGCGCGTTTGTCAACATGGATCTGGGAGAAAAGACGATCCGCACGCTTGCAAAATGCGGGACGAAGCTGGTGCTGATGCGCTGCGCGGGCGTTAATAATGTAGATCTGGACGTTGCGCATGAGTGCGGCATTACGGTGATGCGGGTGCCTGGCTACTCCCCGGAGGCGGTGGCGGAGCATGCCATGGCACTGGTGCTGACCGCCGACAGGCATATGCACAAGGCGTACATCAAGTGCCGGGAGAACAATTTCAACCTGACGGGACTGATGGGCGTGAACCTGTACGGCAAGACGGCGGGAATTGTGGGAACGGGCAAGATCGGCGTAGCCATGGCAAGAATCTGCAAGGGCTTCGGCATGCGCGTGATCGGATATGATAAGTACCCCAACAAGAATCTGGATTTTATTGAATATGTGGATTTTGAGACGCTGCTTAGGGAGGCAGATCTGATCTCCCTGCACTGTCCGCTGACAGAGGAAAACTACCACATGATCAACAGCGACACGATCGCAAAAATGAAGGACGGCGTGATTCTGGTCAACACCTCAAGAGGCGCGCTGATCAGAACGGAGGATCTGATCCAGGGAATCCGGGACGGCAAGTTTTTTGCGGTGGGTCTTGATGTTTACGAGGAGGAGACCGGCACGGTATATGAGGATATGTCGGATCGGATTCTGGAGCATTCCACCATGGCGAGGCTTTTGTCCTTCCCCAATGTGTGCGTGACCTCCCATCAGGGCTTTTTCACCTATGAGGCGCTGCAGGCGATCAGCCAGACCACCATGGACAACGCCCTTGCCTTTGTGGAGGGAAAGAAGAACGGCAACGAACTGTAAAATACAGCAGGAAAAACAGGAAAGGACGAGGAGAAGATGAAACGTGCGGATGAATTGAGGGCGTTGCTGGAGCGGATCGATCACAGGGGCTATCCGGCATACAAGGATACCAAGGGAGAATACGGATTTCCGGGCTATGTGCTGTCCATCGACCATGTGCAGGGAGATCCCTTCGCGGCGCCGTCCAAGGTGAGTCTGCGGATTCCGGGAAAGACGGCGGGCTTTCCGCAGGAGCTTTACGGGGAGAAACACAGACGCATCATGCTGCAGGATTATCTTCTGAGGCAGTTTGCAAGGCAGATTGATGCCTTTTCCTTTAAAGCACGCGGATCGGGCAAGAGCGGTCTGATGAGCGTAAGCCGCTGCGGACAGGAGCTTCTGGAGAGAACCGCCTGCCGGATCACAGGGCAGGATGGCAGCATCGAGGTGCGCATGGAGATTGGCTTCCCGGCGAACGGCAGAACCGTCAACTCCGATGAGCTACGGAAGATTCTGTTTGAGTTTTTGCCGGTGTGTGTGGAAAAATCCTTTCTGTATCGCAATTTAAAGCATGAGATTCTGGAGAAAAACGCACAGCTTGCGGATGATCAGCGGGCGATCCGGCAGCAGATGAAGGAGCGCGGGCTGGTGGTGTTCGTGGCGGACGGCTCCGTGCTGCCCAGAGAGTCCGGCGTCTCACAGCGCCCCATGAAGGACGCGGTCCTGTTTCAGGCGCCGGAGAGCCTTGCGGTGGAGCTTGCCCTGCCGCACCGGGGAAAGCTGAGGGGAATGGGAATCCCACAGGGAATCACCATGATCGCAGGCGGCGGCTACCACGGAAAGTCCACCCTTCTGGAGGCGATCGAGAGGGGCGTCTACGACCATATTGCCGGGGACGGCAGAGAGTATGTGATGACGGAGGAGTCAGCGGTCAAAATCCGCGCCGAGGACGGAAGAAGCATCCGCAATGTGGACATTTCCATGTTCATCACAAACCTTCCCGGAGGCAAGGACACCCACGCCTTTTACTCCGAGGACGCCAGCGGCAGTACCTCTCAGGCGGCAAATGTGATCGAGGCATGTGAGGCGGGCAGCAGCCTGCTTTTGATCGATGAGGACACCAGCGCAACCAATTTTATGGTGCGGGATGAGCTGATGCAGCGCGTGATCAGCAGGGACAAGGAGCCCATCGTTCCCTTCCTTGAAAGGGTACGCCCCCTCTATGAGGAACAGGGCGTTTCCACCATTCTGGTGGCAGGCAGCTCCGGCTCCTACTTCCATAAGGCGGACAGGATCATCCAGATGGATCAGTATCGGCCGGTGGATATCACGGAGCTTGCAAAGAGGGAGGCGGAGGCGTTCCCCATACCAAAGCAGCCGCCAATGCCCTGTGTTATGCCGGTATTTGACCGTAAAATAAAGGAAAACAGGCGCCTTTTCGGGGACGAGAGATTGAAGATCAAGACCCTTGGAATGGAAGGAATCCTGTTGCAGAAGGAGACGATCGATCTCCGGTATGTGGAGCAGCTTGCGGACACGGAGCAGGTGAACGCGCTTGGCTGTCTTTTGCAGTATTCTGGCACGCATCTTTTTGACGGCAGAAGGACGCTCAGGGAGGTTGTGGAGCTTTTGTGGAAGCTGTTGGAGGAACAGGGCCCCGACGCGGTGGGAAGCCGGAGCTATGGGCAGGGAAACTTTGCGATGCCCAGAAGACAGGAGATCTTTGCCTGCTTTAACAGATGCCGTAGTTTACTGCTCTGACAAGGCGTTTTTTGTAAAAATACTGTTGACAATTGTGCCGCGATACGATACAATATCAATCGTCGGTGCAATTGTACTGTCTGTGTCCGTAGCTCAGTTGGATAGAGCAACGGCCTTCTAAGCCGTGGGTCGGGGGTTCGAATCCCTTCGGGCACATTTGGATGGACAAAGCCGGATCTGTACAACGAACGGTATGTGATATCCAGAAATGGTGGGTATAGCGCAGTTGGTTAGCGCGCCAGATTGTGGCTCTGGAGGCCAAGGGTTCGAATCCCTTTACCCACCCTTTTTATTTTTGGATGCAGTGAGGGCTTGCGGCTGGCGCCATATATGATGGGCTATCGCCAAGCGGTAAGGCACAGGACTTTGACTCCTGCATTCGCTGGTTCGAATCCAGCTAGCCCAGTTACTTTGGAGCACTAGCTCAGTCGGTAGAGCACCTGACTTTTAATCAGGTTGTCGGGGGTTCGAATCCCCCGTGCTTCAGTCTTTCAATCAGATAGGATGCAGACCGGCAGGTCTTTTTTTTTGCCCTGCGGCGGTGCGGTGGAGTGGAAGATTTTTGGCTTTTACACAGAAGAGAGGGATAATATGGAACAGATGAAAGAAAACAAGATGGGCACCATGCCCATAGAGAAACTGCTGGTCAGCATGTCACTTCCCATGATGATATCCATGCTGGTGCAGGCGCTTTACAATATCGTGGACAGCATTTTTGTATCGAGGGTAAATGAGTATGCGGTGAGAGCCGTCTCCCTTGCGTTTCCCATACAGAGCCTGATGATCGCCATTGCGGTGGGTACGGCGGTGGGCATCAACGCGCTTCTCTCCCGTGCGCTGGGCGAGAAGGACTATGAGAAGGTTAACCGGGTGGCGGAGAACGGCGTGCTTCTGGCGGTGATCTGCTATCTGGTCTTTATCGTGGTGGGACTGACGTTAGTCACACCGTTTATGAACAGCCAGACGGATGTGCCGCAGGTGAGGGAGTACGGGATTGCGTACCTGACAATCTGCTGTGTCTGCTCCGGCGGTATGTTTGTGCAGGTGACCTTCGAGAGATTGCTGCAGGCGACGGGCAAGACCTTCTATACTATGATCACGCAGGGAATCGGCGCTGTCATCAACATCATTCTGGACCCCATCCTGATTTTCGGCCTGTTCGGCATGCCGAGAATGGAGGCGGCGGGAGCGGCGATTGCGACGGTGGCGGGACAGATCGTTGGCGCTGTGGTGGCGGTGATCTTCCATTTTAAATTCAACCATGAGGTGAAGGTGAAGCTGAAAGGCTTCCGCCCCAGCCTGTCCATGGTCGGGCAGATCTATGCGGTGGGCGCGCCCTCCATCGTGGTGCAGGCGATCGGCTCCGTGATGACCTACGGCATGAATCTGATCCTGTCGGCGTACGGCGTGGCACAGACGGTGTTCGGCCTTTACTTCAAGCTCCAGAGCTTCGTGTTCATGCCGGTGTTTGGACTGAATAACGGCATGGTGCCGATCGTTGCATACAACTACGGCGCGGGCAACAGGCAGCGCGTGACGGAGACCATCAGGCGTGCGGTGGTGCTGGCGGTGGGAATCATGCTGTGCGGTCTTGTCATCATGGAGCTGTTTCCCGGGCAGCTGCTCAAAATGTTCAATGCCACGGACGAGCTTCTGGTTGTCGGAGTGCCTGCTTTGCGCATCATCTGCACAAGCTTTTTGTTTGCCGGCTTCTGTATTGTGGTGGGAAGCGTGTTTCAGGCGCTTGGGAACGGCGTATACAGCATGATCGTGTCCGTTGCCAGACAGCTCGTGGTGCTGCTTCCGGTGGCATATCTGCTGTCCCTGACGGGGAATGTGAGAAATGTGTGGTTTGCCTTCCCCATCGCGGAGCTGATGTCCCTTGGAATGAGTACCTTCTTCCTGCTTCGGATCAACCGCAAGGTGATCAGCCATATCGGGGAAACGCAGAACTTGACAAACGCTTTTTGATAAGGGTATACTAATTGCATGCGTTTTCAATGCGGAATTGATGGAATTGGCAGACATGCAAGATTTAGGTTCTTGTGCCGCGAGGCGTAAGGGTTCAAGTCCCTTATTCCGCATGATCAAAGCCCCTTCATCCCTTTTGGGTGAAGGGGATTTTTGACATCAAGAGCCCTGCATGCAGGCTTCTTTTTGATCGCAAAATTCTATGGGCAGGATTTTTGCTGTCTCAATTCTCTACGCCTCCACCGGAAGAACAAGTCTGGAACAATATCTCCGCGTCTCGATTTCGCGTCCGGTGTAGGGCGCAACGATGCCGAGGACGCGCGGAAAGCCTGCGGGCGTCAGGTTGTGGGCTTTCACCTTCCGGCCCAGTGTCAGCCACGCCTCGTCGATGCCGGCATAATCGCCGCAGTACAGCACGGACAGCACCCGGCATTCCGGCAGCACCACCGCGTCCGCAGGCGCACTCTCTGACCGCACGGGAACGCAGACGGTGTAGGGATAGGGCTGGTCGCTGATGTACCCCTCCAGATAGTCCGTCCTCTCCGAGATCGTGAAAAGCGGGTCGTCGGAGAGCACACAGCCCCGGCGGATGCACTGGCTGTATAAATCGTACATATCGGCATACTTCTCCGCGATGGTATGCCCCTTGCACTGCCGCGTCAGACAGGTCACGGCGGGCAAATACATGATCTGTACGGAAGTGCCGGAATCCTCAGCCGCCCGCAGCCGCAGCTCCTCCACACTGCGCTGGAGGTCACGCAGACGGCGTTCCAGCACCGCAAGCGGCTGAGACACTTCGCCGCCGCAGGTAAAATAGCTCGCAATCTCCTCCGCGCTCAAGCCCATGGCCTTGAGCTTCTCAATCTGCAATATGCGGCCCACATTGTGATTGTCGTAGTATCGCCGTCCGCTCTCCGGCGAGATGTAGGCGGGGGTGAGCAGTCCCTTTTCTTCCATGCGCATCAGCGTGCTGCGGGAGACACCGCAGGCGTGTGCCGCCTCGGTGATCTGAAAATATTCTTTTGTACCCTTTTTCATAAAATTTTCTCTTTTACGTCTTGATTCGTTCAGGGGTGAACGCATTATAATATTATAAGAAGAGCGGGCCCATGTCAAGTCCCATGGGGCGGGTCTGCACGACAGCCTTGGAATACCCGAAGGCTGTATGTACGTAAGAGAGGAGTGGAAAAACGATGAAGATTAGGAAACAGATATTTGCCATATTTATTTCGGCATGTCTTGTGGTGGGAATGCTGCCCGCGGTGTCCTTTGCCGCAGAGGCTAACGGCATTGACATAAGCGGCCCGTGTGAACATCACGCGGTGCATGACGAAGCCTGTGGTTATGCAGCTGGGAGCGAGGGAAGCCCCTGCACCCACGAACATGGGGCGGAGTGCGGTACCGAGGGCGCAGGCTGCACCCATGAACATGATGAAACCTGCGGATATGTCCCGGCAGTGGAGGGACACCCCTGCACCTATGTCTGCGAATTGTGCAGACTGACAGAGATCACGGCATGGAGCTGGGTGGATGAGTTGGCAGTCATTGACCCGTCAAGTGGAATTCTTGCCCTGTCCGGCGCGGAGAGCCCTGTCCTCTATGACGAGATCGTGGACATGCTTCCGGCACAGATCACCGCTGCCACGGAGAATGACACGGAGACTCTCACGCTGGGCGGCTGGATGTGTGACAACTATCCCGGGGAGGGAGCCAATGCCGGCAGCTACCTGTTCATCGCAGTTCTGCCCGAAGGCTATGCACTGGCGGGAAATGTGCCCACCCTCACTGTGGCGGTGGAGTTTGGCGGTGTGGCGGTACAGGATGGGGAGCACAGCGATCACCCGATCTGCGGCGCAACGCATAAAGATATCGGCGACCACACGGGCACATGTAACGATGTCACATGGACAGCGTGGGATGGGACAAGTGAGATTTCATATGATGCGGATACCAAAACCGCCTATGTCTATCTGATGGGTGATGTGACACGAGACGATTGTTTTGAAGTAGGAGAAGGCCATACGCTTTACCTCTGCCTGAATGGGCATAGTATCAAAAGCTCCTATGCCGGCGAGGCCATCTCTGTCTCTGGTTCTGCTAAATTCATACTGTGTAATTGCCAGAGCGGCGGCGTAATTACCCATTCTGACGGCGTACTCGGAAAGGGTATGGAAGTTGGTACACATAGCAACGATATCGCTACCTTTATCATGTACGGAGGTACGATCAGCGGCAACCGCGTAGGTACTTCTGACAGTAAGGAAGACGGCGCCGGTGTGGCAATAGGCGGCAGTGGCAGGTTTACAATGTATGGCGGCACCATCAGCGATAACCATACTGATGCAGCGAGTTACTATGGCGGCGGCGGTGTACTCTGCGGCAATAAGTTTATCATGTACGGTGGTACAATCAGCGGAAACACGGTGGCCGGAGATGGTGGCGGCGTGGTGGCTTGGGGCACAGGTGCTTTCGCAACGATATATGGCGGCACCATCAGCGGTAATACGGCGACCGGAGATGGCGGCGGCATATGCACGAATAACCAGCTTATTATATCCGGCAACAGCGTAATTGAAAATAACAAGGCGGCAAACGGCGGCGGCGTGTATTTTTATGGCTATTATTCCGATGAAAGCGTGACCATTTCCGATTCGGTAAAAATTGCCGGTAACACGGCAACAGGAAATGGTGGCGGTATTGCTGTAAGTAATGGTGGCGCACTTACGATAAACGGTGGCAGCATCACCGGAAACAGTGCGGAGGGAAACGGCGGCGGTGTTTACTTCGGCAGCAAACACACCAATGCATTCAAAATTGCCGGCAGTGTGGAGATAAACGGCAACAAAAAAGGTAGTGCAGATAACAATGTCTATCTGCCGACCGGCAAATATATTACTATTGTGGGTGAACTGACCGGCAGCAAAATCGGCGTGACGACGGAGAAAGTGCCGGGTGATTCCAACTATGTTAGAATAGCTTATTCGAGCAATAAAAACTATGCCGATCCGGAAAAATTTCAGTACGAGAACGACGGAACCCTCTCTGTCAGTGCGGTTGGCACCAACAGCATTAACCTCGTCGTTTGTAAGCATAGTGTGAGCTCGGATTGGAGTGCAGATGAGTCCGGTCACTGGCACGCTTGCTCCATCTGCAAGGCTAAAATAGGCGTTACTGCGCACACCTATGATCAGAAGGTTGTAGTGGAAGCGTATAAGAAATCCGATGCGACCTGCACATCCAAAGCGATTTACTATATGTCCTGCGTCTGCGGCATGAAAGGCACGGAGACATTTGAAAGCGGTGACACAAACCCGGACAACCACAGCGGTACCTTGGGCGACTGGAAATCAGACGGCAGCAGTCACTGGAAAGAGTATTCCTGCTGCGGTCTCCACGCTGAGACAGGTGCGCATACGCCCGGCCCGGCGGCAACGGAGGATGCTCCTCAGACCTGTACGGAATGCGGCTATGAGCTTGCACCGCTTCTGAAGCATACCCATGACTGGGGCGATTGGACTTCCAACGGCGATGGAACGCATAGCCGTACCTGTAAAAAAGACTCCAGCCATACCGAAAAAGATAACTGTTCCGGCGGCACGGCTACCTGCCAGTCCCGGGCTGTTTGCACTGTCTGCTCCCAGCCTTACGGAGAGAAGGATATGACGAACCACACAGGCACCGAAGTGCGCGGCAGAGTGGAGGCAACCACCACATCGGAGGGGTATACGGGCGACATCTATTGCAAGGACTGTAATACCAAAATATCGGACGGCACAACCATCCCGAAAATAGACAGCGGCTCCGGCAGTGGAAACAGCAGCAATACCGGAAGCGGCAGCGGCACTGCTGGCAACGCCCCGTCTGCACCTGTGACTGCTCCGGCAGCCGAGGAGACCGCTCCCGCCTATGATCTCTACATCGTACAAAGAGGCGACACCCTCATTAAACTTGCGAGAAAGTACGGCTGCACCGTCGCCGAGATCGTAGCGGCTAACAGTGAGCTGATTAAAGACGCGCATTGGATTTATCCGGGCTGGGAGCTCAGAATCCCGCAGGACAACGCAACGGGAACAGAACCGCAGGATGAGACAACGACCACAGAGAATAAGAAAATTGATGTTTACATCGTCAAGAAGGGCGACACTCTCATTAAGCTTGCGAGAAGATACGGCTGCACCGTTGCCGAGATCGTGGTGGCTAACAGCGGCTTGATCAAAGACCCGCACTGGATTTACCCGGGTTGGGAATTGAGAATCCCCTTGAACTAAAGAACCAAACATAAAAAAGAAATGTTTACAGCCCCCGGCGCTTCCGGTCATGTTGACCGAAACCGCCGGGGGCTGTTGTAATCATGTAAAGCCATCCTGTCGCCCCATCATTCTGCTTTTAGTTGAATCGTATCATTTATAAATACCAATTCCCCTGTTTCAACAATTTCACCCTGCATAGCCTCCCGCTTTTCAACCACAAGAGAATCCTCCTGCATACGAAGCACATAATCAAAATGGAATCTGTCTGAAAGCTCATAACTTGCACCGTCGGCATAGTCGTAAATTATGATCCGGTCATCGACAATTCCCGAGCCATAACTCAGGGTGGAGCAAAGCTCCGGTTTGCCGTCTCCTGTCAAATCGTAGAAATAAACGCTCCAAATCGGCATTCCGGTATAGAGCGTAACAATCCCTTCATCTGTCACAGCCTCCAATTGTAATGGGCTCCAGCGGAACGTAACGCCCGGAAAGGCATCCAAATCATATTCCCTAACGCCGTCCCAAATCATTTCATCACCGCTCAGGCTGTCAAACCATTTGATTGCCTTATCAGCATTTGAAGATTCACTACCCGCAGCTATCGGTGCTTTTCCACAACCTGTCAATAGCATGAAAAGAGCAAAGCAAAGCGCTGTCGCGACTGTTTTTTTCATTGGCAATTCCCTCCCAAATCATATACATTCATGTTATCATACTTTGATGTTTGCGACAATGACTTGTCCACAACGCATGGAGTGCCCGCAAGAGCAGCACCGCCCGGTTCCGCCTTGCAAAACATATTTTTGAATGCTACACTGAACTAAATGGAAAGGCGGTCTAAAGAGAACCGGGTACAGGAGAACAAAAGTGGTTGTCTGTACCCGATTTGAGCGGGAAATCAGACGGAAATCGGGTACAGGAGAGTAAAAGTGGTCGTCTGTACCCGATTTGAGCGGGAAATCGGACGGAAACCGGGTACAGGAGAAGGAAAAGTGCCATCTGTACCCGATCGGAACATAATCACTTCTATATCCACTTGCAGGTCAGTCCGGCGAAGAACACACAGAAGAGACGGGAACTGACATAGGGGAATCTGTGCGGAATCGCCGGGATTTAGAGAGAAGGAAGATTTGAAGAAAAGAAAGAGATAGAAAGATAATGAAAGAAACCAACGAAATCATCATAAACAACAAAATAAGCTACATAGAGGCGACGGAAAACCCGCTCTCCGCCGATATCGGGATCATCAGGGAGGCAGGAGGAATCTGGCTCTATGATGTGGGAAACGGAGAATACAGCGCCCGCAGCATTCCCGGGGAGAAGTGTAATGTGGTTTTGTCACACTTTCATCAGGATCATGTGGGCAATATTGCGCATATTCAGGCACAGGATTTATATGTTTCCAAGGAAACCTATAGGCATATCCTGCAGGGGATTGTGGTGAAACAGGAGCTGTATATAGGAGACCTTCATATTTTTCCGCTGCCGTCTTCGCATTGCGCAGGCTCGCTGGGACTGGAGATCGACAAGCAATATGCATTTGTGGGGGACGCCCTTTACTGCAAGACAAAAAATGGCGAGTGCATTTACAATGCGCAGCTTCTGAAAGAGGAAATAGAGATGCTTCGCAGTCTGGACGCGCCCTTCTTGCTGGTCAGCCATTTCAAGGGACTTGTTCGTGGAAAAGAGGAAGTGCTTGCAAAGCTGGAGACGATTTACCGGATGAGGGAAAAAAGCAATCCTTTCATCAAAGTGGGGATTTCGGTATAAAGACTTGGAGTTTCCGAAAAGAATACCGGCGCAGCACGAATGTAGGTGAATTGGGAATTACAAGGCTTAAAGGAAATGGAGGGGAAACCAAAATTTCCTCATACAGGTTGAAAAAAGCGCGCAAATATGGTAGTCTTTTGCCGTGTGTTGAATTTGTGTGCTGCCCGGAGCGTGTGTCCGGACAGCGGTGGGAGAAGCCCGTTTTATGAAATCCGTTTTCAGAAAACTGCAAAATAGATATCTGTTGTCCTTCTGCATCCCCGTTGTTCTTATGCTGGGGATTTTTGTTGCACGGGGAATTTATCCCTTTGGGAACAACAGCTTTATGTTTTCCGACATGTATCACCAGTATGTGCCGTTTTTGACGGAGTTCTGGCACAAGCTGCACGGGGGAGAGAGCCTTGCGTACTCATGGCGCGCGGGACTGGGCTCCGACTTTGTGGCGATTTACGGGTATTATCTGGCATCGCCGGTGAACTGGCTCTGCTATTTTGTGCCGGAGGCGTACCTGATCGAGTTTATGACATACTTTATCGTGTTGAAGATCGGGCTCTGCGGACTGACCTTCGCATTCTATTTAAGCCGCCATTATGATACGAAGGATCTCCGTATTGTATGGTTTGCCGTATTTTACGCCATGTCCGGCTTCCTGGCGGCATATAGCTGGAATCATATGTGGATGGATGTGATATGGCTGGCACCGCTTGTGATTCTGGGGCTGGAGGAGCTGGTGCTCAAAGGCTCATGCAGACGATACTGCCTGCTTCTTGCGGTGGCGATACTGTCCAACTATTATCTATCCATCATGCTCTGTATCTTTCTGGTACTCTGGTTTTTGGTACAACTCTTTACCAACGGTCTTTCCCTGAAAAAAAAGGCGCTTGCAGTGCTGCGTTTTGCCATTTGCAGTCTGCTTGCGGGCGGTATGGCGGGGGTGCTTCTGATCCCGGTTCAGTATGCGATGCATACCACGGATTTTGTGGACATCAGCTTTCCCAAGAGCATACAGATCTATTTCAATGCGCTTGAAATGCTGGCAAGGCATGTTCCCATGCTGGAGACGGAAAGAGGGCTGGATCACTGGCCGAACATCTATTGCGGCGTGCTTGCCTTCGTGCTGGTGCCCGTGTATTTTCTTCACAAAAAGATTCCCCTGCGTCAAAAAATCGCAAAGTTTCTTTTGCTTGCCGTGTTCCTGTTGGGGTTCTCGGTCAATGTACTGAATTTTATATGGCATGGTCTGAACTATCCCAATTCCCTTCCGGCAAGACAATCCTTCCTGTATATCTTCGTGGTGCTGACGCTGTGCTTTGAGGCGGCGTGGAAAAACGAGGAAAACGGCGGATGGCAGAGAGCGGTAGGTGTGGCGCTTGGGCTTCTGCTGCTTGCGGCATGCGGCATCTTTGTCACCACGGACGGATTGACCGTCTGGGTCATGGCATCTGCTTGGATTTTCCTTGCGGGATATTTCATTTTGGGAGCGCTGTTTGACAGAAGATTCCGCCTGAAGCTCTCGCGGCGGAGGCGGAAGAAGGGAAGGACGGGGAAGGGACTTTCCTACGGCGGTCTGCAAAAGTTACAACGGTGGGGAGCCGCGGTGATTCTGGTGCTGGTCTGCGTGGAGGCGGTCTGCAACATGGAGCATACCAGCGTGCGCCCGGTGCAGCGTCCCTACTATCTGAACCGGAAAGCGGCATACAGAGAATTGACCAAACAGGTCAGCGAACGGGAGGATGGATTTTTCAGGATCGATAATGAGGATCAGATGACCAAAAATGACGGCATGCTGGGGCGCTACTGCTCCATGTCCATTTTTTCCTCCACCTCCAACGGATATGTGAAGGACTATTACGACAAGCTGGGAATGGGCGGCAGCAAGGTTTCCTATTATTATAGAGGAGCCACCCCGTTTACGGCGGCACTGATGGGTGTGCGCTATATGATCTCAGACCGGGACGATGCGGACGAGGCGCTCTATGAGAGAGTGGGAACATCCGGGGACAGATATTTGTACCGGTACCGGTATTCTCTTCCGGTGGGCTATATGATGTCGGCAGAACAGAAGGAGAAATGGGAATCGGTGCTGGCACAGAATATGGCAAATCCGCTCATGGTGCAGAATACGCTTGCGGGAAAGGCAAGCGGGTCGGATACCCTGTTCAGGCAGGTGGCGGCGGAGGAATGCAGCGCGGCGGGAAACTGCGTGACGGTCTCCGTTAAGGAAAACGGGCATCTTTACGGCTATGTGGTGGGAAAACCGGAGGGTGTGATTACTCTGAAAAAAGAGGGAGAGGAACGTACCTTGGAGGAGGCAGACAAGGGTATCGTCCTCGACCTTGGCAGATGCGAGGCGGGGGAGGAATTTACCGTCTCCTCCGATAAAGAGGAGCAGCTGATCCTGCGCGTTTACCGTCTGTCGGAGAGCGCATTGGAAAATGTGCTTGCAGAGCTTGGAGACGAGCCTTTTGTGACGGAGCAGATGACGGACGACGGTCTTGGCGGAAGCGTGACGGCTGTGGAGGAAGGCTATCTGGTGTTGTCCGTTCCGGCGGATCCGGGCTTTCAGATGAAAGTGGATGGGGAAGAGATCGAGGGTACAACCTTTGCGGACGCGATGATTGCGATTCCTCTTGCGGCGGGCACCCATAAAATAGAACTGACCTTCCGGGTGCAGGGACTGCGGGAGGGCGCGCTCTGCACGGTCGTCAGCGCGGGAATCTTTTTCCTGCTGTACGGAAGAAAGAAAAAGGGTAAAAGGAAAGGAATCGAGGAGAAATGACAGGAAATGTGATCGTGGGACAGTCGGGCGGCCCAACCGCCGTGATCAATGCATCTGTGGCGGGGGTCTACCTTGCTGCAAAGAAGGCGGGAGCGGAAAGAATATACGGTATGGTCTACGGAATCCAGGGCTTTCTGGAGGACAAGCTGGTGGATCTGGATGTCTATCTTTGCAAGGAGGAAAATGTGGAGCTGCTAAAGAGGACGCCCTCGGCGTTTCTGGGCTCCTGCCGTTTCAAGCTTCCGCCCGTGAAGGAGGGGGATGTGGTCTACGAGCAGATCTTTGCACGTATGGAGCAATATGACATTTCCTGCCTGCTTTATATCGGCGGCAATGATTCCATGGATACGGTGCGCAAGCTCTCGGACTACGCCGCACTGACGGGAAAGCCGCAGCGCTTTATCGGCGTGCCCAAGACCATAGACAACGATCTTCCCATGACGGATCACTGCCCCGGCTACGGTTCCGCAGCAAAATATATCGCAACCTCCCTAAAGGAGATCATCCGCGACAATGCGGCATACGGAGATTACCGCACCGCCATCCTGATCGTGGAGATCATGGGCAGACATGCTGGCTGGCTGACGGCGGCAGCAGCGCTGGCAAAGGACGATTCCTGTGAGGGCGTGGACGCCATCTACCTGCCGGAGCGGGATTTTGACCAGACACAGTTCATACAGAAGGTGCGGGAGCTGGCACAGCAAAAGCAGTCGGTGGTCATTGCCGTGTCGGAGGGTGTGCATCTGGCAAACGGCAGATTTGTGTGCGAGCTGGATCATGCCGGACAGGAGAGGGTAGATGTGTTCGGACATAAGCAGCTCTCGGGCTGCGGCTTTTATCTGGCGGAGCTGATCCGGGAAAAGCTGGGCTACAAGGCACGGGCGGTGGAATTTTCCACCCTGCAGCGCTCCGCCTCCCACATGGCGTCTCTGACGGACATCGGGGAGGCACAAAAGGCGGGAGAGACGGCTGTGCGGGCAGCCATGGAGGGACACACCGGCAAGATGGTGACATTCCGGCGTGAGGAAGGCGCAGCGTATTGTCTGAGCATGGGACTGCACAACATCCATGACATCGCAAATGTGGAGAGAAAGGTTCCTCTTTCGTGGATCACCGCGGACGGCTGCGGCGTGACGGAGGCGTACGAGCACTATGCAAGACCCCTGATACAGGGAGAAATTTATCCCATCTACGAAAACGGGACACCGAAACATCTGGTTCGGTAATCCCCCTAAAAAAATTACGAAAAAAAACGAAAAAACGCTTGACAATCGGTCAGGCGTTTTGTATGATGTTTACAGAAAACGTTTTCCGAAAGGGGCATACATGATTTCCATAAAAGATGTTGCCAGCCATGCAGGGGTTGCGATTTCTACGGTCTCCAAGGTGCTGAACGATTATCCCAACGTGAGCGAGGAGACCAGAAAAAAGGTCAATGCCGCCATTGCAGAGCTGAATTTTGTGCCGAATACCATAGCGGCGGCGCTCTCCTCCAAACAGTCCGGCAGGGTGGCGCTTTTAATCAACATGATTGCCAAGACACAGGCGATTGACGAGATCGATATGCAGTATTTGTCCGGCGCCATCAACAGGGCGAAGGAGCTTAAGCTGGACATCATCACGGTGTTTTTTTCCATGATACAGGACAAATCCCTTGAGGAGATCATCACCTATTTCAAATCCCAGAACATTACCGGCATTGTGGTGTACGGTATGAGCAGGGAGGATAAGGTGCTGCACCGTCTGGTGGAAAGCAGGCAGTTTAAGATGGTGCTGGTGGATGCGCCGCTGGTGAATGAGTGTACCTCCGCCATATGGATCGATCAGGAGAAGGCGCAGTATGATGTGGCGAAAAAGACCATCCGGGAGAACAAGTGCAGACGGATCCTCTACATTGCGGGAAAACGAAACGGCTATGTGACGGGCGCGCGCCTGAGGGGAATCAAACGGCTGGCGCGGGAGATGGACCTGGAGCTCCTCATCCGGGGCGGGGAATTTTCCGAAAAAAAAGCGCGGGAGCTGACATTTTGTTACGCGGCGCGCAAGGACGCCGTGATATGCGCATCCGATCTGATGGCGATCGGCGCCATGAAGGCATTGACGGAGATGGATATTTTCCGTCCGGTATGCGGCTTCGACGGCATTATGCTCATGGGCTATGTGGGAAAACAGATGAACACGGTCAAACAGAATTTCAGCTATATCTCCGCGGAGGCTGTGGAGGAGCTGAACAGACTGCTGAAGGGTGAGAAGGGCAGGGAGATCGTCCTGCCGTACACCATCGAGAGAATGCAATATTTGGATATCATATGTTAATAATAGAGGATCCACAGAGAAAGGAAAGGGAAAAGAAATGAATCTGGAACAAAAATTGACAGCACTGACACAGAAGAAATACGGAAAGGAGATTGCAGCCTGCACCAACGAGGAGCTGTATTACAGCCTGCTTGATCTGACCAAGGATTGTATCGGACAGACGGCGCCGATCACGGGCGAAAAGAAGGTGTATTACATTTCCGCTGAGTTTCTGATCGGCAAGCTGATGTCCAACAACCTGATCAACCTCGGCATTTACGACGAGGTGAGCGCGATTCTTGCCGCAAAGGGAAAATCCTTAGCGGAGGTGGAGGAGGTAGAGCCGGAGCCTTCCCTTGGAAACGGCGGACTTGGCAGACTGGCAGCCTGCTTTTTGGACTCCATTGCAACGCTGGGACTGCCCGGCGACGGCATCGGCCTGAATTATCATTTCGGACTGTTCAAGCAGGTATTTACCGATAAATTGCAGGATGCACAGAAGAATGACTGGATCGAGGCACAGTCATGGCTGAACAAAACGGACACCACCTTCGAGATCGAGTTTGGCGACCGCACCGTGACATCCAGACTTTACGACATTGATGTGGTAGGCTATGAGAACGGCGTGAACAAGCTGCATCTGTTCGATATTGAGACTGTGGATGAGTCCATCGTGGAGGAAGGTATTTCCTTTGACAAGACCGATATTGAGAAGAACCTGACTTTGTTCTTATATCCCGATGACTCCGACGAGGCGGGCAATCTGCTGCGTATCTACCAGCAGTATTTCATGGTGAGCAACGGTGCCAGACTGATCCTGAAGGAGATGAAGGAGAAGGGGTATGATCTGCACAGACTTTACGACCATGCCGTGATCCAGATCAACGATACCCACCCCACCATGGTGATCCCGGAGATGATCCGTATTTTGATCTTCGAGGAAGATTTCACCATGTCCGAGGCAATCGAGGTGGTGAGCAAGACCTGTGCGTACACCAACCACACCATTCTGGCGGAGGCGCTGGAGAAGTGGCCGGTGAAGTACTTAAAGAAGGTGGTTCCCCAGCTGGTACCCATCATCCGCGAACTCGACAGACGAGTAGCGCAGAAGTATGACGATCCGAGGGTACAGATCATCGACAAGGACGGCAGGGTGCATATGGCGCATATCGACATCCACTACGGCTTCTCCGTAAACGGCGTGGCTGCCATTCACACGGAAATTTTGAAGAATACCGAGCTGCATCATTTTTATGAGATCTATCCCGAGAAGTTTAACAACAAGACCAACGGCATCACCTTCCGCCGCTGGCTGTTGTCCTGCAACCGTGAGCTGGCAGGACTGATCTCGGAGACCATCGGCGACGGCTACAAGAAGGATGCCGACAAGCTGGAGGAGCTGCTTGCGTACGAGAACGACGAGGCATTTCTTGATCGCCTTGAGGCAATCAAGAAGGATAAGAAGAAGGAGCTGGCGGCTTACATTGCAGAGAAAGAGGGCGTAGAGCTGAACCCGGATTCCATCTTTGACATCCAGATCAAGCGTCTGCATGAGTATAAGCGCCAGCAGATGAACGCGCTTTACATCATTCACAAATATCTGGAGATCAAGGCAGGCAAGAAACCCGCAAGACCACTGACCTTCCTCTTCGGAGCCAAGGCAGCTCCGGCGTATGTGATCGCGCAGGATATCATTCACCTGCTCCTCGTGATGCAGGACATCGTGGCAAAGGATCCTGAGGTGAGTCCGCACATGAGAGTTGTCATGGTGGAGAACTACAATGTAAGCTATGCGGAGAGACTGATTCCCGCCTGCGATATTTCCGAGCAGATTTCCCTTGCGTCAAAGGAGGCATCCGGTACGGGAAATATGAAGTTCATGTTAAACGGCGCGGTGACGCTGGGAACCTCCGACGGTGCAAACGTGGAGATCAACGAGCTGGTGGGCGACGACAATATCTACATCTTCGGCGAGAAGTCTGAGCAGGTTATCGAGCATTACGCAAAGGCGGATTATGTGTCTAAGGACTATTACGAGAAGAGCCCTGTAATCAAGGAAGCGGTTGACTTTATCGTCAGCAAGGAGGCGGTTGCAGCCGGAAGCGAGGAGCACCTGAAGAGACTGCACGACGAACTTTTGAACAAGGACTGGTTCATGACGCTGCTTGACCTTGAGGATTACATCGCCACCAAGGACAGAATGCTTGCCGATTACGAGAACCGCGACAAGTGGAAGAGAATGATGTTACACAATATCGCAAAGGCAGGCTTCTTCTCCTCCGACAGAACCATTGCTGAATACAACAGGGACATCTGGAAGCTGAAGTAGGAAGGAATTGACAAACGGACCGAATAGTGGTCTACTTTATAGAGGACGATAAATCTAAGGAGACAGAGCATAATGAGAAAAAGCGGTATTTTACTGCCGGTATCCAGCATTCCGTCCGGGTACGGTATCGGTACATTTTCAAAGGAAGCGTACGAGTTTGTGGATTTCCTGAAAGAAGCAGGACAGAAACTGTGGCAGATTCTCCCGCTTGGTCCTACCGGGTATGGGGATTCCCCCTACCAATCCTTCTCCACCTTTGCAGGGAACCCATATTATATCGATCTGGTGAGCCTGATCGAGAGCGGTTACCTGACGGAGGCGGAGTGCAATGCCTGCGATTTCGGCGGCAGTGACGAGTATGTGGACTATGAGAAAATTTACTTTTCACGTTTTCAGATCCTGCGCAAGGCGTTTGACCGCGCCTTCGGGGAGAAAAAGCTGGGGGAGAGCGCGGAGTATGCGCGGTTTGTGAAGGAAAATGCAGACTGGCTGGACGATTACGCCCTTTACATGGCGGTGAAGAACAGCTTCGGCGGCGTTTGCTGGGCGGAATGGGATGAGGACATCCGCATGAGAAAGCCCGCAGCGCTTGCGGCATACGGCGAAAAATACAAGACGGATGTGGAGTTTTACCGCTTCCAGCAATATCTGTTCTACACCCAGTGGCTGAAACTGAAGGCATATGCCAACAGCCGGGACATTGAGATCGTGGGAGATATTCCCATTTACGTTGCGTTTGACAGTGCGGATACATGGGCATCGCCCGAACTGTTCCAGCTTGATGAGGACGGTACGCCCGTCGCGGTGGCAGGCTGTCCGCCCGACGCATTTTCCGCGACGGGTCAGCTTTGGGGAAACCCGCTGTATGACTGGGAATACCATGAGAAAACCGGATTTGCGTGGTGGATGAAGCGCATCGGCTACTGCTTCAAGCTCTATGATGTGGTGCGGATCGACCATTTCAGAGGCTTCGACGAATACTGGTCGGTTCCTTACGGCGATGAGACGGCGGAGAACGGCAAGTGGTGCAAGGGCCCGGGGTACGCCATCTTCGATACCATGAAGAAAACGCTGGGCGATAAGAAGGTGATTGCGGAAGATCTGGGATTCTTGACGGATTCCGTGATCGAACTTGTGAAAAAGACCGGATATCCGGGTATGAAAATTTTGCAGTTTGCGTTTGATTCCAGGGAGGAGAGCGACTATCTTCCCCACAACTACACCGGAAACTGCGTGGTCTATACGGGAACCCATGACAACGATACCACGCTCGGCTGGTATACGGCGCTTCCCGCTCCCGACCGTGATTTTGCAGACCGCTATCTGAATCTGGCGGAGGACGAGGTGGAGGTAGAGTGGGAGTTTATCCGCGCAGCCATCTCCTCGGTTGCGGATACGGCGATCATCCCCATGCAGGATTATCTGGGGCTGGATGAGAGCGCACGCATCAATATTCCGTCCACATTGGGAAATAACTGGAAGTGGCGCATGAAGAAGGGCGCCTGCACAGAACAGCTTGCCCGGCGGATCTTTAAGCTGAACAAGCTGTACGGAAGAACAAAATAGAATTATTTCTGATCAAAGGATAACTTGCTTAAGTAGGAATTGTGGTAGGCGGGATCGTAGGTCACATCCTCAAGGAACCAATCCGGCGCCAAAAAGCCCTCGGCGGCGCTCTTGCTTCCAAATTCCACTTCGGCGAGGATCAGAGGCGCGAAAGGCGGGTCAAAGACGTCCAGCTCTATGGTGAGGGAGTATCCCTCGGGCGGTCTTGATCCGCCTTCTGCAAACTGGGGATCATCCAGCGGGATCAGATATCTTTTCTTGGAGATAATGTTGCCGTCCGCTTTTTCCAAAAGGTGATAATAGGCGTTCCTGTTCAGGGGAAGATTGTATTCCTCCCGCGCCATCATGCCCTTTCCCTTGTAGGTCATGTAAAATTCCTCATCCTCCCTGCGGATGCGGACGACCGGGTCGATATTTAAGTACGCCTGCTCGATGATATGATAGGGGTATTGCTCCAGATGCTCCGGGAGCTTTTTTATTGTAAATTTTCTTTCGATTTCCATGAAGAACCTCTTTTCTCTGTTTCCTACTTCTATTATACCGATTTTGACGCACAGAACAAGCCTTGAACACAAAAAAGGGAGATGCTATAATAGGCGGTAAGAAAGTGAGGAGAGAGCAATGGCAAAAATAGCGGTTTTTTTGGCAGAGGGATTTGAGGAGATTGAGGCGCTGACAGTGGTGGATCTGTGCAGGAGAGCCGGCATTGAGACAAAGATGGTGTCGGTATCTGACGCCCTTTTGGTGGCAGGCTCCCACGGGATTGCCGTGCAGGCGGATGAGACGCTTGCCGGACTTGATTTTACGGCGCTTGACATGCTGGTGCTTCCGGGCGGCATGCCGGGGACGAAAAATCTGGAAAAGTGTGAGGGGCTGATGAAGGAGCTTGACGCCTTCTGCGAGGCGGGAAAATGCATCAGCGCCATTTGCGCGGCGCCCAGCATTTTCGGGCACAGAGGATATCTGAAGGAAAGAGAGGCGTGCTGCTATCCGGGCTTTGAGGAGCAGCTTGCGGGAGCACATGTCACAAAGGATCAGGTGACGGTTTCGGAGCATGTGACCACCTCCAGAGGAATGGGAACGGCGATTCCGTTCGGGCTTGCCATCGTGGAGAGATTCTGCGGTGCGAAGAAGGCACAGGAGCTGGCAGAGGGGATCATTTACCGCTAAACAAAACAGAGGATGCCGTGGGCATCCTCTGTCTTTACAGGAAATCCTGCTTATTTCATGGACTCTTCCTGCTTCTTGATCATTCTGCGGACCATTTCGCCGCCGATGGAACCTGCTTCCTTAGAAGTAAGGTCACCGTTGTAACCCTCTTTCAGGTTTACGCCAAGTTCAGATGCAACCTCAGTCTTGAAACGATCCAGAGCTGCCTTAGCCTCAGGAACCTCTACTCTGTTAGATCTGCTGTTTCCCATTTCGATTCACCTCCATAAGTGTGTTTTATCTATTTCCAAGATAAGTGGATAAGAACCACTTATCCGGGATTTGATCCGTGGTTAAGTGTGTTGTTATCACTTATCTTGATGTTAGTATGAGCATTGCAAAGAAAAATATAATGGTAATAATTTGAAAAAGGGCATTGAAAAAGAAAAAACTGTGTGTTATACTTCCCATAAATAAAAACGTTTTTATTACGAAAAGGTGTGGTGCAGAGATGGAAGAAAACAGAGTGAGAGAGCCGCTTCCTGAGCTGGGACCGGCATGCCGCGGCGCGGCGGCACAGGGTGCCGTACTGTTGAAGAATGAGGAGGGGATGCTGCCGATCCGGGAGGAGGATCATGTGGCGGTATTCGGCAGATGCCAGATTGATTATTACCGGAGCGGTACGGGCTCGGGCGGCGCGGTTCATGTGCCCTATACCACCAGTCTGCTCTCGGGACTCAGGAGTATTCCGTGGGTTCGGATCAATGAGCCGCTGGCGAGGACATATGAGGGCTGGGTGGAGAAGCATCCCTTCGACAAAGGAAACGGAGAGTGGGCTTCCGAGCCTTGGTATCAGGAGGAGATGCCGCTCTCTGAGGAGTTGGTGAAGGAGTGCGCGGAGGTTTCCAATAAGGCAGTCATTGTGATTGGCAGGACAGCCGGTGAGGATAAGGACAACCTTGCAAAGCCGGGGAGCTATTTTCTGACGGAAAAAGAGGAGCGCATGGTGGAGCTGGTCACACGGTATTTTACCTTTGTGGCGGTGGTGTTCAATGTGTCGAACATCATGGATATGGCATTTACGGAGCATAACCCGCACATCAAGGCGCTTCTTTATACCTGGCACGGCGGCATGGAGGGGGGCAACGCGGCGGCGGATCTTCTGACCGGAGAAGTCAATCCTTCCGGCAGGCTGACTGATACCATTGCCCGCACAGTGGATGCCTATCCCGCCAACAGGGGCTACGGTCACACAAAGACGGATATCTACGATGAGGATATTTATGTGGGATACCGCTACTTTGAAACATTTAAAAAAGAACAGGTGTTATATCCGTTTGGATATGGACTTTCTTATACGGAATTTTCCCGGGAAATCCTTGAGGTGACACGCAGGGGAGAAGGAGCCGACAAGCAGATCGACATACATGTCAAGGTGACGAACACAGGAAAATACTGCGGTCGTGACGTGGTGCAGATCTATGTGGGTGCCCCCATGGGAAAGCTGGGAAAACCCGCCAGAGTGCTGGTCAATTTCCAAAAGACCGCCCTGCTGGCGCCGGGCGAATCTCAGGAGCTTTTTCTGTCCACAAAGGTATCCCGGTTTGCCTCCTATGATGACGGCGGCGTTACCGGACAAAGATCCTGCTTCGTGCTGGAGGCGGGGGACTACCATTTCTATGTGGGCGAGGACAGCAGACGCATGACGGAGGCATTCTGTGAGGGCAGGCCCGCGCTCACGATAAGTGAGCTTCTGGTGACGGAGCGGCTCACCGAGGCGGAGGCGCCCGTCAAGCCCTTTAAACGATTGAAAGCGGAGCAGGATCCGGCGTCCGGCGAAACGGTTGCTGTCTATGAGGATACCCCTCTGCGGACACAGGATCTGCGGGAGCGCATTCTTGCGCATCTTCCTAAGCCCCTTGAGAGAAAGGGTCAGCGGGTCAATTTTGCGGATGTGAGGGACGGCAGAGCGGAATTGACCGATCTGGTCGCTGAACTCTCCGTGCCGGAGCTTGCGGCAATCGTGCGCGGCGAGGGGATGTGCAGCCAGAAGGTGACCTCCGGGACGGCGGCAGCGTTCGGCGGGGTGACGGAGGAGCTGCTCGCAAGGGGAATCCCTATCGCATGTGCGGCAGACGGCCCCTCTGGTATCCGTATGGATACCGGGGAGGAGGCGACCCAGCTGCCCATCGGTACGCTGCTCGCATGCAGCTTTGATCCTGCGATGGTGGAGGAACTGTTTGTGCTGGAAGGAAAGGAAATGCGCATAAACGGGATCGATACCCTGCTTGGACCCGGCATGAACATCCA
Source organism: uncultured Lachnospiraceae bacterium (assembly GCA_900550475.1). Lineage (GTDB taxonomy): Bacteria > Bacillota > Clostridia > Lachnospirales > Lachnospiraceae > Acetatifactor. The sequence continues at coordinate 54,254 of URSA01000016.1, forward strand.
CAGGCATCCGCTGAACGGAAGAAACTTTGAGTATTTCTCCGAGGATCCTTATGTAACAGGTGTTATGGGTGCCGCCTGCGTCAGGGGACTGCGGCGCGCCGGCGTGACGGGTACGATCAAGCATTTTGCCTGCAACAATCAGGAGAAAGCAAGGCATCAGGTGGATGCGGTAGTCTCGGAGCGGGCGCTTCGGGAAATTTACCTGAAAGGCTTTGAAATGGCGGTGAAGGAGGGCGGAGCAAACTCCGTTATGACCACCTACGCGATGCTGAACGGCTGCCACACCTCCTGCTGTTACGATCTGAATACCACGATTCTGCGGGATGAGTGGGGATTTCAGGGCATCGTGATGACCGACTGGTGGGCGAAACTGGATGATGTGTACGGGGGCGGCAACCCCAACTTCTACGACACGGCGTCCATGGTGCGGGCGCAGAACGACCTTTACATGGTGGTGGACAACAACGGCGCGGTGCTCAATACAAGGGAGGACAACTCGGAGAGCGCGCTTGCAGGCGGAGAACTGACGCTTGGTGAGTTGCAGCGCAGCGCCTGCAATATTCTGGGCTTTCTGCTGCATGTACCTGCCCGTGACAGGAAATATGAGCCGAAACCCATTGTGGAGATTGAGCCGCTTGCAAACGGAAATGCAGGAGAGGCAGCCTGCGGCGAGGGAGATCTTTCAACTGTTTCGGACGGCGGTGCGCTTCGTATTTACATTGCGGAGGACGGACTGTACGGTGTGAACGTACATCTGATGTCCAGGCTGACGCCCATGGCACAGCTTTTGTGCAGACTGATTATGAACGGCAGGGAGGCGGCGTTGATCCAGACCAACGGAACAGACGGCAGATGGGGAACACAGCAGGTGGCAAAGCTCAGGCTGAAAAAGGGCGTTTACGAGCTTCAGCTTGAGCATATCAGACAGGGTATCGTATTTGAAAGGATTGCATTTAAGAAGGTGACGGTATGACGAGAGTGACAATTAAGGATGTGGCGAGGGAGGCGGGCGTCTCCATTTCCACAGTCTCCAATGCACTGAATGATGTGGATGTGCTGAAACCGCAGACAAAGGAGCATATCCTCGCCATTGCCGAGAAAATGCATTACATCCCCAATTTGAACGGCAGGAATCTGAAAGCGCAGACCACGCACACCATCGGCATGTTTGTGACCTACATGGGAGGCCCCTACATGGGGGCGCTGGCGGACGGACTTGCAAGGGAGTGCAGGGAAAAGGGATATGAGCTGAATATCTTTGTGACGGAGCAGGAAGATACGGTGATGAACAATCTGCTGGGTCACAGGGTGGACGGTGCTGTGATCGTGGACAGCGGCATCAGTGAAGTACAGGAGAGGCAGCTTGCGGAGGCGGACGTTCCCGTGGTCTACCTGAACCGGGACAGGGCGGGCAGTTTTCAGACGGCAGTCTGCTTTGACTCCTATCAGGCAGGAAGAATCGCGGCGCAGTATCTTTTAAAATGCGGAAAACGCTCCTTTGGGCTGGTGGAAGGGTCTGCAAACTTTGACGGCAGGGAACGCGGCAGAGGCTTCCGGGACGCGCTTTCGGAGGCGGGAATCACCCTGCGCCCGGAGTTTACATGGGACGGGGGATTTTCCAGAGAACAGGCATTCAGAGAAGTGGGCGCCTTTTTGAAGCGCTGGCGGCAGAAGGGCGCGGAGGCGCTGCCGCAGGCAGTCTTTGCGGCAAACGACCAGAGCGCCATCGGCTGCATGGAGGCGTTCCGCGAGGCGGGCGTGAGTGTGCCCGGCGAGGTCGGGGTCATGGGCTGTGACGACATAGAACTGGGACGGTATTTGCAGCCTCCGCTGACCACCATCCGCACCAATTTCGAGGAGCAGGGCAGATGTGCGGCAAGAAAGCTGGTGAGCATGCTCGGAGGCGGAGGCGGTGGGGAGACCGTGTGTCTTCCATGCAGACTGGTGGAACGGGAATCAGTGTAGATCGCGCCGGGCGGGACGCCGGATCCCTTTTGCCAGAAGAAACAGGCACAGCAGATTGGGCAGAACCATGGCGGCGTTGATGAAATCCGTGAAGCTCCAGACCAGCTCCATGGGCAGAATGGCGCCCACATAGATCATAACGATATAGACCAGATGATAGGAGCGGACACCTGTTTCCCCAAACAGGAAGGTCACTCCTTTTTCACCCAGATAGCACCAGCCCACCAAAGTGGCAAGCGCAAAAGCGATCAGGGCTGCGGACAGGAGCATGTTTCCGCAGAAGGGCAGAAAGGAAAAAGCGGCGGAGGTCAGCTCGGCGTCCGAGAGACCGGCGGTGCTGCCGGGGTGGGCGAGCATGCTGCTGATGATGGTGAGCCCCGTCAGGGTACACATGACGATGGTGTCCCAGAATACGGCGGTCATGGAGATCAGCGCCTGCTTTACGGGGGATTCCGATGCGGAGGAGCCGGCGGTGACGGCTGCGGTTCCGATGCCCGCCTCATTGGTGAAAAGTCCCCGGGCGATGCCGAAGCGGGAGGACATAAGCAGGGTGCTTCCCACAAATCCGCCCCCGGCTGCGCGGGGTGTGAAGGCGGCGGAAAAGATCAGGGAAAAGGTGTCCGGGAGAACGCTCCGGTTCTGCCATAACAAGAGCAGGCATGCGCCCATGTAGAGCAGGCTTAAGGGGGGAACAAGGCGGGTGCAGAAGCGCCCCACTTTGTCCGCACCGCCCAGAATGACGGAGCCTGTGATCACGGCGGCAAGCACGCCGGTCAGGTGGGGGGACAGGTGAAAGGAGAGCTGCGCGGCGTCCGCCATGGCGGAGGACTGGGTGGTGCAGCCGGAGCCGATTGCCGCAAGGATGAGACAGAGGGAGTATACGCCCGCTGCAAAGGGACGGTTTAAAACGCTCCGGAGCACATACATGGGGCCGCCGGTAAAACGCCCCTTGCTGTCCCGTTCCCTGTGCAGACAGCTCAGATAACATTCCGCGTAGGAGGTGGACATGCCGAGCAAGCCGGTGAGAAAGCACCAGAACAGCGCCCCGGGGCCGCCCAGCGCAATGGCGGTGGAGACGCCGACGATGTTGCCGGTGCCGAGAGTGGCGGCAAGGGTGGTGGACAGGGCTGCAAAGCTGCCAAGCCCGTTCCCGTCGGAGGCTTTGTCACCCCGGACAGACAGGCGAAGCGCCCGCAGGGTGAATCTCTGGGGGCAGAGCTTTACGGTGAAGAAGAGGTGTGTGCCGAGTAACAGCAGGATCATGGGGCCGTTCCAGAGAAAGGAATTGATCTTTTCAAGGCAGGAGGACAAAATCTGAAGCATGGTTGCCTCTTTTTTGGAAAAGCGGTTACTATAGTATATAGAAAAACTTTTTATAAAATGTTTAGAAATTGGGTATTGATTTTATTGTTCTCTGTGTTATAGTAGATATAGAACAAAGAAAAAAGGAGGCTATCCATATGAATATTTCAAAATTTACCCAAAAGTCCATGGAAGCCGTGGAAGGCTGCCAGAAGCTTGCATACGAATACGGCAATCAGGAAATAGAACAGGAGCATTTGCTTTATAGCCTTTTGACCATAGATGACAGCCTGATTTTAAAGCTGGTCGAAAAGATGGAGATCAATAAGGAACATTTCCTTGACCGGGCGGAAAATGCCCTGAGTAAGAGAGTGAAGGTGCAGGGCGGCGAACTGCATGTGGGTCCCGACCTGAACAAGGTACTGATCTCGGCGGAGGATGAGGCAAAGCAGCTGGGAGACGAGTATGTTTCGGTGGAGCATCTTTTCCTTGCCATGATCAAGAACCCCAATCCGGAGATCAAGGCGATCTTCAAGGAGTACGGTATCACCAGAGAACGCTTCTTACAGGCGCTGTCGACCGTGCGGGGCAATCAGAGAGTGACCAGTGACAATCCGGAGGCAACCTATGATACCCTGAACAAATACGGTCAGGATCTGGTGGAGAAGGCAAGGGAGCAGAAGCTTGACCCCGTGATCGGCCGTGACAATGAGATTCGGAACGTGATCCGTATTCTGTCCCGTAAGACGAAGAACAACCCGGTGCTGATCGGTGAACCCGGCGTTGGTAAGACCGCCGTTGTGGAGGGACTTGCCCAGCGTATTGTGCGCGGGGATGTGCCGCAGGGATTGAAGGATAAGAAGATTTTTGCACTGGATATGGGTGCGCTGGTGGCAGGTGCCAAGTACAGGGGTGAGTTTGAGGAACGTCTGAAAGCGGTACTCGACGAAGTGAAAAAGAGCGAGGGACAGATCATTCTGTTCATCGATGAACTGCATACCATAGTGGGAGCCGGGAAGACGGACGGCGCGCTGGACGCAGGCAATATGTTGAAGCCCATGCTGGCAAGAGGCGAGCTGCACTGTATCGGTGCAACCACGCTGGATGAGTACAGACAGTATATTGAGAAGGACGCGGCTCTGGAGAGACGTTTCCAGCCGGTTATGGTGGAGGAGCCTACGGTGGAGGATACCATTTCCATCCTGAGAGGTTTGAAGGAGCGCTACGAGGTGTACCACGGAGTCAAGATTATGGACAATGCGCTGGTTTCCGCGGCGGTGCTTTCCAACAGATATATTTCCGACCGTTTCCTGCCGGATAAGGCAATCGATCTGGTGGATGAAGCGTGCGCACTGATCAAGACGGAGCTGGATTCCATGCCCACAGAGCTGGATGAACTGCAAAGAAAGGTGATGCAGCTTGAGATCGAGGAGGCTGCGCTCAAGAAGGAGGACGACAGACTGAGCAAGGAGCGTCTGGAGGATCTCCAGAAGGAGCTGGCGGAGCTGAAGGAGGAGTTTGCAACCAAGAAAGCCCAGTGGGACAACGAGAAGGCTTCCGTTGACAAGCTGTCGAAGCTCCGTGAGGAGATCGACGCTGTGAGCAGCCAGATCCAGATCGCACAGCGGGAAGGAGATCTTGAGAAGGCGGCAGAGCTTTCCTACGGCAGGCTGCCCGCCCTGCGCAAGCAGTTGGAGGCAGAGGAGGAGAAGGTTCGTGGCGGACAGCTCTCCCTGGTGCATGAGAGTGTGTCGGAGGAGGAGATTGCCCGTATCATTTCCAGATGGACAGGTATCCCTGTGGCAAAACTGACGGAGAGTGAGCGCAACAAGACGCTGCATCTGGACGAGGAGCTCCACAAGAGAGTTATCGGTCAGGATGAAGGTGTGACCAAGGTGTCGGAGGCAATCATGCGTTCCAAGGCAGGCATCAAGGATCCCACGAAGCCCATCGGTTCCTTCCTGTTTCTGGGGCCTACCGGCGTAGGTAAGACGGAGCTGGCAAAGTCCCTTGCACAGGCGTTGTTTGATGACGAGAACAGCATGGTGCGTATCGATATGAGTGAGTATATGGAGAAGTATTCCGTATCCCGTCTGATCGGAGCGCCTCCCGGATATGTAGGCTATGAGGAGGGCGGCCAGCTGACGGAGGCAGTCAGGAGAAAGCCTTACTCGGTGGTGCTGTTTGATGAGATCGAGAAAGCCCATCCCGACGTGTTCAACGTACTGCTGCAGGTTCTGGACGACGGGCGGATCACGGACTCTCAGGGGCGTACTGTGGACTTTAAGAATACGATCCTGATTATGACCTCCAATATCGGGGCCCAGTATCTGCTGGATGGCATCAACGAGGACGGCACGATCAAGCCCGAGGCGGAGAAGCTTGTCATGGAGGATCTGCGCAGCCATTTCAGACCGGAGTTTTTAAACCGGCTGGATGAGACCATTCTCTTCAAGCCTTTGACCAAGGAGAATATCGGTGGTATTATTAATCTGATCATCGAGGATTTAAACCGCAGGCTTTCCGACAGGGAGCTTACGGTGGAGCTGACGGATGAGGCAAAGCGTTTTGTGGTGGATCAGGCGTATGATCCCGTCTACGGCGCCCGTCCGCTCAAGAGATATATTCAGAAATATGTGGAGACGCTCTCCGCCAAATTGATCCTGTCGGATCAGGTGGACGAGGGTGACACAATTTTGATCGACGTGGAGAACGGCGCGCTTACCGCAAAGGCGGTAAAGGGCAGCAGGTGATCCGCAGACAGGAGGTTGCAGGCGTATGATACCAGAGGATCCGGTAATGCTGCTCAGTTTCGTCAATCTGAAGCTTCGGGATTTTTACAGTGACCCGGAGGAGATGTGCGAGGAGCTTGAGATCGATCAGGAAGAAATGGAAGCGAAGCTGGCGGGGATTTCCTATCACTATGACAAAGAGAAAAACCAGTATATTTAGAGGAACAAGATGCAAAATCTGTACGGGCTGCGGTCGGTGTGCCAAAGGAAACACACCGACCGTGGTCAGTGCGTTTTGCGCCCCGGGGGCGGATGGCAGCCTCGCCTCGGTGGAGAGCATCCCTGTTCCCCCTCTTTATCTGGTCTGCGCAGACATCGGAACCACCACCATCGCCATGCAGCTTCGCCGTGTGGCGGACGGAGCGATGGAGCAGACCTTTACCTGCGTAAATCCCCAGAGGGTGTACGGCGCGGATGTGCTGTCCCGCATACAGGCGGCGGAAGATCCGGTGAAAAAAGCAATGATGAAGCATATGGTGAGAGAGGCATTGGCGGAAGGTGTGAATGTGTTCCGACAAAGGCTCTCTCGTTTTGGTTCCGATCAAAAACCGAAGATCGAAAGGCTTGCGATTGCAGGCAACACCACCATGCTGCATCTGTTCATGGGCTATGACACCTCCGGTCTCGGCGTTGCACCCTTTACTCCCCATTCCCTTTCGGAGGTAAGGACGGTCTTTCTGGGAATCGATACGGTGCTGCTGCCCGGGATCTCCGCCTTTGTGGGAGCGGACATTACGGCGGATATCGTGGCGCTCTCCATGCAGAGGAGACCGGAGATGACGCTTCTTCTGGATCTGGGAACCAACGGAGAGATGGTACTGGGAAACAAAGATCGGCTGATCGCCACGGCTACGGCGGCGGGACCGGCATTTGAAGGGGGGACGGACTCCTTTGGAGCAGATCTGATGGCAGTCTGCGCAGGACTTAGGGAGGAAGGGCTTCTGGATGAGACCGGACTACTAAAGGAACCTTATTTTTCCGAGGGGATTGAGGCGGGCGGCGCCCACATTACAAGGGAAAACATCAGGGCGTTACAGCTTGCGAAAGCGGCGGTGGCAGCAGGAATCCGCATTATGTGCCGCAAATACGGTCTGCGGGATGCTGACCGGATCGACCGCATCTTTCTGGCGGGCGGCATGGGTTACTATCTGGATCCGCAGGCGGCAGCCGAGATCGGGCTGATCCCGAAGGAGTGGGCGGAAAAGACATGCGCTGTGGGAAATGCAGTTCTGGAGGGCGCTTTTTTGTACGGAAGGGAGCATGGGGCAACAAAGCCTGCGGAGGACGGAACGGATTCCGTGGAGCTTGCGGCTGTCGAATGTTTTAATCTGGCGGCGGAGCCGGATTTTGAGAGGGAATACATTGCGTCCATGTCATTTGAACAGAGTACGTTTTAAGGCTCCCGCTTCCATAAGGGGGGCGCAAAGTGGTTTTTCAAAAGCCTTACGATATGGTTCGGATCCTGATTCTTCACCGTGATATCGCACTGTGCAGGGTCTGTGCCGAAGCGCTCCAGCTTGTCTAGGGAAAGCTCCTCCATCAGGAAACGGATCATATGGTAGCGGTCGGCAGCCTTGTTGTATATTTTCATATAGGAAAATCCGGGCTGGTCATCGGAGGGTGTATGCAGGATCTTGTAGCGCTCCGTCCATCCCATTTTCTCCAATTCTTCATATAACGCCTGTGTGCGTTCTGTCCGGTCGAGCAGCGTAAAGTACACCACATCCCGATCCACGGGAGGCTCCCCTTTCACATAATTGCGGTAGAGGGAACTGTGGAGGGAGGAAAACAGCGCGCGCTCGGCATCGTTGGTAAAATCCCCATAAAGAATGAGGAGAAGATCCTCAATGATAATGTTGGTAAAGACATGAAATCCCCGTCCTCTCAAAAACGTGTAGAGCTCCTGCGCTTCCCCGGCAGGGATATAGACCACTTTTTCGTAGTGATGGGTTTTGGTGTCGTAGAGTACGGCGCCGTCCATGGCTATCACGGGCAGCTTCAGGTCAAGATCCCGCAGGGGTTCGATCATGGACGCGGGGGTGCGCATGGTAGCGATGGTGAAGTGCATGCCGTCGTTTATCATGCGGTTCAGCTCGGTTTTATTGTGCGGGGAGAGGGTGTTGTGCGGATTGAGGATCACCTCATCCAATCCCGATACAAAGAGCGTATCCGTGCGCTTGCGGCGCGGGATCCGGATCAGATTCAGGAAAAGCCCCAGCGAAATGCCGATCATGGTATCGCATACACGATCCAGTACAAAGAGATAAGGGTTGGCGTCCCCCAGATGGTTGACCACGATGCTCAGGTAGACAACACAGGAAAAATAGGAGGCGTTCTTCTTGTTGCACAGAACCGTGGTGTAGATGACGGGTACGATGAAGAAGGAGAGCAGCAGATAGTGGAGCAGATTGTCGTCAAAGTGAAAGACCTTTAACTCCAGCAGAATGAAAAGCAGACCGTAAGCCGCACCGATCCCGGTGCCGATCGTGCGCTGAAGGGCATTGAGAACGGTGTTTTTTGTGTAAGGCTGGATGCACCAGAGCACGGCAAGCGCCGAGTAGAAGGGGATTCCGTCCTTCCCTCTCAGAAAATAGATCACAAAGCACAAAAACACACCAACGGCAGATTTCACGATGCGCATGCCGATGGGCGGCAGATGGGATTCTCTTGCAATATGCATATCCTTCATACAAACCTCCGTTCCGCGGACGCTTTTTTTCTGATAATCATAAATCAAAAAAATTCGTTTTGCAATGGTTTCTTGCTGCGTATACTGAATGGAGTGAAAAAACAGGTGGGACTGCATTGAAAAGAAAAGAATGGTTTTTTTTGCCGAAGGAAACCGGGCTGTTTGTGTTTCTGCTGCTGACCTGCCTGCTGCTTGCCGCAAAGCCTGAAATATTGCCGGTGGGCGGGGCAGCGCAGGAAGTGAAAAAAATTGCAATCACCTTTGACGACGGGCCGCACCCCTCCTATACCGCACAGCTGCTGGACGGATTGAAGGAGCGTGGGATTCACGCCACCTTTTTTGTGACGGGGGAGCATGCGGAGAAAAATCCGGAGCTTATAAAGCGGATGCAGGAGGAAGGGCATCTGATCGGAAACCATACCTACAGCCACATTCAGCTCACCGAGGCAAACCGCGAGCAATTCCGTGAGGAGCTGGTAAAGACAAATGAGATCTTGCAGGAGATTACCGGAACGGAGGTGATTTTTGTGCGCCCTCCTTACGGGACATGGGATAAGAAATTTGAGACGGAGCTCAATATGTTTCCGGTCTTGTGGAATATTGATCCCTTGGACTGGTGCTCCCACAACGCCGACTGCGTCGCCAACAAGGTGGTGACAAAGGCTGGGGAGGACGACATCATCCTGCTGCACGATTATTATGCCACCTCCGTGGAGGCGGCACTAAAAATCGTGGACGAACTGCAGGAAGAAGGGTTTGTATTTGTAACGGTGGATGAAATCCTGTTTGATTAGAATTATGTAGCCTAAGCGTTCTCCGGCTGTTCTTTGCGGGCGGTCCAGGGGCCGTGTTTGTAGAACATGATCGACAATGCGGTTGCGATGCACCAGCCGATCGGCCATGCACACCAGATTCCGGTTGCCCCAAGCGGTGTCCTTGAAAAGCAGAAGGCAAGGAGAACACGCAGGATCAGATCGGTAAAGGTTGCGATCATAAAGTCCTTCATCATTCCGGCTCCTCTCAGGATACCGTCGGCTACCAGCTTTGCGGATACCACAAAGTAGAACGGGGACAGGATCTTCAAATAGGTAAGTCCGGTATTCATGGCAAGCTCTGTGGGCTCATCCATAAAGAGCTTCAGGACGAGATTTCCGCCGAAGAAGTAGAGCAGAAACAGCGGCAGACTCAGCATCCAGACCAGTTTTATGCCGACCTTGAAGCCCTGCCTGATGCGGGAGAGCTTCTGGGCGCCCAGATTCTGCGCGGTGTAGTTGGAAATGCCGTTTCCAAGAGTGGTGAAGGAGGTAATGACAAGATTGTTCAGCTTTACGGCTGCGGAATATCCTGCCATGACCGGAGCGCCAAAGCCGTTGATGATGCTCTGGATCACGATATTTCCAAGGGAGATGAAGCTCTGCTGCAAGGTGCTGGGAACTGCGATCACGACGATCTGCTTCAAAAGCTGCCAGTCGAAAACAGCAGCCTTTTCCTTGCTTGTGATCTTGGCAAGCCGGAAGAATACCACGGCTACCGCCAGAACGCAGCTGATTCCCTGACAGAGAAAGGTTGCCCATGCGACACCGGCAACGCCCATATGGAAGGCCTTCACAAACCAGATGTCCACGCCGATGTTGGAGAGGGAGGAGACAGCCAGAAAGTAAAAGGGCGTCCTGGAATCTCCCAGCGCGGAGAAAATACCGGTGGCAATATTGTAAAAGAACACAAAGGGCAGTCCCCATGCATAGATGTCCAGATAGAGCCTGGAGTCGGCAAACACCTCATCGGGAGTGCGGATCAGCTTAAGCAGCATGCCGGAGCATGTGATGCCGACTGCCATCAGGATAAGGCACACCACGGCGCTGAAAATGCAGGCGGTGTAAACAGCGGTTTTCATTCCTCTGTAATCCTTGGCACCGAACAGCTTTGAGACGATCACGGAGCAGCCCATATTGCAGCCGAATGCAAAGGCAATAAAAATCAGCGTGATCTCATAGCTGTTGCCGACGGCAGCCAGTGCGTTTTCCCCTACAAATTTTCCGGCAACCAGACTGTCGGCAATATTATATAACTGTTGAAAAATAATGCTTCCGAACAGGGGCATGCAAAATTTGAAAAGTACGGTTTGAGGATCCCCTACGGTCAGATCTTTATTCATGTTTTGGCGCCTCCGTTTTCTCCAAAGTTTCCATGATCAATTTGACGCATCCGTCAATGCCGAAGCTGCTGCTGGATAACATCATGTCATAGCTCGCCGGATGACCCCACGCCGTATCGGAATAGAAGTCAAAGAATTGCCGTCTCATTCTGTTGATATGTTTGATCCTGTGGACCGCCTCTTTTTCCCCGATCTGATTTCTCTCCATGACACGCTTTATCTTGTCGTCCTCATCCGCGTAAATGAATACGGAGAGCCTGCTTTCCTTTGGCAGGATGGAGGAGGCGCAGCGCCCGATGATCACGCAAGGCCCCTGATCCGACAACTGCCGGATAACAGCCGCCTCCGCATTGTATGCCATCTGGCCGTCGGAATAGAAAGTATTTCCGATTCCGGCGATATCGGCATAGGGATTGCCGCTTAAAAATTGTATGCTTTTGATGGGGGACTCTTCTGTCTTGGAAATAAAATCCTCGCTGAGACCGGATTCCAATGCCGCCTTCTTGATCAGCAGCTTATCGTAGCAGGGGATCTTCAGCGCCTCGGACAGTCTTTCTCCGATTTCACGCCCACCGCTTCCGTACTCTCTGCCGATACAAATGATTTTTTTCATGAAAGCCACCTCTTTCTGTCTTGTAACGTTGATTTTTCATGTCGGGTGTATTATAATTCGTTACAAGATATGTGTAAAATATCATTTTTATAAATGAGATATATAAATTTGATATACAAGGTGACGGAATGAACATTAATTACGATTATTACAGAGTATTTTATTATGTTGCCAAATATAAAAGCTTTACCGCAGCCGCCAGAGCGCTTCTCAACAACCAGCCCAATGTGACGCGGATGATAAAGAAGCTGGAGGAGGAGCTGGGCTGCGCCCTGTTTGTGCGGCAGAGGCATGGGGTAACGCTGACGCCGGAGGGGGAGAAGCTGTACGCTCATATCTCCGTTGCCTTTGAGCATATTTTGTGTGGCGAGGAGGAGATTGCGCGGGACAGGAGTCTGCAATCGGGGATCGTCACGATTGCGGCGAGCGAGATTGCGCTGCACTGCGTATTGCTCCCCGTACTGAAGAAATTCCGGAAAACCTACCCCGGCGTCCGCATCAGGATTTTAAGTCATTCCACGCCGCAGGCAATCGATGTTTTGCGAAAGGGGCTGGCGGATTTTTCCATTGTGACGGAGCCGTTTGCACTCCCCGCCGGATTTTGCAGTCACATCCTGCGGAGTATCCGCGAGGTGCCGGTTTGCAGCACCACATTCTCCCTCTCCACGGGCACCGTTCTCACGGGGGAACAGTTGAAGCAGTATCCGCTGATCGGATTGGGGGATAAGACAGGCTCCTTTACCTTCTATTCGGAGCTGTTCAACAAAATGGGCATGCCCTTTATGCCGGATATTGAGGCAGCCACCGCGGAGCAGATCCTGCCCATGATAAAATCGGATCTGGGCATCGGTTTTGTGCCCACGGATTTTCTGGAGAAGGAAAATATGGAAAATCTGATTATTCTGAATATGAAGCCGCCCATACCGGACAGAAATATCTGCATGTTGAAACGGAGGGAATCCTCCCTCAGTATAGCGGCTTCGGAGCTGGAGCACCTGATCCGGGAACAGACTTTTTAAAAGGAAGGTCTACATTTCACAGCCCAGCCTCACCAACGCCATACATGAGCTTGAAAAGGAGATGAACATTGTCATCTTCAACAGAACCAACAAGGGCATACGCTGCTTGCACACGCCGTGGGCGCAGGGAAAACCTTCGAGATGGTTTCGGTGGCAACGAAGAAAGACTTTGAAACAAAGAACCGCAAAAAGTTCTGCGGCAGAATTGCCACCGGCGATTACGATGCCATCA
>URSA01000017.1 GCA_900550475.1 uncultured Lachnospiraceae bacterium
CGGACGATCTGGAATTGAGTAAAGGTTCAGAAGGAATCCCTCATTGTGAAGCTTAACCATGCAGCGGAAGCTGACAGTTTATTTTGCCTGTACGGTTCTGGTTGTATTTGTGGCGGCAGTTGTCCTGATCCGGATGGCAGGCATTATGCCGGGGTCGGAACGTAATCTTGGAGAGACACTGGCAGTACAGCATCAGAATACATTTTCAGCCATGACGAAGCAGATGGATCTTCTGACAGCAAGAAGCATCCACTTGTCTGAAGAGATTACATGGATAATGGAACAGGTTCTGATCGAACATGGAAAAACCTTTGAGGATGTCAATGATAACCAACAGCTGATTCTGGATCTTGAGGATTCACTGTATGGAGCATTGGAAACAGTCTTACGTTCCAATGCAGCGGAGCATTTTTTATACTGGATGCCACGGTGAATACAAAGGCAGAAGCAGCAGATACATCGCGGATGGGAGTCTATTTGCGGTTTTCTGATCTGAAGGCTGTCGGAACAGCCAATCAACATATGGTGTATTTTCGCGGTGCGGCAGATGTGGCCAGAAAAAAACAGATTCAGCTGCATAATCGCTGGGATCTGGAATTCGATACGGCATTGGTTCCCTGTTATGAAACACTTTTAAATTTTAATCAGAATCGTCTGGCAGAAGGAGCAGTATGGACGGAACGGTTTCGGCTGAAAGATACATGGGAAGATGTTATTTTGCTGTGTGTACCGGTTCTGGATCGGAATGGAGTTCCCTGCGGTATCTGTGGAGTAGAGCTCAGTCAGCTGTATTTTGCTCTTTCTTATCCAGCGGTAGAAAGTCGATTTGGAAATATGGTTACACTTCTTGCTCCTGCAGAGGGCGGAAAATACGACTTGTCGAAAGCTATGATCGGCAATGCGGCAGGGACGTATTTGAAACCTGCTGGTTTACTTAAGATCAGAAGTGGGAAATATTATCAGACAACTTCAACCGAGGCGGAGCGTTATTTTGGTCTTTCCAGTCCTCTGGATGCACGATTATGCAGTGGTCAGCCGCCAATGGTTTTAACATTGGTGCCAGAGGATAGTTATCATCAGGCATCACATAGAATTCGTCAGATCTGGTTTGCAGGAACAGCTGTGTTTCTGATCCTGATCCTTCTTTTGGCGGGAAGTGTATCGGGACATTTTTCAGCTCCGATCGTGCGAAGCTTAAATGCTATGCAGCAGAGAAAGACCGGAGAAGAAGGTCAGAATGCCAGAATTTGTTCTGGAATCTCAGAAATTGATGCATTGGTATCTTTCCTGCAGACTAGAAGTGAAGAACTAAAGACCAGAGAGCTGCCACCGGAGATTGATACAATGCTTCAGGAATTCAAAGTCCGGGTTGGAAAGCTGACATCTGCGGAACGGGTGATTTTTCAGTTGTTTATTGATGGATGTGATGTGCAGACAGCTGCAGAACGAAGCTTTGTCAGCGTGGCGACGGTACGTAAGCATAATACAAGTATCAACCGAAAACTGGAGGTGTCCAATAGAGAGGAACTGATGGTTTATGTTGACCTTTTCCGGCGATGTGGCCGACTGGAGGAACTAAAAAATGGATAAGAGAAGAATTTTGTTCACAGGATTCCAATTTACTATATATGGTATATAGAAATAAAGAGCATCAACATATTGTATTCGAATCGTTGGAAAGTTACTGAAATTGTCAGGTATTCCAATGATTCGCATATATTTTTTCTGTAAAAAATGATATACTGAATTCAAATAACTTGCGGGTATGACGGCGGTGGAAAAGGAGGTAGCATATGCATCAAAATTCTGATGGGTACTGTGCTGGTATTATCAACGGCAGCTGTGACAGCCTGTGGTAAAAAGCTGGAAGTGGCAGACGAGAAAACCATGGAATCTGTTGACGAAGAAATTGCAGAAATTCCGGAATCTGCCGCCCGGGAGATAACGGCAGTTTATACACTTTCGGGAGATGTCCTTTCTGTAGATTCCGGTACAGCATATATTCCATTTATGCAAGGGGATTACTACAGGAAAAAAGATGCTTCCTGCTGGAAAACAGAAATAGATGGGACGGACAGATACCTGGATGAAACAGGAAGTATTCTGCGTAACCATATGACTCCAGATGTATGGAACAGAAGCCTCTCATACGGTACGCCTGATAGAAGATTATTCAGACTATGGTGGTTAAATTCTAATTATGATATGAGGAGGGATAGCAAATGGGAAAGAAAAGAAAGGCCGGAAAAAAGGAAGGTGTGTTTCTGACAATGCTGCTATTGTTCTGTACATTTCTTACCGGCTGCGATCTCCTGGATATCAGAGACGGTGGGCTGGGAATGACCAATCCAGACTATGTGGAACCGGAAGAAGAACCAACCACAAGCAACCATACGGAATCCCCGGGCTCGGGAGAGTCCCCCAAAAAAGCTACGACTTCCTGGCTTACCGAGTCGGGGAAAGCATCATTAGTGGAAGAACAGGAATGGCTGCGAGATTATGGGGCGGTATTTGGAGCCTCATTTCTGGGTTATACGCCAGATTACAGCTTTCCAGAAAAAGAATATCAAAGAGCTGAGACCTATCCGTATTTGGAAGGGATCCCGGAAGACCATATCATAGAATATACAGGAGATGAGTGGTATGTGATCGTTCCGGCGGAGGAGGGATGGAAGATGTCCATAGAGTCCTGCAGCTGGAATGATGACTTTACTGAGAGCAGCACAGAAGATCTGCTATGGGAAAGCAGCGATGGTCTTCCTCTGATCTTACGGTGCAATCTCAGTGATCTTTATTCCAATGTACGGGTCACAGCCAGAAAAGGAAGCCGGGAAGTTTCCTGGCATCCCTATTATCTTACTTATGCCGGAGAAATCGAGCCGACAGACGGAGTGATGCAGCTTTTATCGGGTTGCTATATGCCGGAGGAGGGATATCTCTATGGAATGGAGGGAAGCTGGTATTGCGATTCTGCCCAAACAGATGCTGGTGAACCCTATTTTTACAGCGTTACTTTCATGACCGGTGAGGATGGATATCCTTTAGATATGTGGTATTATGGAGGACTTTTGGATGGAGAGATGGAGGATATCCGTTTTTTCTGGGATGGCTGTTATGCATATGGGGATCCACCTGGGGAGTCCCTGGAATTCTGGCTGAACACGCCGGATGGAACCCGAAACGGTATGATCTGGCTGGAGCTGGAAGGAGACTGCCTGACTATTCACGAAATGGAAGGAGAAGCTTTTTTTCCATTCACGAGAGGGTCAGTGGAAAAGTTTTATTTGCATCCTGTAGCAGCTGCCGGGGAAAATTATGATTATTCCGGCAATGAAATGGATGTACTGCTTGCACAATCTGAAGTACAGGATAGGCTGAGCCTCGGTATGGCAATCCGGGATGTGGACGGCATGGAAACAATCCGGGGTGAAGCCTGTGTACTCTTTGCGCTTGGAACAGAGAATCCGGATCAGTTTGTGGCAGAATATTATTATGCGGTGTCCCCATCAGGATTAGTTTATCGGATGGATTATCTGACCGGAGAATGGGAACCGATTTAAAGGAGGAATATTATGAGCGAGATAACATTGAACAGACTTCCAAAAACATTAAAGGAATTACAGGCAATGCCGCAGGCGGGATTGACAAACCAGGAGGAAGTGGCTGCTTTGACGGTAGCAGCACTTGCCCTTTATCCTGAAAATCCATCAGAAGCAGAAAAAATGCTGGATTTTCTGCGGGGTCCCAGACCGTTAAATGAAATCGACAAACAGTTTATAAGAGACAGATTTCGTGGAAAAGAGTATCTGATGCGTTCCTATTTTTCCGGGTCTTCTCCGGAAAATAATTATACTCCGGGACAGCCGCACCGGGTTGTAGTATCAGAAAACGCCTACAGCAAAAGTCAGATAGGTGAAGGATATCTGACCTTATATGTGGCATGCAGCGGAGCAGACAGTCCGCGGCCATTAAAGCTCCGGATTAAACCATCTACAGGACAGTGGTTTTTGTGGGAACAGCAGCTCTTAACCGGAATCCGGATACCAAAAGAAACAGATCCCTGGGCATAAAAACAGGATTAAGGAAGGACGGGGTATGAATCAGGGAAAGATTATGACAATTCATTGTGCCACCTGTGGTGCACCTGCCCGGTTTGATGTTGTGACACAGAATTACCACTGTCCGAGCTGTGGCGGAAACCTGCATTTTCTGCCAGTCCAAGGTTCTGCGTTCAGATGTCCAGATGGGAGAAGGATTCCCGGAGATGCTGATTCCTTTTAAGCTGAACCGGAAACAGGAAGAAAGAATGTATTCCGGTGGAATAAGTATTTTCAGAGTCGTAGTAACAATTTTACTGCTTTTGACAGGCATTCGGATGCTCCTGAAGAAGCGAGACCAAAAAGAAGATGGAAGTGGCTTATGAAAAAAGGAAAGAAAGGCTGGATATTGCTTATGGCATTTACTACGTGGACGGCGTTGATTGCAGGCTGCGGAAAGTGGCCCGGAAATAAGCCGGATAAAATGCCGGAAGACACGACGGTGGGAGCAGACACAGAGAACACGGAGAATCTGGAAAACAGTCAGAGTACACCGCTTCCGGATATTCAGGAACTGACGTATTATGTGCATGGAACGATGGTGGAAGCGATCTGGAGCATAAGTTTGATCCGGCAGGAGGAAGGAGCACTCGTACGGGTGGAGCCATGGGGTGGAGAAGAGGAGTTTTTTGACTATCCGGTAGCTGCAGAGACCCTTGATAAAGCACGTACGATTCTGGAGAATTATAACGTTGCGTCCTGGGCAGGTTTTTGCGGAAATGATCCCGATGCACTAGATGGCTATAGCATGAGATTTCAGGCGGAATTTGTGGATGGAAGCAGGATAGAAGCGTTCGGTGAAAACAACTTCCCTAAAAATTTCAATGAGGTTTTCTCGGAACTGGATGACCTGACGGTTGAGGCGAAAGACGCATTTTATGAGGAACAGTCCTGTTTCTGAGCCCTTGCCTTATACCCTCTGACCCAGCCATACATTACTGTGTACCATAAAATAACCGATTGCTGCTTTTTCCGGTTCGCCTGCACTCTGTACACCAGGTTTCGGGGGTGATCCGATACCGAAAATCAGGAGATAGCCCGATATGGCATCACTTTCAACGGCTACAAACTTGCAATCATAGGAGGCGAATAAAAGAGCGGAAAATTGGACGGTTAATAGTGGATCTGGACATGAAAGGATTATAAAATTCAGGCGGTCAAAGTTTAAGATAATACTTAAATTTTGACCGCTCTTTTTTGTGGTAGAGCTCATACTTGATGGATTGGTATAAAAATGAAAAAAACAATATTGATTCATATGAAAAATGTAACATAATACATTAAATGATACGAATGCCAATTGGAAAATTTATTGCTGACGAGAGAAAGAGAAAGGGATACACACAGAAACAGCTTTCTGAAAAATTAGAAATCAGCGATAAGACAATTTCAAAATGGGAACGGGGAAAGAGTATCAGAAGAGGATTATCGAAAAAAGGCGGAGGAAAATATGGTGAATTTGGTTAAAGAGACGCAGGAAAACAAAAAGAAGATTGTTCTGTCGATAATGATTGCAGGGTTTTCTATTTTTGCGGCATTCCCCCTGTTTATGCTGTCGGGAATATTTGTGATGGAAACTTGGTTGAGGATTTTACTGATTGTGATAGGGGCTGCGGTAGTTTGCGGCGGAATTTCGATTGCCTGCATTCTTGACAGAGAAGCAGGTGCATTTGAGTGCCCCGATTGTCACAATCGATTTGTGCCGGATATGAAGTCTCATGTCATGGGTATTCATACAATGACAAAGAGAAAATTATATTAATCATTTGAAGGTCGTAAAAGACAAAGGTGCAAAAAGGAGAAATGTGCTATGGCAGGAATCATAATTTTTGAGATCGTTTCTTTGATGGTATCGCTCATTTTTGTAATACTTGGTGTAACGCAGTATCGGTCGGAAAATCCGGTTTCTATGAATACGGGAGAAAAACCACCGAAAAAAGACGAATTGCTTGATATGAAAAAATGGAATCAGGAGCATGGAAGAAACCTGATCATATTCGGATGTATGCTTTTTGTATCAGCGTCTGTATTCAGATTATTTCTTGACAGGCTGGATTGCACAGTGGGGCTGACTGGTGCAATGCTGCTTGTGGTTTGTGGAGGAATCGTCTGGCTTGAAATCCGGCACAACCACCTTAAAGAGAAACTTATCAAGAAGTAAGGCGGCGCGCCGCAGCGATTGTATCCTACACAGAAAAAATGGTTTTTCAGATCCCAAATCAGCCGGATTTTCGGGTAAAAACGGCTGTGATTTGAGCTGATTGTATCCTGACGGAGAAAAGTGGTTCGCCGGATCCCATAAATCCCGGAAAAATGGGATCTGAAACAGCAAAAAAAGTTGTCTGGAGACAATCAAGTCCCATTTCTTCTTTGCATTATTTCTTTTACGATTTTCTTGTTTTCTTCCAATACAATCGCATAAATCAGATAATTGTCCCACAGCACCAGCGAATCCTTCTCCGCCTCGCTCAGGCAGGAATAATCATGAATAAAATTCTTCATCCCACAAATATATTCCGCATACAAATCTCCCGCATCTGTTCGCTTGTAGGGTGAGTATTCCTGTGTCCTTCCCTGACCAAATTTCATATACAGAACCGGAAACAGCAGTAACAGAAGAAAAACGCTATCAATCCCGATGACTAGCGTCAATTTCCACAGACGGGCAGGAGCTTCAAACAAATATTCACTGTATGCGTCGAAGGAATCACCGACATCCAGATCGTCCAGCACTTCCCCGTATAGTTCGCCTGCAACAAAGACCGCTTTGGGGATCTCAGCGCGATTCGTCCCGGCCTTTTATGTGTCTGTTCGACTTCCTTCGGCCGGAGGAAACGCTCTGCAAGCCATCCCGCCTTTTTTGCCTCCGAAACGGTCATTTGTTCCCAGCTATGTAAGGCCGGTTCCTGTTTCCAATCTCCGATCACCAGATGCTCGATCAGATACCAGTCGCTCTCATGGAGGTTTGCATTTCTGTTTGCTCTCCCGGCGCCCTTTTCATATTCGGTTTCCGTCTGTCGAATCATCCCAAGCATCTCATAGCGCAAAATGCAGGCGGTCAGATCCTTATCCGGTTCCAACTGCAAATCCTCCAGCATACTGATCGCACCGGGAGTGATTCCCGTTAATTTATCCCGGTAATACTCCAAATTGTTTATGGTAATAAAGGTGCTGTTTTCAAGCAGCTGCTTTTTCTGCCCCTGCAGTTTGACATATCGCATATAAAAAGGTACGATACCTAGTATAACGGAACAGAAGGCAGCCATCAGGATGAGGCAGATCAGCCCGGGTACAAGGTTATTTTTGTTTAACTCCGAGACTGATGCAGTGCCGCCCCATAATAGCAGGGCTGCCATGATAATCGGAAAAATCAGAAAACATTGTCGCTGTTTTTGGCGGATTTCATTTAATTTGGTTGTTTGGAATGCTTTTTTATTCATAACCTCAACATTTTAGCAGATGATTGTAAATTCCAATATCTTCTTTTTGTAAACAGCAGGTCAAATTTGCAGCTGCGGGCAACCGGGAAAAGAAAATTTATTCTGTGAAAGGAGATTGTAATGACAATCAAAACAGAGAGACTGATATTGCGGGAAA
Source organism: uncultured Lachnospiraceae bacterium (assembly GCA_900550475.1). GTDB lineage: Bacteria > Bacillota > Clostridia > Lachnospirales > Lachnospiraceae > Acetatifactor. The sequence continues at coordinate 7,695 of URSA01000017.1, forward strand.
TGACCGCGGACGATTACGACGCGCTGTACGCGGTGCTTGCGGATTCGGATATTATGCAGCATTATCCGTATACCTTTGATGAAAAGAGAGTTCGCGGATGGATTGAAAAAAATAAGGAACGGTACAGAATATTCGGTTTCGGATTGTGGGCTGTGTGCTTGAAAGATCCGGGAGGCGGACTACATACTGGTTCACCACACAGGAAGCACATACGACAATGCGGCGAGGGAAATGGACAGTCTGTTGGGCATTACGCATACGGCATTCCGCAGTATACAATGCAAAAAGGGCAATTATAAAGAGAGAAAGGCTTGACAGATCCGGAAAATGTGATATAGTTCTAAATGCAAATGAGTTGCATTTGCAAGAAAGGACTCTATTATGTTTGAAGTGATTGCGGATACCCTGATTGACAGCGTAAAGCTAGTTCCCTTTTTGTTTTTTACCTATCTTGCCATGGAATATCTGGAGCATAAGACGGCGGGAAAGCTTCAGCAGACCATCCGGAAGGGAGGACGTCTTGGTCCCTTGTTCGGCGGTGTGCTGGGTGCGGTGCCTCAGTGCGGCTTTTCGGCGGCAGCTTCCAATCTGTATGCGGGCAGAGTCATCACATTGGGCACATTGATCGCAATTTACCTGTCAACCTCCGACGAGATGCTGCCGATTTTGATTTCGGAGGCGGATAAGGTGGGCGCAGCCTCCATACTGAAAATTCTCGCATTGAAGGCGGGGATCGGCATTGTGGCAGGCTTTGCGGTGGATCTGCTGATCAGACCAAAGAAGGAAGAGCACGACCATGAGCATATACACGATCTGTGTGAGCACGATCACTGTCATTGCGGTGAGGGAGCCAATGTCTGGAAATCCGCGTTGGTACATACCGCACAGATCACCTTGTTCATCGTGCTGGTTTCCTTTGCTCTCAACACGCTGTTATATTTCCTCGGGGAGGATTCGCTGAGAAATATCGTGCTGAATAAGCCGGTGCTGGGCGAATTGCTGGCAGGCTTTGTGGGGCTGATTCCGAACTGTGCCGCTTCCGTCGTGCTGACCCAGCTCTATCTGGAGGGCGTGATGAGCTTTGCCGCCTGCATGTCGGGACTGCTTGTGGGAGCCGGAGTCGGGATTTTGGTGTTGTTCCGGGCAAATCAGGACAAAAGAGAAAATCTGAAAATTGTATTTCTGCTCTATGGGATCGGCGTTCTGGCGGGCATTGTGCTGGAATGTCTGGGGATTGCGATCTAGCGTTGATTCCCGGAGCGGAGGAATGAGTGGACAAATGGATGAGGAAAAATGTGGAAGAAAAATACAACCCAGACAGGCGGACGGCAAACCGGTCTACCCTGCGGGAATGAAATGGACAAAGCAGCGCAAGGATGTCTATGAGGTGCTGCTTTCTGCCGAGGCACCCCTCAGTGCAGTCCAGATTTATCAGAATATTTTAAAAAAGGAAGCGGAGGTCACCTACGCGGTTTCCACGATTTACCGCATTCTCGCCGCATTTGAGGAGGCGGGCTTTGTGGAGAAGAGCACCTTTATGGGGGACGGCACTGTGACCTACGAATGGAAAAAGGGCGGGCATACGCACTATGCCATCTGTCTGGGATGCCATAAAAAGGTGGCTTTGCAGGCATGCCCCTTTGAACATTTGCACATGGATACGGACACCGGGGACTTTGTTGTCACCGGACACAAGCTGGAACTTTACGGCTATTGCGGGGACTGTGAAAAAAAATTTTTAAAAAAATGAAAAAAGTACTTGCCAACTTGGAATCTATATAATATAATAACACTTGCGTTGTGAAATGAAAGATTCATAAATGCGCACCGCTAGCTCAGTTGGTAGAGCACCTGACTCTTAATCAGGGTGTCCAGGGTTCGAGCCCCTGGCGGTGCATCATAAGTACCGATTTTCGAGGTCACCTCGGGGGTTGGTGCTTTTTTTGTACGGAGGGAAGATTGAAAAATAGAATTTTTCAATCACGAGATTTGTGTCGGCGCACATATGACACAAACTCGCTATGCGCAAAGGACGTGCGCGGAAATGGAGAAAAAGATGATTTTTGACACACATGCACATTATGATGATGAAGCGTTTGCGGAAGACCGAAACGAACTGCTGGCGGGAATGCCGAAGCAGGGAATCGAGAGGATTGTCAATGTGGGGGCGAGCATTGCCTCCTGCCGGACGACGCTTGGGCTGATTGATCAGTACCCGTTTGTATATGGGGCGTTGGGCGTGCATCCCAGCGAGACCGCGGAGCTGGATGAGGAATCCTTTGCGTGGCTGCGCGCGCAGTACGGACATCCAAAATGCGTTGCGGTGGGGGAGATCGGGTTGGATTACTACTGGCCGGAGCCGGACAGGGAAATCCAGAAAAAATGGTTTGTAAGGCAGCTTGCGCTGGCAAGGGAGTTACAGCTTCCTGTGGTGATTCATTCCAGGGAGGCGGCAGCGGACACCGTGCAAATTATGAAGGAGCAGCACGCGGAAGAGATCGGCGGAGTAATTCACTGCTTTTCCTATACGAAGGAGACCGCGGAAATTTTTTTGAAGATGGGATTCTATATTGGCGTCGGCGGGGTTGTGACCTTCAAAAATGCCAAAAAGCTGCGGGAGGCACTGGAGGTGATTCCTCTTGACAGGATTGTGGTGGAGACGGATTGTCCCTACCTTGCGCCGGAGCCGAACCGGGGAAAACGGAACAGTTCGCTCAATCTGCCCTACGTCATAGAGGAGATTGCGATGGTAAAACAGGTTGCACCGGAGGAGATCGAGCGGATTACATGGCAAAATGGTGAAAAATTGTATCATTTTGTGTCAAATTATGCACGGTAAGAGGTTCTAAATTTTTAATTTGTGTGTTATAATTATTAAGATAAAGTTAATTTTGTTGTCTGTTGACTGAGGGGTGGATTGTGAAAAGGTCAATGAGAGTTCAAAAGACAGTAAAAATGTTAGCGTTGGGGATGGCTTTGCTCATCGGATTGCTGTGCGTACAGGTGACGGAGGCAAAGGAGAGTGAGAGGGGAAGAGTATTGTTTATCAGCTCTTACTCCTATGCGTGGGACACAGTGCAATTACAGATTGACGGAATCAAGGCAGGAATTGACGACGGGACGGTTCTGGACTATGAGTTCATGGACACGAAGCGAGTCAACGACGAGACCGCCTATGAGCTGTTCTATGAGGGCCTTGCTTACAGGCTTTCCGTGGTGGATCCCTATGATGCGGTGATTCTGGGAGACGATGCGGCGCTCCAGTTTGCGTTACAGTACAGACAGGAGCTGTTTGAAAATACGCCGCTGATCTTTGAAGGCATCAACGACGAGGAGCTGGCGCTCAAGGCGGCGGAGGATCCTCTGATTACGGGTATTTTGGAGAAACTCTCCATTCCGAAAAATATTGAGCTTGGGCTATCTATCTACCCGGGAGCCAAGAAGGTCGTTGCCATTCTGGACGACAGCATCACAGGCGACGCAGAGCGGAAGAATTTTTACCAGTACAAGGATATGTACCCCGATCTGGAATTTTCCGAGATCAATCCTTCCAGACTGACGACGGCGGAGTTGAGGAGCGCGCTTACCCATGTGGAGGAGAACACGATCCTGATCTACGTTGTAATGACGGAGGATGCCAGCGGCAAGCAGTATACAAATCAGGAATCGGTAGAGATGATCGCGGCGTTTGCGCCCGTTCCTGCACTGCGCATGGTGGAGGGCGGAATCGGTCAGGGAGTTCTGGGAGGCAACATTGTTTCCATGGAGCGCTCCGGGCAGATCGCGGCGGAAATGGCAATGAACATCATAAACGGCAGGGATATGTCAAAAATGGGTGTGGTGCAGGACAGCCCCAACATCTATTGTATTGACGAAGCGGTGATGAAGAAGTTTGGCATTGAGAAATCTGCTCTGCCGGAGGATACGGTATATGTGAATCAGGAACTCAGCTTCTGGAGCCGGAACCGAGAGGTGCTTGTCCCCTGCGTTATCCTTCTGATGGCATCCCTGGTTATTGTAGTGTGGGTCTGCTGGGACAATATCAAGCGGCGCAAGCTTATGGGCGAGCTGGAGGAAGCAAGATGTTATCTGGAAAATGCGTCCCAGCATGATTTCCTGACAGGGCTTCCCAACCGGTCCAAATTCATGGCGGATCTGCACGAAACCATTGCGCACAGGCAGCCCTGTACCGTTATCATGCTGGATATTGATAATTTCAAGGGCATCAACGATAATTACGGGCATGTGACGGGCGATGAGGCGCTTAAGCAGATCGCGCAGAGACTGAAAGCCCTGAACACTCAGATCCTTACGCCCTATCGTTTTGCGGGCGACGAGTTTATCCTGATCCTGAAGAGCGGAAATACCAAGATACGGGAAACTGCGGTAATCCAGTGCTTGCAGGTTTTCCAGAAGCCGTTCAAGCTCATGGGTAAGCAGCATGATGTTCACGGCAGTATCGGAGCGGCATCCTATCCTTCGGATGCGGAGGACAGCGAACAACTGATTGTGCGGGCGGACGATGCCATGTATAGTGTAAAGCAGTCCGGCAAAAACGCATTTGCGTTCTACGAAAACATAAAACAATAAATATTTATCGACTTTCAATAAAAAAATATTGACAATCAACAAACTCCATGCTATATTCATGTTCAAATACATGAGGCATGGAGTTTTTTATATCAGAAATTATGATGTAGAAATCTCCGGACAGGATCGGCTGCGGCGGAGAGGTATCCTGCCGTCTATGGAATGGAGGTTTATTGTGAAGAAGGAAACGATTATCAGGATCACGAAGTATTTGTTGGATTTTATGTTTTTCGCCGGGATGGCGGTGACGGTGTCCCTTCCGCTTTCCGTCAAGTGGATCGGCAGCTATCTTGAGGGAGCAAAGGAACACTATGTGGAGTATGTGCTGATCTATTTTGTGCTGGGAGTTCTTGCCGTTGCCATACTGGGCGAGCTGCGGAAGATGTTCCGCACGGTTCTGGCGGACGACTGCTTTGTCATGGAGAACGTGGTGAGCCTGCAGCGAATGGGCACTTACAGCTTTATGATTGCGCTGATGGCGCTGGTGCGAACGGTGGTCTGCCTCACGATCGCCATGCTGGTCGTGATTCTTGTGTTTTTGATCGCGGGGCTTTTCAGCAAGACGCTGGCGTTTGTGTTTGACAAGGCGGTACAGTACAAAGAAGAGAATGATTTGACAATATAGGAGGTGCCGTATGGCGATCAGAATCAATCTGGATGTGGTGATGGCGCAGCGGAAAATCGGTCTGACTGAGCTTGCGGGCGAGGTGGATCTTACGCTTGCCAATCTTTCGATTTTAAAAAACAACAAGGCGAAGGCGATCCGTTTTTCCACGTTGGACGCAATATGCAAGGCACTGGATTGCCAGCCGGGCGATATTATTGAGTATGTGGAGGAGTGAGAGTATGGATATCAGGACGCAGATGGGAACGCAACCGATGAGGCAACCAGTGGCACAGCCTGTGATGCAGCCGGGGACACAGCCAATGATGCAAGCCGGAACACAGCCGATGAGGCAGCCAATCCCCACGATTCCGCAACACCCCGACACGGAGCAGACCAAAAGGCGGAAGGAGAATTTCGGCGTGCTGGGTCTGGGCAGTCTGCTCTATGCCTGCTTCTACACGCTGTGCATGTATAAGGCGGGGCGGGGGCTGAATGAGGCTTTTTTTCTCGCAGGAAGTCTCTGGTTTTACTGCTTCTGTATGAAAAAACTGGGGATTTCCTTAAAAAAAGACAGTATCTTCTATATGATCAGCCTGCTTCTGCTGGGCGTTTCCACTTTCTGCACCGCAGACGCAAAGATCATCAACATGAACAGAGCCGGAATATGGGTGCTGACCGTGAGCTTTCTGCTTCACCAGTTCTTTGAGGACAAAAACTGGACTTTTGGCAGATATGCGAGCTATCTGGTCGGCGCGGTGTTCGGCAGTCTGGGGGAGATTACAAGACCTTTTCTGGATATGGTGGAATACCGGAGAAAGAAGGGAAAACAGGACGGGCAGAAGATTGCGTACGTGATTGTCGGTGTGGCGGTAGGGATTCCTGTTCTGGTTATCCTGTGGCTGCTTTTAATGAGCGCGGACAAAATGTTTCTGGCAATGACCGAGCAGCTTTTTGAGAATCTGGACATTGCCAACATGGCAGGAATTGCCTTTACCGTTCTGGCGGTATTCTTCTTTACCTACTGCATGATGTCCCTTCTGTGTAAGAAACCCTTTTCTGAGGAAGCGGCCGACAGAGTGTGTGTGGAGGCGATTCCTGCCATTACGGTGATGCTGCCCGTCACGGTTTTGTATGTGGTGTTCTGCGGCGTGCAGATCGTCTGTCTGTTCTTCGGGAACATCGATCTGGAGAGATACACCTACGCGGAATATGCCAGACAGGGATTTTTCCAACTGCTTGCGGTCTGTGTGATCAATCTGGTTATGGTGCTGGCAAGTCAGGCGTATTTTAAGCGGAGCAAGGTGCTGAGGGCGCTGATTACCGTGGTTTCCGGCTGTACCTATGTGATGATCGCCTCGGCTGCGTTCCGCATGGTGCTGTATATCCGGCATTATTATCTGACCTTTTTAAGGATTTTTGTGCTGTGGTCGCTGGCGGTGATCTTTCTTCTGCTGACAGGCATCGTGGTGAGTATATACAAGGAAAAATTCCCGCTGTTCCGTTTCAGCATGGTGGTTGTGACGGTCTGTTACCTGCTTTTGTCCTTCGGGCACCCGGACTATTGGATTGCCCGGTGCAATACGGCAAATATGGAAAGCTCCCACAGCAGCTTCTTTGATGTGGACGCCTACGAGGATTATGACTACATGATGAGGCTGTCCCCCGATGCGGCGCCGGTGCTGCTTCCGCTCTCACAGGAGCAGAGCTGGGCAGAGGGCTACGCGCGGGGCGTGCAGGACGCCTACGAAGAAATGGGAATCAGGGACTTTAATCTTTCCGTATACATTGCAGAGAAAATTTTACAAAACTATTAAAATAATTAAGAAATTCTTAAGTAGTTTGTTTTCCCCGGAAATGATACAATAACTTTACAAAGTAGGACTATACTATAAAGCATGAGAGAAATCATTGCGTATAGGGAGTTATTAGGGGAAAATGAAAATGGAAAAAGGAAAGAAAGCGGTTTTGTTGGCGGTGTGCATACTGCCGGTCTTGCTGCTCACCGCTTGCAGGGAACAGGAAGGAAACGGCGTCTCTCACAAGTCGTATTATGTGATCAGTGAGGAGCTGGACAGCAAAAAGACGGCTGACAAGGCGCAGGAAATATTGGAGAATGCACAGCCGACGTCCGATGTGTCGGGAAATGATGTGCAGGAAAAAGAAAAATAAAAGTGTTATGGGCAAGAAATGTCCATAACACTTTTTATGTTTGGCGGGTTACCAGATCCTTGTCGTCCATTTTGTGCAGTCCCACACATCAGTTGCCCAGTCGGCATAGAAATCCGGCTCATGGCACACCATGAGGATGCTGCCCTTGTAATCGGTGAGCGCCCGCTTTAACTCCGCCTTGGCGTCCACATCCAGATGGTTTGTGGGCTCGTCCAACAGTAGCACGTTGGTTTCCCGGTTCAGCAGCTTGCAGAGGCGTACTTTTGCCTGTTCGCCACCGCTCAGCACCTTGACCTTGCTCTCGATATGCTTTGTCGTCAGACCGCACTTGGCAAGGGCGGAACGCACCTCGTACTGGGTCATGGAAGGAAATTCCTTCCAGATTTCCTCGATGCAGGTGGTCTCGATCCCGGCGGCAGTCTCCTGCTCAAAGTAGCCGATGCTCAGATAGTCGCCCTGCTCCACTTTTCCGGAGAGGGGAGGGATCAATCCCAGAATACTCTTTAACAAGGTTGTTTTTCCGATTCCGTTTGCACCGATCAGGGCGATCTTCTGCCCGCGCTCCATGGAGAGGGTGAGCGGACTGGAAAGGGGTTCGTCGTAGCCGATCACAAGGCTGTCCGTCTGGAAAATGTAGCGGCCGGGGGTGCGGGCTTCCTTAAAGTAAAATTCCGGCTTGGGCTTCTCGGCGGCAAGCGTGATCACATCCATCTTATCCAGCTTTTTCTGGCGGGACATCGCCATGTTACGGGTGGATACCCGGGCTTTGTTTCGTGCCACAAAATCCTTGAGATCCGCAATTTCCTTCTGTTGTTTGTTGTAGGCAGCGGAGAGCTGCGCCTGCTTCATGGCGTAGACCTCCTGAAACTTGTCGTAGTCTCCCACATACCGGTTCAATTCCTGATTGTCCATGTGGTAGATCAGGTTCACCACGCTGTTCAGGAACGGAATGTCATGTGAAATCAGGATAAAGGCATTCTCGTACTCGGTCAGGTAGCGTTTCAGCCATGCAATGTGTTCTGCGTCCAGATAGTTGGTCGGCTCGTCGAGCAGAAGGATATCCGGCTTCTCCAAAAGAAGCTTTCCCAGAAGCACCTTGGTGCGCTGTCCGCCGCTTAAATCCGTCACATCCTTGTCCGGTCCCAGATCCAGAAGACCCAGCGCCCTTGCCACTTCCTCCACCTTGGAATCGATCATGTAGAAATCGTGGGCGGTCAAAAGCTCCTGCAAGGTTCCCAGATCTTCCATGTACTGCTCCAGCTCCCCGGGGGTCGCATCCCCCATCTTATCACAGATATCGTTCATCTGTGCTTCCATCTCATAGAGAAAGTCAAAGGCGGAGGAAAGCACCTGACGGATTGACATTCCCTTCTCCAACACCGTGTGCTGATCCAGATAACCCACACGGACATTCTTTGCCCATTCGACTTTTCCCTCGTCCGGCGCGAGCTTTCCGGTAATGATGTTCATAAAAGTGGATTTTCCCTCACCGTTTGCACCGATCAGTCCGATATGCTCACCCTTCAGCAGACGAAAAGAAACATTATTGAAAATTGCGCGGTCACCAAAGCCGTGCGTCAGATTTTCTACATTTAAAATACTCATGAAAGCCTCCGATCATCGTAATCCATGCCAGTATAGCACGAAGAAGCGCCACTTTGCAATGGGATGTATAGAGAAGGAAACGCAGTGGAATACTGTGAAAAAAGCCGAAAGGCAAAAGGAGGACTTTATGAAAAAAGGATTGCTTATCTGTTCCGGCATTATACTTGCCGTGACGCTTACCGCCTGCGGAAACAAAAAGAACAATAACAATGGGCAGGAATCGACCGTACCGCAGACCACGGAGAGCAGTTCGGCACAGCAGACACAAACCCCGGAGACGGGAAACACAGAAAATCCGGGCAGCACGGAGGCGGATGTGCCCATGGAGGAGCTGCGTGCGGCGGTGGAGGAGGTGCTTGGAGAAAATTACTGGCCCAACTCAGCCATCGAGGCGGATGTGCTGGCGGAGGTGTACGGCATCACCGAGGATATGTACGACGACTATTTTGGCGAGATGCCCATGATCAGCGTCAACGTGGACACGCTGATTATTGTAAAGGCAAAGGAAGGTCAGGCGGAAGCCGTGGAGGATGCCCTGAATGTGTACCGTGACATGCAGATCAATGATGCCCTGCAGTATCCCATGAATGTGGGAAAGGTGCAGGCATCCCAAATCGAGGCAATCGGCAGCTATGTCTGCTTCGTGCAGCTTGGCGCGGATGTGGACGAGGAGATGGACCAAGGTGAGGATGCAGTTATCAAAAAATGTCAGGAGGCAAACGAAGCCGCGCTGGATGCAATCCGCAACCGGCTTTGGCAGTAGGCAGCATGGTATTCTCAAGTGTCATTTTTTTGTTTCGTTTTTTACCCCTGTTTTTCTTATGCTATTTTATATTCCCCGAGAGGATGAGAAATCTCATCCTCTTTTTGGGTAGTATTCTGTTTTATGCGTGGGGGGAGCCGTTGTATGTGGTGCTGATGCTGATTTCCACGCTGTCGGATTATGTGCACGGACTTCTGATCGAGAAATGTTACGGCAGGATGTCGGCAAAGCTTCTGCTTTTTTCCTCAATGGTAATCAATCTGGGAATGTTGGGCTTTTTTAAGTACAGCGGGTTGGATCTCCCGCTCCCTGTGGGGATTTCCTTCTATACCTTTCAGACCATGTCCTACACCATAGATGTGTACCGGGGAGAGGTGCGGGCGCAGAAGAACCTGCTCGACTTTGCCGTATTCGTGACCCTGTTTCCTCAGTTGATCGCGGGCCCCATCGTCCAGTACAAGACCATCGCGGAGGAGCTGCGGGTGCGCCTTGTAACAGTGTATGATCTGGCGGCGGGTGCGGAGCGCTTCGTGGCAGGGCTTGCCAAAAAGGTTCTGCTTGCCAACGGCATAGGCGTACTTTTTACGCAGATCAGTGCGCAGCCGGAGGGCGAGCTGACCCTTGTCATGGCGTGGCTGGGAATGGTCAGCTATGCGTTTCAGATCTACTTTGATTTTTCCGGGTATTCTGACATGGCGATCGGGCTTGGCAGAATTATGGGATTCCATTTCCCGGAAAATTTCCGCTACCCGTACACCTCAAAAAGCATTACGGAGTTCTGGCGAAGGTGGCATATCTCCTTAAGCAGTTGGTTTCGGGATTATGTTTACATTCCGCTTGGGGGCAACCGGAAGGGCCTGAAAAGGCAGCTTTTGAACATAGGGATCGTCTGGTCGCTGACGGGTATCTGGCATGGTGCCGGACTGAATTTTCTTCTGTGGGGCATGTGGTTTGCACTTTTCTTGATGCTGGAGAAGCTGTTTTTGGGAAAATGGCTCGCAAAGCTGCCGGGAGTGGTCGGTTTTCTCTACACCGCGTTTGTGGTGCTGATCAGTTGGTGCTTCTTCTCGCTGGAGGAGGCGGGCGCGATCCTGCGGTTTCTGAAAGCCATGTTCGGCATGGGGGCAGCAGGGCTGTCCGGAGAAAAAACATGGTATCTGCTGCAAAATTACGAAGTGCTGCTCCTGCTTCTTGCCTTTTGTGCCACACCCATCGGAAAGAAAATATGGGATTGGCTGAAGCAGAGGGCAGGCTTTGCCATGGGTGTGCTGGAACCGGCGGCGCTGGCGGCAGTTCTGCTCCTCTCGGTAGCAGGTATTGTGGACGCCTCCTACAATCCGTTTTTATATTTCCGTTTCTAGGTGGAAGGGAGAATGGCAGGCATGAAGAAAGAAAAAAGGAAATGTGCGGGTGCGGTATTGACCGTCCTCACCGTGGGCGGCATTCTGGCAGGACTTACGGCGGCAGATCTGTTTACGGCAGACCGGCTGTTTTCTGCATTTGAAAACCGGATGCTTGCGCAAAGACCGGATTTTTCCGTAAAAGCACTGTTTGCAGGCACTTATACGGAAGCGTACGAAACCTATGTGACGGATCAGTTTGTGGGCAGGGATCGGTGGATCACGGTCAAAACGCTGACGGATGTGGCGCTTGGAAAAAAAGAGATCAACGGGGTATATCTGGCTGCGGACGGAACCCTGATCGAGAAACATGACCCGGAGGATTATGACGGGGAAACAGAGGATAAAAAAATCATGCTTTTGAAGGGGCTGGCAGAGAGACAGGAGCAGAAGGGGGAACGTTTCTCCGTGATGCTGGTGCCCACGGCAGATCAGATTCTTTCGGACAAACTGCCTGCCCACGCAACCAGCTACGATCAGATCGCATTTATAGAAAAGGTATCAGATGTCATTGGTGACAACAATGTCATAAACACAACAAATCTCTTGAATGCACACAAAGATGAGTATATCTACTATGGAACAGATCATCACTGGACGACGCTGGGCGCTTATTACGGTTATCTCGCATGGGCTGAGCATATGAACATGACAAATGTGTCATATGAAAGAGAGACGGTTTCGGAGGACTTTTATGGAACGCTTCACTCAAAGACCCACGTTTTTGTAAAGGCAGACAGGATCGAAAGCTACCTACCCTCATGGCAGAAGGACGGCGGGCAGGTGGAGGTGTATTATGACGGGGGAAGGACGCCGTATTCTTCCCCGTACGCGCCGGAGTATCTGAGTACCAAAAACCAGTACGGCTATTTTCTGAAGGACAATCATGCGCTGATTGAAATTCGGCGGAATGGCGGAAACGCAGAAGAAGGAAGCAGGGGGAGAACCCTGTTTGTCATCAGGGATTCCTACGCCAGCTGCTTCCTTCCTTTCCTGACAGAGCACTATGACACGATCCTTGTGCTGGATCCGCGCTATTACAACGGCAGCCTGTTCACGCTCCTCGATGAGTATGAGGAGCGTGAGGGGAATATGGATGTCCTTGTGCTCTACAATGTGATTCACTTTTTAGAAGAATTCCGGTACTATGACAGATCTGCGCTGTCGCTGCTGTCCGCAGATGCGGCAGCTGCTCCGGCCTGTGCACCGTTCTGTCTCTTCTGAGCCACCATTTCGCCTACCGTGTGGGCGGCGCCTGCGCCTAAGAAGCCGGACAAAACTGCGTTCAGATCCACGCCGGTCGACTCCTTCAAGCCGTCCGTCACCTGATTTAAGGTGTTCATCACATCCTTCATCAGTTTGGTGGAATTGCCGTCACCGTACATGGTGATCTTGTCGACCTTAGCCAGCGGCTCGGCTGCGTTTTTCACCACGTCGGGCAGAGCCTTGAAGTACATTTCCAGCACAGCGGCTTCACCCATCTTCGCCATTGCTTCGGCTTTCTTCTCGATACCTTCTGCCTCAGCCACAGCCTTTGCCTGAATGGCCTCCGCCTCTGCGAGACCCTTGATGCGGATACCTTCCGCCTCCTGCTCCTTGGCGTATTTCTCTGCCTCTGCTTGAACCTTAAGGGCTTCTGCCTGCTGCTGCAGTTCATATTTCTTTGCCTCTGCTTCACGCTGGCGCTGGTAGAGCTGTGCATCCGCGGCCTGCTGCTTTGCGAACTTGTCTGCCTCTGCCTTTTTCTTCACCTGTGCATCCAGAGCCTGTTCCATAACCTCGGCTTCCTTCTGCTTTAAGAGGATTTCCTTCTCCTGCTTTGCGATGTTTGCGTTTGCCGTGGTGATCTCGATGGTCTTACGCTGCTCCTCCTGCTGGATCTGGTAAGCGGCGTCCGCCTCCGCCTTCTTGGCATCGGAAACCCGTTTCAGCTCCGCCTGCGTAATGGCAAGCTCGTTGTTCTTCTGGGCGATGTCGGTCTGCGCGGCGATCTGCGCTTCGTTTGCCTCGCGCTGTGCGTTTGCCTGCGCCTTCGCGATTTCCTTTTCACTTTCCGCACGGGAAATAGCGGCATTTTTCTGGATCTTTACGATGTTGTCCACACCGAGGTTCTCGATGACGCCATTGGAATCCACAAAGTTCTGCACGTTGAAGCTTATAATGTCAAGACCCATGGCGGCGAGGTCGGGCGCGGCGTTCTCTTTTACCAGATTGGCAAATTTCTGACGGTCGCTGACCATCTCCTCCAGGTTCATCTTACCTACGATCTCACGCATGTTACCTTCCAGCACTTCTCTGGCAACCTGTGCAATGTAGTCGGTTTTCTTGTTTAAGAAGTTCTGTGCCGCAAGCTCTAGCTGTTCCTTGTTGGAGCTTACCTTTACATTGACTGCGGCGTCCACCTTGATGTTGATGTAGTCCGCGGTGGGTACTGTACTTGCCGTCTTGACATCAATCGGGATCAGTTGCAGATTCAGCTCATCCTTCTTCTCCAGAAAAGGAATCTTGATGCCGGCGCGTCCGATCAGCACCTTCGGGCGTTTGCGCAGACCGGAAATGATGTAGGCGGTATCCGGTGACGCCTTGACATATCCCGATGCAAGAATTGCCAGAATCGCAACGACAATGACAACGGGGACAGCTACTTGTAAAATGATCTCCATATGTTCTCCATTCCGGGGCGCCCGACAGAGACCGGTTGTTCGGTCTGCCCGCGCTCCCTTGCTTTAATGTCTACATTGTAACATAGTATGCGGCTTTTTTGTAGAAAAAGAAGTACACGTTAGAAAAGCATACCGTGCGCTTGAGGGAAGGGGGAAGTTGTGGTAAAATCGGATAGAATACAGGAAGAAACGAAGAATGGGAGAACGGAATGGAAACGATACAGGCAGTGGTATTTGATATGGACGGCGTATTGTTTGACACGGAGCGTCTGTATCTGGAGGAATGGAGACAGATTGCGGCGGAGGAGCATATCGCTCCCGAGGTGATGGAGAGAGCAATACTTGGGTGTGTGGGACTGAACAACACGGATACAAGGGCGCTGTTTCAGAGCGTGTGCGGAGAGCAGTTTCCTTTCGACGAGGCATATAAAAAATGCAGCGACAGGATGAAGGAGCGGGTGAAGCGGGAAGGGCTTCCCATGAAACCCGGCGTCCGGGAGATTCTGTACTATCTGCGCGCGGAGGGCTACCGCATCGCGTTGGCTTCGTCCACGAGGACGGAGAGTGTGCTGCGCCATCTGGAGCAGGCGCAGATCAGGGACTGCTTCGAGGTGGTCACCGGCGGGGACAGGGTGGAGCACAGCAAACCCCTGCCTGATATTTATCTGATTACATGCAGGGAGCTTGGCGTATCGCCCCAAAATGCCGTTGCCATCGAGGATTCCCCCAACGGGATCCGCTCGGCGTATGCGGCGGGAATGCATCCCATCATGGTGCCGGATCTGATAGCGCCGACGCCGGAAATCCAAAAGCTTCTGTACGCGGAGTGCAAAACCCTGCTCGAGGTGCTGGAGCTTTTTAGGGAAGCGGCAGAGCGGGATGGCCTGCAGGAGGTGCTGCGGATTCCGCTTCAGGGCTTGTGCAACACAAGGGATCTGGGAGGCTACCGCACAGCGGACGGCAGAAGAATCAAAAAACACCGGCTTTTGCGCAGCGGTGCGCTCTTTGACGCCACACAAAAGGATCTGGAGACACTCTGCTCCGAATATGGTCTGCGGAAAGTGGTTGATTTTCGTACAAGCTCAGAGAGGGCGGGCAAACCGGATCCGAAGCTGCCCGGCGTTTCCTATGTAAAAAATCCGATTTTGCAGGAGGCCATGCTCGGCATCACCAGAGAAGAGGATCTGGGACAGGACGGCAACGCCGTGGTGCGCAAGGTGGTGAAAGTGCTGGAGTCGGACGGCAATACGCCGTTATCCTACATGGAGAATATGTACAGCAATCTGATTACGAACCCCTTCTCAAAGGGACAGTACCGGAAATTCTTTGATATACTGGAGGAACAGAAGGAGGGCGCCCTGCTCTGGCATTGCAGCGCGGGAAAGGACAGAGTGGGCGTGGCGACCATTCTTCTGCTGACCGCACTGGGTGTGCCGAGGCAGCAGATCCTTGCGGACTACGAAAAAGTGAATTGCTTTGTGGCGAAGGATGTGGCGCAGCTGATGGAGACATTCACGGAGGGGATGGATCCGGCGGCGAGGGAGACGGCTGTACGCAGGGAGGCGTTAAGGCTGCTGTTTACCGTGAATGGCGCTTACGCCGAATCCGTGTTTGCTGCAATGGAACGGCAGAGCGGAAGCACGGAGGCTTTCCTTGAGGAGGAGATGGGGCTCACCCCCGAGAGGCTGCAGTCCCTTAAGGACAATTATCTGGAATAAACCGAATGCGGAGGAGAAAATTTGGCAACATTGGGAATCCCGCAGAACACCATAGCGGTTCTGCAAAAATACAATTTTAATTTTCAGAAAAAATACGGGCAGAACTTTCTTGTGGATACGCATGTTCTGGAGAAGATCATGGACGCCGCACAGATAACCGCGGATGACTGCGTGGTGGAGATCGGCCCGGGAATCGGTACCATGACGCAGTATCTGGCGGAGAGGGCCGGTTCGGTGGTTGCGGTGGAGATCGACAAGAATCTGATTCCCATTTTGCAGGAGACGCTCTCGGAATACGACAACGTGACCATCATTAACGAGGACATTCTCAAGGTGGATCTGAACCGCATCGTGGAGGAGAAAAACGAGGGTCGTCCGGTCAAGGTGGTGGCGAATCTGCCCTATTACATTACCACGCCCATAATCATGGGACTGTTTGAAAACCACATGCCGCTGCAAAGCATTACCATCATGGTGCAGAAGGAGGTGGCGGACCGCATGCAGATCGGCCCGGGCACCAAGGATTACGGCGCGCTCTCGCTGGCGGTGCAGTATTACGCCAGACCGGAAATTGTGGCGATCGTGCCGCCCAACTGCTTTATTCCGAGACCCGGCGTGGCGAGTGCCGTCATACGCCTGACCCGCTATGAGGAGCCGCCGGTACAGGTGACGGACGAGGCGTTTCTGTTCGCGCTCATCAGGGCTTCCTTCAATCAGCGGCGCAAGACGCTGGCAAACGGTCTTTCCAACGCCCAGAACCTTTCCCTGACCAGAGAGCAGGTGACGGAGGCGCTGGAGAGCATGGGACTGTCGCCCACCGTGAGAGGGGAGGCGCTGACGCTTTCGCAGTTTGCGGCGCTCTCCGAAATGCTGAAAGGCAATATCTAGTAAGATTTCATCGAGGAAATGCACTACATCTTGTATTTTTTGTGCATTTTCCTCGATATTTTTTTGACATCATATGCCGCATTATGATAAACTTAGTAGGTGAAAAGTGGGATAGTTTACGTTTTTGCATAATTTTGGATAAAGGAAAGGCAATCGCCGTGGATAAATACGAATATAAAATCAGATCGGAAGAGATCAAGACATTAATTGCAAAGGGCGAATATGAGGATGCGGCTGCCATTGCGGACACCATAGACTGGCGCCGGGTAAAGAGCGTGATGATGCTCTGCACGGTCAGCGACCTGTATAAGATCAACCGCCGCTATGAGGACGCGCGGGAGCTTTTGCTGCTGGCTTACGACAGGCATCCGGGAGGACGTTCCATCGTTTACTCCCTCTGTGAGCTTTGCATCAAGATGGACGATTTTGTCCCCGCAGTGGAATATTATAAGGAATTTGTGCAGGTCGCGCCCAAGGACAGCGGCCGTTATGTGCTGCAATATAAGCTGTATGAGGCACAGGACGTCAGCCTTGAGGAGCGGATCGAGGTTCTGGAGGAGCTGAAGGCAAAGGAGTACAGCGAGAAGTGGGCGTATGAGCTTGCTTATCTGTATCATCGCATCGGTCTTGCCACAAAATGCGTGGAAGAGTGTGATGAGATGATCGTGTGGTTCGGAGAGGGAAAGTATGTGTTGAAGGCGATGGAGTTAAAACAGCTCCACGAGCCGCTCACCCCCGAACAACAGGAGAAGTACGAGGAGATGAAGGGGCTGAGGCGTGGGGAAAGTGTACCCTCCGAGCCTGAGAGAGAGGATGATCAGCAGGATTCCCGAAAGGAAGAGGATCTGGCGGATGCACCCACGAAGGAAATTCCTCAGGATGAGCTTGACATTCAGGTGAAGCTGATGAATGTGGGTCAGTACGACACCATCAACATGCAGAAAGAACTTGCACAAAATATGAAGGAACTGTGGGAGGGAACGTCTGATGAAACAGAAATACAGAGAGAGAAGGAGACGGCTGATACAGAGGTAGCTGAGGAGATTGCCCCGGAGGCTGGGGAAACTGCTCGGGAGACTGCAGAGGACGACGGAGAATATGGTGAAGTGGCTGATGAAGCTGCTGAAAAAGAAATCCGGACGCAGACGGCAGAACCGGAAGAACAGAAAGTCGAGGAAGTGTTTTTTGGTGAGACCGGTGAGATTGATCCTACCGGGGCGCAGATCCTCGAAGAAATGAAAAAGGAAGCCATCGGCGTAAAGGAGGAGCCTGAAAAGACGGAGGAAGCCGAAGCCAAGGCGGAGGCGGCTCCCGCAAAGGACGCGGTTCAGACGGAGGAAGCACAGGGCGATAACGCCGCTCTGACCAGCACGCAGACGGGCGATATGAAGGAATGGCATGTGGATCGGAAGCCCGGCGGATTTGAAAAAATCTTAGGCATGGAATATGACGGGCAGATGAGCATGGTGGTTCCCGAGTCGGAACAGGTGGAAAAACAGATCACCGGGCAGATCTCTCTGGAGGATGTTCTGCTTGAGTGGGAAAAAATGAAAAAAGACAGTGAACAGAAGCGGATGGAGGCTGTCAGACAGCATGTGATGCAGCAGACCGGTGCTATGTTTACGGAGTTTGAGGCGGCTGCCCGGGACGGTCTGCTTGAGAAGCTTGAGAATGGGACCGTGGATGGGGACGAAATGCCCGGAGAGCCGGCAGATACGGAAATAGAGGACATCGGCGAGGTAGAGGAGCTGGAGGAAATCGAGGAAGCGGATTCTGCGCCGGACGGCGGGGATGAAGCGCTTGCGGCAGAGGAGCCGGAGGATGCGGTGTATGAGCCGTTAGAGGAGTTCACGGAAGAGGAAACCTCCGAGGAAGAGCCGGACGAAGCTGCGGACACTGAGGAAGTTTCAGAAGAGGAATCCGAAGAATCCGGGGACGCTGAGGAAGCCCTCGAAGAATCCGAAGTAGCAGAGGAGACCGGGGAGGAACCCGAAGAAGCTTCGGAAGAAGAAAACATGGAACCTGAGACGGATGCCGGAGAAGAAGCACCCGAAGAAGCGGAAGAGACCTCGGAGGAAGGGTCTGAGCCGCGTGGAGCAAGACCGCACAACCGGAGAAGACGGGTTCGCCCCATGTCCCCCGAGGAAAAGCAGAACTTCGGAACCTTAGCCCAGAATCGCAATACGCGGGATCAGATCGTTTACGCCATCGACAATATCAGCATGGCGGCTTATACCGGAAACCTGATTATCACCGGGGAGGAGGGCATGGACACCCTCGCACTGGCGAAGAAGCTGATCCGTGAAGTGCAGCAGAACGACAGCAACTTCTCGGGGAAGATCGCGAAGATTTCGGGCGAGTCCCTGAACCGGAAAGGAATTGAGCCGGTATTTGAAAAGCTGGCAAACGGCGCGCTGATCGTGCAGAATGCCGGCGGCATGTCAGAGGAAACCATTGAGCAGATGCAGAGGGCGCTGAATCAGGAACACAGCGGCATGATCGTGGTTCTGGAGGATGCGAAGAAAACCATGCATAAGCTGCTCCGCGACAATCATACATTGGCAGAGTGCTTCAATATCGAGATTAATATAGAAGCGTTGGACAACGACAGCCTTGTGGCATACGCGGCGAAATATGCCAGAGAGCAGGAATACAGCATAGACGAGCTGGGAATTTTGGCGCTGCACACCCGCATCGCGGAAAGGCAGACCAGCGATCATGCGGTGACGCCGGGCGAGGTGCAGGAGATGGTGGATCAGGCAATCCACCACGCAAACCGCAAGACACTGGGACATTTCTTTGACATTCTGATCGCCAAGCGTTACGATGACGAGGATATGATTATATTACGCGAAAAAGATTTTATGTAGGTGGGAGGTTTTGTATGACCGGAAAAAAACGGACGCAGGAATGGGAAACCGTTCAGATCACAGAGATGGATCAATACCTGTTTGCACAGGGTACGCACTACGATATCTACAAAATGCTGGGTGCTCATTTTTCCGAGGAGAACGGAGTGAAGGGCGTGTTCTTTGCAGTGTGGGCGCCCAATGCCGCCGCTGTGCATGTGATCGGAGAGTTCAACGGATGGAATGAAGAAAGCCACCCCATGACCAAGATCGGCCCCGGAGGAATTTACACATTGTTTGTTCCGGGCGTGGAGGAGAATACGCTGTACAAGTTCCTGATTACGACGGCGAACGGACAAAAGCTCTATAAGGCGGATCCCTTTGCCAACTATGCGGAGCTGCGTCCCGGAACGGCGTCCCGCGTGACGAACCTGAACGGTTTTGCATGGAGTGACGAGGCATGGATGACGAAACGGGACGAGATCGATATTCAGAAGCAGCCCATTGCCATCTATGAATGT
Organism: uncultured Lachnospiraceae bacterium; assembly: GCA_900550475.1. GTDB lineage: Bacteria > Bacillota > Clostridia > Lachnospirales > Lachnospiraceae > Acetatifactor. Next base: position 27,468 of record URSA01000017.1, read on the forward strand.
CACATCGGCTCATGGATGAAACACCCGGACGGTACGCCGGACGGATTCTACACATACCGGGAGTTTGCGGATCGCCTTGCCGAGTATTTGAAAGAGATGAAATACACTCATGTGGAGCTCATGGGCATTGCGGAACACCCCTTTGACGGTTCGTGGGGCTATCAGGTGACGGGCTATTATGCACCGACCTCCCGTTACGGCACGCCGAAGGACTTCATGTATCTGGTCAACAAGCTTCACAAGATGGGCGTGGGCGTGATCCTCGACTGGGTTCCCGCGCATTTTGCGACGGATGCGCACGGTCTTGGCTGCTTTGACGGACAGTGCATCTTTGAGCACCCCGATCCCAGACTGGGAGAGCATCCCGAGTGGGGAACGAAGATCTTCAACTACGGCAAGACGGAGGTGAAGAACTTCCTGATCGCCAACGTGCTGTTCTGGCTGAGAGAGTTCCATATAGACGGCGTCCGCGTGGATGCGGTTGCCTCCATGCTGTATCTGGATTACGGAAAGAAGGAGGGACAGTGGTGTCCCAACAAATACGGCGGCAACAAGAATCTGGAGGCAATCGAGTTTTTCAAGCACTTAAATTCCGTGGTGCGCGGCACCTATCCCGGCTTTATGACGATTGCGGAGGAGTCCACCGCGTGGCCGCAGGTGACGGGCAAGGTGGAGGACGGCGGTCTGGGTTTTACTTTCAAGTGGAATATGGGATGGATGCATGACTTCTGCAAATATATGAAGCTGGATCCCTATTTCCGCAAGGACAATCACTATGCCATGACCTTTGCCATGAGCTACAACGAAAGCGAGAACTATATCCTGCCCCTTTCCCATGATGAGGTGGTACACCTGAAATGCTCCATGGTAAACAAGATGCCGGGCTACAGGGTGGACAAATATGCCAACCTTCGTGTGGGGTATACCTACATGTTCGGTCATGCGGGAAAGAAGCTCCTGTTCATGGGTCAGGAATTTGCACAGGAGAGAGAATGGAGCGAGGCGAGAGAGCTTGACTGGTTCCTGCTTGAGGATAAGCTGAATGCAGGAATGAAGGAATATGTGGGCGAGCTGCTTAAGCTGTACCGCAAATATCCGGTTATGCACACCATTGACAACAGCTGGAAGGGCTTTGAGTGGCTGAACGCGGATGACGCGGGCAGAAGCGTTTACAGCTTTTTCAGGAAGGATGAAACCGGAAAGAACAATGTGCTCTTTGTGCTGAACATGACGCCCATGTGCTGGGAGAACTATCTTGTGGGCGTGCCCGCAAAGAAAAAGTATAAGCTGATCTTAAACAGTGATGAGGAGCGGTTCGGAGGAAACGGGCATCAGATTCCTGCCGTGCTGGAGGCAACCAGGGAGCCGGCAAACTTCAAGGATTACTCGATCTGTCTGGATCTTGCACCCTACATGGCAGCCGTATTTGTGTTTTAAGGGTTAAGAAAAGGACGCTGCGTGACGAAATACAAGGTACATAAAGGATGGTACAGTCATGCGGATCACTTTTGAAAACATGCCGGCGGCAAAGGCGGAGAGGACGACAACTGCATATCAGAGCGCGCAGACCGGGAACAGCCGGGTACAGCGCGGCTATACATTGGACATTTCCGATCAGGTTACGGACAATGCCGCTTACAGCTTCCGAAAGGGAAAAGGTGTATCGGGCGGCGGACGCAGTGCCGATGATATCATGCAGGCGGCAGCAGGGCAGGATATCACACTGTACCATAACTACATGGCGGTAATGTCCAATTCTATGTCTGACGAGGATTTTGCCAAGCTGCAGGAGGAAGGGTACAATCCCGCTGATATGGATCCCCGGGATGCAGTCACCATACTGGATACCATCAAGGCGCAGCTTGTAAAGGCAGGGGTGGAGATTACCGGATATACGGATACGCTTGACAGGGATGCCCTGACGCGGATTACGGGAAGCGCCGCCTATGCGGATCAGCTTGCCGGGGCGTTTGCGAGGGAGGACATTCCGCTCACCGAAGAGAATGTTGCACAGGCGATGGACGCCTTCGGGCGGGGGAAAGAACTGACAGAGATGTCAGATGGCGCCGTAAAGTATATGGTGACCAACGAATACGCCCCGACCATCGATGCACTTTATCTGGCACAGCATGCGGGAGCGGCAGATGCCGGGAGACAGGCAGGCGGCTATTTCAGCGAGGATATGCCGGGCTATTATGCACAGAAGGCTCCGACAGAGGATATTGCGGGTCTGCAGGGGCAGATCGATCATATACTGGAGGCGGCAGGTTATCCGTCCAATGAAGAAAACAGACAGGATGCCATATGGCTCATTGAAAAGGGAATCCCTTTCACCGAGGAGAGCTTTTCTCTGTTGAAGGAAATAGAAAACGTGGAGCTTCCGGCGCGGGACGAGGATCTGTTTTCTGCCATCGCCGCGGCGCTTGCGGAAGGGAAATCTGCCGCAGAGGCAAATCTTGAGGAAAAGAAAAGCATTTACCGCAGAGCAGCGGATTGTCTGGAAGATTACGAAAACAGATTTTTTGAAATACAGAATATGCCGGACACGCCGGAGACCGTAAAGGCGCGCAGGCAGTTGGAGGAAGTCCGGCTGCATATGACGGTGGAGGCAAATGTGCGGCTGTTGAAGAGCGGCTTTGCCATTGACACAGCGCCGATCGAGGACACCATAGCTGCATTGAAGCAGTGGGAGCAGGAGCGGACGACAACGGCATTTTCCGATGCGCTGCCTGTGGATATCTGCAGCGAAACGCTGAGAAAGACGGCGGAATTTGAGAATCTGCCCTCGGTGACACTGGGCAGACTGATCACGCTGGGGCAGCCGCTTACAGTAAATACCATCCATGAAACAGGAACCGGCCTGCGGGAAATTTTCCGTCAGGCGGGGGAGACATATGAAGCGATGCTCACAACGCCGAGGGCGGATATGGGAGACAGTATCCATACCGCATTCCGCAATGTGGATGCACTGCTGCAGAATATGGGGCAGGAGCTGACTGACGAAAACCGCAAGGCGGTGAGGAGCTTAAGCTACAACCGGATGGAGCTTACGGAAGAAAATCTGCTGGCGGTCAAGGGCGCGGACAGAGTGGTACAGAGAGTGGTGGAGAAAATGACGCCCTCCTCCGTTCTTTCCATGATAAGGGATGGTGTGAATCCTCTTACAACGCCTATGGACGAGCTGGAGAGCTATCTGGAAGGGCAGGATACCTACCGGGAAGAGAGCGAGAAATACAGCCGCTTCCTTTACAATATGGAAAAGAACCGTGAGATCACGCAGGAGGAGAAGGATTCCTACATCGGAATCTACCGGATGCTGCGCCAGATCGAGAAGTCGGACGGGGCGGCAGTCGGAAGCCTTGTGGGCGCACAGGCGGAGATCAACTTCTCCAATCTTTTGTCGGCGGTTCGCACAGGCAAGGTAAAGGGCGTCAACGTATCTGTGGACGATCACTACGGCAGCCTTGAGGAAACGCTTGCAAAAGGAGTGTCCATCGACACCCAGATCGATGCGGCGTACAACAGGCAGCAGCTTGAACAGATCAGACAGTTAAACATGCTGGACGACGCACCCTTGAAAATGCTCTGGCAGCTGGAGCAGCCGGTTACGGCGGAGAATCTTCTGGCGGCGGATGCCATACAGAAGGATGGGGCGGACTCCTTTAAAAAGCTCCGCGAAACGGATGCGGATGCGCTGGAGAATTTGCTGGAAGACGGCGGGTTTGACAGTGATGTGGAGGAAACCTTTACAGATAAGGAACGTATGCAGGCAGGCTACGAGCGGCTGACGGAACAGGCGCAGGGGCTTGCAAGGGAGCTGACCTTTGCGGAAAAAACGGGCAGTCTGGATATCAGGATTTTGCAGGCGGCAAGCAGGCAGCTTGGCATACAGGGAGCAAGAGGCAGACGGGATCAGGAATATGACATTCCCCAGATCATTGACGGTGAGCTGACCTCCGTCCACTTAAAACTGATACATGACTCACAGGAGAAAGGCAGGGTCTCCGTGAGTATGAATACGACGGGATATGGATATCTGTCGGGAGAATTTTCCATGGAAGGAGATACGGTTTCCGGTTTCTTCGCCGGACAGAGCGAGGAAGCCGTGAACGCGCTGCGGGAGTCTGCGGGACACCTTGAAGGTAAACTTGGCGGAAGCGGTCTCAAGGCGGAGAGAATACAGGTGATCAAAGGCAGTCTGACGGAGAGACAGGACAATGTCTCGGGTGGGGACGCGGAGACAAAGCAGCTCTACCGCGTGGCCGGTATGATCATAGCAGCATGGAAAGAAAGTTTGTGACAACGGGAAAGGCAAGGTATGACTTATGAGAATTAATTACAATGTTTCGGCAATGATATCCAACAATGCACTTTCAACCAGTGAGGATCTTCTGTCCAAGTCTCTGGAAAGACTCTCCTCCGGTCTGAAGATCAACAACGCCAAGGACAACCCTGCAGGTCTTGCAATGGCGAAGAGAATGAATGCACAGATTGAGGGTCTGGCAAAGGCGAATGACAATGCCAGCGACGGAATCTCCATTATTGAGACGGCGGACGGCGCGCTGTCTGAGATCCACGATATGCTGCAGCGCATGAATGAGCTGTCGGTAAAGGCAAGCCACGGTGTGCTGACGGACGAGGACAGACAGACCATTCAGGATGAGATCGGGGAGCTGAGCGCGGAGATCGAGCGCATTGCGGATTGCACCGAGTTCAACAGCCAGAAGATCCTTAACGGTGAGTTTGACAGCAGGGCATACACCACCAACGAAAAAATCAAGGTCAGCTATTATTCCGATGATGTGACGACCAAGCTATACGGCATAACGGGAGCGTCCGTCACCTATGACGCAGACGGAAACATTGACTCCTTCAATGCCACCTTCGGCGCGGATTTCCCTGCTGACATTGCGGTGAAGGAGATCAAGGACAACGAAGTGACATTGAAGGCGGATCAGGGCTTTGAGATCCGGCTTGACCTGACGGCGCTGGCAAAGGATCAGACTACGGCGATCGGGGATTTCTCCATCGATGCTACGGGCATCGGCGCCATGCGCCTGCAGATCGGCTCCAATGAGGGACAGGTTCTGGAGGTGCGCATTCCGGAGATCAGTCTGAAAAATATGGGATTGAAGGACATTGATGTTTCCACCGAGGCAGGCGCCAAGGATGCGCTGAGCCGTATGGGTGATGCGATCGCCTATGTTTCTTCCGTGAGAAGCCGTCTGGGTGCATACCAGAACCGTCTGGAATCCACGGTGAACAGTCTGGATATTACCAGTGAAAATATGACGGCGGCTTATTCCCGTATTATGGATGTGGACATGGCGGAGGAAATGACAAACTACTCCACCTATCAGATTCTGGCACAGGCGGGCACCTCCATGCTGGCTCAGGCAAATGAGAGACCGTCACAGGTATTGCAGCTTTTGCAGTAAGGGAGGCAGCTTATGACAAAGGAATGTAAGCAGCAGTTTACCCTGCGCATAACGCAGGCAAATAAAACGGAAATGATCGTGATCCTGTATGAAATGCTTCTGGTTTACCTGAAGGATGCGGAAGATGCGCTTGAGAGGGATCAGATTGCGGTATTCAGAGAGGCGCTCCGCAAGGTGCGGGGATGTCTGGGAGAACTGGTTTCCTCCCTGAACATGGATTACAGTCTGGCAGCCAGGTTGCTCTCGCTGTACCTCTACTGTAACAGGGAACTGATGCGGGCGGACATCCACAAAGAACGGGAGCCGCTCTGCCATGTCCGCAGCGTGGTGGAAAAGCTGCGGGACTCCTACAGGGAACTGGCAAAGCAGGACACGTCCGAGCCGGTCATGAAAAATTCCCAGACAGTCTACGCCGGGCTTACCTACGGCAGAAACAGCCTATCCGAAGACATGGCTGATCAGGGAACGAATCGGGGATTCCGGGCATAGAACCGGAACCGCCTGCCGTTCCTTCGCCGCAAGGGCGGTGAGATAGGAATATCGTTTGAGAAGGGAATTTACCTCGTAAATGTAGCAGTCGATCAGATCGGGATCGGTTGCATTGTCAAAGCCCGCGTATGCGATCTCCAGCGCATACCGGGTTTTTTCTATGTCCTCCGTAAGTGTGGTACGGCTGAAATCTTCCTCCACCGGAATTTCCTCCGGGCGTTCATGGCGAAATAAAATTTTCATGGGATTCTTCCTTTTCATTACCAAAGATTGGTTCTTTGGTAAAAGTATAGCCTGATTTTCGGGGAATATTCCTTTCCTGCGGAAAAGCTGTATAAAAATGGAATGAAACCAAAGAAACGGCATAGGATGAGAATGAGCAAATGTTTTGCGGAGGAAATATGAACGGTCAGACTGGTGTAATCGCAATCGTGGGAGTGTGCGCACTGATTCTTCTGATGGGTGCCGTGCGGAAGAAAAAGGAATGGCTGCTCAATCTGGTTCTGCGCACGGTGCTTGGGACGCTGGCGGTTGTGACCGTGAACATGATGATGGAAACGGCGGGCATGACCGTAGTCGTGGGCGTCAATCCGGTTACGCTTTTGACATCCGCATTTCTTGGATTTCCTGGACTTGCGGCACTTTACGGCGTGCAATTTTATAAGTTATTGTAGAAAAGTAACAAAATTGATATTTTTTCATTTACGCTATTTACAAACATACAAAAGACGGATATAATCCAGATACAGTCCCGGACGATCTGTCGGGATTCTGCAAATTCTTTTTTGCAAGGAATATTTCATTCCGAATCAATTCAATCAAATCAATTCAACCAAATGAAAATGGAAAAGAAAAAGGAGGGGGTAGCATACACATTTTATTGATGCTCCTGCTGGCAGTGGCGTCCTGTTTTGATTACAGAAAACACAGGATTCCCAACGCACTGATTCTGTGCGGGTTCCTGATCGGACTGACGGTCAGGGTGATCCGGCGGATTGCGGGGCTTGGTGAAATCGGCGGCCCGGTTTTGAGGGCATTGGGAGTTTTGGTTCTGTTCTATTTCTTTTTCCGTCTCGGCATGCTGGGAGCAGGGGATGTCAAGTTGTTATCCCTTTCTGTTTTTCTGCTGGACAAGGCGGACTGCATTCCTTTTGTGGCGGCAAGTCTGATTTTTTCCGGCGTGGCGGCAGCAGGCAAGCTGCTTATGGAGAAAAACATAAGAGAGCGTCTGGGCTATTTCTGCTCCTATGTGGCGGATGTGGCGCGCCGCGGGAAATTGCGGCTTTACCTGTCAGGAGAAAAGAAAGAAAACAGTTCCGTCCATATGGCAGGGCCCATGCTGGCGGGTTTGCTTTTCTGTACTGTTTTTTTGTAGCGTTGGCGGAAAGGAGAAAAAATTGAAAAAGAAAATATTGGCACTATGCGACAGTGAGGCGGACTATCTGGAGGGAATGGCGGATTTTCTGGAAAAAAGAGAGGATTCCCCATTTGAGCTGCACACTTATTCGGACGCGGGGAAACTGTTGGACTTCGGAAAGCGGGAGCGGATCGAAATGCTTCTGGTTGCGGAGTCCGACTATACCTACGAGGTGTCGGCGTTAGACACCGGAAAGACGATCCTGCTCAATGAGAGCGGCACGGTACAGGATGGGCTGCGCAACATTGACAAATACCAGAAGGCGGAGCGGGTGTGGCAGGAGCTTCTGGACAGCTATGCCGCCATGCTCTCCGGGGATACAAGACTTGTGGGAAGGGAAAAACGGGCAAAGATCATCGGACTGTATTCGCCGGTGCGGCGCTGCCTGCAAACCTCATTTGCCCTGACGCTGGGACAGGAGCTTGCAAAGATCAGAAAGACTCTGTACCTGAGCTTTGAGCATTATACGGGGTGGAACCAGCTTCTGGACAAGGGAGTCAGGGGGGATCTGGCGGCGCTGTTGTACTTTGCAAAGGAGCAGGGGGAAAAATTCTACTGTCATTTGCAGTCGTTTACCCTGAAAATCGGTCAGTTAAATTATGTGCCGCCCGTCTATGCGGGACAGAACCTGATCTATGTGCGCGCCACCGAATGGCAGGAGCTGATCGAAAAAATTGCAGCGCTTGGCGGATACGACTACATCATACTGGATCTGAGTGAGAGCATTCAGGGAACCTTTGAGATTCTCAATATGTGCGACAGAATCTACACCATCATAGGCGAGGATGATCACGCCAGAGCAAAGCTGGCACAGTATGAGGAACTGCTTGCGGCGTACTCCTATGAGGCGGTTCTGGAAAAGACCAGCAGGCAGCTTCTGCCGCATTTTGACCGTCTTCCGGAGCGGATCGAGCAGTATACCAGATCGGATCTGGCGGAATACATCCGCAGGCTGATACGGGAAGAACTGGAGGCGGCGTGATGGCGGCGAAGAAGGATGAGATCAAGAGGGAGCTGGAGCAGCGTGTACTGGAAATGATGGATTATTCCAGAGAAACCTCGGATGAGGAAGTGTGTGATATGATAGATCAACTGTTTATGCGGGAGGAAAGTCTCCGCCTCTGCACCGTGGAGGAACGCAGACAGTTGAAAAAGGATATTTTCTGTGCGCTGCGCCGGTTGGATATCCTGCAAAATCTGTTGGAGGATAAGGAGGTGACGGAAATTATGATCAATGGACCCTCCCATCTGTTTGCGGAGCGGAGCGGAAGACTGGAAAAACTGGAGGAACAGTTTGAATCGGCGGACAGGCTCCTTCAGATTATTCAGAAGATCGTGGCAGGCTGCAACCGCTCGGTCAACGAGGCGTCCCCCATTGTGGATGCAAGGCTGCCGGACGGAAGCCGTGTCAATGTGGTGCTTGCGCCCGTTGCCATCAATGGCCCGATTGTCACCATACGCCGATTTTCCGACAAACCGGTCACAATGGAGCAGCTGCTTTCATGGGGCAGTATCACGGAGGAGGCAGTCTGCCTGTTACAAAAGCTTGTCCGGGCGAAGTACAACATTTTTATCAGCGGCGGCACGGGATCCGGGAAAACCACTTTCTTAAACGCTTTATCGGCGTTCATACCCTCCGATGAGCGCATCATTACAATCGAGGACAGCGCGGAGCTGCAGATCCGGGGGATTGATAACCTGATCCGCATGGAGACCCGCAACGAAAATGTGGAGGGCTGCCATGCCATTTCCATCCGGGAACTGATCCGCGCATCGCTCAGAATGCGGCCTGACCGGATCATTGTGGGGGAGGTGCGCGGCAGCGAGGCGGTGGATATGATGACCGCGTTCAACACAGGGCACGACGGATCCATGTCCACGGGACATGCCAACAGCGCCATGGATATGCTCAGCCGTTTGCAGACCATGATCCTCATGGGAATGGAGCTGCCGCTTGACGCGGTCAGGCAGCAGATTGCCTCGGCAATCGATGTGATCGTGCATCTGGGCAGATTGCGGGATAAGAGCCGCAAGGTTCTGGAGATTACGGAGGTGGACGGCTATGTGGAGGGAGAGATCCGGCTTCGGACGCTGTATCGCTTCCGGGAGAGCGGAACGGATGAGGAGGGCAGAGTATGCGGAGAATTGGTCAGGGAAGGGGAGATCAGACATGATCAGAAGCTTAAGGCGGCGGGTATTTCGGTATAGGCAGCAGAAAATCCGTTTTTTGAAAGCGGAAGAAAGGGGAGCGCCGGACTATGGGGTCTATTTCTTCAAGGGGAGCGAAAAACTGGCATATTCCATTTTATGTGTATTGCTTATGGGATTTCTGGCGATCTTCTTTTACAGAAGCTGCCGGGCGCTGCCACTCCTTGCGCCGGTTGGGGCAGTCGCATACCTCTCCATGCAAAAGGAGAAGGGCATAAGCAGGAAACGGAAGCTGGAACTGGAGTTCAAGGACTGCATTCAACTGACGGCTGCAAACCTGAGGGCGGGCTACTCGGTGGAAAATGCCTTTATGGAATGTGAGAAGGATATGATGGCACTTTACGGGCAATCGGGTCTCATGGTAAGGGAACTGAGGCGGATCCGGAAAGGGCTTTGCAATAATATTCCTCTGGAGCAGCAGTTGTCCGATCTGGGACAGAGAAGCGCAAGCGACCATATCCGCGAGTTTTCCGAGGTGTTTGCAATCGGCAGATTGTGCGGCGGAAATCTGCCTCGGATCATACAGACCACGGCGGGACAGATCGCGGAGGAAATATCGCTGAAACAGGAAATACTCACCACCGTAAGCGGCAAGAAGCTGGAGCATAAAATCATGACGATCATACCCTTTTGCATGATGGGCTACATAGAGGTATCCAATCCGGGCTTCTTCGATGTCCTATATCACAATCTGCTCGGATACGTTGTTATGACGGCAAGTCTGGCGGTCTATCTGGCGGCATGGCGTCTGGGGAAAAAGATATGCAGGATTACGGTCTGACGGGGGAGGAGGAAAACCATGCTGTATGGGGTGCTGTTTGCGGGGCTGGGGGTCATGCTGCTCGCTCTGCGGAGTGGGGGGAGCCTGCGGTACAGGGCGGAAACGCTGCTGAGGGAAAGGACAAACGGGAGGGTTACATTTGGTCTGTTATATCGGTCCGCCCTGATTTTGTGGGCGGCAAGTGTGCTGGCACTGGCACTCTGGGTGGGGGAAAGTAGTGCCTCCGTCATTACGGACAATGGCGGCATCCTGCGGGAGGAGCGGGGCGGGAAGTCCCTGACGGCGCATCTGTATGCCGAAACAGAGAATGGTGAAAGGGTCAATGTGGAGGCGGAAATTGCCCCAAGGCGCTACGGGCAGGAAAAACTGGCAGAGCTTTTTGAGGCAATGGTGGGGGAACTGGAACAACAGGCGTTGGGGGAAAATAAGGAGTGGGAGCGTATCACGGAGGATCTGAGATTATCCGACAGTGTGGAAGGCTACCCCTTTCTATTGGAGTGGTCCTGTAGCCCATACGGACTTGTTTCTTCCGATGGTAGGGTGACGGTGCCGGATCAGCCTGCGGCGGCAAAGATTTCGGTCAAAGCGGCTTACGACGGATTTGAAGGAGAGTATTTCTTTGACGCGGTGATCTGTCCCCGGAAAAAAGAAACATCACTGGAAGGCAGAGTGCAGGAGGCGCTCCGACTGGCAATCGAAGCGCAGCCGGAAGCGGAGGAGGTGCTTCTTCCGAAGGTAATTGACGGAGAAAACGTGATCTGGACGGAGGAGAGGGAGTACAGCAGCCCGGCAATTCTGCTTCTGGGTGCGTGCGCTGCCGTGTGCGCCTGCATATTTGCCGTGAAGGAGAAGGAAAACCGGCAAAAGGAAAAGCGGGAAAAAATGGAGGCGGCATACGGGACAATCGTGGGGAAATTGAGCCTTTATCTGGAGGCGGGCCTGAACGTAAGGGGAGCGTGGGAAAAAATTACGCAGGAGGGGAGGGAGAATCCGATTTATGAGGAAATGCAGATCACTGTCAGGGAAATGGAAGGAGGGATCGGGGAGGCGGAGGCATACGAGCGGTTTGGAAAAAGAGTCCTTTTGCAGAGGTACGTGCGGCTGGGGACACTTCTGGTGCAGAATCTGCAAAAGGGAAATGCGGCGCTTTTGGTACAGCTTCATCAGGAGGTGCTGCTGTCCGGGGAGGAGCTTGCCGCATCGGTGAGGCGGAAAGGGGAGGAAATCAGCACAAAGCTGCTTCTGCCCATGATGCTTTTTCTGGGAATCGTTATGGTCTGGATCATGATTCCCGCATTTTTGGCATTATAGGGAAAAAACGCACGAGATTTGTGTCTGCGCGCACTTGACACAGACTCGTTATGCAAAAAATGTGCGCAGAAATGGAGAAAAGAATGGAGAGAAAAACAAAAGGATTGAAAACATGGAAAGATTTCCTGCGGGAGGAGGACGGCATGGGAACGGTGGAGATCATTCTGATCATCGTGGTTCTGGTTGGACTTGTCATTCTGTTCAAGTCGCAGATTACGGAGATTGTGGAGTCTCTCTTTGACAAGATCACCTCCAAGACGGATCGCCTGTAAGAAGATTGAAAAACAGAATTTTTCAATCACGAGATTTGTGTCTGCGCGTGCTTGACACAAACGCACTATGCGCAGAAATGGAGAAAATATGGAGAAACGATGTACGGAGGCGGGAGGCTATCTGACGCTGTTTCTCACGCTGATCCTGACAGCCATGATGTCACTCTGCCTTGCGCTGATCACCGGCGCGAGGGAGAGCACCGGAAAGATGGCGGCGGAATATGTGACGGATATTGCCATGAACAGCGTGCTGGCGGAGTACCATAGGGAGCTTCTGGAGCAGTATGACCTGTTTTTTGTGGACACGACTTACGGGACGGAGCATGCCGACTACAAGAATACAGAGGAGCATTTAAAGGAATACGCCGCGATGAATTTGGGAGAAAAGGGGATTTTTCTTTCCGTCCTGTACCGGGATCCGCTCAAGATGGAGGTGGATGAGGTAAAGATTACAGAACTGGCAGCGGCGACGGATCAGGAGGGAAAGGTTCTGCGCAGGCAGGCAGTGGAGGTCATGCTGCAAAAGATGGGGCTCGGTTATCTGGATGCTGTGAGCGAGTGGCTTTCCGTGGTGGAAGCCTACGGTCTTGACAGCCGTGACATTCTGGCTGAGGAGGAGAGTGCCTCCGCGGCATTGATGGAATGGGATGGTGATTTGGTCGATACGCCGGAGGGGGAAAAGGAGATTCATATAGACCTGCCGGGAGAGGAAATTGTGTCCATGTGGAAGAAGGGGATTCTGAATTTTGTGGTGGAGGAACCGGAAAAGCTCTCTGCAAAGGCAATCGGAGAGGATAAATATGTCTCCCGGCGGACACCTTTGGAGGGGACGGGACTTCCCGGGGTAATCGAATTTGAAGACAATTGGATGGAGCAGCTTCTCTTCCATGAGTACATACTGGAATATACAGGGCGGTACGGACAGGAAAAGGCGGGAGGCTTCCTGCAATATCAGACGGAGTATATTCTTTGCGGTAAGCAGTCGGATCTGGAGAATCTGAAGGGCGTCGTAAAACGGCTCCTATTGTTTCGGGGAGCCGCCGATCTCACCTACCTTTCTTCCGATAAGGAGAAGATGCAGATGTTAAAGGTGGCATCGGAATTGCTGGCGGCTCTTGTGGGCGCGCCGGAGCTGGCGGATACCTTCAAGACCTTTCTTACGGCAATCTGGGCGATGGCGGAGGCTATCTATGATGTGGAGCAGCTTTTAAAGGGAAATCGTATCCCTCTGCTTAAGGAGAAAAAGGATTGGCATTATGATCTCGGTGCAATCATGGATTTTTCATGGGTACGGGGCAGTGATAAGGGAAGAGGTCTGTGTTATGCAGACTATCTGCGGATTTTTTTGTGCCTTCAGGAAAAGAAAACAACCTCCTACCGGCTGATGGACATTATGGAAATGGACATCAGACAGACTCCCGGAAACCACCTTTTCAGAATGGACGCCTGTATCGACAGCCTGAAAGCGGACATACAGTATGTCACCCGAGACAGAAGAACATATATTGTGACGCGCAGATACGGATATTGAGAGGAAAAGAGAGCAGGGGTGTCTTCTTCACGGAAGCAACACCGAACATTCACGAAAAACCTTCTCACAGTGGAGCGCAATCCGGGAGGGATCACCCCAAAACCTCCAATAGTAATGAAAACAGAGCAAATTATTTTCGTGGAGGAGACACCCATGCTTTCTGCTTTTTCAATCTCTTATAAGAAGAAAAAGGACATGCAGGCATCCATGACACTGGAGGCAGCCATAGCGTTACCGCTCTTTTTGTTTTTCTTTCTGAATCTGCTGTATATCATTGAAATTTACCGGCTGCAGGGAACACTTTTGTATTCGCTGAGAGAAGTGGGACAAACCCTGAGTGTATACGCATATGCGTATGACAGGATCATGGATCCCGAGGACGATTCCGGGATAGAGGCGTTCATAGAGGATGCCGCCTTTTCCTATCTTTATGTCAAAGGGCGTGTGGAAAAGCTTGCCGGGGAGGCGTATTTGGACGGCAGTCCTCTGATGGAAGGAAAGGAGGGGATTATATATCTGGATTCCTCCATCATGCAGGATGGGGATCGGATCGATCTGGTTTTGAGCTACCGTGCATCTCCTCTCATAGAGCTTGCCGGCTTTGGGTCGGCGTGGTTTCACAGCAGGTATTACGGCAGGGCGTGGACGGGTTATCAGGTGGATGGGGAAGTGGGGGAGGCGGAGAGCTATGTATATGTGGCGGAGCATGCCTCGGTCTACCATACGGACAGAGACTGCACCCACCTCGGACTTGCGGTGCGGGAGTGCCGGGCGTGGGAAATTGCCGGTCTGCGGAATGAGTACGGAAGCCGTTATACCGCCTGTGAAAAATGCGGTGTAGTGGAGGGCAGCGTGTACTATGTTGCCACATTTGGGGAGCGCTATCACGGGCGTGTGGATTGCAGCGGGTTAAAACGAACCGTTCACAGAATGAAAAGAGCGGAAGCGGAAAGGCGGTATGAGAGGTGTTCACGCTGTGGATAGGAGGAGATTGGCTTATGCTTGCGGCGGTTTGTACCATTATTTTTCTGGTTGTGGGCAGTTATTTTGATGTAAAGAAACTGGCTGTGCCGGTCTGGCTGCTCTTTGCGGGCGGCGGAGTCGGGCTCCTGGGGCTTGTGGTGAGCGGAATATTTGGCGGAGGCACGGCAGTCCGGGAGGGCGTGGCGGGAATTGTTCCGGGTATGGGACTGCTGGGACTTTCCTTCCTCACGGACAGGAAGGTGGGAAGGGCAGATGGGATTGCGCTTGCCATAATCGGTTTATGGGAGGGAATGGAAGGGGCTTTCTTACTTTTCTGTACGGCGCTGTTCTTCCAATCTTTGGCGGCAGTCGTGCTTCTGGCTTTGAAAAAGGCAAGTCTACAGGGAAAGCTCCCCTTTCTGCCGTTTCTGCTTGGGGCAAAAGTGGTTTTGGTTTTTGGAAATTTTTTTTAAAAGAACATACAAGGAGAAGAGTTTCATTATGGAATGTGAGGGTTATATGACGGTGGAGGCCTCCGTGATTATGCCGATTGTTCTGATTGTCTGCTGTTTTATTATTTATATAGGGTTTTACCAGTATGACCGTTGCGTATCGGAGCAGGATGCGTACCGGGCAGCCCTGCGGGGCGCCAATCTTTATGGGGCTGATAAGGAGGAGAAATACCGGGCTGTCCGGGAAATGCTTGATGGGCTTGCCGCAAATCATTATGCCGCTGCGCGATGCAGCTATGAGGTGTCCGTCAAAGACAAAATGTATGTGAAAATGAAAGGAGCGATCAGGATTCCTTTGCGCGGCCTCGCCCGTATGGTGGGCACGGGGCTGTGGGACATGGAAAAAGAAGTGGAGAGCAGGATGACGGATCCCGTCTTTTTTATCAGATCCTGCAAGCTGCTGGGAATAGAGGAGGACAGATGAAAACAGAATTTATAAACGGCTTTCAGAGAAATTATTTGAAGGTGGCGCTGACGGAGACGGGGGGGAGAAGGCTTCGTTATCAGTACCGGATCGTCACGACAAGAAGACTGGCGGGATTTCTGCCCGTGACGCTGCATGTCAGCAACGGAGAGAGCAGCCTTTATTATGACATCACGGCAAAGCAGAGTATTCCCAAATGGCTCTCCCGCGACAAGATAAGAAAAGAATGGATTGATAAATTTATGGCGGGCTTAAAGACTGCCCTGTGGTCCATGGAGCAGTATCTGCTGGATGAGAGAAATATGCTTCTGGACCCGGATTATATTTTTCAGGAGGTGGAGTCGGAATGCTTTGAATTTGTTTATATTCCCTATTATCAGGAAGAGGAGAAATCCGGGATGGAGACGCTGTTGTCCTTTCTGGTGGAAAATGTGGATGAAGGAGAGCCGGAAACCATGGGGATAGTGTATGAGATTTATGCGGACTGGGAGAGAATGGGACAGGAGTTCACACCGGAGCTGCTGATCGCGCTCTGGGAGAAAAATACGGTGTGCGTGCGGAAGGAGGTGGCACCTGTTGTGGCGGAAGAGAAAGTTGAGCAGGAAGCGGAGCCGGGAGGGGAGCCGCCCAATTTTTTTTCGGGATGGTATAAACGGCTGATGGCGGGAGAGAGCAGAATGGTCATGGAAAACAGGGAGTACAGGCCACAGACCGGTCATGGCAGGACTGCGAAAAAAAGCGCAGAGCCGGTGGCGGACGGACAGACTGCTTATATGGAAGTACAAGAGGAGCGGGAGGAGAGAAAGCTGTACGGAAACGGGCGGGAAAACAGAAAAGTGATTTCCTTGGAGCAGCTGCCCCTTGTGATCGGCAAAAAGGAGGGCAAGGCGGATGTTGTACTTCAGGACGCTTCTGTGAGCAGGCTGCATGCAAGGCTGACGGAGGAGAAGGAAAGGATATATCTGGAGGACATGAATGCAACCAACGGCACGTTCAAGAACGGGGTCCGCCTGCGCCCTTACGAAAGGGTGGAGCTTCTCAGGGAGGATGAGGTCAGGATCGGAAATCTGAGTTTCACCTATCGTTGACAGGAAAAGTAATAGGTGATAACCTTTTAATCAGGAGATCGGCAGCTATTTGTCAGGAAGGAAAAGGTATTGCGCTAAAAATGAGGACGAGGATCCGACAGCTTCAGGATGTGCCGTTTATCACATTTCTTCTTGTGGCAGCCAATATGGTTGTATTTCTGTTGTGTACGTTCACCGGTCAGGCTCTGTATGACGGCGGTGATCTGTCGCCGGCATCCGCTATATGGGACGGACAGTTTTACCGTCTGTTTACGGCAATGTTCCTGCATGCGGATATTTACCATATTGTAAATAATATGCTCCTGCTTGCCGGACTCGGGTACATGCTGGAGGGTGAGACCGGGCATATTGTGTTTTTGATTTTATATATGATTTCCGGATTCGGAGGTCAGATTGTTTCGTTGGCATATAAGATCTATGCCGGAGAGTGGTATGTGGCATCCATCGGTGCCAGCGGAGCGGTGTTCGGAGTGGTAGGTGTGCTGCTTGCCCTGTCGCTCTGCTACGGCGCGAGACTGCGGAGTGTGAACTGGCAGAGAGTATTGATCGTGGTTGTTTATTCCATTTACAGTGGGATCCGCGCCAGCGATATTGACAATGCCGCGCACATCGGGGGTTTTGCGACCGGTTTTCTGGCGGGATTGGCGGTTTGTCTGATTTGGAAGTTAAAAGAGAAGAGAAGGAGATAGTTTGAAAAATATTGCCGATGCAGAATATTTTTCAAACGGCAATTTGTGCCGCGGACGTCACAAATGTGCCCTGATCGCAGGGCTGAATCTGATATTCAGCCCGCGATTCCTCCGACAGAAAACGTCTGCGGAATGGAGATAGGGATGAAGGTTAATATTTACTATGGTGGAAGAGGCTTGATAGACGATCCTACCCTGTTTGTGATTAACAAGATGCAGGAGGTACTGGAGGAGCTTCATGTAACGGTGGAGAGGTTCAATTTGTACGAACTGAAAAACAACATTACGACGCTGCCCCAGACTTTGAAAACCGCTGACGGCATTGTCCTGGCTACCACCATAGAGTGGTATGGAATCGGCGGGTACATGCAGCAGTTTCTGGACGCCTGCTGGTTATACGGCGACAAGGAAAAGATTGCGACCATCTATATGTGCCCTATCGTGATGGCGACGACCTACGGTGAGAGGGAGGGAAAGCTGAACCTCGCGACCGCATGGGAAATTCTGGGAGGGCGTCCCTGCAGCGGTATCTGCGGGTATATTGCGGACGCAACGCAGTTGGAAATGCACGCGGAGTACATTACCATTATTGAGAAAAAGACGGAGAATCTTTACAGAACCATCAACCAGAAGCTGCCCAGCTTCCCCGCAAGCAATCAGGCGGTGAAGAAGATGGTGTCCAACACCAAGAATATCGATCTGACGCCGCAGGAGTCCGAGCAGCTTTCCAGATATGCGTCGGATGACGGATATGTGCAGCGGCAGAAGGCGGATATTCAGGAGCTGACCAGCCTCTTCAAGGATATGCTGGGGGAAGCCGGAGGAGACGACGCATATATAAGCCGCTTCAGAAAAGCGTTCCGGCCGCAGCCGGATTATGAGGCTGTCTATCGGGTGAAGGTAGAAGGGAAAAAACTTCCCCTATTAATAGAAGTAAAGGCATCGGATCTGGTCTGCAGATATGCCGGAGACGAAAATCCGGCGGATGTGGAGATCAGCATCGAACAGGGAGTGCTGGAGAATATCATGGCAGGACATATGACCTTCCAGAGAGCATTTATGGCGGGGGAGATGAAGATGAAGGGCGACTTCAAGAGACTTCGCATGCTGGACCAGCTGTTTCTGTTTGAAGAATAATTCCAGGGAGGAGAATGGGCGATGAAGAAAGACGATTGTATTTTTTGTAAAATTGCAAATGGGGAGATTCCTTCCAAAACACTGTATGAGGATGAGCGTTTCCGGGTTATTCTGGATCTTGGCCCCGCGACAAAAGGCCATGCGCTCATTCTTCCCAAGGATCATTTTTCCAATTTGTTTGAACTGCCTGATGAGACGGCGGGAGAGGTGATGAAGCTGGCAAGGAGAATGGCTGTTCACATGAAGGACAAACTGCATGCGGACGGATTCAATCTTGTTCAGAATAATGGTGAATGCGCCGGACAGACTGTAATGCATTTTCACCTGCATCTGATTCCCAGATACGAGGGAGACGGGCAGCATATTCTTTGGAAACCTGTGGAGACGACACAGGAGGAGCTGGAGCAGATCAAGAATGCGATCGTGGACTGATCGGAATAAACGTAAGGAAACGCGGCGATGAGAACAATACAGGTACAGGACATAACAAAAAATATAAAGGAAATGTGTATTGAGGCAAATCATTTTCTCTCCTTTGACATGGATTCTGCAATGAAAAATGCAGCGGAAAGGGAAAAGTCTGCTTTGGGTTGTCAGATTCTTGACAGTTTGCAGGAAAACTTGCAGATTGCAGGCGAGGAAATGATTCCGATTTGTCAGGATACCGGCATGGCGGTGGTCTTTCTGGAGATTGGGCAGGAGGTACATTTTGAGGGCGGCTCACTTGAGGAGGCAGTCAATGAAGGGGTACGTCAGGGCTATACCGAGGGATATCTCAGGAAATCCGTGGTGAAGGATCCCCTGATCAGGGAGAATACAAAGGACAACACCCCGGCTGTGATCCATTACAGCATAACCGACGGGGACAGTGTTACCATAACGGTCGCACCGAAGGGATTCGGCAGCGAGAACATGAGCCGTGTTTTCATGCTGAAACCGGCGGACGGCGCAGAGGGAGTGAAAAATGCGGTTCTGACAGCCGTAAAGGATGCGGGGCCGAATGCATGTCCGCCCATGGTGGTCGGCGTCGGAATCGGCGGAACATTTGAAAAATGTGCGATCCTCGCAAAGAAAGCACTGACAAGACCTGTAAACGAGAGATCTTCGGTTCCTTATGTCCGTGAGATGGAAGAGGAGCTGCTTCAAAAAATCAATGCCATGGGGATCGGCCCGGGCGGTCTCGGGGGAAGTACTACCGCGCTTGCAGTCAATATCAACACCTATCCTACGCATATTGCCGGTTTGCCGGTGGCAGTCAATATATGCTGTCATGTAAACCGACATGTGGTGAAAGTACTTTAGGCTTTGCAGGGCGGACAGACAGGAGAGAGAACGGATGAATCAGTATATACATACGCCATTGACCGAAGATGTGGTTAAAGAGCTGAAGGCTGGGGATTATGTTTACATAACCGGGACTATTTATACGGCGAGGGACGCTGCACATAAGCGGATGCAGGAGGCTCTGGACGCCGGGAAACCGTTGCCGGTTGATGTGAAGGATATTGTCATTTATTATATGGGGCCCTCTCCCGCAAGAGAGGGGAGAGTGATCGGTTCTGCCGGGCCGACCACGTCCAGCAGAATGGATAGGTACACACCGCAGCTTCTGGATCTGGGTCTGAAGGGCATGATTGGAAAGGGGAAGCGTTCGCAGGAGGTGACGGATGCCATTATAAGAAACCGGGCGGTATACTTCGCAGCGGTAGGCGGCGCAGGGGCAATTCTTTCCAAAGCAATCGTTGCTTCGGAGGTGGTTGCGTACGAAGATCTGGGTACGGAGGCAATCCGGAAACTGGAGGTGAAGGATTTTCCTGCCATTGTGGTGATTGATGCGGAGGGGAACAATCTGTATGAGACAGCAGTTGCCCAATACCGGAATGAAGGGATGATTTCATGCGAAGAATAATATTGATGGTACTGCGCCTGTTCTATGTGGCACCCTATTATGTATATAAGATCGGCAGCTTTTCCAGAAAGCATGTGCCTATCGAGGAGGCATTTGCCTATATCAAAATGGTGACGAAGAGAGCGACCCGTGCAGGCAGAGTGGACATAGAGGTGCACGGCGAGGAAAATCTGCCCAAGGAGGACGGATATATTTTCTTTCCGAACCATCAGGGCATGTTTGATGTGTTGGTTTTCCTGCAGTCCTGTCCGCGTCCGTTTGCTTATGTGACCAAAAAAGAGGCAAGGAATATTATCCTGCTTAAGCAGGTGGGCGACGCCCTTGGTTCCATTGCCATAGACAGGGAAGATATCCGCCAGTCCATGAAAGTGATCAACCAGATGACGGAGGAAGTAAAGGCAGGCAAGAATTTCCTGATCTTCCCTGAGGGAACCAGAAGCAGGAAGGGAAACCAATTACTGGATTTTAAGGCGGGATCCTTTAAGAGTGCAACAAAGGCAAAATGTCCCATTGTGCCGTGTGCGCTGGTAGATTCTTTTAAGCCGTTTGACGAAAACTCCACGCGGCGCGTAACGGTTAAGCTTTCGTACCTCCCCCCTATGTACTATGAAGAGTACAAGGATATGAAGACCCACGAAATTGCAGAAGAGGTAAAGAGACGCATAGAGGCGGAGATCGCCAGAATACAGTAGCGTACCGTTGTAATGCCAGTAATGCCAGGGCACAAAATAAAACGTTGACAAAGACGGCATTCCTATGTATAATAATTCTTGCACTGTGAATTTCACAGACGCACATATACTTGACAGAGGCAGATTCGGATGTGGAGAAATACTCAAGAGGCCGAAGAGGCGCCCCTGCTAAGGGTGTAGGTCGGGCAACCGGCGCGAGGGTTCAAATCCCTCTTTCTCCGTTTAGCAGCCAAAGTCATAATCAGAAGCATCTTATGGATGCTTCTGATTTTTTTATGATAAATTTCTCAAATTGTCAGAAGTGGCGCTATATTTAAAATGCCTCATAAAGCATGCACTGTTTTACCTGAATGATTGTCGCAATGGCAGTGCATGTGGTAACAATACGATGTTTCTACATTCCACGCGTCCTATTAGCCAAAAACAAAAAATATTGATTTTGGCTAATAAATCTGGTTTTTCGCTATGCGAAGCTTGGAACAAAGAACATGGATTATGGACGTGTGCTTGAAAATATTGTTGCCATCGAACTGCTGCGAAGAGGTTATGAAGTCTATGTAGGAATATTATACAAAAAGGAAATAGATTTTGTGGCGATTAAGCGCAGTGAGAAGATATATATTCAAGTATCGGATTGTAAATTTCGTTATTTTTTGTATTGACAAAGCGACATTCTTGGATTATTATAAAATTCCACCGTCTGAAAGCGATGTGCTTTCCGGTGAAAAAAGTCAAAAAACTTTTAAGAAAGTTGTTGACAAAGGAAGCAACGCATGATATTCTGAATGAGTTGCGGCTCGAGAGAGCAGAAACGCAGAACCTTGACAAATAAACAGCAATGCAACCCTGAAAATTCTTGAAAGAGAAAATTCAGAACAAAACAAACCAAACAGTAAAGAGAACGCAAGTTCAACGGTTAAAGAGAAACGAAGAAACCAGAGTTTAACTTAACCGGGAAGCAAACGAAAAACATGAGAGTTTGATCCTGGCTCAGGATGAACGCTGGCGGCGTGCCTAACACATGCAAG
>URSA01000018.1 GCA_900550475.1 uncultured Lachnospiraceae bacterium
AGGAACTGGAAGCCGCCGAGAAACGCATAGCCGAGTTATCCGCTATCTTCAAGCGGCTGTATGAGGACAGCGTGACCGGGCGCATATCAGACGAGCGTTTCACAGAGCTGTCGGCAGACTATGAAGCAGAGCAACGGGAACTGAAAGAAAAAGCCGCCGCTATCCAAGCGGAGCTTTCCAAAGCACAGGAAGCCACCGTGAACGCAGAAAAGTTTATGAATGTTGTCCGGCGGCATACCAGCTTTGAAGAACTTACCCCTACTCTGCTGCGGGAGTTTGTAGAGAAAATCGTTGTGCATGAGTGCAGCTATGACGAGAACAAGACCCGTAGGCAGGACATTGAGATTTATTATTCTTTTGTTGGCAAGGTGGACTTGCCCGAATAACCGCCCGACCTATCCGACACAAGAGCTAAGTGCCGGATAGGAACGGCAAAATTTTTTGCACTTATATTACTTCTTTATCACACATCAGCAAACACAGAGGGAATCAAAGCAAGTAACGCCATTGTGGAGGGGCCCGGCGAATATACAGTCAGCCTTGACTTTGAAGGCGGAAATACGGGACTTACTTTTGCGGCACTTGCAGTCGCAAACGGAGAAACCCTGTATCCCGGATGTGTGATCGACCTCAAGCAGTTTTTGGTGGATGGCGAGGAAATCAAGCTGAAAGCAATTCCTTACACCACCTCGGATGATGGAATCTGTACCCGTGTCAATATTATCAACAACTGGGTAACTGAGATCCCCGAGGACGCAAGACTCCCTTACGGCTACATGGTGGCTGCTTCTGCGGCCATTGTTGATGAATCTGTATTTACGGATATTCATAACCTGACGATTGTATTCGAGCTCAAAGAGGCAGAATAAGAGTAAAATAGTGGAAAGGGCGTGTGAGAAAAGGAGTTTTTCACACGCTTCTTTTTTATACTTGTACCGCCGGGAGGGCTGCGGTAAGATGTATCTGTGCCGTTTTTGAATGCGGTGAAGGAAGGCGGGCAATATGCGGTTTTTACTGACAGCACTCAATGCAAAATACATCCACTCCAATCCGGGACTTTACAGCCTGCGGCGTTTTTCGGGAGAAAACGCCGTGCATGTGCAGATCGCGGAGTACACCATCAACAACAGGACGGAGGAGATTCTGGCGGACATTTACCGGCGCAGACCCGATGCAGTGGGATTTTCCTGTTATATCTGGAACTGGGACATGGTGCAGGAACTTTTTACGGAGCTTCCCAAGCTTCTGCCCGGGCTGCCGATCTGGCTGGGAGGGCCGGAGGTTTCCTATGATGCGGAAATCATACTGGAAAAGTACCCCATGCTCACGGGTATCATGGTGGGGGAAGGGGAGGAGACCTTTTCCGAGGTGCTGGACTACTATGTGCGCGGGCGTGAGAACGGAAAAAAGCTGAGTGAGATCGCCGGATTGGTTCTGCGGGAGGGACGGACGGCGGAACGCAGACCGCTTTCCCTTACGGAGCTGCCGTTTCTGTATGACGGGACGGATGATTTTCAAAACCGTATTATCTACTATGAATCCCAGCGGGGATGCCCTTTCCGGTGCAGCTATTGTCTGTCCTCCATAGACAAGACCGTGCGGTTTCGCGACATCAATACCGTAAAAAAGGAATTGCAGTATTTTCTGGATCATAAGGTAGAGCAGGTGAAATTTGTGGACAGGACTTTCAACTGTAACCATGCGCATGCGATGGCGGTATGGAAATACCTGCTAGAACATGACAATGGCGTCACAAATTTTCACTTCGAGATAGCGGGGGATATTCTGGATGAGGAGGAGCTTTCCGTCCTGCGTTCCATGCGCCCCGGGCTTGTGCAGCTTGAGATCGGCGTACAGTCCACCAATGCCCGGACTTTGCAGGAAATAAGGCGGGTCATGGATATCGGGAAGCTGAAGGCAGTGGTGGCGGCTATCCGGGAGGGGAACAATATTCACCAACACCTTGACCTGATCGCGGGGCTTCCCTATGAGGATTATGAGAGCTTTGGGCACTCCTTTGACGAGGTATACGCCATGAAGCCGGATCAGCTTCAACTGGGCTTTCTGAAGGTGCTGAAGGGCTCCTATATGCAGGAGAAGGCGCCGGAGTACGGTCTGGTTTACACGGAAAAGCCGCCCTATGAGGTGCTGTATACCCGCTGGCTGTCCTATGAGGATGTGTGCAGGCTCAAACGGATCGAGGAAATGGTGGAGTTTTACTACAACAGCAGCCAGTTTACACATACCATGCCTTTTCTGGAGAGGGCATTTCAAAGTCCTTTTGCCATGTATGAGGCGCTGGCGGATTTCTATGAGGCGGGTGGATATTTTAAGGAGACCCCGTCAAGAATCTACCGCTATCAGGTGCTTCTGTCCTTTGCAGAGCAATATGACGGGGCGCATCTGCCGCTTTATAAGGAGCTTCTGACCTTTGACATGTATCTGCGGGAGAACGCAAAGAGCCGCCCGGATTTTGCAGGCGACAGGGAGGACATAAAAGGGAAGCTCTCGGATTTCTACCGAAGGGAAGCGGAAGAAAGGCGTCTTTTGCCTGATTATGAGGGGTATGACGGCAGGCAGCTTGCGAGAATGACCCATCTGGAGGAGTTTCGCTATCCGGTATGGCAGCAGGAGCCGGGGGAGAGCCCGGAAACCGGGTATGTGCTGTTTGATTATAAAAACTGCAATCCCTTAAACAGGGAGGCGAGGATCGTGGTGTTGAAAAATTTGCAGATATGAGGGCGGAAGTGGAATGGATCGTTTTATCAAGACAGACAGCTATGTCTGTGTGGATTTGGAGACAACGGGATTGAATCCCAAGACAGACCGTATTATCGAAATCGGCGCCGTCAGGGTCGAGCACGGCGTGCAGACAGGCACCTTTGAAACGTTTGTGAATCCCGGGCGCCTGCTTCCGGAGGCGATTGTCGGGCTGACCGGCATCCGGGACGAGCAGCTTTCGGATGCGCCGGATATCCGTGAGGTACTCCCGGAGCTGCTTGCGTTTGCGGAGGGGGAGGTGCTGCTCGGACACAGCGTGCTCTTTGACTACTCGTTTCTGAAAAAGGCGGCGGTGAATCAAAAGAAAAAATTTGAAAAACAGGGCATCGATACGCTGAAGATCGCGCGTACCTTCCTGCCGGAGCTTGAGAGCCGCAGTCTGGATTTTTTGTGCAGGCATTATGAAATTCCGCACAAGGCGCACAGAGCGCTGGCGGATGCGAGGGCGACCTGCGCCCTGTATGAAAAGCTGTATGAGGAATTTGGAGAGAGGGAAGAGGCGGCGAAGCTGTTTGCACCCAAAGAACTGATCTATCATGTGAAGCGCGATACGCCGGCGACACCGGCGCAAAAACAAAGGTTATATCAGCTGATAGACAGGCATAAACTGGTAGTGGACTACCAAGTGGAGATGCTTACGAGGAGTGAAGCAAGCCGCTGTACGGACCGGATCCTTGCAGAGTACGGACGATAGTTTTTTGAAAAGGCGTGTTTAGTTTCCCGGCGGCTTCGATCAGAGCTGCCTTTTTCACGGAAAGCCCCGCTTCATCGTAAAGATCTGCCAGCAGATAGTAGGTGTGGCTCACATCTGTTCCGGTGGAGAGCGCAAATTCAAGAACGGTCTGTGCCTCCTGTTTCAGACCGTGTCCGCAGAGAAGCTCCGCCCACTGCTGCAGGGTGCGGGCAAGCAGCGTGTAGTTCTGATCATACTCCGACAGACAGGTGATGTTTGCCGCACCGTAGGTAAGCTTCAGCTCCGTGTTGGTGATGCCGGTCAGATTGACGATTTTCTGGGAGGAGAGATCCTGTAGCAGCGTGACGTACTCGTCCGCCTTGGGATCCCCCTTCATGGCTTCCGTGGGAAGCTGCTCCATGGGGATGGTGATGTAGGCGAGATTGTCGAGGGATTTTTTTCTGGTATTATTTGCCATATTCTCCCGATCCCAGAACTCTTTTTTGAACTTTTCCTCCATTTTTCCGTGCCTTTTGTTGAGGAAGAGGATCAGCAGGCCGAAGACGATAAAACTGGACAAAAAAATAGGTTTCATATATAATATCCTTTCAGAAAGGGAATGGGTGTCAACATGATTAACTTCCATAGTAAGAAAACACAAAAGATCATATCGGGCGTTATCATCCTGATTCTGATCGTTGCGATGGTACTGCCCCTGCTTCTTGGTATGTAGTGTATCATATTTCCGATGCAAATACAAATGCTGCAAAGAGCGGAGGAGAGCGGTAAATAATGATGAAAAAATGGATCAGAGGGGCGGTTTTGTCCCTCGGGTTGGGACTGTGCGTTTTGCTTCCCTCTGCGGAGGTGTCGGCAAAGCACCAGGATACGATCAAGAACGGAGTCCGGGCGGAGGAATTGTCTCTGGCAGGCATGACGGCGGAGGAGGCATCCGCCGCGATCGAGGATTATGTCGCCGGATTGCGGGATTGTGAGATCAACCTGTTAATCGGGGATGAGGCGGCAGTCACGGTGACGGCGGGAGAGCTTGGCATCGCGTGGGGAAATCCAGAGCTGGTGGACGAAGCCCTGACGCTGGGAACCCGGGGAAATGTCGTGCAGCGCTACAAGGCGTTGGCGGATCTTGAACATGAAAATAAAGTTTACCCCATAGAGTTGTCCTTCGATATAGCCGCCATCGATCAGGTGCTGCAGGAACAGTGCAGCAGATACAACAGGGATGCGGTGGACATGAGCCTTGTGCGCGAGGACGGAAGCTTCCGCGTGGTGGAAGGGCAGGCGGGCTGTCTTCTGGATGTGGAGACCTCCATCGACACCATCTATGAGTATCTGACCACGGAATGGAGCCGTGACACCTGCAGCATCACGCTGGATGTGGAAATCACGCAGCCCCGGGGTACGGAGGAACAGCTTTTACAGGTAAAGGATGTGCTGGGAACCTTCACAACCTCCTTCTCCTCCTCAGGGCAGAGCAGGAGCGCCAATGTGACAAACGGATGCAGACTGATTGACGGAACGCTGCTCTATCCGGGAGACGAGTTCTCCACTTATGAGACGGTTGCCCCTTTTTCCGAGGCGAATGGCTATTATATGGCGGGCTCCTACCTGAACGGAAAAGTGGTGGACTCCATCGGCGGCGGAATCTGTCAGGTTTCCACAACGCTCTACAATGCGGTGCTCCTTGCGGAGCTTGATGTGACCATGCGGTACAATCATTCCATGGTGGTCAGCTATGTGGATCCTTCCGCGGACGCGGCGATTGCGGAGTCCTCTGGAAAGGATTTCAAGTTTGTAAACAATACGGACTACCCTATTTATATAGAGGGAACGGTTTCAAAGGATAAAAAGATCAGCTTCACCGTCTACGGAGTGGAGGTGCGGGATCCGGGCAGAGTGGTTTCGTTTGTCAGCGAGGTGCTGGAGACGACGGAGCCTTCCGCGGAGGTGATCTACACGGATGCTTCCCGCCCCATAGGGTTTGTGGATGTGAGCGGCGCGCATACCGGATACAAGGCAAGGCTCTGGAAAGTGGTTACGCAGGACGGCGTGGAGATCAGCCGCGAGATCGTAAACAAGAGCTCCTACAAAATGTCACCCCGGAGTGCGGTGGTGGGTATTGCCACCTCGGACCCCAATGCGTATAATGAGATCATGGCGGCGATTTCCACAAACAGCATCGACCATGTGAAAAATGTGGCGGCGATGTTGTCAGCACCGCCGGCAGCAAGCGAAGAACCGCAGCAGTAAAGGCAGGTTCGGACAGACGGACATAAGGGAAGACTGGGATGAAGATCGGCAAGATATCGGAGAGCGTGCTGAAGCGCTCGGTATTGAAAAACATAACAGCAAAAAGCAATGAAGTGGAAAATGGTGCAGGTGTAGGGGCAGACTGCGCCATTTTTTCATTTGCGGACGGCTCTTTTTCCCAGGCAACCCAGACCTTTGCGCTCAGCTCCGCCGATGAGATCCGCTACCCCATATACAGGGCGGTGAACAGTGTGGCGGTAAGCGGCGCAACTCCCACGGCGGTGTCTCTTGCGGTACTTCTGCCCACGGATGCGGAGGAAGCCTTTTTGCAGGAGGCAATGCGGAATGCGGATCGGGCGGCGAAAACTCTCGGTATCGGAATCGCGGGAGGACATACCGAGGTGACGGCAGCCGTCACAAAAGCGGTGGTCTGCGCTACGGCGATAGGAAGGAACGGGGGAAGCCCCCTGCTTCCCGGCAAAGCGGCGGCGGGACAGGACATTGTACTGAGCAAGTGGATCGGGCTTGAGGGGACGGCACTCTTGGCAAAGCGCCATGGGGACAGGCTCTCTGCAAGGTATCCTCTACATATGATCGAGGCGGCTGCGGCGTTTGATGAGCTTCTGTCGGTCGTACCGGAGGCTGCCACCGCCGTTAAGTCCAATGTGAGCGCGATGCATGATGTTTCCGGAGGTGGTATTTTTGCAGCCCTCTGGGAGCTGGCGGAGAGCGCTGGCGTTGGACTGGCCGTAGACCTGAAAAAGATTCCCATAAGGCAGGAGACCGTGGAGGTGTGCGAGTTTTTCGGAATCAGCCCCTACGAGCTTTTGTCAGGTGGCTGTCTGCTTATGACCGCGGACAGCGGCGAACATCTGGTGCAGGCGCTGGAGGCGGACGGGATTCCCGGGACGGTGATCGGAACCGTTACGGATAACAATGACAGAGTTGTCATAAATGAAGATGAAAAGCGCTTTCTGGAGCGGCCCGGATGGGATGAAATCAATAAAATTTAAAGGAGATCGGAATATGAGAGAAGAATTGTTACGGATCATTGAGAAAAACAGCCGTATGAATTTAAAGGAACTGGCGGTGATCCTCGGTGTTGAGGAAGCGGATGTGATCAACGAGCTGGAGGCTCTGGAAAAAGAGGGCATCATCTGTGGCTATCACACCATGATCAACTGGGAAATGACCAGCATCGAGAAGGTGAACGCACTGATCGAGGTGCGTATCACGCCCCAGAGAGGACAGGGCTTTGACAACATTGCGGAGAGAATCTATAAGTACCCTGAGGTAAATTCCGTTTACCTGATCTCGGGCGGCTATGATCTGCTGGTTTCCTTAGAGGGAAAGAGCTTAAAGGAGGTTTCCAATTTTGTCTCTGACAAGCTTTCCACACTGGAGGGCGTGCTGAGCACGGCAACCCATTTCGTGCTGAAAAAGTACAAGGATCACGGCACGGTGCTGACAAAAAAATATGAAGACGAAAGGGAGTTGATCACGCCATGAGAAATCCGGTTGCAGACCAGGTTGTCGGATTGAAGCCCTCCGGCATCCGTAAGTTCTTCGACATCGTGAGCGAGATGAAGGATGCGATTTCTCTTGGTGTCGGCGAACCTGACTTTTGTACCCCGTGGCATATCCGCGACGAGGGTATTTATTCTTTGGAAAAGGGGCATACCAAGTATACCTCCAATGCAGGTCTGATGACGCTGCGCGAGGAGATCAGCAATTATCTGTACCGCACACAGGGAATCCGGTATCGTCCTTCAAAGGAGGTGCTGGTCACGGTGGGCGGCTCCGAGGCAATCGACATCGGCATGCGCGCCATGATCAATCCCGGAGCGGGCGAGGAGGTTCTGATCCCGCAGCCCAGCTATGTGTCCTACGAGCCCTGTGCGATTCTGGCGGGGGCGAAGCCCGTCATTATCGACCTGAAAGCGGAGAATGAGTTCCGCCTGACGGCGCAGGAGCTTCTGAACGCGGTGACGGATAAGACGAAGCTGCTGGTTCTGCCTTTTCCCAACAATCCCACGGGCGCGATTATGGAGAAAAAGGATCTGGAGGCAATCGCCGAGATCTGTATTGAAAAAGACATCTATGTCATGTCTGATGAAATCTACGGGGAGCTGACCTACAAGGACAAGCATGTCTCCATTGCAACCCTGCCCGGTATGCATGAGAGAACCCTGTTGATCAACGGATTTTCCAAGGCGTACGCCATGACCGGATGGAGAATGGGCTATGTGTGCGGCCCGGAATGCATCATTGAACAGATGACGAAGATCCACCAGTTTGCCATTATGTGTGCTCCTACAACAGGGCAGTATGCGGGAATCGAGGCGCTGCGGAACGGGGATGAGGACATCCGCGAGATGCGCACCGCCTACAATCAGAGAAGGCGCTTCCTCATGCATGCCTTCCGGGAGATGGGACTGGAGTGCTTTGAGCCCTACGGCGCGTTCTATATGTTCCCCTGCATCAAGGAGTTCGGTATGTCCAGCGAGGAGTTTGCAACCCGTTTTCTGGAGGAGGAAAAGGTTGCGGCAGTGCCGGGAAATGCGTTCGGTGAAAGCGGCGAGGGATACCTCCGTATCTCCTACGCATATTCGTTGGAGAAGCTGAAGGTAGCCATGGAACGGCTGTCCCGGTTCGTGACCAGACTGCGGGAGGAGCAGGGCAGGAAAGAATGAACATCATTTTGCATCAGCCGGAAATTCCGGCAAACACGGGAAATATCGGGCGAACCTGTGTGGCGACGGGTTCGTCCCTGCACCTGATCGAGCCTCTGGGTTTTCATCTGGACGAAAAATCGATCAAGCGTGCAGGCATGGATTACTGGGAGCATCTGGATGTGACCCGCTACATGAATTATGCGGAATTTCTGGAAAAGCATCCCGGCGCCAGAATATGGATGGCGACCACGAAGGCGCGACGCTCTTATACGGAGGTTTCCTACGGCCTCGACGACTTTATCATGTTCGGAAAAGAGAGCGCCGGTATCCCGGAGGAGATTCTTGTGGAGCATGAGGAGAATTGTATCAGGATTCCCATGCTGCCTGCCATCCGTTCCCTGAATCTGTCGAACTCCGTGGCGATCGTGCTCTACGAGGCGCTGCGGCAAAATCAGTTTTCCATGATGCAGACGGAGGGCGAGCTTCACCGGCTGCACTGGAAGGAGTAGAGCTTTTGGAAAGGAGCTGATCTGTTATGAAGCTTTTGAAGGAATGGAAGCTGCAATCGACCCTGTACGCGGTTCTGTATATCCTGCTGGGAGTGATCCTGCTGATCTTTCCGGAGACCACAGCGACCACGCTGTGCTACGGACTGGGCGGCGCAACCGTTGCGGTGGGCGTGTTTGTGGTGGCGGCGTACCTGTTCCGTGATGTGAGGCGGAATGCGTACAGCAACGATTTTGTGGGAGGACTGGTATCCATCCTGCTGGGGCTGTTCATCATCTACAAGGTAGAGCTTATCATCTCCCTGATTCCGTTTATTCTGGGAATCGCGGTGATCGTCAGCGGCTTTATCAAGCTGCAGAGCTGTATCGATGTAAGACGGATGGGCTATGGCAACGGACTTGCACTCTTCCTGCTCGCACTGGTGAATATGGTGCTGGGTGTGGTGCTGGTGCTCAATCCCTTTGACACGGCGATCGTGCTGTTTCGGATCATCGGAGTTGGCCTGATCTTCTCGGGCGTGTCCGATCTGGTGACTTCCCTTTATATGGCAAGGAAGGTCAAGAACTATGTGAAGGATATGGAAGCGCTGGGAAACACCGTGGATGATATTATGAACGAATAGGATACGGAAGAATGATGGAAAATATTTTATCGCCGTCCATCTTGTCGGCGGATTTTACAAAATTGGGAGAGCAGATTGAGGCAGTCGACCGGGCGGGAGCGCAGTACGTTCACATCGATGTGATGGACGGGCTGTTTGTACCCTCCATCTCATACGGCATGCCCGTGATCAGGTCTATCCGGAAGGCAACAGACAAGGTGTTCGATGTGCATCTGATGATCTGCGAGCCGGAGCGGTATATCGAAGAGTTTGCGGCGTGCGGGGCGGATCTGATCACCTTCCATCTGGAGGCAACCCAAAAAGCGGATGAAATTCTGGAGGAGATCCATAGGAGAGGGCTGAAGGCGGGAATCGCCATCAAGCCGGGAACGCCTGTGGAGACCGTCATTCCCTATCTGGACAGGGCGGATATGGTTCTGGTCATGACCGTGGAGCCGGGCTTCGGAGGACAGTCCTACATCGATTACTGTACGGATAAGGTGCGCACCATGCGGAAACTGACTGAGCAGTCCGGCAGAGAGATCGATATTCAGGTGGATGGCGGCATCCATCTGGGAAATGTGGAAACCGTGCTTGAGGCGGGGGCAAATGTGATCGTGGCAGGCTCCGCCGTATTCAAAAACGATATTGAGGAAAATGTGAAGGCTTTTATGCAAAAGCTGAAAAACTAGACAAAATACTACAAAAGCAGTACAAAAAAGTAGGTTGTGAAAAAAAAGACCAGCGATTACAATAACAGCAGAAGCGTAAAAACGTTTCTGCTGTTTTGAAATATGTGTGTCATGGAAGGATATGGTCGAAAAATGAGCAGAAAAAGACTGTTTAATGATGGATGGGAGTTTGTAAAGACACCCTTTGGGACGGACATGGAAGCCCCGAAGGAGTGGGAAGGGAAGTTTGCGCATGTGGACATTCCCCACGACTGGCTGATATACGATACGCTGCATCTGTACGAGACTGCAACGGGCTGGTACAGAAAGCGTTTTTCCGTTGACGGCGGGGACGGACAGCGGCGTTTTCTCAGGTTTGACGGCGTGTATATGGATACGCGCGTCTATGTGAACGGCAAGCAGGCAGGCGAGTGGAAATACGGCTATTCCACCTTTGAATTTGAAATCACAAAGCTGCTGCAGCCCGGCGAAAATGAGGTGGCGGTACGGGTGGATCACCACGATCCCAATACCCGATGGTATTCCGGCGCGGGTATTTACCGCAATGTGTGGCTGCTTACGGCACCGGAGACCTATCTGGTATCGGACGGCATTTATGTGGTGAGCAGGCGCGATGGCGACGGCTTCTGTGTGGAGATTTCCGCAGAGGTGGGCGGAGCCTCCGAGAAAGACGCGGAGGGGCTCGGTGCGTCCGCAAAGATCGAATATGACGGAAAAATCGTGGCGGAGGGTGTTCTAAACCATGGAAAGAATGAGACAGGGGTCACATTGTCCGACGCGGCGGAAATTGCACTGACGGGTACGCTCCGGGTGGAGAATCCTCTTTTGTGGGATGCGGAAAATCCCAACCTGTACCGGCTTGCGGTGACGCTCTCAAACGGAGACAGCGACATGGTGACAATCGGTTTCAGGGAATTTGCCTACGAGCCGGACACGGGCTTCTGGGCAAACGGTAAAAATGTAAAGCTGAACGGTGTGTGCGAGCACCATGATCTGGGCGCACTGGGAGCGGCGTTCAACAAGGAAGCCATGCGCCGCAGAATGAAGACCTTGAAGAAAATGGGCGTCAATTCCATCAGAACGTCCCACAACATGCCTGCGCCGGAGCTGATGGAGCTTGCGGATGAGCTGGGCTTTTACATAGATTCCGAGGCGTTTGATATGTGGGAGGAGCCCAAGACGGAATACGATTATGCCAGATTTTTTGACGATTGGGCAGAGAAGGATGTGGCAAGCTGGATCAGAAGGGACAGAAACCATCCTTCCGTTATCATGTGGAGCATCGGCAACGAGATCCATGACACCCATATGCCCGCGGGAATCGGGCTGACAAAGCGCCTGATGGGGGATGTGTTACAGCATGACCCCGCAAAGAACGCGAGAGTGACCATCGGCTCCAACTACATGCCGTGGGAGGGCGCCCAGAACTGTGCGGATATTGTGAAGCTGGCAGGCTACAATTATGCGGAGATCCACTATGACAGCCACCATGAGAAATACCCTGACTGGGTGATCTACGGCAGCGAGACCTCCTCTGTGGTACAGAGCCGCGGTGTGTATCACTTCCCCCTGTCGGAGTCCATTCTGACAGAGGATGATGAGCAGTGCTCCTCTCTGGGAAACAGCCGTCCGAGCTGGGCTGCAAAGTCCGTGGAATACTGTATTGCCGTGGACAGGGACAGACCCTTTGCCATGGGTCAGTATCTGTGGACGGGACATGACTATATCGGGGAGCCTACCCCTTACAAGACAAAGAACTCCTACTTCGGACAGATCGATACGGCGGGCTTCCCCAAGGATGCCTTCTATATGTATCAGGCGGAGTGGACGGATTACCGGAAAGCACCCATGGTGCACCTATTCCCCTACTGGGATTTCAACCCGGGACAGATGATTGATGTGCGCGTATGCACCAATGCACCGAAGGTGGAGGTGTTTGTAAACGGAGCGTCCCAGGGCGTGAAGGAGATCGATCATGCCCATGGTACGGATCTGTTCCCGACGTTCCATGTGGCATATGCACCGGGCGAGATCAGGGCGGTTGCCTATGATGAGAACGGAACCGTCGTTGCGGAGGATATACACAGATCCTTCGGCGACTCGGCAAAGCTTACAGCCACCGCTGACAAGGACTGGATGAGAGCCGACGGACGCGACCTGATCTTTGTGGAGATCGGTGCGGAGGATGCGGACGGCAATCCGGTGGAGAATGCCATGGATTATGTGGAGGTTTCCGTCACCGGAGCCGGCCGGCTGGTGGGTCTGGACAACGGAGACAGCACGGACTACGATTCCTACAAGGGTACGAGAAGAAAGCTCTTCAACGGAAAACTGCTGGCGATCATCGCAGCCGGGACGGAGGCGGGCCCCATCGGCGTAACGGTGAGGGACGCAAATGCAGAGGAGAAATTAGAGCCGGTGAATCTGGTGCTGCAGGCAGTTGCCGCAGAGGTGCCTGAGGGCGTCAGCACGGTGGAGCAGAACGGCGAGCTGCCCCTGATCACGGGACTGCACGATGCGGTTCCGGTGAGAAAGATTGAGCTCAGGACAGAGGACGGACAGCATTTTGACGAGGAAAAGACGGATATTCCGGTGAAGGCATATCTGTATCCCGAGAACGCTGCGGACAGGGAAATCCTGTTTGCGGCTGTGAATGACGCGGGCATTACCTCCAATCTGGCAGAGATCGAGATGCTGCCGGTGCCTGCGGGAGATAAGGCGGCAGCGTACTGCCGGATCCACGCGAAGGGCGACGGCTCCTTCCGCGTGAGGGCAACCTCAAAGAGCGGCACGGAAAAGGTGAAGATCATGTCCCAGCTTGAGTTTTCCGCAGACGGTCTGGGCGAGGCGTATCTGGATCCCTACGGCTTTATCGCGGGCGCGCTCTACACAAGGCATACGGGAGATGTGGGCGGCTTCAGCGAGAAGAGCGTGGCGTCCGCACAGGAGGGGGTCAGTGAGATCTGCTATGACGGCGTTGACTTTGGTGAGTACGGCTCCGACGAGATCACACTGCCGATCTTTGCCATGAGCGGCGAGAAGCACTACCTCCAGATCTGGGAGGGCATGCCGGGCGATGATGGCAGCGAGATGCTGGCGGATGTGGTGTACCAGAAGCCCAGCACATGGGATGTTTACAAGCCGGAGACCTACAAGCTGAAACGGCGCATCAAGGGCATTACTTCCCTTTGTCTGGTGACCCATGACCAGCGGTACTTCATCAAGGGCTTCTCCTTTACGAAACCGGAAAAGGCATACGGAAAACTTTCCGCCACGGAGTACAGCAACCTCTACGGAGATACCTTCACGGTAAAAGAGGATGCCATCGAGGGCATTGGAAACAATGTCTCCATCGAATATGAGAATATGGACTTCGGCGAGAAGGGGCTTTCGGGCGTCACGGTATGCGGACGCACGGCGCTTCCCTCCAATACCATCCATATCCGTTTTTTCAAGGAGGACGGCGAGGCGGTGAACCAGATCATAGAGTTCCCGCACAGCGAGGAGTACACGGAAAAGCAGTTTGCACTTGAAAGCGTGAAGGGCAGCTGCAAGGTGGGCTTCATTTTCCTGCCCGGCTGTGATTTTGATTTCAAGTGGTTCCAATTCTCATAGTTGTGGGAAAAGACTTATAAAAAGCGGATAAAATGCCGATATAAGAGGTATCTCCGGCTTCCACGGAAGGATGCGGGAGGTACTTCTTTTATTTCGTTACATTTTTTTCGTGCAGGACAAGGAGGTGAGAGCATGAAAATCAATCAGAGTACGGTCGCAATGTCGTCCGAACGTCAAGCCATGCAGGCGTATGTATCCCAGACAAAGGTTACAGCCGCGGGAGTAATCGGCCGCGGAACGCAGGCGGAGGAACAGGAAGCGGGAGCTACCTTGGAGCTTTCCGAACAGTCCAGAAGTCTGCAATTCAATGCTGAGAGCCGGTTTTCTGTCTCCGGGGAGGGGCAGTACGGTTCTGAAATCCGGGAGCCGGAGGAGGATTTCAAGATCAAGATGCTGCGGCGTCTGATGGAATCCCTGCGTGCCATGCAGGAGGGAAGAAGACCGGATTACAGCAAGTTGGAGAGGCTGGAACAGAAGAAGATCAGCATGCAGTTTAACGCGGTGCAGACATCTTTCTCTGCAATGGGACAGACGGTGTCGGTTGCCGGAGCGGGCGGCAGTGTTGTCTCCGTGGGCGCAGGCGGCTGGAAGGAGCAGGTCACCATGTCCACTGTCTTTACGGACAGGGAAGTGACGCGGTTTTCCACCACGGGAAGCGTCAGGACGGCGGACGGCAGAACCATCGATTTCGGACTGAATCTGGAAATGTCCCGGGAGTTTACGCAGGCGACGAGCATGGAGTACACCAGAAAGGTGTTCTGTGTGGATCCGCTGGTAATCAATCTGGAGGGCAGTCCGGCGTCCTTTACGGATCAGACATTTTTCTTTGATCTGGATGGGGACGGAAAGGAGGAGAAGCTGTCCCAGCTTTCTTCGGGCAGCGGGCTTCTTGCGCTGGATAAGAACGGCGACGGCATCATCAATGACGGCAGCGAGCTGTTCGGGACAAAGAGCGGCGACGGGTTCAAGGATCTTGCGGCATACGACGAGGACGGCAACGGCTGGATTGACGAAAACGACAGCGTATTCCGCCATCTGAAAATCTGGACTAAGGATGAGCACGGCAACGACAGGCTGATTTCCGCAAGCGAGGCGGGCGTGGGCGCCATTTATCTTGGAAAGGCGGGCACGGAGTTTTCGCTGAACAAGCAGGAAAACAACCAGAAACAGGGGATTATCCGCAGCACGGGAATCTACCTGAAAGAGAACGGCGAGGCGGGAACGCTGCAACATGTTGATTTCGTAGTGTAAAAAACAGTAAAAAAATGTAAAACAAACTTGACACAAAAAGTAAAGCGTACTATACTTTTCATCAAAAGGTACAGTATGCTTTACTTTTTTTATCGGACTTTTACAGAAAAGCAGGGAGACGGTGCATGAAAACTCACATTCAGGAGCTGAGAAAACAGCATAAGATCACCCAGAGAGATCTGGCGGAGGCGGTCAATGTATCCCGCCAAACTATTATTTCTTTGGAAAACGGCAAATACAATGCATCCCTGCAGCTGGCGTATCGGATCGCAAGATATTTTGGGGTCACGATAGAGGAAGTCTTTGAATTTGAGGAGGAGGATAGCTAGATGGAAGAGATTTTGCAGGTGAAGGGACTGAAAAAGACCTTCAAGCTTTCTGCCAAGCAGCAGAAGATCGAAAAGACGAACGAGAAGGTGAAGGTGGCGGTGGATGATCTGTCCTTCACCGCTTACAGGGGCGAGGTGTTTGGACTGTTAGGACCCAACGGCGCCGGAAAAACCACCACGCTGCGTATGCTTGCGACGCTGATCAAGCCGGACGGAGGAGATGCGCTGGTGGACGGTTCCAGCATTGTGAAGGAGCCGGAGCAGGTGAGGAGCAAGATCGGATTTCTCACCAGCGAGCTGAAGCTGGAGGAGTTCTTCACGCCCAACTATCTGTTTGACTTTTTCGCTGATCTGCACGGTGTTCCCGCCGGGGAGAAGGAGCAGCGCAAGAAGGAGATGTTTGAGCGCTTCGGGATCGATCAATTCGCGGAGGTCAAGGTGGGCAACCTGTCAACCGGTATGAAGCAGAAGACCTCATTGGTGATCTCACTGGTGCATGATCCCGATATCATCATTTTCGATGAGCCAACAAACGGTCTGGATGTGCTGACCGCAAAGGTGGTGACGGATTTCCTGATCGACCTTAAGAAGCGGGGAAAGACCATTATCGTGTCCACCCACATCTTCAACCTGATCGAAAAGATCTGTGACCGCGTGGGCATCATCATAAACGGCCACATGGTGGTCTGCGATTCACTTGAGACTGTCTGCGCTGGAAAGAGCCTGGAGGACAGATTCTTTGAAATTTATGAGGAAAAGGTGGGAAGTATTGCATGAAAAAGGATATGTTGACAATCATAAAAAAGGAGTTTGCCCGGTTCTTCGGAGACAGAAGAATGGTGTTTACCACCGTGCTGATGCCGGGACTTCTGATCTATATTATTTACAGCTTCATGGGAGAGGGCATGATGAAGGAGTTTATGCCGGATGAGGGTTATGTGGCGAAGGCGTATGTGCAGAATATGCCCGAGGAGCTCGCCCCTGCCATGAAGGAGATGTCCGCGGACTGGACCGAGGTGACGGACGCGCAGACGGAGGAGATCAAGACCCTGCTGCAGGACAAGGAAGCGGATGTGCTGGTGATCTTCCCGGAGGATTTCTCCGGCAGGGTGGCAGCCTATGATGTAAAGAGCGGAGAGACCGCGCCCAATGTGGAGATCTACTACAACTCCACGGAGACGGAATCCTCCCAGATCTACAGTGTGATGGTGGCGCTGCTGGATTCCTACGAGGCATCCATGACCAACAAATTTGATGTAAACGCAGGGGAAGGCGGCTACGATATGGCGACGGAGAAGGATGTGACGGGACAGCTGTTCTCCATGATGCTGCCCATGCTTCTGATGACATTCATGTATAGCGGCTGTATCGCCGTTGCCCCCGAGGCGATTGCGGGCGAGAAGGAAAGAGGAACCATTGCGACCCTTCTGGTAACACCCATGAAGAGAAGCTCTCTGGCGCTTGGAAAGACCATCAGCTTAAGCTGTATCGCGCTCCTCTCCGGTATCTCCAGCTTTCTGGGCACCATGCTCTCCCTGCCGAAGCTGATGGGCGGTGAGGAAAGCGGCATGAATGCGTCGGTTTATGTGACTTCGGACTATCTGATGCTGCTTGCGGTGATCCTGACCACGATCCTTGTGCTGGTCGCTCTGATCTCCGTGATCTCCGCGTTCGCAAAGAGCATCAAGGAGGCGGGAACGGCAGTTTCCCCGCTGATGATCGTGATTATGGGAATCAGCCTGACGCCCATGTTTGCGGGTAACGGGGAGAAGAGCCTTGCGGTCTTCCTGATTCCGATCTACAACAGCGTACAGTGCATGCATGGCATCTTTGCCTTTACCTATCAGCCTGTGCAGGTGCTTGTGACCGTGCTTGTCAATCTGGTGGTTGCAGGCGGGCTGACGGCGGTGCTGACAAAGCTGTTCAACAGTGAGAAGGTCATGTTTGCAAAATAGGCGTTCTTGACAACGCAAAATGATTGTGCTACCCTACATTCATAATAACGTAAAGGCAATGACGAAGAGAGTACCGGTGCGACGGTTTTACAGAGAACCCTTCATGGATCACGGATCCGGCTGAGAGGAGGGGAACGGGGACACGGGGAACATGGCTTCCGAGCAGTGCGCTGAGCCGGAAGGTAAGGCGTTGACAGGTCCGCCTGTTACAGCGGGAGGTGTTGCAGGACACCGCAGAGGTTCTCCCTTATAGGGAGGATGAAGAGAAGTGGTACCACGGGCAATCGGCTCGTCTTCTTGCGCAGTGCGCAGAAAGACGGGCCTTTTTTGTATCATGGAATTGTTTCGGAAAAGAAAGAGAGGGACAAAATGAGCAAAGAAAAGTATTACATTACGACTGCGATCGCCTATACATCGGGCAAGCCGCATATCGGCAACAACTATGAGATCGTGCTGGCGGACAGCATCGCAAGGTACAAAAGAGCACAGGGATATGACGTGTTCTTCCAGACGGGAACCGACGAGCATGGACAGAAGATCGAGCTGAAAGCGGAGGAAGCCGGAATTACGCCCAAGGAGTTTGTGGACAATGTGGCGGGCGTGATCAGACAACTCTGCGATCTGCTGGAGATTTCCTATGACAAATTTATCCGGACGACGGACAGCGACCATGAAAAGCAGGTGCAGAAGATTTTCAAGAGACTCTACGATCAGGGAGATATTTACAAGGGAGCCTACGAGGGTCTTTACTGTACCCCCTGCGAGTCCTTCTGGACGGAATCCCAGCTTGTGGACGGCAAATGCCCAGACTGCGGCAGGGAGGTGAAGCCTGCGAAGGAGGAGGCATATTTCTTTAAAATGAGCAAATATGCGGATCGCCTGATCGAGCATATCAACTCCCATCCCGAATTTATCCAGCCGGTATCCCGCAAAAACGAGATGATGAACAATTTCCTGCTGCCGGGCCTGCAGGATCTGTGTGTTTCCAGAACCTCCTTCAAATGGGGAATCCCGGTGGATTTTGATCCGAAGCATGTGATCTATGTGTGGCTGGATGCACTTACCAACTATATTACCGGGATCGGTTACGATGCAGACGGCAACAGCACGGAGCAGTATAAGAAATACTGGCCTGCGGATCTGCACCTGATCGGCAAGGATATCATCCGTTTCCATACGATCTACTGGCCCATCTTCCTGATGGCGCTGGGCGAGCCCCTTCCCAAGCAGGTGTTCGGACACCCGTGGCTTTTACAGGGCGACGGCAAGATGAGCAAATCCAAAGGAAACGTGATCTATGCGGATGATCTGGTGGACTTCTTCGGCGTGGACGCCGTGAGATATTTTGTGCTGCATGAGATGCCGTTTGAAAACGACGGTGTGATCACATGGGATCTGATGGTGGAGAGACTCAATTCCGACCTTGCAAACACCCTCGGAAACCTTGTGAACAGAACCATTTCCATGACCAACAAGTACCTGGACGGCGTGCTGGTGAACAAAAACGCGGCGGACGGAGCGGAGGCAGAGGTGGACGCTGACCTGAAAGCGGTTGTCACCGCCGCTCACGGAAAAGTGGATGCCAGGATGGACGAGCTGCGCGTGGCGGATGCACTGACGGAGATTTTCGTGCTCTTCAAGCGCTGCAACAAATATATCGACGAGACGGAGCCGTGGAAGCTTGCAAAGGAAGAGGCAAAGGCGGACAGACTGGCAACCGTGCTCTACAATCTGGCGGACAGCATTATGACGGGCGCCTCTCTCTTAAAGCCCTTCATGCCCGGCACCGCAGACCGGATCGCGGAACAGTTCAGGACGACGCTGCGGGATTTCACCGATCTGGAAAAGACCGGACTGTACCCGGACGGCAACAAGGTTGTGGAGACACCGGAAATCCTCTTTGCAAGACAGGATCTCAATGAGGTGAAGGAGAAGGCGGAAGCGATGTACGCACAGAGAAGGGCTGCCGAGGAGCCTGCTGAGGAGCCCGCAGAACCCGGGATCGATATTGAACCCAAGGCGGAGATCACCTATGATGATTTTGCAAAGCTGCAATTTCAGGTAGGAGAGATCATTGCCTGCGAGGCTGTGCCGAAGTCCAAGAAGCTGCTCTGCTCCAAGGTGAAAATCGGAAGCACGGTGCGGCAGATCGTCTCCGGCATCAAGGCGCACTACACGCCCGAGGAGATGGTGGGCAAGAAGGTGATGGTGCTGGTAAACTTAAAGCCCGCTACGCTGGCAGGCGTTGTCTCGGAGGGTATGCTTTTATGCGCCGAGGACGCGGACGGCAATCTGGCTTTGATGACGCCGGAGAAGAAAATGCCCGCCGGTGCTGAAATTTGTTAGTAAAAAATGAAAAAATGAATTTCGCACAAATTTTGTTTCAACAAGTTGCGCAATAGTGTATAATAAGTGCATGGTTGGCTTTCGCCGCCATGCATTTATTTGTGTGCGGAGGTTCGTGAAAATGAAAAAAGAAGAATTTTATTTTGATTCAAGAGAT
Organism: uncultured Lachnospiraceae bacterium; assembly: GCA_900550475.1. Classification (GTDB taxonomy): domain Bacteria; phylum Bacillota; class Clostridia; order Lachnospirales; family Lachnospiraceae; genus Acetatifactor. The sequence goes on from URSA01000018.1 coordinate 19,851, forward strand.
AACGATACCAAACTCCATGCAGTCAGGTGGATGCCGGACAGTGAAAACGTGGCGGGCATTGTGCAGATCGTACACGGTATGGCGGAGTATGTGGAGCGTTACGAGGAGCTTGCCGCATATCTGACGGATCGCAATTTCGTGGTGACGGGCGAGGATCACCTGGGGCACGGAAAGTCGGTGCCGGAGGGCGGGCAGCAGGGCTATTTTTGTGAACAGGATCCGGCGACGGTGGTCGTGCGGGACGTACACAGACTAAAGAAGATGACGCAGGAGCTCTATCCGGGGGTGCCCTATTTTATTCTGGGGCACAGTATGGGCTCCTTTATTACAAGAAATTATATCTGCCGCTACGGCACGGGCATAGACGGCGCCCTGATTCTGGGGACGGGCATGCAGTCCGCAGGACTTCTGCTTGCGTCAAAGACGGTGGCTGCCATAGAGGGAGCTTTCAGAGGGCAGCGCCATGTGAGCCGCATGATGGACAAGGCAGCCTTCGGAGCATACAACAGGAGGATTGCGGAGAAAAGGACGGACTATGACTGGCTGAGCAGGGATGAGGAGCGGGTGGATGCCTATATTGCGGATCCGGACTGCGGCTTTGTTTTTACAGTGAACGGTTTCAAGACGTTGTTTGAACTGATCTCCCGTGCAAAGAAACCGGAGAATTTAAGGAAAATTCCGGCAGAACTTCCGATTTTTATGGCATCCGGCGCGGAGGATCCCGTGGGAAATTATGGAAATGGCGTGGAGAAGGCATACCGCTCATTACAAGGGGTCGGTGTGCGGGATCTCACATTAAAGCTGTATCCCGAGGACAGACACGAACTTATGAACGAGCCGGACAGGGAACAGGTTATGGCGGATATCGCAGAATGGCTCACAAAACATCTTGTCATTCCGCAGACAGTTTGATATGATGAAATGTGGTAGTATGATTAACTTTGGCAAGCGGAAGCAGATTCCGTATGAAATCCGATGGGCGAGGGTCTCCGACTGGCAGGAAACCATGAACATGATCTGGAGAACCTTTATGAAGTTTGAGGCGTGTGATTACACGCAGGAAGGAATCGCCAATTTTCACAGTTTTATTTCCGACGGACAGATTTTTAAAATGTTTCTGGAAGGCAGCTACCTGATGATGGTTGCACTGGACGGTGAGAAGATCATCGGGCAGATTTCCGTCAGAAGCAGGAACCATATCTCGCTTTTGTTCGTGGATGAGGTTTACCACAAAAAGGGAGTGGGAAGGGCATTAATCAATGCCATGGCGGATTTTCTGCGCAACGAGAGAAAACAGGTATTCATGTCGGTGAAGGCGGCTCCCTATGCAGTGGGCTTTTACCGCAGGACAGGCTTTCATATATGCGAACCCGAGCAGGAATTTTCCGGCATCCGGGTGACGCCGATGGAGAAGTTTTTATAGCGAAACGGAGAGTGAAATGGGAAAAATATTTGATCTGGACAGCCCCCTGGTACGTTTTTTGAATAAGGTGGCGGATCTGATGTGGCTTAACATACTTGTGCTGATATGTTCCATTCCGGTGTTTACCGCCGGTGCCGCACTGACGGCGGCTCACTATGTGGCGTTGAAGATGAGAAGGGATGAGGAAGGCTACATAACAAAGGAGTTCTTCAGGTCCTTCAAGGCAAATTTCAAGCAGGCAACGCTGATCTGGCTTCTGATGCTGGTCATTGCGGTCATACTGGGAACGGATTTCTATCTGATGCGGAACAATGAGGACCTGAAGATACCGCAGGTGCTGCAGGTGCTGATCATGGCTGCATCCGTGCTGTATGTTTTTCTTCTGGTCTGGGTGTTCCCCGTGCAGGCGAAATTTGTCAATCCGATATCGAGAACGATCAAGAATGCGTTTGCATTGAGCATGATACAGTTGCCCAAGACAATACTGATGATACTGGCGTACGCGCTGCCGTGGGGCCTTCTGTGGCTCACACTCAGAGTATTCCCTCTGGTGTTTTTATTCGGCTTTTCCGCGCCCATTTTCATCAGTGCATTTTTGTATAATAAGATGTTCAAGGGATTAGAGGAGAAAATAAGGGAAAGAATGGCGGAGGAAACGCCGGAGGGGGAAAAGGAGCCGGAAGAGGACGACGGAGTGGAGCAGATTTTCAGCGACACGCCGGTTAACTCGGGGGGTGAGCAAGAGGAGAAACACTGAAACGGAGAGGGAAATGAAAGACAGGTACGAGAGAAGAATCATGCTGCAATGGCTGATTCCGGGGGCGATCCTGTTGGGCATTCTTCTGATCCTGCTGATACGGTTTTCTGTGACGAGCAGACTGACGGAACAGCAGGAGGTGGTGGATGGACTTCAGGATGTTACGGAGAGCTATGCACAGCAGATAGAATCCACGATGGATTCCATTTGGAAAAGTACGGATCTGGTTGCTTCTTATGTGGCGCAGACGGGCAGGGAAAACTTGGATATTTCCGCACTTTTGCATTCCGTGTGCAATGCGGCGGGAGTCTATGATGCGGTGGTCTGCGATGCGGACGGAAATGGTATCAGACCCAGCGGCGAAGAGATAAAGCTTGGAGAATCCGATTATTTTGCACATGTGAAGAGCGGCGGCAAGCAGATTTTGTACGTGACGGACGACGGCATAGCCGGCGGGGACGCGCTGATCGCGGTTTCCCCCATCGATGTGGACGGCATCAGGGAGGGTTATGTTCTGGGTTATTATGAGCCGGTGGACCTTTCCGCCCTTTTAAAGAGGTTGAATCTTGGCACGGGAGCCTGCTTTGTCCTGATCGACCAGAGCGGCAGGGTTGTGACGACGGCGGGCAACAGGGAGAGCTCTTTTGCGGAGAAGACTACGGACTATTTTGCTTTTCTCAAGCAGGACGAAGAAAATGAGGAGAGCGTGACCAGAATGTATACGCTGATCCAGAATGATATATCCGGTATCTGCTATGTGACCTTAAAGGGAGAGAGCAAGGCGATCGTCTACGTTCCCATGAAGAACCAGAAGTTCTACCTGCTCACCTGCGTTTCCCAGAAATATATCAATCAGGCAGTGATGAGAGAGTGGTCTTCCATGCAGTCAATCGTCTGGCAGGTTATCATCCTGATGATGGTGTTTGCCGGGATTGTGATCGTGATGAATATTCTCACCAGAATCCGGGACAACGAGAAGAGCAGGGAGATGGCGGACAAGGCGGATACGGATCTTCTGACGGATCTCTACAACAAGGCGGCGACGGAGCGCAGGATCAAGGATTATCTGGCTGCACATCCCGATCAGATGGGGCTTTTGTTCGTACTTGACATTGACAACTTCAAGAAGATCAACGACACCATGGGACATGCCTTCGGAGACGAGGTGCTGCACACCTTCGGTATCCAGATCAGGGCGGAGTTCCGCGCAACCGATATTCTGGGACGTACCGGCGGAGATGAGTTTACCATTTTCCTCTGCAATATGAAGGAGGAGAGCATCATCAGAACCGAAGCGAAGCGTCTGGAGCGCTTCTTCCAGAACTTCCAGGCGGGAGAATATGTAAAGTATTCCGCAACCGCAAGTATTGGCGCGGCGATCTATCCGCAGGACGGCAAGGATTTCGAGAGCCTTTACAAGGCGGCTGACAGCGCTCTGTATGTGGCAAAGAAGCGCGGAAAGAACCAGTTGGCATTTTATGGAGACGACAAGTAGACTTTTGTTCAATCTGCACATGATAAAAAAATAATTTTGGTCAAGTTGTCGGAAGTTTACGCAAAAAAGGCGGATTATAAGCAAAACATACAATCAAACAAAAAAACTTTGTGAAATAGTGGTATAGCCGTAAAAAAGATTTTTCGGTATACTAGGTTCAGATTAATTCATACAGGAATTTTTTACAGCATGAAAGGAGTCATAAATTATGGCAAGTTTATCTTTAAAGAATGTCTGCAAGGTATATCCCAACGGATTTGAAGCAGTTAAGAACTTCAACCTTGAGATTGCAGATCAGGAGTTCATCATTTTCGTAGGACCTTCCGGATGCGGTAAGTCCACGACACTTCGTATGATCGCAGGTCTGGAGGATATTTCTTCCGGTGAACTGAAGATCGGCGACAGAATCGTAAACGACGTAGAGCCTAAGGACAGAGATATCGCGATGGTATTCCAGAACTACGCTCTGTATCCTCACATGTCTGTATATGACAACATGGCATTCGGACTTAAGCTGAGAAAAGTTCCGAAGGATGAGATTGACAAGATGGTAAAGGACGCAGCTAAGATCCTTGACCTGACCCAGCTGCTTGACAGAAAGCCGAAGGCTCTTTCCGGTGGACAGAGACAGCGTGTTGCCATGGGTCGTGCAATCGTTCGTAATCCTAAGGTATTCCTGATGGATGAGCCTCTTTCCAACTTGGACGCAAAGCTGCGTGTGCAGATGCGTATTGAGATCGCTAAGCTGCACCAGAGACTGGGCACCACCATCATCTACGTAACACATGACCAGACAGAGGCTATGACCCTTGGTACCAGAATCGTAGTTATGAAGGACGGTGTAATCCAGCAGGTTGATACACCGCAGAATCTGTACGAGAAGCCTTGCAACCTGTTCGTAGCAGGATTCATGGGATCTCCGCAGATGAACTTCCTTGATGCAACCGTAGAGGTTACCGGTGATGTTGCAAGCCTGAAGATTGCAGGTCACAGCATTCCTCTTCCTCCCGCTAAGTCCAAGAAGCTGATTGACGGCGGTTATGACGGAAAGGTTGTTACCTTCGGTATCCGTCCTGAGGATGTATATGATTCCGAAATGTATATCGAGGCATCTCCTAACAGCGTATTCGAGTCTACCATTAAGGTATACGAGCTTCTGGGTGCAGAGGTTTACCTGTACTTCGATCTGGAAGAGTTCCCTGTAACCGCAAGAGTAGATTCCCGTACCACAGCAAGACCTGGCGACAATGTTAAGTTTGCTTTGGATGTTGAGAAGATCCACGTATTCGACAAGGAAACCGAGCAGGTTATCACCAACTAGTGAAACAGTAACGAAGTGGGCTGTGAAAAATGAGAAATCATTTTTTCACAGCCCTTTTTATACCAGCAGGAACGCCGTTTTTGCTTGCGAAAGGGGCAAAAATAGACTATCATAAAATAAGAAAATGTCGGGAAGGAAGTGCGTATATGATATCCAGTCAGGTGATTCAGACAAGCATAGAGGAGTTGAAGGCAATCACGAAGGTTGATATTTGTGTCTACGATACAAACGGAAACCGGGTTGCCGGTACCACGGAAATGACGGATGTGACAGAGGGTCTCATCACCGGCTTTGCACATTCTCCTGCGGACAGTCAGGTGATCGGTGTGCACCACCTTCTGAAGATCATGGACGAGGGAGAGCTCTTGTATGTCCTTGTGGCAAGAGGCGCTCAGGATGATGTCTATATGGTGGGCAAGATTGCGGTATCGCAGATACAGAATCTGATTATTGCATATAAGGAGCGGTTTGACCGCAATAATTTTTTCCAGAATCTTTTGTTGGACAATCTGCTGCTTGTGGATATTTACAACCGTGCCAAAAAGCTCCATGTGGAGGTCTCGGTTCCCAGAGTGGTCTTTTTGGTTGAGGCGAGACTGGAAAAGGACGGAATTGTGACGGAGCTGCTGAGAAGCATGTTTTCTTCACAGGGAAACGATTATATCACGGCAGTGGATGAGAGCAGCGTGATCCTGATCAAGTCTCTGGAGGAGGGTTATACGCAGGAGAGCCTGACGGAGACGGCGGAGACCATCGTGGCAATGATGAACACGGAGGCAATGCTGAATGTGAGAGTTGCCTACGGTACGGTGGTGCAGGAGCTGAAGGATGTGTCCAAATCCTACAAGGAAGCCAAGATGGCTCTGGATGTGGGAAAGATTTTCTATGTGGAAAGAAATGTGACGGCGTACAGCACGCTGGGCATCGGCAGATTGATCTACCAGTTGCCCGTGAACCTGTGCCGCATCTTCATACAGGAGATTTTCGGGGACAACATCCCCGAGGAACTGGATGATGAGATGTTAAGCACCATCAATAAATTCTTTGAAAACAATCTGAATGTGTCGGAGACATCAAGACAGCTTTTTGTTCACCGCAATACCTTGGTATACCGTATTGAAAAGCTGCAAAAGAGCACGGGTCTTGATATCCGTACCTTTGATGATGCGCTGACGTTTAAGATCGCCCTGATGGTGGTCAATTACATGAAATATCTGGACTCTATGGAATATTAATTCCACGGAATATTGATTTCGTGGTTTGAAAAATCACCTGCGGAGCGGGTGATTGCCCTGCAGGATCGCAACCGACATAACGTGCCGCCGTATGCATACGGAATCGTCAAAATTTTCATCCTGTGCAGCCTGATTGACGGGAATTTCATTCCAAATCTGGAAACCACGGAAACCGGTTAATTTGAATAGTCATATATGAAGTTGCCCCCGAATATAATGGTAATGAAAATTACAATGGTATTCGGGGGTTTTTATGACGGAAATGGACAAGGTTCTTTATGACAAAAAAATAGTATATCTGGATTATCTGGAACGAGGGGAAAAAGTAAAAAACGGCGGCTTTGTAAAATGGGAGTCGAAGGGCGCAGAGAGCCGGGTGCAGGTTCGGGTCAGGGGGCTGTATCCGACGGATACGCTTCAGGGAGAAATTCTGCTTGTGTCTGCCGGAAAGCTGTACAGAGCGGATCGGATCGGTCTGCAGTTCGGCGCGGGAGAATATGCCGGAATCTGGAAAAATGACGATCTGGCAGGCACGGGGCTTTCCTTCGCGGAATGTGACGGCGTGCAGGTTCAGATCTCCGATAAACGCATCCTGCGGGGACAGTGGAGGGAGCGCGCTGCGATCGAACAGGAGTCAATCGAACCGGAGCCGACCGGGGCGGCGAGGCAGGAGAATGAGCCGGAGGTGAACACAGAATCGAAGATACAGGAGACAAGCGCAGATCCCGCAGAGGCAGAGATGCAGGAGGCAAGCGCAGATCCCGCAGAGGCAGAGATGCAGGAGGCAAGCACAGATCCCACAGTGCAGCCGGAGGCGGCGCATGAGGAGGCGGCTTGCGACCAGCCAATCCGTGAACCTGTGAGGGAAAAGCCCGAGAGAGCCGTGATCGCCGGCGACAAATGGGAGCAGCTGCGCAGGCTGTATCCCAAGATCCGTCCTTTTGCGGACAGGAGAGAGTTTCTGTCGCTGACCCCAAGGGATTTTGTGGTGCTGGCGCACGGCTATCACATTCTGGTGCAGAACAGCTTCCTGCTTCACGGATATTACAATTACGGGCATGTGGTTCTGACGAGAAAGGGGAACCGAGGGGAAGAAATCTTTTATCTGGGAGTTCCGGGAGTCTATTTTGAGAGGGAGAAGCAGGCGGCGCTCATGTTTGGCTTTGAAGGCTTCGAGGCAGCAAACGAACAGGCGGAGGAGGGAGGCTTCGGCTATTACATGAAGAGGGTGGAGATTTAAACACCCTCGCCGTCGAAGGCGGGAATAAAGCTTTCCGCAGCAGCCGCCCCTTCCTGAAAAAAGCCGTTTTCAATTCCAAGGGCGAGACTGTACTGTATCAGGGCATTGTACTCCTTGTGGGAAACGCGGCGGTTCAATTCCGGCATATCGTCAAAGAAACGAACCGGGGTGTACTGGCTCATAATGCTGTATAAAATGCGGTTTTCGTAGGTGGAAAAGAGGTAATCAAGCACCCGCTCGGAATCGGCAAGGTGGCGCGGCAGCATCATGTGCCGGACGATCACGCCCTTTGTCAAAAGACTTGTTTCGGGGTCATAAGCGAATGTTCCCGTCTGGCGGAACATCTCCGCAATGGAGGCGCTTGCCCATGAAAAATAATCCGGCGCGTTTGAATAGCGTGCGGAGAGACGGGAGGATACATATTTGAGATCCGGGAGATAAATATCCACAAGCCCATCCAAAGCGCGGATCGTTTCCGGCTTCTCATAGCCGCCCGTGTTGTATACCACTGGAATGGAAAGCCCGTTTTTTCTTGCATCCCGCAGGGCGGGAATGATTTGTGGCACGAAGTGGGTGGGCGTTACCAGATTGATGTTGCAGGCGCCCTTTTCCTGCAGCTCAAAGAAAATTTCCGTAAGGCGTTCTTTGGAAATTTCTTTTCCGAAGGGAGCGGCCGCATTGGCGCCTGCAATGGAGCCGTTCTGACAAAAGACGCATTGCAGGGGACAGCCGGAAAAAAAGACAGTGCCGGATCCCGCCCCTTTGCAGATGCACGGCTCTTCCCATGCATGCAGGGCGGCTCTTGCTACCCGGAGCACACTGCCTTCCTTACAATAACCCATATCTTCTTTTGTTCTTGTCACATTACATTCTCTTGGACATAATTTGCAGCCCATTCCCACTACGCCGACATCCTTTCCGGACGTCCTCTCCCATAAAAGAATGAAAAGCCGGCATATATCTTTGGGAGGACATTTCTATGCGATACTCTCCGGACGACTCCGCCAGGCACCCTTGCGGCACATGTACGATTCCGCTTAGTGCTGCTGTGTTCCCACCCTGACACGGTTCGCAGATGTCCATTGCGCAAGACCCAAACTTCAACATCGCCCAAAAGAGCCGGCCATAGAAACGCCCGCCTAAAGGCACATGCACGGCTTTCTTAGTATATCGGTTTTGGCGGTGTGTGTCAAGGGAAGCGAAGAGAATTATTGCATAAAGCGGTCGCGGATCACCGTCTCCAGAACAGCGGCGGAGCCTTCGATGCCGAAGGAGCTGCTGTTGAGCATCAGATCCTTGTTGCTGTATTCGTCCTTGTAATTTTCACAGTAGCGCTTGTGATAGAGCTGACGGGAGCGATCCACGGAACGGATCATTTTCTCAGCGGTGGAGGCATCCATGCCAAGATGATGGATGCAGTTGTCGTATCGGGACTCATAGGGGGCAAATACAAAGACGGAGAGTCGGTTCTTCATGGAGTGAAGAATGCTGTCGGCGCATCTGCCCACAATGATGCAGGATTCCTTTGCAGCGAGATCCTCAATAATATTTTTCTGGATCAGGAAAATTTCATCCTGCATGCTGGAAATGCCCATGCCGAGAGGATACTGTCTTTTGAAATAGACGGAGCCGGAGGTCTCCTCCGTATCGCTGACCAATGAGAGGGGGAGCTGCATGCGTTTTGCGGTTTCCTCCACAATATCCCGGTCGTAAAAGGGAATCTGTAAACGCTCGGAGAGAGAGTGGGCGATGGAACGCCCCATGCTGCCGAATTGTCTTGATACCGTGATCACAAATTTGTCCATAGCAATCTCCATTCCGGGAAAATCCCGACTTAAATTTGTTATGCCCTTTTTCCCTGAAGCGCCCTGACGGTGCAGGACAGGGCAAAATTAATCGCAAAATAGATCAGCGCCGCAAGCCCGAACAACACAAACACATCGGACACATTCGTGGTGCCGGAGCCGTTGTAGTTGTAAGCGGCGTTCATAATCTGCCTGACGCGCGCCATCAGCTCGATCACCGCAACATTGGCAAGGTAAGAGGAATCCTTGACGGTGGTGATGACCTGGCTGAGCAGCGTGGGAATAATGTTGCGGTATGCCTGAGGCAGAACGATGTACCACATGATCTGCAAGGTGGAAAAGCCCTGGGCGCGTCCCGCTTCAAACTGTCCGGATGCTACCGAGTTTAAACCGCCCCGGACGATTTCCGCAATGACGGAGGAGGTAAAGAGGATGAGGGCAATGCATGCCTTGAACAAAAGCTTTACCTCAACGGATGTCAGTCCGAACATTTTATGCTGCAGAAAAGAGGGACACGGACAAAATACAACGCAGATAAAAATCCACAAAAGCAGAGGCGTATTGCGGAAAATTTCAATGTATGCCACGGCAATCCATTTGAATATCCTGCTTTTCCATGTGTTGCAGTAGTTTCTCACCATTGCCAGAACAGAGCCGATCAGAATACCCAGAATAACGGCGAGAACAGCGATTACCAGCGTGAAGGCTACACCCTTTAAGATGTATAGCAAAACTGCCGGATTGGAAATGATTTTTAAGCTTCCCTGAAAATCACTCATATTTCAGCACGACCTTTCCTATGGTTTTCATTGTCTGGCGCCCACATTGATGCGGGCTTCCCGCCGTTTCAAGGTGTTCTCCCACAGGCTTGCCAGCGTGGAGAGCGGAAAACAGATAATAAAGAAGAGGACTCCGCTGACAATGTAGGCGGGTGCGTAAGCGCCTCCTGTGGTGGCGCCCGTCACAAAGCTGTATGTTACGGAAATCAGATCCGTACCGCCTACAATGTACAGACAGGAAGTGTTTTTGATCAGATTTACGACCTGATTCATCATGGGAGGAAGGATCACCTTGATGCTCTGCGGCAGGATAATGTAGTACATGCGCTGGATATAGCTGAATCCCTGCGCCTGTGCGGCCTCAAACTGTCCCTTGGGCACGGATTCGATGCCCGCCCGGACAACCTCTGCCATGTAGGCGCCGTGATAGATGCCGAGCGCCACGATACCTGTCGCCACAATGCCGATGCTGTGGCCGGAGAAGGCAAGCGCATAGTACAGGAAACACATCTGCAATATGACGGGAGTGTTCTGAATAAACTCCACATAAACCCTTGCTATGGCCTTGAGCACCTTGTTGTGTCCGGTTGCCATAAGCCCAAACAGGATTCCGAGAATGAGGGAAATGAGCAGGCCGAACAGCGCCGTGATCACGGTGTGCTCCAAGCCAAGCAGGAATGTACTGCGGAAGGTCCATACCTTTCCCCATGCGTCTGCCGAAAAAATACCAGCCATATGCTTACCTCCTGAATTGTTACTTAGTTCAGACCATACTCCGATACAAGTCCGTCAATGGTTCCGTCGGACAGCCAGGTGGTCACAAGCTCCTCACACAGAGCGGAGAAGCCGGAACCCTTTTTGGTTGCAATGCCATACTCCTGCGGGGAGAAACGATCTTCGATGTAGGAACGACCGTCCGTCTTGTAGATTGCAAGGATGGACTTGTCTACGCAGAAGGCATCAACCTCGCCTGCGCTCAGAGCGGTGGAAATAGCGGGATAATCCTCGTACTGCTGGAAGGAAACGCCGGTTGTCCATGTAGCGGCGTCAAAGGTTTCCTCATCAAAGCCCTCACCGTCCAGAACACCGGCGGCGATCATAGCCTTGACCAACGCCTTTGCGGAGGTGGAACCGGAGGAAACACCAACCTTTTTGTCTGCCAGATCTGCAAGAGTGGTGATGCCGGAAGCATCCTCAACCAGAACGGTAACGGCGTCCGTGAAGTAGGGGGTAGTGAAATCCCAGCTCTGCTTTCTTTCCTCAGTGATGGTAAAGGTTGCCAGAACACAGTCGATATCGCCTGCGTCCAGAAGCTCGGTGCGGGTAGCGGCGGTAACGGTGGTAAACTCAATATCCACACCCAGATATTCTGCAATTTTCTTTGCAATGTCAATTTCAAGTCCGGTGTATTCGCCTGTCAGGGTATCCTGCAGACCAAAGCCGGGAACGGCGTTCTTTACGCCTACGCGCAACACGCCGCGGTCAATGATCGCCTGCACATCTGGATCGGTGGCGCCGGTATCTTCCGGCGTGGAAGCTTCGGGAGTGCTTACGGAAGGAACAGTTGGCTCCTTGGAAGTCGAGGATGATGCGGTGTCACCACATCCCGTGATCATGGCTGCGGCCATAATACCTGCTAAAAATAATGCCAGTTTCTTTTTCATAATAGTTCTCCTCCTGTTTCATAAATTTATCTGAAAGCACCGGGTGCTTTGAGATCTAACGGATAATTTTTCCAAGGAACTGTCTGACACGCTCGTTTTCCGGGTTTTCAAAGAAATGCGTCGGCGTGCCCTCCTCAATGATCTGCCCGTCCGCCATAAATACGATGCGGTCGGCGACCTGTCTGGCAAATCCCATCTCATGTGTGACCACGACCATGGTAATGTTTTCCTTTGCCAGCTTGATCATGACGTCCAAAACCTCCTGAATCGTCTCGGGATCCAGCGCGGAGGTGGGCTCGTCAAACAAAATGATCTTTGTCTGGGCGCACAGGGCGCGGGCAATGGCGATACGCTGCTGCTGTCCGCCGGAGAGCGTTACCGGATAAACATTTGCCTTGTCCCGGAGCCCTACCACATCCAGATAGTGAAAAGCGAGCTCCTCCGCCTCGGTGCGGCTCTTATGATGCAGCTTCATGGGCGCAAGCGTCAGATTTTTCAGGACGGTCATATGCGGATACAGGTTGAACTGCTGGAAAACCATGGAGGTCGTCTCGCGGATCAAATGTACCTTATTCTGGTGGGTAAGGTGCTTGCCGTCAATGTAGACCTTGCCGCTGGTGGGCTCCTCCAGAAAGTTCATACAGCGGACGGTGGTGGACTTTCCCGATCCGGAAGGCCCGATGACTACCAGCTTTTCGCCCTCCGCAACCTCCAGATTGACATCCTTCAAAACCTTCAGATCGCCGAAACTCTTGTTCACATGCTCCAGTTTGATCATTGCCATAAGGATTCCTCCCAAACGAAAAAGCGCTCTGAGATATATCCTCAAAGCGCCTTTGCTTTTTTGATTTTTAGATTGTATACCATGATACAATCCTTGTCAACTGTTTTCTGGAAAATTATTTTTTTCCATTTTATTGCGGATACGGAGCTCTTTAAAGAAAGTGGTCAGCATCCGGCTGCACTCCTCCTCCAGCACGCCGTCCATGATCTCAACCTGATGGTTGAACTCCGGCATCTGCAGGACATTCAGGATGGAGCCTGCACAGCCCGCTTTGGGGTTCTTACAGCCGATCACCACCTGTGGGATGCGTGCCTGAACAATGGCGCCGGAGCACATCTGGCAGGGTTCCAGCGTCACATAGAGCGTACAGTCCTCCAGCCTCCAGTCGCCGATGACACGGCTGGCTTTTTTGATCGCAGTAATCTCCGCGTGGGCAAGGGTGCTCTTGTCGGTGTTGCGGCGGTTGTAGCCTCTGCCAATAATGCGTCCCTCATAGACGATGACGCACCCGATCGGCACTTCGCCGAGCAGATAAGCTTTTTTTGCCTGTTTCAGTGCTTCCTTCATATATGTTTGTGCCAGCTCCGGTTCGGGCATTTTCAAAAAACGGTTCATAGGGAAACCCTCCTGCCTGCTATTATAGCATGCAGAAAGCCACTTGGGCAATTGGCGTATTTGTGGTATGCTAGGTAAAGGTGACGGGGAGCGTGACAACACGGCTTTGCGAATGGCGCGTGCTGAACTGTTATAGGTATAGATGGGAGTGATAACCTTGAAAATTCACGGATTGAATAAAACGACATTGCTGGATTATCCCGGACGGGTGGCGGCTACGGTTTTTACGGGCGGCTGCAACTTCCGCTGTCCGTTCTGCCATAACGGCGAGCTGGTGCGGCAGCCGGATTTGTTTCCGATGATAGCGGAGGAGGAGATTCTGGCTTTCCTGCGAAAGAGAAAGGGCGTGCTGTCCGGGGTCTGCATTACGGGAGGGGAACCTACCCTGCAGCCGGATCTGGCTGCGTTTATCGGAAAAATAAAGGATATCGGGCTGGCGGTGAAGCTGGATACCAACGGCTACCGGCCGGAGGTCTTGAAAGAATTGCTGCAAAAGGGCATGCTTGATTACGTGGCGATGGACATCAAAAACAGTCTGGGGAAATATGCACTGACTGCGGGCTGCCGGGAACTGGATACCGCGCCCGTGGAGGAGAGCGTGCGCCTGATCAGAGAAAGCGGCACAGAGTATGAGTTTCGCACAACGGTGGTAAAGGAGCTCCACGATGCGTCGGATTTTGCGCAGATCGGAGAGTGGCTTTCCGGCGCCCGGGCGTATTTTTTACAGGCGTACCGCGACAATGAAAATGTGATCCAGAGGGGATTTACTTCCTATACAAAGGAGGAGCTGGAAGCGTTTCTTCCGGCGCTCAGGGAGAAGATCGAAAAAGTAGAACTGCGGGGCATTGACTGACCCCGCAGGAAGTTTCATTATTTTCTGGCGGGAATGATCCCTGCCTTTTGCAGTGCGGTGTAGAGGATCGGAACCAGCACAAGCTGAAGCAGAATAGCGGGAAAACAGGATACAAAGTAGCCGGTTGCCCACATCTGAATGGTGTAGGTGCCTTTTGCAAAGATCAGCGCCCGCACGATGCCGGTCAGGATACGACCGCTCAACATGGCAGTCAGAAGGCTGATGTAGATATCCGCAAGCTGTTTTCCGGTGTGGACAAAATGCATCATCAGTCCGATCACGAGCCCATAAATGGCAAGCTCAATCATCATGGTGGGTGCATAGGCGGCTGCCGGCATGCCGGTCAGAAGTGAGGAGACCAAAGGCCCTGCCAGACCACAGATCAATCCGTACTGGGGACCGCATATAATACCGCAGAGCAGCACGGGCAGATGCATGGGGGAAAACAGGATTCCGCCGTTGGGGATAAAGTGGAACGCCATGGGCAGCACAACGCACAGGGCAATGCACACAGCCGTGGCGGCAAGATGATAGATAGGAAACTTTTTTTGCATCGCCATCTCCTTTGAGCGGTGACGGTGGGATTCGAACCCACGTGCCCCGGAGGGCAAACGCATTTCGAGTGCGCCCCGTTATGACCACTTCGATACGTCACCAGTGGCTTCTATTTTATAGCATCGGAATGGATTTTGCAACAATAAAATGCGGACGCATAATCAGAAACAAATTGAGATATAGCTCTGAATGTGGTAGAATGATAAAAGATTTTCAGGAGAAAATAGATCGCAGGAGGGACGGCAGATGAAAAGAATCGGAATGCTTACAAGCGGCGGTGACTGTCAGGCTTTGAACGCAGCCATGCGCGGAGTGGTCAAAACACTGGTGAACAGTGGAGAAAAAGCGGAGATTTACGGATTTCTGGATGGGTACAGAGGATTGATTTACGGGAATTACCGGATGCTTACGGGCAAGGACTTTTCAGGTATCCTGACGGTGGGCGGTACGATTTTGGGAACCTCCCGCACGCCCTTCAAGCTGATCAGGGAGCCGGATGAGAACGGAATCGACAAAGTGGAGTCCATGAAAAAGAATTACAAAAAGCTGAAGCTGGACTGCCTTGTGATTCTGGGCGGAAACGGTACGCACAAAACTGCGAACCTTTTGCGCGAGGAAGGCTTGAATGTGGTGACGCTTCCCAAGACCATCGACAATGATCTGTGGGGCACGGACATGACATTCGGATTCCAGAGCGCGGTGGATATTGCCACCAACGCCATTGACTGCATCCATACCACCGCAGCGTCCCATGGGCGCGTGTTTATCGTGGAGGTCATGGGACATAAGGTCGGCTGGCTGACCCTGAACGCAGGTATGGCGGGCGGTGCGGATATCATCCTGCTTCCCGAGATTCCCTATAATATTGATAAAGTGGTGGATGCCATCGAGCAGAGACACAAGAACGGCAGCAGATTTACCATTATTGCCGTGGCGGAGGGCGCGATCTCCAAGGAGGACGCAAAGCTCTCCAAGAAGGAATACAAGGAGAAGCTGCGCAACAGAAAGTATCCGTCCGTCTCCTATGAGGTGGCGGCGCAGATTCAGGAAAAGACCGGCAGAGAGGTGAGAGTGACCGTGCCGGGGCATGTGCAGAGAGGCGGAAGCCCCTGCCCGTATGACCGCGTGTTTGCCAGCAGACTCGGCTCTGAGGCGGGCAAGCTGATTCTGGACGGCGAGTATGGTTTCATGGTGGGATATAAAAATCGTGAGATCGTCAAGGTGCCGCTTGAGGAAGTGGCGGGCAAGCTTAAGACCGTGTCACCGGATGCCACTATTGTGCAGGAAGCTAAGATGTTAGGCATCTGCTTCGGAGATTAGGTCTATGTCTTACACAGCGCTGTACCGAAAGTTCCGCCCCGATAATTTTGAAGATGTAAAGGGGCAGGATCATATTGTAACCACATTGAAAAATCAAATAAAGGCAAACAGGATCGGACATGCATACCTGTTCACCGGGACGCGGGGAACGGGCAAGACCACCATTGCCAAGATCTTTGCCAAGGCGGTAAACTGTGAAAATCCCGTGAACGGAAGCCCATGCGGGGAATGTGCCGTCTGCAGGGCGATAGCGGGCGGTGCCAGCATGAATGTGATCGAGATCGATGCGGCATCCAACAACGGCGTGGACAATATCCGTGAGATCGTGGATGAGGTTTCCTATTCCCCGGCGGAGGGCAAATACAAGGTTTATATCATCGATGAGGTGCATATGTTGTCCATAGGGGCGTTCAATGCACTGTTGAAAACCTTGGAGGAGCCCCCTTCCTATGTCATTTTTATTCTGGCGACCACGGAAGTGCATAAGATCCCGATCACGATTCTGTCCCGGTGTCAGAGGTATGACTTCAAGAGAATCAGTATCGACACCATAGCCGACCGGATGCGGGAGCTGATGGACACGGAGCAGGTGCAGATCGACGATAAGGCGCTGCGCTATGTGGCGCGTATGGCGGACGGCTCCATGCGTGACGGACTGAGCCTTCTGGATCAGTGCATTGCGTTTCATCTGGGACAGGAGCTCACCTATGAAAAGGTGCTGGATGTGCTGGGAGTTGTGGATACGGAAGTGTTCAGCCGCCTGTTCAGAAGCCTTCTGAAGGCGGATGTGCTGCAATGCATCGGCGTGCTTGAGGATATTGTGATGCAGGGGCGGGAGCTTGCACAGTTTGTCGCGGATTTCACATGGTATCTGCGCAACCTGATGCTGGCGAAGGCAACGGACAATATCGAAGATGTCATAGACGCATCCTCGGAGACCATAGCGCGTCTGAAGGAAGAAGCCGAAATGGCGGAGCTTGAGACCGTTATGCGATATATCCGTATCTTTTCGGAGCTTTCAGGACAGCTCCGCTATGCCGCGCAGAAGCGTATTCTCATTGAGATGGCGCTGATCAAGGTGTGCCGCCCTGCCATGGAGACCACGCAGGATGCCATTCTTGACCGGATCCGTGTGGTGGAGGATAAAGTGGAAAACGCAGCGATCCTGCCCGAGGGCATGGACGCTTCCGTTTTTTTGGCGGGGGGAGGCTCACAGGCGGGAGCACCGGCGGTGCGCCCCAAAATAGAACTGCCCAAGGCAATCCCCGAGGATGTGCAGGCGGTCGTCTCAAAATGGCAGGCAATCATAGGAAGCGCGGACAATCCCATGAAAATGTATCTGAAGTCATCCAAGCCCAGTCTGGGAAGCGACGGCAAGCTGATGATCGTGCTGCAGGACGGGCTGGCGTCGGATTACTTTACAAAGGGAGAGGGAAACAAGGAGCAGCTTGAGCGGCTTCTGAGCGAGTTTTCCGGAAAAGAAATGCAGGTGAGCATACAGGTTGCGGCGAGCAGCAGGGAGTATGATGAATCCTATCCCGACCTGACAAAGCTGATCGCGATGGATGTGGAAGAGGAAGACGGGGACGGACAGAGCTCCGACTTTTAGAACAGAAAAATGCAGGAGGAGAAGAAAATGGCAAAGAGAGGCGGATTTCCCGGCGGTGGAATGCCGGGCAACATGGCAAATCTGATGAAGCAGGCACAGAGAATGCAGCGTCAGATGGAGGAGAGCCAGAAAGAGCTGGAGACAAAGGAGTTTACCGCAACAGCAGGCGGCGGTGCGGTGGAAGTGACGGTGTCCGGCAAGAAGGAAGTGCTGAAGGTGAAGCTTTCCGATGAGGTGGTGGATCCCGAAGATATCGAGATGCTGCAGGATCTGATCGTTGCGGCAACCAACGAGGCATTGCGCAAGGCTGACGAGGAGAACGCAGCCATGATGAATAAGATGACCGGCGGTCTGGGCGGAGGCTTTCCCTTATAATGGAAATGTATAGCGGGCATATCAATAAATTAATTGAAGAGCTTGCCGCGCTCCCGGGAATCGGCAGCAAGTCGGCGCAGAGACTGGCGTTCTATCTGATCAATATGCCGCAGGATAAGGTAAACCGTCTGGCTTCCGCGATTGTGGATGCCAAGGAGAACGTGCGCTACTGCAAGGAGTGCTTTACACTGACCGACAAGGAGATCTGTCCTGTCTGTGCCAACGCTTCGCGCAATCACAAGCAGATCATGGTGGTGGAGAACACAAGGGATCTGGCTGCCTACGAAAAGACAGGGAAGTACGAGGGCGTTTACCATGTGCTGCACGGCGCAATCTCGCCCATGCTGGGAATTGGGCCGGCGGACATCAGGCTGAAGGAGCTGGTGAGCCGTCTCGAACAGGATGTGGATGAGGTGATCATTGCGACCAACTCCAGCCTTGAGGGGGAGACCACAGCCATGTATATCAGCAAGCTGATCAAGCCCACCGGGGTAAAGGTAACGAGGATTGCCAGCGGAGTTCCCGTGGGCGGAGATCTGGAGTACATAGATGAGGTGACATTGCTTCGGGCGTTGGAAGGACGTACCGAGATGTGATAAGGAGGATGAAAATGGCTGTATCCAAGAGGAAATTCGGCATGACGAAGAACGGGGAAACAATGGAGCTGTATACCATTGCTAACGGGAAGGGCATGCGTGCGGAGGTAATGAATTACGGCGCCATTCTGGTAAAGCTGGAGGTGCCGGATCGTGACGGAAAGCTGGAGGATGTAGTGCTGGGATTTGATGAGGCGGATCAGTATTTCGGCAATTACAGCTTTTTTGGCGCTACGGTGGGTCCCAATGCCAACAGAACCGGGAATGCGCAGTTTTCCATTGACGGAAAGAAATATGAGCTGGACGTCAATGATGGCGTGAACAATCTTCACAGCCATATTGAAAAGGGTTACCACAAGCGCATCTGGGCGGCGCAGACCGGGGACAATTTTGTAAAGTTTTCCCTTAATGGGGAAGCGGGGGATCTGGGCTTTCCCGGAAACAAGAGCGTCAGCGTGACGTATCTGCTTACTGACGAGGGTCGTCTGGAGCTGCATTATCATGCGGAGAGCGATGAAAAAACCGTGATCAACATGACAAACCATACATACTTCAATCTGGAGGGTGCGGGAAACGGAGACATTGAGGAGCACACGCTCTGGCTGAAAGCCTCCCATTATACGCCGGTGGCAGCAGGCGCCATTCCTACGGGCGAGATTGCACCGGTTGCCGGAACGCCCATGGACTTTACCACACCTCAGAAGGTGGGCAGCCGTATCCGCGATGAGTTTGAACAGCTTAAGCTGACGGGCGGCTATGACCACAACTGGGTGATCGATGATTTCGACGGAAGCCTGAAACTGTTTGCCGAGGTGCGCGCACCAAAGAGCGGAAGAGTGCTGAGAGCCTATACCAACCTGCCGGGCGTACAGTTTTATGCAGGAAACTTCATTGACAAACAGGCGGGGAAGAACGGCGCGGAGTACGGTCCCCGCAGCGGTCTGTGTCTGGAGACACAGTTCTACCCGGATTCGGCAAACAAGCCGCAGTTCCCGTCCGCGATATTCGGACCGGACAGAATCTACGATTACACCACGGTGTATGAGTTCTTGACCGACAAATAGAACAGGACGCAGTATGACGCAGGAGCCAAAGCGGCTTCTGCGTTTTTTGTCGAGGAAAAAAGGACATGTCGGCCACAATTCGTGTAAATATGCGTTCCGTCTGATGTATACTTTCCCCAAAACGATAAGGGGAGGATGTGCCATGGAGCTGCCTAAAAATATTGTACAGATTGGAAAACCGGACAGATTACATAAGATTTTTGTTGAGGATTATGTGGTTTCATACATAAAGCAGCTTGGCAGGACAGGCTGCGGGGAAGCCGTGGGACTGGCACTGTATGGCAGATCCTACGAGGAGAACGGCTGCAGCTATTATTTTCTTTACAGCGCCGCAAAAGTGGAGGGGCTGGAACACAGAGGTCCCTACCTGTCCCAGATAGAAAAGGAAGAAGTGGAGAAGATCGGGAGGCAGCACTTTCCCGAGTATGATTTTCTGGCATGGTGCAGTGTCAGGGAGGAGCTTGCGGACAGCATCTATGTGCTGAAACAGGGAAAAGGTGTTGAGGTGGGCGGCTATGCCTGCTTTTATGAGAAAAATGAGAGCATGCTGAATTACATGCTCATGCTGGCGAGACAGGAGAAGCGCGAGGAGAGTACGGACGATGCCGCAGGAGGCGGAAAGCCCGCAAGAGGAGAGTGGAAGGCGGAAACCTACCGGAAACCTGTGCCGGAGCGGGAGGAAAAAACGGAGGCGGCAAAGAGCGGCGGGAAAAAGAGGGTGGTGGCGGCAGCGGCGCTGTTTGCACTGTGTCTGCTCGGGGTCAGCACACTCAGCGACCCTGTAAAAATGGAAGAATTGCAGGTAACTGCCAGACAGGTGATCGCCAGTCTTTCGGAGCAGAAGCTGCCGGATACTCTGTCAAAGGAGACGGAAGCAGCCGGAATTTCCGGCGGCAGTGCCGGGCTGGGTGAAACAACTGGTTCCAATCCGGGAAACGGGGAGGCAGCAGCCGGTTTGGAGGATGCGGATCAGCCTGCGTTAAACGGTGCGGGGGAAGAATCAGGTCAGCTTGCAGTAAACGGTGCAGGGGAAGAATCGGATCAGCTTGCCGTAAACGGCGCGAGGGAAGGAACGGAGCAGTCCGCCACGGACGGCGCAGGGGAGGAGACACCGCAGCCCACAGACCAGCCTGCTTCAAATGACACTCCTGTCACATCTGCGCCGGTGGTCTACACCATTGTAAAGGGGGACACCCTGATCAGTATCTGCCGTGCAAAATACGGAAGCATCGATAAAATACAGGAAATCTGCGAACTGAATCAAATTTCCGATCCGGACAGCATCGCCGTGGGACAAACCATTTTACTTCCGCAGTAGTTGTGTGCTATACTGAAAAAAGCAAAAAGGTGCGGCGCGGGTCGCATGAGGGAGTACTATGGCGGATATCAGAAGCTATACGCGGGAGAAAGAAAAGCGTGAGAAGCAGAATAAAATAAAGCAGAGCAGATTGCGGCTGGTGAAGTCGGAGGATGAAGATTCCTTTCAGGACAAGATCCACCGCCACAGACTGAGCTTCTTTTACAGGATTTTGCTTATGGTGCTGGTGTGCGGCGCATTGGTGGCACTGGTGGCGGTGCAGTACCGGAACAAGACCTATACGGATTACGAGGTGCTGTCCGACCCCTGCATTGACATTGTGGCGGGGAATACCTCGCTGCGGCTCGGCTCCAACGTGCTGATCTACAGCAAGGACGGCGCCAGATGTGTGGACACGGCGGGAAATGTGCTCTGGAACCAGACTTACGAGATGCAGAGCCCGATCGTGGCGACCTGCGGCAGCGCGGTTGCAATCGGTGATTACAATGGCAGAACGATTTACATACAAAATGCGGAGAAGCAGTTGGGAACCGTCTCCACAAATCTCCCCATCCGCAATCTCTGTGTCGCGGCAAACGGCGTGGCTGCGGCAGTTCTGGAGGACACCACCGTCACATGGATCTATGTGTATGATGCGTCGGGAAATGAACTGGTCAAGTTCCGCACCAGCATGAAGGACACGGGATATCCGGTCTCTGTGAGCCTGTCACCGAACGCGCTTCTGTGTACGGTGTCCTATGTCTATGTGGATGCCGGAACGTTGAAGTCCAGCGTGGCGTTTTACAATTTTGACGAGTACGGAAAAAACCAGATCGACAATCTGGTGGGCGGCTACGATTATACGGACACGCTGGTTCCCTATGTGCGGTTCATCAACAACAGCAGCGCGTTTGCCGTGGGGGACGACAGTATCATGTTTTACGGCGGCGGCCAGAAGCCGGAGCTTCTGTCCAGATATTTCTTTGAGACGGAGATCCGGGGTGTGTATTACAGCGAGAATTATGTGGGAGTGACATTCTGCAATACCTCCGGCGAAAAGAGATACCGGCTTGAAATATACAACAAGAGCGGCGAACGGGTCCGCACACAGGAGTTTGATCTGGATTACACGGATATCCTGTTTGATCGGGATACCTACATCATATATAACGGAGAAGAATGTATGGTGATGACCATGGGAGGCGTGGAAAAGTACAACGGCACTTTCAAGAAGGCAGTCAGCCTCATGGTGCCGGGGAGCACCGGATATCGGTATACGCTGGTGACACAGGACTCCCTGGACACGATACAGATGAAGTAAGGAGCGGGAATACAGATGAACTGGTTGGTGATTCTGGCGATTTTAATTCTGGCATGGCGGATCTCGGAGGGCGTGAAAAAGGGCATGGTAAAGGAAATCATCTCCTTTGTTTCCCTGATCGTGTTGAGCCTTGCCGTTGCACTTCTGGGAATGGCGCTCAGCAAGTATTTCCAAAAGGATATGATCAGCATGGCGGTGGCGATCATTCTGCTGCTGCTTTTGGGAATCGTACACAGCCTTCTGGGACTGGTATTTTTCCCTGCAAAGCTGATTGCCAAGCTGCCGTTGGTGCGTTCCCTGAATAAATTTCTGGGGGCGGTGATCGGCATCTTTGAGACGATTCTGATTATCTGGACGGCTTATTGCATTTTGTATACTTTTGCAACAGATGTGATCTGGGAACAGATTCTGGAATACGTTGCGGGAAGCAGGGTACTCACCTTCCTGTATGAGCATAACTATCTGCGCTATCTGGTGGATCTGTGCGCTTCCAAGCTTGGCATGCTTCCGCTTTGAGGCGTTCACACGATGCGGAAACGGCCGTCCGTAAGCAGCCACATGGCGCGGAAGAGCTGCGTGATCTGCCGGCAGCCGAAGCCGCGCAGACCGCATTCCTTTGTCGTTAAGATCATAAAAGTGTCGTTCCACAAGGGCGGAATCAGTGTTCCGTTCACGGTGAGGCGGTAAGGATAGGAAATCTGGTTATTGTTAAGGATGTCCGGGACGTGTATGCCGCCGCGCGGTATGTGTGACATAGGAATGTTGACAACAAAAAGTCTTTTGGCTTATGATAAATGCTGTAGTCGCGGAAAATGAGCGGAAAGGGGAATCGGGGTATGCTGTTTAATTCTACTGTCTTTACAGTGATATTTCTTCCGATGTCCCTTGTAGGCTGGTACGGGCTGCAGCAATGCAAAAGTCCGGTGCCTGCCAAACTGTTTCTGGTGGGCATGTCCCTGTGGTTCTACGGTTACTACAACCCATGGTATCTTCTGATTCTGGTGGGAAGCCTCGCGGTAAACCACGGCGTCAGTGTTGCACTTTCCCATGTTTCAAAAAAGAAACTGCGGCGGCTGCTTTTTGTCGTGGGAATTTGCGCAAATATCGGATTGCTCTTCTATTTCAAATATTTCAACTTTTTTGTGGATAACTGTAATTTCTTTCTGCACACGGACTGGCATGTAGAGAAAATTGCCCTGCCGTTGGGAATCAGCTTTTTTACCTTCCAGCAGATTTCCTATGTGGTTGACCGGTACAAGGGTGAGGCGCCCTGCTATCCGTTTCTGGACTATGCCTGCTTTGTCACCTTCTTTCCCCAGCTTGTGGCGGGCCCCATTGTGCTTCACAGCGAAATGATCCCCACCCTCATGGCACGAAAAAACAGAAAACCCGACAGGGAAATGTTTTATGACGGGCTTGCGCTGTTTATTCTGGGATTCGGGAAAAAGGTGCTGCTTGCGGATGTGCTTGCACTGCTGGTCAATTCCGTGTTTGACGAGATCGGTGTGGTACAGTATTTCCTTGATTTCTGGACGGGCATCATTACGGTTCTTTTCTATGGATTTCAGCTTTATTTCGATTTCAGCGGGTACTGTGATATGGCGAGGGGAATCGGAAAAATGTTTGGATTCGAGCTGCCGGTCAATTTTCATTCGCCCTTTAAGGCGGATTCGGTGACGGACTTCTGGCGCAGGTGGCACATAACGTTGTCCCGCTTTCTGACCACATATGTCTACATTCCGCTCGGGGGGAACAGAAAAGGAAAGATCCGCCAATACCGAAATCTGCTTCTGGTATTCCTGATCAGCGGCATCTGGCACGGAGCCAACTGGACTTTCGTGGTGTGGGGGCTCATGCACGGAGTGGCCATTGTGCTTGAGAAGATGTTTCCGAAGCTACGGTTCAGAAGCCATAAGCTGAATGTGCTGCGCACGCAGGTTTTCTGGCTGCTTACCTTTGTCACATTCCGAAGCAATGACCTTGCGCAGGCGGGCTATTTCTACAGAAATTTATTTACAAAGCCGAAATCGTTTCTGATGCGGATAGGCTCCGCTTTACAGATACCGGAGAATTACGCGCTGATCAAGATTCTCACGGCGAAAGCGCCGCAGCTTCTTCCGGCATTTTATTTCCTTATGATCGGAATCCTTCTTGCCGTCAGCCTGTATTTTGTGTGCGGCTGCGAGGCGGAGGAGTGGATCCGGAAGAGGGCAAGGACAAAGAAGGGAGTCTTTTTGCTTGCAGTTGTGTTCCTGTGGGCATTTGTTTCCCTCTCTCAGGTGAGCAGCTTCCTGTATTTTAATTTCTGACCGGAAAGAGCATGGCGGGAAAGGACATGGTATGTTGACGACCCGGAAAGCGTTGAAAAAGTTAATCCTGTGGGTGGCTGCGGGATGCCTGCTGATTGCGGGTGTCACGGTATTGTTCGATCCTTTTTACCAATATCACGGCCCGCTTTTCGGCATGCCGGGGGTACTGTTTGAGCGGGAGACGCAGGTGATCGGTTCCATACGGCATTTTGAGTATGACAGTATCCTGCTTGGCTCCTCTGTGGTGGAGAACTGTGACGGGGACTATCTGGATTCCGTGTACGGTATAAAAACGCTCAAGGCAGTCAAGGGCTCCGGTTCCACTGCAGATCTTATGTATTATCTGCATGCTGCGCATGAAAAACAGGAGCTTGTGCAGGTGTTCTACGGGCTGGATCTTTTTGCACTGAAAAAGCCCTGTGAGGTCACGGTGATTTCCGAGTACAGTCCGTCCTACCTTTATACGGAGACATTTCTGGATGATGGACAGTACCTTTTTAATAAGGATGTCTTGCTGAAAAAGATTCCCATGCTGCTTGCCTATACCCTACGGAGGCAATATACCGGCGGACATGCCTACGACTGGTCAAAGGGAAAGGAGTTTAGTGCATCCAAGGCGATGGAGGCGTATGCGGGACCCAATGAGCCCATACCGGAGCAGAGTGACGATTATGACAGGGAGATCATTGCGCAGAACATTGCGCTGATTGCTGATGAGATCGAAAGCCATCCCGACACGCACTACACGATTTTCTTTCCGCCGTACTCCCTGCTTATGTGGGATGATGTGGTCAGAAAGGGAGAACTGGAAGAATACTGCTACATGCTGGATCAGGTGCTCGCCCGGCTGACCGGGTTTGCAAACACGGATGTGTACTATTTCCAGACGGAAAAGGAAATTGTATATAATCTGGATCTGTATATGGATAATATGCACTACTCGCCGGACATCAACCAATATATGCTCACATGTATGGCGGGGAAGGATGAAAGATATCTGCTGACGGAGGAGGGTTGGCGGGAGGCTTCCGGGGCGCTCAGACAGATGTGTGAGGAGATCGCCGCGGAGGAGATCTACCGGTATTATCCGCGATGACCGAAAGAGGGTGCCGATTGACGTGGATAAGTCTTGACAAGCCGGTAAGGCAATGTTAAAATAAAAATCCACCGCTGAAAGTGATAGAATCTGTCATGAAAGCGGGTGAAAAAAGTCAAAAAACTTTTAAGAAAGTTGTTGACAAAGGAAGCAACGCAT
>URSA01000019.1 GCA_900550475.1 uncultured Lachnospiraceae bacterium
TTTTCTCTTTCAAGAATTTTCAGGGTTGCATTGCTGTTTATTTGTCAAGGTTCTGTCTCGGTAATCCTTTGCAGAAGTCACCGAACGGAGAAGGAGGGATTTGAACCCTCGCGCCGCTATTAACGACCTGCACCCTTTCCAGGGGTGTCCCTTCGACCTCTTGGGTACTTCTCCAAATGAGGTTGATTCCTACTTACCTTATATACCGTGAAGATAGACTCTTCAACGGAGAGGGTGGGATTCGAACCCACGCGCCCTTGCGGACAAACGGTTTTCAAGACCGCCTCGTTATGACCACTTCGATACCTCTCCAAAACGCTCATCCGTTTGCTCAGCGCAAGATTTATAATAGCAAAAAAGAATGAGCGTGTCAACAACTTTTTTCCTTTTTTTCCACAGTTTTAAAATTGGTGAACATAACCGCCTTTTTTCGCCCTCCGGCATAGGCAAACACCCCGGTCAGAGCCCCCGTAAAACGCTTGCCTTTGGGATACCCTTCATCGCAAAGATAATACACCTCCGGCAGCCCGGCGATCCTTTTTTCCCCGCTGTCGTCCACCTTGCAGAAGAAAGTCCTGCAAAGCCCGCGTGTCTCCACCCGGAAACAGATTGTAACAAAATCCCCGGGAATATTTCCGCCGTCATGGATCACATCCCGCTCTCCAATATGCTCATGCACCTGTACCGTGAGACTTCCCTTTTCCTTTTTCAGTCCGCAGGACACCCATGTGTTTTCGTCGTAATAGCAGATCAGCCCCGCCTCCTGCCCCTCGTCCAGCTCAGGATTTTTAAGACAGGTCTCCGCATCAAAGGAAAATGCCGTCTGTCGGCGCAGCAGAATATTCCGGGCGGACACCCGGTCAAGCGGCTCCCGGCTCCCTTGCAAAAGCAGCATGCCGTCCCGCACGGTGATGCCGTCCGGTGTGGGTGGTCTTGGCGTCATCCATTCCGGTGACAGGGTATCTCCCGTGCCGAATCCGTCATTTTCTCCTGTCTTGTCCGCGCTGCAGTCCCGTGTTTCACTGGAAGAAACCACGGGGCTTTTTTGCAACACACCGGGCCCTTTCAGCCCGTTGACGATGGGCCAGCCGTCCGCCGTCCATGTGATGGGATCCAGCGCTGTCTCCCTTCCCAATATGCTGTATTTGCCCGCAAGTCTCCTGCCGCAGAGATAGATCATATACCAGTCCCCCGCAGCGGTCTGCACCGGCTTGCCGTGTCCGCATCTTTGCAGGGCAGCGCCTTCGTCCTGCTGCCGCATAATGGGATTATAGGGACAGGGTTCGTAGACCCCGAACAGGCTCCTCGCCCTTGACACGGTAATCCTGTGTCCCGCTCCGGTGCCTCCCTCCGCCTCAAACAGATAATAATATCCGTCCTTCTTCAAAAGATGTGGCCCCTCGGGCGCTCTTTTGTAGTCGCCGTAGTACAACAGTGTCGCCTCGCCGATCTGTTCCGTGGCATCCTCATTCACCTCAAAGATTCTGGCGCCTCTGTTGAGCAGCATATATCTCCTGCCGTCCTCGTCCGCAAACAGGGAGGGATCAATACCGTCCTCATCCAGAAAGACCGGTTTGCTGTACGGGCCCTCCGGTTTTTCCGCGGACACTACCATCTGCTTACGGTACACCGTCCCCGTATCGTTCAGCCTGTATGTCGCGCAGATATAGAACTTTCCCTTATAATAGGAAATATCGGGCGCCCAATAGCCCCTCCCGCCTTCCAGTTCATCCAGCATCGCCCATCCGGGGTTCGTGATCGCATGCCCGATGATTTCCCAGTGTACCAGATCTCTGGAGTGGGAAATGGGAATGCAGGGGAAGAAGATAAAAGAGGAGTTTACCATATAATAGTCCTCCCCTACCCGCACAACGGAGGGGTCAGGGAAAAAGCCCGTCCTGACGGGGTTATGGTACGCCTCGTCATAGGAAAAGCCTGTCCGCTCCGCAAAATAGCCTGCAATGGCTTCCAAGCCGTTCTGCGCCGCCAGATCATAGGGCGTCACCAGCTCCTCATCCCCGGAGAGCGGCGACATTCCCACCCGCTCCACCAGATATTCCACAAGCTCCCTGTTTCCGGACAGGACGGCGTAATGCAGAATATTGCGGTGCCGCCTATCCGTCACATTCATGCTGGCTCGGGAATACTCCACCAGATACCGCACCACGGAAAGATTTCCGGTTTTTGCCGCCACAAAACAGAGGGGCGTTCCCTCCTCGTCCGCCGTCTCGATCAGCTGGGGACATTCCGTAAGAATCTCCCTGACCCGCTGTAAATTCTCTTCCTCTATTGCCTGCTTTAAAATGTTCTGCTCCTGCATGCTTCTCTCCGTTCCGAAATTTGTGGGAATCGCGCCGTTTATTCCGTTTCCTCCGAAAGTAACAGGTCAGCGTAAATTCCGCCGAGCCTCTTAAGTCCCTCCGCGATCAGCCCCGCAAAAAATACGGCGCCCTCGTACTTTAAATGGGTATTGTCAAGCTTTCCCTCCGGGCAGGAGGCATACTCCCCAGGCTGTAAATTCATGTACCAGCGCCTGCTGAACGCCTCGCCCGCCTCCGCCAGCGCATCACGGCTCATGGCATACAGATCCACAAGCGCTGCCTGCTCCTGCTCCGCCGTCCGCCGTATGGCTTCCACATAAGGCAGATGTGCGCCTGCGCCGAGGCTTCCGTCCTCCTCAAAGCATCTGCGCTCCAAGGGTGTGATCAGGACAGGAATCGCCTGTTTCTCCCGCGCCGACCGGATAAAGAAGCGCAGATTGTCCCGGAAGGTGCCGTCGGGATCCGTGTAACGCGCGGGATCTTCCTTCTTTTCGTCGTTATGCCCAAACTCTATAAAGAGGAAATCTCCCTCTCCCATGTTCTGCATGACGGGTGTAAACCGCCCCTCATCCAGAAAGCTCTTGGTGCTTCTGCCGTTCTTTGCGTGGTTCCTCACGCAGATTTCCTCCTTCAGATATAAGGACAATACCTGCCCCATTCCCGTCTGCGGGTAGGTTGTGATCTTATTTGTCTGAACAGTGGAATCTCCGATCCAAAAAATTGTCTTCATACTTCTCTCCGTTTCTCAAATCCAAAAAGAACGGCACTCCACAGCAGGCGTCAATCCGACGCACCTGCCGCAGAATGCCGCATCTGTGATCTCTGAATTCTATTCCTTTACCGCTCCGATGTTCACGCCCTTTACAAAGTACTTCTGCAAGAACGGGTACAGCAGCATGAAAGGAAGGATTGCTGCCACGATACCTGCGTTATACAGGGTATTCTGGGAAACCTTGTATGCCGTGGTGGGCGTATCGCCGTCCATGATCATGTTACGCAGCTTATACTGGAAGTTCGTCTGGTTGTTGGATGTAATGTAGATCTTCGGTGTGGTGTAATCGTTCCACACGGTTACGGCAAACATCAGACCGATGGATGCCAGCGCTGCCTTGGAAAGAGGAAGCACCACCTTGAAGAAAATACCCATGGGGGAACATCCGTCAATCTTTGCCGCCTCAAAAAGGCTGGCGGGAATGCCCTCAAAGAAGTTTCTCATCAGTACCAGATTGTATACATTCATGCCGTGCTTCAGCACGAGGATCCACATGTTGTCTACCAGTCCCAGCTTGTTCATTACCAGATACTCCGGGATCATACCGCCGGAAAAGATCATGGTGAACAGAAGGAGGAACGCCAGAAAGTTTCTTCCGGGCATTTCAAACTGGATCATAACATAGCCGCCCAGAGTGGAAAGCACCAGACCGAGCAGGGTGCCGAGCACCGTCGTGATAATGGAGTTGATAAACGGTCTCAACAGCGCCTTGGTCTCAATAATCGTCTTGTAGCCGTCCAGAGTGAACTGATCCGGCCATAAACGGAACTGATACACGCCGATTGCGTTAAAGGAGTCAACCAGCACCTTCCAGATAGGGAACAGGATAATCAGTCCGATCAGGATGAACGCCGTATAGTTTATAATAGGAAAAATGTGTATTTTCTTTGTCTTGCGATATACTGTCTTTGTCTCTGCCATGTCGACCACCTCCTAGACAATACCGCGGCCGCGGATTTTTTTGCTCAACTTGTTGCAAACAAGCACCAGGAAACATCCAACGAGGGATTTGAAAAGGCCAACGGCGGTGGAATAACCGTAGTTGGATACCGCGTTGTCGAAGGTCTGGCGGTAAATGTAGGTCGAGATAACGTCCGAAACCGTATAAACCGATGCGTTATACAAAACGAATACGGACTCGAACATGTTCATAACCTTGGCAAGGTTCAGGATCAGCACAGTGATGATCGTGTTTCCGAGAGCCGGGAGCGTCACATAGCGCATCTTCTGGAAACGGGAAGCGCCGTCAATGTCCGCTGCCTCGTAAAGCTCGGGGTTAATGCCGGCCAGCGTCGCAAGGAAAATGATGGTTCCCCAGCCGGTTTCCTTCCATATGTTAATAAGGTAGAAGATTGGCCGCCACATCGTCTTTTCTTCCAAAAAGCTGATGTTCGCCATTCCCTCCTTCAAAATTCCCAAATCACGCAGCACACCATTCAGCATACCTGTGTTGGATGCTGACAGGAACAAGGTGAAAATAGATGCAACCACTGCCCATGACATAAAGTGGGGCAGGTAAATTACGGTCTGCAAGGTCTTCTTTGCGAAGAGATTGCCCATCTCATTCAAAAGGATGGATACCACAACCGCACTCAGTGTGGTTATGACCAGTTTCATAATACTCAATACCAGTGTATTGCCGAACGCAGTCCAGAACTGCGGCGTCTTGAACATGGTCTGGAAATGCTTCAGACCGACAAACTGCGGCTGTCTCACTACAAAATAATCATAGAAGGAGTACCGCACGCCCAACATGGGCCAATAATACATTACCAGCAAAAATGCCAGTACGGGTAAAAACATCAGATAATATCCACGGTTGTTCCAAATGCGGAGCTTCAGTGGCTTTTTATGCACAGTGACACCGGTAGAAGTAACAACAGCCTGCTTTTTCTTGCTCATACCGTCCCTTTCCTTTCAACTCTTTCTCATTTTTCTGTGAAAGGGCTGCCCCACTTTGCGGCGGGGCAGCTCCTCATTAGGTCTTAAACCGTTTTGTCTTACTTATTCTGCTGCGTTCAGCTCAGCCAGTACCTGATCCAGAACGCTTCCGCAGCTGCTCAGGTAGGTTGCCATTGCGGTATCGTAGTCAACGCCATCCTTTACAATGGAGGTAACTGCTACCAGAACTGCATCGGTGATGGTGCTTCCGGAAGTACCGTAGGTCTCGCTTGAAGGTACAGCCGGTGCTGCGATTGCATACTGATCAAAGAAGGTATTGCTCTCTGATACCATATCGGACAGGGAACCAAAGCCGTTGGTCAGAGGTGCAACTGCCAGCAGGTTGTCAATGTGGTTCTTCTTATACAAGCTGTTAGGATCGTTCAGGTTGGGAAGGTTGTGGAACTCGCCCTCCTCGTAGGTGGTCTCTTTTCTCTTGTCAGGATCATCCGCATTCAGAACGATGGTCTCTGCCTTGGTTGACCAGTGAACATCCTCTACACCGTAAGTCCACAGGGTCTGTACCTTATCGCCGTCCATCATGGTCTCGAAGAATGCATCCCAGATTGCCTGCTCACGATCGTTGTTGCCGTCGCCGTCATCCAGAATTACCCATACAGGTGCACTTCTGTCAAGGAAGCCGTCCATCTCAGCCAGCTTCGGAAGCATAGCTACGTCAGTTTCAACACCGTTCTTCTGAAGGTTGTTATACAGAGTCTCTCTCCAGGTACCTGCCCAGTAGGAGAATACACCGGAGCTTGTGCTCTGATCGCCGGAGAACCATTTCTCACGAGCCTTCTTGGTATCGCCATAGAATACGGAGGTATCGGGATCGATTACGCCGTCTACCCATGCCTGACGAAGTCTCTCAAGAGCTGCCTTGGTCTCCTCAGACTGGAAGCCGTCCACCCATGTGCCGTTCTCATCCTGCATCAGACCGGGATATGCATTCTGCCAGAACTCAGGCAGATAGTTGGTCCAGGGAGCTTCCTTGGAGATGATACCTGCTGCGATCACGCCGTAGGTCTGACCGTTTACGCCGTCGCCGTCGGGATCTTCATTCTTGAATCTTAAAAGCAGATTGTAATAATCATCAAAGGTCTTGATATCGTTGATGTCAACACCCAGATTATCAAGCCAGGACTGCTTGATATAGGTGACACATCCGTTACCGATCGCAGGGGAGAATCCAAGCAGCTTGCCGTTGATCTTGTTATTCTCGTTTACTGCGGTCTTGGTCAGTCTGGAATAGAAATCAGAGTTCTCATATGCGGATGTCATATCCCAAAGGAATCCGTCAAATGCTGCATACTGTGCATACATCTGTGCGCTCATCAGCACTACGTCCGGTCTGTCGCCGGTGTTTGCCAGTGCACGAGCCAGTGCGTCTGCGTATCCGGAGTGGTCAACCTTATTAACGGTAAGATCGATACCAACCGCATCCTCCCAAGCCTTCTCAAACTCGTTCAGACCGGTCTCCTCGGAAAGGTTCAGAGTACCGTCAACCATGATCTTGATTCCGGTAAGCTCGTAGCTGCTGTCTCCGCCTGCTTCGCTGCTTACTACATCGGAAGATCCGGTGCCGGTAGTGGAACCGCCGTTGTTTGTCTCCTTATTGTCACCACATGCTGCAAGGGAAAGTACCATTGCAGATGCCAACAGAAGAGATAATACTTTTTTCTTCATTTTCATCCTCCCTAAAATGATTTTGTTTGTGTCTGCCACAGGCATTCCTGTGATCTGACCTTACTCTAACAAACAGGTTTTCAAAAAACAAGCGACAAAATTTGCTATGGCATACAATATTTGACTGTCCCTCTGTGAAAGTGTTGATTTTACTGGGTTTTTGTAAGGGCTTACATGTTGCATTTTTTTAAAATTACCAGTATAATAAATCTAAATCTTACACATATTTTCCTGATTATGGAGAGGTCGTTCGTGATTTTGAATAAAAAGAAAGAGCAAAGCAATACACATTCCACAACTGAAAGCAGCGGGCTTATGTTAAAAATGGTAAGCTCTTACAGTATTTTTTTACTTATCATCCTTCTTTTGTTCGGTGTTCTGTACTATTCCGGTTTAGATAACATGCGTGATTCATATGATCTTCAGACTACCACCACCTTTTCCCGTGATGTGGAGATCTTTGAGCAGGATCTGCGCATGATGGAAATGTATTGCAGACAGCTTTTACAAAACAGCAGCTTCCGTGGAATCATGAATATGCAGGAGGTTTCGGATCCTTTTTTCCATTTGGGACGCGAGGTAAAGACCTCCCTTGCCATCGATATCTATCCGGAGGTGTTTCTTCCCATTGATGAGGTATATGTATATCTGCCGCTGACCGGCTACATTCTGTCCCCGGCGCAGTTCTGTACCGCCGATTTCTACTATGATAAGGTAAGAATCTATCCGGCGGACGCCTACGATGCATGGCTTTCGCATTTAAACTCCCCTTCGGATTACCGGCGTTTCATTCCCATGAACGATTTATTGCCCCACTCAGCAAAGACCTGTTATCTCTATATTCGGGATATGACGGATCTGTACTTTACGAAAGCCAACGCCCTTGTCTGCTTTGTGGTGGACGAGCAGAAGCTGCTTGAGTGCTTTCACATCATGGATGCCTCCGATCCTGTGGATTGTCTTTCCATATTTGACCAGAACGGTCAACAGATCTATTCCCTGCACGGGGACGCTTTCGCCGACGCCGCGCTCCCTGAGGAGACAGGCAGCTACACCCGCCTGACCTATGGAAACGAAAACCTGAGGGTAGGAAAATATGTTTCCCCCGATACCGGATATACCTATTATTACAGTTTTCCCACCTTTGCACCCACAGGCGGTCTGAGCAGCCCGCTCACCATTTACCTGATCATCATGGTGTCTGCGCTTCTTGTGGGCGGTGCGCTTGTGTTCATCTTTTCCCGCCGGAACGTGGCACCCATCGTGGGGCTCGGGAAAGAACTCAAAGTTGTCACCGAGCAGAACAGCCAGTTGCAGGAGGTTGTGGACAAACAGCGCCCCCTTATCCGAAAATCCTATGTGCAGCAGCTTCTGGGCGGCACCATTTCCTCCGAAGATGAAATGCGCTACATAAAGGATTATCTGATGCTGGATCCCAGTGTTGCGGCGTACAATGTGGTTTACGTGGTGGCGTACAACAACTCGGAAAATGCCGGGGAAAGCGGCACCGGCTCCTATCTGAACCCTGAGGAATTTGAACAGATCATGTCCGATTCCCTGCGGGAGCATTTCGGCGAGCCGTTCTACTGCTATTCTCCCACGGACAGAGCCTACGCCATTCTGCTCTCCTGCGATGAGACGGATGCCGGTTCCCTCGTCATGAAGGTACAGGATACCATCATCCATATGCATGAGGAGCTTCTGGAGAACAACGGCATCTGGATGTTTGCCGGCATCGGACATACCACGGACAGCCTGATGCATGTCTGGGAAGCCTACCAGCAGGCAATGGAAGCGGTGAGCTACACCACGAAAAACTACATCTTCTTCCCGTATGAGATCATCAAGAAGGATTCCAACGCTTTCTACTATCCGCCCGAGCTGTCCACGAAGCTGATCCATTTCATCACCACCGGCAACCAGCCGCAGGTGATGGAGCTGTTCGGACTGATCCATCAGGAAAATATTGAAGAACGTTCCCTTCCGGTAAAGCTTTTACAGTTCTTGCTGCAGGATATCCGCAATACCTTATTAAAGGCGCGCTTTGCGCTGCCTGCAGGCACTTCCCCGGAAACCCTTGCCTCGCTGGACGCCCGGTTTAACGAGCATCTCTCCTTCAAGCTCTGTGAGGACATTGCCAGAACGCTCTGCAATCTGTTCCACACGGATACGGAGGATCCCAATCTGGCTGCCACCATCGAGAAGTACATCCTGCACAACTACAAGGATCCTTCGCTGTGCTTAAACAAGATCTCCGATGAGTTCCAGATCTCGGAGAGCTATTTCTCCCATATGTTCAAGGAAAAAACCGGCGTAAACTTCTCGGTTTATCTGGAAAATATACGAATGGACGAGGCGGCAAAGCTTGTCCGCACGACAGACAGCAACCTGAGCGAGCTCTACATTCAGGTGGGCTACAACAATCCCGCCACCTTCCGCAGAGCCTTCAAAAAAATTTACGGCGTTACACCCAGTGCCATGCGTGAGAGCGCCGGAGGCAAATAACAGATTTTGTTAACGGAGATATGTATATGGAAAAAAAGCGTTACAACATCGGTCTTGTGGTCGGCAATGTGGAGGACGATTTCTCCAATGCAGTCTGCAAGGGCGCCATTCAGGCAGCGGAGGAGCTGGATGACAATCTCTTTATCATCCCGGTCAAATATCTGGACTACTACATGTCCGACGATCCCCTGCAGGCGTACGAATATCAGTACAACACCCTGCTCTCCTACGCACAGGTAAGCTCACTGGACATTGTGCTTCTGTGTCTGAGCACCATCGGCACCACCACTACCAGAGAGCGGTGTCTGGAGGTGCTCTCCCAGTTCAAGGACATCCCGACCATCCTGATCGCCTCCCATGAGGAGGGCTTTTCCTGTATCCTCTATGCAAATGACAGCGGACTTTCCGAGGGCATCCGCCATCTGATCACCGTGGAGAACCGAAAATGCATCGGCATGATTTCCGGTGATCTCTCCAATCAGGACGCGGAGGAGCGTCTTGCCACCTACCGCAAGCTGATTGAAGAATACCATCTTCCCAACGGTGATTCTCTGGTGAAATATTCTGACTTCAAATCCAGATGCACCGCCGCCGTGGAGGAGATGCTTGCAGAAAATCCCAAGCTGGACGCCATTGTGTGCTGCAACGATTCCATGGCAAAAACGGTCTATGAGGTGCTCGACGCGCACGGCATCGCCATCGGCGAGGAAGTCTCCGTGATCGGCTTTGACGATATCGAGCAGGCAAAGCTGCTGACGCCGCCCCTCGCCACGGTGCGGGCGGACGCATCGGAGCTGGGCTTCCGTGCCGTTTTACAGGGGCATCGCAAGTTGAAATCCGATACCACATTTGAGCCGGAAACCTACTATGTGGATACCAAATTCATTTACCGGGAATCCGTCGGCACTCATTCCGAGAAGCGGCTCCTCATGCAGAAGCAGCAGGATGAGCAGAACCATCTGTTTGAAAAGGCACAGCTATCGGAAGCAAACCGCCGTCTGATCAATATGAACCACAGCATGAACATTCTCTCCAGAGACATGCTGATGTTGAAGGATGAGCAGGACCAGAGCTATCTGCGGATTCTGCACTGTCTGACGGATGCCCAGATCCGGAACTGCTATCTTTTTACCCTGAAAGTCCCGATCGCCAGCTATCCGTTGAAGCCATGGAAGCAGCCCGATTCGGTCTATCTGCGCGCCCACTTGAAGGACGGGGTTCCCTGTGTCCTCGCCCGCACCAAGCAGAAAATCCATACG
This sequence comes from uncultured Lachnospiraceae bacterium, assembly GCA_900550475.1. GTDB lineage: Bacteria > Bacillota > Clostridia > Lachnospirales > Lachnospiraceae > Acetatifactor. The sequence continues at coordinate 10,485 of URSA01000019.1, forward strand.
CAGGATATTTACCGCAACGGTTTTCTGCCGGATACCCGCAATACCTACCTGATGATCGATCTGTACTCCAGAGAAATGCAGTACGGCTTCCTTCTATGCGACATGAAATTTGAAAACTACCACTACGCGGAGTTTCTCTGCTATCAGGTGAGCATCGCCTTAAAGCTCATGCACATGTTTGAGGACAAGAGAGCGCTGCTCATGGAAAAGGATAATCTCCTGCTTCGTTTGCAGAAGGAAAACCTGATGCTTGACTCCATTTCGGGCAAGGATGAGCTGACCGGTATTTTGAACCGGAGGGGCTTCTACAAAAAAGCCCGCCCCTTCATCGACGAGGCGGAGCAGGCGCATAAGCCCGTCCTATTTGCCTACGCCGATCTGAATTATCTAAAGCAGATCAACGACAGATACGGGCATGCAGAGGGAGATTTCGCGCTCAGCGTAAGTGCTCATGCACTGGAGACCGTGTTCCGCGGCGGCATTGTGGGAAGAATTGGGGGCGATGAGTTTGCGGCACTCGCCGTAGGCACGGACAGTCTGCAGGAGGACGACATCCGGATGGCTTTGGACGAGCTGCTCTTACAGGTTGCAAAGGAAGCTGGAAAGCCCTATCCTGTCCGGCTTTCCATCGGCATCTGGACGCCTCCCGGAAACAGGCATTTTGAATTGAATGAGGCCATTGAAATGGCGGACGCGCTACTGTATGAGGCGAAGAAAAATAAACCGCCTTTCACCCCCCTAAACCAATAGAAAGAGATTTTTCCATGGAACAAGACATCTTATCCCTTTTCTCGGAGGGCACTCCCTACGAGGCAGGCATTCCCGCAGATGCGATCCGGCGTTTCCTGAACCGCCTCGCCTCAAGGCAGGTCTGCCTTCACAGCGTCCTTTTATACCGTCACGGGATTCTGGCGGCGGAAGGCTACTTTTCCCCTTGCAGGGCGGACTCCCTGCACAGAATGTTCTCCGTCTGCAAAACGCTGACCGCGCTTTCAATCAGTCTGTTGGCGGAGGAGGGCAGGCTCTCCTTGGAGGATCCCGTCACATGCTTTTTCCCGGACAAGCTGCCGCAGAATCCGCACCCATGGATCTGCGAAATGACAGTGCGGAATCTGCTTATGATGCGGACCTGTCACGCTTCCACCACCTATAAGGCGGCGCTTGACAAGGACTGGATTGCCAGCTTTTTTCAGACGATGCCCTCCCACAAACCGGGGACGGTCTTTCACTACGACACCTCGGCAGCCCATGTCCTCTGCGCTCTGGCGGAGCGTCTCAGCGGCATGCGCATGCTCGACTATCTGCGCGTGAAATGCCTTGACCGCATCGGCTGGTCAAAGGATTCCTATATTCTGAAAAATGCGTTCGGGGATTCCATGGGAGGAAGCGGGCTCATGGCGACTTCCCGGGATCTGCTGCGTTTGGGCATTCTCCTGCTGCAAAAGGGCAGCGCTTCGGGCGAACAGCTTCTTCCTGTTTCCTTTGTGGAGGAAATGACCTCCTGCCTGACACCCACCGCTGTGACGGGAAATGTAGTCAGCGAGGCGCAGGGCTACGGCTATCAGCTTTTTCAGAATGCAAAGGGCGGCTTCGTCTGCTACGGCATGGGCGGACAGCTTGCCATCTGTCTGCCGAAGGAGGATCTGGTGCTCGTCACCACCGCCGACACCCAGGGCATGGGCGGCGGCAACGACCTGATCTATAACAGCCTCTACGAGGAGATCCTGCCCTATCTGGATCGTGTCCCTCCCAAGGCAAAGGCACAAAAGGAGGATGCCGATCTGGAAATGTGCATCAAAAAACTGGCGCTCCGTCCCCCCGCTCTGGAGAAACGCGCGCTTCCTTCTGTGGCAGGCTGCACTTCCTTTTTGGACGACCGCACCGTCGCCCGGAGAGTGAACGGCAGACAGTACCGTTTACAAGAGAATCCGCAGGGCTTCTCCGAAATCTGCCTTTCCTTTGAGGATGACACAGGCACGCTGACCTACTGTCACAGGGGCAGAACCGGGCAGCTCCGCTTCGGGCTTTCCCGATGCGTTCCGGGCAGCCTGCCCTTCTACGACATGGACTGCGCCGCCGGAGGCATGTGGCTTGACCGAGACACCCTCTATATCAAGGTGCATCTTTTAGATACCTCCGTTGGCTCCCTGCATATGGAATTTTACTTTGGGGAAAATGATATCACCGTGTTTTTCAAGAAAATAGAAGAATACCTGTTTACGGAATTTGCAGGTCATTTTTACGGTCTGTGATTGTGCAGGAATCTCTCCGCCACCTCCATATCCTCGGGGGTGGTGATCTTTATGTTCTCATAGCTGCTCTCCGTGAGCTTGACCGGCGCTCCCAGCATGTGCTCCACCACCATGGCATCATCCGTGATGTGGACGCCCTCTTTTTCCAGCTCCTCAAGCGCCCCGAGCAGGGCGTCATACGCCTTTAAGATTACGGAAGTGCGGAATACCTGCGGGGTCTGTACCGCATAGAGAAGGCTTCTGTCGGGCGTCCGCTCCACAAATCCGCTGCCGTCGGACACCTTGACGGTATCCTTGACCGGCACTGCCGCACAGCAGGCGCCGTACTGTTCCGCATCCCGGTACAGCGCTTCGATCAGCTCCCCGGTTAAGAGCGGTCTTGCCCCATCATGGATCATCACATAGCCGGCATCCTTCTGTCTGTGTCTTAACACATCAAGGGCGCAGTTTACCGACAAAAACCGTTCCCGTCCGCCCTCGATCACCGCGCTCACCTTTCGGAATCCGTACCGTTCCACGATCTCTTCTCTCGCATACGCCACCTCACCGGCGCCGACCACCAGAATGCAGTCATCCACAAGAGGCGAACTTTCAAAAGCCTGCAATCCGTACCAGATAACAGGCTTTCCGCAGAGCATCATATATTGTTTTGCCGTATCGCTTTTCATCCGTCTGCCTGCACCCGCAGCCAGCAGGATCGCCGTACATTTTTCCATATCTATCTCTCTCCCAGACGCAGATTTGGAACAGCATTCAGATCCATGCCGCTGCGCACACCCTTGATATACTCATAGTAACCTGCGGCGCCGATCATGGCGGCATTGTCCGTACACAGAATGGGGGACGGATGGCAGAACCGGATTCCCTCCGCCCTGCAGCGCTCCGCGAACGCTTTTCTGAGCGCTGAGTTGGATGCCACGCCTCCCGCTATGGCAAAGGTTTTGTAGTCGTACTGCTTCACCGCATGCATGGCGTGATCCACCAGCACATCCACAACCGCCTGCTGGAAGGATGCCGCAACATCTGCCACGCAGATCTCCTGCTCCTTCATCCGGCAGCCGTTCAAATAATTGAGCACCGCAGATTTCAAGCCGCTGAAGCTGAAATCGTAAGCGTTCTCCTCCACCTTGGCTCTGGGAAAACGGATGGCGTCCGGATTTCCTTCCTTCGCCACCAGTTTATCGATCTTGGGACCTCCCGGATAGCCGAGCCCGATTGCCCGCGCCACCTTGTCAAACGCTTCTCCCGCCGCGTCATCCCTGGTTCTGCCGATGATCTCATACTCGCCGTAATCCTTCACCACCACAAGATGGGAATGTCCGCCCGACACCACAAGACAGATAAAGGGCGGCTCCAGATCCTTATTTTCTATATAGTTGGCGCTGATATGTCCTTCAATATGATGGACGCCGATCAGAGGAATCCCCGTGGCAAAGCTGATTGCCTTCGCCTCGGACACGCCAACCAGAAGCGGTCCCACCAGCCCCGGTCCGTAGGTCACAGCAATGGCGTCCATCTGTTCCAGTTCATAGCCGGAAACCCTGAGTGCCTCCTCTATGACCTGATTGATCTTTTCAATATGCTTTCTGGATGCAATCTCCGGCACCACTCCGCCGTAAAGTGTATGAAGATCGATCTGGGAAGAGATAATGTTGGAGCAGACCTCCCTCCCATTCTTCACAACCGCTGCTGCCGTCTCGTCGCAGGAGCTTTCAATCGCCAGTATCAAGATATCCTTGTCCATCCATCCAACTTCCTTCGTCTTACTGAGCAGATGTCTCCTCCTGCTCCTGTATGTTTACATTCTTTGCCAGATCCCATCCGAAGATTTTCCAGTGTCCGTCCTCGTCCTTGCGCAGGAGAAAAATCTCCTCCACAGATCTCTTTTCGCTTCCGCTTGAGAGAAGATAAGTACAGTAGATCCGGGCAAACTCAGATCCGTTCTCCCTGAACTCATAAACATCCGTACTTGCCGGGAGCGAGTAACTGCTCACCCGTATGGATTTTCCCTTGAAATCCGAGATCTCCGACTGAAGCTGTATGATGTATTTGCTCCAATCGTTGTTCTCCTTCAGTTCATCGTCATAGAGCTCTCTCGCCTTGGCTGCAAGCTGTTCCAGCTCTTCGTCCGTATATTGCTCATTATAAAAGCATTTGGTCAGCTCGCTGTAATACTTGATCACTTCCTTGACCGTAGGCGGATAGTTGTTTTTCAGATCTCGCATAAGGAGCTCCTGCACAACAGTGAGCTTGGTGTCTTCTTGGTCTTTCTCCTTCTGGCGGTTGCTCAGATAATAATAATAGCCAACCATGGCAAGCACCAGCACAAGAATAATAGCGCCACTCTTTAACGCCGCACCGTTCCCCTGTTTCTTTGTGGACGGCTTTCCGCCCGTCCTTCTCGCTGTACGTTCTTCCATCCGGTTTCCTCCCGTTCGGTTTTGTCCCGCAGCTTTCCCGCTTTCTACTCTTCCTCAAACTTAAGATCCACACTTCTGCCGTCCTTTGCCGCGATCGAGGCAGGAAAAATTTTTCTCACCTCCGGCATATATTCCTCGGGATAAGGCAGCGAGGGACTGTAATGGGTCAGCCACATCTCCTTCACATCTGCCCTTTTTGCCAGCGTTGCCGCCTCGTAGAAGGTCATATGCTTATGTTCCTTCGCCTTGGCAAGCTTGTCCGGCTCTCCGTACATACCCTCGCAGATAAACAGATCCGCTCCGGCGGCATTCTCCACAATGCTCTCCGTGGGTCGCGTATCCGTGGTGTAGGTCACTTTCAGTCCCTTTCTCGGCGGCCCCAGCACCATATCCGGTGTCAGCGTGCGTCCCTCCAGTTCGATGGTTTCCCCCTTCTGGAGCCTGCTCCAGTAGGGCTTATCGATTCCTGCCTCGATGGCTTTCTCGGGCAGAAATCTTCCGGTTCGTTCCACCACCATGTTATACCCATAGCATATCACATTGTGGTTCACCTTGAAAGCCTCAAGCCGAAATCCGTCAAACAAAATCTGCTGGACATTTTCGGTCAGCTCCATGCAGGTAATGGGAAACGGCAGTTCCGGCGCGATCACCCGGAGTGCGGAGACCACCTTGTTAAGCCCCCTGGGGCCGATCAGCAGAAGAGGCTCCGTGCGCTCCGCATTTCCCATAGTGAGCAGCATGCCCGGCAATCCGCTGATGTGATCCGCATGATAATGGGTAAAGCAGATCACATCAATGGGCTTCGGGCTCCAGCCCTTTTCCTTCATGGCAATCTGTGTACCCTCCCCACAGTCGATCAGTATGCTCTTTCCGTTGTAGCGCATCATCAGGGACGTAAGCCATCTGTATGGCAGGGGCATCATGCCGCCCGTTCCCAGCAAACAAACATCTAACATAATTCCTTTTCCTCTGTCTCCTCTACAGGTACAGTGAAGCCTCCGATCAGCGCGTCGTAGCAATCCTCGCACAGATCAAAGCTGTGCCTTATGCCATCCCGTCTGCTGAAATAGCCGAACACCGCCTCCCCGTGGAAACAGCCTTCCTTTATCATTCCACTCTCCAGCTTAAGCTCCCTGCCGCACTGATTGCAGCGCACCTTTCCAAGCCGGGTCTTTCCTTCATCCATATATTTTCTCATGCCTACCTCCGTTCTGCAGCCTTGTATTACGGCTCCCAGTATAGCATGTTTCCACTACCTTTTCCCGTGGTAATTTATCCAACCGTTTCCTGTCTCTTCCACATGATCAGTGCATCTTCCTTGGGCTTTTCATAGAACCCGGGACGCACGCCCTCGCCCACAAAGCCCAGCCTCTCGTAGACATGGATCGCGGCGTGGTTTCCCACCCTGACTTCCAGCGTGTACTGCTCCACCCCGATCGTCCTTCCCCAGCGCATGAGCTGTCTTAGCATCTCGGTTCCCAGCCCTTTTCCCCGCAGGGACTGCTCCACGGAGACATTTCCCACATCGCCGTCCCCGCAGGCATTGATCACTCCGCACAAGCCGACGATTCCATCCTGTGTCTCCGCCACCACATAAAGGGCGTTTTCCTGCTTCAGCACCGCAAGCAGCGACGCCTCCGACCAAGGCTGCGAAAAGGCGGAAGCCTCCAGCCGCGCCGCCATGGGCACATCCTCCTCACGCATGGGGCGGATTCTCACCGGGCAGCCCTCTATCATACAGTCGTAGGACAGCGCCTGTTTTTCACCGCTCATTCTGTTTTTCCGTCCTGAGGCTGTACGCCTGTTTCCTGCTCCATTCTCTCCCGTTCCGCCTGACTCATGCGCAGGTATTCCGGCTGATGTTCCGCAGCGGAAACCACCTTGCCTTCCCGGTAATACTGCTGTGCCAGTGACGCCACTGATGCTGCGCGCTGTCTGTTGCAGTGTGCCGGGGCAAAGCTGTACGGTGTCTTTGCCAGCTCCGCGATCCGCTCCCGAAAGACAGGCACGCCGTCCCCCAGAAAGATCACTTCCCTGCCGAGCCCGTTCAGCCGCTCCACAATATCCGTGATATCCGCCGCGCATTGGGGCACAACCGCCCGCAGGGTGTAGGCCTCCCCTTCCCGCACAAACTCATAAACGCCGGTGTAGACCTGTCCCCGCCTTGCATCCATGAGCGGGCAGACCAGCTTGTCCGTCCCGTAGAGATTATATGCCAGACCGTCCACGGTGGGAACCTCAATCAGGGGCTTTTTCAGCGCAAGTCCCAGTCCCTTCGCCGTCGCCGATCCGATGCGCAGCCCCGTAAAGGAGCCGGGACCCGCCGCCAGCGCGATTGCGTCCACGGACGAAAGGTCCAGTTCCACCATGTTTTTCAACGCCTCCAGCATGGGCAACAGCGTCTGGGAATGTGTCTTTTTATAGTTGACCGTGTACTCGCCTACAAGCGTATCTCCACAGACCATCGCCACGGAAGCCACAAGTCCCGAGCTGTCAAGCGCCAGTATCTTTCCCTTTTCTTCCATCCTGCTCTCCCTTCCGGCGGGGCTTTCCGCTCCGCGATCGCGGCGCATCCGTGTGGCCTGCGCCGCAGATTATCCCATCCGTCACAGACGCTCCACCGCAATCCGCCGATAGTCAAAGCCTTTCTCCAGATCCTTTTCTATGGTAATCCTGATACAATGCTCAGGAAGAATCTCCTCAACCAGATTCGCCCACTCCACCAGACTCACACCGTCCCCGTAGAAGCAGTCCTCGTAGCCGATCTCCTCCATCTCCTCCACATCCCCGATGCGGTACACATCAAAATGATAGAACGGCATACGGCCGTCCTCGTAGATCTGCACAATGGTAAAGGTGGGGCTGTTCACATGCTCCGTCACGCCAAGTCCGCGCGCAAAGCCCTGCGTAAACACCGTTTTCCCCACGCCCAGATCGCCAATCAGGGTGTAGACCTGACCGGGAAGCGCCGCCTGTCCGAGCCTTTCCCCCAGCGCGGCAGTCTCCTGTTCATTGTTGGTTTCAAAAATCTCTCTGTCCATGCTCTCTCCCGTTATCACTGACGGATCTTCACGGCGGATGCCGGAAGATGTGTGCTGAGTACCCGGATCACCTGCGCCGTATAATCGCCCATATCCCTTCTGGGGAAAATGCAGGCGTTGGTGCGCGAGGTGTAAACGATCAGGCTGCGCCCCGTGGACACTGCCTTGCGGATATCCTCCCACCGCTGCATCTCCTCCGTGCCGTTCTGGGACACATGGATTCCTTCGTCGTCCAGCTTATAGTGCAGCGGCTCCTTGAATGCCGGGTTTGCAAGCATCTGCTGTTTGCTCTTCAAAAAAAGCGACCACGGCAGATAGCACAGCAGCACAACACCCGCCGCCACAGCAAGCCAGTACTGCCTGTATACACCGATCACCACAAACAGCGCACCCATCACACTGCCAAACAGCCCCGAAAAGCCGCTGTATGTGTGGCGCATCATATAGTCATACAGATCTCCTGCATTGATATGCACATCAAATTCGATCATTCTGCCCCAAAGCCTCCATCATTTTAAAAATGGGCTGTCGCAACTCAGGCGACAGCCCTTACTCTTACTTCTCCAGCTCGGAAGTACAATGCGGACATCTGGTTGCCTCCAGCGGAATTTCCGATTTACAGAATGGACATTTCTTGGTCGTGGCAGGCGCCTCCTCCTTTTTATGCAGCTTGTTCATTCCCTTCACAAACAGGAACACCACAAACGCCATGATCAGGAAATTCAGCACGTTGGAAATGAAAGTGCCGTAGTTTAGGGTTGCCGCCCCCGCCGTCTGCGCTTCCTCAAGCGTCGCATAGCTGCTGCCATCCAGCGAAAGGAACCAGTTTGAAAAATCCACTTTTCCGGTAAAGAGACTCACCACCGGCATGATCATATCATTTACCAGCGAATTGACAATGCTGGTGAACGCGCTGCCGATGATCATACCAACCGCAAGATCTATCATGTTACCCCGCAGGGCAAATTTCTTGAACTCTTTTAACATACCGTAGCTCTCCCTCTTTTTTCACCTGTACCTTCTTTATTATAGGGATAACAGGTGGAAAAAGCAAGGAATATTTACGCATGTCCCTGTTTGATAATGGGGCTTAAGGGCTTGTAGATCAGCATGGTAATGATCGAGATCACACCCGCCTTCAGCAGATTCAGCGGTGCGACCGCCATCAGCACCAGCGTGGGCAGATCCGTGATCGCCGGATTGACGGCTTTTCCCATATCGATGATCACATCCACGGAGGGGAGACCGTACAGCACCACAAATTTGGGGATGAGATACCATGCGTTGAAAATGCTTCCGAACACCGTCATAACCAGCGTTCCGGCAATGCAGCCCCAGACGGCGCCCTTTTTTGTCTTGTGGAACTCATAGATTGCGGACGCGGGCAGAAGAAGGCTGCAGCCGATGATGAAATTCGCCATATCGCCCACAAACGCCGTATCGCTTCCCTTGAAAAGGAGCTTCAGCAGAATCTTACAAAACTCAATCAGCACCCCCGCCACAGGCCCGAACGCAAAGCTCCCCACCATGACCGGCAGTTCGCTGAAATCGACCTTGTAAAAGCCGGGAGCAAAGGGCAGCGGGAAGTCAAAGAGATAGAGCACCGCCGCAATAGCGGAAAACATGCCTGTCACCGTCATCATGCGGGTGGAGAACAGCTTTCTCTTCACCCCGTTTTTTTTGTCCGCCAGTTTCCGGATGCCCACCGCCACCAGTATCATCAGCGCGATCAGTCCGAGAAACTCCGCCACAAACATCACATTTTCCGTTACTGTTTTCCATAAATCATTCATACTGCATACCATGCCTTTCCATTTTATTTGGAAACGCTTCGGTTGTAAAAAAAGCAGAAAAAATCCCGGATGCTTCATCCGGGAACTGCTTTCAGAATATGCCGCCATGCAGCCGCCGTACGCACGCCTGCACAGACACCGCATTCTTCTTTCATCCAGACTTTACTGTTGGTACCGGATTACACCGGTTCAGCCGCAGGCACAACGCCATACGGGTCGCAGACTCATCGGAACTTCCGCCTCACTGCCAGTAGGGAATTTCACCCAACCCCGAAGAATTTCTGATGAAAGAATAACGCGCCGCACGAAAAATGTCAATCTGTTTTTTTCTCCGCCCTGATGTAGCTGATAACAGTGGCAAGCCATACGGCGCCTATCACAAGGATCGGCAGAAGTCCCGTATCCAGTGCAAAATCAGCCAGCATACCGAAAATACATCCTGCCACACAGGCGATCTGCGTCGTCCGGAAAGCCGCATACCCGGCCTTATACATTCTGTACTGCTCCGCCTCGTCACAGCTCTCCTCCCAGCGCTTTGCAAATCTGAGATCGTAGATGCTGCCGCGTTTTTCCGGGTTGATCTGCTTATAGAAGTCCACCGCCTTCTTCTGCACCGCCAGCGTTTCCACGCCTGCCAGCGCGAGAATCAGCACATACAATCCAGTCATCCATTCTCCCCCATCCGGATTCATCTTGAACAATACATGGATCTCCGATATGTAGAACATCAGATTGATCACCGTTGCCAGACTGCCGAAGGTGGTACAGAACGAAAGCATACCATCCAGCTTTTTGTCTGTTTCCTCATCCTCTCCGTCCCACGAAGCAAACAGTTTCTTTGCCTTTCCCAGAAGTACGGCGCAGACAATTCCCAGAATGAGAAAAAGCACTGCATGAACCGCCGGCAGCACATAAAGCAGAATTTCCGACACATTTTCGATCAGCCCCTGCAGGCTGATGTCCTTTTTGCCGAATATCCCCGTGCCGTATCCGATAATCCCTCCCACCAGCATGGCGACCAGCAATCTGATAATAAAAGACTTCAAAGCCTTTCTGTCCTCTTTTTTTACACGGTTCCCCACCGCCTCATTTGTCTGCATACTCTTTCCTCCCTTCCGGGGCATCCCCCGGCTCTGCCACATATGTGAAAATGTCTTCCACCTTTACATTACATACCTGTGCGATCTTCAGTGCCAGTGTCACCGATGGGGAATAATCCCCCCTCTCGATCTGGCTGATCGTCTGACGGGAGGTGCCGACCAGCTCCCCCATCTCCTGTTGGTTTACGTTTAAACGCGCCCGATATTCCTTCAATCTGTTATAGAGCGGCATATTCCACCTCCGGTCACTTTTTCTTTCCCGCCATTGTCCATACCGCGCCAAAGCAGGAGCCCATTTTGGTTTTCTCAAACAGGAGATAGCCCACGGGCTCCTTTTTCACGCAGAACAGGTAGAGCCTTCCCCTCTGACAAGTTTCTTTTTCATATTGACAACTTTTCTTGTCATCAAAAGTATATCATTGACAAGGATAGTTGTCAACCTGTTAAAGTTTTGGATTTTAATATCGAAAATTGTTGTATTTTTTAAAGTTTCAGACTTGTAAGTCAGAAACTCTTGTATTTTTTATGTTTTGGGGTATAATATAGTTAGGAAATCCGAAATATCCGGGAAATGGAGATTAGTATGAACGAACTTGTAAATCGCCCCGCCTACTTGGAACAACTCATTCAAAACAAAGATGTGGATCTGGTCAAGATTGTTACCGGCATCCGGAGATGCGGAAAGTCATCCCTGCTCAACCTGTTTCATCAGTATCTGTCCGACAACGGTATCGCTGACGCCAATATTATCCACATGAATCTGGAGTCCCTGCGCTACCGGGAGCTTTCCGACTATCTTACTTTTTATGATTATGTCAGTGAACACATTCCAAAGACCGGAAAGACTTATCTGATATTTGATGAGCTGCAGAATGTAACGCACTGGGAAAAAGCAATCGAATCCTTCCGCCTCGACTTTGATGTGGACATTTACATCACAGGCTCCAATGCCTATCTGCTCTCGACGGAATTTTCCACACTGCTCTCCGGCAGATATGTGGAAATTCGGATGCTTCCCCTCTCGTTCAAGGAATTTTTATCATTCTACGAGTTTGCAGCTTCCGTGACAATGGAAGAAAAATTTCAACAATACCTGCAGTTTGGCGGCATGCCGATCCTGAGGGAATATCAGTTTAACGAAGCGAGAAGTAATCAGGCGCTTGAGGGCATCTACTCCACCGTAGTGCTGCGCGATATTCTTGACCGCAATCATCAGGTTGATCAAGGCATGCTGCAGAAGATCATGCTGTTTCTCTGCTCCAACATCGGCAGTATCACATCTCCGAACAGCATCGGCAATGTACTGTCCGGCGAGGGCGAGCTTCCGGGTATAAAAGGCAAAAATGTGGCTGGCAAGACGGTGGACAAATATATCTCCCTGCTGTGCGCCGCATTCATCTTCTACTCCGTCGGACGGTACGATGTCAAGGGCAAGCAGCTTTTGAAAACATTGGAAAAAAATTATATCGTCGATATAGGCTTCCGCAATATGCTGTTAGGCTACCGTGACGCAGACCGGGGACATATTCTGGAAAACATTGTGTTTCTGGAACTGATCCGGCGCGACTACCGTGTCTACATCGGGAAAGTGGGAGAAACAGAAGTGGATTTTGTGGCGGAGAAGCCGAATGATAAAATATATCTTCAGGTGACGGAGAGTATGCAGTCGCCGGAAACCCGCGAGCGGGAGCTCAGACCGTTGCGCATGATCTCCGACAACTACGAAAAAATCATATTGTCCATGGACAGAAGCTACATCAACTCCTACGACGGAATCAAATCCCTGTACCTGATCGACTGGCTGTTATCCTGACAGCCCCGCCTCCCTGTAATCCGGGATTTCAAGCCTCCGCGCCGCTTCCGCAAAATATTGCTCCTCAAGGAGCGGCCAGCGACTTTCCGACCCGTCCGCAGCCGCCAGCTCAACAGCCATACTGACCATTTCCGAAGAGACATCCCTCCCGGTGAGCAGCGTCAGGATATTGCTGTTGATAAACCACGGCGCGCTCTGTAAAAGCCCACTCGCCACAATGTCCGTCACCACCCGGTCGCGGTCATAGGGTATTTTCAAAAACTCCGGCTCCCACCCGGCTCTGCCGTCCCTCTGTACGCCGTGCAGGATCATGCACTGGGCATAGCCGGGATCCCCGATGGCAATGCCCACACAACCGGCGTTAAAATAATGCCGTCCGCCATACTCCAGCCTGCCGGGCTTGTGGGTATGCGCACAGAGCAGATAATCCGTTCCGATGGTGTCAAGATAATGCCGCACTGCCGCCCCGTCAGGCTGCAAAAGCTCCCGGGTATCCTCAGGGGAGCCGTGGCAGCAGGTGATGGCAGGGTAGCCCTGCTTCTCATACACAAAGCTGATGGGCAGACCTTCAAAGTAATCCAGATCCTGCCCCATCAGCCGACGGTAAGTAAAGAGCAGGTTGCCGCTCGCCGAATTGAACACCCACATCCGTTCGGTATCCTGATCCTCTATCGCCCTGCGCTGGGCGATCATGTAATCTTCCCGGTTTCCCCGAAGCAGCCTGCATGGGTGCTTCCGCGTAAACGCATACAGATAATCCATGGTCTCCCGCGTGTAGGGAGTGTCGGAGACGTAGTCGCCCAGAAACAGATACTCCTCGCAGCCTTCCTTCTCCATATACTCCGTACACGCCCGGAACGCGGGATAATTGCTGTGTATGTCCGAAATAACTCCTATTTTCATGACTCTTTTCCTGTCTGCCCGCCGATCTTCATGGTCAGGCTGATGCGCTTCTTTGCCACATCCACGGAAAGCACCTGCACATCCACAATATCTCCCACGCTGACCGCCTCCAGAGGATGCTTGATGAAGCGGTCCGTAATCTGGGAAATATGCACCAGACCGTCCTGATGCACTCCGATATCCACAAACACGCCGAAGTCAATGACATTGCGCACGGTTCCTTTCAGGATCATGCCGGGCTTTAAATCCTTCATATCCAGCACATCGCTCCTGAGGATCGGCGCAGGCATATCATCTCTGGGGTCCCGGGCGGGCTTCTCCAGCTCCTTCACGATATCCGTCAGTGTAATCTCGCCGATTCCAAGCTCCAGCGCCAGCTTCTTCCTGTCGCCGATCTTTCTCTCCAGACTTCCTGTTTTCACAGCCTCGGCCGTCTGCGCCGCAGTTTCCTGCGCAGGCTCCTTTGCGAGGGTCATGCCTCCCATTGCCTGTGCCAGCGCCTTTCCCATGGCGGTATTCACATTTTTCACCTGAATCTGTCTGCCGCCCTTTGCGCCCTGGGCACGACCATTCTTGTCCTGCCCCTCCGCGCGGCGTCCGCTGCCTGCTGCCACCGGGGCACTCTTGCCCGCAAGGCGCTCCGCAGCCGCCTTTTTCTGGGCTGCGCGCACATCCTCCATGGTCAGTCCCAGCCTGCTTAAGAGCTTCTGCGCCGCGTCATAGGACTCCGGGTGTACGCTGGTGGCATCCAGCGGATTGTCGCCGTCCGGAATCCTGAGGAAACCGGCGCACTGCTCATACGCCTTGGGACCAAGCTTTGCTACCTTGAGCAGCTGTCTTCTGTCCGTGAAGCGTCCGTTCTGTTCCCTGTAATCCACGATATTCTTCGCAATCGCCTTGCTGATGCCGGAGATGTATTCCAAAAGGGAAACCGATGCCGTGTTCAGATCCACGCCCACCTTGTTCACGCAGTCCTCCACCACGCCGTGCAGCGTCTCACCCAGCTTTTTCTGGTTCATGTCATGCTGATACTGACCCACGCCGATGGACTGCGGATCGATCTTCACAAGCTCGGACAACGGATCCTGCAGGCGGCGCGCGATGGACGCTGCGCTCCTCTGCCCCACATCAAAGTTCGGGAACTCCTCCGTTGCCAGCTTGCTTGCGGAATATACGGAAGCGCCCGCCTCATTGACAATTACATACTGCACGGGGCGGTCAAGCTCCTTCAACATGTCCACTATCACCTGCTCCGACTCTCTCGACGCTGTACCATTTCCTACGGAGATCAGGGAAACGCCGTACTTTTTGATGAGCTTCTTTACCTCTGCCTTCGCTTCCTCCACCCTGTTCTGCGGTGCGGTGGGATAGACCACCTTCGTATCCAGCACCTTTCCGGTGGCGTCCACCACTGCCAGCTTGCATCCGGTTCGGAACGCCGGATCCCAGCCCAGCACAACCTTCCCTGCAATGGGCGGCTGCATCAGAAGCTGCTCTAAATTCTTGCCGAATACGCCGATGGCGCCATCCTCCGCCTTCTCCGTCAGTTCGTTGCGCACTTCCCTCTCGATTGCGGGCGCGATCAGTCTGTCATAGGCGTCCTGCACAACCTCTTTCAAAACCGGGGTCGTATACGGATTGTCCTTCGTGATCACCTTCTTTTCCAGATAGCGGATGATCCTGTCCACGGGCGCAATGACCTTGACCGTCAGGATTCTTTCGCTCTCCCCGCGGTTCAACGCCAGCACGCGGTGTCCGGCAATCTTTTTGACCGGCTCCTCAAACTGATAGTACATCTCATACACGCTTTCCGCTTTCTCATCCTTCGCGGCAGAGGTGATCACACCCTCCTCCATGGTTGCGCTTCTGATGTACTGTCTGTGCGCTGCGTCGTCAGACACCGTTTCCGCAATGATATCCTTTGCTCCCTGCAGCGCCTCCTCGGCGGTTTTTACCCGCTTTTCCTCCGGCACATCCTCGCCGGATACATACTTCTGCGCCTCCGCCAGCACAGGCTCAGCCGCCTCCTGCAAGAGCAGATACTCCGCCAGGCCGCCCAGCCCTTTCTCCTTTGCCACACTCGCTCTGGTCTTTCTCTTGGGACGGTACGGACGGTAGAGATCCTCCACCACAACCATCGTCTCCGCCGCAAGGATCTTCGCCTTCAGTTCATCCGTAAGCTGTCCCTGCTCCTCTATGCTGCCGATCACCTGCTCCTTTTTTTCCTCTAAGTTGCGCAGATACAGAAGCCTTTCGTGCAGATTACGGAGCTGCTCGTCGTTCAGGGAGCCCGTCGCCTCCTTGCGGTATCTGGAGATAAACGGGATCGTATTGCCCTCGTCGATCAGCTTCACCGCTGCCTCCACCTGCCATTTCTGCACCTTCAATTCTTCTGTGATCTTTTTGATAATGTCCATCTTTTTCCCCACCTGTCCTCTTTCTTGCGGCTCGCCGCCGTCTCATCCATTATACTGAAAATGAATTGTAAAAGCAAACGGAAGATGCTATACTAAGGACAGTAAATCTAATGATATATGGAGATTATTATGGACGGTTTTAATCATCAGCAGCAAAATATGCAATACTATTACCCGGTGAAAAAGAAGAATAACTTCGCCACGGCGGCATTGATCGTAGGCTTCTGTTCTCTTTTTCTCCTGATCACCTTCATCCTGCCGCTTCCGTTGGGTGCGCTGGGTATCCTGTTCGTGATCCTTTCAAAGCGGAAGGGAGAAAAGCTTGCGGGAACGGCAATCGCCGGACTGATTACCTCGATCATGGGCATGCTTCTGGGGCTGGCTCTCACGGTCAGTGTGGGCGTTGCGACCTTCCAGATGTTAAAGCCCGAAAACCGCGATCTGTTAAACCGGCAGTTTGAGAGCATTTACGGAATCGACTTCGACGAGTATATGGACCGCCTCTACGGAGACGACTTTGATCTGTAACGGAAGGAGGTTGTTTTTATGAGCTTAGCCATCAGCGAACTGCGCGGATCCGTTCAGAACGATCCCACGAAGGAGTGCCAGACCTGCAAGAACCGAAAATATCAGGACGGCTCCGACGAGATGGTTTCCTTCAAATCGCCCGCCCACATTTCTTCCAATGCGGCGGCATCCGTGGTGCGCTCCCATGAGCAGGAGCATGTGAGCAACGCTTTTGCAAAAGCGGCGACGGGAAACGGCAAGGTGGTACGCGCCTCCGTCACACTGCACACGGCAGTCTGTCCGGAATGCGGACGCACTTATATTTCCGGCGGCACTACCCAGACCCAGATCAAATATTACAACGAGGATAACCCCTATCAGCAGTCCTTAAAATCATCCGATGCCACAAAATACAGCGGCATGAATGTGGACTACACAGTTTGACCCAAAAACCTCAGAATGGAGAAACTATGAACACTTATTTATCCACCTCAGATTTGAAAAATCAGGCAAAGGAAAGGCTGTCCGGGCATTACGGCATGGTGATCGGCGGCGCCATGATCATCAACATGATCAGCGGAACCCTTTCCCCATGGATGACTGTACTGCTGCCGTCGAACACCCTTATTTCCTATCTTATTTCATGGGCGGTCAGCCTGCCCCTTTCCGTTTTTGTGGGTGTGCTTTCCGTCGGATTGACCCTGATCTTTATGAAGCTTTCCTTCGGCACTGTGCCGTACCTTTCCGATTTATTCTACGGCTTTTCCCACATACGGACGGCAATCGGACTTTCCCTTGTGCTGACAGCCGTCTCCGCACCGTTGAGCATGGCATACATGATTCCGCTGGCTCTCTACTCCCTCACCGGCAGTGAGGTCTATATGTATCTGATGTTCGTGTGTCTGGCAGTGGGGCTTGCGATTTATGTACCGCTCTCCCTTGCCCTGTCACAGTGCTACTTCCTGATGCTGGACTTTCCCGACAAGTCCGCAGGCGAGATCATCCGGCTTTCCTTCCGGATCACGGCGGGTCACCGTCTGCGCCTGTTCTATCTGCAGGTTACCTTCCTTCCCCTGCTTATTTTAGGGGCATTGTCCTTAGTGGGGCTTCTGTGGGTGAATGCCTACATGCAGATGACCTATACACAGTTTTATTTTGACATAATGAAACCGGTGCAGAAGAATTAATCTTCCGCACCGGCTACCGGCTTGGCTCCTGTGCTGAGCCATTTTAAATATCCGTTGATAAAGGGATCCAACCCGCCGTCAAGCACGGCATCCGCATTTCCGCTCTCCACACCCGTCCGGTGATCCTTCACCATCGTGTAGGGCTGCAATACATAGGATCTGATCTGATTTCCCCATCCGATTTCTTTTACTTCTCCGCGAATATCGGAAAGCTTCTCCGCATTCGCCTCCTGCTTCAACAGATACAGCTTTGCTTTCAGCATCTGCATCGCCTTGTCCTTGTTCTGGAACTGGCTTCGCTCGTTCTGGCACTGCACCACGGTTCCCGTAGGAATGTGCGTGATACGGATTGCCGAGGAGGTCTTATTGATGTGCTGTCCACCGGCGCCGCTGCTTCGGTAGGTATCAATCCGCAGATCCTCTTCGTTGATCTCCACATCCAGATCCTCTTCTATATCCGGCATGACATCCAGCGACACGAAGGAGGTCTGTCTCTTGCCCTGCGCGTTGAACGGTGAGATTCTGACCAGTCTGTGTACGCCCTTTTCGGACTTCAGATAGCCATATGCATTCTCGCCGTTGACCTGAAATGTCACGGACTTGATGCCCGCCTCGTCGCCGTCCAGATAGTCCAGCACTTCGATGGAAAATCCCTTCCGCTCCGCCCATCTGGTATACATGCGGTACAGCATGCCGCACCAGTCGCAGCTCTCCGTACCGCCCGCACCTGCATTCAGCTTCAATATGGCATTGTTCTTGTCATACTCCCCCGATAACAGGGTGCCGATACGCATTGCCTCAAAGGTGCTGACAAAGTGGTTCAGCTCCTCCTCAATCTCGGGAATGAGGGATTCGTCATTCTCCTCATAGCCCATCTCGATCAGGGTCAGGATATCCTCGTACCCGGTTTTTAAATCCCGGTAGGTCTGACAGGTATCCTTCAGATTTTTCAATTCCTTCATTTGTTTGTTGGAACGCTCCGGATTGTCCCAGAAGCCCGGCGCCTCCATCTCACGTTCCAGCTCTTCGATCCGCTTCTCCTTGGAAGCCAGGTCAAAGTGAATCCCTCACTTCCGCTAAAGGTGTTTCATAGGTAAGGAGCTTTGTCTTCATATTATCCAATTCTACCATTAACGTCACCCACTTTCTTTTTTATATTTTGTCCCGCTTAACTTCTTCCGCAGCAGTTCTTGTACTTCTTGCCGCTTCCGCAGGGGCAGGGATCATTCGGATATACCTTGGCATTTGCACGCTTTGTGGGCGTCTTGGGGCCGCTGTCGTCCTTGTTGGTTCCTGTCACCTTTGCCACCTGCTCACGCTCAACCTTCTGTTCAATCTTCACGCGGAGCAGAAGTCTCACGGTATCTTCCTTGATGTTCTGCGTCATTTCATCGAACATCTCGTAGCCGCTCAGCTTGTATTCCACCAGAGGATCTCTCTGACCGTATGCCTGCAGACCGATTCCCTGACGGAGCTGCTCCATATCGTCGATGTGATCCATCCACTTTCTGTCGATCACCTTGAGCAGGATCACGCGCTCCAGCTCACGCATCATTTCAGGCTCGGGGAACTCAGTTTCCTTCGCCTCGTAGAGCTTGACCGCCTCTTCCTTCAGCTGCTGTTTCAGACCGTTCTTCTTGTTGGCATGAATCCGCTCTCTCGTCACGGGCTGCAACGGGATCAGGGGAAGCAGAAGGGCATTCAGCTCATTCAGATCCCACTCCTCCGGCTCGATATCATCCCCGATTGCCATGTCCACGCAATGCTCGGCAATGTCCGTGATCATCTTGTAGATCACATCGCGCATGCTCTCGCCGTCCAACACACGGCGTCTCTCACCGTAGATGATCTCTCTCTGCTCGCTCATCACGCGGTCATATTCCAACAGATTCTTACGGATTCCGTAGTTGTTGTTCTCTATCTTCTTCTGGGCGGATTCGATTGCTCTGGAGAGCATCTTGTGCTCGATTTCCTGTCCCTCCGGAATACCCATGGAGTTGAACATTCCGATCAGACGCTCTGATCCGAACAAACGCATCAGATCGTCCTCCAGCGAAATGTAGAACTTGGATTCACCGGGATCTCCCTGACGTCCGGCACGACCGCGCAGCTGGTTGTCAATACGTCTTGATTCATGTCTCTCCGTACCGATGATCTTCAGACCGCCCGCCTCTCTGGAAGCGTCGTCCAGCTTGATATCCGTACCACGGCCTGCCATGTTGGTCGCGATGGTAACCGCACCGTGCACACCGGCATCCGCCACGATCTCCGCCTCCAGCTCATGGAACTTCGCATTCAGCACCTTGTGTTCGATGCCCCGTCTGCGCAGCATGCCGCTCAGCTCCTCGGACGCTTCGATGGTGATCGTACCTACCAGCACGGGCTGTCCCTTCGCATGGGCTTCCTCCACTGCCGCCACGATTGCATGCAGCTTTTCCCGTCTTGTCTTGTATACGGCGTCCTGATGATCGACTCTCTGTACCGGTCTGTTGGTGGGAATCTCGATAACGTCCATGCCGTAGATATCGCGGAACTCCCTCTCCTCCGTCAGTGCCGTACCGGTCATACCGGATTTCTTTTCAAACAGGTTGAAGAAATTCTGGAAGGTGATGGTGGCAAGGGTCTTGCTCTCCCTTTTAACCTGCACATGCTCCTTCGCCTCGATTGCCTGATGCAGACCGTCCGAATAACGCCGTCCCGGCATGATACGTCCGGTGAACTCATCCACGATCAGCACCTGGTCGTCCTTCACCACATAATCCTTGTCGCGGAACATCAGGTTGTGCGCACGGAGCGCCAGAATGATATTATGCTGGATCTCCAGATTCTCCGGATCTGCAAAGTTGTCGATGTGGAAGAATTTTTCCACCTTCTCCACGCCTGCTGCCGTCAGATTCACGACCTTATCCTTTTCATTTACGATAAAGTCGCCCGTCTCCTCCTGCACAACGCCCATGATGGCGTCCATCTTGGACAGATCCGCCATATCGTCGCCGCGGGTCATCTGTCTTGCCAGAATATCGCACAGCTCATACAGCTTTGTGGACTTGCCGCTCTGACCGGAAATGATCAGAGGGGTACGCGCCTCGTCGATCAGCACCGAGTCCACCTCGTCAATGATGGCATAGTGAAGATCCCGAAGCACAAGCTGTTTCTTGTAAACCACCATGTTGTCACGGAGGTAATCAAATCCCAGTTCATTGTTGGTCACATAGGTAATGTCGCAGTTGTATGCCTCTCTTCTCTCATCGGAGGTCATGCTGTTCAACACCACGCCCACCTTAAGACCAAGGAACTCATGCACCTGTCCCATCCACTCCGCATCACGATGCGCCAGATAATCATTGACGGTGACAATGTGGACACCTCTTCCCTCAAGGGCATTGAGGTATGCGGGCAATGTGGAGACGAGGGTTTTTCCTTCACCTGTACGCATCTCTGCAATTCGTCCCTGATGCAGGATGATACCACCGATCAGCTGTACCCTGTAATGCTCCATGTTCAGGACACGCTTTGCTGCCTCCCGCACCACCGCAAACGCCTCCGGCAGCAGATCATCCAGTGTCTCGCCGTCCCACAGACGTTTTTTGAACTCTTCGGTTTTCGCCTTCAGCTGCTCGTCGGTGAGTGCCTGCATGTCAGGGCGCAGCGCCTCGATCCGATCCACCAGCGGTGAGATTCTCTTCAATTCCCTTTCGCTGTGCGTACCGAAAATTTTTGTAACCAGACTCATATGACTCTATACTCCTATCTGCGCCTGTAAGCGCGCAAGAATCTCTGTAAAAACAAATACACAAGGTTTATTGTAGCAGATTTACAAGGCAGATTCAACCAAAAGCCACCGCAAAGAATGAAAGTTTTGTAAACAAAATGTTAAATTGACACTCTCAAACGGGAATTTTATAATAGGAATCATACACGATACAAAACAGAGGTGCTGAATTTATGATACATTTATATGTCAATTATCCGGAGCAGACGCCCTGCTACCGCTCCGTCTCGGAGGCGCTCTCCTCCCTGCCCGAAATCGAGCTGCTGCCCCAGGCATTTCCCGCACCCGAGGAGCCGCAGGCAGAGCCCGTCACCGTTCACATCGCGCCGGGCATCTACGAGGAGCTGCTTGTGGTAGAACGCCCCTATGTGACGTTTCTCGGGGAGGATGCGTTGAAAACCGTGCTGAGCTTCCACCTCGGCGCTTTTGAAGCCTTGCCTGACGGCAGCAGACGCGGCACCTTCCGCACTGCCTCCGTGCGCGTTCACGCCCATAATTTCACCGCAAGAAACATTACCTTCCAAAACACAGCAGGCTACGGGCACACGGTGGGACAGGCGCTGGCACTCTATGCGGACGGCGACCGCCTCGTTCTGGAAAACTGCCGCCTGATATCCAGTCAGGACACGCTGTTTACCGCCCCGCTCCCCCCCACGGCAGCGAAGCCCGGCGGCTTTACCGGGCCGGGAGAACACGCTCCCAGAATCAACAACCGCCAATATTATGTAAATTGCTTTATTCAGGGGGATGTGGATTTCATTTTCGGCGGCGCCATTGCCTATTTTCAAGGCTGCACGATCTTTTCCAAGAAACCCGGAGACAGAAAACCGCCGGAGAGCCCGGCGGACGAGGTGATTTACGGATATGCCACTGCAGCATCCACTCCGAAGGATCTGCCCTTCGGCTATGTATTTGAAAACTGCCGCTTTGACAGCGACTGCCCGCCCCGTTCCGTCTATCTGGGACGCCCGTGGCGCGAGTGGGCAAAAACGGTGCTGTTACGGTGCAGCCTCGGCAGCCATATCCATCCGGCAGGCTGGAATGACTGGGGAAAGCCCCATGACCACTTCTACTATGGGGAATATCTCTGCACCGGCGAGGGCGCAGCCGCGTCTGAACGGGCGGCTTTCTCACACCTGCTCTCCGACGATGAAGCTGCGCTCTACACGGTGCAAAACGTACTGGGCGAACCGGACGGCTGGAACCCGCAGGTTACTTGCAGTCCTCAATCGCCTTGTGCAGACCGGTGAAAAGCTCCTGATACCGGATATGGGGCGCATCGAAGCGCGCCACCGCCGTATACAGGCCCAGCGGAAATTCCTTTCCCTCCGCCTCGAAGACCTTCCCATTCTCTTTACTGATCTTATCTGCTACGGACTGTGCGTAGGCCTCCTCCGTGCTGTCCGTCAGCAGTGCAAATTCATCCCCGCCGATGCGGAACACGATATCGTTCTCTCCGGCGGCAGCCTCCATGCGCTGCATGGACGTCAGAATCGCAATATCTCCCGCTTTTCTGGAAAAATCGTTAATCGGTAACAGATTCTGAATGTCACAGCATACAAAATAACAGTTCTTCCGCTCCGTAAAAAAGTCATACAACTCACTGATATCCACAGCTTTTCTTGTTCTCATATAAGCATCTCCGTTCTCCACAGGCCGTGTAAGCCTTGGAAACAACTCCGAGAAATGCGAGGACTTACCGGATTGTCTCTCACGAAACTCGGACGGTTTACAGTTCCAGATCTGCTTGAATGCACGGCAAAAAGCCTCGTTGGAGCCATATCCGTACTGCAGCGCCACGTCAAGAATGCTGACCTGCGGTTCCTCCGCCAACCTGCGCGCCGCCTTCATCATCCTTCTCCTGACCAGATACTCCCTCACGGATATGTTGTTTACACACCGAAACAGCTTCTCCAGCGTAGACCGGGAGCAAAAGCACGCCGCTGCGACGTCCTCCGTCCCAATCTCATCCTCCAGGTGGTTCTCCAGATATTGAAGTGCTCCCGCAAGCAGCTCCATATTTCCCATTGCTTCCCTCCATGCTGCAAATCTCTGTTGGTACCATGCTTATATTCTACTCCGTATGGCAGCGGTGCGCTTGATATTTTGAGTATTCCTGCAGCACACGGAACAGTTTTTCGCAAAACGTGATTTCAAATAGCACATGTAATCATCCCTGCGTGTTGATGCAGGATTTCCTTCATTTCTCTTTCTCGCTTATTCCAAATACCCCTCTGCTTCCTTTTCAAGCTCCAGCCATACCGGGTATTTTGCTCCGTTCTCATCAAAGAATTGTTTCAGATCCCGGTTCAAGGCGCTCATTTCATCGGTTGCGTTCATGGCGTGGTCGGAGGCGCAGATTTTTCCGAGGCTCGTTGCACACATGAGTTTGAAGAAGCGCAGGCAGGTCTTTCGATATGCCTCGCCCGTAAAGTCCTGATCGTCTTTCGGCAGGATTTCATGCCCGGCATTCTTTATGGCACTGTAGCCTTCAATGTTGGCGTCGATCAGCCGGTTCAGGTATGCCGTGTTGCCCTTCAGCTTTTTCAGATTTCCATCCGCCTTGTAGCATGCAAAGGCAACCGGCAGCACAAACGCCGCATGGCAAAGAAGGTAGTCCTCCATATTAGGCTCATAGATCACCTTGTATTTCGTACCGTCAAAAATCTGCCCGATCAGGCTCTCGTTGGAGGTTTCATCCGGTAGCTGGCCAATGGTCATTTTTTTCAGATCAACGGACGCCACTCTGTCAGGCTTCCGATGCCCCGCCGAATGTGCAAAGGCAAAAAGGACATTTTTCTCCGGCAGCGACTCGGTGATTGCCCTTGCGCGCACATTGTTGCCCACGAAAACGATGTTTTTTGTCCGGTTTGCCCGCAGGATCTCCATGATGGAGTCAAGCTGGGTATAGCGCAGAACCACAAAGATCACATCGTACTGGTCATCCGCTGCAAGTTCGGTCACGACCGGAATACGGCTGACCGACACACGGGGCGAAAACTTGTCCTTGATCCGCAGTCCGTTCTTTTGAATCTCCTCCGCCCATTTTCCCCGCGCAAGCAATGTTACCTCTCTACCTGCACGGAACAGGTTTCTTGCAAGATTGCAGCCGAGTACGCCTGCACCAAATACTAAAATTTTCATAACCTGGTCTCCTCTCTGAAAAAATATTCTGTTACAAAAGATATTTTGTTACTGCTCCCTCCGTGCAATCTTCCGATACTCGATCGGCAGAATGCCCGTACTTTTTTTTAAACAACTCCGCAAAGCGGCTGGAGGTGGTGTAGCCGATCATCTGGGCGATCTGCCCCATGGTAAAATCGGTGTTGATCAACAGATGCCGTAACCCTTGCTTCGTAAAATAATGACGCCACCGGGATTTCCACATCCAGACAAAAATCCTCAGGAAAGAAGAAAGCGTGGATTTTAATGTCAAGCAGATCCTGCTTCGCATAGAACCGGTTAGTTTTGTCTAATCGTACTATAACAACAGACGATTCAAAAGTCAAATCATCTATTATCGCAAAAGAGATTTATTCAACAAAAAAAGGCCTGACTGTAAAGGATCTGCCCACAGTCGGCAAAACGCTGCCATGATGAAGGACGCGCCGATCATTATTCTGGATGAGGCCACAGCCAACGTGAATCCGGAAACGAGAAGGAGTTGATGGATGCCATCGGCGAGCTGACCCATGAGAAAAACGTTATCATGATTGCCCACCGGCTGAAGACCGTCCGCCATGCGGATCAGATCCTCGTTGTGGACAAAGGGCAGATCGTCCAGCGCGGCACACACGACGAATTGATGAAACAGAACGGTGTCTACCGCCATTTCATCAGCGGCAGGGAACAGGCGGTAGGCTGGAAGCTGTAAGGTCTCCTCATTGGACTATCGTCCATTCAAATACAAGAGCCCCCGGAAAATCAAGGTTTCCCGGGGGCTTGCTAATCAATACTATGCTATTTGCTCTTCCACACATGGTAGTTCGTATAAAGTATCCGGATCGATATCCAAACAAGATGTATTATCCCGATTTTGATTGACATCCCATGCAAGTGTATCATTCATTACCGTACAGGTATCCATAAAGATATCCAAGTCCTTTAGCACGCAAAATGCCTCCTTGTCAATCATGTGGGACATATCGTAACACACTATTTTTCCATCATCAAAATACACATATACCGTGTAATTTTTCATAGGTACAACCTGCACAACCTTTGGAAACATTTTATCACCTCCTGCTGCACTATATCAAGGGATTAATTCTGTTTAAAGGTTTTCCGTCTTTTGACAATTCCCAATTCTGCATCAACTCATCCTGATGCAAAACACACCATGCCAAAATCAACTTTAATTGCCTTGAGGGCAGGGCTCCTTTTATTACGCGGGCTGCATCTATTTCAATCAACGCCTTATTTCCATTGTATTCGGCATGAAAATGCGGCGGATTGTGGTCATCATAATACATAGTTACCCTAATTCCATAAAACAGTGCGATCTCCGGCATATTTTTTGCCCCCTTTCACCTCTTGTTACAACAAGAATAACATAATCTTCATTGAAAAAAAAGTGTTTTGTCAGTTATCCATGATGTTTCAGTTCTTCGATGAACGTATCGCGTTTCGGCTCTATTCCCGTCATAACCGTTCAGTTCATCTTTACAATTTTGATCGACAGATATTCAAAAACCCCGGAAAATTTGATTTTCCGGGGTCTGTAAACAAATTGTATTGTCTCTTCCGAGATAATTATCTCTTTGAGAACTGAGGAGCGCGACGAGCGGCCTTTAAGCCGTACTCACCTGACCTTGATCCAAAAAGACCAGTATTCATGCGGTTTTTCGGGCTTTCCTCTCTCAGTAAACCCATAGGTAAACCCACGAAATCGCGAAATTTTTGGTGCAGTTTAACGCAGCCCGAATGCAGCATTCACAACGCTGCTTAATTCCTCAGGTTTATTATACTTGACTTTCGCATAGATGTCCATAGTCGTTTTGCTGTTCTCATGGCCTGCCAAATACTGCACCGTCTTTGGATCAACACCTTTGTAAATCAGATTGGTGATGTAGGTGTGCCGCAGCATGTGCGGAGTCACCTTGAAGTCCATCGTATACACCAGCTTGGGATTGTTCGGCTGATGCTCACCAAGCCTTGGCTTTATTCTATGCTTGATGGACTGCCCATTTACATAGGTGTAATAACAGCGTTCTGCAGTAGAACGGACTGTTATGTACTTCCAGACTCTCACAAACTGTGTTTCCGTCAAAACAGTTCCCTTCGAATTCGAGATCACATATTCCGATTCTGATTTTTCCCTTTCTTCCTTGAGACAGGCTACCAGGCATTTTGGAATCGGAACATCTCGTTTTGCTGCCGGTGTCTTCAATAGCGTGTTGACTACCGGCTCACCGCCTTCCACATGCCATGCACGCCTTACCGAAATGTACGGCGTTTTTTCATCCAGGAATACGCAGTCCCATTTTAATCCAAGGATCTCTTCTCTACGCAATCCCGCGTACAAACCGATCATCACGAAGACATACGGTGGAAGCTCACGAATGCTATCCAACAAAATGGCAGTCTGTTCATCCGTCAAATCCTCGCGCCGTTTCGCTGGCTTTCCGCCTCTTGCGCAAATCGTTTTGGATGGATTCTCTTTAATCACCTTGCTCTCTTCTGCTGAATTAAAAATGTTCTTAATCAGCATATTGAGCTGACCATACATTCCGGAAGAACCTTTTGATAACGGAACCATCAGCAGCCGCAGGTCATCTGTGGTCACCTCGTCCATATACATCTGTCCAATCGGACCCACGATGTACCGATTCACCATCCGTGCGTATCCTTCCAACGTATTAGTTCTTACCGTTCCAGACCGCATCAGCAACCATTTTTCACAGTACTCTTCCACGGTCGGATTCTCTCTATGGAAAACCACTTCCGCGATTTTCTTCTGGGCATCTTCCACCCGGTCATACAATTCTTCGCGTGTCAGCCCATAAATCGCCACTCTCTTTCCGTCTGCATCTGTAATCCGGGTGCGGTAATACTGTACCCCTTTCATCATCACTGTTCCGTATTCCGGAAGTTCAGCAGGACGCTTTTTCCCTTTAGCCATGTGTTCTCCTCCTATCTATCTTCATACATTGCGTGTTGTCACTTTTATTATCATGGCGTACAGCACTTCCTTCAAGGATGTCGAATGTATGTAAAAAGGGCAGGGATTTTTGACCATCCCTGCCCTAATTTCTTTCTGATTTACTCTTAATCCCACGATGCAAAAGCATCTTCCAGCACTCCTGCGAGCTGCTCTGGGCGATTATATTTCACCTTGGCGTAAATATCCATGGTGATCTTGCTGCTTTCATGACCGGCAAGATACTGAACCGTCTTCGGATCAACCGAAGCATGAATCAGATTCGTAATGTAGGTGTGCCGCAGCTGATGCGGAGTCACCTCAAAGTCCAGACTGTAAACCACATTTCCATTGTGTGCTGCCTTTTGCCCCAGAACCGGCTTCACCGTATGCTTCACCCTCTTGCCATCTTCATAGCGGTAATAGCAGCGTTCCTTGGTGGTACGGGTTACGATATACTGCCATAATCTCTTGAACTGCGTATAGGACAACGGGTCTCCATCCCGGTTTGCAACCACAAAATCCGATGTCGATGTCTTCTTCGCCTCTTTCAGACATTCCAGAAGATTGTCCGGCAGAGGGACATTCCGATGCGCTGCCTTTGTTTTCAGCTCTGTCAGAATCACCGGACGATTATGCTCCGTATGCCAGGCTCTCCGAACGGTAAGGTACGGAGCCTCGCAATCAAGATACACCGAATCCCATTGAAGTCCGAGGATTTCTTCTCTCCGCAATCCTGCGTACAGCCCCAGCATCACGAACACATACGGCGGTAAGCCGTAAATGGCATCCAGCAGCTTATCCACCTGCTCATCCGTAAGCGGGAGGCGATCCTTCTGGGGAATCCCGCCCACATTCTTCTTCAGATAGATGGTCGGATTCTCATCAATGATCTTACTCTCCATTGCTGCCGTGAAAATACACTTATATAGAACGTTCACTGATTTGTACACGGACGCCGACTTTTTCGATGCCGCCAACAGTGCCAGGCGAATGTCATCTGCTGTTACATCTCCCATATGCATATCGCCCAATGGCTTGATGATGTAGTTCTTCACTTTCGATGTATAGTCAATCAGCGTTGTCATCCTGATCTGTGCCGACTGCATCAGCAGCCATTTCTCGCAATACTCCTCCACTGTAGGTGTACTGCGGCGATACGTCTTGTTCTCAATCTGCTGGATCGCTTCCTGTTCCTTCTGGTACAGTTCCTCTCTCGTTCTTGCATATAAGGAAACCCGCCGTCCCTGCTGATCTGTTACACGAGTTCGATAATATTGCGTTCCCTTCATACTCACCGTACCATAATCGGGAAGCATCATTCTTCTTGCCGCCATATCATTACCTCCAATCCTGTTGATGCTTTCATTATTGCGGATTCATCGTCCATACTCAACGATGTCGATTTTCACCGCCGAAAGCTTCGAGGTTTGCGATATGTCGCAGCACGTTCCATCGGTTTTGCACGGTGCGTACATTTTGCAATGTACTCCTGAATCCCCACTTCCGTGAAATAAACGCAGCCGTTTTCCACATACTGAACATAGGAGATCAAACCGTCTGTTCTTGCAGCATCCAGTGTTTTTACGCTGATTCCCAGTATACTGGCTGCTTCTTTCCTTGTAATCAGTTTATCCATCGCCTTCTTCGCCATCCTTTCGGCATTTGCCCTGTCTTTTTTTCTCTGCTTGTTCCGGAATGTAATATCCAAGTTGAATCCTTACAGCTTCATCAATCCCACGCATCTGCCCCTTACTTACCCGCCCAAGATAGCGAATCACGCATATCTTGTCGCAGGTGTCGAGCTGTTCTGCCAATACCATGGACGGTTTTGCCAGTCCCTTTGCTTTACGGAGAAAGAAATGCGTTGGCTGTTTTCGCTTCTTCTCAATTTTCGATGTCAGCGGAGCAATCGTGATCGTCGGCGCATAATAATTGCCGACATCATTCTGAAGAACCACAACAGGACGAACACCGCCCTGCTTTGATCCGACCGGAACACCGAGATTGGCGAGATATAAATCACCTCGCCGATAAACCCAGTTTTCTTTCATATGCTGTTGTCTCCAATCTCCATACACTGATATGGATAAAGCCTGCCAGGTATCATGCTGATACAGCACCCGGCAGCGCTTTCTGAAAATATGGTTTCTCTGTACTTTTTCTTATCACCCCAGAGATGTAGGATTTCTCACAGGCGGCAGTGTGCTTCACTGCTCCATTGGAATTTAACCATCCCGCCTTCCTTATGGCCGGACCGCGAATTACGGAAGTATCATTGTCCCTGTCTGGCTTTAACACCGCCGCCGGTTGCAATCCGGCATTTGCTTCTGCGAAACCGCTATCGCCCCGATGGGCTTCATGGCGTGCAGTCGAAGGCTCGACCAAACAGGAATGTACCTGAAGAATGAGTATTCAGTTTTCAAGGGACATTCGGACTTTCGTCCTTACAAAGTAAGTTTAACAAGAATCCTCCGGTTTCGCGTTGGCCTCGTAGGCGCACTTTGGTTGTCCTTGCAGGACTACATACGGTTCGTTTTGACTTTTTCAGTGTTCTATACAGCCGGATTGAGGCAAAAAAATACCCCGTTGGTTTCCCAACGAGGCATCAAAGACGATTCTATTCTATTTTCTATAAACTGGTACCCGTTTATCTCCTGGTGACCATTTGAGTCACGGCTAATGTATCAAAAAAGCAACGCTCATCTCAGCAAATCAGACAAGCTGTATTCTCCTTTGGGGATATTTGCTGTTCTGCGATACTCTTTTATGGCTTTCACCAAGAGCTGAGGATTACTGAAATACTGCTTCACAAAATCATACGACTTCACATCATGCATCCGAAGATTTATTTTACAAAATTCGCTTGGTTTTTTTCCAGAACGCTTAAACTGATCATATGCTCCTTCCGCATGAATAATCAGCATTTCAATTTCTGGAGCAGTAATGACATTTACCACGTCAATTTTCTGCTCATATGCTTTACTCAATCGAAATTCCTCTCTGCGAGAATCCAAAATCCGTATCACAGAAATCTGCTCATCGAATCCTTTCCGTAAGTATCGCTCCTCGAATCGTTTAGCACTTCTGCAACGGATGACACGTTCTTCCAACATTTCTTCTCTGTTGAAAATCAGAAGATCATTATCAACCAGTATGTCGATAATAGCTTCTTCGGCAGAGCCTTCACATATACACGCCTTGTATTTTGCTAATTCCATTCTGCCGCCTCCTTAATTGATTGAAGCAGCCAAGCTTTTCTTCAAGCGCATATACGCTTCATATGCTGGCGTTGTTCCCTCAAGGAAGCCGCTCTGGTAAGCATCACTCTTTTTAATATCATTACGTTTCAATATATAGCTCAGATTTTCTGCTGTAATGCCATTACGGTTTCTAACGATACAAATTCCGTCATTTCGGTCATATTCGTCCAGCAGTTCCGGGTAATGCGTAGTGAAAATAAGCGTTCCGCCATTTTTGTTCAGTCGGCTGTCCATAAAGAAGCGCACTAAGGTCGTTACAATTTCCTTGTTGAAATGATTCTCTATTTCATCTACCAGAAGATAACCACCTGAATGAAGAACTTCCTTTACCATCGAGAATGTAATAATACCCTTAATCGTACCAGAGGACAGATACTGCTCAAGGTCTGCCGCATTATTCAGGATAATCTCTTCTTCATCCTTAAACTTCAAGTGGATAAATGTTTTTCCCTCTGTCTGCTCAAAACACAATTTCTCAATGGTCGGATCGAGAAATGCAATTACCTCCAATGGAATATCTTCGGTAAATGGAAGCACATTCACATTCGTATAGGAAAGCAGGCTGAATATTTCCACTGTATCATTCGCTTTTTTATTATGTGCAATGACAAAGCTGACATCATCAGAAAGGTATGCTTCATCGCTATTGCGCTGCTCTACAGGCTTCATTCCTGTAAAATCTGTCAGATACTTTTTCGACTTAACGGTTGCAATCGGTTTTTCCCAAAGGCTTTCAGACAGAATCGAATACACATATTCCCCTGTTTTCGACTTCTTTGCCGCAATTACAGTTTCCAAGCAGCAGACGTAGCTACGCTTATCATAAAAATATGTGCGGATTGTAACATTCTTCGCTCCGCCAAGAATGCTTTTTGCCTCCACATGATTGATGGGCTCATTTTTCACAATATTTAAGGCCAAGCTAATGACCTTTAATACCGAGGTCTTGCCAGATGCGTTAATTCCAATGAAAGCACAGGCAGAGTGGAGATAGTAGTTATCCGTCAAACGGTAAAGACTATCTTTGTCCTCTTCGCAAACACGTTGCTGCGTATAAAAGCAAATATCCAAGTCTTTTTTGAATAATGGGAGTCCTTGTGCGGTGATGCGGAGTATTTTCATAGGTAGTCCTCCTCTAAAAACAGTTTTTTCGTTTTTATTTTCTTATAATCTTATTATACGCCGCAAATCAGAAAATATCAACGGATTTTCCGTTTTTATTTTCTTATTTGTTTTTGACACTAAAAAGTATCCGTTCAATATGGCAAGCCCTGTGATTGCTGACCCGTTCCACCGCATGAAATACATGGAGCGTCATGGAAGCGGCCTACGCAAAATCGTCAGGGAAACCGAAAAGCCGCCTGGATATACAGCGGCATATCCTTAAACTTCAAGTGTATAAATGTTTTTCCCTCTGTCTGCTCAAAGCACAATTTCTCAATGGTCGGATCGAGAAATGCAATTACCTCCAATGGAATATCTTCGGTAAATGGAAGCACATTCACATTCGTATAGGAAAGCATACCTGAATTTCTGATTTTTGAAAAATTGGAAAACAGGCTCCTCTGGAAAACAATCGTTATTCAGAAGGGCCTGTTTGAGTTATCTGCTTTTGGGGAATTAGGGGGGCTATGGCGAGCGTTTTTGTGCTTTTGGAGGCATTTAACCGTAAAGGGGCTGCTGCACTTGGACTTTTTTCCTTGTGCAACAGCCCCTTCATACATTCATTATAGCTTTTATCATCCATTTTATTTGCCCCAAACAGCCGCTGCATTC
>URSA01000020.1 GCA_900550475.1 uncultured Lachnospiraceae bacterium
CTGTAAATCTGCTGCAAATTGCTTCGGTGGTTCGAATCCACCTCCATCCATTTGCACGAGAGTGCACAAGCAGTTGTCGGAGGTATATTTTTCCGGCAGGTGAATAAAATATTAATATCGCGGGGTGGAGCAGTCTGGAAGCTCGTCGGGCTCATAACCCGAAGGTCATAGGTTCAAATCCTGTCCCCGCTACTAAGTCTTTGCGCAAGCAAAGACTTTATGCCCAGATAGCTCAGTTGGTAGAGCAGAGGACTGAAAATCCTCGTGTCACTGGTTCGATTCCGGTTCTGGGCATTCTTCGTGTAAAAAAATATTTTTTGCTGCGGAGCACTAGCTCAGTCGGTAGAGCACCTGACTTTTAATCAGGTTGTCGGGGGTTCGAATCCCCCGTGCTTCATTGTTGGGAGGGGTTGTCATGAATACATGACAGCCCTGTTTTTGTGTAATGAACTGAACGGAGAAGAGGAGAGATACCGATGAGGAAAAAGGAAATTTTATATGCATTTCAACAATCTGTTCCGGTTTTGCTGGGATATATATTTCTTGGATTGGCTTTTGGACTGATGCTACAGAATGCGGGATATCATTTTGTCTGGGCCTTTTTGATCAGCCTGACAGTATATGCGGGGAGTATGCAGTTTGTTCTGGTGACGTTGCTTTCCGGGGCATATGGCTTGTTGTATACGTTTATTATGACCCTGTTTATTAATGGCAGACACATTTTTTACGGGTTATCTTTTGTTGAAAAGTTCAAGAAAATGGGCAAGGCATATCCGTATATGGTCTTTTCTCTTACGGATGAAACCTACTCCGTTCTTTGCAGCCTGAAAGTGCCGGAAGGAATGGATGAGAAAAAGGTTTCTCTTTTTATCGCGATGTTTGACCATTCCTACTGGATCATCGGGTCAGTGCTGGGAGCGGTCGTGGGTCAATTGTTCACCTTTAACACATCCGGCGTTGATTTTTCCATGACAGCACTCTTTATTGTGATCGTCATTAATCAATGGCTGGATGAGAAGAAGCATTATTCCGCATTGATTGGCTTCGCGGTGGGGATTGTGTCGCTGATTTTGTTGGGACCGGATCGGTTTCTGCTGCCTGCATTGTCGGTAACGGTGCTGATTCTTCTGGGGTTCAGACGGAAGATGGAGAACGCTCCCGCAAAGGAATGTGAGGAAGCGGCTACTCTGTCGGAGCACATGGATTAAGGCAGAAGGAGGGAAAAGAACATGGTACATTCGATTTTGATTGTTATTGTCACGGCGCTCACCACGATCCTGACACGGGCACTGCCCTTTGCGGTGTTTGGAGGAAAAAAGAAGGTTCCGGCCGTGGTTCAGTATCTGGGAAAGGTTCTTCCTTGCGCCATTATGGCGATCCTTGTGGTGTATTGTTTTAAGAATGTAACGCCTCTCTCCGGGAGTCATGGACTGCCGGAGTTTATGGCAGGGGCACTTGTTGCGGGGCTTCATTTGTGGAAACGGAACACTTTGTTGAGCATTGGATGTGGAACAGCTTTCTATATGCTTCTCGTTCAGGTGATTTTTGTGTAAAAATCATGTATAAATCAAAGTTTTTCGTGCTATCGTATATATTTTTAAGCTTATAAATGTTATAATTATGTGCACAAAAGAAAAAGGTAGAAGAGGGATTATCCCATGCGGGATGGGATAATGGATAATCGGTATGAAATCAGAAGAAAAAGATGTGAAGATTGGCGCTAATGCACAGACAAAAGGAACAAAGGAGGAGCCTGCAAGCACCCCGGGCGTGATGACAACGGAGAAGTCCGAAGCAAAAGAGCCCACGGACAACGCAAGCGTAAAGACAACGGAAAAACCCGGGACGAAGGACGCACAAAATAAGGCGGGCACGGAAACCGGGGAAAAACCGAAGAAGAAAAAGAAACGCATCGGCTGGATCGTTGCGTTACTGCTTGTGGGCGTTCTCCTGCTGGCATATTTCGGAACGGCATATTATTATACGGAGCATTTTTATCCGCACACAGCCATCAACGGACTGGATTGCAGTGGATTGACGGAGGCGGAAGCGGCACAACGGCTGGAGGAACAGGGCGCGGCAACCTACTGCCTGTCTCTTTTTGGGAAGGACGGAACCGAGCTGCTTACCCTGCGGGCAGGGGATGTGAATATGATCTTCCATGCCGACGAGTCGCTGTATGATCTGCTTGCGGCACAGAACGCCTATACATGGATTGTGGAAATCCTGAGCGGAAAAGAACGAAGCGTGGAGGTTTCCGTTACCGGTGAGTTTGATTCCGGGGCAGCGGAGGCATTTCTGGATGCAGCCGGTCTGTTTGAGGGCGATGATGTTCAGGTGCCTGAGGATGCTTACATCAGCGAATATCTGGAAGATAAGAAGTGCTATGAGATCATCCCGGAGCAGGAAGGGGATCTGCTGAACCGGAAGGCTACCGTAGAGATGGTGAATACCGCGTTGACAAATATGATCGCGCAGGTGGATCTGAAGGCTGAGAGATGCTACGAACAGCCCGATGTTACCTCGGAGGATGCCGCTTTGCAGGCAAAGCTTGCGAAGATGAACAAGCTGGTGGGAAGCCGCATCACATATAACTGGAACGGCGAGGAGGTCATCGTGGACGGAGATCTGATTCATCAGTGGATGATTATAGACGGTGACTCCGTGATGCTCGATGAGGAACAGGTGGAGGATTTTGTTACGGCAAATGCCAAAGCAAATGACACCTATGGAAAGAAACGGAAATTTATGACTTCTCTGGGTGAGGAATTGACGCTGCCCAGCGGCGCTTACGGTTGGAAAACCGACAGGAAAGCAGAGACGGCGGCACTGATGGAGTTGATCCTGAACGGTACGGTTACGGACAGGGAGCCGGAGTACAGCTGCAAGGGCTGGGTAAAGGGTAAGAACGACATCGGCAACTCCTATGTGGAGGCGGATCTGACAAACCAGCATCTGTATTTGTACCAGAACGGAGAAGTGGTACTGGAGACGGATTTTGTGTCCGGAAATATGGCGCGGGGCAATGCGACGCCGGCGGGTGTGTTCGGGCTTACCTACAAGACCAGGGACGCCGTGCTGCGCGGACGGGACTACGAGACGCCGGTTCAGTATTGGATGCCTTTCAACGGAAATGTGGGTATGCATGACGCCTCATGGAGAAGGGCCTTTGGCGGGGACATTTACCTTAACAACGGATCTCACGGATGTATCAATCTTCCCACCGCAATGGCGTCGGAGATATACGAGTATGTATCAAAGGGCTTTCCGGTAATCTGCTACTATTATTAGAGCGGAGACGGCGGGAAGCTGCGGAAAGGAGTAAGCCATGCATAAGAGCAGACTGCGGAATTTCAAACAGGCGGAAAAGTGGAAGAAAAACTATCTGAAGCAGCGCAGCCTTTACAGAGAGATCATGAAGGATGCTGCGGATATTGTGACATCCAAGAATTTCAACTGGACGAGGGCGCATATCCAGCATGGAAACATGACGGTAAACAACCACTGCATGAATGTGGCAAAATACAGTCTGGCGATCAGCAGGAAGCTGGAAAAGCTGGGCATAAAGTGCGAAAAACCGGAGTTGATCAGGGGAGCGCTTCTGCATGATTACTTTCTTTACGACTGGCACACCCCGGACTATATAAAGCCGCATAAGCTGCATGGTTTCTACCATCCGGGAACCGCACTCCGAAATGCGAGGAAGGAATACGAGCTCACCCCCCGTGAGGAGGACATTATTAAAAAGCACATGTGGCCGTTGACGGTGGTGCCGCCCATGTGTAGGGAGGCGTGGATCGTAACCACGGCTGACAAGTGGTGTTCCCTGTTGGAAACACTGCGTATTCACAAAGGACACGGGAAGAGTCTGATTAGGACAGGATATCGGAATGGGTGATCTTTATACAAAGCTGAAGGAGTATGCTAAGAGCGATTATTATCCCTATCATATGCCGGGACATAAGCGGAGACTCGGCACGGAGACGCTTGCGCCTTTTCTGCCCTGCGACATCACGGAGATAGACGGATTTGACAACCTGCATGATGCGTCGGCAATTCTGTGGGATATCCAAAAAAAAGCGGCGCGAATCTGTGGGGCTGAAGAGAGTCACTATCTGGTAAACGGCAGCACAGCGGGAATATTGAGTGCGCTGTCGGCGGCTCTGCCAAAGGGAGGAACGCTTCTGATGGCGAGAGGCTGCCACAGGTCGGCTTATTGCGCCGTGTATCTGCGGGAGCTTCAGCCCATCTATCTGTGGACGGAGCTTCATCCGCAGTTTGGATGCCAGATGCCGGTAACGGCTGAGGAAGTGGAGCTGGCCCTGAACAGGTATCAGAAGATACAGGCGGTACTGATTGTTTCCCCCACCTACGAGGGTCTGACGGCGGATGTGGCGGCGATTGCCGCTGTGGTACATGGGCGGGGGATTCCGCTGATTGTGGACGAGGCGCACGGTGCACATTTGGGATTTCATCCTTTCTGGGCACAAAACAGCATCAGGCAGGGTGCTGATCTTGTAATCCAGAGCCTGCATAAGACATTGCCTGCACCAACCCAGACAGCAATTCTGCATGTGTCGGGAGAGCTGATAAACAGGGACAGGCTGAGGCGTTTTCTGGCAATTTACCAGAGCAGCAGTCCTTCCTATCCGTTCATGGCGGCTATGGAGGAGGCGCTGGATCTGGCGGAAAAACAGGGACAGACGCTGTTTGAGGCTTTTCGGAAAAATTGGGAAAAGATGCTTGGCAGACTGAAAGCATGCAGCTGCCTCACATTTTTGCAGGAAAAAAACAGTGATGCGGGAAAGCTGGTCATTATGGACAGCTCCGGGCAGATGAACGGGCAGGAGCTCTATGAATGTTTTCTGCACAGATATCATTTACAGATGGAGATGGCGGCGGGAAAATATGTGCTTGCCATGTTTACGGTGGGTGATTCGGAGGAAGGCTATGAGAGACTGACACAGGCGATTCTGGAGATCGACCGTGAATGCGAAAGAAAAGGTGGGGAACGGCGCGCAGGAGAGCATAAGGCGTTTGTAATTTCCGTTCCGAAGCCGGAGACTGCTGTGAGCCTGTGCGATGCATGGGACGGCCGGTGGGAGTGGCAGATGCTTTCCGGTGCCGGAGGAAGGACGAGCGCGGAGTTTATTCATTTATATCCGCCGGGGATTCCGCTGGTTGCACCCGGCGAGATTTTTGACAGCAAAATGTGTGATTGTCTGTTGGAATATGAAGCGATGGGGCTTCGCGTCAGCGGCGTGGACAAAACGGACGGCGGATACCGGGTCAAGACTTTGCGGCAGAAGACATAATATAAAAAGCAGAAAGGAATGACATCCATGAGAAAAACAAAGATTATCTGTACAATAGGACCTGCAAGCGAGAGCGAGGAGAAGCTGAAGGAGCTGATGCTTGCGGGTATGAACGTGGCGCGATTCAACTTTTCGCACGGCACACATAAAGAACAGCTGGTAAAATTTAACCGTGTGCTGCACGCGAGAAAGGAGCTGGGACTTCCCGTTGCCACCCTCCTTGACACCAAGGGACCCGAGATCAGACTGCGGGATTTTGAGGGCGGCAAGGTAGAACTGAAGGAGGGACAGCTGTTCACGCTGACCACCGACGAAGTGATGGGAACCGCCGAGAGAGCGACCATCACCTATAAGAATTTGAAAAACGACATTGATGTCGGAACCACAATCCTGATAGACGACGGTCTGATCGAGATGAATGTGGAGAAGATCGAAGGGGCGGATATTGTATGCCGCGTTGTCAACGGCGGTTTTGTATCCAACCACAAGGGCGTCAATGTTCCGGGCGCAGTTTTGTCCATGCCCTATATCAGTCAGGCAGATTATGACGATATAATATTTGGAATCGAACATGGCTTTGATTTCATTGCAGCCTCCTTCGCCAGAACCAAGGAAGACATTCTGGAAGTGCGCAAGATACTGGATGAGCGCGGCAGCAAGATGAAGATCATAGCAAAGATCGAGAATATGCAGGGAATCAATAACCTGGAGGAGATTCTGCAGGTATCCGACGGCATCATGGTTGCCAGAGGCGACATGGGCGTTGAGGTTGCCATGGAGGAGGTTCCCATCCTGCAAAAGAAGATGATCAAGATGGCGGTAGCGCAGGGCAAGCATGTAATCACGGCAACACAGATGCTGGAGTCCATGATCAAGAATCCCCGTCCTACCCGTGCGGAGGCAACCGATATTGCCAATGCCATCTATGACGGCACCACGGCAATCATGCTGTCCGGTGAGAGCGCTGCGGGACTTTATCCCGTGGAGGCAGTGAGAACCATGGCAAAGATTGCGGAGCGCGCAGAGCAGGATATTGATTACCGTTCCCGTATGCAGCGCATGCAGAGCGGATCCGCACAGATGCACGACATCACGACGGCGATTTCCTACGCTACCTGCAGCGTGGCAATGGATCTTGGAGCAGCAGCCATTATTACGGTTACCATGTCCGGCTTCACCGCTGACATGATCGCACGGTACAAACCGGGCTGTCCCGTGATCGGCTGCACGCTGGATGAGAAGGTGTGCAGACAGTTGAATCTTCTCTGGGGAGTAAGCCCCATTATGATAAAGAAGGAGCAGACCACAGACGCTCTGTTTGAGGAAGCAGTGTTTAAGAGCAAGCAGGCAGGTCTGGTCAAAGCGGGTGACACAGTTGTCATAACTGCCGGAGTGCCTTTGGGTGTGGCAGGAAAAACCGACATGATTCATGTGGTAGAGGTAGTGTAACGGATGGGGAAGATTGTCTATCTGATGGGAAAAAGTTCCACTGGAAAAGATACGATCTATAAAAGGCTGCTGGATGAGATGTCACAGCGCCTGCACCGCATTGTGCCTTACACCACGCGCCCCATCCGCCTCAAGGAAAAGAACGGCGTTGAGTATTTTTTTACGGATGAGGATGGG
The DNA here is from genome assembly GCA_900550475.1 of uncultured Lachnospiraceae bacterium. Lineage (GTDB taxonomy): Bacteria > Bacillota > Clostridia > Lachnospirales > Lachnospiraceae > Acetatifactor. The sequence continues at coordinate 6,942 of URSA01000020.1, forward strand.
TTTGCGCGGCTGCTTGAGAGCGGAAGGGTGATCGAGCACCGTGCCTACCACACCTGCCACGGTTTATGGCGTTACTTCACGGTGGACGACGGGCAGATCGATCTGGATACGAAAGATTATATCTGTATCGGCACGCTGGAATCCTATGAGAGTACCAAGGCATATTTCGGGCAGGACAAATTGCTCCCCGTGCTGATCGAGCTTGACGACGGCGCGCGCCTCCAGAGGGCGCTTGACAGGGAGCGCAAGCAGGAACAGCCGAAATACGAGGAAATGTGCAGACGCTTCCTTGCGGACAGTGAAGATTTTTCGGAGGAGCGGATTGCCCATGCGGGTATCAGGCAGCGTTTTCTCAATGAGGATCTCAAGACCTGCATGGAGGAGATCCGGGCATATCTGCGGGAGAATCTGTAAAAGGAAACCGGGTGTAAGAATGAGAGAGGGGAGGCAGGCGTATGGATATTAAAGTCAATCAGGTACAGCAGACACAGGCAGTGCAGCAGACGCAGGAGACAAAGCCTACGGACGGAAGCTTTAAGTTCACGCTTGCCAGCCATGTGGAGGAGGCAGAGCTCCAGACCAGGCTGCAGGGGCTGATGGAAGAGATCACCATGCAGGGAGAGCGGCTGTCCAAAAAGCGCGATGTGCGGGACATGAAGCGTTACCGGGGGCTGATCAAGGAGTTTTTGAATGAGGTGGTCAGTAGATCCCACTCTTTTACGCGGGAAAATTTTCTGGATAAGAGAGGGCGGCACAGAGTGTATGGCATTATTCGTCTGATCGACGAGAATCTGGATGAGCTTGCCAAGGAGCTGGTGAATGACGAGAAGGATAATATTGCGATTCTCGGCAGGATCGGTGAGATAAAGGGATTGCTTTTGGATATTTTTACCTGATGGGGAAGTTGAAGCTTGCGTGAAAGGAGAAGGGAATGGCGAAATTTCAGGATATTATCGGACAGGAGCAGATCAAGGAGCATTTGCAGAACGCATTGTCCACAGGGAAGGTTTCCCACGCGTACATCATAAACGGGGAACGTTTTTCGGGCAAGGAGTACATAGCAAAAATATTTGCCATGGCGTTGCAGTGTGAGCGCGACGGCATCGAGCCCTGTCAGGAATGTCACTCCTGCAGACAGGCGCTCTCGGACAACCAGCCCGATATTATCCGCGTGACCCATGAGAAGCCGGGTTCTATCGGCGTGGACGATATCCGCGCCCAGATCAACGGCGATATTACCATCAAGCCATACAGCAGCCCACGCAAGATCTACATTGTAAACGAGGCGGAGAAAATGACGGTGCAGGCACAGAATGCGCTGCTGAAAACGCTGGAGGAGCCGCCCGCATATGCGGTGATCCTGTTGCTCACCTCCAATGTGAATGCCTTTCTGCCCACGATTTTAAGCCGCTGCGTGGTGCTGAACATGAAGCCCGTTGCGGACGAAAAGGTGAAGAAGTACCTCATGGAGGAGCTGCAGGTTCCGGATTACAAGGCGGATGTGTGCGTGGCGTTCGCCAGAGGCAATGTGGGAAAGGCAAAGCAGCTTGCCTCCAGCGAAGATTTTGAGAAGGTGAAAGAGGAGGCACTGGCGCTCCTAAAGTATGTGCAGGACATGGACGTGACGGAGATGATCGCCGCCATCAGGAAAATTTCGGAGTACAAGCTGGATGTCAACGACTATATGGACATTCTCACCATCTGGTATCGGGATGTACTTCTGTTTAAGGCGACCGGTGATGCCAACCATCTGGTTTTCAGGGAGGAATTGTCCAACATACGGCGGGTTGCGGGGCGCACTTCCTACGAGGGAATCGAGAAAGTGATCCGGTCACTGGAGAGGGCAAAGAGCAGGCTTGATGCAAATGTGAATTTTGATCTTGCCATGGAGCTGCTCCTGATGGACATGAAGGAATACGGCTAAAAATATCATGTGGGCAAAAAACAGATGCCAACGGAAAAGAAGCATGGTATAATAGTGCCATTACAATGCAAAAGGCAATTTGGAGGTTTATAGATGACAAAAGTAATCGGAGTAAGATTTCGCACGGCGGGCAAAATTTATTTTTTCGATCCGCTGAATTTCAATATAGAGAAGGGCGGGCACGTAATCGTTGAGACCGCCAGAGGCATTGAATTTGGAACCGTGGTGAGCGCGCCGAGAGAGGTGGAGGACGACAAGGTAATCCAGCCGCTCAAACCGGTGCTGCGTATTGCAAACCAGCGGGATCTGGATCAGGAGGCCGCAAACAAGGAAAAGGAGAAAGAGGCATTCAAGATCTGCCTTGAGAAAATCCGCAAGCATGGGCTTGAGATGAAGCTGATCGATGCGGAATATACATTTGACAATAACAAGGTGCTGTTTTATTTCACCGCCGACGGAAGGATCGATTTCCGTGAGCTGGTAAAGGATCTGGCGGGCGTGTTCAAGACAAGAATCGAGTTGCGGCAGATTGGTGTCAGGGACGAGACCAAGATCCGGGGCGGAATCGGCATCTGCGGAAGACCGCTCTGCTGCCATACGCATCTGTCCGAGTTTATCCCGGTTTCCATCAAGATGGCGAAGGAGCAGAATCTTTCCCTGAATCCCACCAAGATTTCCGGTGTGTGCGGAAGGCTGATGTGCTGCCTGAAGCATGAGGAGGACACCTATGAGGAGCTGAACAGAAGACTTCCGGGAATCGGCGATACCGTTACCACCGCGGACGGCATGCGCGGTGAGGTACAGAACGTCAATGTGTTGCGTCAGCTTGTGAAGGTGCTGGTGGATGTGGACGACGAGAAGGAACTCCATGAATATAAGGTGGAAGATCTTCGTTTCAGAAGAAAGCACAGCAAGAAGGAGAGACTGGAGCTTTCCCCGGAGGAGCTTAAGGAGCTGGAGCAGCTGGAGGCCGAGGAGCAGACGGAGGAATCCGGAGGCAAGGCGGAGGGCGCTGAGGAGAGTCCTGCAAAGCGCGACAACAGACGGGACAGAAGTCGTGACCGTGACCGCAAGGGCGGACAGGCTGAGGATAAAAAGGAGCATAGCGGCAGGAATGACCGTGGCGACCGAAATGATAGAAATGACAGAAACGACCGCAGCGACCGAAATGATAGAAATGACAGAAACGACAGGCAGACGGCAGGCCGCAGGGACGACCGTGGAGAACGGAATGACCGTGGAGAGCGCGCAAAGGGTGAAAAGCGTGACAACAGACCCAGACAGCCCAAATCCGAGGAGGGCGGTCAGGAACACAATCAGGAGCGCAGCCATTATCGTTCCCGCAACAGACAGCGGAACGGAAGAAGAGAAGGAAAGCAGGGCTTTGAAGGCAGCAATCAGACTGAAGGAAAGTGAACGACTGGATGAATTACAGAGAAACGGCTATCAGATCATACAGAGCCCGGAGAAATTCTGCTTCGGGATGGATGCCGTACTGCTGTCCGGGTTTGCACAGGTAAAGCCGGGCGGGGCTGTGCTGGATCTCGGTACGGGAACCGGTATTATTCCTATATTGCTGGAGGCAAAGACGCCGGCGGAGCATCTCACCGGACTGGAGATTCAGGAGGAGAGCGCGGACATGGCGCGCCGCAGTGTGGAGCTGAACGGACTTTCCGGGAAAATTAACATTGTGACAGGAGATATCAGAGAGGCAGACCAAATTTTCAAGTCTGCTTCTTTTGATGTCATAACATCGAACCCGCCGTACATGATCGATGCCCACGGACTGCAGAATCCGCAGGAGCCAAAGGCGATTGCCAGACATGAGGTCTGCTGCACGTTGGAGGATGTGGTGCGGATTGCGGCGAAGCTTCTGAAACCGGGAGGTCATTTTTTCATGGTTCACAGACCGTTCCGGCTGGCGGAGATCATTACCGTCATGACGGCGTACAAGCTGGAGCCGAAGAGACTGCGGCTGGTATATCCCTTTGTGGACAAGGAGCCCAACATGCTGTTGATTGAGGGTGTGCGGGGCGGCAGACCAAGAATGACGGTGGAAAAGCCTTTGATTATTTTTGAGAAGCCGGGCAAATATACGGCGGAAATCCGTGATAAATATGGCTATTAGGAGGAAAATTATGGCAGGAATGCTTTATCTGTGTGCAACGCCCATCGGAAATTTGCAGGACATGACGCCGCGCGTCATTGAAACGCTGAAACAGGTGGATGTGATTGCTGCAGAGGATACCCGCAACAGCATAAAGCTTTTGTCCGCATTCGACATTCATACGCCCATGACCAGCTACCATGAGTATAACAAGGTGGAGAAGGCGGCGCAGTTGATCGGACAGATGCAGACAGGCAAAAACGTCGCCCTCATCACGGACGCGGGTACGCCCGCAATCTCCGATCCCGGGGAGGTGCTGGTGCGGATGTGTCAGGAAGCCGGCATCACGGTGACCAGTCTGCCTGGTCCTGCGGCGTGCATAACGGCGCTGACCCTCTCGGGACTGTCCACCAGAAGATTCTGCTTCGAGGGATTTCTGCCTGCGGACAAGAAGGAGAGAAAAGAGGTGCTGGAGGAGCTCTCGCAGGAGAGCCGTACCATGATCCTCTACGAGGCTCCCCATCATCTGGTAAAGACGCTCACGGAGCTTGAAGATGCACTGGGCGACAGAAAAATCACCCTCTGTCGGGAACTGACGAAGAAATTTGAGACGATCCTGCCGACCACGCTGTCCGAGGCGCTCAGAAAATATGAGACCGAGGAGCCCAGAGGCGAGTACGTTCTGGTGCTCGCGGGAAAAAGCCGCGAGGAGAAGAAAAAGGAAGCCATCGCCGCATGGGAAGACATGAGCATTGAGGAGCATATGGCATTCTATGAAAAGACCGGCATGGATTCCAAGGCTGCCATGAAGCAGGTGGCAAAGGACAGAGGCGTGGGAAAACGGGAAATTTACGATTATCTGCATAAGGGCTGAAGGAGGACAAAGATGGCGCAGACAAGTTGTGATATGTGTGCAAATTATGAATATGACGAGGAAGAGGAATACTATACCTGCGCGGTGGATCTGGACGAGGACGAAATGTACCGTTTTTTGTCGGGCGGACGCATGGAGTGTCCCTATTTTTCCTCCAATGACGAATACGCCGTAGTGCGGCATCAGATGTAAGGCAGGAGAGAAGTATGAAATATCTGAAACAACTGGCAATCATCTTTGCGGTTTCTTTTGTGGCGGAGCTTCTGGAGTATCTGATTCCGCTGCCCATAGCGGCGAGCGTGTACGGGCTGCTGCTCATGCTTCTGGGGCTGACAACGCATATCATACCTCTTAAGCAGGTGGAGGAAACAGCGGATTTTCTAGCGGACAATATGTCCGTCATGTTTATTCCTGCCACGGTGGGCATCATTGCCTGCACGGAGGAGTTAAAAGCGATGGCGATTCCCATGCTGCTTGCCTGTCTGGTGATTACGGTGCTTGTGATGGTGGTGACAGGCTGCGCGGCGCAGGGTATTATCAGGATGGGGAGGAAGAAGAAATGAAGGAATGTCTGGTACAATCCGCATATTTCGGAGTGGCGCTCAGTCTGATCGGTTATGAAATCGGTCTTTTTTTAAAGAAAAAGTGCAGGACGGCACTCATGAACCCCCTGCTTGTGGGTTCGGTGTTTGTGATAGTGGTACTGATGCTTCTGGGGACGGACTACGACACCTACAATGCCGGAGCAAAATATTTAAGTTACTTTCTGACCCCTGCGACGGTCAGCCTCGCCATTCCTCTTTACCGACAGCTTTCCCTGCTGAAGAAGTACAAGGCGGCAATCTTCGGCGGCATCTTAGCGGGCGTTCTCACCTCCATGCTCAGCGTGTACGGACTCGCCCTTTGCATTGGGCTGACCCATGAGCAGTACGTGACGCTTCTCCCTAAATCGATCACGACGGCAATCGGCATGGGCGTATCGGAAAAAGTGGGTGGCATCGTGACACTGACAGTAGTGTCAATTTGCATTACCGGGATTGTGGGTAACGTGCTGGCGGAGCTTATTTTGAAGCTCTTCCGCATCACGGATCCCATAGCGAGAGGACTTGCCATCGGAACCTCCGCCCACGCGCTGGGTACGGCGAAGGCGATGGAGATGGGAGAGGTGGAAGGTGCCATGAGCAGTCTGGCGATCGTGGTCAGCGGCATTATGACGGTATTGTCAGTTTCGTTTTTTGCAAATTTGCTCTGAAATGTGGTATAAAAGCGGTTTTGAAAACAGATAATATGCCTGTAAAAAGGCGAAGGAGGTTTTCAAAATGTCCAATATTTCAGAACTGGAATTACAGAATTTACGGCATCTGATCGGCGGTTATGACACCACACACTGTAAGATGCAGGAGTACGCGAAGGCTGCAAGCGACCAGAAGGTGAAGCAGTTTTTTGAAAAAGGCGCTAAATCCGCAATGGAAAACAAGCAGCAGCTTATGAAGTTCTTACAGTAAAAAGCGACAGGAGGCGATCAGAATGGAAATGCAGGAAAAGACAATGGTAGCGGATACCCTGACAGGTATCAACGGGGAGCTTCTGCGTTATGCGGAGATGATTCCCCAGACGGAGAACAAGGAGCTGAAAAACACACTGAAGCAGTTCCGCACATGCTGTGAGCAGTCACAGGAGGAGCTGTACCAGATTGCAAGGGAAAAATCCTACTATGTTCCCGCACAGAAGGCAACTGAGGAAGAAGTTGCGCATGTGAAGAGTCTGTTTACCACGGCAACTCTGTAAAGTCCTACACGGAATGTAACGCGGTGTACCCTCTCGGGGGCGCACCGTTTTTTTGATATCATAGCAAATTACTTTGTAATCTGCTATGATATCAAAAGCCCTCCGGGCAGGATCGCACTGCGGCGGAGAGGTATCATGTCGCGGAAGCGACCCGCCGCAGGCGAGGAATCCTGCAAGCAGGATTCTTTTTTATATAAGTTACAATTTTTTTTTCGCGCTGGTTATGGTATAATAAAGCTCATATGATAATACCATAGGATTTCGGGAAAAGGAGTTCAGTGCTCATGCTGCCATATTTTTTTGCGACATATCGTCCGCTTATTGCTTTTATCGGTGTTCTGACCGCATTCGGAGCAACCTGTCTGCTGCTGAGCAAATGCAGCGGGCTGCTGCCCAAGGATCAGGGAAGGGATTTTGCCGTTGAAGGAAAAAAATCAGCGGGAAAGCCGAGAGGCGCGGGAATTATTTTTGTGCTGGTATTTGCGGTGGCGATGCTCCTGTTTGCGGATCTGAGCCTTGAACTTTGTATTTATCTGATGCTGGTCGTGATCGAGATGCTCACCGGATTTTTCGACGACACGGCGGACAAGCCCTGGGGCGAGCTGAAAAAAGGCATTCTGGATCTGATTGTTGCCGTGGCGGTGGCGCTCACATACCTGCAATACAACGGCAGTACGATCCGGTTTGCGGGAAAAGAGCTTGTGCTGCACCCGGTGCTTTTTGTGATATGCGCCGTTGTGCTGGTCTGGGCATCCATCAATGTGACGAACTGTGCGGACGGCGTGGACGGGCTTTCCGGTACGCTGGTGATCATCACACTTGCCACCATCTATGTGATTGACAATATCAGGGCGGCAGGGTCGGAATTTTCATTCCCCATTCTGCTGTTCATCGTCTGCATTCTCGGATACCTCTGGTATAACGCAACGCCCAGCAGACTGTTGATGGGAGACGCCGGTTCCCGCGCTATGGGCGTGTTCATCAGCATTGCGGTGTTGAAGTCCGGAAGTCCGTTTTTGTATATTCCCGCGGCGTTTGTCCTGATCATGGACGGAGGGCTGGGGCTTGTGAAGATCTCCCTAATCCGCGTGTTCAAGATACACATTCTGAAAAATACCCTCACCCCGCTTCACGATCATGTAAGAAAAAAGCTGGGTTGGTCAAACACACAGACAGTGTTCCGCTTTGCAATCATACAGATCGTGATTTCGCTGGCGGCAGTGTATATGCTTTTGTTATAAAGAAAAAGGAGGATTTGGAATGCTGGAAGATTTTATTGCAGGGAAAAAGGCGCTTTTTGCAGACGGTGTGCATACGGAGCTGAGAGCGCAGGAAAACCGTCAGAGGAGAGTGACGCTGCTGGACGGCAATCTGGTTGCAAATGCCAGATCGGAAACCTCGGGCGTGTCCGCGAGAGTGTATAAAAACGGAGTGTACGGCTTTTCATCCATGGCGGAGTGTACCGGACAGGCTGCAGAGGCAGTATTGAAGGCTGCCACGGACAATGCGGTGTTCATGGACAGCCATATCAACAAGGGAAAGGGCGCGCTGCCCATCGTTCTGCCCGCGGATATAGCAAAGGCAAAAGTGATCCGCGACGCGGAGCAGAAGCAGTACATAGATTTCCTGAAAGAGGCGGACGCCTACATTACCAAGAAATATCCGAACTTAAAGAGCCGCTCCGTGGTTCTGACAGAGGATTCCATGGAGAAGATTCTTTACACCTCGGACGGCTGCTGCGGTCATACCACAGTGCCCAGAAGCTATATTTATGTATTCCTGAACAGTGAAACGCCGGCGGGTGTTCCCGTTGAACTGTTCCAGTCCATCGGCGGAAGCGGAAACTTTGAGGACAATTTCAAGGATCCTTCCCGGCTCTACGGGGAGATTGATACGCTTTACGAGAAGCTGATGCAGAAGAGAGAGGGCGTCTACGCGCAGGCCGGCTACAAGACGGTCGTGCTGGGCGGAATCCTGTCCGGTATGCTGGCGCATGAGGCTGTGGGACATACCGTTGAGGCGGATCTGGTACTGGGCGGCTCGGTGGCAGGCCCCAACCTGAACAGGCGCGTGGGCTCTGAGCTGGTAAATCTGGTGGATTACGCCCACACGGCGTTCGGCAAGGAAGCGCCGCTGCCGGTATATCTGGATGATGAGGGCGTTCCGGCGGAGGATGCGGTTCTGATCAAGGACGGTATCCTGACCGGCTATATGAACAACAGAGAGAGTGCACAGCACTTTGGCATGAAGCCCCAGGGCAACGCAAGAGCGTGGTCCTTCTCGGATGAGCCGCTGATCCGTATGAGAAATACGGCAGTGCTGCCCGGCAAGGACAAGCTGGAGGAGATCATCGCCTCAGTGGACGACGGTTATTATCTCATTGATACCAACAACGGACAGGCGGACACGACAGGGGAGTTCATGTTCGGCGTATGCATGGGCTATGAGATCAAAAAGGGAAAAATTGCGAAGCCCATTCTGGACACTACGATCTCGGGCGTGGCATTTGATATGTTAAAGACCGTGGATATGGTTTCCGACGATATGGTATGGTCAAGCTCAGGATTCTGCGGCAAAAAGCAGCCGATGCCCGTTGGAATGGGCGGCCCGGCACTTCGCTGCAAGGTTATGATAGGAGGGCGCTAAGCATGGAAGAGATCAGAGCAGTTGCAAAAAAGGTAGGCGCGGCGCTGCAGCAGGCAGGCGCTGATAAAGCACAGTACACGGTGACGCAGAAGGAGACCCATGAGTTCAATGTGGACGGGGGCGAGTTTTCCCTTTTCCGTACACTGTTTGATAATGGTCTGAGCATCACGGCATACAAAAACCGGAAGAAGGGTTCCGTTTCCATCAACAGCTTTGCGGACGGAGACATCGACAATGCGGTGGAAAACTGCATGAAGGCGGCAGAGTCCGCAATCGCGGATGAGGCGTATGACATTGCGCCGAAGCAGGAGAACGAAACATTCAGGGAAGGCGCGTATGAGCCGGAGGTGGATCGCCTGTTCTCCCGCACCAGAGAATTGATGGACACCATAAGGGAGAAGCATCCCAGGATTATCATGGAGCAGATGATCGTGTCGCACACAAAGAGACACTCCATCTACGCCAATACCAACGGCACGGAGTACGAGGTGCTCGGCGGCGAGTACAGCATCTCTCTGATGTTTTCTGCCCATGAGGGAGAACAGACGACCTCCTTCTTCGGCACGGGCGTGCAGACGGACAGTCTGGACAAGCCGTTTATCGAGGTGGGTTCCATCGAGAAGGATCTGAGCGATGTGGAGGCACAGCTTCATATCATACCGTTTGAGGGTAAGTTTGAAGGCGTTGCCATCCTGACGCCGGGCAGTCTCGGCTCCTTCCTTTACAGCATCATCTCCAATTTTGCAGCGGACGGCGCTATTTTGCAGAAAACCAGCATCTGGCTGGACAAACTGAATACAAAGGTTGCGGACGAGCGGCTGACGATCTCCGTAAATCCCTCGGATCCCCGGATCTGCTGTGGAGAGCGTTATACGGCGGACGGCTTCCGCTCCGAGGATTTTGACCTGATCAAGGACGGCGTCCTCAAGTCATTCCTGCTTTCCTTGTATGTGGCGAACAAGACAGGCTTCGAGCGTGCAAAGAATACCTCCTTCAGTGTTGTGATGGAGGGCGGGGACACGCCGTATGCGGATATGATCAAGAATGTCAAGAGAGGTATCATTGTAGGACGTTTTTCCGGCGGTCAGCCGGGCAGCAACGGTGAGTTCTCCGGCGTTGCAAAGAACAGCTTTTTGGTTGAGGACGGAGAGATCAAGGGTGCTGTGACGGAGACAATGATCAACGGAAATCTGGCAGATATGCTGAAAAATATTGTTTCCATTTCCAAAGAGACAGTGGAGGACGGTACTTCCGTACTGCCGTACATAGCGGTGGACGGAATCGTGATTGCCGGAAAATAGCGATAGCGCGGTAGGGTGATGATATGGTCAGAAAGTATTCCGACGGTAAAGACTATAAAGTAATTGCATTTGTGCTGGCTTGCTTTTCCAATGACGAGCAGCTCCGCATTATGAAAAAGATGGCGGCGGAGTGTGCGAAGCATCATTGTAAAGTGGTTTTCTATTCCACGCTGACGGATTTCTATTTCAACGATCTGAATGACGCGGGGGAAAAGAAAATCTTTGAGGCGGTTGAGGTGGAGCGCTACGATATCATTGTGCTGATGTCAGAATCCTTCAAGCAGGACGCCGAACAGACCGCGATGGTAAAGAGGGCACAGAAGGCGGGAGTTCCGGTCATTACGGTGGACAAGCCCATGAAGGGCTCCGTGAATCTGGCATTTGATTACGGAGATTCCTTCCGGGATGTGGTGCGCCATATGCTGGGCTTCCACGGCTACCGCACGGTCAATTTTATGGGCGGAATGCCGGGCAACAGCTTTTCCGAGGAGAGACTTACCGTATTTAAGGAAGTGCTGGCGGAGAACGGGATCCCTTATGATCCCAAGCGGGTCTACTACGGATATTTCTGGTCGGATCCCACCAAGATTGCCATGGATAAGATGCTTGCGGACGGACTGGACGGCGTGGAAGCGGTGGTATGTGCCAACGATTCCATGGCGATCTGTGTGAGCAACCGGCTCCAGCAGGAGGGCTACCGCGTCCCGGAGGACATTGCGGTGAGCGGTTATGACGGCATTGACATGGAAAAATACTGCCGTCCCCGCCTGACCACGGGAGTGAGCAACATAGACGAGATGATCCGCGTGATATTTGAGATCATGGAGACCTACAAACCGGAGGACTATGTGGAGAAGCGGATCCCAATCTACAATAAGCTCCAGATCGGGGCTTCCTGCGGCTGCGCAGGCTGTGAGACCATGCATGTGGCATCGGAAATGATTGAACTGAAATCGCAGCTTCATCAGGAGATCAAATTCCAGACGGATATGAGCCAGATGGTGGCAAACTACGGAAACTCGGACAACATTACGGAATTACTGTACGGCGTTTCCGAGTATATGGCTGCGCTCCGCTACAAGGATTTCTGGTTTTGCGCCAATGAGGGCGTATTGGATGAATCCGACGGTGATGCCCGCCAGAGCAGTAAAAAGAAGAAAAATTACAGTGATGAGCTTCAGGTGCTCCATTACCACAACGGAAAAGAAGGGCCTGAGATCGATTATAGGGAATGGATCCGGTTTGGGGAACTGATTCCCCACAGGGATGTGCAGCTTTCCGTAAACGATTACCTGCTTGTTTTGCCCATGCATATGAAGGGCGACACGGCGGGCTATGCGGTGGTTGCCTTTGATATGGGGAACTTCTGGTATACGGCGTATGCGTCCTTTATCACCAGCCTCCGTTATCTGCTGGAGATGCAGAGCGCCCAGAGAAGGCTGATGCAGGTCTATATGAGGGATTCCCTGACGGGGCTTTACAACCGGAACGGATTCTACCAGAAGATCCAGACAATCATGGGTGTGTCGCCGGAGATGGATATGTCCATTATCTCTCTGGATATGGACGGGCTGAAATCCATTAACGATACCTACGGCCACGCGGAGGGCGACGAGGCGCTCAAGGCGCTGGGCAGGATGATCAGGCAGAGCATCAAGCATGAGATCGCAGCCCGCATCGGCGGTGATGAGTTCCTGATCGCATTTGTGGGAAATGACACTGAGGAGCGCGCCGCGCAGATCGTGAATGATATCAAGGCGGGCATCCGGGCGTACAACGGCGAGAGCACAAAGCCCTATGAGCTGCATGCCAGTATCGGCGCCTACACAAATCGTCTGAGAAACCATACGCTGGATCATTTCCTGAAACAGGCGGACGATCTTATGTATGCCCGCAAATATATACACAAAAAAGAAAAAGGCGATATTTCATAAGAAAACCTCATATACATAAACAAACAGACAGCGGAGAGCAGGTATGCTGAATTATATCTGGGCGTTTATGATTCTGATCGGCGTGATCCACGCTGCGTTCACCGGGAATATGGCTGCGGTGACGGATGCGGCGCTGAAATCCGCCGGCGAGGCGGTCTCCCTCTGCATTACCATGGCGGGGGTGATGGCGCTGTGGATGGGACTTATGAAGATAGCGGAAAGCGCAGGGTTGATTACCGGACTGACCTCCGGCATTCAGCCCTTTTTGTCATTCATGTTTCCCCATCTGCCGAGGGAGCATGAGGCAAGACAGTACATTGCCACTAATTTCATCGCCAATATCCTCGGGCTCGGCTGGGCGTGTACCCCGGCGGGGCTGAAAGCCATGGAGGCGTTGGCAAAGCTGGAGCGGGAGAGGGGAAATACTGAGTATCTGCAGGAGCGGGGGGTGCGCACCGCAAGCAGGGAAATGTGTACCTTTCTGATCCTGAATACCTCATCCCTGCAGCTGATACCGGTGAACATGATCGTGTACCGCACGCAGTACGGCAGCAGCAATCCGGCTGCGGTGATTGCACCTGCGATTGTGGCTACACTGATCAGCACGGCGGCAGCAGTTGTGTACTGTAAGTGCAAGGACAGAAGGTAGGGGAGCGCGGCGCATGGCAGGTTTGTTTTCCAATTTTTCCAACATTGTGATTCCGGTGATCATTTTCTATATTGTGGCATACGGTCTGGTGAACAAAAGAAAGGTGTATGAGGAGTTTATAGACGGCGCGGCAGACGGGCTCAAGACGGTGGTCAAGATTCTGCCTACGCTGGTAGGGCTCATGGTGGGAGTCGGCGTGCTGCGCGCCTCCGGGTTCATGGGCTTTCTCGGCGGGCTTTTGGGAAAACTGACGGAGCGGGTGGGAATCCCGGCAGATATTGTGCCGCTGGTGCTGGTCAAGATGTTCTCCTCCTCGGCAGCCACGGGACTGGTGCTGGACATCTTCAAGACCCACGGAACCGATTCCTATGTCGGGATGCTTACCTCCATCCTGATGAGCTGTACGGAGACCATTTTCTATACCATGTCGGTCTATTTTCTGGCGGCAAAGGTCACGAAAACAAAATACACACTTGCGGGGGCAATCCTCTCCATGCTGGTCGGATTGGCTGCAAGTGTGGTATTGGCGGGGGTTCTGGTGTGATTGCTCCGGCTGTCAGATCAGACCGAAGGATCTTAATACAAAAAGCCAGAGGGTAATGGTGACGGAGCTCAAAAAGGTGGTGGCAACCACGACGCTGGAGGTCAGGGTTCCCTCATGCCCCATATTTTTTGCCATGATATAGCAGCTCACCGTGGTGGGCGCCCCCAGCATGATCAGGATGGCGACCATTTTTTCCGTGCGAAAGCCCAGCATATACGCCAGGGGCAAAAACAGAAGGGGCTGAATCAGAAGCTTGATTGCGGAGCTTACCAGAGTGGGCGCAATCTGCTTCAATGCTTTTCGTCCCTCAAATCCCGCACCCAGCCCGATCAGGGCGAGAGGTGTCGCAAGGGAGGACACGCTGTTGACCGCCTTTGCCGGAATGGTGGGAAGCGTAAGTCCCGACACGGAAAAGAGCATGCCGATCAGGATTCCCCAGATAATGGGATTGGTTGCAATTCCCTTTAAGGAGGCGAGGAAGGACTTTTTGTTCAGCTTACCGCCGTTCGGCCCCGTAAAGGAGAGGATGAGAACGGCGGCAATATTATACAGGGGAACCGTGCCGATGATCATCAGGGGAGCCATGCCGGCGTCCCCGTAGATGTTCTGGATGAAAGCGATGCCCAACACAGCGGCGCTTCCCCGGTAGGAAGCCTGAATAAACTCGCCCATATCCGCTTTTTTCTTGTAGAACAGAGCTGCCAGCGTCCAGATTATGACGATACAGCCCAGCGTCACAAAAAAGCAGTACATTACATAGGAGGTGTCCCACACGGAATAGAAATCCGATTCCGCGATGTCCCGGAATAAAAGGACGGGCAATGTAATTTTGTAGTTGAAGGAGTTCAGGGTCTTTACGAAAGGCTCGTCCACTACCTTCAGTTGTTTTAACAGGTAGCCCAGCACCATCAGCAGGAAGATCGGCACGGTGGCGTTCAGGCTGAATATCAGATTTTCCATTTGAATATAGGCCTTTTTTCATTTTCCGGGAGAGCATCAGTTGTGTGCGTACTCAATTGAGGTGATCACATATCCCAGATCGTTATTTACCTTATGCAGACTGAGCGTTACGGTTCCTGTGACGCCCTCGTAATCCTGCTCAATGTTGAAGGTGACGGTACAAAACTGGCGGTAGTAGTCGTCATCCTTTGTGCTTTGGAACACTGCAATTTCGCTCTGACCGATTGCAGCCATGTATGCCACAAGCTGCCCGTCGGTATAGTAACAGCCGGACCCGAAATTGACATCGGAATCCAGAACCGTCAGATCGTAGGTGCCACCAAACAGGTTATGAAGGAGATTTTCCACCTCCGTGCCATCCGTCTGATAGAAGCTGTAATACGGATAGGAGGCATTTGAGAAGGACTCTCCGCTGCCGTAGTAAATGTTCCACAAGACAGCTTCCAGAGCACGGGGATCTGAAAGCAGCGAATCGGGGAAATAGTACCCCTCTGTCCTGTCGGAACGGAAATCATCCGTGGTGAACAGGGCGCTGTATAATCCGTATGCAACGTTTTCCAGAAAATGGGTTGTTTCTTCTGTCAGTGCAAAATCTTCCGTATTCACAAACTCCTGATAGTACTGCGGGTCAAGCTCCTGAATTTGCGGCTCCGTGCTGTCATTTATGATCCTGTCCTCAATGCCAAGAGAGCGCACCCGCTCTGCCAGAATGGCATCTATCTCGTCCTGCGTGTAGATCTGATAGCCGTGGGAGCCATAGAAGGCGCTGACCTCTTCATAGCTTGCCCGGTCTACGTTCAGATCGTCCGAATAGACAAGGTAATAGATGCCATTGATTTCGTAGAAGCAGATGCCCGCATCCGGCATATCGGAGAAGGAGGTGGGGTCAAATCCGTCTTCATAGAAAGGGCCGGTATACGCTGAAAGCACATATTCTTCCGTCGCTGAGAAGATGGGCAGTACTTCTCCGTTGGCATTCAGGACGGTCTGGTCGAAATAATATGTGGCAGCGCCGCCGTCCCCGCCCGCATCCAACACACCGTAATAGGAGATGTTATATCCGTATCTTGCCCAGGAATAAATGTCATAGCACATTTTCAAGCCCGTGCCGTCATACCGCAATACACAGGCATATGTGCTGTCGTCCCCGGGGTTGTAGATATCCATTCCCACGAAGGTCACCAGCAATTCCTGTACGCCGTCCCCTCCCAGATCCAGATATGCGTATTCGATTCTATCCACATATCCGTCCCAGTTATCATCCGTGGGAGATAACTCAGGAAGCAGTCCGGTCAGGGTCTTTCCGTCAACGGTGGTGTATTCTCCCCTTAAGAAAGCCTCATAGACACTCATAGCTTCCGCATTGCTGGCAACAGTGGGAGCGTTCTTATCCTGTGTCAACTGGGGAAAGTCTGTTGTGTCGTGGATATAGTTGTTTAAATCAGTAGCTGCTCCTTCGTACAGATAGACGGGGTTCCACAGGGCAGCGTCCTCTGCCGTATCGGCTTCCTTGTAATAAATCAGTCCGTCGGGAACATAGATGCTGACGGAGACTGTGCCGGCTTCCATGGAACTGCCGGTGCCGTTTGCAAGGCTGTCATTGTCCCTTACAAATATGGTATAGATGCCGTCAAGATAATCTTTCAGGTGGATCAGCTCGTAACCCTGCTCCCCGGTATTGTCGCCGTACAGGAAGTTGCCGGCAGCGTCCACGGGGCTTGTGATGCTGATGTACTGGTTGGTCTGGGCATTGAATACGCACAGATCCAGATCCAGATCGGAAGCCCATTGAAGCAGAATGTAGGCCTCGTTACCGGAAAGAAGGGGAATCATGTGGGTGGACACGGTTACCGCCTCGTTTTCGATATCCAGATCCCGACATCCGTTATAGTAGCCGTCCTTCTTCCAGACAAGGGTATACTCTCCGGGGTCAAGCTCCACGCTCGTCCTGCCGTCTCCATCGGTGGTCAGGGTTTCCAGAGGCTCACCGTCGGTGTTACTGTGACCGCCCATCACCAGTATGGTAACACCCTCCAGGGATTCCTCCGTGGTAATGCTGCGGAAGTCAAACGACACTTCGCCTTTCTTCGATCTGGAAACTTCCGTCTCCTCCACCGTTCCGTCCGTAGTGGTATCTTTTCCGTTTCTCCCGAGGAAGAAGACCAGAACAAAGACGATAGCCGCGATCAGCAGCACCGCCGCAATCCCGATAAAGACCCATTTCATGCCGCCCTTTTTCTTTTCGGCGGGTGCCGTTGGAGCCGGAGCGGCTGTTGTCTGCGTGTCAATCTGTGCCGCCGGGGCAGCCTGCGCCACCTGAGGCATCGGAGCGTCCGGCATAGCTGCGGCTTCTGTCATCGGGGCAGTCGGAGCGGCTGTTGCCTGAGTTGCCCCTTGCACCGTCGGAGCGACCGGACTTGCCGGCTGCGCCGTTTGCAATATCTGTGTTGCCTGCCCTGCCGTTGTGGCTGTCGGGGCGTCCGGCATTGTTGCGGCTCCTGTCACCGGGGCTGTTGTTTCAGCCGAAACTGCTGTCTCCGTCACCGGAACTGCTGTCTCTGCCGAAGCCGCTGTCGCCTGTGTGTCCTGAGCAGGCTGGGTTATTACACTTGCGCCGCACTTCGGGCAGAATTTCATATGGTCGGATAGTTGGTTTCCGCACTTTCTACAAAACATAAGTACCTCCTCATAATTGCATTACTCAATGATTATATTGTAGACATTTATGTTTGATATTGCAATAGGAATTGTCTCTTGGCGGATTTTTTCTTTATGTCAGATCCCAATTTTCTGCTTTTTAGGTTTACATAAGTCAATATAAAAGCGGGATTGTATCCTGACAGAAATTTTTCTCAATTTGGATCCCATTTTTTCGGGATTTGTGGGATCTGATAAAGCATTTTTCTTTGCATAGATACAATTTGACAAAATATCAGGTCTTTTTGGCTTTGTTTTAAGGAAAATTGGGATCCGGAAAACCATTTTTTTCTCAGGGGAGACAATCAAGGCTTGTGTTCTTGCGTTCTGCCCGAAAATGGTCTAATCTTGAAAAAGAGATATTTATAACGGAGAGATACGGTATGAAAGAATTATGGATGCAGAACGGTGGGATGATCGCATGGATTGCCGTGGGAGCGGTCGGTGTCGGAGTGGTGGCGGCACTTTTTGTGTGGCTGTGGAGACGGAGACCCGGACATCTGATCGTGGATGAGATGGAAGGGCATGAGTTCGAGCGCTTTTGCGCGGATCTGCTGCGGGAAAAAGGTTTTCTGGAGGTGGAGCTTACAGGAGCAAGCCGGGACTATGGGGTCGATATTCTGGCGGAGAAAGACGGCATCACCTACGCGATACAGTGCAAATGCTATGCATCTCCGGTAGGGGTTGCGGCGGTGCAGGAGACCTATGCGGGAAAGGATTACTATGACCGTATGGTCGGCGCAATACTGACAAACCAGTATTTTACCGCGCCGGCCACGGATATGGCAAAGAAGCTGAAGGTGATGCTTTGGGACAGGGGATATCTGGAAGAGTGGCTGGAGGAGTAAGGAAACCCTATCCCTCAAAGCAGCAGGACGATTTCACGGACTCAGGGCAGTGTGTTTGCAAGTGCTTCGGACAGGGTGGTGAAGTCGGAGGGGCGCTGCTCTAAGAAAAAGGTGTGGAATTTCATATCGCTGTAAGAATCGCCCCACTGTGTGCGGGCGTTTTCTTTTAGCTGGAGGATCATCAGGTAGCCGACGTAGTATTTCAGGTAGTTGGTAGGCTCCTCTGCGATGTAGTCGTAGATGCTGCGCGTGGTGTTGGGATCGCTGATCCCAAAGGAGGACAGAACCTTGTGAACCTGTTCGTAACCTGCGTTGTCGTAGTGGATGGCGATATCCAGCAGGGCATACAGGCATAGCTGCATATCACGGTTTTGTTTTTCGAGGGCGTAGGCAAAGGCAGCGTCCGGGTCACCGTGTTCTGTCGCCAGCGTGGCGGCATAGTCATAGGCAGTAAACTCCACATAGACCGCCCAGCCCTCCTGATAGCCACCGTACCAGAGAATCTGGCGGATATTGTCTGCCTCGTTCTGTCTTGCCACAAGCTGCCCGTAGACGGATTGATAGAGATGCCCCGGGTAGCCTTCGTGGGCAAGGGTGGTGTATAATTCCAGACCCTCCGGAGTGCTTCTTTTATTAATATAGATGACATTGTTTTCCGTATCATCCAAAGGCGGCGTGAAGTAAAAGGCGGGCGCGGTGTATTTTTCCAGACTGGCGGATACCTCCTTTATGGCGACACCGGGGAGAGCGACGCCCTCCGACCTCGGGAAGGACGGGAAATCGGAGGACATGCGGGTCTGCAGGTCGGTGAGCATTTCCTCCGGGGAATGGAGGGGAAAATGATCCTCCCGCACATAGTCGATCCACACCCCCACGGAATCCTCCCTTGAAGTGAGCAGGGTTTTGAAATCTTTGTATACCGCGTCAAAATGGGGATAGAGAAGCGCCTTCAACGCCTCCACGCTCATGCCGGATCCGGTGTTTTTTTCCACCAGCCATGCGTAGTAATCCCTGCCCTGAGGGAGTGCGCACAGCCCCTTTGGAGTGGAAGAACCGTCACCCATCAGCAGAAGGATGCCGTTTGACAGATTTTCGTAGGCGGGAAGCATGACGGTTTTTAAAAGCCTGTCATTTTCTGCGGCATATTTTTTTGCGTCCGCCTCCGTGATCGTGCCGGCATTCATCAGATTCAGAATGCGCTCGGCAAAGGTGGTCTGGAGAAAATGCGTGCCGGCATCAAGCTCTGCGCCGGACATGATTTCGCTGCATTGGGTGCGAACCTTTTGCAGGGCGGTGTCCGCACAGGAAAGACCGGCGGTCTTCTTTTCCTGTTCATATAAAAGAAGAGAGGAAAAATATTGATCGGTCTGGCTGATGAGCGACAGGTAGTCCTCCACATCCTTTGCGGTGCGGAAGGTATACTCCGCAAACAGGATGGGAAGCTGTGACTGCATGCCGGAGGAGGGAGACAGGGGCTCCTCGTAGTAGGAAAAGGCATTCCCTGTACGGCTGTGCTCCAGATAGCGGGTGAGCAGGGCGTAGGTGTATTGCCGGGAAGAATCCAGTTTTCCGGCGTGAACAGAATCCAGCTGTGCTATGTAATCTTCCAGTATGGCTTCGGAGGCCTCCCTTGCATCCGGCGAGTAGCCGGGAAGGGCGGCTTGTTCCTCCGAAATACCGTAATTTTCGGGATATGCAAGGGTGTAATGAAGATTCAGGGTATTGCCGGACAACTCCTCGCGGAAGATGGCTGTGGTGAGTTCGTCAAATTTACGGGTGTCCCTGCCGGAGGAAAAGAGAAGCGCGGTGATCAGACCAAGCGCCGGAAGCAGCAGATACACCGGCACCATTTTTTTATTCAGGAGATATTTTTTCATGGAAAAATCCGATTTTTTTATATGTATATGCCGCTGTGCAGAGAACATGAAATCTTTATCCGGGCAGGGAAATCTCTATGGACGAAAGAGGGAAAATATGCTAGAGTAAAAGCGGCAAGGAAAGTGAACGGCGCGGGCCGTTTTCAAATAAAAGGAAAGGCATGGGTATCAAAATGAAAAATTTGGAACTGCAAAAGATGGCGAATGAAGTTCGCAAGGGCATTGTTACCGCAGTTCACGGAGCGAAGGCGGGACATCCCGGCGGATCTCTGTCGGCGGCTGACATGTTTACATTCCTGTATTTTGAGGAAATGAACATTGATCCGCAGAATCCGGACAAGGAGGATCGGGACCGCTTTGTGCTCTCCAAGGGACATACGGCGCCCGGACTGTATTCGGCGCTGGCACACAGGGGATTTTTCCCGGTGGAGGATCTTCCCACACTTCGTCACCTTGGCTCCTATCTGCAGGGACATCCCTGCATCCATATTCCGGGCGTTGATATGTCCTCCGGTTCTTTGGGACAGGGCATTTCCGCAGCCGTAGGAATGGCTTTGGGCGCAAAGATGGACAACAAGGACTTCAGAGTTTACACCCTTTTAGGTGACGGCGAGCTGGAGGAAGGTCAGGTCTGGGAGGCAGCCATGTTTGCCGGACACAGAAAGCTTGACAACCTCTGCGTGATCGTGGACAACAACAATCTGCAGATCGACGGTACGCTGGATCAGGTATGTTCCCCGTATCCGATCGATAAGAAATTTGAGGCATTCAATTTCTATGTGATCAACATTGATGCCCATGATTTCAACCAGATCAGAAGCGCACTGACCGAGGCGAAGGAGATGAAGGGCAGACCGACCTGCATCGTGATGCACAGCGTGAAGGGTAAGGGCGTGTCTTTCATGGAAAATAATGTGGACTGGCATGGAAAAGCGCCCAACGACGAGGAGTACGCAATCGCCATGGCAGATCTTGAGAAAATCGGCGAAGAGCTTGAGAAGGCAGGTGAAGAATAATGGCAGATGTAAAGAAAATCGCAACCCGTGAGAGTTACGGCAATGCCCTGAAAGAGCTTGCCGAGGAGTTCCCAAATCTGGTCGTGCTGGATGCGGATCTGGCAGCGGCAACCAAGACGGGTATTTTCAAAAAAGCATATCCCGACAGACATATTGACTGCGGTATTGCAGAGTGCAACATGGTGGGTATTGCGGCAGGTCTGGCAACCGTGGGTAAGATTCCCTTTGTAAGCTCCTTTGCCATGTTTGCAGCAGGTCGTGCTTTCGAGCAGGTACGCAATTCCGTGGGCTATCCTCACCTGAATGTGAAGATTGGTGCGACCCATGCGGGCATCTCCGTAGGCGAGGACGGTGCAACACACCAGTGTAACGAGGATCTGGCGCTGATGCGCACAATTCCCGGTATGGTGGTAATGTGTCCTTCTGATGATGTGGAGGCCCGCGCGGCAGTCCGTGCAGCGCTGGAGTATGAAGGTCCCGTTTATCTGCGTTTCGGACGCGCAGCCGTGCCGGTTATTAATGACAGACCGGATTATCACTTTGAGATCGGCAAGGGAACCGTAGTCAGGGAAGGCACCGATGTGACCATCGTGGCTACCGGCATCTGTGTGGATTCCGCACTGGGAGCAGCGGCTCTGCTGGAGGAGGAAGGCATCCACGCTGAGGTAATCAATATCTGCACCATCAAGCCTCTGGATGAGGAGCTGATCGTGGCAAGCGCAAAGAAGACAGGAAAGGTTGTGACCGTGGAGGAGCATTCCGTGATCGGCGGTCTGGGCAGCGCGGTATGTGATGCGCTTTGCAAGAGCTATCCTGTTCCGGTATGCAAGGTGGGCATGCAGGATGTATTCGGTGAATCCGGCTCGGCAGCAGCCCTGATTGAGAAGTACGGACTTGACGCAAAGGGCGTATGCAAGTCTGTGAAAGAATTTTTGAAATAACATTGAAATTTTTTCCATAAAACCTCTCTCTTTGATCGTATCCTATACACAGGACAGACAAAGAGGGAGGTTTTTATATTATGAAAAAAGGGATTGCATTGTTTCTTACGGTATGTATGCTGGCAGGAGTGACCGGGTGTGGGGACAGCGGACAGAAAAAGGGAGAGGCGGAGCACCCGGTATACTCTGCTTCTATGGCGGCACAGGATTATGTAAAAGAAAATCCTTCGGCGGAGGAGAACAGACCGGGAAATCCGGGGGATGCGTTGGAGACAGAACAGATGAGGGACGGGATCAACAAATTTGCATTTCATATGTATGAGCAGGCGGAGAATGGCGAGAACATGTTTTTCTCCCCGTACAGTCTTTGCAGTGCTCTTGCCATGCTGAATGTGGCGGCGGACGATGTCACGGAGGAAGAACTGGAGCAGATGCTGGGAATCACGGACGCGGACGAGTGGAACCGGGAGATGAAGGCATATCTGGAGAAAAAATGGTCGGACGACACCTATGTCCTGACGGCAAACTCCCTGTGGATGCAAAAGGATTACGAGTGGGCGGAGAACGTAAAGACAGATGTTTTGCAGCCTTTGGGATATTTTTACAACAGCGAGCTGTACGAGACGGACTTTCAAGGGGATCCGGACACGGCAAAGAACGGAATCAACGGCTGGGTAAAGGAGCACACCAAGGGAATGATTCCTGAGATCATAAGCCAAGTTCCCGATGATACGGTGCTCGCGCTTTTAAATGCAGTTTATTTTGAAGGAAAGTGGGAAATTCCATTTGTGGAGGATGATACCTACGAGCAGACCTTCTACGGGACTTCCGGGGAAAAGCAGACAGAAATGATGCACATGAGTGGAGAACACTTCCGTTATGCCGAGTATAACGGTATCACGGGAATTTCGATCCCGTATAAGGATTCTTCCGTTGTGATGAAGGTATATCTGCCGACTGTGGGAACGGAGACGCCGGGCGAATGGTTCGGCTCCATGAGCGACGAGGAGAGACAGGCGCTTCTGGATTGTCTGGACACGGCTTCTTATGAGAAGATTTCCAATCTGACGCTCCCGAAATTCACGTTGGAAAAAACGCTGGACAATCTCCCGGCACTTTTACAGCAGATGGGCATGGTATCGGCGTTCGGTGAGGGCGCGGACTTTGAAAAGCTGGGAAAAGATCTCTATGTGTCGGATGTGCTCCACAAGGCAAAAGTGATCGTAGATGAGCAGGGCACCAAGGCTGCTGCAGTGACTGCAATCAAGGTGGAAACGATGGCCGTTTTTGTGGAGGATGAGAGGATTGAATTTGTAGCGGACAGACCGTTTTTGTTCGTATTACAGGACACCGAGACAGGGATCGTGCTCTTTATGGGACAATTCAATACAGTGGAGTAGACAGGCGTAACAGCTCAGCACGCGCCATTCGCAAAGTCGCGTTAAAACGCTTTCCGTCACTTCGTGACTGCCTTTGCACATGAATCGGTGTCCGTGGCTGAACTGTTACATTTTTTTGTGAAAAATGCGTGAAAAGACTACCTTTTCCGAGGAATATAGATTATAATGGAAAGGCATGCGGCGTTTGGCTTTGTGGGAGGAACGAAAAAGGAGAAAGCCGCATGAGGAAAAGGAAGGAGTAACCCTATGTCAGAGAAAGAAACATCACAAAAAGAATCGTCTCAGGGCATCGTGACCCGGTACGATAAAAAAATGCAGAAAAGAAGGGAACAGGAGCTGAAAGCGCAGCGTGAGAAGAAGATCAGCCGCATCGTAGGTATTGCGGTGCTGGTTGTGATCGTGGCGGCACTGGTATCCATTCCCGTGAAGCAGTATATTGCCAAGCATTCAACCTACATCACGGTGGGCGGACATGATATCACAAAAGTAGAGTTTGATTACTACTACAACGTTGCCAGCGCAGAGTACATCAACACCTATGGCACTTATCTGTCCTACATGGGACTGAACACCAGCGGGGATTTTGCTTCTCAGGCGTACAGTACGGAGATGAGCTGGAAGGATTATTTTGAGCAGCTTGCGGTGGACAGCATCCGCCAGAACAAGGCGCTTTTGGACGCCGCAAAGGCAGCAGGCTTTACCCATGATGCAACGGCTGAGTATGAGAACTTTACGCAGGCATTGAAGGATGCTGCCGCAGAGGCAGGCATGTCCCTTTCCAAGTATTACAAGACGACCTTCGGCGCATATGCGACGGCTTCCCAGTTGAAGCCCTATATTGAAGAGGGTTATGTGGCATCCGCATATTATCAGTCGGTTGCCGATTCCAAGGAGCCCACAGAGGCAGAGATCAAGGCTTACTACGACGAGAATACGGCAAACTATGACAGCGTGGACTACAAGCTGACGGAGATTGCAGCCGAGGTTCCGGAGGCACAGACCGTTACCGATGCAGACGGAAAAGAGACCACGGTTGAGCCCACAGAGGCACAGATCCAGTCGGCAATGGATAAGGCGAAGGAGCAGGCAGATGCCGCTCTGGAGGAGATCGCAGACAAGGGCGAGGCAAAGACCGGCATGCTGCAGAGCGCTGTTTCCTCCAAGTACAGAGAATGGCTGTTTGATGATGCGAGACAGGAAGGTGACACGACTGTCATTGAAGATACGGATAACCACAAGTATTATGTACTGCAGTTTGACAAGAGATATCTGGATGAGGCATTGTCAGCCAGCATAAGAGCCATTATGACAACCACCGGCAACGGTGATGAGATTCTGGCAGAGTGGACAAATGCCGGCGGCACCGAGGATGCTTTCATCAGTCTGGTGGAGAAGTACAGCGAGGATACCTACACCAACACAAAGGGAGGTCTCTATGAGGAGCTGACCGCCTCCACACTGGACAGCAGCCTTGCAGACTGGATCTTTGCAGAGGACCGCAAGGCGGGCGATACGACCACAATTACGGAAAGTGATGCGGTGTATGTGATGTACTATGTGGGAGAAGGACGTCCCGAGTGGCAGGTTAAAATCGCAGGTACACTGCTGAGTGAAACCATGGGCAACTATCTCGACGAGCTGAAAAATGCCTGCGAGGTGTCGGATCCCAAGGGACATCTGGTATACCTGAAGGTGCAGGCATCCAAGGAGACCGCGACGGAAACGGAGAGCGGGGAAACAACAGGCGCAAACGAGTAAGAGTATGTAAGACAACACACCGGATGCAGACGCAACAACTGTGTCCGGTGTTTGTGTTAATGGAGGAGAACGGTCATGCCGGATACAGATCAGAACAAACAGTCGGATTTTATGATGGAAAAGATCAAGGAAAGACCCGTCAACAAGAAGAAGCTGCTGCGCAGGACTGTGACAACCGCTGCGATGGCGGTGATTTTTGGACTGATCGCCTGTCTGACCTTCCTGATTCTGGAGCCCGTATTCAGCAACTGGCTGTACCCGGAGGAGGAACCGCAGGCGGTGGTATTCCCCGAGGAAATCGACGAGTTGGCGCCGGAGGATATGCTGGTGGAGGATGAGACACCTTCCATTCAGGAGGCGGTTGAGTCCGTGATGCTGGAGGATGAGCAGATCCAGAAGATACTGGATAATGTGTCGCTGGACAAGGAAAATTATTTACAGCTCTACGACGCCATGTCCTCCTATGTGGAGGAGCTGAACGCTTCCATGGTCACGGTGACAGGCGTAAGCTCCAATGTGGACTGGCTCAATGACACCTATGAGCAGGAGGGACAGACCTACGGCGTGCTGGTGGCAAACAACGGCAAGGAATATCTGATCCTGACATCCCGCGCTACCGTGAGGCAGAAGGAGAATATAAGAGTTACATTTTGCAGCGGAGAGAGCGCGGAGGCGGAGGTAAAGCAGACGGACAGCCAGACTTCCCTTGCGGTGGTTGCCGTACCCATATCCTCCCTCACAAAGGAGACAAGGGATGCGGTCAAAGTGGCGACGTTGGGATCCTCCAACCTGAAAAATCCGGTGGGTATCCCCGTGGTTGCGCTGGGAAGTCCGTTAGGAAGCGTGGGATCAGCGGGCTACGGCATGATTGTGTCAGCGGCAGTACCACTGAGTAAGGTGGACGCCAACTACAAGCTCTTTGTGACGGACATTGCGGGAACATCGGACGGCCTGGGCGTGCTTTTCAATATGCAGAGCCAGATTGTGGGAATTATTACCCCCGACCGGGCGAGAGCTGAACTGAAAAACAATGTGACGGCGGTGGGCATCTCCGAATTAAGAAAGCTGATCGAGAACATGTCAAACGGCAAAACGGCAGCGTATATGGGTATCAGCGGCACCGATGTGACGGCGGACGCCAACAGAGAGTACGGGGTTCCCTTCGGAGCGTATGTGAGGGAGATCGAGATGGATTCCCCTGCCATGCTTGCCGGAATCCAACGGGGAGATGTGATTGTGGAGATCGCCGGAAACAGCATTGAGAACTTCAACAATTATGCGGCGGCACTGCTGCGGCTGGATGCCGGACAGACCGTTACCGTGATCGTGCAGAGATCGGTGCAGAACAGTTACCGTGAGATGGAGATAGAACTTACTTTGGGAGAAGCAAAGTAGACGGAAAGGGAGAGGACATGAAATTTATCAAGGATTATAAAGAGGGAGACAGAGTATCTGATATTTACCTCTGCAAGCATAAACAGACGGCAGTCACCAAGAACGGCAAGCCCTATGTGAATGTGATCTTGCAGGACAAGACGGGGACGGTGGATGCCAAGGTCTGGGAACCCAACAGCGCGGGAATCGAGGAGTTCGACACGCTGGATTACATTGAGGTGTACGGAGATGTGAATAATTTTCAGGGAGCCTTGCAGGTAAATGTGAAGCGTGCCCGCGTCTGCAGGGAGGGGGAGTATGATCCCGCCAATTATCTGCCTGTGAGCAGGTACAATAATGACCAGATGTATAAGGAACTGCTCGGTTTGATAGATTCCCTTGAAAATTCCTACATAAAGACGCTTTTGCAGGCATTTTTTGTGGAGGATGAGGCGTTTATCAAAAAATTCCGCAGATCTTCCGCTGCCAAGACCATGCACCACGGCTTTGTGGGCGGTCTGCTGGAGCACACCCTGAGCGTAACCAAGCTGTGCGATTATTACTGCACAAGATACCCGCTGTTAAAGAGGGATCTGCTTCTTGCCGCCGCCATGTTCCATGATATCGGCAAGACAAGGGAGCTGTCCCTGTTCCCGGAGAATGATTACACGGATGACGGACAGCTTCTCGGACATATTGTGATCGGCTGTGAGATGCTGGATGAGAAGATTCGGAATATTGCAGGGTTCCCGCCTGTGCTGGCGTCCGAGCTGAAACACTGCATTTTGGCGCATCACGGGGAGTACGAGTACGGTTCTCCCAAGAAACCGGCGCTCTTTGAGGCGGTGGCGCTCAATATGGCGGACAACACAGACGCCAAGCTGGAAATGATGACAGAGATTTTCGGCGGCGTATCGGACACCAACTGGTTAGGATTCAACAGGGTATTTGAGTCCAACCTTCGCGCAACCAGATTGGAATAAGGGGTAAACTATGGATTTCAGGAAAAATGAGCTGGTCACGGTCTCCATTGAGGATGTGGGGACGGACGGTGAAGGAATCGGAAAGGCGGACGGCTACACCCTGTTTGTCAAGGATGCGGTCATTGGGGATACCGTGGAGGCACGGATCACCAAGAGCAAAAAGAATTACGGATATGCCAGATTAGAGAAGGTGCTCACACCTTCTCCTTTTCGTGTGGAGGCGCCCTGCCCGTTTCACAGACAGTGCGGTGGATGCCAGATTCAGGCGATGTCCTACGAAAGACAGCTCCGTTTCAAGGAAGATAAGGTGAGGAATAACCTGATGCGGATCGGGGGATTTTCCGCCGAGGAGCTGGATCGTGTCATGGAGCCTGTTGTAGGCATGGAGGAGCCGTTTGGCTACCGCAACAAAGCCCAATACCCCATCGGAAAGGACAAGGAGGGAAATCCCATTGCGGGATTTTATGCCGGAAGGACACACTCCATCATCGCCAACACAGATTGTATGCTGGGGCGGAAGGAAAACAAACAGATTCTGGAAGTCATTCTGGAGCATATGAAGCGGTATGGGATTGCGCCCTATGAAGAAGAAACCGGAGAAGGGCAGATTCGCCACGTCCTGATCCGGACCGGATTTCACACGGAGCAGATTATGGTATGCCTTGTGATCAATGATTCTTCGGAGAAGGTGGAGAAGGCAATGCAGAATAAGCAGGAGATCCTGCCCGGACAAGGCAAGCTTTTGCAGCGCCTTGCGGAAATTCCAAATATGACAAGCGTGTCAATAAATTGCAATACGGTGAAAAGCAATGTCATACTGGGAAAAGATGTTTTTACACTGTGGGGCAGCGATACTATCACGGACAAAATTCGTGTCCGAAATATGGAAACGACAGAAATGTCATTTACTGGCGAAGAACTGACTTTTGCCATTTCACCGCTCTCCTTCTATCAGGTGAGCCCGCTGCAGACGGAAAAGCTGTACAGTCTGGCGCTTCAGTATGCGGGCCTGACCGGAAAGGAGACGGTCTGGGATCTTTACTGCGGGATCGGCACGATTTCTCTCTTTATGGCGACGGCGGCAAAGCAGGTCTGCGGCGTGGAGATCGTTCCTCAGGCAATCGAGGATGCGCGGGAGAATGCCCGCCGCAACCACATTTCCAACGCGACCTTCTTTGTAGGAAAGGCGGAGGAGGTGCTGCCCGCCTTTTATGAAAACGGCGGTGCTTCCGGCCTGACAGAGAACGGTGCATTCCGCAACCCGGATGTGATCGTGGTGGATCCGCCCCGGAAGGGCTGTGATGAAAAGTGTCTCCAGACCATGCTCCGCATGGAGCCGGAGCGCATCGTGTATGTGAGCTGCGACTCCGCCACTCTCGCCCGCGACCTGCGCATCCTCTGCGACGGCGGCTACCGGCTGCGCCGTGTCCGCCCCGTGGACCAATTCGCACAGACTGTGCATGTGGAGAGTGTCTGTTTGTTAAGTAAAGTACAGAAATAGAAATTGTAGATATGCTCGAAAAGGCTTGAAATAAAGGGTTTCGGAAGATTTTGACTTGCTGAGAGTGATGGCTTAGATGAGCGTAGAAAAATAGTAAAACGCCTGCTGATGAGATTGCTTGGAATAGGTTGTGTAGACAAGAGTGGTATCTGTTGTGGAGACTATAAATTTAAGCCTTGCAGAAAATTTGATGACAATTCATTGCGAGTAGAGTTTTCTTCACAGAAGGGATATGGCTATTACTATAATTTTGCAAATTTTAATGAAGAAACCGGAACAAATGATTTGGAACTTGCATACGTACTGACAGTTCATAAAACACAAGGAAGTCAGTTTGATACAGTCATTCTTATTCTGGCTGAGCCATGTAGGATTTTATCAAGAGAGATGTTATATACAGCGCTTACCAGACAGAAGAAAAAGATAGTGGTGCTTTATAATGACGATCCACATCTTCTTATGAAATACGTGTCTCCAGAGAACTCGGATATAGCACAACGATTTACTGATTTATTCGCTGGAATGCTTAGAACGGATGATTCTGAGAACAAGCCAAGCATCATAAAGGTTGGAAATAAATTCTATGAAGATAGTCTTATTCATAGAACTACTCGTGGTGAACTTGTGCGTTCTAAGTCGGAGGTTGTTATTGCAGACCGTTTGTTAAGCAATAAGATTAACTATGATTATGAGCCAGAAGTTACCGTAGGCGATAAGAAGTTTAGACCAGACTTCGTTGCATATGATCCAGACGATGATGATATTTTCTGGTATTGGGAGCATGTTGGCATGCCAACAGACCTAGGTTATATGGCACGTTGGGAAAATAAGAAAGCTTATTATGCAGAACATGGAATAATTGAGGGTAAAAATTTGATTATTACATGTGATGGTGACGATGGAAGTCTTGATGCTCAAGTAATAGATAAGCTTATTAAGAAAACATTTGATTTGGATTAATGATTACACCAAATGAGAGGGCGGTGGCAGCTGTGGGACTATTAGAACCGATTACCCATAAAGAAGAAATAGAGAGCCTATTGAATGAGGCTCAATCAATGTATGATAACGCAAAAAATAAGTTTGAGTCACAGAAGAAACAGACAACTAAACGTTTGGAGAATCTAGGAAAAGTTAAAGTGAACGCTTGGGCAGAGGGGATGGATACTTTTGTGACTGCGTTTGGTACATTTAAAAATGTCGAGATGGATAGAAGAATCGATACTAACATGGAATTCATAGGTTCTGATGAAGAACCCAAGCAGATGCTTATGAATATTCAGAATGCATCTATGACGGCTAACGAAGTTGCTAAAGCTGGTTTTGCTGCTTTAGGAACAGGTGCATTGGTTGGTATCGCTTCTTACGGCGGAGCAATGATGTTTGGAACAGCATCAACAGGAACAGCTATTGCAGCCCTTTCTGGTGCAGCAAAAACTAATGCTACATTAGCTTGGTTTGGTGGAGGTGCCAAGGCAGCAGGTGGATTAGGAATGGCAGGCGGGAAGCTGATTCTTGCCGGAGTAGTTGTGGCTCCTATTGTAGCTGTGGCAGCAGTTATTGCAGGGGCTAAAGGAAAGGAAAAACTAGCAGAGGCTAAGAAGATACATGCAGAAGCAGAAGAAGCTGTATCACAGATGAATATAATGATAACTGGAATGGAAGGCATTGCAAAAATGTCCGATAACTATTCGAGTTTTATTAAGAAGTTAAATAGAATGTTTGCTCCATTCTTGCAGGAACTTGAGCGAATAAAAAATGCTCATCCAGTAGATGTGGATGGAATGATAGATTTTGACAGTTTATCTGTTGTTGAACAGAAAACGTTGCATGTTTCATGGCTAATGGCACAGGTATATTATCATGTATTGTCTACACCTATTCTTAATTCAAAGGGTGAGGTGTCAAAAGAGGCTAATGAGGCATTGAGTGCATCTACAAAGAGCCTTAAGCAGATAAAAAAAGATACATATACGATGGTTGCTGAAGAGGCACAGGTTGGTGACATTATATGGAAACCAGAAGCAAATAAAATACTTGTAGTTAATTTCTTTGCGGTAGGCATACTGATAGCTTTGGGATGTTTATCAATGAGTACGAGTGTCCTTAAAGGTATCTTATTCATACTATGTGGGGCTGTGGCTTTTCCTATATTTTTTAAGTTCAGAAGTCTTCCTGCTAGTAGGCTCTATACATGGCGCCTTGTAAGACTTATTGGAGCGATAGTTATAGCAATTGCAATTGCAGCATTACTGTAGGAGGTGCATATGTCGATTTTTAAGAAAGCGGCGAAAGACGCATCTAAAACAACAGGTAACTTAGTTGGTAATATGGCATCCGTGAACGCTCAAAATAGTACCAATGCAGCTGTTGATGGAATGGATTTATTTAGATGGAAAATGGGTACTCCTATTATTCAGAACGGTCATTTTGATCAGCAGAAAGGTAATCTGTTTGAGTATATTGAGGCCGCAAAATTCAATGCTGATGCAGCAGGGAAGGGGATGTCGGCTCGTGCAGTTGTCACAGATGTTTATGACCAAGGAGCAGCGGCAGATATATTAATCAAAGAAGGCGGCAAGGTACAGAAAGAGGTTCAGGCTAAATTTGTAAAGTCTTCAAATAAAGATGTAGAGAATAGTGCTGCAAGAAGTGTATTTGATCAGGCTGGTGGACAGAAGGGACACTGGGGCAAATATAAAGGCATGGACAGACTTATCCGTAAAGACGAACATTATAATGCTGAGGGCTCTATGTTAGATGAGGCAAAAAAACTGGCCAAAAGTAGAGCTGAATCAGGAAGTATACATGCAGAAGACTTTAAGGATGTTCACGAACATTTAACAGATGAATTGCATTATGGTGATGCTTCTTCGGGAGGAACTACTTTTGAAGAAGTTCAAATGGCATATGAATCGCCTGAAAAGTATGCAAAAGCATTTGAAAGAAAAGCAGTCAAAGCTGAAATGAAGTGTACAGCGGCCAATATGGCCAAGGCTAGTTTTGTAACAACAGGGATATTATCCGGGGTTACAAATATGTTTGAAGTATTTCAGGATAAAAAAGAACTGGCCGAGGCATTACATGATGTTGGAGCCGATGCAATAAAAGGAGCAGCAAGGGGTGGAGCAACAGGTGTTGTAAGTACGGCAATTCGATATAAAGGAATAAAAGCTGGAAGTGCTTTACTTAGTGATTCAGCTGCTGCAACAGTTATGGCAGGTGGAATTATTGATGGAGGAGTGGCACTTTATTCATATGCACGTGGAGAAATTGACGAGCAGCAACTTAAAGAGCAGTTAGTGGATACAACGGCTAAAGCTACGACCACCATATATTTTACCAAGGCAGTCGGAGCTATTATGGGTTCTGCTGTAAATCCGATTCTTCCAATGGTTGTATATACTACAGCAAGTTATGTAGTTACGTGTACACGTGAAATCATCAAGAACGCAAAGCTTAATGCGGAAGAAAATGATAGGATGACAGCAATACTTCAGGAATCTATTCGTGAAATGAATGAATATCATGAAGAATTCAAACAGCATGTTGCTAAATGTGAAGAGCGTCAAAGACGGATGTTTGATCGTTTCATAGATACGTTTGAGTATAATCTAGAAACTGGAGAAAATTATGATCAAGCTTTATATGCGATTTGTCAGTTTGCTGACGAGGCTGGTATTGCTTTACAGCATATTGTGTTTGACGAATTTAGTAATGCGATGAGATCAAAAGAAAGCTTTGTTTTAAAATAGATGAGAATCTAAGGAGATGAAAGCAACTTGTAATTGACTGTGACAAGGCAGAGGCGCAGGTTACGTTTGACGAGCCGGAGGATGTAGGAATCCTTGGCGGGATTTATGGAAATGGTTTTTTGGTAAAGATTACAGAGGCAAGTAAGAAGTATATGCCGGACAGTCTACCGGAACCACCGTATGAAGGCGCAAAACTTATGTTGCCGGTAACAATTTTGGATGATAGAGATGCGTTGCAAATAATGGTAGAAGAGATGTATCCGGAGTTGCCGGAAAGGAAAACAAAAAAGAAAAAGAAGTAACGATACAGGGAAATAGGTGAGTCAAAAAATGGAGCTCCTTTTCAAAAAGTGAGTCAAAAAGTGACGCACCTATATAAATATCGGGGGTTTTAGGGGGATTTTGCCCCTAACTAGATGCATTTTGTGATGGATATACAAAATGCGTATCTGGCAGAAGACACCGTAAGAAATCTATAAAAGAAATTTTCCGGGTATAAAAAGCCTGAAAATATGTAAGCGGAATTTTTTTCGAATCGAAAACATTGCCTTTTCCAAGGTGAGGCTGTATCATCAAGAAAAGAATTATCGGTATTATTTTGAAAAGATGCAGGGATTTGATACCTGTGTGGGAAAAGAGTGCAAATCAGATGGAGTCAATTTCTCCGGTGGCGAGAGGCAGAAAATCGCGATTGCAAGAGCAATCTACAAGAATGCCCCGTTTGTTATTATGGACGAACCAACAGCAGCTCTTGATCCGGAGGCGGAAGCAGAAGTGTTTGAAGGCTTTGACAAATGCTCATGTACGGTAGAGAAGCACAAGACATGGATAGCCAGCCCTGCCACTATTCCGAAGTCAGGGGAACGCAATAGAAAAATTCA
>URSA01000021.1 GCA_900550475.1 uncultured Lachnospiraceae bacterium
CACCGGAACAGATTGCTTATACATATGCCAGTGAAGCAGATCTTTTAAATGTTGCGTTATTTGGTCAGACTGCAAAGCAATGGAAAATAATAATCCGGGTAAAAAAGGGAATGTGCGTGATGATGCAAATTTAAATCAGTTGTTGGTATTGGCAAATATGGAAAGTTATAATGCTATGCATGATGAGAAGGACGTTTTTGACGTGCTCCTTGCAAGGTGCAGACCATGTAGTCTATAATGTGGGTGGGGAGTGAGCAGGTATGGCACGCAGAGAGAAAGCAAAGCAGGATATGACGGAGCAGCTGGAGAGCGGGAAGATTCTCCCGCTGGTATTCCGGCTGACCATACCTGCGGTTGTGGCGCAGCTTATTACATTTTTATACAATATGGTGGACAGGATGTATGTTGCCCGGATAGAGGGCACCGGGACGGACGCGCTGGCGGCTCTGGGGATCGTTCTGCCCATCACGCTGATCATTCAGGCATTTGCCAACCTGATCGGGCTGGGCGGAGCGCCCGGAGCCGGTATCAGGCTGGGGGGAGGGCAACCGCGCCGAGGCAAACCGGATTTTCAATACGGCATTTGTGCTTCTTTTGCTTCTGGAAATCGTGATCGGAGCGGTCACCTTTGTGTTTGCCAGACCGATCATCCTGCTGTTTGGCTGTCCCGCAAGCGCTGTGGAGTATGCGGTAGCCTACCTTAAAATCTATGCCTGCGGCACGGTCTTTGTGATGCTGTCCCAAGGGCTGAATCCCTTTATCCTGACGCAGGGACATTCCCTTATTGCCATGAGCTCGGTGCTGCTTGGCGCGATCATAAATATTCTGCTGGATCCGGTCTTTATTTTCGGGATGGGGCTTTCAGTGGCGGGCTCCGGTCTGGCGACCATGCTCTCACAGCTCTGCTCCTGCGTCTGTATTTTATGCTTTTTCTTTTCAAGGAAGAGTCTGTTCCGCTTTGCGGGAGGGGAGATGCGGCTTGTTCCCGCAAGAATCATGGACATTGTATCGCTGGGCTTTACCCCCTTTGTGATGACGCTGACGGAGTGCGCCATCCAGATCGTATTTAATATCAATTTAAAACGGGCGACCGGAGGGGATGAAAATTATACCGCCGCGCTGACAGTGATGCTCAGCGCGCTGCAACTGATCTCCCTGCCGTTAAACGGACTGGGGAACGGAATGCAGCCGTTTGCAAGCTACAATTACGGGCGGGGAAATGCCGACCGGCTGAAAAAGGGAATCATATCAATGTCGCGCCGGGGCAGGCAAAGTCCACCCTGATCCTCACGGTGATCCGCAAGGTCGTGATCCTGATTCCACTCTGTTTTGTGCTGACGCACTTTCTGGGCGCGAAGGGAGTTTACCTGTCGGAAGGAATTGCGGATTTCGCGGCAGGAATCATTACGGCGACGGTGATTTTTACTTCTTTTCCGAGGATTTTTCGGGAGAGGGAAGCGAAATTACATGCTTGTCAAATTCGGGAAAGCGATATATGATATACATGAGAGGGAGATGAAATGAAAGCGGACAAAAAGATATTGCCATGGCTGGGATTCGGCGGTTCTCTTCTGCTGATCGTGGCGGCATTGATCGGTTTCAGGCTGTATAATTTCTATGGCGCAAGAAATGTAAATACATACGATCTGGCTGTGAACCGCCCTGCGGCAACCAGAGGGATCGGGCTGAACGTTGCGATCAGCAAGAACTGGGTGGATGAGACGCACCATGAGCAGATGCCTGTGGGCGCGCAGTACGATATGGAGATCGTCAATCACACGGACAGGGTGCTGACCGAATGGACGTTGTCGGTGGAGCTGCCGCAGGGTGTTTTTGTTGACAGCGGCTGGAACGGAGAGTTCCGGGCGGAGGAGCGCAGGCTGGTTGTGGACTGCGTGGATTATAATACAGAGATTAAACCGGGAGAGAAGATTACGTTGGGCGCGGTGCTCTATATGCCGTCCCTCTGCATACCCTCCGGTGCGGAGATTTCCTGCAAAGAGGCAATCAATTATCTGCACAACCCGTTTTCCTGGGCACTGATCTCCGCGCTGGCGGTGTGGATGGTCGCGCTTGTAATCTACATGATATTCAGATGGCGCACAAAGAAGTATATCGAGCGGCAGAAACGGGATTCCGAGATCATCCTGCAGGCGATGAATACGTTTGCGGGTCTGATCGACTCAAAGGATCCCTACACAAGCGGACATTCCACCCGGGTTGCAATCTACGCCTCGGAGATTGCCCGCAGGATGGGGATGTCTGAGGACGAAGTCCGGACGATGTATTACATTGCCCTGATGCATGACTGCGGGAAGATCGGCATCCCGGATTACATACTGACAAAGCCCGGAAAGCTTACGGATGGGGAGAGAAAGATCATCCAGTCGCACACGGTGGTGGGTGGAAGCGTGTTAGAGCATTTTACTGCCATACCGGAGATTCGTCTCGGCGCGCTGTATCACCATGAGCGGTACGACGGAAACGGCTACCCGGAGGGGCTGAGAGGGGATGCAATTCCTCTTTGCGCAAGGATCATCTGCGTGGCGGATTCTTATGACGCCATGAGCAGCAGGCGGTGTTACCGCGCATCCCTGCCGAAGGAAGCGATTTTGAAGGAGCTTCGCGATAATGCGGGAGAGCAGTTTGATCCCAAAATCGTACAATATATGATCGATATGATTCAGGATGGTTTTACGGATTCGTATTCGGAGAAGGAAAGCCGTTGACAGATAGGAGCGGGAAGGATCGCATGGCGCTTCGCGGGTGAAAAAACCCCGTGGGGCGTTTTTTGTATCCGAATGTTATTATTTTGTTATTTTTGCCTGATAGGATGGGTGCAGAAACGGGAGGGAGAGGCGGATTGAGCAGAGTTTTGATCGTGGATGATGAGAGGGCGCTGACGGAGCTGTTAGAGAGCAGGCTGAAAGCAAAAGGGCATGAGGTCTGGACGGCGCATGACGGTGTGACGGCGGTGGCGTTTGCCGTGGAGAAGCCGGAGCTGATCTTGTTAGATGTTATGATGCCGGGCATGGACGGCTTCGAGGTGTGCAGACGGATCAGAAAAGAGGTGGACTGTCCGATCCTGTTTCTGAGCGCAAGGCAGTCCGAGACGGACAAGGTCAAGGGGCTCTCCATGGGCGGCGACGACTATATTACCAAGCCCTTCGGCCTGCAGGAGCTGATGGCGCGGATCGAGGCGAACCTCCGCAGGGAAAAGAGATCCCGGGGCAGGGGGGAGGAGTACGGACGCTCCGGGCTTGGCTTTGGGAAGCTGTATCTGGATTTGCAGGAGAGATCGGTCAGGGTCGGCGGGCAGGTCATTGAGCTGACCAGACGGGAATATGATATTGCGGAGCTTCTGGCGCTTCATCCGGGGCAGGTTTTTTCAAGGGAACAGATCTATGAGAAGCTGTGGGGTTATGACGCGGAGGGCGATTCCGCGACGGTGGTGGAGCGGATAAAGAAGATACGGGCAAAGCTTGCCGCCGCGGATCCGGAAACGGAGTACATTGCAACAGTCTGGGGGATCGGATATAAATGGAACAGAATGTGAAGAAGAAAAAAGGTTCGCTGGTCAGGGAGTTCCGGTATACTGCGGTCAAGATAGTGGCGGTGACCGCTGTCACGGCGCTTCTTACGGTGCGTGCCGCCGGGGTGCTGTTCTACCGCTCCCTGTACCGGGATATCTACCCCTCCAACTATTACGAGCAGCAGATCCCGGATTTGACTGCATGGGTCAGGGAGCAGAACGACAAGCTTCTGTCAGAGGAGGGCGCCCGTACGCTGGCGGACAGGCTGGGGGAGGGCGGAATCCTGTATCTGGTGGCGGATGCGCAGGGAAAGGTGATCGGAAAAAACATGCCCTTTGCGCCGTATGGATCAGCGGAGGAGCTGTTCCGGAACTATATGAATCCGGGGCTGTCCGTCTATGAGGGCTATTATATCAGAACGGTGCCGCTTGTGCAGAACGACCGGACGGCGGGGGCGGTGCTGTTTGCGTACCGGCTGCAGCCCACCTTTGTCAGCGGAAGGGGGCGGGTGGTTTTCGCGCTTCTCATGCTTGCCCTGTTTTCCCCGTTTCTCTACATGGTGCTGTTTACCCTGTATTTTTCCAAGCGTTATACCGGGAAGATCAACAGACCGCTCAAGCTGCTGTCGGAGGCTGCGGTCAAAATTGGCGAGCGGGATCTGGATTTTACCATCGACTATCACGCCGACAACGAGCTGGGAATGCTCTGTGATGCCTTTGCAAAGATGCAGGAGGAATTGAAGAAATCCCTGTCCGCCCAGTGGGATATGGAACAGAAGCGGACGGAGATGGTTGCCGCGCTGGCGCACGATCTGAAATCGCCGCTCTCCCTGATCATGGTCTATGTGGAGGCGCTGGAGGAGGATTACAGAGAGGATGGCGGAGAGCTTTCGGAATTTCTTTCCGTTATCCGGGAAAACGCAGAGAAGGGAGCGGCGCTGGTAAGGCAGATGCAGATCACCGCGGATCTGGATCAGCCGGGAGCGGGAATACAGACCGAACCGGTCAATATCAGGGCGTTTCTGGAGGGACAGGTGCAGGCATACCGCTTACAGGCGGAAAGGGAACAGGTGGAGATTCAGCTTGCGGTTTCGGAGGAGGTTCCCTCGCTTGTGGACACCGACAGGGAGAGGCTTGTGAGAATTTTGGACAATCTGATCTCAAACAGCCTGCAATATACGCCTGCGGGCGGAAGGATCACACTTTCGGCAGAGAGGTGCGGGGACTTCATCCGCTATACGGTGGAGGATACGGGCTGCGGCTTTGACGCAAGGGATTTAAAAAAGGCATTTGACCGGTTTTACCGCGGCGACGAGGCGCGAGGCACAAAGGGCGCCCACGCGGGGCTGGGATTATTTATTGTAAAGCAGCTTGCGGGGCAGCTTGGCGGGGACGCCGAGGTGGGAAACACGGAAGCGGGAGGCGCCCGGGTCACCTTCACCTGCATGATGCGCTGACGGAGAGGAAAGGAACATGAATACAAAAAAGAAATCGAAGAAAAAATGGTGGATCATAGTCTGCATTCCGGTTGTGCTGCTGGGGCTGTTTGTGTGGGCAATCGGGCATTTCGGCCCGAAATACCTGAATCTGTACCTGTTTCCCCCGACGGTCGAGGGGTACGGAAAACTGGCGCTGGAGCGGATTGACCAGAACGGTCTCTACGCGGCGGGAGAAGAATGGCAGGAGTCTTATCCGGCGCTGCTTGCGGAACTGAAGACCTGTACCTCCTACGAGGACACCTACCCGGTCATAGAGCGGGCGCTTGCAATCGGGGGCGGAAAGCACGCTTTCTTCTGCAGACCCGGGGAGGCAGCCGGCGGGGAGGCAGCGGAGGAGAGTCTGTCCGCGGCGCGGCTGGAGGACGGCATCCTCACGGTAGAGCTCCCGGAATTTGTGGGGGACGCAGAGGCGGCGCGGGCGTATGCGGCGCCTGCCCAGGAGTTCATCCACGCGCACAGGGAGGAGATCCGGGCGGCTGTGGTGGATCTGCGGGACAATACGGGCGGCGATCTGGGCCCCATGCTCTCCGCCGTTGCACCTCTGCTGCCTGAGGGGGATCTGATGTACTACCATTACAGAAACTATGATCTGGCGGTCACCCTGCATGAGGGAGAGCTGAGCTATGCCGGGAGCGGCTCCTATATTCTGTACCCGGAGGATAAGCTTGAGGTTCCGGTGGCAATTCTGGTAAACGAGAGGACGGCAAGCTCCGGGGAGGCGGCGCTTTTATGCTTTGCGGGCATGGAGAGCGCAAGATCCTTCGGCGCCAAGACTGCGGGTTATACCAGCGTCAATATGGGGTATTACCTCTTTGACGGCGCACAGATGTACCTGACGGTGGCGGAGGACATGACGAGGGAGGGGGAGGTTTTCCACAACGACCCCGTAGAGCCGGATGTGCCGGGAGCGCAGCCCGAGCAGGATGCCCTCGCATGGCTCAAAGAGCAGTTGGGGTATTTACGATAAGAAAGAATTCCCTTATAATAAAAAGAAAACGATAAGGGGAGGATGTATGAAAAAGTCTTTTAAGGCATATTTGTGGGTCGCAGTGCTCTGGCTGGCGTTTGAGACGGTGGCGGTGACGCTGTGGCTCACAAAGGACAATCTGTTTTATCTATTCAATTTTTCTTACATCGGCACCTCCATCGCATTGGGACTTTTCCTGTTTTCAAGAAATTACAAGCATGCCAGAAGGATTGTGCAGCTGCTTGTGGGTACATACATGCTGGTCTATCTGGGTCTGATCTGCAATGAAAATATGCAGATCGAAGGGTTCTGGTATTACCTTTTCACCGGCGTTTTTGAGGCGGCTACGATCCACTACGCGGTGGCGAAGATCTTCGGTCCGCTCCTGTTCGGCAGGGGCTGGTGCGGCTACGCCTGCTGGACGGCGATGGTGCTTGATTTTCTGCCCTTCAAGCAGCCGCAGAAGCCCGCAAAAAAGTGGGGAGGGATCCGGTATCTTACCTTCACCGCCTCCTTTGTCTTTGTGGCGGCTCTGTTTTTGTGCAAGGTCGGCAATCTGGAGAGAATCATGTTCTGGGCTTTCATCATAGGCAATCTGGTCTACTACGCGGTGGGCATCGCGCTCGCCTTCCTGTGCCGGGATAACAGGGCGTTCTGCAAGTATGTCTGCCCGATCACGGTCTTTTTGAAGCCCATGAGTTATTTTTCCCTTTTGCGGATCAGATGCAATAAGGAGAAATGTATCTCCTGCGGAAAGTGCAAGAGGGTATGTCCCATGGAGGTGAATGTGACCGACAATGAAAGAAACCGGAAAAACGGCACGGAATGTATCCTCTGCATGGAATGTGTGAAGAGTTGCCCGAAGCACGCCCTGTAAAATGCATCTTATCGGCAGATTCTGCATCTTGTCGACATGCCATTGAAAGAAAAACGCTTCTTTTGTATGATGAACCGCGAAAGGAGAGTTTTCGATGGAAGAATGGCTGTTGTGCCCGGATTGCGGAAAGAAAACAAGGGTGAAGCTCAGGAGGGATACCGAGTTAAAAAACTTTCTGGTGTTCTGTACCTGGTGCAAGAAGGAATTTCTGGTAGATGTAAAGGAATATAAGATCACAATGATTTCAAAGCCGGACGCTGGACGCTGAGCTGATACACAGCCGCCTCCGACGTTTTATGGCAGATAGAAGGGGGCTTTTGTTTTGCAGGTAAAAGAGCTGATTGTGGATCAGCCGCAGAAGGAGGGCGTCACGCTGGAGTACATGCGCCTTACCAGAGAGTTCGCCGAGATCAGGGACTATTGTCTCCATAAGGGCGAGACCGTGACCGGCTACACCGGGAACGGGGAGGCGGTGAGCGTCCGCGTTGAGGATGTGCTTTATTTTGAGGCGGTGGGGGAGCTTGTGTTTGCCTACGCGGAGAATGCCGTCTACGAGGTCAAAAAGCGGCTTTATCAGATTGAGGAGGGCGTGAGAAGAAACAGTGTGCAGCGTGCCTCCAAGTCCACATTGATCAACACGGAGCATATCGTATCGGTTCGCCCTGCGCTGAACGGGCGGCTGTTTGCGAAGATGGAGAACGGGGAGGAAGTCCTGATTTCCAGAAATTATGCGAAGCAGATTGCGAAGTGCATTATGGAGGGCGATGATGAAGAAATTTGATCCGTTGCGGGAATTTATTTTTGACTATATCACGGTGGTTGCGGAAAATACGCTGTCCATCGCCGTGATCGGCACTATTTTTGTGAGAAATGAGAGCATTACTTTTGTATACTTTTTTCTTCCGTTTGTGCTGGCACTTCTGTGCATGATTCCCTGCATTCCCATTTATCTCAAGGAGGATCTGACCGTAAAGCAGGTGCTGATCCAGCGGAGCGTGGAGCTTGTGATGCTGGAGATCGCCATGTACTGGGTGATCCGGTTCCTCATCGGGGATATGCTCCCGGCGGCAGGGTATGTGGCAATTCTCTTTTCGGTGGCGTTCTTTGACGTCCTTTCCTACCTGATCAAATGGTATCTGGAGAAGGAGGAGGCAGACAAGATCAACCGCAGGATACAGGAACGCAGAAAACGCAGGGAACAGGAAATGAAGGAGTAGCGGAAAAAGACGGGGAGAAACAAATGGATGGAGTCAAGGGCAAAGGAGCAGGAGACCGGATATGGCGACCATAAAAGAAATTGCGGAGATCGCAGGCGTATCAAGCGCTGCGGTATCAAGGGTACTCAATTACGACGAAGGCATCTCGGTCAGTGAGGAGACGAGGGCGGCGATCTTTGCCGCCGCCGAGAAGGTGGGCTACAAGAAGCGGGTCATTTATCCCAAGATCGAGAACGTGGCGCTTTTGTTCTTCACAGACAATGAGGATGAGCTGGAGGACGATTTTTACAGGGGCGTGCGGGACGAGCTGTTAAAGCAGGCGAAGAAAATGAATATCCACCTTTCCGTATTCAGCAGAAAGGACGGCATGGGCGCGATCCCGAAGGATCTGAATGCGTTCATCGCCGTGGGCTGGCTTGACCGAAAGGAGATCAACAGGCTCTACAAGCTCTGCAAAAAGGGCGTGTTCATCGGTACTTCGCCGGACGAAAAGCTGTTTGATGCCGTGCGTCCCAACATGGACTCCTTCGTGACCCAGATGGTAGATTATTTCATGGAGAAGGGGCATAAATCCATCGGCTTCATCGGAGGCACGGACCGGAACATCGATACGGGGGAGCCCTCCATGGATATCAGGGAGTGGTCTTTCAGGCAGAGCGCCTCCTACTATCACTGCCTGAACGAGGAGTACATTCTCATATCGGACAAGTTTACGGTGGCGGAGGGATACCGTATGGGAAAGGAGCTGCTCACAAAGAAGGAGCTGCCCACGGCGCTCTGCGTGGCGAGCGATACGCTGGCGGTGGGGGTGGTACAGGCACTGAACGAGGCAGGCATACAGATTCCCGACCGGGTGGCGCTGTTCAGCATCAACGATGTGAATATCGCGAAGTATCTCTCCCCGCCGCTCACCACCATCCATATCGATATTCCCTGTATCTGCGAGACAGCGCTTGAGCTGCTGCAGAGCCGTGTGCTGCACGGGAGCAGGGTAACCAAATCGGTGTTTGTAAACGGAATACCGGTTTTCCGCAAAAGCTGTTAGAAATGAGATGCCATGGACAACCGTGGCATCTTTTTTTGTGCAATTCGTCTAAAAAACAATGCCTTAAATTATGTAGATAGTGAAAATTCACAACGGCAGGATTGACAGGTAATCTGCCGTGTGTTATATTTTCTGTATAGTAAATAATTTACTAACAAATAAATAAAACATTAACTATCAAGTATGGAGGCAGGTATGAGAAGAAAAGTATTGGGTGTGTTGGCGGCAGTGTGTGTGACGGTGTTGGCAGCCGGGTGCGGCGGCGCGAAGACAAGCGCGGCAAAGGCGGATGCAAACGGGAATTATCTTGTGAACGGCAGCTTTGAGGAGCCGGACTTTGCGGGCTGGACAGTGAACAACATTGACAATGTGACGGAAGAGTTAAACGTGTACGACCGGGAGACGGACTGCTATGAGGGTGTGCAGTCCCTGCATTTTTACTCCGGTTCCTCCGATGTGAATTTCACGGCGGAGCAGACGGTTTCCGGTCTGGAGGCAGGCAGCTACAAGCTGACCGCGCATATCCAGGGCGAGGCGGCAGGCGACGAGAACGCTTCCGTTTACTTCTATGTGGTGGTGAACGGAGAGACCCTGAAGGCGGACGGGGAGCTGAACGGCTATGTGAACTGGTACACGGCGGAAATTTCCGGCATTGAGCCTGCGGACGGTACGGTGACGGTGGGAATCAGCGTGACAACGGCGCCCGGCGGCTGGGGAACCATCGACGACATTACGCTGGTAAAGGAGTAGTCATGCAGTTCATTAAGGGAATGGATGTCTCCATGATAAAGGAGCTGGAGGCCAGGGGGGCATCCTATTACATAAACGGTGAACGGGAGGATATCTTCCGGCTTTTAAACAGAAGCGGCGTCAATATGGTGCGCATCAGGATATGGCCGGATCCCTATGATGAGGAGGGAAACTCCTACGGCGGGGGCGAAAACGATCTGCAGACAACCATGGAAATTGCGTCCAGAACAGTGGAAAACAACATGGATTTTATGTTAGACTTTCATTACAGCGATTTCTGGGCGGATCCCGCAAAGCAGGTAAAGCCGAAGGCGTGGGAGAGATTAAACGGCACGGAGCTTGAGACCGCGGTCTATCTGCACACCGTCAACACCCTGAAGGCGCTGAAAAACCGGCAGCTGATGCCGAAGATGGTGCAGGTCGGAAACGAGATCACCAAAGGTCTGCTCTGGCCGGACGGCTATGTGGATAATCTCCCCGGCATGGCGGCGCTTTTAAAAGCGGGGATCAGGGGTGTCAGGGAGGAGTGCCCGGACGCTGAAGTGGTGCTGCATCTGGATTTCGGCACGGACAATGCGCTGTACCGGAAGTGGTTTGACGATCTGATGCCGTATGAACCGGATTTTGATGTGATCGGCATGTCCTATTATCCGCACTGGAACGGCAGCCTGTCCCGGCTTTTACAGAACATGAACGATATCAGCG
Source organism: uncultured Lachnospiraceae bacterium (assembly GCA_900550475.1). Lineage (GTDB taxonomy): Bacteria > Bacillota > Clostridia > Lachnospirales > Lachnospiraceae > Acetatifactor. The sequence continues at coordinate 10,593 of URSA01000021.1, forward strand.
AAAGGTACAAAAAAGGTGTGCTGGTGGCGGAGACCTCCATCGGCTACACCACGGATACGCTGGGGTGCAAGGGCATTGTATACACAAGAGAGCAGGAGATCGCAACGGGCTACCCTGCCACGAAAGAGGGGCAGGAGGCGTTTTTACGGGATCTGATCGCGACGGTGCGCCGCGTGGAGGCGGACAGGGGGCTCGGCGTGTTCTACTGGGAGCCCGCGTGGCTTCCCATCCCGGGCTGCACCTGGGCGAGCGAGAGCGGCAGCAGGTATATGCGGGACAAGGTGGAGGCGGGAAATGCCATGGCGAATCAGGCGCTGTTTGACGAGGCGGGAAATGCCAATCCGGCGCTGCTTCACCTTGACGATATGTAGTGCTTTGCAGGAAACAGAAAAGAGGTAGGGTATATGAAAAAGAGAAGGTTTGCAGTCATACTGATGGGAATGCTTGCGGTTCTTGCCATGGCAGGCTGCGGGGGATCCCGGAATGAAAAAAAGCTGGTGATCTGGACAAATATGAGCGTGGAGGCGGAAACGCTGAAAACTTATGCGGACCGCTGGGGGCAGGAGAACGGGTACGAGGTGGAGGTGCTCCACCAGTCCCCATCCGTGCAGCAGTTTGCGCAGGCGGTCAAGAGCGCGTCGGGGCCCGATGCGGTGGTGGGAATTCCCAATGACCAGCTTGCGAACTTTGTGAATGCGGGGCTGGCGGCAGAGGTGCCGGAGGAGCTGTACCGGGATGAGGATTTCTCGGAGGCAGCCATACAGGCATGCTATGTGGATGGCGCGCGGTATGCGGCACCGCTCTCAGTGGAGACCACCGCGCTGTTTTACAATACGGAGCTTGTGACAGAGGTGCCCCAAACATGGGAGGAGCTGGTGGAGCAGGCGAAGGAGAGCGGCGTGCAGTTCGATGCAACCAGCATCTATTACGATCTCGGCTTTGTGAGAGCCTGCGGCGGCTATATTTTCCGATACGAGAACGGAAGCTATGACACCTCGGACATCGGACTTGCCAACGAGGGCGCGGTGACGGCGTATGAGTTTATTAACAGTCTTTTCAGCCAGTACGGCGTGGTTTCCGCCGATGTGACGGCGGATATCGCAAGGAGCAACTTCCAGAACGGGAAGTGCGCCTACTACATCGGAGGGCCGTGGGACATCGACGGCTTCCTCTCCGCAGGCACTCCCTTTGCCATTGCAGAGATGCCCACCTTCCACGGGGAGCCTTTCGTGACGCCCGTGGGCACGCAGGTGAGCTTTGTCAGCAGAGAGAGCAGTCATCAGGAGCAGGCGTGGGCGTTCATCCGGTATCTGATCGACAACGGCGCACTGGATCTGTACGAGGCGGGGGACAGAATCCCTGCAAAGCTGTCCGATCAGGCGCTTGCGGAGATCCAACAGGATCCGTATTCGCAGGTATTCATTGCGCAGATCGCCAACGGGGAGCCCATGCCCACCGTCTCGGAGATGGGGCAGCTCTGGGGGATCCACACCAACAATATCCGCTCCATGTGGTCGGGGGAGCAGACTCCGGCGCAGGCTGCCGAAAATATGGTGAAGCAGTTAAAAGAGGCGGTGGAGCTGATGGATTCGGGAAAGTAGGAACGGAATGAAGAAGAAAAACAATCTGGGGGCATATCCTTATCTTGTCCCCGCACTGATCTCTATTTTGCTGGTGACCTGCCTGCCCATTGTCTACACGGTCATGCTGTCGTTTACCAACTACAATATGTACCATCTGAATGATTACTCTTTCGTGGGCGTGGAAAACTACCGGACGGTTTTTGGCGGCAGCATCAGAAATGTTTTCTTTCCGGTGCTTGGGTGGACGGTCTGCTTTGCCCTGCTCAGCACGGCGGGCGCGTACCTGATGGGACTGATTCTGGCGATTCTGCTGAACAATCCGCATATGCGGGAGTCCAAGCTGTACCGCGCCATCCTGATCGTGCCGTGGGCGCTGCCCTCCACCATCGCCATTCTGGCGTGGCAGGGGCTTTTAAACGAACAGTACGGAGGGATCAACCGGTTGCTCCATATGATCGGGATCGCGGAAAACATACCGTGGCTTACAAATCCGTTCTGGGCGCGGGCGGGAATTATCATGGTGAATGTGTGGCTGGGTTTTCCTTATATGATGAATGTCTGTCTCGGAGGCCTGCAGGCAATTTCCGCGGAGTATTACGAGGCGGCGCGGATGGACGGCGCAACCAAGTGGCAGTGTTTTCTAAGTATCACATTCCCCATGGTGACGAAGCTCTCCATACCGCTTGTGATCTCCTCCTTTGCGGCGAATTTCAACAATTTCGGAAATATCTACATGATCACCCAGGGCGGGCCCGCCCGTGTGGACAATCAGTTTGCGGGCTATACGGACATTCTTGCCAGCACCACCTACAAGATGACCACATGGTCGAACAGGTACGAGCTGTCAGCCACGTTCAGCGTGCTGATCTTCCTGATCGTGGGTACGTTTACGCTGCTCAACATGCGGCTGTCCGGTTCCTTTAAGGAGGTGGAGTGATGAAGGGAAAGCAGAAAATGTCCGGAGCGGACAAAAGAACACTCTGGCTGAGCAGGGTGGTGATCTGGATCACCATTCTCTTAGTGCTGTTTCCGGTGCTGTGGATCGTCATGTCCTCGTTTTCGGCGGGCGACAGCTTCTTTCTGTCCTCCCTTTTCCCGGAGAAGTTCAGCGTAGAGCATTATGTGGCGCTGTTTTCGGAGACCGACTTTGTGCAGTGGGTGCTGAACTCCCTGAAATACTGCCTGATCGTGGCGGTATTGCAGCTTGTCATGACCTCGCTTGCCGCCTATGCGTTCTCCAGACTGCGCTTTACCGGAAGAAAATACGGGCTGATGTCACTTTTAGTGCTGCAGGTGTTCCCGAACAGCATGGCGGTGGCGGGCTACTATATCCTGATCTACCGCATGGGACTTGTGGACAGCAGCGCCGCCCTGATCTTTGTGCTGGCAGGAGGAAGCGCGTTCAACATCTGGCTGCTCAAATCCTACATGGACGGACTGCCGGTGGAGCTTGACGAGGCTGCCATGATGGACGGAGCCGGGCATTTTCAGGTGTTCTGCAAAATCATCATGCCGCTGGCGGCACCGCAGCTTGCCGTGATTTTCCTGTTTTCGTTCATTGCAACGTACAGTGAATATGTGATCACTTCCATCTTTTTGCAGACGCCCGGCAAGAGGACGCTGGCGCTGGGGCTGCAAACCTTTATCAGCGATCAGTTTGCGGCGCATTGGACGCTGTTTTCCGCCGCCGCGGTGATCTCCTCGCTGCCCATCATGGTCGTTTTCATGCTGCTGCAGCGGTTTATCCAGAACGGTCTGGTCGCAGGCGGCGTGAAGGGGTAGAATAATAAATATAAGATAAAACAAATCAGATGCCGGAGGCGGCGAAACGCAGTCTTCGACACCTGATTTTTTTGCGTGAAAATAAATTGGTCAGCGGAAACAGAAGAGGGGCAAGCGGGAAATAAGAAGGTCAGATATCTTCTGGTGGTGTGGAATCACAAGCGGCGAGAAATAGCTTTAACATTCGCAATGCAAATTTCTGTTTTTGAACAGGGAAGCTGTTTAGCGTATCCGGAATTGCGAGAATCTCATCGGATTGCCGAACCGCTTCCCGGTCGGAGCTTGTGGGGAGATCCTGTTAACGGGGAATATAGTTATATGTATCGTATTTCTGGCAGGGATGCTTATGCACCATTCTTAGTAGCAGCCGGCCATGATGAATGATATTTAAAGGCGATTAGAACGCAGTTCAATTTTCGGATGAATGTGGAATAGAAGTTAAAATCCCCACTTTACAGGAAGGGGGCTACAAAGGTGATGCTGAACATGCCAAGACTGTGGGAGGACAGAGAGCCATATGCAAAGGAGGAGCGCGACAGAAAATCTGAGAAGCTTCGGCAGAAAGTGTAAGGCTTCTTGAAATGTATATGGAAGAGTTCTTTAAGTGTATTATAAGCATCTTTATGAGGCTAACGGAAAACCGTTCATAAAAAAGCAAAAATAAATATTGCAAACAGGAAACTTCTATGTTAGAATCACCTCAAAGCATAGAAGTTTTCTTTTATTCTACCCCCCTTTTGGGGCAATTCACAGAGCAATTCTGCTTTTCGGAAAATCCATGCTTTTTTATCCAATCAAAAAGAGAGCAGGGGATTTCCGGAGAGAGCGGTGCCGGATCCCCCAACAGAAAAAGGAGGAGATCTATGGGAGAGACGGATCTGTGCATGCAGGAGTATCTGCGGGACAAGAGCCGATTTGCCGATCTTTTTAACGGCGTATTTTTTTCAGGGCGGGCGGTAGTGCGGCCTGAGGAATTGTCCGAGGCATCGGAGAAGTATGCGGAAGGAGCAGCCGGACATCGCAGCCTTCGGGTGCGTGATGTGAAAATGAATCTGTACGGAGGTGCATCATTGCGGATCCTCGCAGTGGAGAACCAGAGCAGGGTTGATTACATCATGCCGCTTCGCTGCATGGAGTATGATGTGTTTGAGTATAGAAAGCAGATCGGGCAGATAAAACGGGAGAACAAGAATGAAGCGCAAGCAGGTAGAAGAAAACTGCGGGCAGAGGAGAGGCTTTGCGGGGTGAGAAGATCAGACCGGCTTTCCCCGGTCTACACGATCTGCCTGTACCATGGGGAAGAAGAGTGGGACGGCCCGATGAGCCTCAGGGAAATGATGGATTTTGGCGAAGAGGAAGACGGACTGAAAGAACTGTTTGCAGACTATCCCCTCCGGCTTTTTTGCGTGAACAGACAGCAGAACTTCGACGAATTTCACACGGATCTTAAGGAATTGTTCCGCGCATTGAACTGCCGCGGAAACCGGGACAAAATGAAGCGTCTTATGACGGAAGAAGCATCTTACGCTCACTTGTCCGGGGAGACGGCAGAACTGCTGTCGGTGATGCTGAACATGCCGAGGCTGTGGGAGGACAGGGAGCGATATATGAAAAAACAGGGTGAAAAGGAGGAATACGATATGTGCCGGGCGATGAGGGAATGGATGGAAGAAGAGAGAAATGAGGGAATCCAGCAAGGGATCCAACAAGGGAAAGCGGAAGGGATTCGCGAGAAACAGGCGATCATTATCCGCAATATGCTTGCCAGAGGTTTTTCGGATGAGGATATTTGCGCTCTGGCGGAATGTGACTTGAAAACGGTGGAGGAAATCCGGGGGAAAGCGTAGCATTGCAAAACGCACCTGCGGAAGGCGGACAAGAAAATAGCTTTGATGATGTTTGGAAATGAGGATGGACATGGAAGAGCAAAGATGGACGGAGATCACAAGGAAGGCGCTGCAACTGCGCAGGCAGCTCCATGACATGCCGGAGAAGGCGTTTTGTGAAGTGCAGACCAAGGGCACACTGATTCGGTTTTTGACAGAGAATACAAATCTTGAGGTGGCAGACCGGGGCAGCTGGTTCTTTGCGTGCAAGAAAGCCACGCATGCAACAGGCAGGACTGCTGTGGCGCTTAGGGCAGACATGGACGCGGTCTGCGGAAAGGACGGTGTCTATGGACATTACTGCGGACATGACGGACACAGCAGCATTTTGGCGGGGCTTGCCTTGTGGCTGTCACAGGAGGAAGTGGAGCGGGATGTCTACCTGATTTTTCAACCGGCGGAGGAAATCGGGCAGGGCGCCCTGCAATGTGCAAAGCTGCTGGAGGAGAGGAATATCCCGGAAGTTTATGGGTTGCATAATATCCCGGGACATAGTCTCGGAAGTATATTGGTGCGCAGAGGAACCTTTGCCTGCGCGTCTACCGGACTCGAGATCAGAATGACGGGGACTCCGAGCCACGCTGCATACCCGGAGGCGGGAAAAAATCCCGGCAAACCGTTGGCAGAACTTTTTCTGGAAGTGGACGAAATGACGCGGATGCTCAGGGAAAAGGGAAATCTTGTGTGGATGACGCTGATCGGTATGGAGATAGGGGGCGACAGCTACGGAGTTTCCGCTTCCGACGGGGTGCTGCGGCTGACGGTGAGAGCGGAGAAACAGGCTGTTTTTGGACAGTATGTGCAGGATATAGAGGACAGGGCAAAACAGCGGGCGGACAGGGAAGGCTTTACACTGCAGCTGCAAAGAATAGAGTATTTTCCTGCAACGGAAAATGCGGATGCCGGAGCGGGGCGGGTCAGAGCCTGTGCGGATAAGCTGAACTTTCCTGTGGAAGAGCTGCAGGAGCCGATGCGGTGGTCGGAGGATTTCGGGTATTATTTGCAAAAAGCGGGTGGTGCCTTCTTTGGCGTGGGCGACGGGGAGAACTACCCTCAGCTTCACACGCAGGCGTATGAGTTTCCTGATGAGATACTGCCGACTGCCATCCGTATGTTTGCAGAGCTTTTGAAATGAGATTGTTTCCCGTGCGGATCTGTGATATGATAAAAAACAGGACAAAGTCAATTCAGATGCAAATTGGGATGGGTACGGATGAAGAAAAGACAGATGGCAGCTGCGGCGGTACTGCTGTGTTCTTTGCTGACCGGCTGTGCAGTACAAAAAGCGAACTCTGCGATTTCAGAGGGGATGCGGCATATACAGAATATGGAATATGAAGAGGCGCTCGCAAGTTTTGAAGCCGCAAGCGAGGGCGGAGAGGATGCGAGGCTGATTGCCCGGGGAATGGGAATTGCCAGTATGGGCTTGGTGGATTACGAGTCCGCAATTCAGGATTTTCTGGATTGTCTTGCGCTCAGCGACGGCATGATCTGCGAGATGGATTATGATGTGAATTTTTATCTGGCGGCAGCGTATCAGAAAGCGGGAAGGTATGCGGAGGCGGAAGCGGTTTACGACGCCATTCTGGCGATGCGGCCACAGGACACGGATGCCGTTTATCTGCGCGGAAACGCGCGGCTGTCGCAGGGACAGTATCAGACGGCAAAAGAGGATTTTGACCGTGTGGTGGAACTGGAGCCAAACAATTTTGGAAGGCTGCTTCAGGTTTACGAGGTACTTGCTGCGGATGGATACAAGGAGCTGGGAAGGGAATATCTGGAGGCGGCACTGGCGGACAGACCCGGGAAAATGACGGCTTTTGACAAGGGCTGCATCAATTACTATCTGGGAAATTATGAGCAGGCGCAGGTACTTTTGGAGGAAGCAAAATCAAACGGAGCTGCGGATGCGTACCTCTATCTGGGCATGGCGTATGAAGCTACCGGAGATTACAATTATGCGGTGACGAATGTCTACACAAGTTATCTTTCGGGCGGGGAAGGCAATGCCGAAATCTATAATCAGTTGGGATTGTGCTATCTGAAACAGGAAAATTATGCCGCTGCATTGGAGGCTTTTCAGAATGCCATGCAGATTCCGGACAACGGTATGATGCAGACCCTGCGGTTCAATGAGATTGTGGCGTATGAATATCTCGGACAATACACGCAGGCGGCTGTTCTGTTGGACAACTATTTGAAGAATTACCCGGATGATGAAAAGGCACAGAGGGAATACGGGTTTCTTTCCACGCGATAAGGTGGTTTCCCTGGGAGCCATGCATTACGGATTCAGAGAGTACAAAGCGGAAGAAAAGGATAACGTGTGAACTGTTGGGAATGACGGTTCGCACGTTTTTTATGTCATGGAAAATATGTCCTGCGGGAAGGATTTATTCAAAAGAAATTGTCAGACAATAACAAAAGATGCCTGAAAACAACGTCCTGTTTTCAGGCATAACTACAGTTTGCAGTGTAACATATTTGAAAAGAAAAGTCTAGTATTTATTTTGTTTTCCGATATACTTTCGTTATGGCAATTGGAAAGAACGAAAACAGGGAGGAACGGATGGAGAGGGAAAACCAAAACAAAGTCGAAGAACCTAACCTGAGTGCGGAGCAGAAGCAGACCCCGGAATGGAAACAGGAGGAAGCGCATCTGCGGGAGTGCTGCCATCTGATTGAAGAGAACGTGGAGCGGTATACGAGAGAGTATGAGGAGCGGCACCAAAACACGCAGGAACTCTTCCGCGCCATTCACGGCGGCAACGAGGAGCTTTACAATCAGATGATGACCAGCGCCAGCTTGGAGGAGCATGCGGCAGAACAGCTCAGGAAGAACAAGGTGGCACGGATGGCGCCGTATTTCGGCAGGGTGGATTACCGGGATGAGGAGACGGAGAAGGAATGCTCGGTCTATATCGGGAAAAACGGTATCTTCCGAAACAAGACGGAAGTGGTAATTGCGGACTGGAGAGCGCCGATTTCGACGGTGTACTATGAAAATGAGATCGGAAAGGGACACTACGGTCTGCCGGAGGGGGACGAGATTCCCATAGACCTCTATCTGAAACGTACCTACGATATAGAAGCAGGAGAACTGAGGGGCTTTTTTGACAGTGATGTGGCGGCAAACGACGCCCTGCTGGTTCAGTATCTGTCCCAAAATAAGGATGCGGTTCTGGGGGACATCATCGCCACGATCCAGAAGGAACAGAATGAGATCATAAGAGAGTCGCCGTTTAAGAATATTATTGTGCAGGGTGTGGCGGGCAGCGGTAAGACCACCGTTGCCATTCACCGCATTTCCTACATTCTGTATAACTACAAGGAGCGATTTACCTCCAACGAATTTTGCATCATCGGCGGCAATGACAGACTGCTTGCCTACATTGCCAGCGGTCTGCCGGAGCTGGATGTGCGGGATGTGAAGCAGAAGCGGATGGATACCATGCTCACACACCTGCTTCACAAGGACTGGACGAAGAAAATGTCCGTGGCGGAGCCGGGAGCGGATGCGGTAATCCGCAGCAAGATGGGATTTTTCCTGCAGTTGGAGAACTATCTTCTGCATCTGAGGGAGACGGTGGCAAAGGCAGTGGATCTGCGGGATCCTGAGCTGGGGGTAGTGCTTTCCGGGGCGGGGATCGAGAGGCTGCGGGCGGAAAATCCCACATACAGTATCTGCCGTTTGCTGTTGACGCTGGATGAGAGGGTGCGGACGAGACTGAAATTCCTGAGCCCGGAGGGGGAGCGGGAATATCTGCAAAAGAAAAACAGACAGTACAAGGATTATTATAAGAACCGGGCGGTGAGCAGGAGCATTTATGAGCTCTATGCGGACTTTTTAGAGCAGTATGACCGTGAAAGACCGGGAAAACTCAAAATGGAGGAGCATGCGGAGAGAGCCGCAAAGGGGCGGTACGATATCTATGATGTTGCGGCGCTTTTGCTGATCTATTACCGGGTAAAGCAGAAGAAGGCGGATGAGGAGTTTGGACAGATCTTCATTGATGAGGCGCAGGATTTCGGGGTCGCGCCCTACTATGTGCTGAAAACCGTGCTGCCGGACTGCTATTTCAACATCATGGGGGATGTGTCGCAGAACATCAACTATGAGACGGGCATCAACGACTGGGAGGAATTGAAGAAATGGGTGCTGACGGGAGAGCGGGACTGTTTCAGACTGCTTTCCAAGAGCTACCGTAATACCATTGAAATATCGGAATATGCCGGAAAAATTCTGGAGAAGGCATCCTTCGGACGGTATCGGATCGATCCGGTGATCCGTCACGGAATCCCGGTGCAGGAGTACCGCGAGGAGACAGAGGAGGACATGTACCGGCAGGCACAGGCCATCATCACCGATGCAAAAGAGAAGGAGTACAAAAGCCTTGCGGTGGTGTGCCGTAAGGAGCAGGAGGCGGAGTGGGTGAAAAAATGGCTGCCCGGGACGGAGGTGCTTCCTGTGAGACTTGTGAAGGGACTGGAATTTGATGTGGTTATCCTGTGGAATCCGCCGATGCCGGATGAACTGGCAGGACGGAAGGAGGCGAAGCTGTTGTACGTGGCGGCGACCCGAGCGCTCCATGAGCTGCATATCCTGAGATACTGAAAATACGCAGAAATACGCACATTTTGCGAGCTTAAAAACTTCCCAACACAATATCTTGTGTTTTCGTTGACTTTCTACATGCGAGGTGATACACTGAAAGCAATCGCTATGAAAGGGAGGGAAACCGGTGTTACAGGTAATTAAGAGAGATGGGGAGAGAGTGGATTTTACACTCACAAAAATCAATGATGCAATTATGAAAGCATTCACCGCGACGCAGATGCAGTACAGCAATGATATTGTGGATCTGCTTGCACTTCGTGTGTCTGCCGACTTTCAGGAGAAGGTGAAGGACGGCGCGGTACATGTGGAGGATATTCAGGACAGCGTGGAGAAGGTGCTGGGACAGGCAGGCTACGAGGAAGTGGCAAAGGCGTATATTCTGTACCGCAAGCAGCGCGAAAAAATGCGTACCATGAAGTCCACCATTCTGGATTATAAGGATGTGGTGAACAGCTATGTGAAGATTGAGGACTGGCGTGTAAAGGAAAACTCTACCGTGACCTATTCCGTGGGAGGACTTATTCTGAGCAATTCAGGGGCGGTGACGGCAAATTACTGGCTTTCGGAGATCTACGATCAGGAGATCGCGGATGCGCATCGCAATGCGGATATCCATATCCATGACCTTTCCATGCTGACCGGTTACTGTGCGGGATGGTCTTTGAAGCAGCTGATCCAGGAAGGTCTCGGCGGCATTACCGGCAAGATCACATCTGCACCTGCAAAGCACCTTTCCGTGCTCTGCAACCAGATGGTGAACTTCCTTGGAATCATGCAGAATGAGTGGGCAGGCGCACAGGCGTTTTCTTCCTTTGATACCTATCTGGCGCCCTTTGTCAAGGCGGACAACCTTACATACCCTGAGGTGAAAAAGTGCATTGAGGCATTCATCTACGGCGTAAATACGCCCAGCCGCTGGGGAACACAGGCTCCTTTCTCCAACATCACGTTGGACTGGACCGTGCCCGACGATCTGGCGGAGCTTCCGGCAATCGTAGGCGGCAGGGAGATGGATTTCAAATACAAGGATTGCAAAAAAGAGATGGACATGGTCAACAAGGCGTTCATCGAGACCATGATCGAGGGCGATTCCAACGGCAGAGGCTTCCAGTATCCCATTCCGACCTACTCCATCACCAAGGATTTCGACTGGTCGGACAACGAGAACAACAGACTGCTGTTTGAAATGACGTCAAAATACGGCACACCGTATTTTTCAAACTACATCAATTCCGATATGCAGCCGTCCGATGTGAGAAGTATGTGCTGCAGGCTTCGTCTGGATCTGCGTGAACTGCGGAAGAAGACGGGCGGCTTCTTCGGCTCCGGCGAGAGCACGGGAAGCGTGGGCGTTGTGACGATCAATATGCCCAGAATTGCATACCTTTCCGCAAACAAGGACGAATTTTATTCCAGACTGAACCACATGATGGATATAGCGGCGCGCTCTTTGAAGATCAAGAGAGGCGTCATTACCAAGCTTCTGGACGAGGGGCTGTATCCTTATACAAAACGGTATCTGGGCAGCTTTGAAAATCATTTCTCCACCATCGGTCTGATCGGCATGAACGAGGTGGGACTGAACGCAAACTGGCTGAGAGCGGACATGACGGACAAGCGCACGCAGGAGTTCACCAAGGAAGTGCTGAACCACATGAGAAGCAGGCTGTCCGATTATCAGGAGGAGTACGGGGATCTGTATAACCTGGAGGCGACTCCGGCGGAGAGTACCACCTACCGTCTGGCAAAGCATGACAGAAAGCGCTGGCCTGCGATCAAGACGGCAGGAAAGCCCGGGGATACGCCGTACTATACCAATTCCTCGCACCTTCCGGTGGATTACACGACTGATATCTTTGACGCACTGGATATTCAGGATGAATTGCAGACGCTCTACACATCGGGAACCGTGTTCCATGCATTTCTGGGAGAAAAGCTCCCCGACTGGAAGGCAGCGGCAAATCTGGTTAAAACCATTGCGGACAACTATAAGCTGCCGTACTATACACTGTCACCCACCTATTCTATCTGCAAGGAGCACGGCTATCTGGCAGGAGAGGTGAAGGTGTGCCCTCACTGCGGACGCACCACTGAGATTTACAGCCGTATCACGGGCTATTACAGACCTGTGCAGAACTGGAACGACGGCAAGCTGCAGGAGTACGCAAACCGTACCGAGTACAATATTGACAAGTCCGTGCTGAAAAGACCTGTCAACACGGTGGTGACGCTCTCCAACTATGATGCGGATGTTACGGTGTCGGTGGAGAAGCCCGCGGATGTGAAGTACCTTTTTACCACCAAGACATGCCCCAACTGCAAGCTGGCGAAGGAGTATCTGAAGGGTGAAAATTATGTGCTGATCGATGCGGAGGAGAACATGGAACTGGCATCCCGTTACGGTGTGATGCAGGCTCCGACGCTGGTCGTGACGAACGGCGACAGCTTCAAAAAGTATGTGAACGCTTCCAACATCAAGAAGTATGCGGAAAGCAGAGTGATGGTGTAAGCGGGGAGAGAATATGATCAATACATTGATTGAAAAGATTAAAAAGACCAATGCGCCCATCGTTGTGGGGCTGGATCCCATGATGAATTATATCCCGTCCCGGATCACCAGAAGGGCATTTGCCGAATATGGGGAAACGCTGGAAGGTGCTGCCGAGGCAATCTGGCAGTACAATAAAGGGATCGTGGATGCGGTCAGTGACCTGGTTCCTGCCGTGAAGCCCCAGATCGCCATGTATGAGCAGTTTGGCATCGAGGGAATGCGGGCTTTCAGAAGGACGGTGGATTACTGCAAGGAAAAGGGGCTGGTGGTTATCGGCGATGTGAAGCGCGGCGATATCGGTTCCACCTCGGAGGCATATGCGGTCGGACATCTGGGAAAGGTTGCGGTGGGCAGCAAACGGTATTACGGTTTTGATGAGGATTTTGCAACCGTGAATCCGTATCTTGGCTCGGACGGCATCAAGCCCTTCGTCAAGGTATGTGCGGAGGAAAAGAAGGGAATCTTTGTTTTGGTGAAAACCTCCAATCCCAGCAGCGGCGAATTTCAGGACAGGCTTGTGGATGGCAGACCGCTTTACGAGCTGGTGGGCGAGAAGGTTGCCGAGTGGGGCGCAGAGTGTATGGGCAACGGTTACAGCTATGTGGGCGCGGTAGTGGGCGCCACCTACCCGGAGCAGGGAAGGATCCTGCGCAAGGTGATGCCAAAAACGTTCATTCTCGTGCCGGGGTACGGCGCGCAGGGCGGAAAGGGAGCCGATCTGGTGCATTTCTTCAACGAGGACGGTCTCGGCGCCATCATTAATTCCTCCCGCGGAATCATTGCGGCATATAAGCAGGAACAGTACGCTTCCTACGGGGAAGAAGGGTATGCGGATGCGGCCCGTGCGGCAGTGATTGCCATGCGCGAAGATATCGCGCAGGCGTTGGCGGCAAAGTAAAAATGTCATAAAGTTGTGCAGAACCCATGTGCCTGCGGATGCAGGCGCATGGGTTTTTTAAAACGCCAAATAACCGAACGAAATGCGTCCAAATAACCGAAACGTTCGCACTGAAACGGTTGAAAACCCAAAGAATTTATGGTAGTATAAACGGGAAATTCCTTGACAGGGAGAATTGGAAAAAGATTTGCACGGGGCGAAGGGTCCCGGGGCGTAGGAGGTTTTCGGGATGGAGCAGTACAAGCAGGAATTTATCGAGTTTATGATAGACAGCCAGGTGCTGAAATTCGGCGAGTTTACGTTAAAGAGCGGAAGGAAGAGCCCGTTTTTTATGAACGCGGGCGCCTATGTGACGGGCTCCCAGTTAAAGCGGCTGGGGCAGTATTACGCACAGGCGATCCACACGCATTACGGAGACGATTTTGACGTACTGTTCGGGCCGGCGTACAAGGGAATCCCGCTGAGCGTTGCGACGGTGATCGCGTACAGCGAGCTCTACGGAAAGGAAATCCGCTACTGTGCGGACAGGAAGGAAGCAAAGGATCACGGCGCAGATGTGGGACTTTTGCTGGGCAGCAAGTTAAATGACGGCGATAAGGTAGTGATCATCGAGGATGTCACCACCTCGGGAAAGTCCATTGAGGAGACGTATCCGTTGATCAAGGCGCAGGGAAATGTGGATGTCGTGGGACTGATGGTTTCCTTAAACCGCGAGGAGGTCGGACTGGGCGGCAAGGTCGGCGCACTGCAGGAGATACGGGAGAAATACGGTTTTGATGCAAATGCCATTGTCAGCATGTCAGAGGTGACGGAGTATTTATACAACAGGCCCTACAAGGGAACCGTTTATATCAATGATGAGATCAAGGAAGCCATTGACCGGTATTACGGCCAGTACGGCGTTCATTGATCAGAAAAGAAAAGGAGAGGACGGCTATGGAAGAAAAACTTTACAGAACCATGAGGGGAACCGGTGCAACCAATATTGTGGTGGGAGTATTATCACTGATCGTAGGCATCACAAGCGGTATTCTGCTGATCATCAGCGGCGCCAAGCTGCTGTCACGCAAGTCGAATATCCTGTTTTAGGCTGGATGGGCATTTCCGAGGGAGATGCCTATTTCCATTTATATCAAATTTATATGATGCCAGGGTCAAAAGGTCTATCCCACGATATGCGAATATCGAGTAGGATTGTGGGAGTGCATAGCACTGAGCAATCCGCAGGCATCAGAGTCGGGGGCTTTTGACCCCGACATCACAATATATAGGAAAGGACGCGGAAGGGAGCTATGGCACACCGCCAAAACTATATCTTTACCAACAAAAGACATTCAAACCGGGCGATTATGGCAGCCATACTGGGCGTGATCAGCAATCTGTCGCTGGCGGCGGTGATTTATCTGACCTATGCACAGAAGGGCGAGGCAAAAACGGGATATGGCTTTACAGGGCTGCTTGTGGCAATTTTTTCCATGACAGGACTGATTTTGGGGATCGTGACGGTGATGCAGAAGGACAGGTATAAAATTTTCCCATGGACAGCCATTGTGCTGAATACGATCGCCATGCTGGGGATCGGCTTTGTGGTGTATGCGGGAACTTATCTCTAAAAATAAAACGATGGGAGAACGGTGTGAAAAATAATATGGAAAACAATTTGAATGAGGTGCTGGAGGAGCGTTTCCGCCTTGCGGGAGAGCGCATTGCGCAGATGCAGACGGAGGAGACTACGAAGGAGGAAATCAACGGCTGGCTGAAAAAAGCGGCGGCGATGCTCACCCATTTGTTCCGGGTATACGGGCTGGTGGAGAGCGGAGAACTCTACAAGCTCTCCCTCGCACAGTTGAAAGAGCTGAATGAGGAAAACTACGGGGAGCTGCGTGGGGAAAACTACGAGTCCGGCTACGCGAACCCGGCTTATGCAGCAGCATGCATGGGCGGGGAATGGGGCGGCTTTCTGTCAGCTGTCTATGTGCAGCTTCGTCAGGGGCTCACATTTGCCTACGGGGGACAGAAGGAGGAGTTTACCGCGCTTGCGGAACTGTATCTGGAGATTGCAAATGCATTCGGCACGGCGTGGACGGAGGAAAAGCGCCTGCCCGACTATGAGGAGATCAGACAGATTTATTACTGGTATATGAGCGATTACACGGATCTGACGAGCGCAAGACAGGTGCGGGAGCTGGTGTCGCCTGAGAAGAACAGTCTTTACCGCATTGCGACGGAGAGCAATCTTGCGGATCTGCGGTATCTCTACTGGTACGGCCAATATGTCTCCGATTGTGAGCTGCGCACGGCGGCGTTTTTAAACAGTCTCCCCGAGGAGAAGATCGCCACCATGGCAGACACCTTTACGGAGGGATACCGGATCGGCTTTATTACAACGGGAAAGGATCTCTCGAAAAAGAGCAGCGTTTCCATCATTTACAATCTGGGCTTTGAAAGGATGATACGCCGCGCGGTTGAAAATTTTGGAAAGCTGGGGCTTGCGTCGGTGATCTCAAACCGCACCGTGGGCAGCACGCCGGTAAACCGCCAGTATCAGTATGACCACAAGGACGACAATGTGCTGTTCTTTGACAGACAGTATATGGCAAGAAAGTTGGAGAGTGTGCGTCAGGGCTTTGAACAGTACAAAACGGAAGCCCGCGGATATGCGGGTCCTGCCGTGGTGGAGGTGTTCGGGGAGGAGCCGTTTGCACCCGCCGCAAAGAAGGAAGCGCTCAAGATGTCCCCGAAGGAGCAGAAACTTATGGTGGAATACAGCTCTGCATACCGTCAGATTCAGGAGGAGTACATTCTGGAGGAGGAGCGTAGCTTTACGATCATTGCGTTTCCCACGCCGGAGATCGGCAGCCGGTTTGAGGAGATTTTTGACGAGATCATCCGCATCAACACACTGGACTATGTGCTGTACCGGGACATCCAGCAGAAGCTGATCAATGTGCTGGACACGGCGGAGTATGCGGAGGTACATGGCATGAACGGCAACCGTACCGATATGAAGGTCATGCTCCATCCCCTGCAAAATCCGGACAAGGAGACAAAGTTTGAGAACTGCGTGGCGGATGTGAATATTCCCGTGGGCGAGGTGTTTACCTCCCCGGTGCTTAAGGGCACGGAGGGAACGCTGCATGTGAGCAGGGTATTTCTGAATGAGCTGGAGTACAAGGATCTGGAGATCCGCTTCAAGGACGGCATGATCAGCGAATATAGGTGCGGAAACTTTGAGGATGAGGAGGAAGGAAAGCGGTACATCAAGGACAATGTGCTGATGCACCACGACGCGCTTCCCATCGGCGAGTTTGCCATCGGAACCAACACGACTGCCTATGTGGTGGCGGAAAAATATGATATCGGAGCAAAGCTTCCCATTCTGATTGCGGAGAAGACGGGTCCCCATTTTGCGGTGGGCGACACCTGCTATTCCCATGTGGAGGATGTCAAGGTCTACAATCCCGACGGAAAGGAGATCATTGCGAGGGAGAACGAGGTATCCGCAAAGCGGAAGGAGGATCACGCGGCAGCTTACTTCAACTGCCACACGGACATCACCATTCCCTACCACGAGCTGGGAGAGCTGGCGGCAGTCAGGGCGGACGGCAGCAGGGTCGTGCTGATCAAGGACGGGCGTTTCGCTCTGGAGGGCTGCGAGGAGCTGAACAAACCTTTCGGGGAATAAAAGCCTATATGGGAGAAAAAACAGATTGCACCCGGGGGAGATTTCTAGTACACTGAAGATAACAGACGGATACTGAAAGGAGAACAGAAAAGTGGCACAGGTTGGAATTGTGATGGGCTCGGATTCGGATATGCCCGTTATGGCAAAAGCGGCGGACGTTTTGGAGGAGCTGGGTATTTCCTACGAGATGACGATCATCTCCGCACACAGGGAACCGGATGTGTTCTTTGAATATGCAAAGGGTGCAGAGGAAAAGGGATTTAAGGTTATTATAGCGGGAGCTGGCATGGCGGCGCATCTGCCGGGTATGTGTGCCGCAATTTTCCCCATGCCGGTGATCGGTATTCCCATGCATACCACTTCACTGGGAGGGCGTGATTCCCTCTACTCCATCGTGCAGATGCCGTCCGGCATCCCGGTTGCCACTGTGGCGATCAACGGCGGTGCAAACGCGGGGCTTCTGGCGGCAAAGATTCTGGCAACCTCAGATGCGGCGCTTCTCGGAAAGCTGAAGGCTTACAGCAAGAACTTAAAGGAGCAGGTGCAGGCGAAGGACCAGAGATTACAGGAAATCGGATACAAAAAATACATGGAAAAATAATTCCGGAATGGAGAATGAAATGGACTACAAGAATGCAGGAGTAGATATTGAAGCAGGTTATAAGTCGGTAGAATTGATGAAGCAGTATGTGAAGGAGACTACAAGACCGGAGGTTCTTGGCGGATTGGGCGGCTTCTCCGGAGCTTTTTCCATGAGTGCATTCAAGGATATGGAAAATCCTACGTTAGTATCGGGAACGGACGGTGTGGGTACCAAGATCAAGCTGGCTTTTCTGATGGACAAGCATGATACGGTGGGAATTGACTGCGTGGCAATGTGCGTGAACGATATTGCCTGCGCGGGAGGGGAGCCTTTGTTTTTCCTCGATTACATTGCATGCGGCAAGAACTATCCGGAGAAGATCGCCACCATCGTAAAGGGGGTGGCTGAGGGCTGCAAGCAGGCAGGCTGCGCGCTGATCGGCGGTGAGACTGCGGAGCATCCGGGGCTGATGCCGGAGGATGAGTATGATCTGGCTGGCTTTGCGGTGGGCGTTGTGGATGAGAAGAAGCTGATTACCGGCGCGGACATCAAGCCCGGTGACAAGCTGATCGGCATTGCCTCCTCGGGCGTACATAGCAACGGATTTTCTCTGGTGCGCAAGGTGTTTGAAATGACGAAGGAGAGCCTTGATACCTACTATGAGGAGCTGGGCGCAACTCTGGGCGAGACCCTGATCACCCCGACCCGCATTTATGTGAAGGCTTTGAAGAGTGTGAGGGATGCGGGCGTGACCATCAAGGGCTGCAGCCATATCACCGGCGGCGGTTTCTATGAGAATATTCCCAGAATGCTTCCCGATGGCATTACGGCGGTGGTGAAGAAGGACAGCTACGAGATTCCCGCTATTTTCAAACTGATGCAGAAGAAGGGCAATCTGGAAGAGAAGATGATGTATAACACCTACAACATGGGTCTTGGCATGATTCTGGCGGTGGATCCCGCCGATGAGCAGAAGACGCTGGCGGCGCTTGCGGCAGCAGGGGAGAAGGCATATGTGGTCGGCTCCTGCAAGGCGGGTGAGAAGGGTGTTGAATTATGCTGAGGACGGTGGTGTGCGTCTCGGGTGGCGGCACAAATCTGCAGGCAATTTTAGATGCGCTGGATGCGGGAGCGATCACCAACACACAGATCGTTGCCGTTGTCAGCAACAACGAGAATGCAAGGGCACTTGAAAGGGCGGCGGCGCACGGGATTCCCGGAGTGGTCATGTCCCCGAAGGCATTTGCCGACAGGGAGGCGTTCAACGAGGCTTTCACGGAGAAGATGAAGGAGCTTGCCCCGGATCTTATTGTGCTGGCAGGATTTCTGGTAAAGATACCGGAACAGATGGTGGCGCTTTTCTCAAACCGCATCATCAATATTCATCCGTCGCTGATCCCCAGCTTTTGCGGCGTGGGCTATTACGGGCTCAAGGTGCATGAGCGGGCGCTGGAAAGAGGCGTCAAGGTGACGGGAGCCACGGTGCATTTTGTGAACGAAGGGATGGACGAGGGTCCCATCATCGCCCAGAAGGCGGTCTGCGTGGAGGATCAGGACACACCCGAGACTCTGCAGCGCCGGGTGATGGAGCAGGCTGAGTGGATATTGCTGCCAAAGGCAATCGATGATATTGCAAACAGCCGTCTTACAATCAGGGACGGACATGTATACAGGAGCATACCGCAGTAGGTGTGCGGAACGGAGGACACATGAAGGTTTTGATCATAGGCGGAGGCGGCAGGGAACATGCCATTGCCGTGAGCATGAAGAAAAGCAGGAGAGTGGATAAGATCTACTGTGTGCCCGGAAATGCGGGGATCGCACAGATCGCGGAGTGCGAGCCGTCCATCGGTGTGATGGAATTTGACCGGATCATTTCCTATGCAAGGGAAAAGCAGGTAGACCTTGTATTTGTGGCACCGGATGATCCCCTTGTGGGCGGACTGGTGGATGAACTGCAGAAGGCAGGCTTCCGCGTGTTCGGGCCGGACAAGAAGGCGGCAATTCTGGAGGGCAGCAAGGCGTTCTCCAAGGATCTTATGAAAAAATACAACATTCCCACTGCAGCTTACGAGACTTTCGACGACGCCGGGAAGGCGCTGGCATATCTGGAGACGGCGCAGATGCCCATTGTATTGAAAGCGGACGGACTTGCGCTGGGCAAGGGCGTGCTGATCTGCAATACGCTTGAGGAAGCGCGGGAAGGCGTGAAGGAAATCATGCTGGACAAGCATTTTGGCAGCGCGGGCAACCGGATGGTCATTGAGGAGTTTATGACGGGCAGAGAGGTTTCGGTGCTTTCCTTTGTGGACGGCAAAACCATAAAGCCCATGACCTCCGCACAGGATCACAAACGTGCGAAGGACGGAGATCAGGGACTCAACACGGGTGGAATGGGCAATTTCTCCCCCAGTCCGTTCTACACCAAGGAAGTGGATGATTTCTGTAAGAAATATATCTATCAGGCTACCGTGGACGCTATGGCGGCGGAAGGCAGGGAGTTCAAGGGAGTGATCTTCTTCGGACTTATGCTGACGGAAAAGGGGCCGAGGGTACTGGAGTACAATGCGAGATTCGGCGATCCCGAGGCGCAGGTTGTGCTCTGCCGTATGAAGAACGACATCATGGATGTGGTGGACGCATGCATCGACGGCACGCTGGAGCAGGTCGATCTGCAGTTTGAGGACAACGCTGCGGTATGTGTGGTTCTGGCATCGGACGGCTATCCTGTCTCCTACGAGAAAGGGTTTGAGGTCACGGGTCTTGAAAAATTCGAGGGCAAGGATGATTATTACTGCTTCCACGCGGGCACAAAATTTGACGCGGAGGGAAGAGTTGTCACAAATGGCGGAAGAGTGTTAGGCATCACGGCAACAGGTGCTACCCTGAAGGAGGCGCGCGCAAAGGCGTACGAGGCGACGGAATGGGTTTCTTTTGCCAACAAATATATGAGACATGACATCGGAAAGGCAATAGACGAGGCATAAGCGACAGAAGCGAACAGAGGCAGAAGTATGAGAGACGAGAGGGATAAGCTGGGATTTGATGAATATCACAGACCGAAGCTGTGCGAGAAATGCGGCGGAGTGATGGTTTTCAAGGGAGTCGGGGAGTATGAGTGCGAGGACTGCGGCGCGCTGGCATACGACGACTACGGAAAAGCCAGACTGTATATTGAGAAGCATAAGGGTGCCACGGCATCCCAGATCGAGGCGGCAACCGGCGTGAAGCAGCGCACCATAAGGCTGATGCTGAAGGAGGGGCGGCTTGAGGTCGCGGCGGACTCCAAGATGTTTCTGCACTGCGAAATATGCGGGAAGCCCATCCGTTCCGGAAGATTCTGCCCCGAATGTGAGGCAGGGCAGCACCGCCGTCTGGAGGAGCAGCAGCGCAGGGAGAGACAGAACAGCATGCAGGGCTACGGAAAAGGCAAGGAAGAAGTCAGCGGAGAAAAGAGATTCAAGTGGGAATAGACAGATTTACAGAATGGGAGGAAGCTATGGGATACGAGAAGAAAACAAAGTACGGAAACAGAATGTGGCTTGTGCTTTCGGCTCTGCTCTGCGCATTTATGCTTGCGGTACTGCCGGCAAAGACAGTACATGCGGAGAAACAGGTGACTGTGACGGCATCGTCCGCCAATATCCGCTCCAGCGCGGACGCGGGCAGTACGGCTGTGGCGAGCGTACTCAAGGGAGCAAAGCTGTCCGTAATCGAGGAAACCACCGGCACGGACGGAAAGACATGGTATAAGGTGTGGGTGGATGCCAATACGACGGGGTACATCCGGGCGGATCTGGCAGGAGGTTCTTCCACCACAACGGGCAACACCACAACCACCACAACGACCACGACCCCTACGGTCAACACCAATGTGACGGTCAATACGGACGGTGTGCAGGCAGTGCAGCCTGTCAGCGCGTCCGTGACGAAGGATCAGGTTAGGGTGCGGGCTGACAGCTCTACAAGCAGCTCCATCGTGACAACCGTCAAGAAGGATGTGGTGCTCACGGTGAGCGGCACCAAGGCGGGATCATCCTCCGATACATGGTATCTGGTAAGCTTTATGGCGGAGGGAACCAGCACAAATGTGACCGGCTATATCCGTTCCGATTATATCAAGCTGAACGGAGAGCTGACGGAGCCGGAGCAGCCTTCGACGGAGCCCACAACGCCAGACCCCCCCACGGAACCGGATGTGGAGGAGCCCGTTGTGGAGACCAAGACATACGACACCGTATATGAGAACAATGCATGGTATCTTGTCAACAATGATGAGGGAAAGAGCTATCCGATCGATCAGTTGATTACCGGAGCGGAGAAGAATGCAGATGCTCTGGTGAAAGCCCAGAAGAAGCTGTCCGGTCAGACCGGCGCACTGGTGGTTCTGGCAATTCTGCTTGTGCTGCTTGCACTGGGAATTACCCTTCTGATCTTCAGAGTGAAGGATCTTTTGGAGGAGACCGGTGAAGATCTGGTGTCCTTCCTGCTGGGAAGAGACAGTGGAAATAACCGTATGATGGGAGCGTCGCGTCCGGTGACGCGCAGACCAGAGAGCAGAGGAGCGGAGAGAGCGCGCCCGACAGGAACCCGCCCTGCGGGAACCTCCGCATCAGGGGCTCGTCCGGCGGGAACCCGCCCGACCGGAGCTTCCGCATCGGGAGCCCATCCTAGCGGCAACCGCCCGACAGGTGAGCGTCCGGCAGGCACTCGTCCCGCGGGAACCTCCGCAACGGGAACACGTCCGAGCGGTGAGCGTCCGGCAGGCACCCGTCCTGCGGGAACCTCCGCAACGGGAGCACGTCCGAGCGGTGAGCGTCCGATGGGCACCCGCCCCGCGGGAACTTCCGCAACGGGAGCGCGTCCGAGCGGTGAGCGTCCGATGGGTACCCGTCCTGCGGGAACCTCCGCAACGGGAACACGTCCGATGAATACACGCCCTGCGGGAACTTCTGCATCAGGCACCCGTCCGAGCGGTGAGCGTCCGATGGGTACCCGTCCTGCGGGAACTACCGCAACGGGAGCACGCCCGGCAGGAGAGCGCCCCGTGCGCCCCGGTGAGAGACCGGCTTCCTCCGAGGAGCGGGTGGAAAGACAGGCGCGCAGTGATGTGGAAAACCGAAATCTGGAGCGCAACAACGCAGATTCCAAGGCGTGGAAGTCCAAGAATTTTATGACGGATGATGATGAGTTTGAATTTGAGTTCCTGAATTGGGACGGCGAAGAGGAGAAATAATACACAGCAAAAGGTTGTTGCCACGGCGGCGTGCCGGGCAGCAACCTTTTTTGGAGTGTGTGAAGAAAACTCTGTAAATACGTAGATCTTCTATGATAATGAATGGCG
>URSA01000022.1 GCA_900550475.1 uncultured Lachnospiraceae bacterium
GGAGCTGTCCTTAGTACGAGAGGACCGGGATGGACGGACCACTGGTGTATCTGTTAGGTATCAGACCTATGGCAGAGTAGCCAAGTCCGGCAGGGATAAACGCTGAAGGCATCTAAGCGTGAAGCCCCCCTCAAGATGAGATCTCCCACGGAGTAATCCGATAAGACCCCTTAGAGAGTATGAGGTAGATAGGAATGAGGTGTAAGCACAGTAATGTGTTAAGCTGACATTTACTAATCGGTCGAGGGCTTGACCAAGGCGGGAAGATGTTCTTTGAGAGAAGAAGGATTTCAATGTTCGGTTTTGAAGGCACAATCAATAGTGCAAAGGAAAAGAACTGTTGTTGCAGTTCTTTTTTTGTTGTCCAAATGAGTTAATTGAGCATTCATGCCAGTCAAATTAGAAGAAATCCAGTGTGCGCAGGGCGTGGAACAGACCGTCCTTGCTGGCATTGTCGGTTGTGTATCTGACACGGACAAGGAGTGATGCGGGATCCGCATTTCCCATAGCGACGCTGTTTTCGACATAGGTGAGCATGGGAAGGTCGTTGTTGCTGTCGCCGAAGGCATATGCATCGGAGCGGTTCAGTCCGTAATAATTCAGGACATATTCAATGCCTGTGGCTTTTGAGTAGCCGATGGGAACAAACTCCCGGAAAGTTCCGCCCCTGTCGATGCAGGAGAAATATTGGTCACTAACCTGCCTGAAAGCGTCGAGCTGCTCCGGCTTGCTGTACCAGATTACAAATTTGTCACAGAAGAAGTTTGGATTTTCAAAATCCTGTGTCATTTCGTAGTGGCGGGAGGCAAAGGCATCATACTGGCGGATTGCGCCCGGGTGTTTTAAAGGTCTGGTCATGTCAAAGCAAACCTCCCTGCGGGATTCAAAAAGAAGGTCTACATCAGTCTTTCTGGCAATCTGTAAGATTTGCATGGTGACTTCATGGGAACAGGGAGCATACAGAACATCAGCCCCACCGCAGTATATATTGGTTCCGCATCCGCAGACATAGCCGTCGAATCCGATTGCGCGGAAGCGATCCTCCACGTTCTGAAAGCATCGGCCGGTGTTGATGAACATGAGATTTCCGTTTTCACGGGATTTCCGAATGGCGAAAACAGCACTTTCCGGGATGGATCCGTCAATCTCGGAAGTGAGAGTTCCGTCTATGTCAAAAAAGGCAATTTTCTTTTTCATAAAAATCCTCTCAATTTTTTATACTGATTATTATGTTACAAAGGGTGATAACTTAGTTTATCCGTTTTCAAACAGCAGTATTATAAAACCGAATGACGAAATTGTCAAAAATCAGCGGGATTTTTTGTCAAAAAATATTTTTTATGAGTATTCAATTAGAAATAACTGTGATATAATACACCTAGAGGTGGTTTTTGCCACATGAAGGATTATTTCTGTGAGGTGAAAGAATGGATACAAAAATTTTATTGGAAAACGGAACCAATGAGTTAGAAGTATTGGAGTTTACGCTGGATGGGAATTCTTACGGTATCAATGTAGCAAAAATCAAGGAAATTATCAATTACCAGCCGGTTACGCCGGTTCCCAATGCACATCCGAGTATCGAAGGAATTTTTATGCCGAGAGACCGCATGATTACGGCAATCGATTTGAAAAATTGCCTCCAGAGGGGCGTTTCCCAGCCGGGAGGTCTGTTTATCGTGACAAACTTTAACAAGCTGGACATTGCATTCCATGTGGACAGCGTGGTGGGAATCCATCGTGTGTCATGGTCTGATATTATCAAGACGGATTCTACGGTGTCCTCTGCGGACAGTACGGCACTTGGCATTATCAAGATAGAAGAGAAGCTCATCATTATCCTTGACTTTGAAAAGATCGTTGCGGACATCAATCCCGAAACTGGTCTGCGTTCCAATCAGATTGCAGAGCTGGGACACAGGGACAGATGCGATATTCCTATTCTGATTGCGGAGGATTCCCCGCTTTTGAACAGATTGATCGTGGATTCCTTAAATCAGGCGGGATATGTGAACCTGACGCATACGACCAACGGTCAGGAGGCTTATGAGGTAATAACCCAGGCGATTGCAGAGGGAAATCTGGATCAGAAGGTACGATGTGTGATTACGGATATTGAGATGCCTGTGATGGACGGACATCACTTGACCAAGCTGATCAAGACCAATGACAAGACGGCAAACATTCCGGTTGTGATCTTCTCCTCGCTTGTAAACGAAGAAATGCGGATTAAGGGAGAGCAGCTCGGTGCGGATGCACAGCTTTCCAAGCCGGAGATTGTAGATCTTGTAAAGGTATTGGATCGTCTGCTGCTGAACAAATAAACAGTCAGATAGAGAGGGTGAGAGCCGGGAACGTTTTCCCGGCTTTTCTGATAGAGATATGGAACGAATGGATGAAATCAGAAGAAAAATCGCGGAAGCAGATATGGTGCTTGTGACGATCGGCGATGAGTTTGAACGGATCGACTGCCTAAGACAGGATGCAGCCTACCAGAAAGTGTGCAATGATATTGCGATGCGGGAAGCACAGTGGGCTTATCCACTTGTCAGCCACTTCTTTTTGGAAAAGGATGCACAGCTGAAAGAGGCGTATCTGGCTGTCAAAAAGTGGTTGGAGGGCAAAAACTACTATGTGATATCTGCACCTGTAAACGGTATGATAGCGGAGAGCGAAATAAAGCAGGATAGAATTGTTGAGCCGTGCGGGACTTGCTACCGAACGCAGTGCAGCAAAGGCTGTGAGGGAAGCATCCGGCAGACGGAGCCTGCTCTGATCGAGGAATTTGCGTCTTACATAAAAGGCGATAAGAGCTGGGAGGAGCTGCGGCTGCCCGTGTGTGACACATGTCATGCTGAAATGGAGTGCAACAGTCTCTATGCAGAGCATTATCTTGAAGAAGGCTACCGCAAGGATTGGGAGCGTTACACCAAATGGCTGCAGGGGACAGTAAACAGACGTTTGTGTGTACTGGAGCTTGGCGTGGGGATGCAGTACGCCGGATTGTTGAGGTTTCCTGCTGAGAAGATTGTGGGAATCAACCGCAAAGCGGAACTGATCCGGATCCATCATCAGTTGTCGCAGCTTCCGCTTGAAATTGACGGCAGAGGGATGGGAATCCCCTGCAATGCGGTGGAATATATGGCACAGGCATGGAAAAGTATGGTATAATAACAGACAGGATTCACAGAGGGAGCGTAAAGAGGAATAGATATGAGTGAAAACGAGGAATATCTGGATAACTTATTGAAGTCAATGGGAAGGGAAGAAGTGCAGGAGCCGAAGGAAGATAAGGCAGCTTCCATGATGAGCCTTGAGGAGATCGAGGCTATGTTTGCCGAGGCTGAAAAAGCAGCTGCGGGGAATGACAAGGAACCGGAAGGCGAGGAGCCGAAGCTGCCGGAGGGAATAGAGGAGCCTGAACTGCCTGAGGAGCCGAAGCTGCCGGAGGGAATAGAGGAGCCTGAACTGCCTGAGGAGCCGGAGACCGGGGAAGGATCAGAGAATGAGGAACTGAAGTTCCCGGAAACATTTGCGGAACCCGAGCAGGCTGAGCCGGGAGCGACAGAAGAACCGGAACAGTCTGAGACGGAGGCGACAGAAGAACCGGAGCAGACCGGGGAATCGGAAGTAACAGAAGAGCCGGAGCAGACCGGGGAGCCGGAAACTACGGAAGAAGCTGCGGACGAAGAACTGAAATTACCGGAGATGTTTGTGGAACCGCTTGCAGAGTCTGAGACTGCGGA
This sequence comes from uncultured Lachnospiraceae bacterium, assembly GCA_900550475.1. Lineage (GTDB taxonomy): Bacteria > Bacillota > Clostridia > Lachnospirales > Lachnospiraceae > Acetatifactor. Next base: position 3,747 of record URSA01000022.1, read on the forward strand.
AACGCCGGAACTGCCTGAGGAGCCGGATATTCATTTGGATGATGTACCGGAGGAAGACAGCGAGGATATTCTTTCCCTGCTGGACAAGCAGAATTTTGATCAGGAACCGTTTGACCTGCATACAGAACCGCTGCAGGATACGGCGGGACAGACAGCATTTGAAGAGATGCCTTCCGAACAGACTACGCCTGCGGAGTATGCCGATTTGTTTGCAGATGATGCTCCGCTATTTCCTGAGGAGAGTGCGCCGGAAGAACCGAAGGAGAAGAAGGAAGGAAAATTAAAGAAATTCTTCAGCGGACTGTTTGCAAAAATGACCGAAGAGGAGGAGCCGCAGGACGGGCTTTCCGAGGAAAACAGAACCGTTTTGGAGGAGCTTGAGGCGGAGGACAAGGCAGCCGCCGGTAAGAAGAAAAAGAAGAAAAAGGGAAAAATGCCTGCGGAGACCCAGACGGACGAAGAGGGTGAGGGAAAGCAGGACACCAAAGGCAAAAAAGCAGCAAAGGAAAAGAAGAAAAAAGCGCCGAAGGAAAAGAAGAAACCTGTGGCGGAGAAGGCATCTGAGGAGATCGAACCGGATGAAAAACCTTCCAGGCGGATCTCTAAAAAGAGCATAGCCGTGGTGATTTTGTTTGCCCTGACTGTATTTGCCATTGTATTCTTCGGGGGCAATCTTTTTTCACAGATACTGCAAAAGAACAATGCAAAGAAGGCATTTGATAAGCAGGATTACCTTACCTGCTATGAGTCCCTGTATGGCATGAATCTTTCAGAGAAGGAAAAGGAGATGTATGCGCATGCAGAGGCGGTGCTCCGCATCGAGAGAAGGATCTCCGTATATGAAGGCTACTTGAAGGAGGGGCGGGATCTGGAAGCATTGGATTCCCTGATGCGTGCTGTGGCAGGATATGAAAGCCTGTATACCGCAGCGCGGGAATGCGGGGCGGCCGCTGAGGTTTCCGCACGGTATGAGGAAATTCTGAATATTTTGAAAGACAAGTATGGTGTTTCGGAGACGGACGCCAGAGCAATCGTCAACTGCCAGAGCAATGTGGATTACACCCGATACCTGACAGCGTTGACGGAGGGCAGGAGTGTGTCAGGCGGAGCCGGAGGAGAGCTTACGCTTCCGCCGGAGGAGCTTGAGGATATGCTGCCGCCCGAGACGGAGATGGATCCGCAAAACAATGCGGGGAATTAGGACGGTGTGTTGAATTTAAAGAATCTTATGGCTGAAAACACAGGAAAGGGCTTGGTATAATGATCGCGATCATTGACTATGATGCAGGTAATATCAAAAGTGTGGAGAAGGCGTTGCAGTATCTGGGGGAGGAGACCTGTGTCACCCGCGACCCGGAGGAAATACTGGCAGCGGAGAAGGTGATCCTGCCCGGTGTGGGCGCCTTTGGAGATGCCATGCATAAGCTGCATCAATACGGGCTTGCGGAGGCCATAAAAGAAGTGGTGAACCGCAGAAAACCGCTTTTGGGGATCTGCCTGGGGCTGCAGCTTCTGTTTGAGAGCAGTGAGGAAAGCCCCGGTGTGGAAGGCTTAGGGATTCTCAAGGGCAAGATCGTGCGCATCCCGGAGGATGCGGGGATGAAGATTCCGCATGTTGGGTGGAACTCCTTGCAGTATCCGAATCCCGGCAGATTGTTTGTTACTGTGCCGGAGAATGCGTTTGTCTATTTTGTGCATTCCTACTACCTGAAGGCGGAGGATCCGCAGATTGTGACCGCTTCCGCATGGTATGGCACACAGATCCATGCATCCGTGGAGAAGGATCAGGTGTTTGCCTGTCAGTTTCACCCTGAGAAGAGCTCGGAAACCGGACTCCGGATTTTAAAGAACTTTGTCATGCTGGGAAGGGGGAAGAACTGATGCATACCAAAAGAATCATCCCCTGTCTGGATGTGAAGGACGGCAGGGTGGTCAAAGGAGTTAATTTTGTAAATCTGCAGGATGCCGGGGATCCGGTGGAGATCGCGGCAGCGTACGACAGAGCGGGCGCGGATGAAGTAGTGTTTCTTGATATTACGGCATCCAGTGACAACCGTGCCACCGTGGCGGATATGGTTCGCAGAGTGGCGGAGAAAGTGTTTATTCCCTTTACGGTGGGCGGCGGTATCCGCACGGTGGACGATTTCAAGATGCTTTTGCGGGAGGGCGCGGACAAAATATCCGTCAATTCCGCAGCGATTATGAAACCGGGACTGATCGCGGAGGCGGCTGACAAATTCGGCAGCCAGTGCGTTGTGGTTGCCATTGACGCCAAGCGCCAGCCGGATGGCAGCTTCCACATTTATAAGAACGGTGGTCGGGTGGACATGGGAATGGACGCCGTGGAATGGGCAATCCGGGCTGAGAAGCTGGGTGCGGGAGAGATTCTTCTTACCAGCATGGATTGTGACGGCACAAAAGGCGGGTACGATATTGCACTGACAAAAGCCGTTTCGCAGGCGGTCGGGATTCCGGTGATTGCATCCGGAGGAGCCGGAACCTGTGAGCATTTTTACGAGGCATTGACGGAAGGCGGCGCGGAGGCTGCGCTGGCGGCATCGTTGTTTCACTATAAGGAACTGGAGATAAGAGAAGTAAAGGAATACCTGCGCACGAAGGGTGTGCCGGTCAGGATATGAGAAGATGGGTATGATTACGGGAGAATGGCTTACTGCATTGGAGCCGGAATTTAAGAAGCCATATTATGCAAAGCTTTTCCGATTCGTGAAGGAGCAGTATGACACAACGCAGGTCTTTCCGCCTGCGGATGATATTTTCAATGCATTCCATTTAACGCCCCTCGGAGAGGTCAAGGTGGTGATTCTGGGGCAGGATCCCTACCACAATGACGGGCAGGCACACGGATTGTGCTTTTCCGTGAAACCGGATGTGGAGATTCCTCCGTCTCTGGTGAATATTTATCAGGAGCTTCACGATGATCTGGGGTGTGAGATTCCGAACAACGGTTATCTTGTGAAATGGGCAAAGCAGGGCGTTTTGCTTATGAATACCGTGCTGACGGTGCGGGCGCACACTGCGTTTTCCCATAGGGGTGTGGGCTGGGAACAGTTCACCGATGCAGCCATCCGGGTGCTCAACGAGCAGGATCGACCGATTGTATTTATTCTGTGGGGTAAACCGGCGCAGATGAAAAAGAGTATGTTGAATAACCCCAAGCATCTGATCTTGGAGGCGCCTCACCCAAGCCCGCTGTCCGCATACAGAGGATTTTTCGGCAGCAAGCCTTTCAGCAAAACAAATGATTTTCTGAAGGCAAACGGTCTTACGCCGATTGATTGGCAAATTGAGAATATTTGATCAAAAAATGTCATGGCAGTAAAAATGCCTTGACATTTTTTTTACGCCACTTTATAGTGTTCCTGTATAGAACCACTAACAAAAACGGGTAAACGAATGGAACAGATACAATGTATAAATGAACTGATGCTGTTTGGGCTGACCAGACAGGAAGCGCAGGTGTACCTCTGCCTGTTGCGGAATGGAGCGCTGACCGGATATGAGGCAGCAAAGCAGACCGGCATATCGAGATCTAATGTATACAATGCGCTTGCCGGATTGGTAGAGCAGGGAGCTGCCTATGTGGCGGAGGGAACTGCCAGCAAATATGTGGCGGTGGCGGTCGGAGAGTTTTGCAAAAATCATATATCGAGAATGGAGAAAACCAAAGCCTTTCTGGAAACTCACGTTCCTGCGGTACAGTGTACGGAAGAGGGATATCTTACGGTGGAAGGGGCAAGAAACATCCACAACAAGATCCGTCATATGCTGGAGAATGCCGCAATGCGTGTATATATTTCCGCACCGATGAACCTGCTGGAGGAATTTGAGGAGGATCTGCAAAGGCTGCCTCGGAGGCAAATTAAGCTGGTGATCCTTGCGGAACATCTGCCGGGAAAGCTTGAGGGAGCGATTTTTTATCCCACTGTCCCGCAGGAAGGAGACACCGTGCAGAATCAGCTCAGGCTGATTATTGACTCGCTGTACGTACTGACCGGAGATCCGGAGGAGACCTGCCTTTACAGTGACCGGAAAAATTTCGTCAATGTGTTTAAAGAAGCCATGCGCAATGAGATAAAACTGATAGAAATGAGGAAATGAAGATGAAGAAACCGTTTGTGACAAAAGAAATGATTGAAGAAATTGTGAAGACATATCCAACGCCCTTCCATATTTATGATGAAAGGGGAATCAGAGAGAACGCAAAGGCATTGAAGGAAGCGTTTGCATGGAACCCGGGCTACAAGGAGTTCTTTGCGGTGAAGGCAACGCCCAATCCTTTTCTGATCGACATTCTCAGGGATTACGGCTGTGGCTGCGACTGCTCCTCCCTTACGGAGCTGATGCTGAGCAATGCCATGGGCGTGAAGGGGGAGGATATCATGTTTTCGTCCAATGATACGCCGGCACATGAGTTTGCTTATGCGGCAAAGCTGGGAGCGACGATCAACCTTGACGACATCACCCATATTGATTTTCTGGAGAAAACCATCGGGTACATTCCCAAGACGATCAGCTGTCGTTTCAATCCCGGCGGATACTTTGCCATTGCCAACAGCATTATGGACAACCCCGGGGATGCAAAGTATGGTTTTACCACGGAGCAGATGTTTGAAGGCTTCCGCATTCTGAAATCGAAGGGGGCGGAAAATTTCGGGATCCATGCCTTTCTGGCGAGCAACACCGTGAGCAACGAATACTACCCGGAGCTTGCAAGACAGCTTTTTGAGCTGGCAGTCAGACTGAAGGAGGAGACCGGCGCACATATCACGTTTATCAATCTGTCGGGCGGTATCGGGATTCCCTACAAGCCGGACGAGGCACCGAATGATATCCGCCTGATCGGCGAGGGTGTACGCAAGGTGTATGAGGAGATTTTAGTGCCGGCAGGAATGGATGATGTGGCAATTTATACCGAGCTTGGACGCTTCATGATGGCACCGTATGGTCATCTTGTAACGCAGGCAATCCATGAAAAGCATACGCATAAGGAGTACATCGGCGTGGATGCCTGCGCGGTGAATCTGATGCGCCCTGCCATGTACGGTGCTTATCATCATATCACGGTGCTGGGGAAGGAGACAGAGGACTGCGACCATAAATATGATGTTACGGGCTCCCTCTGTGAAAACAACGATAAATTTGCCATTGACAGAATGCTCCCCAAGATAGACATCGGCGATTATCTTGTGATCCACGACACCGGGGCGCACGGCTTTGCCATGGGCTACAATTACAACGGTAAATTAAAATCAGCAGAGCTTTTGCTGAAGGAGGACGGAACGGTTCAACTGATCAGGCGCGCAGAGACACCGAGAGATTATTTCAGTACCTTTGACTGCTTCGACATTTACAAACATATTGATTTCGAGGCGTGATGCGGACAAAATCCGGGTGATGAATAGAAAAAACGCTTGTCAATCAATGGCAGATATGATAATATTATACTCGGCTGTTGAAAGACAGGCGCTTTGCTGGTGTGGCGGAATGGCAGACGCGGCAGACTCAAAATCTGTTTGTGGTGACACAGTGCGGGTTCAAGTCCCGCCACCAGCATGTGAAAAGAGAAACATGGCGAAGAAGTCGTGTTTCTCTTTTTTTTGGTGCATCTTTCACGCAGATATGATACAATGAAAAAGAATTTATTTGGAGAAGGTTTTCTATGGAATGCAAAGAATTTGAGAAGGAAATACCGGCATTTATCGCCAACGATCTGGATGATAAGACCATGCTGCGTTTTTTGGAGCATATAGAAAAGTGCCCGGACTGTAAGGAAGAACTGACGATACAGGTTCTGATACAGGAGGGAATGGCGCGTCTGGAGGAGGGCGGTGCCTTTGACCTGCAGGAAGAAATAGACCTGAGGATGAAAGAGGCGCAACGGCGGATCAGACGGCACAGGACGGTGCGCTATATCAGGATTACGCTGGAGCTGGCAGCGCTTGTGGCGCTGGGCGTACTGGTGGTTTTATTTGTAAGCTGACGGGAGTAGAGAGCAATGAGCGAGAAGATTGTACTGATAGACGGACACAGCATTATAAACAGAGCCTTTTACGGAGTGCCGGATCTGACCAACGCGGAGGGGCTTCATACCAATGCGGTGTACGGCTTTCTGAATATTATGTTCAAGATTCTGGAGGAGGAAAAGCCGGAATATCTTGCGGTGACATTTGACAGGAAGGAGCCGACCTTCCGGCATGAGAGATACCCGGAGTATAAGGGGACGAGAAAGCCCATGCCGGGAGAACTGCGGGAGCAGGTTCCGGTGTTGAAGGAGCTGCTTACAGCTATGGGAATCCGCATTCTGGAGCATGCAGGATGGGAGGCAGACGATATTCTGGGCAGTCTGGCAAAGCAGTCCGAGGAGAGGGGGATGGAGGTGTCCCTTGTTTCCGGTGACCGTGACCTTTTGCAGATTGCAAGCGATCATATCAAGATCCGGATTCCCAAGACCAAGATGGGAAAGACGGAGATCGAGGACTATTATGCGGAGGACGTAAAGGAGAAGTATCAGGTGACACCGCCGCAATTCATAGAGCTGAAGGCGCTTATGGGAGACGCGGCGGACAATATACCGGGTGTGCCCAAGGTCGGCGAAAAGACGGCGACGGAGCTGATGGTCACTTACGGTTCCCTTGAGGGCATCTATGCGCATGTGGAGGAGATCTCCAAAAAGTCGATCCGGGAGAGCCTGATCGAAAACCGGGCGCTTGCGGATCTGAGTCTGGAGCTTGCCACAATCAAGACGGATTGCGAGCTTGCATTCCGGTACGAGGAGGCGAGAGCGGAGGGCTTCTATACCAAGGAGGCGTATGCGATCTGCAAGCGTCTCGGATTCAAGAATATGCTGGGAAGATTTGATGAAGCTGCCTCCCAGAGTACCGGAAAAGCGGAGGAAACCTTCCGCACGATCACCGACAGGAAAGAGGCGGAGGCGTTTTTTAAGCGTGCGGCGGAATCGGAGGAAAAATCCATTTTCCTGCTGGCGGACGGAAAACGGCAGGAGAAGCTGGCGGGTGCCGCATTCGGACTGGCGGAGGAGGAGACGGTGTTTGTCCCGGTGTCCGAAGAAATTTCGGACAATATGCTTTCGGATGCGATTGCAGAGGTGTCCGAAAAGGGGCAGATTACAGTCTGCGACAGCAAGAACTGTTACCGCTATCTGCATGATCATGTGCAGGAGAGATGTTTTGATGTATTGATTGCCGCGTATCTTTTGAATCCGTTAAAAAGTGATTACGATATAGAGAGTATTGCCGGGGAGCATCTGGGACTGATGATACCCGGAAAGGGAGAGGTGTTCGGAAAGACGGATTACCGGGAGGGCATCAAGGCGGATCCGGCGAAGTGTGCGCTGTTTGCCTGTTATGGGGCATACGCAGCAAGGAAGGTGAAGGCTGTTCTGGCGGAGAAGTTACAGGAGACCGGAATGGACAGGCTCTTTGCGGAGATTGAGATGCCGCTGTCCTATGTGCTCTACGATATGGAGCAGATCGGCATGCTGGTCAGACCGCAGGAGCTGAAAGCATACGGAGAACGACTTACGGGAAGGATCGCCGAGCTGGAGACGGAAATCCACAAACAGGCGGGCGTGGAGTTTAATATCAATTCCCCCAAGCAGTTGGGCGAGGTTCTGTTTGAGACCATGAAACTGCCGGGCGGTAAAAAGACCAAGACCGGTTATTCCACCGCGGCGGACGTTCTTGAAAAGCTTGCACCGGAAAATCCCATTGTATCGGATATTCTGGAGTATCGCGGACTGACCAAGTTAAAGTCCACCTACGCGGAGGGACTTTCCGCATGCATCGGGGAGGACGGCAGGATCCACTCCAGCTTTAATCAGACGATCACGGCGACCGGAAGAATCAGCTCTACGGATCCGAATTTACAGAACATCCCTATGCGGATGGAGCTTGGAAGACAGATCAGGAAGGTGTTTGTGCCGGGGGACGGCTTTGTATTTACAGATGCGGATTACTCCCAGATCGAGCTTCGCGTGCTCGCCCATATGTCCGGCGATGAACAGCTGATAGAGGCATACCGCAGTGAACAGGACATTCACAGGATCACGGCGTCCAAGGTATTCCACACGCCGTTTGAGGAAGTGACGGATCTGCAGCGGCGGAACGCCAAGGCGGTGAACTTCGGCATTGTGTACGGCATCAGCTCCTTCGGGCTCAGTCAGGATCTGAGCATTACCAAAAAGGAAGCAGCCCAATATATCGAACAGTATTTTGAAACGTATCCGGGAATCAAGGCATTTTTGGACGGACTGGTGGAACATGCGAAGAAGGATGGATATGCCGTGACCATGTTCGGCAGGAGACGTCCGATTCCGGAGCTTTCCTCCGCCAACTTTATGCAGCGTTCCTTCGGGGAGCGGATCGCCATGAACTCCCCCATTCAGGGAACGGCGGCGGACATTATCAAGATTGCCATGATCAGGGTATGGAGGTCGCTGAAGGAGCAGGAACTTCGCTCCAAGCTGGTATTGCAGGTGCATGATGAACTGCTGATCGAGACGGCGGCGGACGAGGTGGAGCAGGTGAAAAAAATCCTTGCGGACGGCATGCAGTCTGCGGCAAAGCTTTCCGTGGAGCTTGCGATCGATATGCACACCGGAAGCAACTGGTATGAGGCAAAGTAAACCACAGGATCGGAAATAAGGGGGATGACGTATGCGGCTGATCGGCATTACCGGCGGTGTGGGCGCCGGTAAAACAGAGATTTTATCTTACATCAGAAAGCACTATAAATGCAGGATCTATCTTGCGGACGAGGTGGCGCGGGATATCCAGATGCCGGGGCAGGCGTGTTATGAGAGGATCGTCGCGCTTTTGGGAAAGGACATCCTTGCTGCGGACGGGCGGATCGACAGAGGAAAGATGGCGGCGAAGATCTTTTTAGAGACAGAGCTTTTGAACCGGGTGAACGCCATCGTCCATCCGGCAGTGAGAGAATATCTGGAGCGGGCGGTGGAGAGCGCGCGGAAGGAAAAAGAGACGGAGCTTTTTTTCATCGAGGCAGCGTTGCTGATAGAAAACGGATATTGTGATTTTGTGGATGAGATGTGGTATATTTACGCCGCACCGGAAGTGCGGAGGGAGCGTCTGCAGAAGAGCAGGGGTTACAGCCGTGAAAAAATCGCACAGATCATGGCGAGCCAGCTGTCGGAGGACGCATTTTACAAGAACAGCGATTTTGTCATAGACAACAGCGGTTCACTTGAGCAGACATACAGCCGGATTCGGGAGAGACTGGAGGCATATACGTGGCAGGAATGACATATAAAGGAAAATTGGTATTTGGACTGGACATTGGCACCAGAAGCATCGTGGGTACGGTGGGCTACCGGGATCAGGATCGCTTTGTGGTAGTGGCACAGTGCGCAAAAGAGCATGAGACGAGAGCCATGCTGGATGGACAGATCCACGACATCAAAAAGGTGGGCGGAACCATACTGGCGGTGAAGGAAACGCTGGAAAAGGAGCTTGGCGGCGCGCTTGAGGAAGTATGTATCGCAGCCGCAGGCCGTGTGCTCCGCACTGTGACCACGCATGCGGAGATCGTATTTCCCTCAGAGCGGGAGGTGCTGGAGGAGGATGTGTACGCGCTGTCGGCGCAGGGAGTCGAGCAGGCGTATGCGGAGTTTCTGCCCGCCAATGATACGGGAATGAAATTCTACTGCGTGGGCTATTCCGTGGTACGGTATTATATCAACGGATATGTGATCGGAAATCCGCAGGATCACAAGGCGTCCGGCGTGGCGGCGGACATCATCGTGACATTTCTGCCGGAAGATGTGGTGGACGGTCTTTATAAAGCGGTGGAGTATGCGGGACTTAAGGTCGCAAATCTGACGCTGGAGCCGATTGCCGCCATACAGGTTGCCATACCGGAAAAATTCAGGATGCTGAATATTGCGCTGGTTGATGTGGGAGCGGGAACCTCCGATATTTCCATTACCCGGGACGGGGCGATCATTGCGTACGGCATGATCCCGGTTGCGGGCGACAGCCTGACGGAGATTATTGCAAGACATTGTCTGGTTGACTTTAACACGGCGGAGCAGATCAAGCGTGCCATGGAAACGGGGGGCGAAATCGCCTATACGGATATCATGGGGCTGCTCCAGACAATTACCGGCGAGGAACTTGGAGAGATCCTGAAACCCGCTATAGAGGATATGACGCAGCCGGTTGCAGACTGCATTAAGGAGCTGAACGGTGAAAAGGCTGTCAGCGCCGTGTTTGTGGTGGGTGGCGGCGGCAGGATTCCGGGCTACACCCAGTCGCTTGCAGAGAAGCTTGGCATTGTGAAGGAGAGAGTTGCCGTAAGGGGCGAGGATGTGATGGGATTTGTGGACTTCCCCTCTTACGTGAAAAAGGATTCCCTGCTGGTGACGCCTGTGGGAATCTGTCTCAGCTTCTACGAACAGAACAACAATTTTGTGTTTGTCACCTTCAATGATGAAAGAATCAAGATCTATGACAACGGAAAGCTGTCGGTGGTGGACGCCGCCATGCAGGCGGATTTTCCCAATGACGGGCTGTTTCCCAAGCGCGGAAAAGAGCTCAATTTCACGGTGGACGGAAAGCTCAGGATCAGGCGCGGAGAGCCGGGCGAGGCTGCCATTATAACGGTAAACGGAATCGCCGCCGACATTCATACGCCCATCAAGGCAAATGATGTTGTCCGGGTGATGCCTTCCACGGCGGGAGCGCCTGCCGCCATGGAGATCGGCAAACTGCCCGAATACCACCAGTCCATTTCCGTGAGCGTGAACGGAAAGCAGATGGAGCTTCCCAAATTTGTCAGGGTAAACGGCGAGTTGAAATCCGGCTATTACGAGATACAGGACGGGGACGAGATCGCCATGCAGGATTACTACACTGCGGAACAGGTGCTGACATTTCTGGATCTGGAGCTGCCGGAGGGCGCCGCACTCTTTGTCAATAATGAGGAGGCAAAACCGGATACGCCCGTATTTGAAAATTTCAGTGTCGCAATAAAGTTTGATGTGCCGAAGGTGCGGGAGGCTGCGGAAAGCCAAGATGAGGAAGCGGCATACGAGGAAGAAATTTCCGACGGAAGCCCGGAGAAGGACGCAGAGGCTATGTCCGCGGAGGCGGGGACGGAAACACCGAAGTCTGAGAGCAGCGCCGAGGAACCGGCAAAGCCCGAGCCGGTGATCCATGACATTCATGTGGTGGTGAACGGCAGTCCCATTGTGATGAGAGGAAAAAAGGAATACGTCTATGTGGATGTGTTTGACTACATAGATTTTGATTTGAAAAATCCTGCGGGAAGTAGCATCATTACCAATCTGAACGGGCAGCCTGCGGAGTATCTGAGGGAAATAACGGATGGGGACGTCATCGACATCCGATGGAAGAACTAGCCTGTCTCAACTGATTATTTATTTGCGGTGGTAATATATGAAAAAGATGCTTATTTTTGTACTTGTTTCCTGTCTGTTGCTGACGGGCTGCCACCGGACAGAGACAAAAAAGGAGAATAGCAGTATCATACCGTTGTACTCCAAGGAAGATGATGAGAAAGCGGCAGATTACCTTGCGGATCAATACGGGATTGAGAGGGAGAAGACCCCGCCGAAATTGATACTGGACTGTGATATGACATATCTTGGAGATGATGCAATGTGTATGTGTATTCTGGCACAGGCGGATACTTTGGGGTTGATTGACCTGTTAGGGGTGACAATTACAGGAGGAAACAATTTTGTAGCATATGGAGCCAATGCAGCATTGAACCAGTTGGAGCGCATAGGAAGAGAGGATATTCCAGTATTGTTGGGAACAGACATTCCCATAAACGGAATCAGAAATATGGACGAGCAGGCAAAGGTTGTGGGAAGGATTGATCGTTGGGGAGCAATGTATCACTTTGATGAATACATAGAGCCCGCAATGTATCATGATTTGGGTTCCTATTATGAGCGAAAATGGGGCTACTCGCAAACAGATCCACAGCAACAGAATGCAGTTGATTTTATGATAGATCAGGTGAATGCCAATAGAGGAGAGGTAACCATAATCGCAACAGGGGCGGCAACCAATGTAGCGATGGCATGTCAGAGGGATGATTCCTTTGCAAGCAATACAGCCGGAATTGTATATATGGGGACGATCATAGAGGAACAGGGGACGTTTACGCCATATGCGGATTTTAATTGTTTCTATGATGCAGAGGCATATGATATTTGCCTGAACAGTGCGTTCCCAACACAGACAATTATTCCGCACGATGCAGCGAAAACGGCAGTCTTAAATAAGGCAGTGTATGATTTAATGGATGCAAAAGACGATACATTAATTTCTAATTTGTGGATAGAAAATCAATATAGCTTGTATAGGAGAGACACTAACTATAAATTAAATTGTTCGGATGCGATTGCAGCAGTTGTGTTTCTGAACCCCAATGTGATATCGGATGAAAGAATGCTGTCACTTGAGATTAATACAGATACAGGCAGTCCTGAATACGGACATACCTCCGTCGTGGGGGAGAATGGCAATTTAAAAGTAATTATAGCAGTAAATACCGCATTGTACTGGGATTTTGTTACAGATATGATTTGCCATATGCAAAACAAATCGGACTACCATTATTCTGATTTTCAAGAGTTAAACAGTGCGGCATAAGATGAAAGCACTTTATAGATGATGGATAGCGGACTACATTAGGAGGACACAAATGAGATTTTGCAGCATAGCCAGCGGGAGCAGCGGGAACTGCATTTATGTGGGTTCTGAGGCGACACATCTGCTGGTGGACGTCGGAATCAGTGGAAAGAAGGCGGAGGCGGGTTTGGAGCAGCTTTCTCTCTGCGGCAGGGATATTGACGGCATATTGATTACACATGAGCATTCCGATCACATTGCGGGAATCGGCGTTTTTTGCAGGAAGTACGGGATACCGATCTTTGCCACAAAGGGAACCATAAAGGCAATCTTAAAAAACGGCGGCAAGAATGCCCCGGACGAATCCCTGTTCCATGAAATAGAGGCGGACAAACGGATCACCATTAAGGATCTCACCGTATCACCCATGAGAATTTCACATGATGCGGCGGAACCGGTAGCGTACCGCATCGGCTACGGCGGAAAAAAAGTGGCGGTCTGCACGGATCTCGGCGTTTATAACGATTACACGGTGGAATGCCTGAAGGAGATGGATGCCATTTTGCTCGAGGCAAACCATGATGTGAATATGCTGCAGGTGGGGCCGTACCCGTATTACCTGAAGCAGAGGATTTTGGGAAACAGAGGGCATTTGTCCAATGAAAACTCGGGAAGGCTTCTGAACCGGATCCTGAATGACCATATGCAGGCGATTCTGCTGGGGCATCTGAGCAAGGAGAATAACATGCCGGAGCTTGCCTACGAGGCGGTGCGCATGGAGATCACCATGGGGGATGGCCCGTATAAGGCAGAGGACTTTAAGATCATGGTGGCGGACAGAAATGTACCCTCCCCGGTCATCACACTGTAAAAGATATTGCCAAGCACCCCACCCCGTACTATAATAGGGTTATTGTTTATGCGCCGTACAGCGGCAGAATGAGAGGATGAGAATGAAAAAGACAATTATTACCGTGGTAGGAAAGGACACTGTAGGAATCATCGCAAAGGTCTGCACCTATCTTGCTGAAAATCAGATCAACATTTTGGATATTTCCCAGACGATTGTGCAGGGATACTTCAACATGATGATGATCGTGGATACGAACAGCAGCACAAAGCAGCATGGAGATATGGCGGATGAGCTGGAAGCCCTCGGAAAAGAGATCGGCGTTCTCATCAAGTGCCAGAAAGAGGAGATCTTCGATCAGATGCATCGTATCTGATTCCGGAACGGAGGAGACAATGATTAATATTCATGAAGTGGTGGAAACCAACAATATGATCGAGAAGGAGAATCTGGATGTCCGCACCATTACGCTGGGCATCAGTCTGCTTGACTGTATTGATTCCGATCTCGCCGAACTGAAAAAGAAAGTATACAATAAGATATATGATGCCGCCAAGGATCTGGTAAATGTGGGGGAGGAGATTTCCAGAGAATACGGAATCCCCATCGTAAATAAGAGAATTTCCGTGACCCCCATTGCCCTGATCGGCGGGGCTGCATGCAGAAAGCCGGAGGATTTTGTGGAGATTGCCAAGACATTGGACGAGGTGGCACACAAGGTCAATGTCAATTTTATCGGCGGCTACTCCGCGCTGGTGAGCAAGGGCATGACGCCTGCGGACGAGATGCTGATCCGATCCATTCCCATGGCGCTTTCCCGGACGGAGCGGGTATGCAGCTCCGTAAATCTCGGATCTACCAAGACCGGAATCAACATGGACGCAGTCAGATTGATGGGAGACATCATCAAGGAGACGGCGGAAGCGACAAAGGAAGCGGATTCCTTAGGATGCGCAAAGCTTGTTGTGTTCTGCAATGCGCCGGATGACAACCCCTTTATGGCGGGTGCATTCCACGGCGTGACGGAGGCGGACAAGATCATCAACGTGGGCGTCAGCGGCCCGGGCGTGGTAAAGACGGCTCTGGAGAAGGTGCGTGGGGAGAACTTCGAGATTCTTTGCGAAACCATCAAAAAGACGGCCTTCAAGGTGACGAGAGTGGGACAGCTGGTGGCGCAGGAAGCATCGCGCATGCTGAAGGTTCCCTTTGGAATTGTGGATCTTTCCTTAGCGCCCACGCCGGCAATCGGCGACAGTGTTGCGGATATTCTGTGTGAGATCGGTCTGGAGTATGCCGGAGCACCCGGAACCACGGCGGCGCTTGCCCTGCTGAACGATCAGGTGAAGAAGGGCGGCGTAATGGCATCCTCCTATGTGGGCGGATTGTCGGGCGCATTTATTCCTGTCAGCGAAGATCAGGGAATGATCGATGCGGTGACTGCCGGGGCGTTGACGCTGGAAAAACTGGAGGCAATGACCTGCGTGTGCTCGGTGGGACTGGACATGATCGCCATTCCCGGAGAGACCAAGGCAACTACAATTTCCGGTATCATCGCGGATGAGATGGCAATCGGAATGGTAAATCAGAAGACGACGGCTGTCCGCATTATTCCCGTGGTGGGGAAGGATGTGGGAGAAACCGTGGAATTTGGCGGTCTTCTGGGGTATGCCCCCATCATGCCGGTGAACGGATTTTCCTGCGATGCCTTTGTGAACCGCAAGGGAAGGATTCCGGCACCCATTCACAGCTTCAAGAATTAATACATCATACAATTATGATTTGTCTGCGGCACTCATTCTGTGGGGTGCCGCCTTTTTTTGCCGCCCGGACGCTCTCGTACAGATGAGCGGCAAAATGATCCTCCTTTAGTTGGGCAAGTCCCTTTTCGTCAAGAACGGCTTCGGCATCCGCAGGCTTTGAGAGGAGGGGAACAGAGCCCTTTCCCAGAACGGAAAACATATCGGAGGAGCTGCGGCGGAAGCCCAGAATCCGGGCATACCGTGCAGTTTTCTCCGACTCTCTTATATTTAACAGAATATGGAGAAGACTCCGGCTGATCCTCGCGTAAGTCAGATCCTTGGATTTCAGCAGAGAGCTGAAATCTGAAAAGGAGCGGAAGGAAAACAGGTTTCGGGCAATCTTATCCGAAAGCGCCTGAGAGACATCCTCATAGCCGGTGTAGCCCTCAGCCTGCAGGGAGAGCAGCCGGTAGAAAAGCATGGAAGAAAAGTCATCCGCGCAGAGAAAGGCATCTTCCCTTGCCGCATCCGTCAACAGGGAGCAGACCCCGGAAGGGAGATAGGGGGTGAGGGCGGAGGGATCCTTGCGGGAGAGCAGCCATTCCCGGATGGCAAGAGCAGAACAGAAGCCCTTTTCGGGGATGGCGGAATCCGAATATCCGGCGCCGTCTCTTTTGACGGTGCAGACCTCCATGGTGCTTCCAAGCCGGATCAGTGCCTTTAGGTATTCGATGCCGAGAATATTGTTGGGGCCTTCCCAGACAGACTCGCAGAAGTCGGTGGGGAGGGAAATGTTCCCTTCCCCGCGGACGCAGGTAGACAGTGCCTGACTGCGCGCAGACGGATAGGATGCACCGTTTTTTAGGGCGTGACGCAGTGTTTGCCGGAAGGAGCCAGGCTCCTCGCAGAGAAGTCTTGCGGCAAGGAGCAGGCTGTCCGTGCTGCCGCATTCGCTGCCGAAGCAGAGCGCATCCACACCGAGACCGTCAAGCAGGGAAACGGCGCCGTGGGCAAAACGCTCCGCGCTTCCGGTGGCAAAGCGCACGGGAAGCTCCACAACCAGATCGGCTCCTGCCGCAAGCGCCATTTCTGCCCGGACATACTTGTCCAGAAGGGCGGGCGTCCCTCTCTGGGTAAAATCCCCGCTCATCGCGATCACGACCCGGTCTGCGCCGGTCAGCTCCTTCGCCTTTGAGAGCTGGTAGACATGCCCGCTGTGAAGGGGATTGTATTCTGCAATGATTCCGACAGTCTTCATAACTTCCTCCAATTCAAACGATATACCGATCAAAAACGCACATTTCCCATGTGAAAAAAATAACACACATTGAAAGCGTTTACATTGTGAAAATAATCACATTTTTTAAAGCTATAAAAAGGGGAAATGTATCTGAAAATATACAATTTAACGAATATTTTCTCTTGTATACAATTTCCATATCCAGTATAATATAAACAGCGTATTTTGCAAAGAGTGTAGATACGAATTTCCATAGGAAATACGGAAGGAGAAGGAAGATGTCTTATATTGACCTGATTAAGGAGAGAGCAAAAGTCGACAAGAAGACGATCGTGCTGCCCGAGTCCAACGACAAGAGAACGTTGATCGCGGCGGCAAAGATCTTAGAGGAGGGGATTGCCAACATTATCATGATCGGCGACGAGGAGAAGATCATGGACGGTGCCGGCTGGCTGGAGGTAGAGCTTGACGGGATCAAGATTGTAAATCCCAAGACCACGGAAAAGCTCGACGAATATGTAAATCTTTTATACGAAACAAGAAGAGCAAAGGGAATGACGCCGGAGAAGGCGAGGGAGATCCTGCTTAAGGATTATCTGACCTTCGGAATCGTCATGGTGAAGAACAATGATGCGGACGGCATGGTGGCGGGAGCCTGCCACTCCACGGCGGATACGCTGCGTCCCGCATTGCAGATATTGAAGACAGCGCCCGGGGTAAAGCTTGTGTCCGCTTTCTTTATTATGGATACGGTGATGAAGGATCAGGGAGAGAACGGCACTTTCCTGTTTGCGGACTGCGGTCTGAATCAGGATCCCACGCCGGAGGAACTGGCTGCCATCGCGGACACCTCCTCCCGCAGCTTCAAATCACTGGTAGGTCCCAAGCCCGTAATCGCCATGCTTTCCCATTCCACCAAGGGCAGCGCAAAGCACCCGCTGGTCGATAAGGTGGTGGAGGCGACAAGAATCGCCAGGGAGGAGTATCCTCATCTTGTGCTTGACGGCGAGCTGCAGACGGATGCGGCGTTAGTGCCTTCCGTTGCAAAGTCCAAGGCGCCCGGCAGCCCGGTGGGCGGCAGAGCCAACATTTTAATCTTCCCCAATCTGGATGCGGGAAATATCGGCTATAAGCTGGTACAGAGATTGGGAGGGGCAGAGGCATACGGCCCCATGCTTCAGGGAATCGCAAAGCCGGTCAACGATCTTTCGAGAGGTTGCTCCTGGCAGGATATCGTAGGTGTTGTGGCATTGACAGCGGTGCAGGCACAGCTTGTATAGATTGGTGAAAACGGAGGAAGATATGAATATTTTAGTTATTAACTGCGGCAGCTCATCCTTGAAATTCCAGCTTATCAACGCGGAGTCGGAGAAGCTGATCGCAAAGGGAATCTGTGAAAGAATCGGAATTGACGGCAGCAGGATTGCTTACACACCGGCAGGCGGAACGAAGGAAGAGACCGTTACGCCCATGAAGGATCATACGGATGCGATCCGTCTGGTGCTGGAGGCACTGACCAACGAAAAGACCGGTGTTGTGAAGAGCCTTCAGGAGATCGGCGCAGTGGGACACCGCATTGTCCACGGTGGGGAGAAGTTTGCGGAGGCAACGCTGATTACGGATGAAGTGATCGAGGCAATCGCCCAGTGCAATGATCTGGCGCCTTTGCACAATCCCGCCAACCTGATCGGAATCCATGCCTGCAAGGCGTTGATGCCCGAGACGCCCATGGTTGCGGTGTTTGATACGGCATTCCACCAGACCATGCCGGACAAGGCATATATGTACGGTCTGCCCTACGAATACTATGAGAAGTACAAGATCAGAAGATACGGCTTTCACGGCACCAGCCATTCCTATGTGAGCAGGAAGGCTGCGGAGGTTCTGGGAAAGAAATATGAGGATCTGAAGATCATTGTGTGCCATCTGGGCAACGGCGCCAGCGTGTCCGCAGTGAAGAACGGCAAGTGCGTGGATACTTCCATGGGACTGACCCCGCTGGAGGGGCTTATTATGGGAACCAGAAGCGGAGACATCGATCCCGCCATCATGGAGTTCATTGCGCACAAAGAGGGAAAGAGTATTGATGAAATTATGAACATACTCAACAAGAAGTCCGGAGTGCTTGGACTTTCCGAGAACCTTTCCTCTGATTTCAGGGATCTGGAGGACGCATACCATGCAGGCAACGCAAGGGCAATCAATACCATGGAAACCTTTGCGTACAGAGTCGCAAAATACATCGGCGCTTATACAGCTGCAATGAACGGCGTGGATGTGATCTGCTTTACGGCGGGCGTCGGCGAGAACTGTTCCTTTGTGAGGGAAATGATCTGTGACCAGTATCTTGGATATCTGGGTGTGAAGATCGACCGCGAGGCAAATGCAAAGCGCGGGGAGGATATTGCCGTTTCCACGCCGGACAGCAAAACCACGGTTATGGTGATCCCCACAAACGAGGAGCTTGCCATCGCAAGAGAAACTTACAGACTGACCCGGTAAAATACCATCCAAAAATAAAAAATAGATAGTTGACAAAGAACCGGTGTATATGTATAATAAATCAGTGTGTGAAAAACGGAGAGTGGTCGTAGAGACGCTTTTCGCCAGGAGCAGACTATGTTATTGAATTTGACTGATGTATTGACATCTGAAGGAAAAGTCAGGACGGAGGATGTGGCGGTGGAGATGACCGCTTTTAAGAGCCGGATGGGAAGCTTTCCCATCGTGGAGAAAACGCCTCTGCATCTGGTCTTTACCAATGAGAAGCCGGGAGAGCTGACTGTGAAAGGACATGCCGGGATTACCCAGAAAATGTGCTGTGACAGATGCTTGAAGGAAGTTCCGGTCAGAATCGAACTTGATTTTGAACGCGAACTGTATTCTCCGGATGTAAGCGACAGTGAGGTTCTGGATGAGAGCGATCAGGGATTGATGGATGGCTATCACCTCGACGTGGAAGCACTGGTATACAACGAGCTATTAATGAACCAGCCTGAGAAGGTACTTTGTAAGCCGGATTGCAAGGGGATTTGTAAGAAGTGTGGCAAAGACCTGAACAGCGGGGCGTGCGGGTGCGATGATTTCGTTCCGGATCCCCGGCTGGCGGTATTACAGGATATCTTTAACGTGAATAAGGAGGTGTAACGCGATGTCTATTTGTCCTAAGAATAAGTCTTCCAAAGGTAGAAGAGATAAGAGAAGAGCAAACTGGAAAATGAGTGCTCCTACATTAGTGAAGTGCAGCAAATGTGGTGCATTAATGATGCCTCACAGAGTATGCAAGGCTTGTGGTTCTTATAATAAAAAAGAAATCATCAGCATGGACTAAGAAACGGAAAGAGAGCTGCTTGGCAGCTCTCTTTTTTGTCATCCCGATGAGCCAAGTGAAGATTCATGCTCGCATGAAAATCTTCATTTGGCGAACGGCAATCACTGAGACGGAGTGAAACGAAGTCGAGGTGATTCCGAAGGGATAACGAGCAGGCGCAAAAACTCCGCCTGCCCGATCATAGGAAGCCTGCTACCGGACTGCTTCGCAGTGGTGAAAAAACAGAAAAGGGGAATGAGAGATGAGTGAAACGGAAAAGAAAAAAGGCTTGAGCGGGAGCACGATCAAGATCATTGCCATCGTGGCGATGCTGATTGATCATATCGGGGCTGTCATTGTGGAAAGGATGATCGCCGCACAGTCGGGAGGCATTTATTCCTACGAGGATCCGTTGGTGGTTCTGGATACGGTGTTAAGGGGAATCGGCAGGATTGGTTTTCCCATTTTCTGCTTTCTTCTGGTCGAGGGATTTATCCATACGCGAAACGTGGCAAAATATGCCCTGCGGCTGTTTGTGTTCGCACTGAGTTCCGAGGTGCCGTTTGATCTGGCGTTCGCGGGAAGAGTGTTTTACCCCGACTATCAGAATGTGTTCTTTACGCTCTTGATCGGACTGCTTGTGATGATCGCCTTTCGCGCCATAGAGGAGAAAATGACAGCACCCCGTGCCGTGAAGCTTCTCCTTGACCTGCTTGCACTGGTCGTGGGGGCGGGGATCGCCCAACTGATCAACACGGATTATGCCGCAATCGGTGTGGTGTGCATTATGGTACTCTATGTGTTCCGCAACAACAGGGCGAATCAGCTGCTTGCCGGAAGCCTTGTGTTCATGTGGGAGATACCTGCGCCGTTTGCCTTCGTTCCCATTGCCTGCTACAACGGACAGAGGGGACTTCGGATGAAATACTTTTTCTATGTGTTTTACCCGGCGCATCTTTTGATTCTGTTTTTGATTGCATGTCTGTGCGGTCTGGCGTAAAAAGAGAAACGCACAGGATGAAAAGATATGCTTGATTTTTATATAGTCCTTTAGTATAGTAAAAAAGGATTGGTTATTCTCTGAAATGCCATACCTAAAAGGAGACATGAGATGGCAGAGATGGTAAACGTAGCTGTGGATGCTATGGGCGGGGACAATGCGCCGGGCGAAATCGTAAAGGGCGCAGTGGAAGCCGCCAACGCTGATGCAAGAGTAAAGATTTTTCTGGTCGGCAGAAAAGATGTGATTGAGAAAGAACTGACGCAATATACATATAATGCGGAACAGGTGGAGATTGTGCATGCAGAGGAGGTCATTGAGACCGCAGAGCCTCCTGTCATGGCGATCAGGAGGAAGAAGGACTCCTCCATAGTGAAGGCAATGTATATGGTGAAGGACGGCACCTGTGACGCTTTTGTAACGGCGGGCTCAAGCGGAGCGACGCTGGTGGGCGGACAAGTGATCGTCGGCAGGATCAAGGGCGTGGAGAGACCGCCTCTTGCACCGTTAATTCCCACGGAAAACGGTGTGGCGCTTCTGGTGGACTGCGGTGCCAATGTGGATGCGAGACCTTCCCATCTGGTACAGTTTGCCAAGATGGGCTCCGTGTATATGGAAAATATCATGGGAATCAAGAACCCGAAAGTCGGGATTGTGAATATTGGCGCGGAGGAGGAGAAGGGCAATGCTCTTGTGAAGGAGACCTACCCGCTGCTCAAAAATTGTCCGGAGATCAATTTTATCGGAAGCGTGGAGGCAAGGGACATCCCGGCAGGCGTTGCAGATGTGATCGTGTGCGAGGCGTTTGTGGGGAATGTGATCCTGAAGCTCTATGAGGGAGTCGGCGCTACCATGCTTCGTAAGGTGAAGGCGGGCATGATGACCAGCTTAAGAAGCAAGATCGGTGCATTGCTTGTGAAGCCGGCATTAAAGAAGACGCTGAAGGCGTTTGATTTGCAGGAATACGGCGGAGCGCCCATGCTGGGGCTGAACGGTCTTGTGGTCAAGACCCACGGAAGCTCCAAGGCGGTGGAAATCAAAAATTCTGTTCTGCAGTGTGTCACATTCAAGGAGCAGAAGATTAATGATAAAATAAAAGAAAAAATTACATTAGAAGACTAGGAAAGAAGGATTTATGTATGGAATTTGAAAAGCTGAAAAAAGTTATTGCAGAGGTTCTGAATGTGGACCCGGACGAAATCACCCTTGACTCAACCTTTATTGACGATCTCGGTGCGGACTCTCTGGATGTATTCCAGATCATCATGGGAATCGAGGAAGAGTTTGATATCGAGATTCCCGCTGAGAAGGCAGAGAAAATCTCAACGGTTGAGGAAGCCGTTGAAATGATCAAGAGTGCAGTGAATAACAACTAATCACATAGAATCTTTGAGGTATTCCTGTGTGCGGCGATCGGTGGATTCCTGTGCCGCATCAGGAATACTTTGTTTATGGGTAACAGTTTGGCAGTCAAACCGCCTGTTACTTTTGTGGAAAGGAACATACCGTGGCAGGATATACGCTGGAGGAACTGGAAAATAGGATCGGATATCGTTTTAAGGACAAGTCGCTCTTGAAACAGGCGGTCACACACAGCTCATTTACAAACGAACAGAAGATCAACAAGTTCAAGCATTATGAGCGTCTGGAATTTTTGGGGGATGCGGTGCTGGAGCTGGTTTCCAGTGAGTTTCTGTTCAAGGAATACCCGCAGCTTCAGGAGGGGCAGCTTACCAAGCTGCGCGCTTCCATGGTCTGCGAACCGGCACTCGCCTTCTGTGCGAGGGATATAGAGCTTGGAAAGTTCATGCTGCTCGGAAAGGGAGAAGAGTCCACCGGCGGCAGGGAGAGAGATTCCCTGACATCCGACGTGATGGAGGCGGTGATCGGCGCAATCTTTTTGGACGGCGGAATGGAGAGGGCGAAGGAACACATCTATCGTTTTGTCCTGTCAGACCTTGAGAATAAACAGCTTTTTTATGACAGCAAGACGAATCTGCAGGAATATGTGCAGGGTACGCTCAAGAAGGAACTTCATTATGATCTTGTGGAGGAGTCCGGTCCTGAGCACGACAAACTCTTCAAGGTGGAGGTTGTGGTGGATGGCGCTGTTCTCGGGAAGGGACAGGGACGTACAAAGAAGGCGGCGGAGCAACAGGCGGCCTACAAGGCACTGCTTGACTTGAAAAAGTCAGACAGGAAGGGGAAAAAGACATGTATTTAAAAAGCATAGAGGTATATGGATTCAAATCCTTTGCCAACAAGATCACATTTCAGTTTCATAACGGCATCACGGGAATCGTAGGGCCGAACGGCAGCGGCAAGAGCAATGTTGCGGACGCGGTCAGATGGGTGCTCGGCGAACAGCGCATCAAGCAGCTGCGCGGCGCCTCCATGCAGGATGTCATTTTCTCGGGAACAGAAACCAGAAAGCCACTCAGCTATGCTTATGTGGCGATCACACTGGATAATACGGATCATCAGCTTGCAATCGACTATGACGAGGTGACGGTTGCGAGAAGAATCTACCGTTCCGGAGAAAGTGAATATCTGATCAACGGCTCGGCATGCAGACTGAAGGATGTCAACGAGCTGTTCTACGACACGGGTATCGGTAAGGAGGGCTACTCCATTATCGGTCAGGGTCAGATCGACAAGATCCTGAGCGGAAAGCCCGAGGAGCGCCGTGAGCTGTTTGATGAGGCGGCAGGTATCGTCAAATTCAAGAGAAGAAAATATGCGGCACAGAAAAAGCTGGAGGATGAGAAGGCGAATCTTGTCCGTGTCAATGACATTCTCTCCGAGCTGGAAAAACAGGTGAAGCCTCTTGAGAAGCAGTCCGAGGTTGCGAAGGTTTACCTGAAAAAGAAGGAAGAATTGAAGACGCTGGATGTGAATATGTTTCTTCTGGAGCATAACCGTCTGAAGGAGCAGCTCGCCTCCGTGGAGGAGAAGTACGGCATCGCGGAGAAGGATCTGTCCGCCACCGGGGAGAAGTACGAAGGGATCAAGGAAGAGTATGAGAAGGTTCAGAGCCGGATCGAGCAGCTTGAGGCGGCAATCGAGGAGGCGAGGACAAACCTGACGGACACCAGCGTTATGCGGGGAAAGCTGGAGGGTGAGATCAACGTCTTAAAGGAACAGATCCATTCGGCGCAGGATAACGAGGTGCATCTGAAAACCCGCCAGAAGAACGTGCAGGCGGAGATCGAAGAAAAGGATGTGGACAAGAACCGTATTCTGAAGGAAAAGCAGGCGATTGACGATCAGGTGGCAGAGCTTGTGGCAACGAGGAATGAGGTGCGGGAGCTGCTCACACAGATCCAGAACCGGATCGCCGAGCTCAACGACAATATCGAGAACGGCAAGAATACCATTATTGGGGAGCTTAACCAGCGCGCCACCATCAAGTCCAAGATGGGACGCTACGATACCATGTTAGAGCAGATCGCCATTCGGAAGGCGGAGCTCAACTCAAGGCTTCTGCGGGCAAAGTCCGACGAGGAGACCAGAGAGGAAAACATCCGCCAGTTAAACGAGACCTTTGAGCGCGTGACTGCCGAGCTGGAGCAGATGAACGGCAAGGCAAAGGAACAGGAGCAGGAGCTTGTGGGCGCAAGGGAGCTTCTGGCATCGAAGGACAGCCGGTTAAGGGAGACACAGGAGAAGTACCATCAGGAAAAATCCCGTCTGGAGGCGCTCTCCAATCTGACCGAGCGCTATGACGGTTACGGCGGCAGTGTAAAGAAGGTGATGGAGCAGAAGGAACACCAGAAGGGCATCATCGGTGTGGTTGCGGACATAATCAAGACGGACAAGAAGTATGAGACTGCAATTGAGACGGCGCTGGGCGGAAACATCCAGAACATTGTGACGGACGACGAGGAAACGGCAAAGCGCATGATCGGCTTTTTGAAGCAGAACAAGCTGGGAAGGGCAACCTTCCTGCCACTCACCAGCATCAAGAATCCGCAGGAGTTTAAGAATCCGGAGGCGCTGAAGGAAAAAGGCGTGATCGGCATGGCGGATGAGCTTGTGCAGATCGAGAAGAAGTACAAGGATGTGGCGAAAGCCATGCTTGGCAGAATCGTGGTCGTGGACAATGTGGACAATGCGGTCAAGATCGCAAGAAAATTTGACTACGGCATCCGTATGGTCACCATCGAGGGCGAGCTTCTGGTTCCGGGCGGTGCGATCAGCGGCGGTGCGTTCAAGAACAACAGCAATCTCTTGGGAAGACGGCGCGAGATCGAGGAGCTGGAGAAGGAGACCCAAGCCCTTCTTGACAAGATCGATGCGCTGGGAAAAGAGATCGAGGAGACCAAGAGTAACCGCAACCGGCTCAGAATGGAGCTGGAGGCGTTGAAATCCGATATTCAGAGGAAATTCATTGAGCAGAATACGGCGAGAATGAACGTCGAGACCGCGCGCGAGCGCATGGAGGAGGCGGAGGAAGGTTCCCGTTCCCTGCAAAATGAAGAGAAGGAAATAGAGAAGCAGGTTCTGGAGATCAAGAACAACAAGGAGGAGATCCAGAAGGAGCTTGTCGCATCCGAGGAGCTGGAGAAAACCGCCGAGAAGCAGATCGCGGAGTTCCAGAAGGAACTGGAGGAGCAGAGGAGCAGGGAGACAGAGCGCGCCGCCAAAGTTTCGGAATGGGACGTAAAGGTGGAGAAGATGCTCCAGACGCAGGAGTTCCATCAGGCGAATGTGGAGCGTATCAACGGCGAGCTCGACAGATACCGGACAGAGCTTGACGAGATCAATGAAGGTCTCGCCGCAAATGCGGAGAGCATGGAGGAGAAGAAACGCAACATCGGACAGATCGAAAAGACGATTGCAGCTTCCCATGACTCCCAGAACCAGTCCCAGAAGGAATTGACGGAGAATATTGCCGCCAGGGAGGAGCTGGCCGCAAAACAGAAGAATTTCTTTGCGGAGCGGGAGGAGCTTGCCGGACAGATGACGGCACTGGATAAGGAAGTGTACCGTCTGAACACCCAGAGGGAAAAACTGGAAGAGTCCATGGAGAACCAGATCAATTATATGTGGGATGAGTACGAGATCACCCTCTCCGACGCGGCGGGCATCCGCAACGAGGAGATGAACGATCTGCCTGCCATGAAGAAGGAAATCGCGGCTCTGAAGGATCAGATCAGAAAGCTGGGCGATGTGAACGTAAACGCCATCGAGGATTACAAGAATCTGATGGAGAGATACACCTTCCTAAAGAACCAGCATGACGATCTGGTGGAGGCGGAAAAGACCCTTGAGGGCATCATCACGGAGCTGGATGTCGCCATGAGAAAGCAGTTCAACGAGAAATTCGGCGAGATCAACCGTGAGTTTGACAAGGTATTCAAGGAGCTGTTCGGCGGAGGAAAAGGTACGCTGGAGCTGATGGAGGATGAGGATATTCTGGAGGCAGGCATCCGCATCATCGCACAGCCCC
>URSA01000023.1 GCA_900550475.1 uncultured Lachnospiraceae bacterium
CTGGCGGTCTATCTCTTGTTTTCGGTTGCTTGCTTCCTTACCGTACATGAGCATTGTCGGCGGGATTGAAGGTATTTCCCACACTGTAAGTACCTGCACCGCCGTTCCACATGATCCATGCAACCGGTGTGCCTTCCTCGTAAGTCTCAATGCCTTCCCACATCTCAGGTGCCTCTTCGTATGCCGCCTGCATCTGAGCCTGCACGGTCTCAACATAGTTTTCCGCCTTGCTTTCTTCTGCATAACATCTGCCTGTGTATAGATCGGTAATGTCGCTGTTCACCATGGTAAGCTCGTCTTTTTTGTAAAAATCATTGCAGGACCAGAGAACGGGAACATAGTTGTAAACATCACAGTTGCCCAAAAGATTGGTCGTATATTCCACCGTGTTGTTTTTCAGAATGCCTGCTCCGCCATCTACCATCAGGGCAGCATATTCCCCGATAATTACGCCATAACCGGCATCGGTAAGCTTTGTCAGCTTCGCAAAGTCCGCATTCATGTCTTCATAGTCTTTTTTGATGCCCCAGTCAGCCTGCTTTTCACCCATACAGTAAGTGCTGGGGGAATAGTAATGCACAGATACCAGCATTTTGCCGGGCAAAGTATCCGTGGGCATCACAAATCTGCTGTCCACTGTTTTGTCAAAATTGGTATCATAACCGGCAATCAGAAGAAATCTCTCCGCGTTCTTGCCGCCGGAATTTCTCACAATGTCCACAAACTTCTGATTGACGGCGGTGTTCAGCTTGTAACACTCTTCAACCGTGAGACTGCCGGAATCAGCCCAGTCACCCGTATAATTGAATCTGTCGCCCAGTTCCTCGTTTGCGGATTCAAAAATAAGCAGTTCAGAATAATCCTTAAAGTAGTCCGCCACCTGCGTCCAGATATTCTCATAGATTTTCCATGCCCTGTCCACATCCTCCTGTTTGTTGGAGCCAAACATGGCATACCAGCCGCCGTCCCAGTGGTCGTTTACAATAACGAACATTTCCGCATCAATGGCATACTGCACAACTTCCGCCACACGCTCCAGATAAGCAGGGTTGATCGTGAAATCTCCGGATTCATAGTCCATTGTGTTCGTCCATGCCACCGGAATACGCAATGTGTCAAAGCCCGCATTTTTCATTCCGAGAATCATTTCCTTCGTGGTGACAGGCTGTCCCCAGAAGGTTTCGTAGGTGGACACTTCCGCGGTGGTGCCAAAGGAGCCTTTTCCGTATGCTTCAAGCGTATTTCCCAGATTGATGCCGTTGCCCATGTATTTGGAAAGGGTCAGCGCATCCATGTTCTTGAAATCCAGATCGCTGAATTTGGCAGTATTCACATAGGTATTCCCTGTCTTAACAGTCTCGGAGGGTTCCGCCTTGGGTGCGTCACCTTCCCACTCCATATCGGAAAGAGTGAATGTAACCGTAATTTTCTTTGCATCGGTAATGGTTGTAAAGTTTACAACATGCTCTGATGTCGCCGACACTTCCGCTACCTGGGAACCGTCCCAGCCGTTGATGGGGTCGTTGGTATCAAAGATACCGGAGGACTTGATCGCAGACTTCTTTTCTGTCTGCGTGACAGTAAGTTCCTGACCGTCCACATTCACGGAATCAAAGAAAATATTGCAGGCTTTGATCGTAGACTGGGTTCCTTTTGCCACACCCATATCCAGAATATAAACCGCCGTAAGGTTTGTCAGGCTGTTCACACCTGCAGCAACCGCCTTGTCGGAAAGGTCTGTCGCACAGTCGAAGGATAAGGTATACTGCCCTTCTCCCGTCACCAGAATGGATTCTCCCGATTCATTGTCATAGTAGCTGTGGTCTGCATCATTATAATATACATTCAATGCGATCTCCAAAGCCTTACTTTCGGGAGCGGGAGTTTCCGTTTCCCCACTTGTCTTTTCACCTGTTTCTACTGTCCCGGTGTCTCCGGTAGCCGCTGTATTGCCACAGGCAGTCAGCGCTAGAGACATTGCCAGAACGATCGCCGTTACGGCACTTTTCACTTTTTTCTTTACCATAATTTTACCTTCCAATTCCATGAGTAATTTCCCACACATTCTCTGCGGGCCATAACCGTATCATCGGTCGTCTTATGGTAAAAAATATACCACTCATTGTCAATAAATGCAACAACGCCATGGACATTCCCTTCGGATAATCCATGGCGTTATGAACAATATAACCTCTTTTTACATCAATAGGGGAACTCCTCCAATGTCACCGATTGCAGCTTGTAGCCTTCACCCGTAATTTCATAGGTGAACACAAAGCACCAGCCTAAGCAGTATTCACTGTACCCAGATTCGATCTGTGCCGCATAGCGCAGCGTGACGGAGCCGTCGTCCGCCTGCATGTAACGGACTGCCTGACTTTGCAGATTAGGCTGCTCTATGTATCCGCGCCCATACTCCGTCACCTTGCCATTCTCGTCATAAATGCCCAATTCCTGTGCCAGCTCCGAAAAAGAGGTCTGCATCTGTACAGTCTCATCAATGTCGTATGCCGGCATTGCCACATGGATCCGGTAATCGTCCTCGTAGCTCACCGTAAAAGGAAATTCCTCCAGAGATCCGCTCCGCCATGTTACATCTCCCAATTCCCGATAACCGCCCGCTCCGTCCGACAAGTATACCTCCTGCCGTATCTGCGCCGGGTATGCCTCCCCCTTCATCAGGACATCCGGCTCCCCGTCGCCGTTCAGATCCGCAACATATACCTGCGGATTCTCGCCGCCCCGGGGATAATAATCCCCGAAGGAATAGGGATATTCCTGCCCGTTCAGCAGAATCTTTCCGGGCTTTTGCTCATCCTCCACCCACATTTTCAGGAAATCTTCATTCTCCGGCAGCCGATACACGTAGGAAACAAATTCCTCGCCCTCGTTCCATTCCTCCGTGGTGGTTTCCATGGGAAGCTCGCCCGGAAGCGTCTGCAGCCTCCGCTCCGTGTAGTCCGGTGCGGTTTGATCCGGCTCCCCCGCTGTCACATTCGGCTCTGTCACCACCGTATCCGTCCCTGTCACCACCGCATCCGGCTCTGTCACCGCCTTACCGCATGCGCTCATTCCCACAACGCTGATGAGACCTATCAGATACCATATTTTTCTCTTCATTTGTTCCCTCATTTCCGCGCATGTCTTTTGCGCATAACGAGTTTGTGTCAAGTGCGCGCAGACACAAATCTCGTGATTGAAAAATTCTATTTTTCAATCTTTCCCCTCCTCCTCCACAACACGCATTCCGTCTGACAGCGTTACGTCATAGCATGCCACCACTTTTTCCTGCTCCGACAATCCACCTGCGACTTTTATCTTCCCCTCCCCTGCTCCGGCAATTTCAACCGGCTTAAGTCTTACGATTTCGTAGCTGCCGTAAGGAACCTCCTCCGTCTGGACAGTATAAATCATCCTATCCTTTACCGCTTCCTCGGGAATCAGCAGAAATCTCTCCTGTCTTACGACATCCGTCTGTACGCCGTTCACATCCGCAACTTCCCATATTTCCTCTATGTACGGCTCCGGCAAAATCGCCTCTACTTTGATCCGCGACAGGCTGTCAATTTTCTGATGCAGAAATGTTCCCAGAAGCATTGTTCCGAAAAACAGTATCATGCCTGCCCACAATAATTTCTTTCTCATGCTTTTGGCACCTCTCACCTGTTTTTATGGTTGCAGATAGCCCATTCCCTCAATCAGCTCCTCTTTGAAAAAGCCATACAGCAAAAGTAAGGGAATCGTACAAATAATACCCACCGCATAAATCAAATGTTTCTCTCCGTCCGCCAGACTTTCTATCAAAACAGACAATGTTTTCCATTTCTCCTGCTTTACAAAATAGAGCGGTTGCTCCACCATGTTAAATCCTTCCGCAAACATGAAAACAAATACGGCAGCCATACATGCCCGCATTTGTGGCATGATAACCCACCCCAGAATCCGACAGACCGAACTTGTTTCCAGCCGGGCGGCTTCCCATCCCTCATACGGAACAGTTTCCATGTACTGGTACATCAGATAAATTGCAAAAGGTGAAAAAATCATGGGAAGTACCAATGCGCTGAAGGTGTCCAAAAGTTTCAGGTCGCGCAGACCGATATAATTTGGCAGCAATGTGACCTGCAACGGCATCAGCATCAGCAGAAGCAGTAAAAACAAAAATGCTTTTTTATGCTTGAGCCTGCCTACTCTCATTCCAAACGCCGCCAGCAAAGCCACAGCCACAGATCCCACACCTATCGTGACCGCGACCCCCAGTGAAAGCCAGAATTTAGGATAAAACCAAAAATCTTCAATCAGAACTTTGTGAAAATCTCCCGGTGATGCCTGTCGCAGCATCATAAGAATCGGAAGCAAAACGCTGCATAGCAACATTATCTGAAATCCCCACAAGACAACCCCTATTATTTTTTTCCGCATACAGCCTCCCGTTCCCCCAAAACTCTTTCCAAGAGAACCACAATTCCCGCCAACAGCACTGTCACGATGACAGAAGCGGCAGCCATGGACTGATACTTCAACTTCAAAAACTGATTATTCATATAGTATTGCAGGGTATAGCTGTAATCAGGCGGATAGTTTGCATTGTAATACAGAAAGCTTTCGCGGAACGTCCGAAAACAATACACAATTCCCAGCACAACCGTAAAAAGCAATGGTTTCCTGCAAAGCGGCAATATGATTTTTCTGCAAATCACATACATTCCCGCCCCGTCCATCCTTGCCGCTTCCTTTATCTGAGGGTCAACCGTGGAAAATGCCGCCGTGAGAATCACGACACCCATACCCACATACTTCCACAGAAACATGCCATACACAGGAAATGGATTGTCTATTTTCCCAAAAAGAATGCTGAAAGCCGCAACGACTCCGGCAGAAGGCAACAGCAGAGGGAGGATACTCATCCTGTGCAACAGTTTTCCGGTTCTTCCCCTCTGCATGCAGAATACAGAAATTACAATTGACAGAATCACGAAAAGCGGCACGCAAATCAGAATCATCAGCAACGTATTCCAACATGCCAGTTGAAAATAGGGATTTTCCAAAACTTCCCTGTAATTCCGCAATCCCACGAATCGCTTTTGGTATTGGCTTTTCACTACGGAATAAAGAATAACCTTTCCGTAAGGTATCAGGTAAAACAGTAAGAGTCCCACCGCAGCAGGCAGCAGACAAAATTTAACTTTAGCAGCAAATTTATTCCCCAAAATACATACTCACTTTCCGATCCAGTTCTGTAACTACCGTCTCCCTGTTCAATTCAGTACCTTCGCAATACCGATAATAAATATCAAACAATCCCTTCGGAAGTCCAAACACGATGTTTCCACGGGCGTACAGGTCAAACAATTCCCTTGAATAACCATCCTTGGGATAGATATTCTGATCCGCCGATAAGTGTCTTCTGTAATTTGCAATATATGTTTCTGACATATCTGTCACATATTTCAGGACGCCCTCGGGATCAGGAGCGTTAGGGTTGATAATCAATATGTCCGCAGACACCTGCACCGCGGGATTTTCCCCGGAAATGCCGGGCACAGGGCAAACATGAAAGCCATCAGCGCCCAAGTATTTTTCATAATCCCAGTTCGTACCTCTTACCTCTTCAAGGTAAAACCTCTCTACATATGCCTTTCTCTGCTTTTCATAGAGTTCGGATACCGTAAGTGTTCCGTCATTCTCCACAGCCGGATAATCCCATGCATACATGGCAACAGAGGATTTTCTGAATGGCGCAGACACTCCGTATTCACCCGTCATAAAATCCAACAGCGCTGCAAACTCCTCCGTGTCAAAAGAAAATTTCTCCTCTCCCTGTTCTTTCCAAATGTATTCTTTCAGCAAATTCTCCACAGGGTACAACAATCCATATTCCCCCGTTTTTCCCTCCTCATAGAGCTTTTTCGCCGCTGCACAAAGCCCCTCCATGTCAGTAATTTCATCCACGCGGATTCCATACTGTTTCAAATTGTTTTCGTTGTAAACAAGTCCTCTCGCATTCAGATTGAGCGGGAGCATCCAGATGTCGCCCTCATGCGCCGCCGCTTCCCTGATAAACGGATAACATTGCTCCCAATATTTCTCAATGCATTCCTCAGGTATCGGGGCATATGCCATTGCGTCCCGGATTGCAGTTGTTTCCGCCATATTGGTATTCATAATCACAAAATCATAGTCACTGTCTCCTGCCAGTACCTTGAGTGCAAGTTCATCCCAC
Organism: uncultured Lachnospiraceae bacterium; assembly: GCA_900550475.1. GTDB lineage: Bacteria > Bacillota > Clostridia > Lachnospirales > Lachnospiraceae > Acetatifactor. The sequence goes on from URSA01000023.1 coordinate 6,224, forward strand.
GGGATTACTTCCAGCTCTATGTTATAGCCCTCCCAGTCCGGTATATCCGATAGGACGGTAGTGTAGCCCTTCAACGGTTTGTTGTCCACCACAAAAGCAGCCGGGGGAAAGCTGTATATTTTTTCTTCTCCCGCATCCTGCACATATAACGTATCGCCCACGCTCTGCATACAGCTATCCCCTGCATACAACTGCTGGGCTGAAAACCGGGCTGCCACCTTTGGATTTTGCGGGTCTATCCTTACATATTGATCCGCCAGCAGATGTCCGTAGATTGCCCCTTCCGCCTCTGCATACACCATATCCGATAATTCACCGGTAAAATTACCGGCATACTTTTCCGAGAGCGTGCCTGTTCCCGCGTCATACCTTTGGAAACAATATTCTCCCTCATCGTCATACAGCTCTATCCAGCAGGTATCTTCACGCACATACGCGAACGTCACCACATTGTTCACAGGAATCGTTTCCAATTCACCACTGCTTATATCAAATGTCCAAAGTTTCCTTCCCCACTCCGTTCTTCCCAGAATGAACAATACATGCTCACCTGCCACCATTTTTTCCACATCTGCAATTTCTTTTATTTCCCCGCAGATCTTCTCTTCCCCTGTTTTTAAATTGACTGAAAGCAGGGTGCCTTTCAGCACCCTGCAGCAATATACCACATCATCCCTGATACACAAACCGGTCAACGCTGCCGCATTCTCCGGTTCTTCTCCGGCAAACTCCATGACCTTTTCTTTGGCATCATCCGCCGTAACCTGAAACTCCGCAACTTTCTTTCCATCGGTTGTGTACTGATAAATGGACGAACTGCCTTTCAGCGTGCAGAACAAATACCCGCCGTCCGGAGATACACAGCTTTCCGATAATCCGGAGACAGAAATACTCCCGATATCAGCTTTCCGGGACTCTGTGCCTCCCTGATCCGTTTTTCCGCAGCCGGTCAACAGCAATGCACAGATCAATAAAATATACAATCTGGGTTTCTTGTCAATAAATCTCTCCGCTTTCTCCGGTCTGCATATCATAAAATCTGCACTCCCATGTCTTTCCAGTGTCTGAACCTGCACCTTGTATCCAGTATAACATTTCCTCCGAAAGATAGAGATAGGAAACTTCATCCGCCCCAGTCTGCAAAAGCTCCGACTCACTTTTTCCGTCCCATGAACAGATTACGCATCCCTGTGACTCTTTCTTCGCATAATATAGCTTTTCTCCGTCACCGACTGCTTTTTGCGCATACACCTTCAGATCCACATCTTCCTTCGTGTCAATCTTCCAGACATGGCGTGTTGCAGTCACAACATCAAACACGCTGATCCAGTTTCCCACAATCAACGGATAGGTAGCACCCTCCCCGATATAATATAGCTGATTGAGGGACATATCATAGCCTAATAAATATCCCTGCCAGAACCACGAAACATCTGTCCCGTTAATGGCATTTCCCATCCAGAAAGTTCCATCGGTCGTATAAGAAACCATCTCCGGTTCATTGCTTCGCAAGACAACCGGCTCTGTGCCATCAAGCCCTGCACATGAAAATCCTTCCTGCCCGTTGATATATAATTTATCGTCGACAAGCAGATATTCTCCGCAGGCTTCTTCCCTGACGTTCTCCGTTTCACCCGTTTTCACGGAAATTCTTTTAATACCGATCTCACTCTCGTCAGAGTAATACAGCCAATCCGCCGCAACCTGCAGCAGGCTTCCCGTGGTCTCGCAAAGCTGCTGCCTGTTCTCGCCTTTGGGGCCTGACATATATATCCCCGTCCCGTTCAGATCCGAAAAAAAGATGTGTCCTTCTTCATCAAAGGTAAGATATCCCAAATTCAGCATGTTGGAATTGCGAATCGAGTCTTCTCTGTCTGCCCCGCAATCAAGCTCTGTCCAATCACGGACTGCCATACCGGAAAATGCTTCGGGGGCTTCTTCTTTTTCTGTTTTATGACCACATCCCGCCAAGAGCAGCAACACGGTCATAAAACAAATGATTCCGCTAACTTTCTTCCTCATTCCCCTCCTCCACCACATGCGCAACAATTAATACTGGCAAACACCGGTTTCTGCCGGACAATATGTATGTCTTTCGTATATTCCAAGTAAATTCATTGACTTTTTATTCTTAGCAATATCTTAAACCAGAAATCCCCTCAAACTCAATTGCCCTGAAACTGCTCCGGAAACTTTTTTTGGCAGCTATAATTCACAATAGGGATAGAAAGAAGGACAATACCCATGGCAAGAATATTCACAATTTCTCCGATTGAAAACAATCCCAAAACCACTGTCGTCATTTTCGCAGTTGCACAGATAGCAATAACCGAAGCAACTCCTGCTACGATCAAAATCTTTGCAACAAATCTTCAATATCATATTGACTAACTTTTTGTAGTCTAATTTTAGCAAGAAAAAGATTTTTTGTCAATATCTGCTACACATTAATGAGGGCAATTTGTATTCATGTGTGTATTTACCCATTCCCCAATCTGCAAGGCTCCGCACCGGAAACACCTTTCTGCATCATATTCCAGAGTGATGCATCCGCCGTCTGCCGTCAGCTCATGTTTCCTGTAAATACCGCTGATCCAGCTATGGGTATGCGTCTCCTCCACACTTACAGTCTCTTCCACAGGGTAAATGTTTCCCTCCTCGTCGGTAAACTGCTCATCATATAAAATGACAAAGGTCATATAGGGATTCTTTGCCCCATCCTCAGAGAAGTAACCTTTCACATTTGGAGAGAAATCGAACCCGGCTTGTTCCGACGCATCCTCGCTCCACACCACCGTTACCTTCGGATAGGCAAACACTGTCAGAGAATCCAGAAAAATCATCGCACCTGCCAGCAGTCCAACCAATATCTTCCGTGTTTTCGTACTTTTTTTCGGTTTCATAATCAATCGTATTCTTTCCTCCGCAGCCTTCCCCTGTCTTGTCAGTGTCGTGAATGCAAAAGAAGGCAATCCTGCCTCCTGCATGTTCTCCAGAAGCATCTTCGCGTAAACAGCGCGCGTTTCTTTTCCTACATCTCTCACCGCTCTCTCGTCACAGCAGATCTCGCTGATCCACTCTAGCTTTCTGCGGAGGAGATAGGAAAGGGGATTAAACCAGTGCAGACATACCACAAATGTCGCCAATTGCCTTGTGAGTACATCCAGCCTTTTGATATGCATACACTCGTGCCGTATGGTCAATTCCATCTGTTCCGCCGGCATTTGTGCATCCAGAAAAATAACGGGTCTTAGGATACCTGTTGTGAGCGCGGTTCCTTTGACGTCATACAAAAGAATATGCCGCCTGATCCTGTACTCTCTGCGAACCTTTTCGGACAATGCAAGCACTTCTTCGTCCGTAATTCTCCGCATCTTCGCAGTCAGCCTTCTCCTTTTTACCATGTATCCCACAATTCTGATACAAAGAATGCCTGCAGCCACAAGTCCCCACACCAGCACAGCGGCTATCTGCGCCCCGTATGCGCCGTTGATTCTCGTCATCCCGCCCGAAATCTCCTTCATATACACTATGGCACTAATCCCGTCCGCCGGACGCTGGGGTTCAAACGGCAGACAGTACGACAAATCCCTGTATGTCGGCTCCAGAAAGACCAGCGGAACCACATAGTAGAATATGGAAAACTTCAGAAGTACATCTATTGTTTTACTTGACACGCGCCCTTTTTCCCATCTCCACAGCACCATGGAGGCAGCCAGCATAAGGCTTCCCGCAAGAGACATCGTTATAATATACTGCATAATCCCCTCTTTTCTTCCGACAACTATTCCTGTGTCATTTCATCTATCAGCGCATCCAGCTTTTTCTTTTCCTCAGCCGTAATACTGTTTCTCCCGCTCAACGCCATACAAAACGAGCTAAGACTACCATCGTACAATTTCTCCAGAAGCTCCTCCCCCTGAAGCTTTTTGAAATCGGTTCGGGTGCCCGCCGCCGAGACAATCGATCTGGTTCTGGTAACAAGCCCCATCTCCTCCAGACGTGACAAGAATGTATTCAATGTCTGTCTTTTCCAATCCTTTCCTCTTTCGTTGAACAATTCCAATAATTGTCTGGTTTTGATGGAGTCCCCCTTTTCCCACAAAACCTCCATGATTTCCTGCTCCGTATCGGACAGACTGTACTTCAGATTCATACTTGTTTTCTTCCTTCATTCTATTATAATCGCCCCTAGTCTGTTTTTATTGTAAGACGCAATTATAGTCATGTCAATCTAAAAAGAATCCTCTATGACATGAAAAAGAGCTGTCGTACCGCGTACAACAGCCCTTCTCTTCTTATTTTTACGGACGGTAAAACTGCTCCATAAGTCCTCTGGTCAGATAATTTGCCAGCTCCAGAATCTCATTCTCCACTTCGTCAAACAGACGGACGCTCTCGTCATATTCCTTGTTCAGGTAAGCCTCGATCTGCAGCTTCAGCATATCCAGATGCCGGTTCAGCATGCTTGCAAGCTCGTCGTAGACATATTCCGAGTTGGCATTTGCCAGCATGCGGGCAATCTCCTCCGCGTTCTGGCGCCAGCGGCGCTCCAGCTGTTCTGCGCGCTGGGTATCGCCCTCCTGCATAGCCGCCATGATCTCGCCTGCCAGCGCGGTGTGCTCCGAGAGCTGCTGGGTCAGCTGGTTTACCATGCTCTGGGGATAAAACTTTGCAAACACCTCGCCGATATCCTGCGGCGTCTGCATCAGCCTCGCCTGTACTGCCGCCTGATCCGCCAGCTTGTTGAACAGGCTGCTCTCAAACAGCAGCGTCCAGAACACATGCTGCGACCAGCTCTCCCTCATGTCGTTGTTCAATGCCAGCTCATCAATCTGTATATTCTGGTTGGTTTTTCCCGTGCAGATATTCAGGCGGGTTCCCACCTGCAAATTGTAAGGATTGACACCCGGATTGCGCATGATAATGTCGGGAACCGTCGTCTGATAGCGCTGTGCCAGCCGATAGAAGGTATCTCCCTGCTGCACCACATGAATGATCGTTTTGCAAAAAGCCATATTTTGGATTTCTCCCATCTCATATTGCTTTATTATATGGCACGATCCGTTTTTTGGTGCGCATTCACCGCTCATCCGTAACGCTCTTCAAATTATGACAATGTTGTCAGGAAACGAGTGAATGCCTCTCTTCCCTCCGGGGTGCATTTATATACGCCCGCGTCCTCCAGCACCTGCATGAACACCTTACCGATTTCATCCTCGATAATCCTGTCGATGTTGGTCTCATTGATGGACGCATAGCGGGGCACAAATTCCTCCACCCAGTCCGCATGCTTTGCCAGCGTTTCGTCTGCGCGCAGGTCTGCGCCGGACAGCATTGCCTCCTTGAGCTCTGCCATCTCGCCTTTCAGGCGGGCGGGCAGAACCGCCAGACCCATAACCTCGATCAGACCGATGTTCTCCTTTTTGATATGGTGCAGCTTTGCGTGGGGATGATAAACGCCGAGCGGATGCTCCTCGGTGGTAATGTTGTTTCGCAGCACCAGATCCAGCTCGTAGTGCTCTCCCCGCTTTCTGGCAATGGGCGTGATGGTGTTGTGAGGTTCTCCGTCCGTCTCCGCATAGATGAACGCCGCCTCATCCGTATAGCCCCGCCATGCATTCAGGATTCTGTCCGCAAGTGCGATGATCCTGTCCGTATTCTCTCCGCTCAGACGGATCACGGACATGGGCCATTTTACGATACCCGCCTCCACATCCGGAAAATCCTTCACCTCAAAATGACTTTCAAGCGGCGCCTTCGCCATGGCAAACTCATAGTGTCCGCCCTGAAAATGGTCGTGGCTCAGAATGGAGCCGCCCACAATGGGCAGATCGGCGTTGGAGCCCACAAAGTAATGAGGAAACTGTTTTACAAAGTCAAACAGCTTGCAGAAGGTCGCATGCTCGATCTTCATGGGAATATGTTCACTGTTGAACACGATGCAGTGCTCATTGTAATAGACATAGGGGGAATACTGAAAGCCCCAGCTGCTTCCGTTGATGGTCACGGGTATGATGCGGTGATTCTGTCTCGCCGGATGGTTCACGCGCCCCGCATAGCCCTCGTTCTCCCGGCACAAAAGACATTTGGGATAACCGGACTGCTTTGCGTTCTTTGCCGCGGCAATCGCCTTGGGATCCTTCTCCGGCTTGGACAGATTGATGGTGATGTCAAGCTTTCCGTACGGAGTGTCCGTCACCCATTTTACATCCTTTGCAATACGGTATCTGCGGATATAGTCGGAATCCTGACTCAGCTTATAATAGTAGTCGGTCGCTGCCTCGGGGGACTTCTCCTTGTAGAGCTCCCGGAAACGGCGGATCACCTCGCCGGGGCGGGGCATCAGAAGTCCCATGATCTTCGTGTCAAACAGATCGCGGTACACCACGCTGTCGCCCGCAAGCATGCCCTCTGCTGCGGCATAATCCAGCATGTTTTTCAACACCGGCTCCAGCGCAACCCCTGCTGCCGCAGGCTCCCCATCCTCTCCCGGATCGTCCAGACCGAACAGCTCCAGCAGACGGTTTGTTGTATAAATTTCATCCTCCGGTGCAACCAGTCCCGTATCCAGACCGTAGCGCACCAGCTTTTTAATTTCTTCCTGTATCATTTCTCTCTCCATTCCGCGGACGCTCTTTACAGGCAGCAGGGACCGCCGCCAACTTCCACTACATAGAAATCTGCCGCATAGCCGATCTTTTTCAGGTAAGCGCTGCCCACCTTTTCCTTGAACGCCTCTATGGCAGCATCCTTCACAATGCTCACCGTGCAGCCGCCAAAGCCCGCGCCCGTCATACGGGAGCCGATGACGCCGTCAATCTTTCTCGCCTCGTCCACCAAGGTATCCAGCTCAATGCCGGTCACTTCATAGTCATCTCTTAAGGAATCGTGGGACTGGTTCATCAGCTCCCCGAACAGCGCAATGTTGTTCTCCTTGAGCGCCTGCACCGCCTTCACCGTACGCTGGTTCTCATAGACCGCATGTCTTGCGCGCCTGATCCGCACATCACTTCCGATTGCGTTCTTCACCGCTTCAAACTGCTCCTCGTTCAGGTCGCCCAGCGTCTTGATGTCCACTACCTTCTGCAGCTCCGCCAGCGCTTCCTCGCACTCGCTTCTGCGCTCGTTGTACTTGGAATCTCCCAGCCCTCTCTTCTTGTTGGAGCAGGCAATGACGATCTTTGCCTCCTTGAGCTGTACCGGCGCATACTTGTAGGACAGATCCGCCGTGTCGAGGAAGATTGCGCACCCTGCCTTGCCCATGGCAATGGCAAACTGATCCATGATGCCGCAGTTTACGCCGTTGAATTTGTTCTCGGAGAACTGGCCGGTCAGCGCCAGATCCTGATTGCTCACCTCAAAGCCGAACAGATCCCGCAGGATAAAGCCAGTCAGTACCTCCACGGAAGCGGAGGAGGAAAGCCCTGAGCCGTTGGGAATGTTGCCGCAGAGCAAAATGTCCATGCCGTTCGGAACCTCCATGCCCTTCTCACCGAACGCCCACATGACACCCTTGGGATAATTCGTCCAGTCCGCCTCCTTATAAGGCTTGAGATCGTCCAGTGAGGACTCGATCACGCCCAGATTTTCAAAATTCATGGAGTAGAATCTGAGCCTGCGGTCAGCTCTCTTTCTTGCAACCCCATAGGTGCCGATGGTCAGTGCGCAGGGAAATACATGCCCGCCATTGTAATCGGTGTGCTCCCCAATCAGATTGACACGCCCCGGCGCGAAGTAAACCTTTGCATCCGCAGCATCCCCAAACACTTCCGCAAACTTGTTCAATACCGTATCCTTCATTTCCATACCCATACCTCTCTTGATTCTTCTTTTTTGTTGCCCTCTATTTTCATTATATAAAAAAACAAATCGATTTCTATATCGATTTGTTTTTTGTACCTGTCAAAATGTTATATTTCAGCAATTCTTCTATCTCTCTCAGCTGCCCCTTGTCCTGCCTGCTGCCTTCCTCCCTTGCCTGCTTGCGGAAAGCCGAGGGGGACATCCCCTTCATGCCCCGGAACGCCTTGGTAAAATTCAGGGCGTCCGCATAGCCGCAGGAGAGCGCAATGCTCTCTATGGAATAGCTTGTGGACTCCAGAAGCTCCCTCGCCTTCGTGATGCGGAACGCCGTGAGAAACTGCTGGGGAGACATCCCCAGATAGTTCTGGAACAGGGTATACAGATAACTGCGGTTGATGCAGACATATTCCGCCACATCCGTCACCTTTATGGGGTCGCAGTAGTTGGTCTGGATGAACGCCACTGCCTTGCGCACATAGGCGTTCCCCCTGTCCGTCTCGTTCTGCTCCACCACATCCGAATCCGCCGCGATCAGGGACAGAAAGATGGACAAAAGCCCGTTCCGCCGCAGATCGTTCGCCATGCCGAATGTATTGTGCTCCATCATGTCGCGCACGGTGTCATAAAGCTCCTCCGACCGCCCGCTCTTAAAAATAGGGTGCCTGCCGGAAAGCCCCATGGCACGCAGACAGCCCTCCGCCTCGCTGCCGTCAAAGCCCACCCACACATAAGTCCACGGATCCTGACCGTCCGCCTGATAAAAGGCAAGCTCCTCCGGCTCGATCAGGAAGCCGTAACCTGCCTCCAGATGGTATTCCTTGTCCCGGGAGCGGAAAATCCCCCTGCCACTCAACACAAAATGGATCAGATAATGGGGTTTTACGGCAGGGCCGAAGCTGTGCAGGGGCTGCGTCTGGGAACAGCCGCAGCAGTTCACGTAGAGACTGCCTCTCTTCTCGTTGTTGAAATCCAGTTTATATGCTTTTTCCATAGGCTCTTACAGAATCATCTCTTTTGCGTCCAGATCAGCCTGTGCTCTGGCAAGATCTTCCCGGATCTTCAGGTGCTGTGGGCAGTGGGTCTCACATTTGCCGCATTTCACGCAGTTCTTCGCCTGCGCCTTCTCGCCGAGTTCCTTCTCCCACTCCCACGATACCAAATTGTAATTGCGGTACATATGGTAGGTATTCCATGCGGAAAAGCAGCCGGGAATGTTCACACCTGCGGGACAGGGCATGCAGTACCGGCAGCCGGTACAGCCATTCTGCACACGGCCGCGCAGCACGGACACCACTTCGTCTATGGTGCCTCTCTCCACATCCGTCAGCGGACGGAACTGCGCAAAGGTCTTGAGATTATCTTCAAGCTGCTCCATGTCGGACATACCGCTCAGGATCACCTTTACGTTGGGCAGGCTCCCCACCCAGCGGAGGGCAAAGGACGCTGTGCTGGCGTCCGGATCCGCAGCCCGGAGCCTGTCGGTGATGTCGTCCGAAAACTTTGCAAGGGAGCCTCCCTTGACCGGCTCCATGATCACAAGGGGAATCTGCTTCTGCTCTGTCAGAAGATATCCCTTCATTCCCGCCTGCTCCTCCGCATCCATGTAATTGAGCTGGATCTGGCAGAAATCCCAGTCACGGGCGCCGATCATCTCCTCAAACACCTCGTAGGAGTCGTGGAAGGAGAAGCCCAGATAACGGATCTTTCCCTCGTCCTTCAATCTCTGGCAGAAGTCCACCACGCCCAGCTTCAGCATCTTGTCCCACATTCCCTTATTCATGGCATGGAGCAGATAAAAATCGATATAATCCGTCTGAAGTCTCTCAAGCTGCTCCGCAAAAATGCGCTCCGCATCCTCCACGCTGTTCACCAGCCATACAGGCAGCTTTGTTGCAAGATAATAGGAGCTACGGTCATGCTTTTTCAGCGCCCGCCCCACAAACGGCTCACTCTTTCCGTCATGGTACGGATAGGCGGTGTCAATGTAGTTCACGCCTGCCTCCAGCGCCCGGTCAAGCATCTTCTGTGCCTGCTCCTCGTCGATTTCACCGTCAGCCCGCTTGGGAAAGCGCATGCACCCGAAGCCCAGAATCGAGGTTTCGATTCCCAGCTTCTCCATCTTTCTTTTTTCCATCGTCCTTATCCTCCATTCCTATGGTATATAGCTTCCTTCCTCGTCAAACGCCACGCCGAAGGGGCTGCTGTACTCATTGATCCTGCCGAGAATCCTTGTGTATTCCCCCCCGTCCGCGGGTGTGGGGCAGAAATCGTTCCGGTAGGATACGGAGCTGACCGAGCAGGGAATCACCTTCGCCTCCTGCCCCTCCTGCTTTACACCGTCCACAAAGGTAAAGGTCTGTTGGAATATCATGGTGTCCTTGTCCTTTGGATTGCGGTTTCCGCCGAAGCAGAAATTTGCCAGTCCGTAGACAATGAAGCGCTCCTTGTATACCTCTACGCCCTGCAGAACATGGGCATGGGCGCCAAGTACCAGATCCGCTCCCCAGTCGATGCATTTGTGTCCCAGCTCCTTCTGGTAATCCTCAGGGTAGTTCTCCCTCTCCTCGCCCCAGTGACAGCAGGCGATCACCAGATTCACCTGTTCCTCCTCGCGCAGATACCGGATCCCATCCTCCAGATACGCCTCCACCGCGTTTCCGTCGTACACCTCGTTTACGGAGACAAAGCCGATGCGGATGCCCTGTGTCTCATAGATGCCGGTAATATTGTCGTAGGCATACACGATTCCCGCCTCCTCAAAGGCTGCCACCGTATCATCGCTTCCCTGCTGCCCGTAGTCCAGCCTGTGGTTGTTGCCGAAGCTGACCGCCTCCACGGAGGCTTCCGTCAAAATGCCGATATACTCGGGATCACCCTTCATGTTGAACTCTTTTTCCACAAGGTCGTCACAGAAGGTCAGCACGCCCTCAAAATTCACGATAGTCATATCGTCCGCCTCGAAGATGTCCTTTACATTCTGTAAGAAATAGGCGTTGTCCTTCTTGTCATACATCTCCCGGAAGGTTCCCTCATAGCCCTGCCCCGCGTGGTTTCCAAGCGTCACATCCCCCGCCGCCGTTATGGTCAGGGTCACGATCTGCGGCTCCGGAACCGTGGTTTCCGTCGCCTCCGCAGGGATTGCCGTTTCCTCTGCCGTTTCCGCGGGATTCTCCGCCGTGCTCTCCGGGACGGTTCCCTCTGTCGGCACCGCCGCTGAAGGGTCTGCCCCGCAGCCGCACAGCAGAAAAATGAGCATCGCAGCGGACAAAAAAATTCTTCTTTTTCGTCTTTTCATTTGTACTCCGTTTCACAAACTCACATTCTTTTTCCTGATTTCTTGATTATAACACATACCCCCCAAAAAATGAAGAATAATGAATTTACGGGGCTGATGTAGCAGTTTTTCCCACATTATTGTATAATAAGCCAAACAGATTCCGGAGGAACGATTATGGAACAGAACGCCAAAATTCTATTAGTGGACGATGACGCGGAAATCCGTGAGGTCATCCGTATACTCTTGGAAAGCGAGGGCTGTGAAATCGTGGAGGCAGACAGCGGAGCCCGCGCCGTAGAGATCATGGATAATACCATAGACCTCATCATCATGGATGTGATGATGCCCGGCATATCCGGCATTCAGGCATGCGAGGCGATCCGCAAGCAATATGTGACCCCCATCCTGTTTCTTACCGCAAAATCCACCGACACCGACAAGGTGATCGGTTTCTCGGCAGGCGGCGATGATTATCTGGTAAAGCCCTTCTCCTACACGGAGCTTCTCTCCCGTGTGAAGGCTCTGCTGCGCCGCTGTTACCAGTACACGGGCATTGCCAAGCCCGCTCCCCAGCATATTATCTTTGTCCACGATCTTCAGATCGATCTGGACAAACAGCGGGTCATGCGCGGAGATACGGAAATCGAGCTGACGGAGATCGAGTACCAGATTCTGGTGCTTTTGGCATCCAACCGCCAGAAGGTTTTCTCCGTCCAGAACATCTACGAGAGCGTCTGGAACGAGCCGTACTTCTCCTCCTCCAACAATACCGTGACAGTGCATATCCGAAACCTGCGCAAAAAGCTGGAGCCCGATATACAGGAGTCAAAATACATTCAGAATGTCTGGGGGCGTGGTTATCGTGTTATATAAAGCATTCCATTTTGTAAAGGATCATCTTGTCGTAAAACTGGCTCTGGTCGTGACCGTCCTTGCAACGGGAGCCTATTTTCTGATCACTCCCATCCAGTCCCTGTTCTACAATATGTTGGACTTCTATTATTATGACTGCGGAAATCTGGAGCGGATCGAGGCGGAATACCGCGTTACGCTTCAGGAATACATCACGGCTCAGAACATCGCCAGCACGGACATTGACGCGCTCTATGAGTGGAATGTGGAGAATCCCGATGTCAGCCTGGCGCTCTCGGACGACACCTACATCTACTACATCGTGTACTCGGAGGAGGCTTCTTCCTCCCTGACCGCCTACAACAACTCCCATGTGCTCAAGGAAAGAAAAAGCTCCTCACTGCTGGCTTCTTATGCGGTTTTTTATCCCTATGACTGTACGGACGGGGGAACGCTTTTAATCTCGTTGTCCTACTACGGCTCCTCCCATTTTTATCTGGCAGCCTACTATCTTTCCCTGATCATATGCTTGCTTTTGTTCCTGATCCCGCTGCTTCTGCTCATCCGCAGCAAGATGCACTATATCCAGCAGCTCTCCGGGGATCTGCATATTCTTGAGGGCGGCGATCTGCTTCATCCGGTAAAGGAGCGGGGCAGTGACGAGCTGTATTATCTCTCCCATGGAATCAACCAGATGCGTCTTGCCATTGTAGAAAAGCAGGAGCAGGCTGCGGCAAATGACAAGGCAAACCGTCAGCTTGTAACCTCCTTATCCCACGACCTGCGCACGCCGCTGACCTCCATCATCGGCTATCTGGAGATCATGAAGCAGCATAAATGCAAGGACGAGAAGCAGTTGGAGGAATTTATTGCAAAGACGCAGGAAAAAGCCTTTGTGATGAAGGAAATCTCAGATAAGCTGTTTGAATATTTTCTGGTGTCACAGAAGGTCTCCGAGGAGTACCACATGGAGGATTTCGCGATCCCCGATCTGCTCTCCAGCCTTCTGGACAACCAGATTTTTGACCTGTCAAACCACGGCTATACGGTGGAGGCTCCCTTTGATGCGGCGGACTTCCACGGCATCTGCCGTATGGATGTGGAATTTATGCAGCGGGTGCTGGACAACATCCTAAGCAACATCCGCAAGTATGCCGATCCCACCCTTCCCGTGAAGATCACGGCGTCCGAATCGGGCAAGGTCTTCTCCCTCTGTTTTGAGAACGGCGTGAACGAAGCGCTTGTCTGCTCGGAAAGCACCGGAATCGGCTTAAAGACTTGCAGGCGGATCATGGCGGAGCACCACGGAGAGCTGATCACTTCCCGCTCCCCGCAGCACTTTGCCATTGAAATCCGCCTGCCGCTTATCAGGTAGAGGAGCTTATTCCTGCTCCTCTACATATATTTTTGCCCTGCTCTGAATGATCTGTGCAGTTTCATCCGCCGTTTTCTGCCCTGCGAAGTACGCTGCCGCTTCCTCCGTCACAATGTTCATCAGACTGCTGTCAATTCTGAGCGTCTGGTTCAGGGAGGTAAGCAGTCCCATCACCTGATCCACATCCTCCTGTGTCATGGGATGGATCGGAATCTCTACACTTCCCACATAATAGGTATCGTTGTACTCAACCTTGTTGCCGTCCACATCATAATAGTAGGGCGGCTGCATCGCGTCCGCTGCCTTCTTCTCCAGCGCATCCAGGCTGACGGGGAAGTTGTAGACGCTGTCCTGATAGTCCGCCTCCAGAAAGCTCTTGACAAAGCTCCACGCCGCATCCTGATTTGCGGACTTGGAGGAGATTGCCAGCACCAGAGAAGGGGAGATCGCGGAACCGTTGCCGGATTCCTCCGGGAAACCGATGAAGGTGATCGGCTCGCCGAACTGTCCCTGACTCAAATACTTCTGATCCGTAAAGGTGCTGACATAGGTCATAAGCAGCGCCGCCCTGTTATTTCTGTATACGGCGTCAAGCTCGCTCCAGTCCTGCTCGCTGATATTGTCATAATTGATGGTTTCCGGCAGGGTATTCAGGAAGGCCAGAAACTGCTTGAAGCTGTCCGTGTCAAATTTGCAGCTTTGGGTATTCCAGTCCAGAAACTCTCCGCCCGATAACTGCATAAAGTTGTTCAGCACTTCGCCTCTGGTCGCCTGGGAAAATACATCCGTCTCCGCGCCGAGCCCTGCTACAAACTGCTCAAACTGTTCATAGCTCCAGCCCTGATTTTCTCCTACAAGGGAGGTCTTTCCCACCATGGTGGAAACGCCGAAGGACGGCACCAGCTGATACAACTTTCCATCCACTGCGTAGGCGTCGAAAATGTTGGTCAGATAGCGGCTTTTGTCAATGCCGTTGTCCCCGTCCATGAACGGATAGAGATCCGCAAACAATCCCTTTCCGATGTAGCTGTCAATGGGCATATCCGCATTTGACACAATGATATCGGGAATATTTCCTGCGATCAGGTCCGCATTCATCCTTGTCTGTGCCGCCGTGTTATCGTCGTCCGTGTTATACACAGAGTAATCCGTCACCTTGATGCGGTAATCGTCACTTTCCTTATTGAATGAAACCACCCGGCTGAGCAGGGTAGAGTCGATGTAGATGCCTCCCATGGTGAGGGTGATCTTGGTCTTTACGTCCTCGGGATTTACCTTTGTAAATTTCGAGTAGTGGCTGCTGTTGTCGCTGTCGCTGTAATACTGGGCGTAAAATTCCGTTTCGCTCACCGCACTCAGGTTGTATATACTGCTTACGCTCAGGTCGGAATCTACAAAATTCATAAGCTGCACACTGCTGTTATCCGCCAGGTTCAGACCATAGACGCCATCGGAGGAGGTTGTCAGCAGATCATATCCGATACCGGCATAGAAGCTATAGCCCTCCATGTTCTCCGGCACAACCGCCTCCGAAAACTGTCCGTTTGAAAGATCCAGTTTCTGAAAAGCAATCCCCTTATCCTGCCAGCTCACAATCGCCACGCTGCCATCCTGCAGCATCACGGCATTATCAATACTATTCTGGGCTTTCAGCATCTTAACCAGATTGAGTTCCTCGTCATAGATCAGCACGCTCTGGCTTGTGATCAGCACCAGATTGCCCTTTCCGTCCGAAAGGATCTGGTTCACATAATCTCCGACAGCGCTGTTCTTATCCATTGCGATATCAGCCGAAGCGATCTCGCTTCCATCGGACATTGCCCTTCTCACGATCCTTTGCACTGCGTTGTAACTGTAATCCTCTTCATTGCCGGAGTTTGTTGTCACGGTCTGTACCGCATAGATGTCTCCGTTTGATCCCACAGCAAAAATATTTTCGGAGATACCCGTTTCGCCGCCGTTTTCAAAGCTGAGCTCCGCATAAGAGAGCTGATTGCCCTCTGTGTCATATACGGCATAGAACAGAACAGCTGCATCGTCCTCATACCTGCCCCCGTTCATATATAAACTGCCGTTTGCGTACTGAATGTTATACACATTGCTAAGATTAATGTCCGAGAAGCAGACCTCCTCTTCCTGATATACATACTGCTTTGTTTTCTCCGCAGCGGTCTCATTTGTCACCGTGCCGCCCGCTCCTGCGCTGCCGCAGCCCCCAAGTGCCAAAGCAGCCGTCAGAAGCAATGCTCCCGCACACCTTGTAAGCGCTTTTCTTTTCATACTAATCTCCATTCCGCAGACGCATTTTGGTTCCTTTCGTCCGCTGTCAAACAGTCTAGCATCAAATATATAAAAATCAACACTAAAAACTATGAAGAAATATGAAGAATTTGTTGCTCATTTTCCATCCATTTTCGCTATTTTTTACGAAAAAAGCCGAAACTTTTTGTGTAAAACATAGAAAATACGCTTTTTAAGCATTCTTTCGCCCGATTTTTGCGCAAATATAGTATGATATTCTTATCAACTGCCTTTGGCAGAAACAGGGGGTACCAGTGTGAAAGAAAAGAAACAGTCCTTTAAAATTCCTTTATTCCGGAAAATCAGCTTTAAACTGACGCTTTGCTTTTTGATTCCCGTGTGTTTCATTATCCTGCTGGGCGTCACTTCTTTCAAGAAAGCGGAGAATGCGATCACGCAGAACTATGAAACTTCCTCTCTGCAAACCATGTCTGCCATGAACCGGTATCTCTCTCTTGCCATAGACATTGTACAGTCAAATTATAAGACCTACAATGTGGAGGGCGACCTTGTGGGCTATGGAAAGGGTCTGTATAACAGTGACAGTTACAGCCGCTCCAACATTGGGTCCACCTACGCCACGACCTTCAAGGGGCATGTGACCACGGATGCCCTGATTTCCAATATATTCCTGCTCACCGACGCTACGCAATCCATCATTACAACAACGCAGTCCGACCTTGATAATCTGTACTCTGCTTTTGCGCAGACCCCTCAGGGAGCGCTGGTTGCCTCCGACGCCTACTCCTATTTTCTTCTGGGAAATCAATGTGAGGCGGATGCCGCACTGGGTACGGATTCCTCCAAATACTGCCTGCGTCTTGTCCGGGGCATCGCCGGAGCCAAGGCTGCGTTTCTTGTAGATATCAGCTACCCAGTTCTTGCGGACACACTGGCAAGCTTAGACTGCGGGGAAGGCAGCTATGTAGGGCTGATCACCGTGGACGGTTCCGAATTTTATTCCACGGAGGCGAACGGGTTCTCCATCGGAGGTACGGATTTCTTCCGGGCGGCGGCCGCATCCGAGGAAACCTCCGGTATGCAGTATGTGACTTTGGGCGATACACAGTATCTTTTCCTTTATTCCAAGCTGACCTCCCGGAGCGCAACCATCGTTGCCATGATTCCCCAGACAACGATCATGGCACAGGCGGACGATATCCGCAATCTGTCCATCGCGATCACCGTAGCTGCCAGCATTATTGCAGGGCTCCTCGGCATGCTGATCGCCAACTCCTTTGCGCACACCATCAAGGGAATTTTAAAGAAGCTTCAGCTTGTATCCGAGGGTGATCTGACCGTAAGGGTAGACACACGCAGAAAAGATGAGTTTATGGTTCTGTGCAGCGGCATCAACAGCATGATCGGCCACATGAAGCATCTGCTCGCCAACGTGAAAACCGTCACCGACAATTTAAGCTCCGCCTCCTCACAGGTGGCGGGCACCTGCGAGACCTTCATTCACACCTCACAGGATATTCAGGCATCCATCGGAGAGATCGAAGTGGGTACGAGCCGTCTCGACACGGACTCCGCAGCCTGCCTTACCCAGATGGACTCCCTGTCCGAGCAGATCAGAACCGTTTCCGGCAACACGACCCAGATCCGGGATCTGACCGCCACCACAAGCCAGTCCATACGCCTTGGCATCGACTCTGTGGAAAAGCTGAACGAAAGTGCAAAATCTACCTATGATATTACACAGAACGTGATCTCCTCCATCGAAGTCCTTGCGGAGAAATCCAAATCCATTCAGGAGATCGTAAACGTGATCAACTCTATCGCGGAGGAGACCAGCCTGCTGTCCCTGAACGCTTCCATTGAGGCGGCCCGTGCCGGCGAGGCGGGACGCGGCTTCACAGTCGTTGCGGAGCAGATCAAAAAGCTGGCAAACCAGTCCATCTCCGCCTCCGACGAAATTCATCACATTATCGATGAGATCGTGCTGAATACCGAATCCGCCGTTGAGGCCGCCAAACGTTCCGAGGACACCGTTTCCGTGCAGGAGAAAGCGGTGGAGATAACCGCCCGCTCCTTCCACGATATTAACGAAAAGGTTTCCGTATTGGTGGACACCCTTGCCACCATCTCCACCAATATGGAGAACATGGAGCAGGATCGGAAGAGCACGCTGGCGTCCGTGGAAAGCATTTCCACGATCTCCACGGAAACTGCGGCAGGCACCTCCAACGTGACCACGACGACCAACGAGCAGCTTTCAGCAATCGAAAATCTGGAGCAGGAAGCATCCAATATGCAGAAGCTCTCGGAAAAGCTTACCGAGCTTATGGCGGGCTTCCGCATTTAAAAACTTCGCCCCTCCCGCCAGTTTCCCTGACAGGAGGGGCGAAGTCTCAGGGTTCTTCCACAGAATAGAAATCCTGCGTCATTCCCGCAATGTCCTCATGACTGCTTTCCGTCACAGTCACTTCCAAATACTCACCTTTATTTTCGATGTCCGCTTCTAGGGTTTCCCCCGCGTCATCCGCTCCGGCAAAGTGAAGTTTTCCGGTCTGTGAATCATAGCTTCCGATCGCGCTCTCAACATACAGTAAATGGTAAACACTATACTCTATGTTGTAGGTTCCATCCTCTGCCTTTTCTATTTTCAGGATCTCTCCCTCATCATTGCTGTAGTAGCCTTCCTCCGGCTCCTGATAGTCGGCTATGTCCGGAGCTGTCTGCCCGACGCTTTCCGTCGCTTCGCTCTGCATCACATTCTGACCGGTTTGGGATTCCGGGGCTGTTGTCTGCTCTCCTTTTCCACATCCCGAAAACAAAAAGCATACGCCTATCAATCCAATTATAAGATTCTTCTTCATGGTACTCCCCTCTCCATCGAATCTTTCTCATTCGATGCATCTATTATATTACCACTGAAAAAAAACACAACATGGCGTTAGTACCATACAATTTTGATTCTTTTCTGTTCTTCTTTTTTACCTAATCTCCTTCGCCTGATTTGCGGCGATCACTGCGCCGATTGCCGTTGCGTAGTCGGAATACTCCGGAATCGTGATCTCCACATCCCACAGGCTTTTGAAATCCTTGATGATATGCTGGCACTCGAAGAACTTGGTCAGACCGCCGATCAGGATGTAGTCCTTGATTCCCGTCCCCACGGTCGCCAAGATGCCCGCCTGACAGATGTTCTCGATCACCATATGTACGATTCCCGCCGCAATGTCCTCCTGCCGCGACTGTGCATCCGCCTTGCCGAAGTTGGACGCCGTGACATCCAGATTCAGTCCCGGCAGCTTCTCCTTCGCAAGGTCTCCTATGCGCAGATCTATCTTCGCCACATCGCCCTGGCGGGACATTGCGGCGATTTCATGGATATCCGCGGTGTTGAGCATAATGGAAGAAAGGCCGCAGATGGTTCCGCCTCCCAGACCGACACCGCCCAGATATTTCATTTCATTCTCAGTCACCTTCACATAAAAGCTTCCCGTTCCCATGCTGACCACGATCACTTCTTTTTTGTCGGTCAGATAGTAGCCTCCCGTTCCGGTGGCTTCAAATTCATCTATTTTATAGGTAGGACGCCCGTAGACCGGTTTATCCACATACTTGCTTCCCACGCCGGTAATATATACACCGGACACATCCGTAAGCTCCAGACTGTTTTCATACAGATATCTGCCGAAAGCGCCGTAGAGCGACGCCACCTGACTGTCTGCGCGCACCACCATGGGAACCAGCATGCGCTCCTGCTCAAACGCCACAATCTTGGTCGTACTGCTTCCAATATCTATTCCAATCCTTACTTCCATAGTCATCCTCGCTTTGCCGGGGTCACATACGCAACCGATTTTGTTAAAAGTATAACACGCAAAATCCATTCTGTATACCGTATAAAGATTTTGTTAATGTTTTTTTCATTTGTCCCATTTGTTCAATATGACGATTGTCAATCTTTGTCTGCTGGTGTAGAATGTTTTGTATTGCGGACGCCGCAAATATGCCATGTTGTTGAGTCCGATCCCATATCGGCTCCGCGGTTTTCCGAAAAAAGCGTCTGCGGAATGGAGATTCATATGGCTGCACAAATTTTAGCTGTTCTTATTTTTCTGGCTATGTTCATCCTCATCATTACAGAAATCTGGGAGCGCCATGTCATTACCCTGGCATGCGGCCTGCTCACCCTGATCGGTGTCATGGGCATTGCCATGCACAGTCCCTCGGCAATATGGGAGACTTTAAATCTGCGCTGCTTCTTCACCACCGGCTTCTGGTATTCGGCGGCGGAAACAGCGGAAACCTCCAGCGGCATCAACTGGGAGACCATTCTGTTCATTCTGGGAATGATGATCATGGTGGAGGGTATGGCAAGGGTCGGCTTTTTCAGGTGGCTCTGCATGCGCATTGCCGGTATGGTCAAATACAAGGTAATTCCCATTTTCATCACCTTTATGCTGCTGTCCACCTTCCTTGCCATGTTCATCGACAGCATCACGGTAATCCTGTTTCTGGCAGCCGTCACCATCGAATTATCGCAGCTGCTGAAATTCAATCCGGTTCCCATGATCCTGTCCGAGATTTTCTGTGCCAACCTCGGAGGTTCCGCCACCATGTGCGGCGATCCCCCCAACATCATCATCGGAACCTCTCTCGGCTACTCCTTTGTGGATTTCATCTGTAATACGGGTCTGATCGCAGGCATATCCTTAGTTGCGGTTATTGTTTATTTCTACTTTATTTTCCGCAAGGAGCTGACTGCCAACAAGGCAGTGATCGATCCGTCCACATGCCCGAAGCCCGCAGAGGCAATCAGGAGCAAAAAGGGCTTTGCGGTCAGCTGCGTTATTTTTCTGAGTGCCATCATTCTTCTGGTGACCCATGCTCAGACCGGGCTTACCGTGTCCACAATCGGTGTGTTTATCGGCGTGGTAACGCTGCTCACCTCCGGAAAAGCTGCTCTGGAACTGTTGAAAAAAGTCGATTATAAGACTATACTGTTCTTTATAGGGCTGTTTGTTGTAGTGGGCGGTCTTGAGCAGACCGGCGTCCTGAAGCTCATGGCAAGCTTTATCGGCAAGATCAGCGGCGGCAATATTATGCTGATGATCGCCATTATCTTGTGGATTTCTGCCATCGCCAGCGCTTTTGTGGACAATATTCCTTTTGCCGCCACCATGATTCCCATTATCAACAGTCTTGCGGCAACACAGGGCGTGGATCTTTCCGTGCTGGCGTGGGCGCTTGCCATGGGTACTGACATCGGCGGCAGCGCAACTCCTATCGGTGCCTCCGCAAACGTGGTAGGTATCGCCACAGCCGCAAAGGAAGGACATATTATCAAATGGGGGCGTTACTGTAAGGCAATGGTGCCTGCGACCCTGATGGTGGTTCTGGTATCCATGCTGGTCATCTATGTCAGATATTTCTAGGAGGAGATTGTATGAGCGATCAGTTAATTATCTCTATCGGACGTGAATTTGGAAGCGGCGGTCACGAGATCGGCGAGAAGCTTGCGGAGCTTTATCACCTTCCCTTTTACGACCACAACCTGTTGGACGAAATTGCAAAGGCAAGGGATCTCGACGGCAATGAGCTTGCCGCCTTCGACGAGTCTGTGCGCAACAAGCTTTTGTCCCGTACCGTATGCGGCTTCAACAATTCCCCCTCCTACAATGTGGCGCATCTGCAGTTTGACTATCTGAAAAAGAAAGCGGACGCCGGAGAATCCTTTATTATCGTAGGGCGCTGCGCAGAGCATGTCCTCCGCTCCACCAAGGGGCTGATCTCCATTTTTGTGCTGGGCGACCGTGAGGAAAAGCTGGCGCGCGTTATGCGCATCTATCATCTGCCGGAGGACAAAGCCGAAAAGCTGATGAAAGAGAAGGACAAAAAGCGTAAGGATTACCATAACAGCTACTGCGACGGCAAATGGGGCGATTCCAGAAACTACGATCTGAGCGTCAACAGCAGCAAGCTCTCCATCGAGGAGAACGTAAGGCTCTTGCAGGAGTACATCAATGCAAGACGCGCACATGTATAAATAACATGTATAAACGAGCTATTTCCGGGGTAAAGAGCACACTTGACGCATCCCTTACCCCGGATAATTTGATGGAAAACCTATTCCGCTTCAACTTTTTTATTTTTTTTCATATAGCCCCTTGACAATTACAGATTATTTCTGTAAAATAACGTTTGTTGTGACGCAGAGGTGTCTGTAATGTGTTGCAGTTCTCTTGCTTTCAAGGTGTTTCGCCCAGATAGCTCAGTTGGTAGAGCAGAGGACTGAAAATCCTCGTGTCACTGGTT
>URSA01000024.1 GCA_900550475.1 uncultured Lachnospiraceae bacterium
GTTTTATCAAAGAGCAGTTTGTAGATAAGGGAATGTGTGCAGATTATGGTATTCATCGTTCGTACAACGATAAAGGACAGCCTAATCTGCATATCCATATCCTTCTTACCCTCAGACCTCTCAATGAGGATGGTACATGGGGAGCAAAATCAAGAAAAGAATACGTCCTTGACGCAGACGGTAACCGGATACTCAATGCCAGCGGAAAAGGCTATAAAAGCCTGAAAGTAAATGTGATTGACTGGAATGAGAAAGGCAAGGCAAAGGAATGGAGAAATGCCATTGCTGAGGTTATCAATGCCACCAATGAAAAAGCAGGCATAGCCGAGCGTGTTGATCCATGTTCCTATAAGGACAGAGGGATACCTCTTATTCCGACCATTCATTTAGGGGAAAGAGCAAGTGCATTGGAACGAAAAGGCATTCGGACAGAAAGGGGCAATATCAATCGTGCAATCGAGAAATATAATACCATGATAATGAAGATTTGTGGATTTATCTCTGAACTCAAAGAGGAACTGAAAAAGGGAGTTTTCAGATTTGTTTTTGAGAGAAAAAGCCGGACAGAAAAGGATGGTATTCAATCTATCAATCCATCCATCAATGCTTCCGTACCAGAACAAAAGCCAGAGGTTCAGACCGCATTGGAGATGTTGCAGAAACAAAGGACAGAAATGGTGGTAAGACCGATTTTTCCTTATGTACAGAGATTTAAAGACAAGCGGCTTCTGGGTAATGTGGAACAGCTTGCAAAGCTGCTTGACACAAACCATCTTGAAACATGGGAAGATATGAGGGCGTTTGAGGAAAAGCAGACGGAGGTGTTGGAGAATTGCAGGGCAGAACTTTCAGAGTTAAGTGTGCGTTATGAGAAGTGGACGCAGGCGGTATCTGATTATGACGATTACAAGCAGTATCAGCCAGTCATGAAAGAGTACCAGGCATTAAGCGGATTGAGGAAAAATTCCTTTAAAAAGAAGCATGAAACAGAGCTTGAGAACTATGCAATATATCGTGACAGGGTAAAGGCAGTCATGCCGGAAAATATGAAAATATCAAAACCATATATTGATAAGCAGTTAGCGGAGGTGTTGACACAGCAGGAGCAGATACAGAGAAAAAGCAGTAGGATTGCTACCGACTTTGCAAGGCTTTCCGTTTTCAAAGGCAATCTCAGGGAAATGGAAGTACAGCAGAGAGCGGACGAGCAAGCAAGGGAGCAGAACCGGGATAAGAAACACGAAAACACAATTTAACCACAGTGTAAGGTGCATGGAAAACAGAAAGGATTTCATGCACCTTTTTACGTTGGGAAAAGGAGAATTATGGAACAGACAGAAAAGCAGACAACGGACAAAGAACAGTGTCCGCATATCAAAAAGAAAATCGGAAGAACCACCTACAACGTGGCAATTCATTTCAGTAAAACGAGCAGGGAAACCATGACGGATAAGATTAACAGATTGATATTACATGACATAAACAGTGAAGATTTTTCTTAACTACCCTTGACAAAATCTTTCCGAGGGATCGCACTGCGGCGGAAAGATATTTTGTCGCAGAAGCGACCCGCCGCAGGCGGAGAATCCTGCATGCAGGATTCTATTTCAAAACACACTTTTTTCACACTTTAAACAATCTTTGGAAACAATTTTTTTTTAGACTGAAACAAAACCAAATAATGTGCAAATGGTCTGAGAAACGGAGATTTCCATGGAAAAACAAAAAGGAAGAAGAAAAAAGAAGATTTGTGCGGTGTGCGTGCTGGCGGTTTTGCTGATCGCAGGCGCGGTGACGGTTGTCCTGTATCTGCGAAAGAAAAACACGACGGAGGACGGGCAGGAGGAGAAAAACGGTATGTGGGTGATGTCGGAGGACGCTGTGACAGCCTCCGGCGTGACCGCGCTCGGTATGACGGAGGATCGCTTTGAGGTGGAAAATCTTGAGACGGCTCTCTACATAGAAGAAGTGTATGTCTCCGGCGGCAGTAGCATGGAGGCGGGTGATCCGGTTCTGAAACTGTCGGAGGAATCCGTCGAGGCAGCCCGGACAGAGCTGGAGGAGGCGCTTTCGGACGCAGACCTGAAATACAGGGCGGGACTGATCGAATATGAACAGAGCAGGATCACCGCAAAATACACCTATGATGCCGCAGTCCTTTCCGGCAGTCAGGCAGAAGAGGTGTATGAGGAGGCGCTTGCCAATTTGTCCCAAAAAGAAGAGGAAGCGCTGGAGACGCTGACGCAGACACAGGAAAAAATAGCGGAATATCAGGAGGCACTGGAAAACGATACCTACGCGGAGGACTATCCGTATGAGGAGTTGAAGGCACTGTATGAGGAAAACTACGAGCTGCTGCATTCCCTGATGGAAGCGTGGGAGATCACGGATCTCACGGCGTCAAGTCAGTCGGCGGGCCCGCAGGGGACTTCCGAGGCTGGAGGCGGCTCCTCTGTGCTGGGAAAAAATGATCCCTACGGCTTTTATCTGGTGCTGAACGGCTTATCCGACATTGTGGAGCAGAATGAGAAGGATTACGAGGAGGCGGAGGAGCAGTACGAGGCGGCAGTCAAGGAGGCAACGCTGCAACTGACACTTTTGCAGCTTCAGCTCAGCGGGCTGGAGGCGGACTACGCACAGGCGCAGGCGGATGCGGCGGAGGGCGCGATCAATGCGAAGCTGACCTATGAGACCACGCTGGCGGCTGCCGAGCAGGCGGAGAGAGACTATGAAACGGCGCTGCAGAAAGCGGAGGCGACCCTGGAGGAGCTCTCCGATGCAAGGGATGAAGCGGAGGAAAACCTTACCCTGTTTGAGGACAGCGTGGGGGACGGATATTTTTACGCGGGCAGCAGTGGAACGGTGATGATGACGGTGTACCGTGCGGGGGACACGCTCCAGAGCGACAGCATGGTGATCGCTTACAGCAACCGGGAGGATATTACGGTCACGGTTTCCGTGGATCAGGATGATATTGCAAGGCTGACGGTTGGAGAGACGGCGTATGTGATGATTTCGGGCTATGGAAACTTTGAGGGATCCATCTCGGAAATCAATCCGGTTTCTTCTTCCGACAGCAGGACGACGGTCACCTACGAGGTGACGGTAAAGCTGGGCGAGGACGCGCAGACCCTTTCCGCGAATTTATCCGCCACTGTGGTTTTCGGGGCGGAGCTTCCCGCAGGTGATGTGTCGGGCAACGGCCCGGGCGGGCAGAATTTCGGAGATGGAGAGATGCCGGAAGGTTTTGGAGACGGGGAGATGCCGCAGATGCCGGAGGGCTTCGGGGATGGAGAAATGCCGCAGATGCCGGAGGGCTCCGGGGACGGAGAGATGCCGCAGATGCCACAGGGAGCGGGAAACAGTGGATTTCCGCAGAGTTCGGAGGAGTAGCCCATGAGTAAGAAAAAGAAAAAAATCATCTGTGCGGTGGTGCTGCTTGCCCTTCTGGTGTCCGCGGCCGCCTACACCGTATTTTTGCAGCCTCTTTTGACAAAGGAAAAGTGGGTTTATAAGGATAAGACCGTGGAGAGAGGGGCGCTGACCGAGGGCGTTACGGAGAGCGGCACACTGGAATACGGTATCACCAGTCAGGTCTACAATCTGGATCTTTCCGTGGAGGACAGCGCTGAGGACGACGAGGAAGAGGAGACAACACAGAAATATCTGAAGGTGGAGGAGGTCTATGTGGCAGCTGGACAGCGGATAGAGGAGGGCGAGCCCCTTATGAAGTTTACGGATGCCAGCGTGAGCGCGGTGCGCAGGCTTTTGTCCGCCGCACTGACCGACGCGGAGGTTGCCTACTCGGAGGCACAGTCGGAGTACAACCTGTCCATCCTTTCTGCGGAGCTTACATACAAGGCGGAAACCACCGGGGCGGCCTACGCGGGAAGCATCTATACCTACACGGCGCAGTCCGTGGAGGACGCCATTGCAGGACTGAGGGCGGAGCTTTCTGAGGCATATGCGCAGACAGAGGATTTGCAGGAGGCTTACGAGGAAGCGGCGGAGGATCTGGACGATCTGGAGGAGGCATGCGAAACGGCAAAGTCCGACTGGGAAGAGCAGGACGGCTATTACCAGAAAAAGATCGACGCGCAGGAGCTTTACCTGCAGGCAAAAGCCACATATGAGTCCGCAAAAAACAAGGTGGAACAGGCGCAGCGGGCAATAGAGGAAAATCAGGATAAAATCACCTCTTTGGAGGAGCAGATCGCCTCTGCGGAAGCGAAGCAGAAAATAGAGAAGCTGGAAGCAAAGCAGGCATACGAGGAAAGCAAGCTGGGCAGCGAGGTGGCGGAGGTCAATTACCGGGCAGAGCAGCTGAGCCTTGCCGAGACATTGCAGGATGCGGAGGAGGAGCTTGCGGATGCAAGGGAAAAGCTGGAAGCGTTTGAAGCCTTCGTGGGTGAGGAAGGCATTGTCTATGTGGCGGGAAGCGGCATGGTGACGCTGGTAGGATATGCGGCGGGCGACAGCCTGACCGCGGCGGGCACGGTGATCTCCTTTGCACAGGCGCAGGACATGACGATCACCGTGGAGGTGACGCAGGAGGATATCGTGGATCTCTGCGTCGGCGATACGGTCAAAATTCAGTTCACCGCCTATGAGGATACGGACTATGAAGGGGTCATCACCGCCATGGACACCATGACTACATCAGGTGACAGCACTGTCAGTTATCCGGTTACGATCCGTGTACTGGGAGATACCGACGCGCTGTATGACGGCATGACCGCTGATGTGACCTTTGTCACCGCGGAGCGGGAGGACACCCTGTTTGTGACCCGCAGTGCCATTGTGGAGCAGAACGGAAAAACCTATGTCTATACGGACGGTGAGAACGAAGAAAAAGTGCTTACGGAGGTACAGACGGGACTGCGCAACGGATTGTCGGTGGAAATTGTGAGCGGACTTTCCGAGGGGCAGACCTACTATATCGCAAGCCGGGTTTCCGAGGAGGTGAAGCAATGAAAAAGAAAATGATCCTGATAGGCATGGGCGGATTGCTGGCGGTAACGGCGGCAGCAGGCATCCTGTTTTGGGCGCTCCGCGATGACGGGGAGGAAACGGTTTACAGGGAAGCAGCC
Source organism: uncultured Lachnospiraceae bacterium (assembly GCA_900550475.1). GTDB lineage: Bacteria > Bacillota > Clostridia > Lachnospirales > Lachnospiraceae > Acetatifactor. The sequence goes on from URSA01000024.1 coordinate 5,091, forward strand.
GCCGTTGTGGGAAATCTGACAGTCGGCGTGACGGAAAGCGGCAGTGTGGAAATCGGAACCAAGGAAGATACCTTTGATCTGGATATCAGCGCGCTGGTGCGGGATTCCTCCGACTCGGACAGCCAGAGCAGCCAGACTGCCGCAGGCGCAGGCGGCGGAGGCGGTATGGATATGGGCGGAATGAACATGTTCAACCAGATCTTCTCCTTTGCGTCGGAGCAGAGCCAGACGGCGGTAACCTCCGACAACACCCTGACGGTGGCTTCGGTGGAAGTGTCCGTGGGACAGGAGATCTCGGCGGGGGATGTGCTCTATGTGCTGGAGGGGGACAGCGTAAGTGAGATCGCGGAAAAGCTGGGGAGTGATGTGGAGAAGGCGGAAACGGATCTGGAAGTGGCTTACGCGGAGGAAAAAGTCTCCGGGCTGAGTGCGCGGCAGACTTATGACACAAGTGTCGCATATGGCGCTTATGCCGGAACGGAGTATCAGGAAACCATATCCAAGCTGGAAAAGGCTGTTACTGAGAAGGAAGAGTCGATTGCGGTTGCGCAGGAGGAGCTTTCCCTGTACCGGTCACTGCTTGCGGACACGCAGACGGAATACGCGGCAGCGGCGAAACTCCTAAGTGAGGCACAGTTTGAGCTGGATTACACGGATAAGCAGAAAGAGACTTATCTGTATGTCACCAGAGTGCAGAATCTGGAGCAGGCACAGTCCAACTACGACACGTTGGAAAAAGAAGTGGGGGAGCTGGAGCAGTCGATTGAAAAGACGGAGGAGAATCTGGAGACCCTGCAGAGCGCTCTTAAGGCAGCGGAGAGGGAGCTGGCGCAGGGCAAACTGACGGCACAGCAGACCCTCGACCTCCGCATTCTGGCGAGGGATACGGCACAGGAAACCTATGACATTGCCATGGCGTATGTGGAGAAGGAGATCGCGGAGCAGGAGGAAATCTACGCGGACGCGGAGGAGAGATGGTCTCTTTTTGACGGCGTGATACAGGATTGTGCCGTCGTAGCAGAATATGACGGCATTGTCACAAATGTATATTTTGAAGCGGGGGACACCATCCAGACCGGAGACACGCTGGTTACCCTGTATGATCTGGAGGATGTGACCATGACGGTGACGGTGGCGGAGGAGGATATGACGGATATTGCCAAGGGGAGTGCCGCCAATGTTGTCCTGACCGCCTACCCGGACGAGGTATTTCCCGCAGTGGTGTCGGATATTTCGGACGCTTCCGCCGACAGCAGCGGAAATGTAACCTATGAGGTGACGGTGACCTTGCAGGGCGATGAGGTTCGCAAGCTCTATCAGGGAATGACGGGCGATGTGACCTTTATCACCGAGGAGGTGAGGGAGGTGCTCTACGTTCCCGTCCGTGCGGTCACGGAGGAAAATGATAAGTCCTATGTAAAGATCAAGGATGCGGACGGCAGTGTGCGCAGAGTGGAAGTGACCACGGGATTTACGGACGGAGTTTACATTGAGATCCCGGAGGGCTTGGAAGAAGGAGAGATTGTCTTGATAGAAAGTGTGGTGAAGGATTGATGAAGGCAGCGGAATTGTTTCGGTTGGTGTGGCTGAATCTGTCACAAAATAAGTTCAAAGTGATTCTGACCTCCATCGGTATTGTGGCGGGCTCGGCGACAATCATGCTGGTCATTGCCATTGGCACCGGCGGCAGGGAGGAGGTTGCGGAGCAGTTCAAGAATCTGAATGCCGCCGCCATTGATATTTCCTATGAGACCACGGACAGCGCATCGGAGGGCTTCCCGGGCGGAGGCGGAATGCCGGGGGGATTTTCCGGCGAAGGCATGCCCGGAGGTTTTGGAGGCGGGTCAGCGCCGGGCGGTGGCGCTCCCGGGGAAATGCCGGGAGAGAGCAGCTCCTCAAACAGACAGAAGGTGACGCTCGGAACGGAGGATCTGGAGGATATAGAGGTGTTTGTGCCGGATATCACCGATGCGACCATCTCCTACTCCACACAGGCTTCCGTGGAGGGCGGCGAGCTGGAGAGCGCCGAGAGCTGTACGGTGGCGGGTGTTCTGGAAAATTATGCCGAAATCAGCAATCTGGAGCTTGCCATCGGTGAGTTTTTGACGGATGAGAATGAGGAGAGCAAGGAAAAGGTCTGCGTGCTCGGCGCGACGGTGGCAAAGACCATCTTCGGCAGTGCCTATGACGCCTTTGGGGAGGTGGTTTATATCGAGGATCGCCCCTATGTGGTGGTGGGCGTGCTGGGCGCCATGGGGACGGTTACTTCCGGCATCAGCCCGGACACGGCAATCTTCATTCCTTATTCAACTGGAATCAAATATATTACGGGGACGGACGTCAGTCCCACCATCACCGTCATCGCAGAGGAGGTATCCAATGTGGACAATGTGATATCCAACCTCAGGACGGTGCTGTCGGAGGCGTACCCAAACGCGGAGTTCACCATTTCCGACGCCGGAAGCAAGATGGAGGCGGCGTCAGCTTCCAACCAGACGCTGACACTGCTCCTCATTGCCATGGCGGTGATCGTTTTCATCGTGGGCGGCATCGGCATTATGAATGTGCTTTTTGTGTCGGTCAAGGAGAGAACAAACGAGATCGGCATTTTGAAGGCGCTGGGCTGTTCCCGGAAGGATATTCTGCTGGAGTTTCTGTTGGAGGCGGCCTGCATCAGTCTGGTGGGTGCCTGCATCGGCGTGCTGCTCTCGCTGGGGATCACGCCGCTTGTGGAGCTGGCGAAGGTCAGGGTATCGCTCTCCGTGCAAGGGGCTGTGCTGTCTCTGGTGTTCGGTGTGCTCACCGGCTCCCTGTTTGGATTTTATCCGGCATACAAGGCGTCCCGGCTGGTTCCGGTGGCGGCGCTGAATCAGGAATAGGAGAATTTTTATGGCAATGATCGAAATGTGCAACATCAACAAGGGTTATATGCTGGGGGAGGAGCGCCTTCCCATTTTAAAGGATATTTGTTTCCGGGTCGAAAAAGGAGAGTTTGTCGCCATACTGGGGCCGTCCGGCTCGGGAAAGACAACGCTTATGAACATTATCGGATGCATGGATCAGATGGACAGCGGGGAATACTTTCTGGACGGGGAGGCGATTCACGATACCTCGGAGGACGCGCTGACGGCGATTCGCAACCGCAAGATCGGTTTTATTTTCCAGAATTATCAGCTGATTCCCACCTACAATGTGATGCAGAATATCATTATGCCCCTGCTGATGCGGGGAGAAACGCATAGGCAGGCGGAGGAGGAATGCCGGGAGACGGTGGAGCTGCTGGGGCTCTCCCATCGTATTCTGCACAAGCCCAATGAGCTTTCCGGCGGGCAGAAGCAGAGGGTTTCCATAGCCCGGGCGCTGGTGGGGAAACCGGCGATCCTGCTGGCGGACGAACCCACGGGCGCGCTGGACTCCTCCAGCGGAAAGGATGTGCTGAAGCTGTTCCGGGAGCTGAATGAGATGGGAAATACCATTGTGATGATCACCCATGACATGAACGTGGCGAAGGCTGCGGGCAGAATTGTCAGGATCGTGGACGGGAGGCTCAGTGAATCGTAAATTTTGAAAAAAGCGCATAAAGCGGGAAATGATGTAGAAACCTAAGGATACAGAAGGTTGCCGTCTGGGAAAATTCACACTATAATAAGTGTGTATGAGAGGAGGCACATGATTTGATCTACACAATCACATTCAATCCTGCATTGGACTATATGATTTCCGTGAAGGATTTTCAGATGGGACTGACCAACCGCACCGCACAGGAGGCGCTTGTACCCGGGGGAAAGGGAATCAACGTTTCCATTGTGTTGAAAAACTTAGGTCTGGACAGTACGGCGCTGGGCTTTACGGCGGGCTTTACGGGAAAAGAAATTGAAAGACTGCTTGCGGAGGCGGGCTGTCGGACGGAATTTATAGAGATACCTCAAGGATTTTCGCGCATCAACGTGAAAATCAAAAATGAGGACGGCACGGAAATAAACGGCAGGGGGCCGGATATCGACCCGGAAAGCCTTCAGAGGCTGCTCGACCGGATCGGGGAGCTGAAGGAAGGAGATGTGCTGGTGCTTGCCGGGAGCATTCCCGCATCCATACCGGACTCTGTTTACAGCGACATCTGCGGCATGCTTGCAGGGCGGGGCGTGACCATTGTGGTGGACGCCACCGGGGAGCTTCTGCGGAATGTGCTTCCCATGAAGCCGTTTCTCATAAAGCCCAACCATCACGAGCTGGGTGAGCTTTTCGGCGTCCGGGTGAAGACGGCGGAGGAAGTGATCCCCTATGCGCAGAAGCTCAGGGAGCAGGGCGCGGCAAACGTGCTGGTCTCCATGGCGGGCGAGGGCGCGGTGCTCTGCGCGGCGGACGGCTCCGTCCATCACTGTGCCGCGCCGGAAGGAAAGCTGGTCAATGCCGTGGGAGCCGGGGACTCCATGGTGGCGGGCTTTCTGGCGGGATACCTGAAAACGGGGGATTATGGGAAAGCGTTCCGGATGGGCGTTGCTGCGGGCAGCGCCAGCGCGTTTTCCGAGGCGCTTGCAACAGGGGAAGAGGTGGAAGCGCTCTTAAAGAGAATGCAGTAAAAAACAATGTTGTGTGAAAGGTTTGGAAGTCAGAATGAAAATTTCAGATTTGTTGAGGGGGGAAAGCGTGGATCTGCACGCAGTGTGCCGGGACAAGGCGGATGCCTTGGAAAAAGCCGTGGCGCTGATGGCTGCGTCCGGCAATCTGGCAGACCCGGAGGCGTACAAGAGACAGGTGTTTGACCGGGAGGCGGAGGGAACCACCGGCATCGGGGAGGGCGTTGCCATTCCCCACGGAAAGGGCAGCTTTGTGACCGCGCCGGGTCTTGCCGCCATGGTCATTCCCAACGGTGTGGAGTTTGACGCGCTGGACGGGGAAAAGGTTTATCTATTGTTTCTCATCGCAGCGCCCCAGACGAAGGACAATGTGCATCTGGAGGTGCTGGGCAGGCTGTCCGTCATGCTGCTGGACGAAGCGTTTACGGGGAACCTCCGGAATGCGCAGAGTGTGGAAGAATTTCTCCGTATCATAGACGCTGCGGAGCAGAAGGCGGAAGCGAAGGAAGCGGAAAAAGATGGGGCAAAACAAGGAGACGGCGGGGTTTGCAGGATCCTTGCCGTGACGGCGTGTCCCACCGGAATCGCCCACACCTACATGGCGGCGGAGAGTCTGGAAAAGGCGGCAAAGAAGATGGGCTGCGCCATCAAGATCGAAACAAGGGGCTCTGCGGGCGCGAAGAACGTGGTGACGGAGCAGGAGATCGCGGAGGCGGACTTTATCATTGTGGCGGCGGACACCAAGGTTCCCATGGATCGTTTTGCGGGGAAAAAGGTGTTGGAATGTCAGGTATCCGACGGCATCGGCAAGGCAGAGAAGCTGATCGCGCGCGCCATGAGCGGAGATGCGCCGGTTTACGCGGCATCCGGCGGTGGGACGGAAACCCCTGCAAAACAGGAAAAGTCCGGCAACGGCGCCGTCCACAGGATCTATATGCACCTGATGAACGGTGTCTCCCATATGCTTCCCTTTGTGGTTGGCGGCGGAATCCTCATTGCACTGGCTTTTCTGGCGGACTCCTTCGGAGTGGATATGGAGAGCCTGACGGCGGCGGAAAGAGCGGATTTCGGTACGATCACGCCCGTTGCCGCCGTGCTGAAAGGAATCGGCGGAACTGCCTTTTCCTTCATGCTGCCCGTGCTGGCGGGTTATATTGCCATGAGCATTGCGGACAGACCGGGACTTGCGGCGGGATTCGTGGGCGGCGCTCTCGCCGCAAACGGAAAATCCGGCTTTTTGGGAGCGCTGGCGGCAGGCTTTATCGCGGGCTATCTGATCGTTTTGCTGCGCAGGCTCTTTGACAGGCTGCCGGAGGCGATAGAAAAGCTTTCTCCCGTGCTTCTGTACCCTGTTTTCGGCATTCTTCTGATGGGTCTGATCATGCATTTTGCGGTGGAGCCTCCGGTGGGCGCCCTGAACGAAGCCCTGAATCGCTTTCTGGCGGGCATGGGAGGCACCAGCAGAGTGGTGCTGGGCGCGGTGCTTGCCGGTATGATGGCGGTGGATATGGGAGGCCCCTTCAACAAGGCGGCATATGTGTTCGGAACCGCGTCGATCGTGGAGGGCAACTACGCCGTTATGGCGGCGGTTATGATCGGCGGTATGGTGCCGCCCTGCGCCATTGCGCTGGCAAGTCTGCTGTTCCGTAACCGGTTTACCGCGGCGGAGAGGGAGTCCGGGCCCACCAACTTTATTATGGGTCTTGCTTTTATCACGGAGGGCGCGATTCCCTTTGCCGCCTCCGATCCGTTCAGGGTCATTCCGTCCTGTGTGGCGGGATCAGCGCTTGCGGGCGCGCTTTCCATGGCGTTCGGCTGTACGCTGATGGCGCCCCACGGAGGGATTTTTGTGTTTCCTGTGGTGGGCAACGCTTTGTGGTATCTGGCGGCGCTTGCGGCGGGCACGGTTGTGGGGGCTTTGCTTTTGGGGCTTTTGAAAAAAAGACTGCCCGAGAGCAGCGGAATCAAAAGGGAAGGGGAAAGAGCATGAGGGAATTGAAATATGTCATTACGGATCCCGAAGGGATCCACGCAAGACCCGCGGGGGAGCTTGTGAAAGCAGTCAAGGATTTTCAGTCTGCCATCACCATTTCCAAGGACGGAAAGAGTGCGGATGCAAAGAGGATCATCGGCATCATGGGACTTGCGGTGAAGAAGGATCAGGAGATCACCGTGACCGCGGAGGGCGAGGACGAAGCCTCCGCCATAGCGGCAATCGATACTTTTTTGAAAGAGAATTTATAGGAGGAAAAAACATGCAGGTATTTCAGGGAAAGAGCGCATCCGGCGGAGTGGCGACCGGAAAGATATTTCTGTATCAAAAGGGCGAGCAGCAGGTGAAACGTCTGCATGTGGAGGATACGGAGGCGGAGCTTGCCCGCTTAAGGGAGGCCGCGAAGGAGGCGGCGGAACAACTGCAAAAGCTTTACGAAGCGTCCGTGAAGTCCATCGGCGAATCCGGTGCCGCCATCTTTGAGGTGCACCGCATGATGCTGGAGGATGAGGGCTTTTTTGGCGCCATGGAAAATACCATAACCACCCAGTCCGTGAACGCGGAATACGCGGTGGCGGCTGCCGCAGACAATTTTTCCAAGATGTTTTCGGAGATGGACGATGAATATATGCGGACGAGGGGCGCGGACATCAAGGATGTTGCCGAGCGTCTGCTCTCCGTCCTCTCGGGTGGAAACGGCGGCATGCAGAAGCTCACGGAGCCGTCCGTGGTGCTGGCGGACGATCTCATGCCCAGCGAAACCGTGCAGCTGGATCCGAAGCTGGTGCTGGCTTTTGTGACGGTACACGGATCCCTCAACTCCCACACCGCCATTCTGGCGAGAACCATGAATATCCCCGCTCTGGTGGGGGTGTCGGTGCCGCTTGTGCCGGAGTGGAACGGAAAAACCGCCGTGGTGGACGGCGCGGAGGGAACCTTCTGCATAGATCCCACGGAGGAATATCTGGAAAAGATGGAGGGCAGACGGAAGCAGGAGCAGGAAAAGAGGGAGCTTTTGCAGACGCTCAAGGGAAAAGAGACGGTCACGAAAGACGGCAAAAAAATCCGCCTGTACGCGAATATCGGCAGCAACCGGGATCTGGGGATGGTGCTGGAAAATGATGCGGAGGGAATCGGGCTTTTCCGCAGCGAGTTTTTGTATCTGGAGAAGGAAGATTATCCCACCGAGGAGGAACAGTTTTCCGTCTATAAGACCGTGGCGGAGACCATGGCGGGCAAAAAGGTGATCATCCGCACACTGGATATCGGCGCGGACAAGCAGGCACCCTATTTTCATTTGAAAAAAGAAGAAAATCCGGCGATGGGGCTTCGTGCCATACGGATCTGCCTGACCCGACCGGATATTTTCAAGACCCAGCTGCGGGCTGTTTTCAGGGCGGCAGCCTACGGCGACCTTGCGATCATGTACCCCATGATTATTTCCGTGGAGGAGGTGAGGAAGATCCGCAGTCTGGCGGAGGAGGCTAAAAGGGAGCTGGAGGCGGAAAAGCTGCCTTACGGCAATGTGGAGCAGGGCATTATGATCGAGACGCCGGCAGCTGTCATGGTCAGCGACGAGCTGGCGAAGGAAGTGGACTTTTTCAGCATCGGAACCAACGACCTGACGCAGTACACCCTTGCCATTGACAGGCAGAACACGGAGCTTGACGGCTTCTATGACGCACATCATCCGGCGGTTTTGAAGATGATCCGCATGGTGGTGGAGAATGCCCACAAGGCAGGAATCTGGGCGGGCATATGCGGCGAACTGGGCGCGGATACCTCGCTCACGGAGGAGTTTCTGAGGATGGGGGTGGACGAATTGTCCGTTTCGCCCGGAAAAATCCTTCCGATCCGGCGAATTGTGAGAGAAACTGCATTAAATTAGTCTTTTTCATTTGCTTTTTTGCGGAAATATTTTATACTGTAATGAGAAGGTATTTATTTCATTTCTGCAGAAAGCGGAGGTATCGGATGGGGAAGAAAACAATACAAAAGAAATCGGAGCAGAAGAAGGAGAAGTTTTTGCTGTTCAGTATACGGAACAAGATTGTGGTGTGCTTTATTGTGCCGATCCTGTTCATGATCCTGATCGGGGCGTCCGCCTATCGGAAGAGCGCCGACGGAATGAGCGACAAATATATGGAGTCCACCACGCAGACCATCTCCATGGCGACGGAGTACATCGACATGAGCTGCACCTTCATTGAGTCAGAAGCCATAAAATATGCATTTGACTCGGATCTGGGAAAATATTTTTTGGGGCTTTATGAAAGCGATTCCATAGGAAAAATGAGTGTGATGGAAAATACCAAGTCGGATATGATTTCCGCGCAGGTTTCCAATCCGTTTATCAGCAATATGTACATACTTACCAAGGAAAACGTGGCGATGCTGTCCACCAAGTCCGCTTCCAATGCGAGCGGTATTTTTGACCCTTACATCGAATCTCAGGGAACGGACAAACGCCAGTTGAAGACATGGATCGACAAGCACGACCTGCTGGATGAAAGCTTTGAGCTGACTGAAAACGATTACATCCTTTCCTGCCAGATGTTGTCCCAGAACAACAACGCCTGCATCGTGATAGATGTAAAGCCCTCCGCGATCAGGGAGTTTCTGGATGGATTGGATCTGGGCGAGGGAAGCATCCTCGGTTTTGTGACGGCGGACGGCAGGGAGATTCTGGCGGATAACAGTGCCGAAGCGAAGGATAGCGTTCTCTCGGCGGACGGCACGGTATTCTACGGACAGGAATTTTTTGCGGGCATTGCCGAAGCGAAGGAGAAAAGCGGCGCTTCCACGGTGAGGCTCGGAGGAGAGAAATATCTCTTTATTTACAGTATCAGCGATAAGACCGGTGCGGCAACCTGTGCGCTGGTGCCTATGAAGGTGGTGACGGATCAGGCGCAGGACATCAAGCAGTTGACAGTGGGTCTGGTGATTCTGGCGGTTCTGGTGGTACTGACAATCGGTATTCTGATCGCGGCAGGCATCCAGAACAACATGAAGCGCATCTCCCGCAGATTCGGCGATGTGGCGAAGGGCGACCTGACCGTGCAGGTAAGCGCCACGGGCAGGGACGAGTTCCGCAATCTGGCGGGCTCCGCTGCGGATATGATCGACCATACCAAGAAGCTGGTACATAAGGTACAAAATGCGACAGGACAGTTGGAGACCTCGTCCATGGAGGTGGAGGAGATTTCCGGCGTGATCGATGAATATTCCAAGGGAATTACCAAGGCGATCAACGACATCAACGAGGGAATGTCAAGGCAGTCTGTCCATGCGCAGGAATGCGTTGCCAAGACGGATGTGCTGTCTGAGGAGATACAGGGCGTCGGCACCGTCGTGGAGAAGGTGGGAGCGCTGGTCGACCAGACGGAGGAAATGATCAATCAGGGTATGGAGATGGTGAAGCTTCTGGGCAGCCGTGCATCTGAGACCACGCAGATGACGGAGACCGTGGGCGAGAGCATCCGTGCGCTGAAACAGGAGACGGAGATGATCAACGGCTTTGTGGGTATCATCACCGATATTTCCGGTCAGACGAACCTGCTTTCCCTGAATGCCTCCATAGAGGCAGCCCGGGCGGGTGAAGCCGGAAGAGGATTCTCCGTGGTGGCGGAGGAGATCAGAAAGCTGGCGGATGATTCCGCAAAGGCGGCGGCAGAGATCCGGACCAGAGTGGAAAGCATTGGCGGACAGACCATGGAGAGCGTAAAGAGCGCGGAGCAGGCGCGCCGGATGGTTGACCTGCAGACGGAATCCGTGGAACAGGTTGTGGATATTTTCCGCAAGATGCAGGAGCAGATGAATCTGCTGGTAACAGGGCTCAAGCAGATCGTGGAGAGCATGGAAAAGGCGGATTCCGAGCGCAGCGAGGCGGTGACGGCGGTGAAGAACATTTCCGACATCATAGAGGAGACCGCGGGAAATGCCGAGACGGTGAAGGATGCGGCGGAAAATCTGCTTGCAAAGGTGGAGGATCTGAACCGGACGGCAGGTACGTTGGGCGAGAATATGCAGGAGCTCAAGACGGAGATTTCCGTGTTCAGGGTATAAACAGGCGTATATCGTGTGGACGAAGTACCGGATTGCTGACACATCGTGCAAAATTTCATGTGGCAATCCGGTATTTTTTTTGCTAGAGTGAATATGTTGGTACAAAATGCGGTATCCAAGCAAACGGGAGAGGGAGAAATAACAAATGAAGACAAAAGACGTTTATTTGAAAACCATGAAGTTTGTGTGGCTGAAGCTTGCACTGGGTGCGGCAATGATCGTATTTTCGCTGCTGACCCTGGCAATCTGCCTCCTTTTGGGAAGCCTCGGAAACGGCGGAGGATTGGGAATCGCCTTTATTATCTGGCTGATTCTGGTATGCGGCGCGTATGCCGGTGCGGAGAGGTACATCGGATATATGCTGAAAGCAGGGCATGTTGCAATGGTGACCACCGCTGTAACCACGGGCACTTTGCCGGAGAACCAGTTGGAAGCCGCAAAGCAGATGGTGAAGGAGAGATTTGTGGCAGCCAACGTTTACTTCTTTGTGGATAGAATGGTGAGCGGTGCGGTGAGTCAGCTCCAGAGAGGCCTGCAGAAGGTGGATAATCTGCTGGGTGGCATTCCGGGAGTGAGCGCAATCGTCTCCTTCGCCCAGATGTTCGTACATATTGCACTGGGTTATATTGATGAGTGCTGTCTCGGCTACACGTTCCTGCACAAGGAGCAGTCGGCATGCAAGAGTGCCGCAGACGGTGTGGTGATCTACTTCCAGAACTGGAAGAAGCTGTTGAAGGACGCCGCGGTCACGACCCTGATCGTGATGGGTATCACACTGGTGGCATGGGTGATCCCATTTGCAATCTTTGCCGCAATTTTCGGCGCATTGGGCGTTCATTGGATCTTCGCATTTGTGATCGCCGTGATGTTCGCAGCTGTGATGAGATCTGCTTTCATTGACAGCTACATGATGGTGAAGATGATGGTTTCCTATATGGAGGTAGCGCCTGCCACCCAGATCACCTTTGATCTTTACGGTAAGCTCTGCAACCTGTCCGGCAAGTTCAAGAGACTGTTCGACAGAGGGCAGCAGGAGCAACAGCAGTACGGTAATATGCGGACAATGTACTAAATTGGACGGAAGAGCTGCCGGGATTTGCCGGCAGCTTCTTCGGGATAGAGGAGAATATGGCAAGATACATACAAGACGCAGGAATTGATCAGCCCTATGATGTGGTCAGCATGACCATGGAGGATTATATTTACCACAATCATTTCACCCGGACGGATTGGCAGGGAGAGCCCGTGTATGGCAGCAAGGCAGCCGACGGCAAGGAGCGTTTCCTGAAATGGTCTTACTCCTGTGGAATCCTGCACATCGAGGCATGGCTGAAAAATGCGTTCGGAAACGAGACGGATCTGGACGGTGCAGGGAAAAGTAAGGCGGAATATAAGAGAAGTCTGGAAAAGCTGGTGCAGGATCTGAGAAACCACCCGGGCGAAATGTTTGAGAGCGGCTATATCGGGCATGACCCCATGCAGCATGAGGAATCGGAAACGGTAAACGCATGGGCACAGCCGGGACAGGGAACGAGTGACGCATGGAAGCAGTCGGGACAGGGAACGAGTGACGCATGGAAGCAGTCGGATCAGGGGGCGGACAGCGGACGGGCGCAGACCGACACCGCGCAGCCCGCATGGAGTGAGCAGCACCCCACCTATCAGGCACCCATCGACTTCGGAACGACGGGAACCGGCGCAATCGGAAAGTTTCTGAATCCTACGGGACCGGGACTTGGGATAGCAGCGCTGCTGTGTTCTTTTCTGATACCCGCATTTGGCATTGCATTTGGCGTGATAGGCATGCGGCGGTATAAGACGACGGGGGATCCCGACAAGGATAAGACAGTAAAGAACGGAAGAACCATGTGTATCGCCGCGCTGGTTATTTCCATTTTGTGGCTTGTCCTTCCGTTTCTTATGGGAAGTCTGATCATTCCCCTTCGGTATTTTCTTGTAGATTAGTTTTTATTGGGAGAGGATTTGGCAGTGCCTCGGCTGCGCTGCAGACGAATCCTCTCCTTTTCCATGATATAGGATTCGAGGCCGATCACTCTTGCCGGGAAGCGGCAGCCATAGACCATATTGCCGTTTTCCAACTTGAATTTTCGGACAATCACGCCGTAGAGATGGAAGGAGTAGCTCTTTGCCGTCTCCTCCACATAGTCGTTCAACACGGCATGGACGGATTCGTTTTCCTGAAATTCGCGCTCGTCCGAGGTGGAAAAAGCAAACCCGGTAGCGCTGATATCCTTTATGGTGACACTGATCGTACCCCGGTGGCTGCCAACGCGGACGGAAGTATCAATGCCGATATAGCAGCGGTACGCGCCCCTGCGGTTTAACTCCTTGCTCTCGGCAAGCGTCGTTACCGTGTAGCAGAGGGAATCGTCCGCATTTTTTGCGGTGTGAACCGTGACATTCTGGAATACATGGGGTTTTTGATCGGGAAAGGCGACAACCATGTTGACAAGGATACCGGCGCCGTGAAAGGAGATAATCTTTTCATCCCGCATGACCGGAGCCGCAACAATCATATGCTTCCGCGGCAGGACGTCAAGAACCACCGACGGAAACTCCAAGTGTTTGTCACCGATCGTTACTAAGAATGTGATAGGTTGTTCGGCGGTCAGCTCTTCGATCCTCATCCTGTGTAATCCTTTCCTTAAGAAGAAAAAACTCTCTATCTGAAAAATAGAGAGTGGAAATCGATGCGACAGGATTTGAACCTGCGACCTCTACGTCCCGAACGTAGCGCTCTACCAAGCTGAGCCACGCATCGATGTTATGTCGAACATTAAAATAATACACTAAGAAGATTAAAGTGTCAACATTTTCTTGGAAAAAAAGAAGGAGGCAAACGGATGCCTGATATGATACAATAGATGCAGTAATTTTATTCTCATATGGCAATTTGTGCCGCAGACGCCGCAGATGTGCCATGATCGTAAAGCATCTGCGGAATGGAGACTGTTATGTACGATACGATTGTAACGCTGAAAAAGGGAGAGGGACGCACCCTGAAGTCAGGCGGTGCGTGGATTTACGACAATGAAATTGATACCATACTGGGCAGCTTTGAGAATGGGGATATTGTAACGGTGCATGATTTTGACGGATATTTTCTGGGTTACGGATTTCTCAACACCCGTTCTAAAATTGCAATCCGTATGCTGACCCGGAAGAAGGATACCGTGATCGACGATGCTTTTCTGGAGGCAAGGGTGCAGGCGGCGTGGGATTACAGAAAACAGGTGATCGACACCGCAGGCTGCCGCCTGATCTTTGGGGAAGCGGATTTCCTGCCCGGAATCGTGATTGATAAATTTTCCGATGTTTTGGTGGTGGAGTCGCTTGCTCTCGGCATAGACAGGCTGAAGCCGCAGATATTGGACGCCGTAAAGAGGGTGCTCGCAAAGGACGGGATCACAATCAGAGGCATCTATGAGCGCAGTGACGCCAAGGTTCGTGAGCAGGAGGGAATGGAGCGCTTCAAGGGCTTTATCGGCGAACCCTTCGACACCAAGATAGAGATCGTGGAGAACGGCGTGAAATACATGGTAGATGTGCAGGACGGTCAAAAGACCGGATTTTTCCTAGATCAGAAGAACAACCGCGCCGCCATACAGAGACTGTGCCGCGGCAAGCGGGTGCTGGACTGCTTCACCCACACCGGTTCGTTTGCGCTGAATGCGGGAATCGCCGGCGCCTCCGAGGTGATCGGCGTGGACGCCTCAGAGCTTGGCGTAAATCAGGCGCGGGAAAATGCGGTGCTGAATCATCTGGAGGACAAGGTTTCCTTTATCTGTGCGGATGTGTTTGAGCTTCTGCCGGAGCTGGAGAAAAAGGGCGAAAAATTTGATGTGGTCATTCTGGATCCTCCTGCCTTTACAAAGTCCCGCAATTCCATAAAGAATGCGGTGAAGGGCTACCGCGAGATCAATGTGCGGGGCATGCATCTGGTAAAGGACGGCGGCTTCCTCGCAACCTGCTCCTGCTCGCATTTCATGGATCCCGAGCTGTTCCAAAAGACCATCGCGGAAGCCGCCCGGGGCGCGCACAAACGCCTCCGCCAGGTAGAATTTCGCACCCAGGCAGCCGACCACCCCATCCTCTGGGCGGCGGACTCCTCTTATTATCTGAAGTTCTTTATCTTCCAGGTTGTTGATGAGAAGTAAGAGCCGGGAAGTAGCGGAAATGCTTGATTTATAAGGGATGGAAGGTGTTTGATGTTTACAGAGAAAACCTCGTAAAGTATCGCAAAATATCACAAAACCGTGATTCAAAGTGGTAAGAAAAGTGGTAAGTCTGAGTGTTAAGCACCTGAAATGTAGCGAGTGGTAAGCTTATGGGGAAAACGGTATGTTCTATCCTTTTCTTTTTCAAATAAGAGTTGATATTATTATGGTGGACAGAAAAACGACTTACAAAAAGTTACAAATATATACGGAATGACTACGGTTTGACTACGGTATTGAGACTTTTTTTGAAAAGGAAGTTATGATATTATTATCATGGAAGTAATGAACAGAGAGTGATCGAGATAATTCGGTTGCTCTTTTTTATTGTGAAGGGGGTTACATGTGCTATAATAAAACAAATTAACAAATCGGTATTTATAGGAGGAAGAGATGAATAAGCTAATACCTAAAATAGGTGCAGCAATAGTGACATTAACCGTTTTCCTTTTTGCAATATTTATGATAGTAGATTTTCCATTTGGTTCATACTTTGTATGTATGTTTTTACCGATAGGCTATATCATGATGGCGGCTGGCTTTCACCATGAAAGTGCAAAGGAACAACGAGTATCTGCAAATATAGGAATGATTTTTTCTGCAATATATGCGGTATTGATTTTCTTGGTATATTTTGCACAGACCACAACCGTAAGACTGGAAGATATAAATGAGCAAGCAATAAAGATATTAGATTTCCAGAGAGGTGGTCTGCTTTTTAATTACGACCTGCTCGGATATGGAATGATGGCTCTTTCAACTTTTTTTATCGGACTTTCTATTAAGGCAGAAAGTAAATCTGACAAATGGCTGAAATATCTGATGATTATACACGGTGTCTTTTTCATTGGTTGCTTTATAATGCCTATGACAGGTGTTTTCACAAGTATGGCAAATGGTGATAACGGCAATGGTGGCACAATCGCACTTCTGTTTTGGTGTGCTTACTTCATTCCAATAGGTATATTGTCGTATAGGCATTTTGAAAAAGAAAAACGATAAATTCCAGTTTATAGAATTAAGAAAATCGGGATTCAACAGGACAAATTCTATTTACAGGAGCATCTTTGATGGAAATGTTTCATGTCTGTGAAATTGCACGAAGCCAGGGTATCGAACGAGTGATATATAATCATGGCGTTTTATCCTGTAAATCTCCACCTGCCATGGCCCGGCAGAGATAAGAACATTTCCGGATTTTTATTTGATGCCGGAAGTGCGGAAGTGTTCTGCACGATACTGCGTTGGTGTTTTCCCGGTCTTTTCCCGGAAAACAGATGTGAAATAACTTTGACTGGGAAACGCCAGGGTAGTAGAAATTACAGAGATCGCATAATCGGAATGGCAAAGCATATTCTGAGCGGTCTCTATTTTTTTGCTCTGTATATAGGAACTGACAGAAATTCCCATCTCTTTTGCGAACAGGTGACTTAAATAACCGGGAGATATGCCGGCATGAGCGGCGAGCGTCGGGACAGTGATACGATTATGTAAATGATCATAGATATATTCCAGACACTGGGCAACCGGACGGGAGCAGGCATGATTTCTATGCAATTTTTCCATGCGAGTAGTGTAATCCAGACACATCTGCGGGTGCAGGGCGGAAATTTCTTTTTTTGATTTCATTAGATCCGCCTTATGAATGTAGTAGTCGCTGAGATCATAAGCCTCTGTGACTTCCATACCTCCTTCGATGCAGTATCTTGCCAGCATAGCAGCAGTGATGGTAAAGTGGTATTTCAGATTTTGCAGAGGAGAATCCGAGAGGACACCCAGGCCTTTCTTTTCCTGAAAAGATTCATGGCATAATTCTTTTATTTTTTCAGTATTTCCCAGCCTGACATAGCTATAGAATTCCGCTTCCGGATCATAAGGGGCGCGATAAGTCTCTAATTCTCTGCGAACATATTGTTGATAGAGAAGTTCCTGAGGAATGTTCATATGGACACCTTTCTGAAATTATTACAGTGTTTTCAAAACCGCTATGCGATTCTTTCTCTTGTGGAGTGAAGATAGTGGCACCCTGATGCTATAAATAATATAGCATAAAAACGATAAAAATAATATAGAAACGATATATGAATTTTGTTTCAAATTATATGATAGAGAAAAGAAGAACTGCAGGATTATAAATTTTCCGTTGCATGGGATCAGGAGGACAAGAGCATGAAATTAGAGAGAGGTATTAATTTAGGTGGTTATTTATCTCAGTGTGTGCATAGCACAGAACATTACGATGCATTTATTCAGGAGGAAGACATTCGTAAGATTGCTTCCATGGGATTTGACCATGTACGTCTGGCAATTGATTATGAAGTACTGGAAGATGAATATGGCAGAACCAAAGAAGAGGGCTTTGCCTATGTGACCAGAGTGGTGGAATGGTGTAAACGGCAGGGATTGAATATTGTACTGGACCTGCATAAAGCGTATGGCTATGATTTTAATAATGCCGGAGATAAGGGGAAAAATATTCTGTTTACAAATAAAATGGTGCAGAAGCGTTTTGTAAATCTGTGGATCAAGATTGCAGAGCATTATGCGAACGAGACTCATGTTGCGTTTGAACTGCTGAATGAAGTGGTAGAGCAGGAAAATGCGGAAGCGTGGAATCTGCTCATTGCGGAAACGGTGGACGCTATTCGCCGAATAGCCAGAGATACCATTATTATATACGGCGGAATTCAATGGAATAGTGTGAAGACATTGAAACTGTTAGAGAAGCCCAAGGATAAAAATATATTGTTCACGTTCCATTTCTATGAGCCGTTGCTGTTTACCCATCAGAAAGCACACTGGGTACCGACCATCAGCCAGACCGAAGATATCTATTATCCGGAAGCAATAGACTATTATCGTACAAAGTCGCTGCCCATCGGATATCAGGGAGAAGTAGTCTGCAAGGCACAGTCACAGACTATGGGAACCGAATTTATCACGGAAATGGTGATGGAAGCAGTTACTGCGGCAAAAAATGCCGGCGTGACTTTGTACTGTGGAGAATTCGGTGTTATTGATCAGGCTCCTGTAGAAGATACCCTGCGCTGGTTCATGGATGTGGATACCGTATTCCGGCAGTTTGGTATCGGCTGTGCTGTGTGGACTTATAAGGAGATGGATTTCGGACTTATTGGGGAACATTATGCACCGATCCGCGAACAATTGCTGAAGCTTTGGAACCGGAAGTAAATGGAAATCCTAATAAGCTCACAAGCTACTACGATCTTTTCAGAGTTGAGAATGGAAAAATCGCAGAGCACTGGGATGT
>URSA01000025.1 GCA_900550475.1 uncultured Lachnospiraceae bacterium
AAACCGGGTACAGGAGAAGAGAAAGTGCGATCTGTACCCGATCTGAGCGGGAAATTGGACGGAAACCGGGTACAGGAGAAGAGAAAGTGCGATCTGTACCCGACCGGAGCGGGAAATCGGACGGAAACCGGGTACAGGAAGAGAAAAGTGGTCATCTGTACCCGACCGGAGCGGGAAATCGGGCGGAAACCGGGTACAGGAAGAGGAAAGCGGTCGTCTGTACCCGTGGGCTGTGAAACCTGAACCGGTAAAGGAGCGGTAGGAAAAGAGTGGCTTGAACCACAGTGAATTTGAAATTGAAATGAAGTCGGATTGCATTGATTTTTGTTACATACTATGTTACTATTTTAACGATGATAGGCTGCTTGTGTTGGAGCATTGCAAGCGAGGGTGGCGGCGCAGAGACGAAAGCAAAGTGATCGGCGCGGACATGGGAAAGACAGACCGTCATTACAAAAAAGATGCTCAGGATTGGAGAAGAAGATGAACAAGGGTTTTGATGACATTATTGCCAAGGTTGGCGAGTGCGGAATGAAAAAGGTAGCTGTGTCCGTGGCACAGGACGAAGCAGTGCTTGAGGCAGTGGTTGAGGCGAAGAAAAGAGGAATTACAGATGCGATTCTGGTGGGCGATGAAGCGAAGATCCGTGAAATCGCAGCATCCATCAATATGGATCTTTCAGATTATGAGATCATCGATGAGCCCGACATGATTCAGGCTTCCCTGAAGGCTGTCAAGCTTGCCCATGACGGTAAGGCTGATATGTATATGAAAGGTCTGATCGATTCCAAGAACTTCTTAAGGAGCGTGCTCGACAAGGAAGTCGGACTGCGTACCGGCGGCGTGCTGTCCCATGTGTGCGTGTTTGAGATTCCGGGTATTGACAGACTTTTGTTCCTGACCGATGTGGCATTTATGACTTATCCGACTCTGGAGGACAAGGTAAATATTATCAAGAATACATTGCCGGTTGCGAAGGCATGTGGCGTGGAATGCCCGAAGGTGGCTCCGCTTGCTGCCGTTGAGGTGGTAAATCCTAAGATGCCGGTTACGATGGATGCGGCAGAGCTGACCAGAATGAACAATGACGGTGAGCTGACAGGATGTATTGTGGACGGTCCTCTTTCATTGGATCTTGCGATTGATCCTGAGGCTGCAAAGCACAAGGGCGCAACGGACAGAAAGATTCAGGGTGACGCGGATATTCTTCTGTTCCCGGATATTCATGCGGGCAATCTGGTTTACAAGGCAATCGTACATATGGTAAAGGTGAAGAACGGATGTATCCTTACAGGAACGAAGGTTCCGGTTATTCTGACGAGCCGTTCCGATACTTTTGAGACGAAGGTAAATTCACTGGCGCTGGCTGCAGTTGTAGCAGAAGAAATGAAGAAAAATAAGTAAGAGGAAGCGCGAGCGCGAGCAAGCCGAAAGAAATCTATTGAGACGATAGAATAGAAAGATAAAGGAGAAAAACAATGTCTGTGAAAAGTCTGATTATCAATCCGGGTTCCACCTCCACCAAGATCGGAGTGTTTGAGGATGAAACCCTGCTGTTTGAAGAAACCTTAAGGCACAGCACCGAGGAGATCGGTCAGTTTGCCACTATTGTGGATCAGAAGGATTTCCGCAAGAAGATCATCACGGATCTGCTTGCAGAGAAGAATTTTGACATGAAGAGTCTGAATGTGGTTGTGGGAAGAGGCGGTATGCTGAAGCCCATTCCCGGCGGCACCTATGCGGTGACGGATGAACTGCTGCACGATCTGCGGATCGGAAAGCAGGGACAGCATGCGTCCAATCTGGGAGGTATTCTGGCAAGAGAGATCGGAGACGAGCTTGGCGTTCCTTCCTACATCGTGGATCCCGTGGTGGTGGATGAGCTGCAGACGCTTGCAAGATATTCGGGAGTACCCGAGCTGCCCCGCACCAGCGTGTTCCATGCACTGAACCAGAAGGCAGTGGCAAAGCGTTATGCAAAGGAGATCGGAAAGAATTACGAAGCGCTCCGCCTGATCGTGGTGCACATGGGCGGTGGCGTGTCCGTGGGCGCACATGTGGACGGTAAGGTGATCGATGTGTTCAACGCACTGGACGGCGATGGTGCATTCTCTCCCGAGAGGGCCGGCGCAGTACCTTCCGGCGCACTGGTGAAGATGTGCTTTTCAGGAAAGTATACTGAGAAAGAGGTTTACAGCAAGATCGTGGGCAAGGGTGGTTTCAATGCATACCTTGGCACCAACGATATGAGAAATGTGACTAAGATGGCAAACGAGGGTGATGCCCATGCCGCAGAGGTAAAGGCAGCTTTCATTTATCAGGTGGCAAAGGACATCGGCTCCATGGCATGTGTTCTGGAGGGCAAGGTGGATCAGATCATCGTGACGGGCGGTATCGCATACGGCGCGGAAGTGATCGAGGCACTGAAGAAGATGGCAGGATGGATTGCTCCGTTTACGGTATATCCCGGAGAGGATGAGCTGCTTGCACTGGCACAGGGCGCGCTGCGTGTTCTGAACGGTGAGGAATCCGTCAAGGAATATTAATAACGAGGTTCAGTCCCCGCGGCTCTTGCGATAGGAGCGCGGGGATTTTCCATATTCCTTTTTGAAAAGATCCTTGAAGTAATTGCTGTCGTTAAAGCCGTAGGACAAGGCAATGTCCGTAATGCTCCCCTCCGTGTTCAACAGGGCGGCAGCCGCATGGCGCAGACGGATGTGGTTTAAATATTCCTTGAAGCCCATGCCTGTGAGAAGCTTGAACTTCTTAGAGAAGTAGGTGGGGCTTAAGCCTGCGATAGAGGCGGCCTCTTCGAGGGTGATGGGGTTACGGAAGTTCCGGTAAATGTATTTGGCAGCCGCCATAATGTCGGCATCCTTTGCGTTGACCAGCTCGGGCGCCTCCTCCCACATGACGCTGTGGCGCATGAGAAGGAGCAGAAGCTCATTCAGGTAACAGGTCATAAAGGCGGGGGAATGTGCGTCAAGCCCTTCGCTTTCGGTGAACATGCGGGACAGCAGGGTGTGAAACTCCTCCCGATAGGGTGCCGGAACCGTGCCCATGAAGGATTGGGATGGCAGCGTGTGAGCAAACAGGGATGGAATCAGAAAGGAATCCTTGAAATAGAGCGCGACAATATCGCAGGTGATACCCGGATAATACAGGGAATGGTGCAGGTCGCCCGGCGCGATGAGCACAAAATCCCCTTTCTCCGGCTGACAGATCCGGTCCTTTAAAAAGAAACGGCATTTGCCGGAGTGGAGATAGAACAGTTCATAGTAGTTGTGAAAATGATCCTGCTGGGCAGGGGTGTCCACGCCCCGTCTGCCGTGGGTGATCCGTATCTGCGAAAGGTCTTTTTGCATATGGGTTCCTCCAAGCTGATATAACATGATTGTAGCACGGAATCCGCGAGAAAGACAGAGCTTTGAAGGAAAAAAACGCCCGCCGGAGGCTGGGGCGGGAGCGCAGGGCAAGGACGAACGAGGCGTGACAGGGGAATGCATGACAAAAACACATGGCAAAAACGAACGACAGGAGATGAGTGTTATGGAAAATGCAATCAGAATCAGGACAGTGCTGCCTACGGATGCGGAGGCGGTGCTGGCGATCTACGCACCCTATGTGGAAAATACGGCGATTTCCTTTGAGTGGGAGGTACCGTCCGTGGAGGAGTTTCGGGAGAGGATATGGAACGTTTTGCAGAAGTATCCGTATCTGGTGGCGGAGCGCGACGGAGAGATCGTAGGCTATGCTTATGCGGGTCCCTTCAAGGAAAGGGCGGCGTATGACTGGGCGGTGGAAACCACCATTTATGTGCGGGGCGACCAGAAGCATACGGGTGTTGGAAAAAGACTGTATGCGGCGCTTGAGAATGCGCTTAGAGGAGAGCATATTCTAAACTTGTATGCGTGCATTGCCTGCCCTGAGACGGAGGATGAGTACCTGACCAGAAACAGCGTGCAATTCCATGAACATATGGGTTACCGCATGGTGGGGGAGTTTTACCGCTGCGGCTACAAGTTCGGACGCTGGTACAATATGGTCTGGATGGAAAAGATGATCGGGGAGCATGCGGACAGGCCGCTCCCGGTGAAATGAAAACCTTCCCCAAAACGAGCAAAGAGCCGTACTGTTTGACAGTATGGCTCTTTGCTGTAATGAAAAAGGAAACGAATAGCCAACAACGCGGCAGCAATCTCAAGAATTAAAGGGGAAACTTGAAATACCGCTTTGCATTGTTGTAGGAAATGTCAGTTACAATTTCAGACAGGGTATCCATGTCTGCGGGGAACTCCCCGTTCTCCACCCAGGTGCCGATCAGGTTGCAGAGGATGCGGCGGAAATACTCGTGTCTGGTGTAGGATAAGAAGCTTCTGGAATCCGTGAGCATACCCACGAAACCGGAAAGGTTTCCGAGGTTTGCCAAGGAGGTCATCTGCTCGATCATGCCGGTCTTGTGGTCATTGAACCACCATGCGCTTCCCTGCTGGATCTTCGCTACTGCGGTGGAATCCTGAAAGCAGCCGAGGATCGTGCCGATTGCCTGATTGTCGTTGGGATTCAGGGAATAAATGACGGTTCTGGGCAGCGTGTCGTCTTTGATCAGCGCATTGAGGAAATCAGCCATCTGTGCGCTGGGAGCGTAGTTGTTGATACAGTCGTATCCGGTGTCGGGCCCCAGCTTATCAAACATGAGCGTGTTGTTGTCGCGCTTGCAGCCGTAGTGAAGCTGCATTGCCCAGTCAAGCTCATGGTACTGTCCGCCTACAAACAACATGAAGGCGGTCTTGAATTTCAATTCATCCTCCTTGGTAAGCTCCATATGGTTCAGACGCTTTAAGAAGATCTCCTCCAGCTCGTCGTCGGAGGCTGGTGCGTACATGACGTATTCAAGGGCATGGTCGGAAACATTGCAGCCCATGGAAGCAAAGAACGCCATGCGTTTTTTCAGTGCTTCCTTCAGTGCGGCAAAGGAGGAAATCTCTGGCATATCCGCAGCCTTCGCCAGCTTATCCAGATAGTCCAGATAATCCGGCTTCTCGATGTTCATCGCCTTGTCGGGACGCCATGCGGGGAGAACCTTTACATCAAAGGTGGGATCATCCGCAATCTTCTTGTGCCACTCAAGGCTGTCAACGGGATCATCCGTGGTGCAGATCAGGGTGACGTTGGAGCGCTTGATGATATTGCGCACGCTCATGGAGGGCTCTGCCAGCTTTGCGTTGCAGAGGTTCCAGACCTCCTCGGCGGTGTTCTTGTTCAGGGTGCCGGTGTAGCCGAAGTAACGCTGAAGCTCCAGATGGCTCCAGTGGTAGAGCGGGTTGCCGATCGCCTTGCCGAGGCATTCCGCCCACTTGAAGAATTTCTCCTTGTCGGAAGCGTCTCCGGTAATGTATTTCTCGTCCACACCGCAGGAACGCATAAAACGCCACTTGTAGTGGTCGCCACCCAGCCATACCTGTGTGATGTTGTCAAACTGACGATCCTCCGCAATCTCCTTCGGATTGATGTGGCAGTGATAGTCCAGAACGGGAGTGTTCTCCGCGTAGTTGTGGAACAGTGTCTTTGCGGTCTCATTGTCCAGCAAAAAATCCTTGTCCATGAATGCTTTCATATTCTTCTCCTTCCGCCGCAGAGCGGCATGCATAATTTATCAGAATGTGGTTGTTCCCCTGCGCACGATTTCGCCGGAAAACAGCGTTTTCTTCGGCATTTCATTTCCGCCCAGAAGACCCATGAGGGTCGTGATCAGATGCTGGCAGAGCGTCTCCAGCTTATTGTCGATGGAGGTGAGCTCCGGGTTGCAGCAGGCAGTCAGCATGGAATTGTTGTAGCCGATGATGGAGAGATCCTTAGGGACGCTCAGGTTTGCGGCAAGGGCGTATTTCATGGCGCCCAGCGCAAGGTTGTCGTCCGCCGCGATCACGCCGTCAAAGGCAAGTCCCTTGTTGTGTACCTTCATAAGATGTTCGCCCATGGCGTGGATATCTTCATGGGAGCCTGTAAAGAGCTGCATCAGGCTGCCGCTTTTCAAAAGCCCTGCCTCCTCCATGGCGGCGCGGTAGCCCGCAAGCTTTTTCTTTCCACTGTATGAGGTGGAGTTGTAGAAGTACAGGATGTCCTCCACGCCGGAGCCGATCATCTGGCGGGTCGCCTCATACATGGAGGTGTGGTCGTCCGACACGATGCAGTAAACATTGGGCGCGTCGTAGGACGCATTCAGCAGCATGACGGGAACCTGGGCGGCCGCATCGCAGATGTACTTGTTATCGTCCTCTTTTTCATAAATGAAATTGGAGCCAACCAGAATGATGCTGTCCACCTTCTTGGAAATCAGAAGATCCATGGATTTTTTCTTGGTGTCAAGATCGTAGCCCGTGCAGCAGAGGATGCTGTCGTAGCCATTGGCGCGCAGCTTCTGTTCAATATAATAGACCGCTTTCGCGAGATAGAGATCGGAGGAATCCGCGCACATGACGCCGATGGTTTTCATGGTGTTAAGCCCCAACCCCCGGGCAAAGGCGTTCGGCGTGTACTCGTACTGATTGATGACGTCCAACACCTTCTTCTTTGTCTTTTCGCTGACGTTGGTGCTTCCGTTCAACACACGGGACACGGTGGCGATGGAGACCCCGGCTTTCTCGGAAATATCATAGATGGTCATATTTGTTGTCATAATACCTCTTTTTCTTTCGTTATGAAAATAACGATGTAAGCAGTTTCAAAACCCAATTTGAATTATACGGTATAAGGAGCAGAAATTCAACCTTTTTTTTGAAATTCCAACATTTTTTCAAAACGCGCAAATCTTTGAAAAATAAGGAACAGATTTGTGTTGACGAATGGAAGAAATGATAGTAGAATCAAAATGTAAGCACTTACATAAAATGCGCTTACAAGAACAGAAAACCATTGTAAGCAGCGGCTGTAAAGGCGGTTGCAAAAGACGTGTGCAGAAATGGAGAGAAAAATGGAACGAATGAGCAGAGTGCTTAGCAACAAGAAAGAGAGACCTGTCAAGGTCGTACAGTTTGGAGAGGGCAATTTCCTCCGCGGATTTGTGGATTACATGATCGACATTGCAAATGAGAAGGGAAAGTTTGACGGCGACATCGTGCTGATCAAACCCATCGAGTTCGGCAATCTGACCATGTTCCATGAGCAGGACTGCCAGTACACGGTGTCCTTAAGAGGAATCGTGGACGGCGAGCCCAAGGTTTTGAACCGTGTGATCACCAGCGTTGCGGATGCGGTGGACGCATACCGGGAATATCAGAAGTACAGCGACCTTGCCAAGATCGACACCCTGCGCTTTGTGGTATCCAACACGACGGAGGCAGGCATTGTTTTCGATGATACGGACAAAATGGAATATGAACCTCCCAAGACTTTCCCCGGAAAGTTGACCAAATTCTTATATACGAGATATACTCATTTTAACGGTGCTATGGACAAGGGGCTTGTGATGCTTCCCGTGGAGCTGATCGACGACAACGGCATTATGTTAAAGAAGTGCGTGATGCAGTTTATCGAGCTGTGGGGTCTGGGCGAAGGCTTCCGCAAATGGGTGGACGAGGCATGTGTATTTACCTCCACGCTGGTTGACCGCATCATCACCGGCTATCCGAGAGCGGAGGAGCAGGAGATCTGGGAGAGCCTTGGATATGAGGATCACCTGATCGTGACCGGCGAGCCGTTCGCACTCTGGGTAATCGAGAGCGCAAAGGATATCAGCGGCGAGCTGTCCCTGCCTGATGCGGGACTTCC
The DNA here is from genome assembly GCA_900550475.1 of uncultured Lachnospiraceae bacterium. Taxonomy (GTDB): domain Bacteria; phylum Bacillota; class Clostridia; order Lachnospirales; family Lachnospiraceae; genus Acetatifactor. The sequence continues at coordinate 7,771 of URSA01000025.1, forward strand.
GGTTATCTTTACTGACAACCAGAAGCCTTACAAGCAGCGCAAGGTGCGTATCTTAAACGGCGCGCACACCTCTTTTGTGCTGGCTTCCTATCTGGCAGGCAACGACATTGTGCTGGAGTCCATGGAAGATGCGGACATCAAGAACTTTATGATGAAGACCATCTTTGACGAGGTGATTCCCACCCTGACCCTTCCCAGGAAGGATCTGGAGGACTTTGCGGAGGCAGTGATCACCCGTTTCAACAATCCGTATGTAAAGCATGCGCTTTTGTCCATCTCCTTAAATTCCGTTTCCAAGTGGCGCGCAAGATGTCTGCCCAGTCTTCTGGGATATGTGGAGAAGTACGGCAAGCTGCCCGTGCATCTGACCTTCTCCATCGCAGCACTGATGGCGTTCTACACCGGATCCGAGATCCGTGACAAGGCGTTGATCGGACACAGAAACGGTCAGGAATACAACATCATGGATGATGCAAAGGTGCTGGAGTTCTTCAAGGGGTACAGCGGCAAGGATACGAGAACCTTCGTGGAGGCTTATCTGTCAGACGAGGAGTTCCACGGACAGGATCTGACGAAGATCGCAGGGCTTACGGATGCGGTCTGCGGCTATCTGGATGATATCAAGGCAAACGGTATGAGGGCGGCATTATGCAAGACTTTATAAAGATAAACGAGCGCGACAATGTGATCGTGGCGCTGAATCCGATTCCTGCGGGGACTGAGCTTTCCGTCCCCGCAGAGGGCGGCACTGTCAAGGTGACGGCGCGGGAGGAGATTCCCGCGGGACATAAGATGGCGATCAAGGAGATCCCCGCAGGCGGCGAGGTGATCAAATACGGCTTCCGCATCGGAAACACCAAGGAGGATATCCCTTGCGGCGCATGGATCCACACGCACAATGTAAAGACGGCGCTGGGCGATCTTTTAACCTACTCCTACGAACCCGTGGACACGGCGCAGGAGAAGCAGCCGGAGCGCACCTTTATGGGATTTGAGCGGAAGGACGGCAGAGTCGGCGTCCGCAACGAGATATGGGTCGTTCCCACGGTGGGCTGTGTGAACAATGTTGCCACGGCGATCGCGAAGCAGGCAAATGCATTTGCGGAGGGCAGTGTGGAGGAAGTGATCGCGTTTCCCCACCCTTACGGCTGTTCCCAGATGGGGGACGATCAGGAACACACAAGAACCATTCTGGCGGATCTGATCCGGCATCCCAACGCCGGCGGTGTGCTGGTGCTGGGGCTCGGCTGTGAAAACAGCAATATCGACGTGCTGAAGGAGTATATCGGCGAGTACGATCCCGAGCGCGTGAAGTTTCTGGTGGCACAGGAGAGCGAGGATGAGATCGCGGACGGCGTAGAGCTCTGCCGTGAGCTGATCCACAATGCGGCGGGCGATGTGCGCACACCGGTTGGCACAGGCAGGCTGGTCATCGGCATGAAATGCGGCGGCAGCGACGGCCTTTCCGGCATTACGGCAAACCCGCTGGTGGGAAGATTTTCCGATCTGCTTACCGCACAGGGCGGCACCACGATCCTGACGGAGGTGCCCGAGATGTTCGGCGCGGAGACGCTTTTGATGAACCGCTGCGAGAACGAGGAATTGTTTGAAAAGACGGTGGATCTGATCAATGATTTCAAGAATTATTTTAAGAGCCACAACCAGACCATATATGAAAATCCTTCGCCCGGCAACAAGAAGGGCGGCATTTCCACACTGGAGGACAAGTCTCTGGGCTGTACCCAGAAGTCGGGCAGCTCTGCGGTGAAGGGTGTGCTTGCCTACGGCGAGCGCGTAAAGACGCACGGTCTGAATCTTCTGAGCGCACCGGGAAATGATCTGGTGGCGGCGACAGCGCTGGCGGCAGCAGGCGCACAGATCGTCCTGTTCACCACAGGCAGGGGAACGCCTTTCGCATCCCCGGTTCCCACGGTGAAGATCGCAACCAACTCCAGACTGGCGGGAAAGAAAACCGGCTGGATCGACTTCAACGCGGGCGTGCTGGTGGAGGACGCGGATCAGAATGCGGTGACGCAGCAGTTTTTTGATTATGTGCTGGAAGTTGCATCCGGCAAGAAGGTGCGCAGCGAGGAAGCGGGCTTCCACGATATGGCGATCTTCAAGCAGGGTGTGACGCTTTAAAGAACAGATACCGGAAAGGACGGAGCAACATGGACGTATGCACAACAGAGCAGCTTTGCAGTCTCCTTGTACAGACGGAGCAGGAGTACAGCACGGAGCACATGGCAGAGGTTCTTGCAAAGCTTTTGGAGGCACTTGCGGAACGAAGCCCCCAGATCTATGAGAAATTCCGTGAAATACAGGATTTGCTGCGCAGGGCGGCGGCTGTTTTTACAAAAAAGGAGCAGATCGTCATGGCGCAGTTTCCCGCACCGCACATAAAACAGTGCGCGGGGACGGACACACAGGCGCTGAAAAGGGCGGGCGAGACGCTTTTGCGTGCATGTGAGGAAGGCTTTTTGTCCGAAGAACGTTACGGCGTTATGGCGCGGGAACTTGCGGAGGAAAAAACATCATGGAAAGCAGACTGATTTTGCGCACGGCGAGAAGTGCGACGATCGAGATAGAGGACGGGGGCAGGTATTTTACCGAAAAGCCCTACCAGATATATGTAAATGATGAGTTCTACGGCGAGACCGGGCAGACGATCACGGGCATTTTCCGCCTCAGTCCGGACACGGATTACCGGGTGGGGATCCGGGACGGAGGGCAGACGCTCTCCGAGGTGAGCTTTACCACGGAGCATGAATTTGTGACGCTGAACGTGCGCGATTTCGGCGCAAAGGGCGACGGCGCACAGGATGATACCCCCTATATCCAGGCGGCGGTCATGGCGTGCCCGAAAAAGGGCAGGGTGCTGATCCCGGAGGGTGTCTACTGCATCAAGAGCCTTTTTTTGAAGAGCCATCTGCGGCTGGAGCTTGCAAAGGGCGCGGTGCTGTCCGCCGATACGGACAGGGCGGCATTCCCCGTATTCCCCGGCGTGATCGAGGGCTGTGACGGCGAGGAGGAGTACTGTCTCGGCACATGGGAGGGAAATCCGCTGCCCATGTTTTCCGGCATCCTCTGCGGCGTGGGCGTGGAGGATGTGATCCTCTACGGCGAGGGCGTGGTGGACGGAAACGCCTCCAGGGAAAACTGGTGGAAGGATCCAAAGGTGATGCGGACGGCATTCAGACCGAGGCTCTTTTTCCTGCACGGAAGCAAAGATGTGACCCTGCAGGGGCTGACCTTCCAGAACTCACCCTCATGGACGCTGCATCCCTTTTTCAGCAGCAATCTGCGCTTTGTGGGCGTGACGGTGAAGAACCCTTCCGATTCGCCCAACACGGACGGACTGGATCCGGAATCCTGCAAGGATGTGGAAATTCTCGGCGTTCGCTTCTCGCTGGGAGACGACTGCATCGCCGTGAAATCCGGGAAGATCTACATGGGCAGAAAATACAAGACGCCCTGCGAGAATCTGCATGTGAGACAGTGCCTGATGGAGAACGGCCACGGCGCGGTCACGGTGGGAAGCGAGATGGCGGGCGGCGTGAAGAATATGGTGGTGGAGGATTGTCTGTTCCGGCACACGGACAGAGGGCTACGCATCAAGACCCGCAGAGGGCGCGGAAGGGATGCGGTGCTGGACGGCATCGTATTCCGCAACCTGACTTTGCAGGACGTGATGACACCGCTGGTGGTCAACAGCTTCTATTTCTGTGATCCCGACGGCAGGAGCGAATATGTGCAGAGCAGGGAGTGCTATCCGGCGGATGAGCGCACCCCTCTGATCAAGAGACTGGTGTTTGAAAATATGGACTGCTCGGACTGCCATGTGGCGGCGGCTTATTTTGAGGGGCTGCCGGAGGCTAAGATTGAGGAGCTGGTGCTGCGGAATGTGCGGGTGCGTTATGCGGCAAAACCCAAGTGCGACGTTCCCGCCATGTCCCTCGGCGTGGAAAAACAGAGCAGGAGCGGTCTGTTTGCGGGCAATGTAAAACGGCTTGTCTTAGAGCATGTGGACATAGAAGGGCAGGAGGGCGAAGCCATTCTGCTAAGCGGCGTTGAGGAGTGCGTGCGCGGATAAGGACACGGGAGGAGCATATGCAGTTAGGAATCAGATTGCACGACATCAAAAAACTTCCCTTTGAGGAGCGCATTAAAGAGGCGCATGAGCTTGGTTTCTCCTGCGGACATCTGGCGCTTGGCAAGGTGATCACGGAGTTTTCCACGGACGACGGGGCACTCACGCCGGGACTTGCCGCTTATGTCAGGAAGGTGTTTGAGAAAAACGAGGTGGACATCGCGGTGCTCGGCTGTTATTTAAACCTCGCGAATCCGAACCCGGAGAAGCTAAAGCAGATCACGCACCGGTATCTTGCGCATATCCGCTTTGCCTCGCTGCTCGGCTGCGGCGTGGTGGGGACGGAGACGGGCGCGCCCAATGAGACCTACACGGCGGTGCCGGAGTGCCACGGGGAGGAGGCACTTGCCACCTTCATCGACAATCTGCGCCCAGTGGCAGCCTACGCGGAGAAGATGGGCGTGATCCTCGCCATTGAGCCTGTTTGGAAGCATATTGTATACAGTCCCGCAAGGGCGAGGGAGGTGCTTGACGCCATCGGCTCGCCGAATTTGCAGATCATTTTTGACCCGGTCAATCTGCTGGGCGTGGAAAACCATGAAAACCGGACAGAGATCATCCGGGAAGCAATCGACCTTTTGGGAGAAGATATTGCCATGATCCACATTAAGGATTATAATGTGGAGGACGGCAGACTGGTGTCCGTGGGAGCCGGGCTTGGCAATATGGATTATACGGATATTCTCCGCTTTATCGCAGAGAGAAAGCCCTACATACACGTGACGCTGGAAAATACCACGCCGGAGAACCATATCCGGTGCAGGGATTTTATATGGGAAAAATATGAAGAGCAACGCCGTCTGCTGAAAAGAGGATAGCGTGAAAAAAGGTGCGATTATCAAGACAAAGGAGCAGATTGACGGCATCCGGGAGAGCGGCAGGGTAAACGACGCGGTGCTGGATGAGGTTGCTTCCAGAATTGCGGTGGGCATGACCACGGAGGAGATCAACCGGATCGTGGATGAGACCACAAGAAAGCTGGGCGGGATTCCTGCTCCGCTCAATTACGAGGGATTTCCCAAGAGTGTGTGTACCTCTATCAACGATCAGGTATGCCACGGGATTCCGTCGCCGGAGGTGGTGCTTCGGGACGGCGACATCATCAATGTGGATGTGACTACGATCTACAAGGGATATTATGCGGACGCCTCCAGAATGTTTCTGATGGGAAATGTGAGCCCGGAGAGAAAGCGTCTGGTGGAGGTGGCTAAGCAGTCCATCGAGGTCGGTCTGGCGGAGGTGCTGCCAGACAGGCATATCGGGGATCTGGGGCATGCCATCAATGATTTTGCGAGAAAGAACGGTTATTCCGTGGTGGCTGAGGTTGGCGGACACGGCGTGGGCGTGGAGTTTCACGAGGAGCCGTTTGTCTGCTATGTGACCAAGCGCGGCACGGGCATCTACTTAAAGCCGGGCATGGTGTTCACCATCGAGCCCATGATCAACATGGGAAAGCGCCATGTGGTGTTAGACGAGAATGACTGGACGATCTGGACAAGGGACGGCAGCGACTCCGCACAGTGGGAGGTCACGGTCGCGGTCACGGAGCACAGTTACGAAATTCTGGCTCACTGATGCGCATTTTCCCTGCGGTAGCGCAGGGGAGAGCAGCCGTAGCTTTTCTCAAAGCAGCGGATAAAGTAGCTCACATTGTTAAAACCGGATTGCATGGCAGCCTCCGTTACGGAGAGATCGGTGTCCGCAAGCAGGCGGGCGGCGTTTTCCAGACGGAGGCTGTTGACATAATCGGTCAGGGTCATGCGGAAATTTTTTTTGAAATACCGGGAAAAATATTTTTCAGACAGGTGGAAGGTATCCGCCAGCTCCCGAAGGGAGAGCTTTTCCGTAAAATTATCCTGCAGATATTTCAGAATTTCCCGCTTCATGGCAAGGGCGGAATCGGCGGGAGGCAGCTTTTCGTAGCAGCCGTCCGTGTAGAGGGTATACAGAAGCTGCGCGCAGCAGATCTGCATGCCGAACGCAAAGCCGGGAGTTTTATCGGTATACAAAAGAAGAAGACGGCGGACGATCCGGACGGCTTCTTTTTTTATGTGCTCCGGGATGCGGCGGCTTAGGAGCAGCCTGCCCTCGGAGAGCGGCAGATACAGCTCCTTTCCGGCACGCACCTGAAAGGAGGCGAAGCGCAGCGGAAAGACAAAGGCGTGGTAGCGCAGGGAATTCTCGTCCGAGCTCATGCCGTGGATCTCCCCGGGATTGACCCAGAACACATCCCCGGCCTGTCCTTCGTAGGAGGAGTCACCGATGGTGAGGGAGAGCTTTCCACGCTCGATATAGAGTACCTCGATCTCCTCATGCCAGTGCAGGGGGACGAGAAGCGTCGGGCGGACATGCTCCATGCGGTAGTATGCAAAGGGAAATTCTTTTGTTCCGTGTGAGACGGATTCGCGTGGGACAGCGTTCATGTGGGCTCCTTTCTGTCTTGCTCTGTGGGGATTATAACATAGTTTTCCGGTAAAAAGTAGAAATTGTGTTATTTTCTATGGGAAATAGTGCAAGACACGGAGAAAAAAGAGAGATACTATGACATTATCAGAAGAAGGTGAGCGGCGTGAACGCTCAGAACGGAGGTCAGTGTGAGAGATTGGTTGAAGGACAGTGTTTTTTATGAAATTTATCCCCAGAGTTTTCTGGATACGAACGGGGACGGCATCGGAGATTTTGCGGGCATCGCAGAGAAGCTGGACTATATCAAGGGTCTGGGCTGCAATGCGATCTGGATGAACCCTTGCTTTGACAGCCCGTTCATGGACGCAGGCTATGATGTGCGAGATTACAAAAAATGTGCGCCCCGGTATGGCACGAACGAGGAGCTGAAGGCGTTGTTTGAAGCCGCCCACGAAAAGGGAATCCGCATCATTCTGGATCTGGTTCCGGGACATACCTCGGATCAGCATGCATGGTTCAGGGAGAGCTGCAAGCCGCAGAACAACGAGTACACCAACCGCTATGTATGGACGACCAGCGCGTGGGACGCACCGGAGGGTTATCGTTTTGTGTGCGGCACAACCGACCATGACGGCAACTATCTGGTGAACTTTTTCAGCTCCCAGCCCGCATTGAACTACGGCTTCCATGAGATTAAGTACAAGTGGCAGCTTCCGGTGGATCACCCGGACTGCATCGCCACAAGGGAAGCCCTGAAGGACATTATGAGATTCTGGCTTGACATGGGCTGCGACGGCTTCCGCGTGGACATGGCGGACTCTCTGGTCAAGAATGATGATGAGAAGGTTGCGACCATGGCGCTGTGGCGCAATATTACGGAGGAGATCCACAGGGATTACCCGGACGCGGTTCTGGTATCGGAGTGGAGCTGCCCCAAGCGTGCGCTGAAATGCGGCTTTGACATGGATTTCTATCTGGATCACTGGGGACACGGCTATCATGCCCTGTTCCGTGAGGTGACGGAGGACGGCGAGAACAGGAGCTTTTTCTCCAAGGAGGGAAAGGGCAACGCAGCGGGCTTTGTAAAGGAGTATCTGGAGGATCTTGCAGCGACCAAAGAGGACGGTTACATCAGCTTTATCACCTGCAACCACGACACGCCCCGTATGGCAAAGTGGCTGGATGAGAAGGAACTCAAGCTTGCCTATGCCGCCATCTTCACCCTGCCCGGTGTTCCCTTCCTATACTACGGCGACGAGCTGGGAATGCCCTTTATGGAAGGACTTTACAGCAAGGAGGGCGGCTTCTCCAGAACCGGAACCCGCACCCCCATGCAGTGGAATAGCGGAAAGAACTGCGGCTTCTCCGACTCGGACACTCCTTATCTGCCTACGGGAGAACCCGGCAGGACGGTCAGCGTGGAGAGCGAGGAGAAGAGGGAGGACTCCCTTTACCACACCGTGAAGGACATTATCGCTCTCAGACATGCCCATGCGGATCTGCAGGCGGACGGCAATTTTGAGGTGCTGTATGTGAAGGAGAACGCGTACCCGCTCGTGTACCGCAGAGGATCTCTGGCGGTGCTTGTAAATCCTTCCTGCCACGCGGTAAAAGTAAGCCTCACGGAGGGGGACGGCAGGACATTGTCCGGCAGCCCGCTCTTTGCCATCGGCGAGGCATCCCTGCAGAACGGGGAAGTGTCCATGGCGCCCCAGAGCTTTGCAGTGGTGAAACTTCAATAGGATTTTAAGTGAAATTATCAGTATGGAGAGCAATGCGTTCCGTACTGATAATTTTTTTGGGGAAAGCTCTCCGGGCAGGATCGGACTATGGCGGAGATTGCGGAGATTCCACAGAAATCAGTTGCCGCCCTTCCGCTCCCTATGGTATAATGAAAGCACTACAATATAGAAAGGGAAAAACGGGAAAAACCGGTAAAAAGGGGCATGAATCATTCAAAAGGGAAATGGAAAAAGGTACTGGCACTGGCGGCGATGCTTATCATGGTATTTGCCATGGGAACGGTGGCGTACGCAAAGACAAGGCATACCGGGAGTGTGTCTCTGGGGGCTTTGCAGGAGGGAGACATCGTCTCCGCAGAAACCACCATATGGAACGTGGATCACGGTTGGCTGTATTTGGACAATGTTACGGTAGGTATCGTAAATGGTACTGCCCACTATCGAACGTTTGCAAAGGATGTCTATGTAGACAAAGTGGAAAAGAAAAGAGACGGCACAGGTGGAGTATACTATGATAAAGTGACGGTTTATCTGGTATCGGACATTCCGGCAGATTGGAAGGATGATAACGAATTGACCGAGGAATTGACCGAGGAGCAGAAGGCACAGCTCCGGGCGGAGGCGTGGAAGAGAAGCCCCCAGAACCCGAAGAACTATCTGCCTGAGGTGA